>NZ_JCAXDY010000004.1:0-483905 GCF_059758615.1 Microbacterium sp. GQ128
GGGGGGGCGGAGGGGGGGGGGGGGTGGGCGGGTGGGGGGACCGGGGTCAGTCGCGCGGGGAGAGGAGGTAGCGGTTCAGGTCGGCGGTGAGGGCGTGGTCGACCGGGAGGGCCTCGCCGTCGACGGCGGTGATGGCCGCGGCGAGGCGGACGCTCGACACCAGCCATGCGGCATCCGCCGTGGCCAGATCCGTCGCCGGGATGCGGTCGTATCCGACCTCGAAGCCCTGGTCGGCGAGATGCTCGTACACGCTGAGCTGCGTCGTGCCGTGCAGGATGCCGCCGTTGGGAGCGGGCGTGACGAAGCGATCACCGAAGCGGAGGATCAGCGAAGCCGTCGGCGCCTCCAGCACGAAGCCGTCGCTCGACAGGAAGATCGCATCATCCGCGCCGCGCCGTCGGGCCTCCCGCAGTGCAGCCATGTTCACCGCGTACGACAGCGTCTTCGCTCCCAACAGCAGCCACGGCGCCCGCTCGGCCGCGCCCAGGTCGTACCCGCGGTCGAGGGTGACCACGCGCACGCCGTTCTCGCGCACAGCGGAGAAATCGGATGCCGGCGCCGCCGTCACCCATGCCGTCGGTGTGGGCCCGTGCTCGACGCCCCGGCTGAGGATGAGCTTGATCACCGATTCCCCCGCACCCAGTTGTGCAGCCGCTCGGTCGATGGCCTGACGCCATTGCGCGAGGTTCGGCACCGGCAGGTCGCACAGGCGTGCCGAGTGCGCGAGACGCTCGAGATGCGGGACGACCTCCTGCGCGTGGCCGTCGACCACACCGATCGACTCGAACACGCCGTCACCGCGCTGCGTGCTCAGCTCCCCCACACTGAGCGCGGGAGCGGCGGCATCCACCTGGGTGAACGTGTCGGCATAGTCGGAGCGCGGCTCCTCGGCGGCCACGGGATCGATCATGAGTGCGAAACGCCCGGTCATGATCCGAGCCTAGAGGGCGGGAATACCCATGGCCGCATCGCGTTACAATTGAACGGCCGGGCCGCATAACCCCGGGCTCCATTTTTCGCCGCTACGAGCGGCCTTCCGCCGAGAGGCGTTTTTGCGGCCCGGTCTTTTCTTGCCCGGTTGCTTTCTGCCCGGCCGGGCAGATGCCGGTCTCAGCTCAGTGCGCCCGTGCGCCACAGCACGGCGGCGGCCGCCAGATCCTGCGCGTAGCTGCTCAGTCGCAGCGCTCGCGCCGTCAGCTCGCTGGCCCGCGCCGGTTCGGTCGGCTCGTAGTCATCGGCGGTGTGGGTCGCCCCCGAGGCCTGCACGCGACAGAACGCGGCGGCCCGGTCGAGAGCCACGGCGAAGTCACCGCGGAACGCCCCGCGCAGAATCGTGTCGATGAGCGCGACGAGCTCGTCCGGGCTCGCCGGCACCGGGGCTCCGGCGATCACGACGTCGGCAGAAGCCAGCTCCACCCGCCCGCGGTCGTACAGCAGGGCGGCGGTGCGGGAGTCGGCGTGGATCGCCAGCTGCAGCACGTACAGGCGCCACAGAGCCCCCGGAAGCGTGCGAGACGGCGCCTTGGACCAGAGCTCCGCGATCTCGTCGATGCCGTGCTCGGAGGTGAAAGCGACGAGCCGCTCCGCGCTGGCGCCGCTCTCGTCCGCGCGCACGCGGGTCAGCAGAGCGGATGCCGTGGCGTGCGCGACCCGGGTCTCCTCGGCGGGATCGTGCGCGCCGACGATGTTGTCGAAGGAGGAGGTCGGTCGACGCACAGGGCGGTGGTGCTGCTCGGGCATCCCTCCAGGGTACGCGCGATCAGCGGCGTTCAGGCCGTGGGGATGACGATCACCGGGTCGGACGTCGGCTGCCCCGTCGGCGATCCGCCGGCCTGCTCGACCGTGACCGCGATCGCATCGCCCGCCTGCATGTCGCCGTCGAGCAGGGCGGTCGCATCTCCGCCGTCGACATCGAACACGCCTGCCGAGACGGGAGCGTCACCGCGCACGAACCAGAGTTCGTAGGTCTCGCCCTCCCCCGGACTCGGGAGCCCGTCGGCCACGAGCACGGCCTTTCCGACCGAGCCCGACCAGTGCGCCGTCGCCGTCCCGCCGTCATCGAGCTCGACCGTCGCCTGCTCGGCGTCTCCGGCCGCTTCGATCTCCTGCAGGGCGACCACGCTCGCGGGGCGGTTGAGCTGTTGGTTCAGGGCGACCGCGCCGACGCCGACACCGACGAGGACCGCGAGGCATGCAGCCAACGCGAAGACCGCGCGACCCCAACGGCGCGGCTTCCGCGTCGGAACCTCGTCGACGGACTCTTCCGCCGCACGACTCTCGGCCGCGGGTGCGGGCGCGGGCGCGGGTATGGGTTCCGGTGCAGGAGCGGCCGCACGCGGCTCGTCTGCGTCCGGTGCGCTCCCCTGCGGCGTCATGGCGATCTGGGCGAGCAGAGCCGATCGGATGCTCGCGGGTGGATCGACCGTCGCGGCCGTCTCGGCGAGCAGACCGGCCGCAGCGGCATCCGCCTCGACGATGGTCTGCCACTCGGGGTGTGCCGCGAGCGCATCACGGAAACGGCGCTCGTCTTCTGCCGAAAGCGCGTGCAGGGCGGCACCTGCCGCGAGCTCTGCGAATTCGTTCTCGTTCATGCCGTCACCCCCATCGCCGTGCGCAGACGGGTCAGCCCGTCTCGCATCCGTGTCTTTATCGTCCCCAGCGGCGCGCCCACCAGGGCCGCGATCTCGTTCTGACTGTAACCGCCGTAGTAGGCGAGGACGAGTGCCTCGCGCTGCACCTCAGGAAGCCCCGAGAGAGCGTCGACGACCTTCTCGCCTTCGATCCCCAACTCCACCTGCTCTGCCACGCTGTCGTGTGCCACTCCGATGTCCTTGAACCCGGCCCGCACATCGCGGTCGGCGCTCGACTGCGATGCCCGCACCCGGTCGACGGCCCGACGATGTGCGATCGTCATGACCCACGTTCGTCCTTGACCTCTGTTCGGAGCGAAGCGGGAAGCGGATTGCCAGATCTCCAGGAAGACCTCCTGCAGGACCTCCTCGCTCTGAGCCCGGTTCACCAGCACGCGGAGGATCAGCCCGAAGGCACGGGAGGAGAGGGCGTCGTAGAGCGCCGCGAACGCAGCCTGATCACCGTCGGCGACGCGCACGAGGAGGTCGCCGACGGCATCCTGCGTCGCACCGTCCTCCGGGACGTCCATTCCGTCGATGACCATCTCCACAAGCATGCCGCATCTCCTCTCCTTACCCGCGCAGACGTCACCCGAATGTGAAGGAATAGACCTGGATCCCCGGTGGCACGTCGAGCGTGAGGGTGCCTTCGTCGATGTCGTCCTGCTTCAGCAGCTCGTAGGAGCGTGGAGTCCCGTCGACCGCGATGGTCTCCGTCGAGCCGTCATCGCGGCGGAGCTCGATGTCTCCCGTCCCGGCGACCACGACCCGCACCTCGGCGGCGTGATACTCGAGGCTGATCCGGCCGTCGTCGCCCTCGGGCGTCGCGAACTGCGTCTCGATCGTCCAGTCGCCGTCGAGCGCGAAGCTGTCGGCCGGCTGATCCTTCGGGATCGTGTACGCATTCGTCCCGGCGCGGTAGTCGCCGTCGCCGCCGTAGTTCACGTCTTTCGACGAGCCGAGGAAGGTCTCCCTCGTCGTCGACCCCACATCGGGCGTGTCATCCTCGACGTCCGTCGCATCGGGCAGATCGACGGACGGATCCGCATCCTTCAGCAGCTCCCGGATCATCGACTCGGTCGCGGCGTAGTTGCCCTCGCCGAACGAGATGTGGCGCACGGTTCCCTCGGCATCGATCAGGTAGTGGGCGGGCCAGTAGCGGTTGCGGTAGTTCGTCCATGTCGACAGGTTGTTGTCGAGGGCGACGGGGTACTCGATGCCGAAGTCACGGGCTCCGGCTGCCACGTTGCCCGGATCCTTCTCGAAGGCGTACTCCGGAGAGTGGATGCCGATCACCTGGAGCCCCGCATCGCGGTATGTCTCATCCCAGGCCACGACGTGCGGAAGGGAGCGCTGGCAGTTGATGCACGAGTACGCCCAGAAGTCGATCAGCACCACCTGACCGCGCAGATCCTTCAGGTCGAGGGCCTCGCCGTTCGGCGTGTTCTGCCACTCCTGGATGCCCTTGATCGACGGGGCCGTGCCGCACGATTCCAGCTCTTCCGCGCCGTTGGTGCACTTGTCGAGGTCTTTGTTCTCGTCGTTGACGAGTCCGCCGAGATCGAGGGCGTCCTTCACCTGGTCGGAGTCGGCGATCTGCTCCTGCAGGGGCGCGGTGTAATCCGGGAGCAGACGTTGCAGGGCCTGGGGCACGTTGAACACGAGGCCGACGGCCAGCGCGATCATCGCGACACCCGCGGCGATGCGCAGTCCACGCTCCTTCGAGCGGAACGAGCGGATGCGCTCGACGACGCTGCGACCGGCGAGCGCGAAGATCAGCAGCGGCACAGCCACCCCGATCGAGAAGGACACGGTGAGGAGCACGGTTCCGATGCCGATCTGTCCGGTGGAGCCCGCGACGATGATGGCGGCCAGGACGGGGCCGGCGCAGGGCACGAACACCGCACCGAGCGCGAGGCCGACCCCGAAGCCACTCCCCCGGTTCTTCACCTCGCGCTGGCCGAACCGCTGGAACGGCCGCTCGAGGATGTGCTGGAACCGCGGCACGATGAGCCCGACGCCGATGATGATCAGCACCGCGATGCCGACCCAGCGGATGATGTCCTGCGGCAGGTTCAGCAGACCGAGCAGCAGGGAGCCGCCGAGCGTGACGAGCGTGAAGCTCAGCACCAGTCCGGCGATCACGAAGTAGGGGCGGCTCCGCTTGGCGGGCACCACCTCGTCTTCGTAGCGTGCCGACTGCGCGCCCCCGGTGAGGAAGATCACGGGCAGCACGGGCAGGATGCACGGCGAGATGCCGGTGATGAGCCCGCCGAGCAGGCCGATGATGATCAGGTCCATGAGGTCCCCACTTCTGTCGGGAGCTGTTCGCTCCGGGGACGACAACGGATTGGATTCCGTCGATCTGAGAGAATTCTGAGATTTCTCCCATCCGATCTCGAAGGTGCTCCGAACAGCCCTCGACGCCACGGAGAGGCCGTGGCTCAGTTCTGAAGGAGCTCGACATGTTCAGCACCAAGAAGAAGGTCACCGCAGCCATCACCCTCGGCCTGGCGAGCGCGTTCCTGCTCTCCGCCTGTTCGATGGGCAGCGGCAGCACCGCGGAGGAGTCCACCGAGCCCAAGACTCCGGAGACGTCGGAGTCGACGCCGATGGAGGAGATGGACCCGGCGGCGAACCTGGTCGGACCCGGTTGCGCCGCCTACGCGGAAGCCGTTCCGGAGGGCGCAGGCTCGATCCAGGGCATGTCCCAGGACCCGGTCGCCGTCGCCGCATCCAACAACCCGATGCTCACCACCCTGGTCGCGGCCGTGAGTGGACAGCTCAACCCCGATGTGAACCTCGTCGACACGCTCAACGGAGACGAGTTCACCGTGTTCGCACCGGTGGATGACGCTTTCGCGAAGATCGACCCCGCCACGATCGAGGCACTCAAGACCGACAGCGAGACGCTGAGCTCGATCCTGACGTACCACGTGGTCCCCGGCCAGATCGAGCCGGCCGACATCGAGGGCATGCACACGACCGTGCAGGGTGCCGACGTCGAGGTCACCGGCAGCGGCGACGAATGGATGGTCAACGACGCCAAGGTCGTCTGCGGTGGAGTCCAGACCGCGAACGCGACCGTGTACCTGATCGACACGGTCCTGATGCCCCCGGCTTCCTAAGCACGGGATGGCCGGGAGGAGGACCCGGCCGACGACCTTCCCGGGGTAGGGGGAGCCACCCGGGAAGGAAAAGGGGCCGTCGGCGACGTTCTGTCGCCGACGGCCCCTCGTCGTGCGCACTAGACTTTGGGGAGGGGCCTCTAGCTCAGTTGGCAGAGCATCGGACTTTTAATCCGCGGGTCGTGGGTTCGAGCCCCACGGGGCCCACCGTGAACGCCGCACCTCGGCATCCCTCTCAGGATTCGCCGTCGTGTGTGCCTGCCAGCAGTTCCTCGCGGATGTCGGCCACCCCACTGGGCAGGGACTCGCCTTCGAGTTCGAATGTCGGTGCTTTCGGGGTGCCGCCGATCGCGCACACCGCGACGGTGTCCTGGTCGTCCAGCGTCTTGGGGATGACCACGAACCAGAGGGACTTCTCCCCGAGCCATTCGGTGGTTGCCATGTCGGCGAAGTAGGTCGCGTCCGGCGCGAGGCTGCGCGTCCTCTCGGTGCAGAGTTTCACGAGCTGGGAGCCGGTGAACTCCGAGGCGGCCTCCGTCGGGTCCGGCGTCGGCGTGGCCGTCTGCGACGGCGCGGGAGTCGGCGACTCCGTGCCGGATGTCTCCGATGCCGACGGCGACGGGCTCGGGGCCGGCTCAGGGGCGCAGGCAGCGAGCAGAACGAGCATCGGCAGGAGGACGAGAGCAGGACGAACGCGCATGTCTGGATGCTACTGCCGGAGCAGCGGAATGCGACGGGAGCGCTCCGGAGACGCGGGCTTCTCCTGTATCACCGGCGCTACATCCCGGCCACCCCCTTCACACTTCGAAGCGTTCGGGCGAGGGTCGACTCATCCGCGATCCGCGGACGACTCTCCACGAAAGGACGACGAACCATGGCTCTCACCGGCAACCGAGTGGCATTTCTGGCGACGGACGGATTCGAGGACAGCGAGCTCACCAGCCCGTGGGATGCGGTGACGGCCGAGGGAGCCAGCGCGACGCTGATCGCTCCCGACGGCGCGGCGATCACCGGGAAGAACGGTCATGAGCAGGCCGTCGATCTGCTCGCCTCCGAGACGACGGCCGATCAGTTCGATGCGCTCGTACTGCCCGGCGGCGTCGTGAACGCCGACCACCTGCGCCTCGACAAGCCGTCGATCGCCCTGGCGCGGGCCTTCTTCGAGCAGCACAAGCCGGTGGGTGTGATCTGCCACGGCGCCTGGATCCTCATCGAGGCCGGGGTCGTGGACGGGCGGACGCTCACCAGCTACCCGAGCCTGACGACAGACCTCCGCAACGCGGGGGCGACCTGGGTGGACGAAGAGGTCGTGGTCGACGAGGGCCTCGTCTCCAGCCGCACGCCCGACGACCTGCCCGCCTTCAACGCGAAGCTCGTCGAGGAGATCGGCGAGGGGAAGCACTCCGGGCAGACCGCCTGACGGGGGTCTCAGTCAGCCGGCTCCACGGTGGGCGGAGTCCAACCCGACAGCTCGTCGAGCCGCGGCCGGTACAGACGGATCAGCAGATTCCACCCCTCCGGCGTAGGGACCTGGTTGGGACGGTCGTCGTCGAAGTCTCCGAGCCAGACGGTCAGACCCCCATCCGGGTCCTTCACTCCGAACACGTCGTTGACGTTGGTGGCACCCGAAGGTCCGGGCTCGAAATAGCCGTCGCCGTTGTAGACGCTGACGGAGTAGAACGCGTCCGCCGGCACGTCGCGAAGGGTGATCCGGTACCGCCCCGGCGGGAGGTCCGGAAACACGGATACGTACTGAGCCTCGTCGTCGGGCAGACCGCCCCAACCGGACGCGGTTCCCAGCAGGTGGTGCACGGGGTCGACCTGATCGACGCTCCCGAAGCTCCTCGAGTACCCGGGAAGACCCCGCGCCAGCGCCAGCAGTAGATCCCGCGTCGTCTTGTGCGTGTTCGCGTCGAAGCCCGACGACGTGAAAGGCCTCGCCGACGCGGCTTCGAGCCGCATCCCATCCTGGATGGCGTGGACCTCGGCGATGTCATCGGAATCGGACGGATCGAACAGGGTTCGCGCGGCGACGACCACGAAGTCGGAGCCGAACTCCTCCGTCGTCAGGTCGTACGTTCCCGACTCGTGCAGCACTCGATTGATGTAGTGGTCCTGGTTGATGACCATGACCGAGACGTACCGGTCGCCGACCGGCGGAAGCGTGAACCGCGCCCCCTGGGAGATGTCGACGATCGCGAACGAGTACAGTGTGTCGCGGTTCTGCCGGATCACGGGCTGGTTCTCGAGCGGGGCGAGCTGCCGATCGTGATAGATCTCGTTCACCGCTCCGGATAGCTGCAGCATGCGGCTGATCATCGCGTCGGTCTCCGCGCGGGCGAAGTTGTCCACATTCACGATCACGTCGGTCACATCGTCTCCTCGTCTTTCCGGCAATCCTGGCAGAGGACGCAGCCGCGCGGTGTGGCCGAAAGTCTCGATCCCTCAGACGCGCGCCCGGTGGCGCCGGACGGCGGCGCGGTTGGCGCAGCGCACGGAGCAGAAGCGCTGGCGACCGTTGCGGGTCACGTCGGCGACGACGTTCGTGCACGGCTCCGCCTGGCACCTGCCGAGCCTGTTCATCCCCCGCGTGACGAGGTGGAGCGACGTGCCGAGGCTGATGATCGCCCGCAGCACGTACGGCAGCGACGGCACGTCGTCACGGTAGTGCAGGTGCCAGCCTTCGCCGTCGTGGTTTGTGAGCCGCGGATAAGCGGCCGCGGCCGCGAGCTGGCCGTTGAGCAGCAGAGCGCGGGCGTCGGGGTCGGGCTCATCGACGATTGCGAGCCAGTCGTCGATGACCACCCTGACCTGCTCGTGGTCGTCGTCGGCCGGCGGGAAGGTCTGGGTCATGCCCAGTTCGAGGGTGCGCTCCTCGATCCCGGCACGATCGGCCGGCCAGTCGTTGGCCAGCGAAGCAGCCAGCAGCACCGCGTATTCGCCGTAAGGGTTGAGATGCATAAGACCATTACATCACGCTGGAGGCATGACCTCGCAGAACACGCTCCCGATCCCCCGCGTCCGACCCTCGGCAGAGACGCACGAGCATTCCTGGGTCGTCGAGTCCCGGCATCCGACGAGTGAGGGCGTCGTCCTCTACGTGCGGTGTGGGGACTGCGGCATACGCCGCGTCGACCTGCAGTCACACCCGCACACACCGCCGGCCGCGCTGAGTACGGAGGCGGGCGCGGGACGGGGCTGAGACTCAGGCCTCGACGATCTCACCGTTCCGCGGAACCCACCGGCCACCGCCGAGCCGAGCGAACAGGATCGGGACGCCCCGGGCGCCGCGCGCGAGCGTGTCGGAGACCTGAACGTGCACGTGCGGTTCGGTGCTGTTGCCCGAGTTCCCGCACTCGCACAGCTGCTCGCCGATCGCCACGTTCTGCCCCACCCTCACGCGGATGCTCCCTCTGCGCAGATGGGCGAGAAGCACGAGTCCGCCGCCCACGCGGACGACCACATGATTTCCGGCGATCGCCGGAGCACCCCCGCGGATGCGCGACGACTGAGTGAGCGCGTACGGGATCAGCGACAGCGGGGAACGACGCGCGACGTGGTCGATCTCGCCGTCGTGGACAGCCACGACCTCGCCCTCCACCGGGCTGAGGATCGGGCGGCCGAACCCCGCGAATGATTCTGGAGCCTCCGTGCCGGTCAGACTCGCGAGTGTGCGGGGCGCGCTGCGCCCGTCCGGATCGACAGGCACGAAGTCGATCGCGTGCGATGTGCCGAACAATTCCGTGCCGTGGCTCGGAACGCGGGATGCGGGACTGTTCTGAACCAGCCACCGCCCCGTGAACGGCAGAGCCAGCTCGACGGCATCCGGTGCGATCACGCCGTCAGCTCGATGAGCTTCCGTGTCGTGCGGAGGTTACGGGCGGTCCCGGAGACTCCCAGCGCCCGATCGAGCACGGCCTTGGTGAGCTTGGTGGAGTGCACGCCGCCGCTCCCGTAGTCGATCCACAGGTCGCGCCCGACCAGCGCTAGACGCTCCTCGGGCAGGAGCCGCTCCTCCAACGCCTCGACCGCTCCGTCGGACGGCGGCCCCTCGAGGAACATCGCGTGCACGAACTTCACGTCACCCTCGGGGAACGGCTGGGTGGACTCCGACGCGACCAACTGCGCGTGCGTGCGATGGATGACCGGGGTGTCGACCCCGAACTCCTCCTGGATCGCGGCGCGCACGGCCGCGCATGCGGCATCCGGGTTCTTCGGGGTCGCGCAGATGATGTTGCCGCTCGCGATGTAGGTCGACACGTCGGCGAGTTCGGTCTCGGTCGCCAGAACCTCCCGCAACC
This sequence comes from Microbacterium sp. GQ128, assembly GCF_059758615.1. Classification (NCBI taxonomy): domain Bacteria; kingdom Bacillati; phylum Actinomycetota; class Actinomycetes; order Micrococcales; family Microbacteriaceae; genus Microbacterium; species Microbacterium sp. GQ128. The sequence goes on from NZ_JCAXDY010000004.1 coordinate 10,060, forward strand.
GCACCATCGGAACGCTGTTGCGCCCACTGACGTTCACGGCTCGGAGCAGCAGGACGCTGCGGCTCACGCGTCGGCGCTCTCGACCAGTTCCGCTCCCGCGTGCACGAGTTCGGCGAGGGCCGCTTCGCTCGGTTCCGGAGCAACCCCGGCGATGAGGTCGGTCAGGATGCGGACGCGCACGCCGTGTGCGATCGCATCCAGTGCAGACGCGCGCACGCAATGGTCGGTGGCGATGCCGACCACATCGGCGCTGAGCACTCCCGCGGCAGTCAGCAGGGCGCCCACGGTCTCCCCCGTCTCCGTCTGTCCCTCGAACATCGAATACGCCGGCTTTCCCTGCCCCTTGCGGACGTGGTGGGTCACGGCATCCGTCGCCAGGAGCGAGTCGTAATCCGCGCCTTCGGTGCCGGCGACGCAGTGCACCGGCCACGAGTCGACGAAGTCGGGAGTCTCGGCGAAGTGCCCGCCGTTGTCGCCCTCCGCGTCGTGCCAGTCCCGCGAGGCGATGATCACTGCGTAGTCGGAGGAATGCGCGGCGAGGAAGCCCGTGACAGCGGCAGCGACCGCATCACCGCCCGCGACCGCGAGTGCCCCGCCCTCGGTGAAATCGTTCTGGACATCGACGATGAGAAGCGCTCTGCTCATGCTTCGAGGGTACGCCGCAGGAACGGGAAAGGCCCCGTGATGTTCTTCGCATCACGGGGCCTTCGGAGCCGCTTGTCAGAATCGAACTGACGACCTTTTCATTACGAGTGAAATGCTCTGCCGACTGAGCTAAAGCGGCGTGCGACGCGTGAGCGGCGCGATCACCGATATTACCCTGTCTCGTGCTCGCTCGCGAATCGAGCCCGCTTCACTCGCAGCGCAGGCCGTCTTCGGGCACCACGTCGTCGAGCAGGAACGCCTCGACGGCGTCGTCCACGCACACGTTGCCCTTGTTGTAGCCGGTGTGTCCCTCGCCGACGCGGGTGATGAGGACGCCTTCTTCGAGCTGGTCGGCCAGCGACTCGGACCACTCGTACGGCGTTGCAGGATCGTTCGTCGTGCCGATCACGAGGATGGGGCCCGCGCCCTCAGCCGTGATCTCCCCGCGCGTGCCGGTCGGCGGGTAAGGCCAGACCTCGCAGGAGTCGGGTCCGGTCCAGTACGGGGCGATCGTCGGAGCACCCTCGGCGATCTTGGCCTCGGTCGCGGCTTCGGCGGCCGGGTCGTCTTCGACCGGGTAGTCCATGCAGTTGTATGCCCGGAAGGCCTCGGTGGAATTGTCGGTGTAGACCCCGTCGTCGCCGCGCTTGTTGTAGAAGTCGGCGAGCAGGAATGCGGTGGTCGGGTCACCCTGAAGCGCCTCGTCGAGGGCCTGGGTGAGGATCTCCCAACTCTCCTGCGCATACAGCGCGGCGATGATGGCCGTCAGCAGGGAGTCCGCACCCATCATCCGTCCGTCACCGTTCTCGAGCGGCGTGCGGTCGACGCTCGCCAGCAGCGCCCCGAGGTCGGCCATCGCCTCATCGACGGTGCCGTTGAACGGACAGCTTCCCGAGTCGAGGCAGTTCTGCATGTAGGCGCGAAGCGCCGACTCGAAGCCCAGCGCCTGAGTGGCGCCCACCTCGAGTCCCGGAACCGCGGGGTCGATCGCACCGTCGAGCACCAGGCGTCCGGCCTTCGCGGGGTACAGCTTGGCGTAGGTCGCGCCGAGGAACGTGCCGTAGGAGTACCCGAGGTAGTTCAGCTGCTTGTCGCCCAGCACGGCGCGGATCAGGTCCATGTCGCGGGCGGAGTTGACCGTGGTGATGTGGGGCAGGATGCCTTCACTGTTCGCCTCGCACGCCTCGGCGAACGACTTGTGCGCGTCGAGCAGCTCGGCCTCCCACTCGGCGGTGCCGCGGGCTGCGGAGGGGATGCCGTAGAGGTAGTCGTCCATCTCGGACGCGTCGTAGCAGGTCACCGCGGTCGAGCCGCCGACTCCGCGCGGGTCGAAGCCGATCACGTCGTAGTTCTCGATGAGATCGGGCCCGACGGCGAAGTCGAGGCTGCTCTGGACGAGCTCCACACCGCTCGAGCCGGGGCCGCCCGGGTTCGTCAACAGGGAGCCGACGGGGGTCCCCTGCGCTCGGTGCCGGATCACCGACAGGCTGATGTCACCGGCTCCCGGGTTCTCCCAGTCGAGCGGCGCCGTCACGTCGGTGCAGTCGAAGCCGGGACCGCAGTCCGTCCACTCGAGCTCCTGCGAGTAGAAGGGCAGCAGGTCCTCGGCGACACCCTCGGTGTCGGGGACGATGGTGGTCGCCGGCCGCGAGGACTGCTCGGGGATCATCGCGTAGAGGCAGCCCGAGAGGGCGACGGATGCCGCGGCGATGCCGGCGATGACCGCGGCGGCGCGACGGAAGCGGGAAGTCGATCGGTGATTCACGGTTTCCTCCCGCTCGTGATCGTCACGAGCAAGCTCTCCAGCGCGAGCAGCGGAGCGACGTTGCGCTCCAGCGACTGCCGCGTCTCGGCAAGGTGGTCAAGTACGACAAGGGTACGGGCCTCGGGCCAGGCCGATGCCAGGCCCTCCAGCTCGGAGCGCAGCTCGCTGTTGATGAGGTCGTCTCCGCGGCCGAACTGGAGCATGATGACGTCGCGGAACAGCGACTGCATGTCGGTCAGCACGCGGTCGATCCCGTCACGCAGGCTACGCGTGGCACGCTTCTTCTGATCGTCTTCGAGGGCCGAGAGCTGCGTGCGCAGCGCCGGAGGTACGGCCTGCCCCTCGGCGATGCCGATCGTGCGCAAGAGCGAAGCCCGTTCCTGCGCGTCGCGCTCCGCGGTCAGTGCTTTCGCGTCGTCGGTCGCGGCCTGGATGATCCGCCCCGCCACGTCGACCGCATCGCCGACACCGCGGACGCCGATGACCGCGCGAAGGGTCTCGTCGCGCCGACGCCGCGCCGCATCATCGGTGGCGAGTCGCTGCGCCATGCCGATGTGGCGCTGCGCGTGCCGAGCGGCCTGCTCGGCGACGGCTTCGTCGACCCCCGTGCGCAGGCTGATGAGCCGGGCGACATCGGCGACATCCGGCTCACGCAGTCGCAGGGAGCGCACCCGCGAGCGGATCGTCGGCAGCAGATCGGCCTCGCTGGGCGCGCACAGGATCCACACCGTCTGCTCGGGCGGCTCCTCGAGGGCTTTCAGCAGCACGTTGGAGGTGCGTTCGACCATGCGATCGGCGTCTTCGACCACGATGACGCGGTATCGACCGGCGGAGGGTGCGAAGTAGGAGCGCTCGACGAGAGCGCGGGCCTCGGCGATCGTGATGATGACCTTGTCGGTGCGGAGCGCCGTGACATCCGGATGGGTGCCCGCGAAGACCTGGCGCATCACCGCCTCATCGTCGGGGTGGTCGGCGATCAGCGCCGCCGCGAACGCGTAGGCGAGAGTCGAACGGCCGGATCCGGGCGGACCCGTGATCAACCAGGCGTGCGAGAGCGCAGCCGGATCGGATGCGGCCGCACGGAGCGTGTCGACGGCGGCATCCTGCCCCCACACATCCGCCCACGGGAAAGGAGCAGGAACGGTGGGAGGCATGCACTCAGCCTAATCGGGACCACCGACGCCGAACGGCACGGGTGTCGTTCGACCCGGTCAGCCCAGAAGAGCGGCGACCCGAGCGCGGATCTGCTCCGCGATCATCGACGGCGCTGCGGCGGCGTCGAGCACGAGGAACCTGTCGGGCTCGGCCGCCGCGAGGGCGAGGTACGCATCGCGCACGCGGCCGTGGAACTCCGCCTGTTCTGCTTCCAGTCGGTCGAACGGCTTGTCGGCGGAGTCGAGGCGGGTACGAGCCACCGTGGGGTCGAGGTCGAGCAGCACGGTCAGGTCGGGCAGCGCGCCTTCGGCCGCCCACAGGGACAGGTCGCGGATCTCCGTCGCATCGAGCACACGGCCGGCGCCCTGGTAGGCCACGGACGAGTCGAGGTAGCGGTCCTGCAGCACCACGTCGCCGCGGTCGAGTGCGGGCCGCACGACCGTCGAGACATGATGAGCGCGGTCGGCCGCATACAGCAGCGCCTCGGCGCGCGGCGCGATGTCACCGCGATGATGCAGCACGATGTCGCGGATGAGCTGCCCGACTTCGGATCCGCCGGGTTCCCGCGTGCGCACGACCGTTCGGCCCGTGCTTTCGAGCCACTCCGCGAGAAGGTCCGACTGCGTAGTCTTTCCCGTGCCGTCGCCGCCTTCGAGCGTGATCCACACCCCGTGGCCCGGGGTCACGAGCCCGCCTTCTCCGCAGCCTTCGCGGCGGCGTTGGCGGCACGCGTGGCCGCAGCCTTCTTCGCCGCTGCCGAACGTGCGGCCGACGTCGCCGCCGTGGTCTTCTTCGCCGGAGTCTTCTTCGCGGGAGTCTTCTTCGCCGCGGTCTTGGCTGCGGGCTTCTTGGCGGGCGCCTTCTTGGCCGGCGCCTTCTTGGCTGCACCGCGCTTCGGGGCCGGGCCCTTGGCACGCTTGTCGGCGAGCATCTGCACGGCGATCTCGAAGGTGATGTCGTCGACGGTCTGGCCACGCGGGATCGTGACGTTCGTCTCACCATCGGTCACGTAGGCGCCGAAGCGGCCGTCGCGGATGCGGATCGGCTTGCCACTGACGGGGTCCGCCTCGAACTCGGCCAGTGCGCTGGATGCGCGGCGTCCGGCGCCGTACTTCGGCTGGGAGTAGATCTCGAGCGCCTGTTCGAGCGTGACGTCGAAGATCTGCGACTCGCTCTCGAGCGACCGCGAATCGGTGCCCTTCTTCAGGTACGGACCGAAGCGTCCGTTCTGCGCCGTGATCTCGTCACCGGATTCGGGGTCGACGCCCACCACTCGCGGCAGGCTCAGCAGCTTCAGGGCCGTGTCGAGGTCGATCTCGTCGACGGACATCGAGCGGAAGAGCGATGCGGTGCGCGGCTTCGGGGCCGCCTCCTTCTTCGCGCCGCGCTTCGGCTTCGGGGCCTCGACGACCTCGCCAGTCGTCTCGTCGACCGCGGCGTCCTCGGACACCGGGTCGTTCTCCTGCACATACGGTCCGAACCGGCCGTCCTTGACGACGACGATCTTGCCGTTCTCCGGGTTCTCGCCCAGCACGCGGTCGCCCGCGACGGGAGCATCGATGAGCTCCTGTGCCTTCTCGGCGGTCAGCTCGTCGGGCGCGAGGTCTTCCGGCACGTTGACGATGCGCGGCTTGGCGTCGGGGTTCTCCGGGTCGGTGACCTCGAGGTACGGGCCGTACTTGCCGAAGCGCAGCGTGGCCGTGTCGGTGATGCGAGTGGAGTTGAGGGCACGCGCGTCGATCTCGCCGAGGTTGTCGACGACCTGGCGAAGCCCCGTGTGCGAGTCGGAGCCGAAGTAGAACGACTTGAGCCACTCCACCCGGTTCTGCTCGCCGCGGGCGATCGTGTCGAGGTCGTCCTCGAGCGCGGCGGTGAAGTCGTAGTCGACCAGCTCGGCGAAGTGCTCCTCGAGCAGCCGGACCACGCTGAACGCGAGCCAGGTCGGCACGAGGGCCTGTCCGCGCTTGACCGCGTAGCCGCGGTCGAGGATGGTCTCCGGGATCGAGGCGAACGTCGAGGGACGGCCGATGCCCTTCTCCTCGAGCACCTTCACGAGCGAGGCCTCGGTGTAGCGCGGCTTCGGCGTGGTGCGATGCCCCTTCGCCTCGGCATCCGCCACCGCGAGCTGATCGCCGACGGCCACGGCGGGCAGCGACTGGTTCTCGGCGGCATCCGCATCGCCGCGCTTCTCGTCGCGCCCCTCTTCGTAGGCCTCCAGGAAGCCCTTGAAGGTGTACACGGTTCCGGACGCCGTGAACTCCGCCTTCTTCCCGGCGGCGTCGACGGCGATGGTGACCGTGGTGGTCTCGTACTTCGCGTCGGACATCTGGCTGGCGACCGTGCGCTTCCAGATCAGGTCGTAGAGGCGCTGCTCGTCACGATCCAGTTCCGACGACAGAGAGGCCGGCGTGCGGAAGTTGTCACCGGAGGGGCGGATCGCCTCGTGCGCCTCCTGCGCGTTCTTGCTCTTGGATTTGTAGACGCGCGGCTTCAGCGGCACCGCGGCGTCGCCGTACAGCGCGACCGCCTGGCTCCGCGCCGCCTGCACCGCCTGGGTGCTCAGCGACGTGGAGTCGGTACGCATATAAGTGATGTAACCCTTTTCGTACAGCCGCTGGGCCACACCCATCGCCTGCTTGGCGCCCATCGACAGCTTGCGCCCCGCCTCCTGCTGCATCGTCGAGGTCGTGAACGGCGCGTACGGGCTGCGCGTTCCCGGCTTGGCCTCGACCTTGGTCACGCTTCCGGTGCCGACGGCGTCGACCGCCTCGGCGAGCGCTGCGGCGGTGGCCTCGTCGAGGATGACGACGGCCTTCTTGAGCTTTCCGTCATCATCGAAGTCGGTGCCGCGGGCGAGCTGGCCGCCGTCGACACGCACGAGACGGATCTTGAAGGATGTGCCGGTCGCGGCCGCCTGGGCGTCGACGTCCCAGTATTCGGCAGAGGTGAACGCCATGCGCTCGCGCTCCCGGTCGACGATCAGGCGGGTGGCGGCGGACTGCACGCGTCCGGCCGAGATGCCCGTCTTGACCTTGTACCAGAGCACAGGCGAGACGTCCCAGCCGTACAGACGATCGAGGATGCGGCGGGTCTCCTGCGCGTCGACGAGGTCGTGATCGAGCTCACGCGTGTTGCCGACCGCGGCCTGGATCGCGTCCTTGGTGATCTCGTGGAACACCATGCGCTTTACGGGGACCTTGGGCTTGAGCGTCTCAAGCAGGTGCCAGGCGATCGCCTCGCCCTCGCGGTCCTCATCAGTGGCGAGCAGGAGCTCGTCGGCGCTCTTCAGGGCGCGCTTGAGTTCGGCGACCGTCTTGGTCTTGCGATCGGAGACGACGTAGTACGGGTCGAACCCGTTGTCGATGTCGATGGAGTACTTCCCATACGCCTGCTTGTCGGCGGCCGGGATGTCCTTCTTGTCAGCGAGGTCGCGGATGTGGCCGACGGAGCTGAGTACCTCATAGCCGTCGCCGAGGTATCCCTGAATAGACCGCATCTTCGTCGGGGACTCGACGATGACGAGCTTCTTGCCTTCAGCCAAGGGTGCGTCCTTTCTTCGAAGCACACCATACACACCACTGTGTGGGGTCGTTCACAGTGAGTGAGGTCGCACGGCCGTCACTGTCCCTCGGGTGGCCCGGCACGGGCTCGGGAGACGGCTGCGAGTCCAGCGTACGCCGCCTGCACCTCCACGGTCGCCACGAAGCCCTCGAGCGAGCAGCCGGTGAGCGCCGCGCCCGCCGCCTCCGCAACCCGCCCGGCGAGCGCGCAGGGCTCCGCTGCGTTCGGCACGGCGCCGCTCGCGGCATCGGCTGCGGCGAGCGCCGCGGCATCAGCCGCCCCGGCAGCGCGCTGCGCCGTCACCGCCGCTCCACCGACGGCGGCGAGCCCGAGCGAGAGCGCGGCCGCGGCCGCCAAGACCCCCGCGGCCACCGCCGTGCCCGCCATCAGCGGCCTCCGTCGAGCGCACAGCTCGACGCCTGCAGTGGCAGCCGCACCAATGCGCCGATGGAGGCCTCGAACGTCGCCGTGACGCACACCAGGTCGCCCGAGTGCGACGTCGAGATCCCGGCGCCCGAGACGGCCGCGCCCACCACGCGCTGCGCGGCGTCCGCGCCCTCGCCGCGCCCGAGGAGACGGGCCGCATCCGCCGACGCATCCTGCAGCGCCACCTGGCGCGAAGCCGCGCCGAGCGCGCCCGCACCGAGGAGGAGCGTCAGGACCACCACGGGCAGCGCGAGAGCGAGCTCTGCGGCGACGGAGCCTCGCTCCCCCACCCCGCCGCGACCCGCGCTCCTCCGGATAGGCATCACGACACGGTGAGCGCGCGCCGGACGAGATCGGTGAGGATGCCGCGAACCTCATCGGACCGCATGATCACGACGAGGAGCCCGGCGAAGGCGACCGCGGCCATCGTGGTGATGGCGTACTCGGCCGTGGCTGCACCGGTGTCGTCGCCGAACAGCGCAGCCGCGCGGCGCCGGTCGAGTCGGGGGATGTTGATCATGATGTACCTCTTTCTCTGTGTGATGGTTTCGTCTCGGTGGGTGGTCTCCGCAGGTGCACGGAGCCCGCTCACAGGGGCAGCGGTGTCGCGGCCAAGACGCTGAGCAGCATCGGTGCCACGCCGAGCAGGAGGAAGGCGGGCAGGGTGCACACGCCGAGCGGGATGAGCAGCTGCGTCGAGAGCTTCGCCGCGCCCAGTCGGCCGTGCACCCGCGCGGCATGCCGATCCTGCGCGGCGGACGCTCGGAGAAGCTCCACAGCGGGCACGCCGGCTGTGCGGGACAGCTCCAGCACCGACCGGATGCCCTCTTCGGCCCCGCCGTCGGCCGAGCTCTCGGCGACCAGACGGAGGGCACGATCGATGGATGCGCCCCCGGCGAGCGCGACGGCCACCAGTTCGGCCCGCATCCCGGGTGTGCCAGGCTCGGGCGCAGCGCGGCGGAGCAGCCGCCTGGTCCACAGCCGCGCCGCGAGCACGAGCAGCAGGCCCGCCACCACGCAGGCGGCGCCCAGCGGGTTGCCGACGATGACCCCGATGGTGTCGAAGCCGAGCGCGAAGCCGAGGAGGAGTCCGGCGAACGGCATCCACAGCAGCAGACGCGCCGTTCCCGCAGGCTCGGCGAGTGCGATGCGCACGTCGTCAGCGGCGGACGCGGCATCGCGAAGGGATTCGGCGATGATCCTGAGCACCTCCGCGAGCGGGGCTCCGACTGTCGTGGCGATCTCCCACGCGGCCGCGAGGTCGACCCAGGCCCCACCCTCGGCCTCGATGGCGTCGAGAAGGGGCACTCCCGCCTCGACTCGGTCGGTCACGGCCACCGCGTGGGGATCGCCGATGCCGGCGAGGTGCCGCCAGGCGACGACCGGCACAGCGCCTGCCTGCAGCAGCACGGCCAACGTCTGCACCGAGGTCGCGGCGTCGCTCGGTCCCGTCCCGCTCTCGCTCGTGGCAGAACGACGCCGGATCACCACGGTGTCACCTCCTCGATGTCCAGCCGGTCGCCCGCCATCACGAGTCGCCCTGCCTGACGGATCCGACGCACGCCGCCGGGGGCACGGTCGAGATGCAGCACCACGGTGAAAGCACTCACCGCCTGCCGCGCGAGGGCGACCGCGTCCATGCCGGCCAGCGCGCCGAGGGCCTCGAGCCGGGCGGGCACATCGCGGAGTCCGCTGGCGTGCATCGTGCCGGCACCGCCGTCGTGCCCGGTGTTGAGCGCGGTGAGCAGCTCGCGGACCTCTTCCCCGCGGCATTCTCCGACCACCAGCCGGTCGGGCCGCATGCGCAGAGACTCCCTCACCAGCCGAGCGAGTGTGATCCCTCCCGCTCCTTCGACGTTCGCCTGGCGTGCCTCGAGCGCGACGTGATGGGGGTGGCGCGGTCGAAGCTCGGCGACGTCTTCGATCGTGACGATCCGTTCGGTCGCGGACACCTCGGAGAGCAGCGCGGACAGGAGCGTCGTCTTGCCCGTGCCGGTGCCGCCGGTGATGAGGATGTTCGCCCGCTCGGCCACCAAGCCGACGAGCCAGGCCCGCTGGCGTGCACCGAAGGAGCCGAGCGCGGCGAGCGCCTCGAGGTCGGCTGCCCGCACCCGAGGGATGCGGATGGAGAGCGCGGTGCCGGTCGTCGAGACCGGAGCGAGGACGGCGTGCACGCGGATGCCGGAATCGAGACGGACGTCGACGCACGGAGCCTGGTCGTCGAGATGGCGTCCGCCGAGACCGACGAGCGCGACGGCGAGGTCTCGGACCTCACGCTCCGACGCCCGCCATCCGTTCACCGGCTCGGCGCCGCTGCCTCGGTCGACGAACAGGCCGCCCCCACCGTTGACGAAGACATCGGTGACGGCGTCGTCGATGTGCGGGAGGAGCGGGCCGAAGGCGGGGTCGAGCCGCAGCGGTTCGGGAGCGGCCTCCGTCGCACCAGCGAGAGGGGATGAGCCTCGGGGTTGGATGACGAAGGAATCGGACATACCGCGAAGGTAGGCGGCACGAACGGCGGGAGGGTGGGGATGCGCAACCGAACCTCGGACGCTGTGCAGAAGCTCCGCGGTGACCGGCCGGTGCAGGAGACGGACGGGCCACGACGCACCGAGAACGGGAGCGCTCCCAACGGAATGGGCGGCATCTCACGGGGGGAATGAGATGCCGCCCACGGCGATGCACGATTGGGGGAATCGGGCATGCCAAGGCCGGAATGAGATTTCGGCTGTCGTCGAGTGTACGCAAGGCAACCGTCCTGACAAAACCGGCGCGACTACCGACTTTCGGCAGTATGCGATGTGTGGCCGCGCGGATAGATTCGCCCTGACCAGGCCGTCCACCCCCACGGTCGGGCTCGAACGACCCGAATGCCGCAAAGGAGCGTCTGCCGATGAGCAGCCAGATCGACCACCTTCTCGACGAGACCCGGCGGTTCGCACCGTCGGAGGAATTCGTCGCCCAGACCATCTCATCGCCCGAGCTCTATGAGCGCGCCGCCACCGACCGCGAGGCGTTCTGGGGTGAGCAGTCCCGCGAGCTGGTGCACTGGCACAAGCCGTTCACACAGGTGCTCGACTGGACGAACCCGCCGTTCGCGAAGTGGTTCGACGACGGCGCGCTGAACGTCGCGTACAACTGCCTCGACCGTCACGTCGAGGCCGGGAACGGCGACCGCGTCGCCCTGCACTGGGAGGGCGAGCCCGGAGATTCCCGGCGCATCACGTATGCCGAGCTGACCGAAGAGGTCAAGCGGGTCGCCAACGTCCTCGAAGGGCTCGGCATCGGCCAGGGCGACCGCGTCGCGATCTACCTGCCCATGATCCCGGAGGCGATCGCCTCGATGCTCGCCGTCGCCCGTCTCGGTGCGATCCACTCGGTGGTGTTCGGCGGATTCAGCGCCGACAGCCTCCGCTCGCGCATCGACGACGCGGGGGCGAAGCTCGTCATCACCGCGGACGGCGGCTACCGCAAGGGCCGCGTCTCCGCGTTGAAGCCGGCGGTGGACCAGGCCCTCGCCGATCGCGGCGAGGGTGAGCAGCAGACCGTCGAGCACGTCCTCGTGGTCCGGCGCGGCGAGAACGAGGTGGACTGGATCGAAGGCCGCGACCTCTGGTGGCACGACGTGGTTCCGGCGGCATCCGCCGAGCACACGGCGCAGGCCTTCCCCGCGGAGAACCCGCTGTTCATCCTTTACACGTCAGGGACCACCGGAAAGCCCAAGGGCATCCTCCACACCTCCGGCGGCTACCTCACCCAGGCCGCGTACTCGCACAGGTACGTCTTCGACCTGCATCCGGAGACCGACGTCTTCTGGTGCACGGCCGACATCGGATGGATCACCGGGCACAGTTACGTCACCTACGGTCCGCTCGCGAACGGCGCCACCCAGGTTCTCTACGAAGGCACGCCCGACGCACCGCACCCCGGCCGTTGGTGGGAGATCATCGAGAAGTACAAGGTCTCGATCTTCTACACCGCGCCGACGGCGATCCGCTCGTTCATGAAGATCGGCCGCAGCGTTCCGAAGAAGTTCGACCTGTCGTCGCTGCGACTGCTCGGCTCGGTGGGCGAGCCCATCAACCCCGAGGCGTGGATGTGGTACCGCGAGGTCATCGGCGCCGGCAAGACCCCGATCGTCGACACGTGGTGGCAGACGGAGACCGGAGCGATCATGGTCTCCGCCCTCCCCGGCGTCACGGAGACCAAGCCCGGATCGGCTCAGGTTCCACTGCCGGGCATCTCGATCGACGTCGTCGACGAGCAGGGCGTCGAGGTCGGCAACGGCAACGGCGGGCTGCTCGTGATCACCGAACCCTGGCCGAGCATGCTGCGCGGCATCTGGGGCGATCCGGAGCGCTACCGCGAGACGTACTGGGAGAAGTTCGAGGATCAGGGCTACTACTTCGCGGGCGACGGCGCCCGCCTCGACGAGGACGGCGACCTGTGGCTGCTCGGCCGCGTCGACGACGTCATGAACGTCTCGGGTCACCGTCTCTCCACCGCCGAGATCGAGTCGTCGCTGGTCGCGCACGAGGCGACCGCCGAAGCTGCCGTGGTCGGCGCATCGGATGAGACCACCGGCCAGGCAGTCGTGGCCTTCGTCATCATCAAGGAGAGCTACCTCGCCGAACACGAGCCAGCAGGCCTTGCCCAGCTGCTGCGCCTGTGGGTCGGCGAGCAGATCGGGGCGATCGCCCGCCCGCGCGACGTGTACATCGTCGGCGAGCTGCCGAAGACCCGCTCCGGCAAGATCATGCGGCGACTCCTGCGCGACGTCGCCGAAGGCCGCGAGGTCGGCGACACGACGACGCTGGCCGACACCGCGGTCATGAGCATCATCTCGGCGCAGGTGAAGTAGCACTCCCCGCGTACGAAGAACGCGCCTTCCCGATCCGGGGAGGCGCGTTCTCTCATGTGCGGCACGGATGTGCCGGATGGCCGGATGGCCGGATGCTCAGGCGAGGATGAAGGTCACCTCGACCTCGACCGGGCTGCCGAGGGGAAGCTCTGCGACGCCCACGGCCGCACGGGCATGGCGCCCGGCCTCGCCGAAGATCTCGCCGAGCACCTCGCTGGCGCCGTTGATGACGCCGGGCTGACCCGTGAAGGCTTCGGCGGAGGCGACGAAGCCGCCCACGCGGAGCACCCCGCCGATGCGGTCGACGCCGCCCGCGGCATCCGCCGCCGCGGCGAGGGCGTTCAGAGCGCAGGTGCGCGCGTATGCCTTCGCGTCCTCCGCCGAGATCGCGTCTCCGACCTTGCCGACGGCGGGGAGCGCACCGGCGACGAACGGGAGCTGACCCGAGGTGTAGACGAGGCCGCCGTGCACGACCGCGGGAACGTAGGCCGCGACGGGTGCGGCGACCGCGGGCAGCTCGATGCCGAGCTCGGCCAGGCGGGCGGCGACGCTCACGCCTGGCCTCCCTCGAACTGACGGGCCGCCTGCTCCGCGGCTGCGAGGCCGGCGTTCGCCGAGGAATCCGACGTGACCGGACGCTTCAGGTAGGCGACGAGACCTCCTTCGGGACCCTGCACGACCTGCACGAGCTCCCAGCCCTGCTTGCCCCAGTTGTTGAGGATGGCTGCCGTGTTGTGGATCAGCAGCGGCGTGGTGAGGTACTCCCACGTGGTCATGGCACTCCTGTCGATCGGGGCGCGACACCGTCGTTTCGGGCCGGCTCGTCAAAGGTGGTATTCAGGGAACTCCCCTACGATCAAGCGTATGCCCCAAAAGAATCGCACGGTGAGAGGCGTGCTCGGCGGTCTCGTCGGGCTCGTCGGCTTGAGCGCCGTCGCCGGCCTCCTGGTCGCTGCCAGCGTCACGCCCGTCCTCACCATGACCGGTCTCGCCGGCACCCAGGCACTCACTCTCTTCGATCAGCTGCCCGAGAACCTCAACCCGGGCACGCCGATGGAGCAGTCGACCATCTACGCGACCGACCCCGACGGCAAAACGGTCGAGCTCGCCTCGTTCTACGAGCAGAACCGCGTCCCGGTCACGTACGAGCAGGTGTCCCCGGTGCTTTACGACGCCATCCTCTCCAGTGAGGACAAGAGCTTCTACAGCCACGGCGGCGTCAACCTCGGCGCGACCGTGAAGGCGCTCATCGACAACGTGCGCGGCACCTCCAGCCGCGGCGCTTCCACGATCAGCCAGCAGTACGTGAAGAACGTGCTGATCCAGGAGTGCGAGCAGGACGTCGACCGGGCCTCCGAGACCTACGCCGACGACCTCCGCAAGTGCTTCGAAGACGCGACCAACGCCAGCGGCAACGAGGGCATCGAACGCAAGCTGCAGGAGATGCGCTACGCGATCCAGGTCGAGAAGGACTTCTCGAAGAACGACATCCTGCTCGGATACCTGAACATCGCGAACTTCGGTGGCACGGTCTACGGCATCGAAGCCGCATCGCGGTACTACTTCAACACGACCGCCGCGAAGCTCACGGTCGCGCAGGCCGCGACCCTGGCCGGCATCGTGCAGAACCCGAACACTTACCGAATCGACATGCCGCAGGGCACCACGACGAACCAGGACGGCGAAGCGGTGAACACCGCCGAGAGCGGATACTCGCTCACGAAGGACCGTCGCCACTACGTGCTCGGACGCATGCTCGCCGACGGCAAGATCACCCAGGCGCAGTACGACGAGGCGGACGCATCCGAGATCACGCCGACGCTGAACCCGCCCACACAGGGGTGTGCGAAGGCCGGCGTCAACGCGTACTTCTGCCAGTACGTGCGATCGATCGTGCTCGACGACGAAGCCTTCGGCAAGACTCCCCAGGAGCGCGCCGACCTGCTCCGCCGCGGCGGCCTGAAGATCTACACCTCGCTGGACTACCGCATTCAGAATCCGGCGACGCAGGCGATGAGCGATATCGTTCCGGCCAACTACGACAACGACTACTTCGGCGCTGCGGGCGTCTCGATCGAGGTCGGTACCGGTCGTATCCTCTCGATCACGCAGAACACGCAGTTCGACGAGACCACCACCGATGATCTCGCGAAGACCTCGCTCGTCTTCGCCGGCGACCAGAAGCACGGCAACTCCGGCGGCTTCCAGGTCGGCTCGGTGTACAAGCTCTTCACGCTGATCGACTGGCTCGAGAAGGGCCACTCGGTCAACGAGGTACTGAACGGCCGCGTGCAGACGAACCTGAAGATCCCCGTCTGCGAGAACCCGCAGACCGCGAACACCAAGGAGATCGGCAACTTCGGCGGAGGTGGCGGATACACCGCGAGCGTCATGGACTTCACGCGACAGTCGTTGAACAGCGGCTACTTCGCGATGGCATCGAAGCTCGACATCTGCGAGATCAACGAGGTGGCGGATCGGATGGGCGTCACGCTCGCCAACGGCAAGAAGGTCACCGAAGAGAACGTCCCGTACGACGTTCTCGGCCCGAAGAACATCTCCCCCATCGCCATGGCGAACGCCTACGCAACGGTCGCGAGCGGCGGCAAGTACTGCACCCCGCGCGCGATCGACCGTGTGGTCGGCCCCGACGGCAAGGACCGCGAGCTTCCGGCGGCCTCGTGCACCGACGGCGTGATCTCCCCCGAGGTCGCCGCCACCGCCGCGTACGCTCTCAAGGGCGTGATGGACGGCGGCACCGGTCGCGACGCGAACCCGTATGACGGCACCCCGTTGATCGGCAAGACCGGAACGCACGACCGCTGGTCCACCATGATGATCGAGTCCAGCACCAAGGTCGCTACGGCGGTCTGGGCCGGGCGATGGAAGGGTCAGTCGGATATCTACCAGAAATGGGCCGGGAACTACCAGCTCAACGGCATGCGCTACCCGCTGGCCAAGGCCGCCCAGGCCGCCGCCAACGCGGCATATGGCGGAGACGACTTCCCACGTCCCGACGACAAGCTCACCCGTCGGGTGCTGGTCGACGTCCCGAACGTCGTCGGCATGACGATGGAGGAGGCGGAGTCGACCCTCAAGGGCAAGGGCTTCGGCGTAGCCGTCGGCGCCGCCGTCGACAGCGACAAGCCCGCCAACATCGTCGTCGCGCAGGACCCGCAGGGGCAGACCGCAGGGGGGTCGACCATCACGATCTCGCCCAGCAATGGCCAGGGCACGACCGTTCCCGCGGGACTCGTCGGCATGTCGCGATCCGATGCGTCGGCCGCGCTCACCGCTGCGGGATTCACGTCGATCGCCATAGATAATTCCTGCAACCCGCCGACCGCCGTCGTGTCCGCCACGGACCCGGCACCCGGCACGGCGACCAGCAAGTCCACCGCCGTCACCGTGACGTGCAAGTAAACGCTCGCGGTGCCGCGCACCCGGCCCTCATCGCGCTAGGCGCGGTGGGGGCCGTCGGTGCTGCCGCAGCGGTCTGGGGCATCGGCATCGAGCGTTACCTGTTCACGGTGCGCGAGGCGACGGCAGCCGCGCTCCCTTCCGGTTCGGCTCCCCTGCGCATCCTGCACGTGTCGGACGCGCACATGGCGCCCTGGCAGCACCGGAAGCAGGACTGGCTGGCCTCACTCGCCGAGCTGAAGCCGGACCTCGTCGTCAACACGGGCGACAACCTCGGGCATGAGAGCGGCCTGGACGGCATCCGCCGCGCATTCGACCCGCTCGCGGGCATCCCCGGTGTCTTCGTACACGGGTCAAACGACGTGACCGCTCCCT
Organism: Microbacterium sp. GQ128; assembly: GCF_059758615.1. Classification (NCBI taxonomy): domain Bacteria; kingdom Bacillati; phylum Actinomycetota; class Actinomycetes; order Micrococcales; family Microbacteriaceae; genus Microbacterium; species Microbacterium sp. GQ128. The sequence goes on from NZ_JCAXDY010000004.1 coordinate 26,268, forward strand.
CTCCGCGCAACCCCCTTCGCTACTTTCTCGGGCCGTCCAAGAAGCAGCCCGAGCCGGAGCACCTCGACACCGCGGCCATGGACCGGTACTTCACCGACGAGCTCGGGTGGACCGATCTGAACAACGCGGCGGCACGGCTCACCATCGCCGGCGCCACGGTCGACCTCTTCGGTGTGAACGACGCTCACCGCGACTGGGACCGCCTCGATGTGCTGCCGGATGCCATCGGCTCGCTCGGTCCGCGCGACGCCTCCACACCGATGCTGGGCGTGACCCATGCGCCGTACCAGCGCGTGCTCAACGGATTCATCGGCCTCGGCGCGGACGCGATCCTCGGCGGTCACACGCACGGCGGCCAGGTGTGCCTTCCCGGCTACGGCGCCCTCGTGGCCAACTGCGACATCCCCCTCAAGCAGGCCAAGGGACTGAGCACGTGGTCGCACGACGGCCACACGGTGCCGCTCAACGTGAGCGCCGGCTGCGGACACTCGATCTACGCGCCGGTCCGCTTCGCCTGCCGCCCCGAGGCGACGCTGCTCACGCTCACCGCGCGGGACTGATCGCCGGCTCGATTCGGCGCAGGGAGCATTTCCCTGTAGACTCGGAGGGTTGCAAACGGGGTGTGGCGCAGCTTGGTAGCGCGCTTCGTTCGGGACGAAGAGGTCGCAGGTTCAAATCCTGTCACCCCGACCAGTGACACCGGAAGGCCGCCCCCACAGGGGCGGCCTTCTCTGTAGGGGGAACACGCACGAAGGGGGAACGGACGCATGGGGTCTCTGCTTCCGCCGCCGCGCCGATTCACCCGGGCGTGGGCATCGGCTCTCGGCATCCCGTTCCTGCTCGGACTCGCGGCTCTGACCCTCACGCCGTCGCGGATCGAACAGGTCATGCCCAATCTCCTCGATCTGACCCTCCACACCGCGCACCGCCTCGGTTGGGACTCGCTCGACTTCACCCGACTCGAGATCATCGCGAACATCCTGGTGTTCGTGCCCGTCGGCATCCTCGCCTTCCTCCTGCTCCCCCGCCGGGTGTGGCCGCTCGCTCTGCTGGTCGGGCCGTTGCTCTCGCTCGGCATCGAGACCGCGCAGCGTGTCGCCCTCCCGCACCGGGCAGCGACGGTGACCGACGTCGTGGCCAACTCGACCGGCGCGCTCGTCGGCGTCGTGTTCGCCGTCCTCTGCACGCTACTGCTCGCTTCACGATCCTCTCAGCGGCCACCTTCTAGGCTGGAGACACCATGACCGCGCCCACACTCGTCGCCTTCGACCTCGATGACACGCTCGCCCCATCCAAGGGCCTGATCGATCCGCGCATCGCGTCGCTGCTGCGCAGCCTGCTGCGATCGGTCGACGTCGCCATCATCTCCGGCGGCAACGAAGAGCAGTTCCGCAATCAGGTCCTCGCGCGCCTCGGCGATGCGGATGCCGCCGACCTCGCCCGCCTGCACCTGCTCCCGACCTGTGGCACGCGCTACCTCCGCCACGACGGGTCCGACTTCTCTCCGGTGTACGCGCACGACCTCAGCGACGAGGACAAGCAGGCCGCGTTGACGGCACTGCGCGAGGAGGCCGAGCGCCTGGGACTGTGGGAAGCCGAGCCCTGGGGCGAGATCCTCGAAGACCGCGGCTCGCAGATCACGTTCTCTGCGCTGGGTCAGCGCGCGCCGCGCGAAGCGAAGCACGACTGGGATCCCACGGGAGACAAGCGCGCGGCTCTTCGTGCCGCCGTCGCCGCGCGACTCCCCGGACTCGAGGTGCGCTCCGGCGGATCGACGTCCATCGACATCACCCGGGCCGGCATCGACAAGGCCTTCGGGATGCGACAGCTCGCCGAGCACACCGGCATCCCTCTCACCCAGATGCTGTTCTACGGCGATCGCCTCGACGAGGGCGGGAACGACTACCCGGTCCTTGCCATCGGCGTGCCGTCCGTGGCCGTCGACGGCTGGGAGGACACGGCGGACAAGCTCGATGAACTCCTGCTGACGCTCTGACGCTCTGACGTCGGAAGCGTCCTGCGGCGCACTGTCGCGCCCTGGTCCTAACATGGCGTCATGGATGCCCTGCTGATCGTCATCATCACCGCCGCGGCCGCCAGCGTCGCGTGCTGGATCCTCTCCCTGATCACGCGCGACACCTCATGGGTCGATCGGGCGTGGTCGATCGTTCCCGTGGCCTACGTGTGGATCTTCGTGGCCGGCGCCTTCGCGAACGGCGACGGTTCCGTGCGCGTCGTGCTCATGGGAGTGCTCGCGACCGCCTGGGGCGCCCGCTTGACCTTCAACTTCGCGCGCAAGGGCGGCTACACCGGCGTCGAGGACTACCGGTGGGCGATCCTGCGCGGACGCATGCGCCCGTGGCAGTTCCAGGTCTTCAACGTGCTGTTCATCATCGGCTACCAGATGACGCTGCTCCTGCTCATCACACTGCCCGCCCTGGTCGCGGCGGAGCATCCCGCAGCCCTCACCGGATGGGATGCACTCTTCGTCGCCGCGTTCCTCGGATTCCTCGTCGGCGAGACCGTGGCCGACCAGCAGCAGTGGAGCTTCCATCAGCGCAAGAAGCAGGCAGGGGGCACGCTCGCCCCGGGGTTCCTGACGACGGGGCTGTTCCGCTTCAGCCGCCACCCGAACTTCTTCTTCGAGCAGGCGCAGTGGTGGGCCTTCTATGCGCTCGGCGCGACCGCGGCGGTCGCGGGCGGTGCAGGCTTCGCCGGCGGCGCGCTCAACCCGACGATCATCGGACCTGCCCTGTTGACCCTGCTGTTCATCGGTTCGACCATCTTCACGGAGTCGATCACCGCATCCAAGTACCCGGCCTACGCGGGGTACAAGCGCTCGACCTCGATGCTCATCCCGTGGCCGCCGCGCGTCCGCGCCGTGGCCCCGCAGTCCTGAGACGCCGAGGCCACGGTACGGCCGACGCGATCAGCGCGTGCGCACCTCGGCGCCCGCGCGGGCGACCGGCACCAGACGGGTGAGCTGGGTGACGTGGCCCGGCTCCAGCTCGGCCAGCGAGGAGACACCCAGCAGCCGCATCGTACGCTCGATCTCGCTGCGCAGGATGGCGATCGTGCGGTCGACGCCCTGGCGTCCACCGGCCATCAGGCCGTAGAGGTAGGCGCGGCCGATGAGCGTGAAGTCAGCCCCGAGTGCGACGGCCGCGACGATGTCGGCGCCGTTCATGATGCCGGTGTCGATCATGACGGTGAAGTCCTCGCCGGCAGCCCGCCGGACCTCGGGCAGCAGGTGGAACGGGATGGGCGCGCGGTCGAGCTGGCGTCCTCCGTGGTTCGACAGGACGATGCCGTCGACGCCCGCATCGCGCAGGCGCACGGAGTCCTCGACGTTCTGCACGCCCTTGATCACGATCTTGCCGGGCCAGATGTCGCGGATGACGGCGAGGTCGTCATAGCTGATCGTCGGGTCCATCGCCGCGTCCAGCAGTTCGCCGACCGTGCCGCCGGTGGTGCTCAGGGACGCGAATTCGAGCTTGGGCGTCGTGAGGAAGTCGAACCACCACCACGGGCGCGGGATCGCGTTGATGATCGTGCCGAGCGTGAGCTGCGGCGGGATGCTGAAGCCGTTGCGCTTGTCGCGCAGACGAGCACCGGCGACGGGAGTGTCGACCGTGAACTGCAGCGTGTCGAAGCCGGCCGCGGCCGCGCGGCGGGTGAGCTCGTAGGAGATCTCGCGATCACGCATCACGTACAGCTGGAACCAGTTGCGGCCGTGCGGGTTGGCGGCCTTGACGCCCTCGATCGACGTGGTGCCCAGCGTGGAGAGGGTGAACGGGATGCCGGCGGCGGCCGCAGCACCGGCTCCGGCGACCTCTCCCTCGGTCTGCATCAGCCGCGTGAACCCGGTGGGCGCGATGCCGAACGGCAGGGCCGACGAGCCACCGAGGATCTCGGTGCTCGTGTCGACGTCGGGTGCCGGACGCAGGATGCCGGGGTGGAACTCCACGTCCCGGAAGGCCTGGCGGGCACGGGTGAGGGAGAGCTCGCCCTCGGCCGCGCCGTCTGTGTAGTCGAATGCCGCCTTGGGCGTGCGCCGCTTGGCGATCAGACGCAGATCATCGATGGTCAGCGCGGCGTCGAGGCGGCGCTTGCGACCGTCGAGTTCCGGCTTCTTGAACTTCATGAGGTCGAGGAGTTCGACGGGATTCGGGAGCTGGCGCTGCACCATGATGTGCCTCTCAGTTCTGGGGATGGATGTCGCGGGTGAGTCCCGCGGATGTGTAATAGCCGGTGATGTGCGTGCGGACGAGGGTTCGAGCAGCCTCGACATCGGCGGCATCGATCGCGGTGACCAGTGCGTGGTGCTCGGCGCGGAGCCTGTCCGCCATCGTCTCCCAGTCCGGGATCGCCGCAGCCCCCGCCTGCACGTACGACTCGATCGAGGAACGCAGGCCCGCCATCATCGCGGCGATGACAGTGTTCCCGCTGGCTTCCGCCAGTGAGAGGTGCAGCTGGGCGTCGAGCGCGAGGAACTCCTCGGCGGAGAGGCCGTCGGCATCCATCGCGGCGAGCAGCTCGTGAGCGCGTGCGGTGTCGCGATCGGGGGATGCGGCCAGGGCGGCGACGACAGCGTCTTCGAGGACGAGGCGCGTGCGGACGACATCGTCCAGCGGAAAGCCCTGCGCCGCCACCTGCAGTCTCAGCAGCGCCGACATGCCGCCGGTCGGGGTGGCGATGACGATGGCACCCGACTGCGGGCCGGAACCGGTGGCGGTGCGGATGAGCCCCATCACCTCGAGCACACGGAAGGCCTCGCGCACGCTGGACCTGCCGACGCCGAGCTCGGTCGCGAGATCGCGCTCCGACGGCAGGCGGTCACCGGGTCCGAGTCGACCGTCGAGCAGATCGCGCTCGATGTGCTCGAGCACGAGCTGCCATGCGCGCGCCGGCTGGTCGCTCATCCATCCTCCTGTGGTCTGACCACAGGTTAGCGCGTGTGGTCAGACCACGCAAACGGGCTCGCGTATGCGAAGCGTCGCGTCGAGCCTGCGCCGCCGCCGAGCCCTGCGCCGCCGAGCCGCCCTTTTCTGTGCGAGCCAGCCCCTTGCGCGCGTCCGAAACGGGGCCGCTCGGGCGAAAGGGGGTGGCTCGACGGGAATCGAGTGCGCGGCTCGTTCGGGCGAGGGCACGCGGACTCAGCCCAGGCGGCCGCCGGACTCCTCGAGATAGCAGGTGCCGCACAGTGACTCGTAGGTCGTCAGTTCCGGCGAGGGCGATCCGATGGCGCCCTCGTCGATGGCGACCTGGTCACCGTCGAACACGAAGCCCCCGCCCACGACGCGGCCGTTGAACACGGCTTTCCGCCCGCAGCGGCAGATCGTCTTGAGCTCCTCCAGCGAGTGCGCGATCGCGAGAAGCCGCGCGGATCCGGGAAAAGCGTGGGTGAGGAAGTCGTTGCGGATGCCGTAGGCCATGACCGGGATCCCGTCCTCCACCGCGATCCGGAAGAGATCGTCGACCTGAACCGGCGTGAGGAACTGCGCCTCATCGATGAGGAGACACGCGACATCTGCGGGTCCCGCGGGGAGCAACTCGTCGTCCGATGCATGCTGCATGCGCGCGCGGTGCTCCGCGAAGAGCGCGCGGGCGTCGTCGTCGGGGCCGATCAGGAAGTCGACCTGACGGGTGACACCGAGCCTGCTCTCGATCTCGGAGGCACCCTTGGTGTCGATCGCCGGCTTCGCGAGCAGCACGTGCTGGCCGCGCTCCTCGTAGTTGTACGCGGCCTGCAGCAGAGAGGTCGACTTGCCCGAATTCATCGCGCCGTAGCGGAAGTAGAGCTTCGCCACGGTGCGGACTCAGACGTTGATGCCGAGGGTGGCGGCGGTCGCCTCGGTGGACTTCTCCGCGAGTGCGGCATCCGTGTTCAGCTTCTCGCCGAACGTGGGGATCAGGGCCCGGAGTTCGGGCTCCCAGCCCGGGTACTCCTCCGGGAAGCAGGCCTTGAGCAGCTCGAGCATGATCGGCACCGCGGTCGATGCACCGGGCGATGCGCCCAGGAGACCGGCGATCGATCCGTCTGCCGACGAGACGACCTCCGTACCGAACTGCAGGATGCCGCCCTTCTTCGGGTCTTTCTTCATGACCTGGGCGCGCTGACCGGCGTCGATGAGAGTCCAGTCCTCGTCCTTGGCGGTCGGCATGAAGGTGCGCAGGCTGTCGACCTTCTTGGCGTGGTTCTTCAACAGCTCGCCGACCAGGTACGTGATCAGGTCGGGGTTCTTCACGGCCACCTGCAGCATCGGCAGCAGGTTGTGCGTGCGCACCTGCGAGACGATGTCGAGCATCGATCCGTTCTTGAGGAACTTCGGGCTGAACGTCGCGAAGGGCCCGAACATGAGCGAGGACTCGCCGCCGACGACGCGGGTGTCGAGGTGCGGTACCGACATCGGCGGAGCACCGACGGATGCCTGCGAGTACACCTTCGCCTTGTGCTGGGCGACGACCTTCGGGTTCGTGGTCTTGAGGAACTGGCCGCCGATCGGGAAGACGCCGTAGCCCTTGATCTCGGGAATGCCAGAATTCTGCAGCAGCTTGAGAGCCCAGCCGCCCGCACCGACGAACACGAAGCGCGCCTTGACCTCGTTCGGGGTGCGACCGATGGTCGTGCGGTACTTGACCAGCCAGCCGCCGTCCTTCTGCTTCTTGAGACTGCGTACCTCGTGGTTCGTGCGCAGCGTGACACCCGACTCGGTCAGGTGGTCGAAGAGCTGGTGCGTCAGGGCTCCGAAGTCGACGTCGGTGCCGGCCGGCACGCGCGTCGCGGCGAACGGCTCACCCTTGCGACGCTGCTGCATGAGAAGCGGCGCCCACTTGTTGATGACGCGGGAGTCCTCGCTGTACTCGATGCCGGCGAACAGCGGCTGCTCCTTGAGCACCTCGTAGCGGGCCTTGAGGTACGCGACATCCTTCTCACCGCGAACGAACGTCATGTGCGGGGTCGCGTTGATGAAGGTCGACGGCGCGTCCAGCACACCCTTCTCGACCAGCGACGACCAGAACTGGCGGCTCTGCTGGAACTGCTCGTTGATCGACACGGCCTTGGCGGGGTCGAGCGGAGCATCGCCCTGCTGCGGCATGTAGTTCAGCTCGCACAGGGCGGCGTGCCCCGTGCCGGCGTTGTTCCACGGGTTCGAGCTCTCCTGAGCCACATCCGAGAGTCGCTCGAAGGCGACGATCTTCCACTCCGGCTGCAGCTCGTGCAGGAGAGTACCCAGGGTGGCGCTCATGATGCCACCGCCGATCAGGACGACATCGACGTTTTCTGTCACCGAACCAGTCTAGGTGGCGGGCACGCGCTCGCAGACCATGTGCACCGCCCCTGCCAGAGCGGTTCCACATCGCGGGGATACCGTCAGGCTATGACCAGACGCTCCGCGAGGACCTCGGCGATCTGCACGGCGTTCAGCGCAGCCCCCTTGCGCAGGTTGTCGTTGCTGATGAAGAGGACGAGCCCCTTGCCCTCGGGCGCGGACTGATCGGCACGGATCCGTCCGACGAAGCTCGGGTCCTTGCCTGCGGCCTGCAGCGGCGTCGGCACCTCGTCGAGTACGACGCCGGGCGCCGCGCTCAGAACCTCGCGGGCACGCTCGGGCGTGATGTCACGGGCGAACTCGACGTTGATCGACAGCGAGTGACCGGTGAAGACCGGGACGCGCACGCAGGTGCCCGCGACACGGAGGCCGGGGATCTCGAGGATCTTGCGGCTCTCGTTGCGGAGCTTCTTCTCTTCGTCGGTCTCGTTGTCGCCGTCGTCGACGAGGTTGCCGGCGAACGGGATCACGTCGAACGCGATCGGCGCGACGTACTTCTCGGGCTCCGGGAAGTCGACCGCCGAGCCGTCGTGCACGAGACGCAGGGTGTCGCCCTGGGCGAGCACGCCCTCGACCTGACCGAGCAGCTCCTGCGCACCGGCGAGACCGGAGCCGGAGACGGCCTGGTAGGTGGAGACGATCAGACGCTCGAGGCCGGCTTCGGCATCCAGCGCCTTCAGCACGGGCATCGCGGCCATCGTGGTGCAGTTCGGGTTCGCGATGATCCCCTTGGGGCGCTCGTCGATCGCGTGCGGGTTCACTTCGCTGACGACGAGCGGGACCTCGGGGTCCATACGCCAGGCGCTGGAGTTGTCGACGACCACGGCACCGGCTGCAGCGAAACGCGGAGCGTAGGCGCGGCTCGCCGTGGCCCCGGCGGAGAACAGGGCGACGTCGATGCCGGCGGCATCCGCCGTCTCGACGTCTTCGACGATGACCGTCGCGCCACCGAACTCGATCGCCGTGCCGGCGGAACGCGCGGAGGAGAACAGGCGCAGATCGCGGATCGGGAACGACCGCTCGGCGAGAATCTCGCGCATGACGGTGCCCACCTGGCCGGTGGCGCCGACGATGGCGACGGAGAGTCCTGATTCGGAGATGCGGGTCATGATGTTCCTTGGCGTCGTGCGGTGCTGCGTACGAGGCTTCGGGCGCGGCGTCGGGATGCGGATGCTGCGCCTGGCGCCGGTGTCAGGGTTTCGGTGAGTCTACCGTGGTCCGAGGCGAGGCGGACGATTCACGGTGCGGGTGACGATACGCCGACGAATTCGTGGAATCCCTCCGCGAATCGTCCATCTCTCGGTCAATCGTCGGGCAGCCGCCAGAGATCAGCGGCCGGTGCCGGCGTGGACCGTGGCGTCGGACTCCCCGTCGAGCCCGTAGGCGGTGTGCACGGTGCGTGCGGCCTCGGTCAGGTCGGTGTCGCGCAGGACCACGGAGATGCGGATCTCGGACGTCGAGATCATCTCGATGTTGATGCCGCCGGCCGAGAGCGCCTCGAACAGCGTCGCGGAGACACCGGAGTGCGTGCGCATCCCCGCGCCGACGACCGAGAGCTTGCCGATCTGGTCGTCGTGGATCAGGTTCTGGAAGCCGACCTCGGCCTGGTCCCCCGCCAGCGCCTTGAGCGCGCCGGCGGCATCCGCCTTGGGGACCGTGAAGGAGATGTCGGTGCGCCCGGTGGCCGACACGTTCTGCACGATCATGTCGACGTTGGCGCCGGACTTCGCGACGATCTTGAAGATCTCGGCAGCCTTGCCCGGGACGTCGGGCACGCCCGCGACCGTGATCTTGGCCTGGCTGAAGTCGGTGGCGACCCCGGCGACGATCGGTTCTTCCATGACTGCTCCCTCGGCTTCGCGAGGGTTCTTCATACCCTCGCCCAGAACGTATGTGCCCTCGGCCGACGAGAACGTCGACCGAGCGTGAATGAGGACGCCATGACGGCGTGCGTACTCTACGGCGCGGATGTAGAGCACCTTGGCGCCGTTGGCGGCGAGCTCGAGCATCTCCTCGCTCGAGACGTGATCGAGCTTCTGCGCCTTCGGGATCACGCGCGGATCCGCGGTGAAGATGCCGTCCACGTCGCTGTAGATCTCGCAGACGTCGGCGTCGAGAGCGGCGGCGAGGGCGACGGCAGTGGTGTCCGAGCCGCCGCGGCCGAGAGTGGTGATGTCGCGGGTGTCGCGGTTGAAGCCCTGGAATCCGGCGACGATCACGATCGCGCCCTCGTCGAGCGCTTCGCGCAGACGCACCGGGGTCACATCGACGATGCGAGCGGCACCGTGCTGCGAGTCGGTGATCATGCCCGCCTGGCTGCCCGTGAACGACCGCGCCTCGAAGCCCATCGAGTGGATCGCCATCGCCAGCAACGCCATCGAGATGCGCTCTCCGCTGGAGAGGAGCATGTCGAGCTCTCGCGGCGCCGGGATCGGGGCGACCTCGTTCGCCAGTTCGAGCAGCTCGTCGGTGGTGTCGCCCATGGCGCTGACCGCCACGACGACGTCGTGACCGGCACGACGGGTGTCGACGATGCGCTTGGCGACGCGCTTGATGCTCTCTGCGTCGGCGACGGACGAGCCGCCGTACTTCTGCACGATGAGGGCCACGATCACTCCCTGGGATGTCGGGCGGATCCGCCCACGCTCATTCTACGATCGGCGCGTATGCCACGTTGCGCATGTGTCATCCACGCCCCGCGCATCTCCCCCGCATGTCCCGCGGGTGCCCCGCGGGTGCCGAGTGCATGGGAAGCTGCCGAGTGCACGGGACGTCGGCGTCGACAGGCCGTGCGCTCGGCGACAAGCCGTGCACTCGGCGAATGCGACAGCGCGAGTGGGGGCGGAAGCCGACTACGGGGAGGAACGCGGGTCAGAGGGCGGGAGGGAGCGCTGTGGGAGATGCCGGACGCAGACGGCCGCCCGTGGCGGCGAACCAGCAGCCGATGATGATCAGCGGGAAGCCGAGCAGCAGCCCGGGCGTCAACGGCTCGGCGAGGACGATCGCGCCGAGGATGATCGCGACCACCGGATTCACGTAGGTGAACAGCGGTGCGCGCACCGGGCCCACCTCGCGGATCAGGGCGAAGAAGGCGAGGAACGCCACCGCGGTGCAGATCACGGCGAGCGCGAGGAGGGCCGCGATCGACGGCAGCGTGGGGACCTCGTGCTGCGTGAGAAGACCGATCGGGAGGTAGAAGACACCGATCATCAACAGCGACAGGGTGATGGTGCCCAGCGAAGGGACGTCGTTCAGCTTGCGCGCGACGATGAACGGGGCGATCGCGTAGAGCACGGCCACCAGCAGCACCTCCCCCGCTGCCAGCAGGCTGACCTCGCCGCCGAAGAGACCGGGACCGGCAACCACGACCGCGACGCCGAGGAAGCCGACGAGAAGTCCGATCCCGCGGACGGGCCGCAGCACTCCGCGGTCGCCCCCGCCGAGCGCGATCAGCGCGGCGAAGAGCGGAACGGTCGCCACCAGCAGTCCGGTCATGCCGGACGGCAGCGTCATCTCGGCGTGCCCGAGCAGCAGGAAAGGGCCGGCCATCTCGACCGCACCGAAGGCCAGCACCCACGGCCAGTTCTTCAGCGCAGCCCGGAGCGCTCCGCTGCGGATGGCGAAAGGCAGGAGCAGCAGTGCGGCGATGAGAGTGCGCCCGGCGACGATCGCGGGCGGGGAGAACGACTCGACCGCGACGCTGATGAACAGATACGGCACACCCCACAGCAACGCCATGGCCCCGAAGAGAAGCCAGCCGCGACGCGAGAAGCCCGCATTCGGGGTCACAGGATGCGCCGGCCCTCGAAGGCACGACCGAGGGTGACCTCGTCGGCGTATTCGAGGTCGCCGCCGACGGGCAGCCCGGAGGCGAGCCGGGACACCGTGATCTGCATCGTCGTGAGCAGCCGGCTCAAGTAGCTCGCGGTCGCCTCCCCCTCGAGGTTGGGGTTGGTGGCGAGGATGACCTCCTGCACCGTGCCGTCGGCGAGACGCGTCATGAGCTGCGTGATGCGGAGGTCGTCGGGGCCGATGCCGGCGATGGGACTGATGGCCCCGCCGAGCACGTGGTAGAGCCCGCGGAACTCACGCGTGCGCTCGATGGCAGCGACGTCTTTCGCGTCTTCGACCACGCAGATCAGCGTCTGGCTGCGGCGCGGGTCGCGGCAGATGGCGCACCGCTCCTGCTCGGCGACGTTGCCGCAGATCTCGCAGAACCGCACCCGGATCCGGATCTCGCTGAGAAGCTCCGCCAGGCGCGCGACGTCGAACGTCGGCGTCTGCAGGATGTGGAACGCGATCCGCTGGGCGGACTTCGGGCCGATGCCGGGGAGCCGACCGAACTCGTCGATCAGCTCCTGAACGATGCCGTCATACATCAGTTGAACCTCGTCGGGGGCTCGTAGGGCTCTTCGCGCAGGAACGTCGCGCCGAGCACCTGGCGGATCACGGCCTCACCGTAGCGCTGCACTCCCCCGACCGAGGGGGCGCGCTCGATGACGACCGGCGGGGCTGCCGCACGCTGCATCTGCGGGGCAGGTGGCTGCGGAACCTGCGGAGCGGTTCGCTGCGGCGCAGACTGCTGCGGGGAAGACTGCCGTGAGACCGGCGGCTCGTACGAAGGATCGTAGGGCGGCTCGTCATCGAGGGCCGGAGCATCGTCGTCGCCGGGAAGCGGAGGCTCATCGCGATCGATCGCTCCATCGGACGGCGGGACGGGCGCGGATGCCGCCGCCTCGACCTCTTCGGGCTCTTCGTCGACGGGCAGCGGCGAAGCCGACACAGGCGGAGCACTCGCCGGTTCTTCTTGCGCGGTGGGGATCGGTGCGACCGCCCACTCCGTCACGGCGGAGGCCGACGCGCCACGGACCTGCGAGCGGGGAGAACCCGCTGACGCAGGCTCCGATGCGGGAGCGGAGTCGGCAGGCGCCGAGGGACCGGATGCCGCGGACTGGCGCGGAGCACCACCCGCGGGCATCGGCGCGGGAAGGTACTTCACCCGCACTCCGAGCTCATGCTCGATCGCGGACCGCAGGTGGTCCGAAGGCCCGGAACCCGGAGTGGTGCCCTTGAACTTCGCGACGTCATGCTGGCTCGTGAAGCCGAGCGTCAGCACCTCGGTGTCGGTGACGTACGCCAGCGGCTGCACCGCCGTGGCCAGCAGCCAGGACGTGCGGCTGATGCCCTCGAGCCTGGTGAGGACAGCGGGCCAGGATGCACGGATGGCGTCGAACGTGACCGGCCCTCGCGGGGCGGCGGGCTCGGGTGCGGCCGGCGCGGTCTCCTCCGGAGCGGGCGCCTCGGCCTCGGTGGTCGGGGTCTGACCCGTCGCAGCGGGAGACGAAGCAGCAGCCGCCGGCGACGTGGGTGAGGCGGCGGCAGCCGGCGCCTCGGCTGGCGTGTCCGACTCCGATGAGGCAGCGGCTGCAGGCGTCGAGGGCGCAGGTGCCGCGGGCCCCGAGGACGCCACGGGCCGCGCGGGCGCTGCTGCCCGCTCGGCAGCGGGAGCCGCCGGCGCCGCAGCGGCAGCATCCGTCGCGCCGGCGAGGACGCGCGCCACCATGAGCTCGAGGTGCAGGCGCGGAGACGTCGCCCCCGACATGTCGTCGAGGGCCGCGCTCACCACGTCGGCGGTGCGCGAGAGACGCGCGGCGCCGAAGGTCTCTGCCTGGCCGCGCATGCGCTGCAGGTCGTCTTCGGCGATGCCGCGCAGGACGGCCGAAGCGCCGGCGCCGACGGCCGCGATGACGATCAGGTCGCGCAGCCGTTCGAGCAGGTCGTCGACGAAGCGCCGCGGGTCTTGACCGGTCTGCACGACGCGGTCGATCGCGGGGAACGCGGCCGCGGCGTCTCCGGCGGCGAGCGCGTCGACGATCTCGTCGAGGAGGGCGCCGTGCGTGTATCCGAGCAGAGAGACGGCACGCGCATAGCCGACCGTCACGGTCTCGGAGCCGGCGGGCGCGTCGGACCCGGCGATGAGCTGGTCGAGCAGCGAGAGCGTGTCTCGGGGAGAGCCGCCACCGGCGCGGACGACGAGCGGCAGCACACCCTGCTCGACGATCACGCCCTCTTCGGCGCAGAGCTTCTCGACGTACTCGAGCATCGCCGCGGGCGGCACGAGACGGAACGGGTAGTGGTGCGTGCGGGAGCGGATCGTGCCGAGGACCTTCTCGGGCTCGGTCGTCGCGAAGATGAACTTGACGTGCTCCGGCGGCTCTTCCACGAGCTTGAGCAGCGCGTTGAACCCCTGCGGGGTGACCATGTGCGCCTCGTCGAGGATGAAGATCTTGTACCGGTCGCGGCTGGGCGCGAAGGTGGCGCGCTCACGCAGGTCACGGGCGTCGTCGACGCCGTTGTGGCTGGCCGCGTCGATCTCGACGACGTCGAGGGACCCGCCACCGGCGCGCGACAGCTCGACGCAGCTCGGGCAGACGCCGCAGGGCACGTCGGTCGGCCCTTCGGCGCAGTTCAGGCAGCGCGCCAGGATGCGCGCGGAGGTCGTCTTGCCGCAGCCGCGAGGGCCGGAGAACAGGTACGCGTGGCCGACCCGATCGCCGCGCAGCGCCGTCATGAGCGGGTCGGTCACCTGGGACTGCCCGATCATCTCGCCGAACGTCTCGGGTCGGTAGCGGCGGTAGAGGGCTGTGGTCACCTCAACAGCCTACGGCGTGCCACCGACCTTCGGCGGGTCGGCGGCTCCCCGGCGTCCCGGCCCACCCCTTTGCGTGCGAGCCACCCCTTTGTGTGCGCACGGAAAGGGGTGGCTCGCACAGAAAGGGGTGGCTCGGCGGCGACGAAGCTCGGCGGCGACGAGACTCAGTCGATCGACTCGATCACCGGAATGGCCGTGGTGATCACCGGGACGGATGCCGACATCCGCGTGCCGTCCTCGCGACGGGCGTCGGCGAACTGCCGCAGCGTCGGGCGCCCGGGGATCAACGGACCCTGATCCGCCAGCGGCACCACGACCTCGTCCTCGACCGTCGCGAAGTACGCGGTGTCCCGCACGCTGAACGGCACCGGGGGGCCGCTGCGCACCTGCACGCGCAGCTCGTCCTTGGTGACCGTCACCTGCAGCGTGGATCCCTGCCACTGCAGCGGGAAGGACAGCGACGGCCAGTCGGCCGGCAGCCGTGGGTCGAAACTCAGGTCGCCGGCATAGTCGCGCATGCCGCCGAAGCCGCACACCAGCGCCGTCCACACTCCGCCGGCGGAGGCCACGTGCACTCCGTCGGCCGCGTTGTGGTGCAGGTCGTGCAGGTCGACGAACAGCGACTGCTCGAAGTATCTCTGCGCGAGATCCTGGTACCCCACCTCGGCGGCGAGGATCGACTGCACGACCGCCGAGAGCGTCGAGTCGCCCGTGGTCAGCGGATCGTAGTAGTCGAAGTCGGCCTTCTTCTCCTCGGGCGAGAAGTGGTTGCCCTGCAGGAACAGCGCCAGCACGACATCCGCCTGCTTGAGCACCTGGAACCGGTAGATCACCAGCGGGTGGAAGTGCAGCAGCAGCGGTCGCTGCTCGGCGGGCGTGTTGGCGAGATCCCAGACCTCGCGCTCGAGGAACAGCGAATCCTGCGGATGGATGCCGAGGCCCTCGCTGTAGGGGATGTACATCGCCTCCGCCGCGCGGTCCCACGCCTCAGCCTCGCCGACGCCGAGCCCCGTGCGATCGACGAGCTTCACGTAGTCCTCGGGGTGGTTCTCACGGATCTCGCGGACGATCTTGGCCGCGTAACGGAGGTTGTAGCGTGCCATGACGTTCGTGTACAGGTTGTCGTTGACGACCGTGGTGTACTCGTCCGGCCCCGTGACGCCGTGGATGTGGAAGGTCTCGATCCCGTCGCCGGCATCCGTCTCCTCCACCAGCCGGGAGGCGCGCCAGAATCCGAGGGTCGCCCACAGCCGGGCCGTCTCGATCGCGATGTCGGCGCCCTCGCGCCGCAGGAACTCCTCGTCACCGGTCGCGCGCACGTACTTGCCGAGCGCGAAGCTGATGTCGGCGTTGATGTGGTACTGCGCGGTGCCGGCCGCGTAGTACGCGGATGCCTCCTCGCCGTTGATGGTGCGCCACGGGAAGAGCGCCCCCGCCTCGTTGAGCTGTGCAGCCCGGCGACGCGCAGCGGGGAGCATCTTCACCCGCGCCCGCAGTGCGTTGTACGCCCACCGCGGCGACGTGTAGGTGAGGAACGGGAGCACGTAGATCTCGGTGTCCCAGAAGTAGTGTCCGCTGTAGCCGGAACCGGAGACGCCCTTCGCCGGGACGCCGGCGCCGTCTGCGCGGGCGGAGGCCTGGGCGAGCTGGAACAGGCACCAGCGGGTGGCCTGCTGCAGGTCGTCGCGGCCGCCGATCTGCACGTCGCTGCGCTCCCAGAACGCATCGAGCCAGGCCCGCTGACGCTGGAAGACGGTCTCGACGCCCTCAGCGGCCGCGCGGTCGAGCGAACGACGGCAGCGGTCGACGAGCTCGCGCGGCGGCACGCCTCGGGAGGTGTGGTAGCTGACCAGCTTCGTGACCGTGATGGGGACGCCGGCCTTGGCCTGCACGCGGAACACGTTCTTCGCGATGTCGGGCTCCACGAGCGTGCGGGCGTTGTACTCGTTCTCGGTCTCGACCACGTGGTCGGCCACGACGGCGACCGTCATCCCGGAGTCCGCGACGCGGTATGACAGCGCGGAGCGCATCCCGTCCTGCCAGTGCTCGGCGGGCTCCAGCACGCGGTCGGCGATCTTCTCGGCCTTGCGGGGGTCGAACGCCGCTTTGGTCCCGATCGGAGTGCCGGCGTACACGCCCGCGCCGTCCTGGCGGTTCAGCAGCTGGCAGCTGATCGTGACCGGCGCGTCGGCGTTCTCGACGACGACCTCGAGCCGCAGCACCGCGAGGTGCCGCTCCTCGAAGCTCACGATGCGCTCGTCGCGCATCCGGACGCGCTTGCCCGACGGGGTCTCCCAGACGACGTGACGCTCGAGGACCCCGGTGCGCAGGTCGAGCGTGCGGCGGTACTCGCGCACATCGGCGTCGTCGAGCGAGATGGGCTCGTCGTCGACGTAGACGCGCATGACCTTGGCGTCGGGGGCGTTGACGATCGTCTGCCCGACCTCGGCGAAGCCGTAGGCCTGCTCGGCGTGGCGGATCGGCCAGGTCTCGTGGAGCCCGTTGATGAACGTGCCGTGCTCCTGGGCGCCGCGACCCTCGATGTGGTTGCCGCGCAGGCCCAGGTAGCCGTTGCCGACGGAGAACAACGTCTCGCCGACGCCCTCCTCCGAGTAGTGCGTGTCGATCAGACGCCACGGGTCGACGGGGAAGCGGTCGCGGTCGATCATGCGGTCTCCGGGGTGTCGGTGCGGGAATCGGGGGCGAACACGGCCAGGTCGTCGACGACGACGGTCGCGCCGGCGGCTCGGAGGGCGTCCGCTCCGGTTCCCCGGTCGACACCGATCACGGACGCATAGCCGGCTGCGGCGGCGGAAGCGGCACCGGAGGTGGCATCCTCCACGGCGACGGAGCGGGCCGGATCCACTCCGAGGGCTGTGGCACCGGCGGCGAACATGTCGGCTGCGGGCTTCGAGGCGAGGCCGTCACGCTCGGCCACGACACCGTCCACGACGACCCGGAAGAAGGAGCGGATGCCGGCGGCGGCCAGCACCTCCTCGGCGTTCTTGGAGCTCGACACCACACCGAGCGGGATACCCGCGGCATGCAGAGCCTCGACGAGGGCGAGCGAGCCCGGGTACGGCGCTATCCCCTGCCCGCGCAGCGACTCCGCGAAAGCGGCGTTCTTGCGGTTGCCGATCCCGCAGATGGTCTCGGCCGAGGGGTCGTCGTCGACCGCGCCCCAGGGCACTTCGACGTTGCGGCTGTGCATCAGACTCGCCACTCCGTCGTAGCGCTTCTTGCCGTCGACGTAGTCGTAGTAATCGGCGTCGGTGTAGGGCGGCGCGATCCCCCAGCGGGCGAACACGTCGTCGAACACGACCTTCCAGGCCCGCATGTGCACCTCGGCGGTCGGGGTGAGCACGCCGTCGAGGTCGAACAGTACGCCTTCGGCGTGGAACAGGTCGGGCAGTGCTTCTGGCACAGAGCCTCCAGGAGAAGGGCGATCGTCGGGCCGGCACCGCTCCGTGCCACTGTGCAAGCGTAATGCTGTGGCGCGCCGGGAGGTAACCCCGGCGGGCCGATCAGAGCAGTTCGGCCGTCTGGCGCGCGATCTGCAGTTCCTCGTCGGTGGGCACCACGAGCACCGCCACCGGAGAGGAATTCGTGGAGATGCGACGGATGCCCCGCTCCCTGACCTCGTTGCGGGCGGCATCCAGCTCCACACCGGCGAATCCGAGGGTCGCCATTGCGGCCGCCCGCACCGCCGCCGCGTTCTCGCCGACGCCGGCGGTGAAGGAGATGACATCCACTCCCCCGAGCTGCGCGATGTACGCGCCGGCGTAGGCGCGCAGGCGGTGCACGTACACGTCGAAGGCCAGCATCGCCGCGTCGTCTCCCGCCTCCACTCCGGCGAGGATGTCGCGCATGTCGCTGCGCCCGGTGAGACCGGCCAGGCCGCTGCGAGTGTTGAGCAGCGAGTCGAGGTCGTCGATCGAGAGGCCGGCACGACGCGACAGGTGCACGAGCGCCGCGGGGTCGAGGTCGCCGGAGCGGGTGCCCATGACCAGACCCTCGAGCGGGGTGAGTCCCATCGAGGTCTCGACCGAGCGACCGCCGTCGATCGCCGTCACGGATGCCCCGTTGCCGAGGTGGAACACGAGCTGTCGGAGGCTGCCGAGGTCGCGGCCGAGGAACGCTGCCGCGGCCTCGCTCACGTACTGGTGGCTCGTGCCGTGGAAGCCGTAGCGGCGCACCCGGTGCTCCGCGGCGAGCGCGGCATCGATCGCGTAGGTGTACGCGGCGGGCGGGAGCGTCTGGTGGAAGGCGGTGTCGAACACGGCGACGTGCGGCACCTGATCGAACACGGCGCGAGCGGCGCGGATGCCGGCCAGGTTCGCGGGGTTGTGCAGCGGCGCGAGCACCGCGAGCTCGTCGATCTGCCGCTCCACATCGGCGTCGATCAGCGTCGGGGCGTAGAAGCGGGCACCGCCGTGCACCACGCGGTGTCCGACGGCGACCGGGCGATGCTCCTCGAGCGACGGCCCGTGCGCGGCGAACTGCTCGCGCATGATCTCGAAGGCGGCGGCGTGATCGGCGATCGGGCGCTCATCGCGGTAGGTCGCATCGAGCATCGTCGGCATGGCCGTCCCGTCGGTCTCCGGACGGACGGTGTGCGCGACGGGACTGGCGTCCTGGCCGATGCGCTCGATGAGACCGCTCGCCAGCAGGTTCTCCTGCTCGATGTCGATCAGGCTGTACTTCAGCGACGACGACCCGCTGTTGATGACCAGGATCGCGCTCATGCCGAATCTCCCTGCGCCTGGATCGCGGTGATCGCGACGGTGTTGACGATGTCGGCGACCAGCGCGCCGCGGGACAGGTCGTTGATGGGCTTGTTGAGCCCCTGCAGCACCGGTCCGATGGCGACGGCACCGGCCGAACGCTGCACCGCCTTGTAGGTGTTGTTGCCGGTGTTGAGGTCGGGGAACACGAACACCGTCGCGCGCCCGGCCACGGCCGAATCGGGGAGCTTGGCCTTCGCGACCGCGGCATCCGCTGCCGCGTCGTACTGGATCGGGCCCTCCACCGGCAGCTCGGGCGCCCGCTCGCGCACGAGGGCGGTCGCGGCGCGTACCTTGTCGACGTCGGCGCCGGTGCCGGACTCGCCCGTCGAGTACGACAGCATCGCCACGCGCGGGTCGATGCCGAACTGACGGGCCGTCGTCGCCGAGGAGATGGCGATGTCGGCGAGCTGCTCGCTCGTCGGGTCGGGGATCACGGCACAGTCGCCGTACACGAGCACGCGGTCGGCGAGCGCCATCAGGAACACACTCGAGACGACGTTCACTCCCGGCTTGGTCTTGATGATCTCGAACGACGGACGGATGGTGTGCGCTGTCGTGTGCGCGGCGCCGGAGACCATCCCGTCGGCGAGGCCGAGGTGCACCATCATCGTGCCGAAGTACGACACATCGGTCACGGTGTCTGCCGCCTGGGCGAGCGTGATGCCCTTGTGGGCGCGGAGTCGCGCATATTCCGCGGCGAAGCGCTCGACCAGCTCGGGGTCGGTGGGGCTGAGCACCTGGGCCGCGGCGATGTCGACGCCGAGCTCGACGGCGCGAGCGCGGATGGATGCCTCGTCGCCCAGGATCGTCAGGTCGGCGACCTCTCTGGCCAGCAGAGTGGCGGCGGCACGCAGGATGCGGTCGTCTCCGCCCTCCGGCAACACGATGCGTCGGCGGTCGGCTCTGGCGCGTTCGATGAGTCCGTACTGGAACATCAGCGGCGTCACGACCCGCGACTCGGCGAGCCCGAGCTGCTCGGTCAGCTCGGCGATGTCCACGTGCGCCTGGAACAGGCCGAGCGCCCGGTCGTACTGGCTGCGGGAATCGGCGGAGATCCGGCCGCGGGCTCCCATCACCCGCACCGCGGTGTCGTACGTGCCCAGGTCGGTGGTGATGATCGGAACCGTCGACGCGAATCCGTCGAGCAGCTGCAGGATCGGCTCCGGCAGCGGGAAGGGGCCGTTCAGGATGATGCCGGCGATGCGCGGGAACGTGCCGGACGAGTCGGCCAGCAGCGCGGCGAGCAGAACCTCGGTGCGGTCGGCCGGGATCACCACGACCGCCTCCTCGGTGAGCCGCGGCAGCACGTTGACCATCGACATCCCCGCGACCACGATCGTCAGTGCCTCCGCCGCCAGGCGGTCGTCGTCGCCCTTGAGCAGCTCCCCGTCGACGGCCGAGAGGATGCCGCGGATCGAGGGGGCGACGAGGGCGCGGTCCTCCGGAATCGCCCACACCGGCGTCCGGTCGTCGTGCAGCACCGAGCGCACCGCAGCAATCACGGCCTCGAGTGCGTCGGGATCGGCCCGGTTCACGGCGACCGCGAACAGCTCGGCGCGCTCTGCCGCGAGCTCGGACAGCGCCAGTTCCGCGATCTGCCCGACGGCAGCGGCGGCGCGAGCGGTCGTCGTGCCCAGCTGCTCGGCCTGGCGCTGCTGATCGCGACCGCTGAGGACGAGCAGCACCGGGGCGCCGAGGTTGGCGGCGATCCGCGCGTTGAAGCCCAGCTCTGCGGGGCTGGCGACATCCGTGTAATCGCTGCCGATGATGACGACGGAGTCGCACTGCGCCTCGACGGCCTTGAACCGCGCGACGATCGTCGACAGCGCCGCTTCCGGATCGCTGCGCACGTCGTCGTAGGTGACGCCGATGCAGTCCTCGTAGTCGAGCTGCACGCCGTCGTGCGCCAGCATCAGCTCGAGGATGTCGTCGCGTTCGGTGACCGAACGTGCGATCGGGCGGAACACCCCCACCCGCGGCGACACACGCATCAGTGCGTCGAGCGCCCCGAGGGCGATCGTCGACTTTCCGGTATGGCCTTCGGCCGAGGTGATGTAGATGCTCTGCGCCACGGCTTCAGCTTAGGCGCGGCATCCGTGAACCCGCCCGGCGTCGTACCGGGACTATTGCTTCGGCATCACTCGCACGGCCCCGACAGCGCGTCGACGACCGCCGTGGCATCCGCCTGGAACTGCGAGTAGTAGTCGCGATCCATGTTGATCTGCACACGGTGGATCGCGTGCGAGGGCACCATGGCCTGCCAGCCGGGAAGCCGGCCGAGGCGGTCGAAGAACAGGGTCGCGGCGGTCGCGGGATCCATCCGCTGCTCGGCACTCCCCCACCAGTCCTGCTGCTGGAACAGTCCGATGCTCGTCGTGCGCGAGCCGTCGGGGTTGGTGAACCCGCGCGTCTCCCAGTCGCCGTAGTCGATGTTGCGGAGGCTGCTCTCGCCCATCGCCGTCATCACCCCGAGGATCTGTCCGTCGCGGTCGAAGCCGAGGCCGGCCGCCGTGCGCACGATCGTCGCCGCGTTCTCGAGCTGCTCCCCGCTCCATCCCTCGATGCCCGCCGCAGGGAACGTGCGCGGCTCGTCGATGCAGATCGGGGCCGGGTCGCGCGCGAGGCCGAGCGGGATGAGCACGAGAAGCCCGGCGGTGAACACGACGGCTCCGACGGACAGGAGCACACGCTGCAGGATCTTCCGGCGGCGGAGCCTGATCGCGGCCTGCCGACGCGCGCCCGGCTTCCGTCGCCTCCGCGTGTTCCCGCGCCTGGTCACGGGCCTCTTCGCCGCGGGCTTGCGTTTCGCACGAGGTGCCGCACGCCCCGGAGTCATGGGGCGAGGGCTCCGCGCTCTGTTCGCGGGCGGCGGCCGATCAGTGCAGCGATCGCGCCGCCGATCGCACCGAAGAGATGACCCTGCCAGGAGATGCCGTCGGCGACGCCGAACACTCCGGCGAGCATGGTGGCGCCGTACAGGGCGAGCACGATCAGCGCGATGACGGCGTAGAGGATCCGGTGGGCGACCCGGCCCGGCGCGAACACCCGCATCACGACGTACCCGAAGTAGCCGAACACGAGTCCGGAGGCGCCGACCGTCAGGGTTCCCGGCGCGTTGAACACCCAGGTGCCGATGCCGCCGACGATCGCGACGATGGCCGTGACCGCCCAGAACCGACGCGTGCCCTCGACCGCGACGAGGCAGCCGAGCACGAGGAACGGCACCGAGTTCGCGATGAGATGCTGCCAGTTCGCATGCAGGAGCGGACCGAGCACGATGCCGCCGAGGCCCGAGACATCCCACGACCGCAACCCGAAGCCGGTGAACGAACCGGGAAGGATCGCATCGGCGAACTGCACGACCCACATCGCGACGAGAAGGAGCACCGGCGAGGCGAATCGGCCGAGCGGATGCTGCGCCTTCGGCGGCTGGGTGACGGTCACCGGACGATTGTCGCAGGTGCAGCCGACGAACGGCTGGGCGGCGGGGAGGTCGTCACTGTGAGTGACATTCTACTGTGTAGCATTCAGCAGACGCACCCGCATCGGTGCATGTTCCAGTTCGCGCTCTCCTCCACGAAAGGACCGTCGATGTCGACGCCCTCTGCTCCCCTGAACCTCCGACGGTCCGTCTCGAACACGCTGAAGGGCTCGGCCGGCAATCTCGTCGAGTGGTACGACGTCTACGTGTATTCGGTGTTCGCCACCTATTTCGAGTCTCAGTTCTTCGACGAGGACGACCAGAACTCCACCGTCTACATCTGGGCGATCTTCGCGGTCACGTTCCTGATGCGCCCGGTCGGCGCCTGGTTCTTCGGGCGCTTCGCCGACCGCCACGGTCGCCGACTGGCCCTGACGATCTCGGTATCGCTCATGGCCGCGTGCTCGTTCGTCGTGGCGATCACGCCGACCGCTGCCAGCATCGGCGCTGGCGCGGCGGCCATTCTCGTGATCTGTCGGCTGATCCAGGGGTTCGCGACCGGAGGCGAGTACGGGACGAGTGCGACCTTCATGTCCGAGGCCGCGCTTCCGGGCCGCCGCGGGTTCCTCTCGTCGTTCCACTACGTCACTCTGGTGGGCGGGCATGTGCTGGCCCAATCCACGCTCCTCGCCATGGTCCTGACCTTGTCGTCGGCGCAGATCTCGGAGTGGGGATGGCGCATCGCGTTCGGCCTCGGCGGGGTCGCTGCGCTGGTCGTCTTCTGGCTCCGCCGCACGATGGACGAATCGCTCGACACGAGCACGATCGCAGCGGCGCGGTCCGGGTCGTCGCCCGCGGCGGGTTCGATGCGAGAGCTTCTCGTGCATCAGTGGCGACCGCTCTTGCTCTGCTTCCTGGTGACCATGGGCGGCACCGTCGCCTTCTACACCTACTCGGTCACCGGTCCGAACATCGTGAAGACCGCTTTCGCCGCCGGCGACGTGGTGACGGGGACGGTCATCAACCTCATCGCCCTGACGATACTGATGCTCCTGCAACCGGTCGGCGGCTGGCTCTCCGACATCGTCGGACGCAAAACCCTCCTCGTCTTCTTCGGCGTCGGCGGAGTGCTCTACACCTGGTTCCTGCTCGTCTTCCTCCCCCAGCAGACCTCGGCGATCTCGGCGTTCGCCATCCTCGTCGGCGGGTTCGTCATTCTCACCGGATACACCTCGATCAACGCCGTTGTGAAGGCCGAACTCTTCCCCATGCACATCCGCGCCCTGGGCGTGGGTCTCGGATACGCTCTCGCGAACTCCGTCTTCGGCGGCACCGCGCCACTGCTCTACACAGCAGCGACCGGTGCGGGAACGGTGGATCTGTTCGTCGCTTACGTGACGGTCGTGATCGGTGCTTCGCTGATCGTGTACGTGTTCTTCCTCAAGAACAGAGGACGCAACTGGCTCGACGATGCCGAGGAGCTGAACGCAGCGCACAGAAAAAGAAAGTGACTCTCCGCGCACCCAGCAGAGCCCGGTTACCCTTGCTGCGTTTCCGCCCTGGGGGAATTGGCCTGGATGCCGCCACGCGGAGAGCCGTCAACCATCCTAACCCGATGCAGCATGTGGTCTGAACCGTCGGCAGCTCCCCGCATCCTCTGGGGAACCTGCCAGAGCGATACCCCCGCCACAGGGTTACGATCGAGTAACGCGCACCGCAGCGCCGATGTGAGAGGGAACGCATGCCCGAGAACGCCCCCCTGGTCCCGGTGATGATCGACGCCGAGCGGTTCGCCGCGCAGACCTCAGCGATCCTCGGCTCCATCGGTCAGGTCATCGACGGCAAGCCGGATGCCGTGCGCAGCGCTCTCGTGTGCCTGCTCGCCGAGGGGCATCTGCTCATCGAAGACGTGCCCGGTGTCGGCAAGACGATGCTCGCCCGGGCACTCGCAGCGAGCGTGGACGCGACGGTGCGCCGCATCCAGTTCACGCCCGACCTGCTTCCCGGCGACGTCACCGGCGTCTCGGTGTACAACCCGGTCGATCGGGAGTTCGAGTTCAAGCGCGGTGCGGTGTTCGCCCACATCGTGATCGCGGATGAGATCAACCGCTCCTCGCCCAAGACGCAGTCCGCGCTGCTCGAGGCGATGGAGGAGGGTCAGGTGACGGTCGACGGTGCGACGCATCTGCTGCCGAAGCCGTTCCTGGTCGTCGCGACCCAGAACCCGCTCGAGATGGAGGGCACCTACGCCCTGCCCGAAGCGCAGCGCGACCGCTTCATGATGCGCATCTCGATGGGCTACCCGGACGCCGCAGCCGAAGCTCTCATGCTCCGCCAGCGCGATGTCGTGAGCCCGCTGGCCGCGGTGACACCCGTCGCCGATGCGGCATCCATCTCACAGCTCATCGCGTGGGCGCGCTCCGTCCACGTGGCTCCTGCGCTCGAGGAGTACACGGTCGCCCTGGCACAGTCGACCCGCTCCGACCCGAACCTCCACCTCGGGGCGAGCCCCCGGGCGACGCTGCAACTGATCCGGGCGGCGAAGGTGTGGGCCGCCCTCGACGGACGCGACTTCGTCATCCCCGATGACATCACCGCGCTGCTGATCCCCGTGCTGGCGCACCGCCTGCTTCCCGCGCGCGGCGCCCACCGTGCGGGAGCGCAGCCCGTCGAGGCCGCGCTGAGCCAGATCGTCGAACGGGTGCGCGTGCCCGTCGCGACCCGTTCCTGACCGAGACCCTCATGCGACGACGCCGATCCCTCACCAGCCGCGGCGCCGGTGCGCTCATCGCCGCGCTGTGCTGCATGATCGCCGCCAACGTGCTCGGCGCCCGCATCCTGCTCTACATCGGGGTGCTGCTCGCCACCCTCACCCTCTTCTCGCTCCTCGCCGTCCGCCTCCCCCGCCGATCCGGGACGGTCACGCGTCAGATCTCCACCGATCTGCTGACGGTGTCGGAGACCTCGCGGGTCACGGTGCGCTTCACCTTGCGCGCCCTCCGCGTACCGCGAGGGCTGTGGCACGACGTGCTGCCCGACGCCGTCACCGGCGACTCCGGCGGCGAGTACCCGGCAGAGAAGGGTCAGCTCAGCTACCTGATCACCGGCGTACGACGCGGCGTCTGGCCGCTGGGGCCGCTCATGCTGCGCACGGTGGATCCGTTCGGGCTGGCCCAGCGCGAACAGTCGTTCGGCGACACCCGCAGCATCACCGTCGTGCCCGAGGTCTTCGCCCTCGCGCCTCTCGCGGTGCGGGTCGGGGCCGCCGGCGGAACCGCGCACACCTCCTCGACGAGGCTCGGGCAGGGCAGCGACAACCTGTCGCCGCGGGGTTACATCCCCGGCGACTCGATGCGCCGCATCCACTGGCGGGCGACCGCGCACCGCGGGCAGCTCATGGTGCGGCAGGAGGAGGAGGAATCGAGCCCCGACGCGGTCGTCGTGCTCGACCGCAGCAGCCGCCACTGGGACGCGCCGGGCGTCGACGCCGATCCGGCCTTCGAAGCCGCCGTGTCCCTGTGCGCATCCTCCGCCATCCATCTCGCGGGCGAGGGTTACAGCGTCGACGTGATCGACGGCGCGGGAACCCTGCTCGGCGCTCTGCGCGGGCACGAAGACGACCGCGACGGTCTGCTCGTGGCGCTGGCGATGGTGACGCCCCGGGGTGAGAGCCGGGATCTCGCGTCGCTCATCGGCGGGACGCCTCCGGGCCCGCTGGTCTACATCACCGGGCGCCTCGACGAGGAGGATGCCGCGCTGCTGCGTCCGGCGGGAGCCACTGCTCCGATGCTGTTCAGCACCGAACTGCTGCCCGGCGCCGTCGAGGCCTCCGCGCCGCACGGCTGGACCGTCGTCGAGCTCGGAGGGGACATCGCCGAGGCGTGGGAGGATGCCGTCTCGGCGCGGATCGGAGTCGGCGATGTTCCGCGCTGAGCAGTCGCCCCCGACCGCGGCCGCCCCCGCGCCCACCGCGCCGCAGTGGCACCGCGACCGCGACGAGAGGGAGGGCGTCGTGGGGCCCGGGGTGCTCGCGGCCGCGGCGACACTCGTGGCGACGTGGCCGTACACGTCGGTCATCTCTCCGGGCACCTGGTCGGGCACGGTCCTCGTCGTGGTCATCGTCGTGGCCGGGACGGGCATGCTGTTGCGCCACCTCCTGCGCCGGCGGGCGGCATGGGTGCAGGACACCGGCACCCTCCTCGTTCAGATCCTCGTGGCCATCGGCGTCGTGACGCTGCTCGTCGCGGGTGACACCGCGATCTTCGGAGTGATCCCGACGCCCACCACCATCGCGGTGTTCGGGGCTCTCGGAGCCGCCGCCTTCGAGGAGGTGGCGTTCGGTTCCGCACCGCTCGATGCCTCGCCCGGGCTCGCCGCCACGATGGGCGCGGGCTTCGCGATCGTCGCGATCCTCGTCGATCACCTCGTGGCGCACCGGTCGGCCGTGCTGGCGGCGCTGCTGACCGGAGCCATCGGCGCGGTGCCGATGATCATCACCCTCGGTGACACCAACGTGGTCTGGTTCGTGCTCTACGGCGTGATGGCCCTGCTCCTCTTCCGGTACACCGCGCGCCGGCATCCGGAATCGCCGCGGCGGTCGTCGACCTCGCTCGCTGTTGCGATCGGAGCCGCCGCGCTCGTCACGACCGTCGCCATCGCCCCCGCGCTGCCCGTCGCCACCAGCATGGCCGGCACCGGCGTCGGCGTCACGGTCGATGCGTCGCTCCGGCTCGGCGACGATCTGCGTCAGCCGAACCCGGTCGAGGTGCTGACCGTGGCGGCGGACGGCGACACGGCGCCCTATCTCCGGCTGACGACGCTCTCCCGATTCGACGGACGCGTCTGGCAGCCGGACCGGGGCGATCTGCAGTCGCAGGACGACGGCTTCGGCGCCCCCGAGTGGAGCGAGGAGATCGCGACGGAGGAGCAGAACACCTCCATCCGGGTGCTGCGCATGTCGAGCTCGTGGCTTCCGGTGCCGTACCCCGCCACCGAAGTGCAGGGCCTCAGCGGCTCGTGGCGGGTCTCTCCCGACAACCGCACGCTCTTCTCCCGCAGCGCGGATGCCGTCGGCAACGACTACACCGTCACCTCGTCCCGGCTGATCCCGACGCTCGAGCAGATCCGCGCGATCGACGCGGCCGCACCCGTCGTGGACCCCGACGCCGAACCGGTTGAGCTGCCGGGCATCATCGCCGAGACGGCCACCGACGTGACCGCGGCCGCGAGCACCGACTACGACCGACTCGTGGCTCTGCAGAACTGGTTCCGCTCGCAGTTCGCGTACTCCCTCGAGACGCCGGTGCAGGACGGCTTCGACGGCACCGGCGCCGACGCCGTGGCGCAGTTCCTCGAAGCGCGCCAGGGGTACTGCGTGCACTTCGCCGGAGCGTTCGCGCTGATGGCCGAGAGCCTGGGGATGCAGGTGCGCATCGTCGTCGGCTACCTGCCGGGGTCGCTCACCGACGAGAAGCGCGGCGCGGAGTCGGTCTTCTCGGTGACCAGCGATCAGCTGCACTCCTGGCCGGAGGTGCTCTTCCCCGGAGTCGGTTGGGTTCCGTTCGAGCCGACCGCTTCGCTGGGCGTGCCGACCGCGTTCCGCGCGGGAGTGTCGCAGGGCGGTGGACCCGGAGATCCTTCCGTCCCCGTGCCCACCACGGCCCCGCAGAGCGAGGAGACCTCGGGGCCGGAAGTGGACCGCGAGGATGCCGGCGGAGACTCCGCGGACGGCGGTGCACAGCGCAGCCTGGATACGACACCGGTCATGCTCACGGCACTCGGAGTCGTCGTGCTGCTCCTGCTGCCGGCGCTCATCCGCGTCGTCGAGCGCCGCGGCCGTCTGAGCCGAGCGCGCGACGGGGACCCCGCCGCGGCCTGGGCCGAGCTCCGCGACACCCTGATCGACCTGCAGCTGGACGTGTCCGACGCCGAGACACCGCGCGTGCGTGCGGCGGGGCTCGTGCGGGAGCGTCACGTCGACGCGGCGGCGATGCGGCGACTCACGGATGCCGTCGAGCAGTCCAACTACGCCCGCTCCGGTGAGGCATCGGCTGACCTCTCCGAGCCGCTGCGCGTGGTCCTGGGGCAGTT
This sequence comes from Microbacterium sp. GQ128, assembly GCF_059758615.1. NCBI lineage: Bacteria > Bacillati > Actinomycetota > Actinomycetes > Micrococcales > Microbacteriaceae > Microbacterium > Microbacterium sp. GQ128. The sequence goes on from NZ_JCAXDY010000004.1 coordinate 54,552, forward strand.
GCGCGCCAGCGTCGACCGACCGACCCGAGTGCGCGCCGCGCTGCTGCCGCGCTCGCTGTACGCGCCACGGGCCGCCGAGCCGGGTGCCGCGGTCTGACGGCGGTCCGCCGCGAGGCGGGGGCTGGTGGGTGCCGTTCAGGCGGCGTGCGCCGAGCAGGGCACGGCGACGCAGGCCTCGCACACCACGAACTGCGAGCGGCACGAGAGGTCGGGGCAGTTGGCGGTGCGCTTGGTGGGCGCCCCGCACCCGACGCATTCGCCGATGACGCGGGCATGGTCCGAGAAGTCGACCGAGCCCCGGCCGTCGAACACATAGAGCGACCCGTCCCAGAGTCCGTCGTCGCCGTACTTCTCGCCGTACCGGACGATGCCGCCCTCGAGCTGGTAGACCTCGCCGAAGCCGCGCGCCGTCATCAGGCTCGACAGCACCTCGCAGCGGATCCCGCCGGTGCAGTAGGTGACCACTGGCTTGCCCTTGAGGTCGTCGTAGGCACCGGAGTCGAGGAGCTGCACGAAATCCCGGGTGGTCTCGGTGTCGGGCACGACCGCGCCGCGGAAACGCCCGATCTGCGCCTCGAGGGCGTTGCGGCCGTCGAAGAACACCACGTCGTCGCCGCGCTCCTCGATCAGCCCGTGCAGTTCCTCGGGGGTGAGGCGCGTCCCTCCACCGACGACGCCGTGTTCGTCGACCCGCAGCTCGCCGGGGGCCCCGAACGACACGATCTCGTCGCGCACCTTGACGCTGAGCTTGGGGAAGTCGAGGCTGCGGCCCTCGGCATCCAAGCCGGTCCCCTCGCTCCACTTGATGTCGGCGTCCGCGAACGGCGCGTACGAGCGGAAGGAACGGAGCCACTTCTTGAGGACCGTGATGTCGCCGCCCAACGTGCCGTTGATCCCGTCCTTCGAGATGAGCAGTCGTCCGCGCAGCCCGAGCGCCTCGCCGAGATCGCGCTGCCAGACGCGCACGGCGTCGGGGTCGGCGAGGGGCGTGAACGCATAGAAGAGGACGATCTTGGGGGTTGCCACCCAGGAATCCTACGTCGGGGATAGGCGGTGGGTGGAACTCGCTCAGAGCCGCTACTTCACGTCGCGCTTCAGGAACGCCACGGCACCGGCCGCGAGCGCCACCACCACCCACCCTGCTGCCACCAGCACGGCCAGGGAGGTGTCGAGGGCGTCTTCCGGTGCCAGTCCCACGGTGGTGAGGTCGAACTGAAACGCCTCGAGCATCGCGAGCAGCGGGAAGTAGGCAGCGCCGACGCTCCAGAACGGCGCGACCAGCAACGCCACCGCCATGGACATGGAGGCGACGAACAACGCCACCAGATGGGCCTGGATGACGATCCCCAGCCCCAGACCCCAGAGGCTGGCGACAGCACCGAGCGCGACGGCGGTCCCGACCGATGACCACTGCACCGGGATGCCGCCCATGGCGATCGTGAGCGCAACGTGACCTCCGACGACGCCCGCGAGCGCGACGACCGCCCCACCCAGGGCGGAAGTGGGCAGCCGGACGAGGAGGATCGCCCAGCGAGGCTGCAGCATCAGCCGCTGCGCGATGACACCATCTCGCCGGTCGACGGTGTATCGGAACGAGCCGTAGACAGCGGCGAGAACTGCTCCATAGGTCGTGAGCACGGCCGCGAAGGGCGCGATGAGCGCCTCGCGAGCATCAGCAGGGGCGTCCGCGAACTCCGGCGGGATGTTCGTCGCAAGGGAGAGCGACACCACGATCGCCGCCACCGCGCTCCAGAGGAGGACGACGTCAGACCTGAAGCTGCGGGCCTGTGCTCGGAGAGCCCGCCGGATCACGCGACCGCCCTTCGCCGTCGGTGCCATGCGAGTGCGACGAGGCCGAGAGTCCATGCGAGCGCGACGCCGAGGGCAGGCACGAGCTCGAGCAGTCGGTCCTGGTATCCGGGAACGCTCAGCGCGGCGAGAGCCAACCCGGGCGAGAACCTCGCCACCTCGGGCACGTTGCGCAGCAGCGCGAACTCGACCGCCATCGGAACGGCGAGCACGAGTGCCGCAGTCACGTAGTAGTTACGGGTGATCCAGCCGATGGCGCCTCCCACGAGGGCGCCGAGCACCGCCCCCAGCAGAGCGCCTGCGTACATGCGCCAGGCATCCGTCGTGAGCGCAAGCACCAGTCCGTCTTGGATCAGGACGAAATGAACGCCCACGGTCCACAGCACCATGATGCAAGAAGACAGTGCGACGGCGACGAGGGCACCGGCCACGAGCTTCCCGGTGAACACTCGACGGAAGCCGACTCCGGTGAGTGTCCGGTCCATCGAGCCGTAGTAGTACTCACGGGTGACACCGTATGCCCCGACGAACGCCGCAGCGACGGCGGACCAGGCGAGCGGCTCCAGGAGCCGGACGGTCGCCGCACCGGCATCGAGGCCGGCGAGATCGAAGCGGGAGCCGTCGGAGAAGAGCACGAACAGAGGCATGAGGATCGCTATGAAGTACACCGGCAGAATAGAGAGTCCGCTCACCGCACGCAGCACTTCGCTTCGAATGGCGCTTCTCATGCGGGTGCTCCTTCGACGAGGTCGAAGTACTTGCTCTCGAGCGAGTCGCCGTCACTCGTCACGAGGTCGCCGAGCCGTCCGGCGTACAGCGCGCGCCGCTTGATGACGACGACCTCATCCACGACCTGTTGCAGTTCGGGCAGTTGATGACTGGCGATCAAGCCGGTGCCGCCGCTGTCCGCGAAGCCGCGGAGGAACCGCCGGAGCCACCGGATGCCGTCGGGGTCCAGCCCGTTCGCCGGCTCGTCCAGGATGAGAGTCCGGGGCGAACCGATGAGAGCAGCAGCGAGTCCGAGCCGCTGGGCCATTCCCGTCGAAAAGGTCTTCACGCGGCGACGCGCATCTGCTGCGAGTCCGACCACCTCCAGCACCTCGTCGACCCGGTCGGGTGATGCGCCCGCCGCGACTCGGGATATCTCCAGATGCCTTTTCGCGGTGATACCCAGCTCGAACCCGAACCCGTCCATGTGGACGCCGACGTGCGATGCGGGGTTGTCGAGTGCGGTGAACGGCGCACCATCGATGAGGCTGTCGCCGCTGGTCGGCGCGAGCAGGCCCACGATGCTGCGCAGAGTCGTCGACTTGCCCGCGCCGTTGGGACCGAGCAGACCGACGATGGAACCGCGCGGCACAGCGAAAGACAGCGCTTCGACGGCCGTCCGCTTCCCGTATCGCTTCGTGAGTGCTCGGACTTCGATTGCATGATCGTTCATCTTGATCCTCTTCCTACTTCTCGCTCGGGTGGGCCGACAGCCGGCAGCCAGCAGCCGTCGCAAGAGTGCGACGCGTGGGAGGCCGGAGCGATAGCCGGCGGCAGTCGTCGACCCGGTGAAGGTTATCCGCGGTGCGGATGCGCTGGGACTCATCCACTACCTCTGTGGAGAAGCAAATCGGCGGACGGCGGCGTGAACCGGATCGATGAGTTCCGGGTATTCGCCTGCCATCGCGCGCGCCATCATGCGCGAAGCCTGGAACACGAGTCCGATCTGCCCGGACGCCGAGAGCAAGTCGCTCTCGAAACGCTCGAGGATCGTTGCGGCCACCTTCGGAACCAGCAGCGAATGCAGATAGAGACCGGCGATGTCGCTGCCTATCGGCGCATTCCCCCAGGCCTCCCAGTCGATCAGAGCGAACTCCGGCGCGAACAGGTTCGCCCAGTGCAGGTCTCCGTGCGACGTCGCCCATACGGCGCGGGAGAGATCGAAGCGCCGACCAAACAGCACATGGCTCCTATGCGCGATCGATTCCGCTGTCGTACTCGCCCGATTCGTCGGATGCGCGGCGAGCACCGCGAGGTTCTCCTCGAGGGCCGACCACCATCGCTCATCCAACGAAAGATCCTCGCGGAGTTCGGGCGTCGTGGAGCAGGCGCTTCCCGGAAGGAGTTCCATCAGTTCGGCGCGGATGCACGCGGCCCCTTCCTCCCAATCGTGCACGGCGAGCACCCGCGGTCGCCGGATTCCCCGCAGCTTCCCCGCATCGGTGTTACCGTTCCACCATTCCCCGCGCGCCAGCTCCTTGCGGGCGACGACCACTCGCAGCCATGCGAGATCTCCGCGGGAGTCGCCCACCTTGACCCCCGCGGTCCTTCCTTGCCAACCGAAGAGCGGGACGCCGACAACAACGCGCTCGAACCGATCCGCCGCACGCATCAGGGCTGCGGTCAGCAGCGGTGCAGGACGGAGATCCGCGGCGTTCGCCATCATGCGCTTGCTCCCTCGAAGACGACCCGCAACGGCTCGATCACGAGGACATCGAGGAGGAACACACCTGCCGGACATTGGCGGCCTATGCCGATGTCCGCCGCGCCGGCCGGCGGTAGGGGACCGGACGATTCGACATCCCGGAGGGGAATGCCCCATCCCGCCATCGTCGAATCGGGAGCGGACACCGGAGCGATCGCCGTCAGATCGACATCGACGTCGCGGCCGCTGCCACCCACGACGCCCGTGCCGATCTCGGGTCGAAAGACGATGCCGTTTCTCGACAGGCGGACTCGATCTCCTCGATGCACCGGTTCGAAGAGGGACTGAGTGCCGGCCACAAGAAGAACCTCGTCACCGCGCTTCATGAACCCCGCATGCACCGCGACCTGCACCGGCGCGAGAAGAACGACGGCGACGACGATGAATGCCACGCCGGAGCCTGCCGCGGAGCGCCAGAACCCGGGGCGCCTGCGCAGACCTGCGGCGAAGAACCCTGCGATCCGGCGCGCCATGACGAAGAGGAAGGTGACGACGAGGGCGAGATATGTCAGCGCCATCCACCGCCCCATACCCAGGAACGCCGGCTGCAAGCGGATGGAAGCCCAGACGAAGAGCAGGATGGGGAAGAGAACGCACAATGCTCCGAACACGACGAGCGCTGGCGAGCTCCGCGGGGCATCCAGGGGCGCCCTCCCACCGAACAGGAGTCGCACCGATGCGCTCCGCGCGGCTGCCACGGCATTCGCGCGCAGGTACGGGGTATCAGTGATGGCCACCAGCGCCAGGTAGCCGTCGAGCTTGAGGAAGGGGATCAGGTTTGCGACCACGGCGACCGCGCACGCCGATCCGTAGAGGACGAGGAACGCACGTGGTCCCGGCGTATCGACGACCAGCAGGATCGTAAAGGCCGCCGCGGCCAGGACCAGGTGCAGGGCAGGTCCCGCGAGTGCGACGGCTGCCCGTCGCCGCCGCTCGCCTATCCGCCACCCGTCCGTCACGTCGCAGAAGAACGCGGGCATCAGGTACAGCAGCATGAATCCCATGCGAGAGGGGCGCCCGCCCATCGCAGCCAACGTCACTGCATGACTCAACTCATGCAGGCACCCGGTCAGGACGATCGCAAGAAGAATTCCGGGAAAGAGGCCGACCGGCACGGGAGCGGCGAGCACGCCGAAGATCGAGGCGAAGTCGACGGCCACCGAGAGGACGGCGAGGACTAGCAGAACGCCGACCGCGACCGCGCACGCGGCAACGAACCCGCGGTGTCGAAACGGACGGGCGAGCATCCGGGCGAGCGGCGACGGGTCGAAGATCATCCATTGAAGGGTCAGCGGTGCGCGGAAGCTGAAGCGGGTGTGGGGTCGGCGGGCGCCGCGCCGGGTGCCGTGAGCTCGACGTCCCCGGTCGGTTTCGTGCGGACCGTCGGTGCGGAGAAGACTGGCGTCCGCGAGGGCGTCCACCACGGTGAGCGCTTGCGCCGAATCCGCCACCACCCCTGCCGAACGAACGGCCTCGCGCAGTGAGCGCCGTCCGTCCAAGAGCCGCGCGACCCGCGCGAAGTCCTCGCCGACTCGGGCGCGCGGAACCGCATCGACCGCGATCACCCACGGCGCCCCGTCCGCCAGTGGCGGATCCACAGTGACCCCAGTCGCCAGCTCTGGCCGCAGAGCATCCCAGGACCGCACGTCCGATGTCTCGCTCAGCATGCCGCGTACCCCGCGATCCGCAACGCACCGTCAACCTCACTATCCTCGACGCCGATCGATCCGATGGGGACGAGGCCGACGGCCGCCAGTTCCGCATCGAGCTGCTCCTCGGAGATGAGGAAGACCGTGGAACCGAAGGCAGTGACCTCGAGCGCGCCGTCGTCACCGCGGGCCACGCGGAGCGCCAAGACTTCCCTCGTATACGCCTCCGCGTCGACGACATCGCTGAGGACGACCACCGCGGGGCGGTCGCCGGATAGTGGTACAACACGGGTGGAGGTCACGCCTGCGCGCAGCGGTGACGCGTGGACGGTCACGAAGAACCTCCCGTCCGAGTCCAGATGCCTCTTCACGGACTCGAACAACGCCTGCCGACCGCGACGATCCAGCAGCGATATCGAGGTCGCTGCGAGGACGATCGCGCCGAACCGGCGGTCGAGCTCGAAGCTCCGCATGTCGGCGATCAGCGTCGTGAGGGTGACATGGCGTCGCGATCCAGGAAGGCGATCGTACCGGGCGCGAAGCATGCGGATCATCTCCGGAGAGAGGTCGAGGCCCACGACAGGACGGCCGAGTGCGAGCAGGGGCAAGGTGAGTCGTCCGCCTCCGCAGGCGAGCTCGAGGATGTCGCCTCTTGTCCGCGAGAGACATCGCAGAAGCTCCTTCCGCTCCGAGCCGTCGAACTCGGCGATCTCCTCGTACAGCTGCGATCCTGCGACGGAGTAAAGGTCCGCCGGCTCTCGTCCACCCGTCAGAAGCGTGGCCAGGAGATGCGGGGCTGTCTTCCGAGGGGTGGCGCTGACCATGATCTGTCTCCTTTTCCGAATCGGGTGAACGGGTGCTCGAGGTGCGGCCGGTTCCGCACGATGGGTGGACGGCCGCGATCACGACCGTCCACCTCGGTCACGTGGCGAGCCCGACGAGCGCGACTCCGAACGTGATGATGTTGAAAGCCCATTCCTCGGGACTCATCGGTGCGTCGGCCTCGTCGAGTTCCTCGAACCACAGGCCGGGCGACTTCGCGTCCATTCGTCACCCCCCTTCATTGGTCGATGAATATGCTCATGGTGGAGTCAGGTGGCTACGGCGATGACCGCGAGCACGATCGCCAGCTTGAGACCGACGTAGAAGTCGGAATCAGGAGCATCCATTCCTTCGATCTCTTCGAATCGAAGCTGCGGAGAAAGTTCCATCCGGTTACCTCCTCTCTGGTATCGGGTTCTGAACGACGGGTCGTGGGCCTCAGGTGAGGAACACGACGCCTGAAACGATGCCGAGACCGGACCACATGCCCCACCAGAACGTGTCAGCGCTCGGGGCGTCCGCCGCTTCGATCTCTTCGAAGGCGAGCTCGCCTTCCCATTTCCTGTTCATCGATTCACCCCCTTTCATTTCCGTGACATCGGCTTGTCGAGCGGCGCTCTCGCGAACGCCGCCACGTAGATCGAGACGATTTCTGTTTCAGTGAGTCCGGGCAGCGCCGGACGCCCGTCAGCCCAGATCTCGAAGCACCTCCGCGCGGCGGCGATGACCAGATCCGCCGCGAGGGACGGGACCTCGATGCCCCAGCGGCGCCCCCATGCCACCGCCCCGCGCACCGGATCGCCGGGAAGGTCGAGCCGTCCGGCGACGATCTCCCACAGCCGCCGGAGGCGTCCCGCATCACCGAGGCGGCCATCGCCGTCGAGGATCCGCTGCCAGATCGCGGGGAGCAGACCGAGGGTGATCGGCACCTTGCGGGCGCCGGCCGCTGAGGAGAGCTCGTTGGCCAGGTACCAGTGCTTGGCACCGAACGGCGATCGCCCCACCAATGTCCACCCGGTGTGAGTCTCAGCCGAGGCCAGCATCAGGCTCTCGCGAAGCGGCTCGTCGAAACCCTCGCGGATACCGAGGTCGGCGAGGCCCGCGACGCGGAACACCAGTTCCTCCGCCGCGAGGTCCGGAACTCTGCGCGGAGGGCTGCCGACGTACCCCCCGATCACGCGGAGCAGGATCTCCGCGACCCCCTCCCGTACGGCACCGTCGTCGAGGGATCGGGTGAGCGCGGCGTCGAGCACCATGACGTCGGCGCGCATCAGGCCACCGACGACGAGCCGACGTGCATGGTGCGCGCGGTCGTCGAGCAGACAGGCGACAGCGCTCGCCTCCGAGCCGGTTCCCAGGGTTGTCGGGATCAGGGTGAGCTTCGGCGTGCCTCGCCCCCAGGCGTCCGGCACCATCGATACGCCGAACGTGTGGGCGCCGTGCCGCGCCGTGCGATAGGACGATGCGCTGAGCAGGCGGAGACGCAGCAGCTTCGCCGCATCCATGACCGACCCCCCGCCGATCGCGACGACATCGTCGTGGGCAGGCGCTCGCGAGCGTCCACCAGTGTTCGCGGCGACGTCAGTCCGCAGTACGTCGGCGCACGTCCGCTCCAGAAGGTCATGCTGGGACTCGGTCTCAGGATCGAAACGAAAGACGTGCCGCATGCGGATTCCCAGCTGCGGATGCCGATCGTGGACGTGCGCGTCGATGAGCATGAGGCCGCCGGCGCTCGAACCCGAGCGCGGTGTCATCCGCGCCGCAGACCCGACGCCCACCACCATTCGCGGAGTCCCTCCATGGGTGAGCAGCGGCGTCAGGCCAGCACCGGCGCTCACGCGGCATTCCCCGCGTTCAACGCCTCGAGGATCGCGTCGGTGGCTCGATCCAGATCGGCCGGGGTCGAGACTGCAGCGGGGATCAGCTGCACCCCGGACGGTCCGGGGTGCACCAGGACGCCGTGCCGACGGGTCCGCTCGACGAGATGCAGGACTTCTTCGCGCGATATCCCCTGCCCGGTAAGAGCCTCGGCAATGTGGAGAGCTCGGAAAGCACCCCGCCCGTGCACGCCGAGGACCCGCGGATTCTCAAGCAGCCGCTCCTGGACACGATCGAGCTCGACCGAAACCGACCGCAACAGCTCGTCGGCGCCCATCGCCTCGAAGAGATCGAGCGTGGCGATGATCGCCGCGCAACTGGCTGGCGTCCCCGCCTGGGTCTCACCGTGGACGAGCAGGGCGTCGCGCTGGTGAAAGGCCGAGGCGACGCGTTCATTCACCGCGACCGCGGATGCCGGACACGCCCCGTTCGTCAACGCTTTGGACATCACGAGCACATCCGGATGCTCCGACCACTCGCTCGAAGCGAAACGCGTGCCCGTACGCCCGAACCCGGTTGCGACCTCGTCCGCGACGAGGAGGAACCCGTGATGTTCTCGCAGGCGCTGCATCGCCTGCAGGAAGTCCGCGGGCACCTCGAACGCTCCCGTACCCAGCACCGGTTCGATCACGACCGCGGCGATCCGAGCGCCCTCGCGTCGGAACAACGACTCCAGAGCAGCCCCGCCATCGTCGAAGGGCACGTGCCGCACGTCTCGCCCATCCACTCCGTAGAGCGCCTGACCGAGATCCTCACCGCCCAGCGCGTGGGCTCCGAAAGTGAGCCCGTGGTAACTCCCGCGGAGGCCCACCACGACGCGCCTCTGCGCCCCGCCCTCGATTGACCAGTACTGCCGACAGAGCTTCATCGTCAGATCGTTGGCCGCCCCACCGGAGGTCGCGAAGAGCACGCGGGAGAACGGCATCCGGGTGAATTCGATCAGCCGCTCGGCGGCGTCTTCGGCGTAGACGTGCGATCTGCGGAAGAGCGTGAGATAGGACGCGTCGCGCAGTGCGCGGGCGACAGCCTCGGAGATCTCCTCGCGACCGTATCCGAGCGGCACGTTCCACAAACCGCTGGTGGCGCAATACGTCTCAAGCCCGTCGGCGAAGACCACACGCGTCCCGCGGGCCGAGACGGCCCAGTCCGACGGAGGCGGTTCTTCGCTCGGACGCATCAAGAAGGTCCAGGATCGGGACATCATGACTGCTCGCTTTCTGATGTCTCCACGTCCACGCCGACCGCAGCGAGCCTGATGCGCAGATCGTCGAGCTTGGCGTCCAGATTTGATCGGGAGAGCCCCGCCGCACTCGCGGTGGCGACTGCCTCGTGTCGGGAGGACGACTCGAGAAGGGAATCGACCGCGATCGCCGACTCGCGATCCAATTGAAACCGTCGTCCGGACTCCGCCACGAGCCGGTACTCGTCGTCGCGCCAGATGATCAGGTGTGCCGATCTACGGCCTCCGGGACCACCCTCCGGCGTCGTGAGACGATCGCCGAACCCCGAAATCGTCCACGTCTCCCCGTCGTCGCCACCCACGACGCGCAACGCCGCCAAGTACTGACGGATCCATGGACGCGCCGCGAGTCGCTTCTCGAGGGCGACCCCGGCGATCTCGGGCTCTCGGTCCGATCGCAGCACGACCGACGCCGGCTGATCTCGGAGGTCGGCTGTGGCGACGGATCCGACGACGGCACCGCCGAGACGATATCGAACGGACGCAGCGGTAGGGATCGAGAGTCGATCGATTGCCACCGCAGTCCCTCGGATCGCTGCGTCGACGGCGACGCGGTCGCACAGCACCGTCGAAAGGGACGCGAGTTGAGGTATGAACACGCCTGTCGTGCGCGCCTCCTCGGCGTCCTCGATGAGCGCGCTCCACGAGGCGGAGGTCGTGCAGGCGACGATCGTCGGACGCGTGATCGGCGTGAAGGGAAGAGCCAGGTAGTCCTTCAGCTCGATCTCATAGCCGCTCCCGATGTGCATCACGTCGCCCGGTTCGTCGAAGCGTCCGTCGAAGGTGAGCACCTGGTCGCGGTCGACACCATCGGGGAGCGTGCTGTCACCGGACGGGGCCAGGTACACATCAGCAGCGCTGCCCCGACCGGCGAAACCTCCGAAATCCTCGAGAGTTCCGCACAGCATCACGCGGCCGGATGCGCCGCGCGAGTCACCTGTCGCCCATCGGAAGATCGTCGCCGAAAGGCGCTTCTCTTGTGAGGGCGCAGAGCCGCCAGCACTGCCGTCTTTCATTCGCCGCTCCGTTCAGCTCGCTGCCTGCTGATGCGCTTCTGCTCATGCCATGGGTCGCGAAACGCGAAGCCGATGTTCAGAATCCCGCCGAGTATGCAGATGACCCCGCCCACGTAGCCCTCGATCTGCCTGTCTGCCCCCGTGAGAATCACCGCCGCGTTCACGAGCAGGATCACGCCGACGACGAGCACCCACTGCCGGTCCCGCGTCATGCTCCATCCCGCCGCATCGCCGTGAGGTCGAGCCCTGCCGCCGCGAATCTGTCTCGCAGCTCGCGCACCAACGGAGTCACACTGCTCACCCGGCGCCCGAGTTCGATCGCAAGCAGTGCCGCGGCCTCCGACTCGTCAGACGTGGCGATCAGACATTCGGCCGCCCTCGCGGCATCGACGGTGAGACGTAAGTGTCTGCGGTTGATCCGATCGACCAGGACGTATTCATCGCCGTCCCCCGTGACGAGGAAGGGAGCGCGTGCCGACAGCGCCGCGGGGTACGACCCGCCCTCGTCGAGCGCCGCGACAAGGTGGCCACCGAAGCCGGAAATGGCGGGGCGCTCGGGCGCTCTGCCCCAGAGTCGCAGCAGGTCGAGAGCGGCCAGATAGCGCTCGAACCACGGGCGGTCGTCAAGGTCCGCCTCGAGGACACACGGGTCGACGATCCCGGCGAACGATCGGCCGCGCCCCGCCCTCGACGCTGCCTCCGACTCGACGTCGGCCCGTTCCTCCCCCACTTTCCCGAGGAGAAGCCCATCGGGTCCGTCTCGATACTCACCCCGACGCGTGACGTGGATTCGTACAAGAGAATCGCCGACGGAGTCAGCCGGGAGAAAGGAGTCCCGGGAATCCAACTGCACGTCGGCACTCAGGAGCTGCCCGACGAAGGCCCCGGACTCCCACGCCGTGTCGGCATCGCTGAGGAAGGCGGCGATGGCTGCTGCCGAGCGCTGCCGGACGACGGTCGGTCCGACGACGGAGAGGAACGGGAGGGCGATGTAGTCCTGCAGCTCGAAGGTGTGTCGTCCGTTAAGGGTGATCTCGTCGCCAGGCTCCATGTAAGAACCGTCGTATCCGATGGTCCGGGGATCCGCATGTGGGGCGAGGGCGGCGGCGGGGGCGATCACGACGTCGCAGGGCTCTGCCACACGAAGCACTTCGTCGAGGTGGTCTCCGGATTCGAGAAAGAACACCGCACCCTCGACGATCCCCCGCCTTCCGGTGACGTACTGCTCGAAAGCGGTCGCCGTGCGGTGGCCGGGCCGTGACGCCGTGGTCGAGCTGTATTGCATGTTTCCCCCAGAAGCACGAATCCCGTTTGAAGATGATCTGTCCTCATCTGAGGTTATACACGCGACGTGTGACATGCAATATTCCGTCCACAGGCCCGTCGGAAGCAGCCATCGCTGAGCGCGACGACCCTGTCACGCCGCCCTCCCCCGATCGGATAGGATGGACAGGTTGTTCCTGGTGACGTGTCCGAGCGGCCGAAGGAGCACGCTTGGAAAGCGTGTGTTGTGCAAGCAACCGCGGGTTCGAATCCCGCCGTCACCGCCAGAAACGCAAGAAGGGTCTCCGCGCCAGCGGGGGCCCTTCTTGCGTTTCTATCGAGTACTGGGGATTCGGGGAGGAGCGAGCACCGGAGTCCCGCCGCCAGCGCCGAGTGAGAGCTAAGCTCCCGACATGCCAAGGTCTGACTACGTCGAATCGATCCGGACGCGCATCGGAACCGATCTGCTCCAGCTCCCCGCGGTGACGGCGGTGATCCGAGACGCGGACCGGTTCATGCTGGCACGCAATGCACATTCCGACCTTTGGAGCCTGATCGGCGGGGCCGTGGAACCTGGGGAAGAGCCTTTGGACGCCGTTATACGCGAAGTCGAGGAAGAGGCCGGGGCGCGTTTGGGTGTGAACGCGATCGTCGGCGTATACGGTGGGTCACCGCTGGTGGTTCAATACCCGAATGGCGATCGGGTGGCCTATGTGACCACCGCATACGACTGTCATCTCCTGTCGCCTGCTGAGCCGGACATGGACGAGCTACTCGAGCTCGGATGGTTCACGCGCTCTCAGATCTTCGAGTTGCCGCGACGAGAGTGGATCGACCGAGTCATCGCCGACTGCGCGTAGAGACGGTGGCGAAATACCTCAGCCGTCAGCCGTCGAAGTGCACGCCGTAGATCTGCCCGCCGGGCGCCGCGGGCAGCCGCGTCATCCCGAGCCGCTCGTAGAACGCGGCCGCTCCGGCGTTGTTCGGGTCGATCCCCAGGTGCAGGCCGCGCACCCCGCGGCGGGTGAGCTCGGCGAACAGGGTCTCCATGAGCCCACGCCCGAGCCCCTGCCCCTGCGTCTCCGGCAGCAGATCGATGTGGAGGTGCGCGGGGTATTCCACTGCGTTCGGCTCGATGCCGGGAGCGCGCTCGTACCCGTACTCCACCATGCGGTCCTCGCGGGTCGTGGGCTCCGCGGGCCGCGGGTAGCGCTCCTGCAGCGTGGGCCACCACTCGTCCCGGAACCAGGCGTAGAACACGTCGGTGTCATCCGTCGCCACGATGTAGCCGATGGTGCGCTCGTCGTCGCTCTCCACTACCCAGGCGAGGTCAGGGTGCCGTTCGGCATAGGGAACGGCGAACAGGTCGCCCCACAGCGAGTCGTCGGGGAGGATGCCGGTCGCATCGCCTCCCGCATCGGCGGTCTTCACGCAGATGTCGTACAGCGCGGCACGATCGGTGGGGCGGTAGGGACGGATGCGCGACACGAAGACTCCTCTGACTGAACGGTCGGAATCAGCCTATCGGCGCGTCGACCTCGGACTTCTTCCGCTGCACCCACGGCAGCAGCCAGGCCGCCAGCACGAGCACCACGCCGGCGCCGACGAGGGCACCGCCGAGCGTGTCGGTGGCCCAGTGCACCGACAGGAACGTGCGCGAGAGCGCCATCGCGAGCACCCACAGTGCACCGAGGATCGCCGTCCACACGCGCGGGAACAGCACCCAGATCACGAGCGCGATCGTGGCGGCGTTCGCGGTGTGGCCCGACGGGAACGAACCGTAGTCGCTCACGACCAGCATGTCCTCGGGCCGCGCTCTCCCGAAGAGCTGCTTGAGCAGCTGCACCGCCCCGGCGCTCACGGCGAAGCACACGGCCGCGAACACCGCGCTACGCCACCGGCGCGCCAGCAGGAGAGCGAGGATCGCCAACAGCGGCACCCCGAGGATCGCCACCCAGCCCCCGCCGATCCAGTCCATGACCAACGCGAACTGCAGCAGCCAGTCGCCCCGGATACCCGCGACCATCTCGTTCCACCAGTGGTCGAAGCCGGGCGTCTCGGGATAGACGAACACCACCACGGCACCGAGGGCCGTCGCGAGGGCGAGCAGGCCCACTCCCCACCACAGCAGCATCCGTCTGTCCATCGTCCCATTCTGCGGGACGACGTGGTGCCGATCAGGGATTGAGCATTCCTACGGTCCGCGGTCGCACGACGAACCAGAGCGAGAGGATGCCTATGACGGCGCAACCCACCATGACCGAGGCCATGGTGGTCGCGGTGATCCCGGAGCCGTGGGAGAGCCATCCGACGACCGGGGAGATGAGCCCGGCGACACCGAAGTTCGTCGCGCCGATGATGGAGGCCGCGGTGCCGGCCGCCTTCCCGTGACGATCCAACGCGAGCACCTGCACGTTGGGGAACGTGAAGCCGCAGGCGGTCATGAACACGAAGAGCGGGATGACCGTTCCCCAGAGCCCGAGACCGAGCTGATCGGTGACGATGATCGCGACGCCCGCGAGCAGCAGCACCCCGGTGGAGTACGCCATGACCCACTGCGGTCCGAAGCGCGCGGCCAGCCGAGACGCGGTCTGCACGCCGGCGACCACGCCGAGCGAGTTCACGGCGAACAATAGGCCGTACTCCTGCGCATCGAGCCCGTGCGTCTCCTGGAACAGGAAGGGCGATGCCGAGAGGTAGGAGAACAGGCCGGAGAAGGTCATGCCGCCGATCACCAGCACTCCGATGAACACCCGGTCCGAGAGCACCGAGCGGTAGCGCTGCAGCATGGTCGCGCCCCCGCGGTCCTGCCGGCGGGCGACGGGCAGCGTCTCGGGGATGAACAGGATCGCCGAGAGGAGCATCACGATGCCGTACGCGGCGAGGACCACGAAGATCCCCCGCCAGGGCATGAGGGTGAGGAGCCACGAGCCGATCAGCGGCGCGATGACGGGGGCGACACCCGACACGAGAGCGAGCCGCGAGAGCATCACGACCAGGCGGCGGCCGCCGAACAGGTCGCGCACGATGGCCATCGCCACGACGCCACCGGCCGCGGCCCCCACTCCCATGAGCACGCGCGCGGCACTGAGCAGGGCGAGGTCCGGGGCGAAGGCGGCGCCGATGCTGGCGAGGACGTGGAGCGCCGTGACCGCGATCAGCGGCACCCGGCGGCCGACCTTGTCGCTGAGCGGACCGACGACGAGCTGCCCGAGGGCGAAGCCGATCATCGTGCCGGTGAGGGTCAGCTGGATCGCGGCGGCCGTGGTCTGGAAGTCCTCCTCCAGCACCGGGAAGGCCGGGAGGTAGAGGTCGATCGTGAACGGTCCGAGCGCCGTGAGCGCGCCGAGCAGGATGATGTAGAGCGTCCGGCGACCGAGGGGGATCGCGTCCCCCGGGTGCAGCATGATCGGGGCGGTCGCCGGGTTCGCACCGAGGGTGCGGATGGCGCCGGTGGCCGTGGAGGTGCGGATGCTGCCCGTGGCGGTGCGCTCGGGTTCTGCGGACGGAACGGCGTCCGACCCGTCGGGTCGCGAGGTGGGGATGGAATCAGTGCGGGGAGCGTCGGACACGACGTCCTTCCAGAGTTCGGGTGCGCGCGGTCGAATCGATTCGGCCGGAGGGGAAGCCCCCATGTTACCGCCGCAGCGGCGTCGCCATCCCTCGCCTAGATCGAGAACGCACCCCCGACCGTGCCGGAGGTGCGTTCTCGGAGCCGCGTGATGCGGAGATCAGGCGGTGATCCGCTCCAGCCCCTGCTCGAGGTCGGCGATCAGGTCGCCGATGTCCTCGATCCCGACCGAGAGCCGCACGACGTTCTCGGGTACGGCGAGCTCGGTGCCGCGCACCGACGCGTGCGTCATGTCCGGCGGGTACCCGATGAGGGATTCCACACCGCCCAGCGACTCGGCCAGCTGGAACAGCGAGGTGCTCTCGGCGAAGGCCCGTGCGGCGTCGGCGCCCGCGGCGAGGCCGAGCGAGAGCATCCCGCCGAAGCGGGTCATCTGCTTCGCGGCGATCTCGTGACCGGGGTGCGAGGCGAGTCCGGGGTAGTACACCTGCGCGAATTCGGGACGCGCCGCCGCCCACTCCGCGATCGCCTGCGCGTTCTCGGAGTGCTGCCGCATCCGCAGTGCGAGCGTCTTGATGCCGCGAGTGGTGAGCCAGGCGTCCAGGGGCGCGGACACCGCACCCACGGCGAACTGCTGGAACTTCACCGGCTCGAAGAAGCGGTCGTCGCCGAACACGACGGCGCCGCCGAGCACGTCGGAGTGTCCGCCGAGGTACTTCGTCGTGGAATGCACGACCAGGTCGGCCCCGAGCGCGAGCGGCTGCTGCAGCGCGGGCGAGGCGAAGGTGTTGTCCACGACCGCGATCGCGCCGGAACCGTGTGCGATCTCGGCGATGAGCGCGATGTCGACGACCTTCAGCAGCGGGTTGCTCGGCGTCTCCAGCCACACGATCTTCGTCTCGGGGCGGATCGCGGCGCGGAGCACGTCCGCGTCCGAGAGCTCGACCGTCGTCGTGTCGATGCCCCACGGCGCCAGCACCTTGGTGAGCAGTCGGTAGGTCCCGCCGTACACGTCGTTGCCGAGGAGCACGTGATCGCCGGGCTTCAGGATGCCGCGCAGCAGCGCATCTTCGGCGGCAAGTCCCGAGGCGAATGAGAGGGCGCTCGCACCGCCTTCGAGCGCGGCGAGCTGCGTCTCGAGCGACGACCGGGTGGGGTTGCCGGCGCGATTGTACTCGTAGCCCTCGCGGAAGCCGCCGATCCCATCCTGCACGTGCGTGGAGGACTGGTAGATCGGCGGGATGATCGCCCCCGTCGTCGGATCGGGAGCTTGTCCTGCATGGATGGCGCGGGTGGCGAAGGCGTGGTCGGACATGCCCTCAGCCTACGACCGCCCTCGCGGCGGCGGCCTTCCCGTTACGCCCGGGGTCATCGGCCGCCCGACGCTCAGCGGGACAGGTACCCGAGCAGATCCTGGCGCGTCAGCACGGTGTGCGGCTTGCCGTCTTCCGTGACGAGCAGCGCATCGGCGTCGGCGAGCGCCGTCTTCGCCTGGGCGACCGAGGCATGGATGCCGATGAGCGGAAGCCGCTCCCCCACATGTGCGCCGACGGCATCCGTCGCACTCGCGTCGCCACGGAACAGCAGGTCGAGCAGTCCCTTCTCGTCGACCGTGCCGACAACCTCGCCCATCATGACGGGCGGTTCGGCGCTGAGGACGACCAGCTGCGAGACGTCGTATCGCGTCATCATCCCGATGGCCTCGAGCACCGTGTCCGTCGGGTGCGCGTGCACGAGGTCGGGAATCCCCTCCCCCTGGCGCGACGCCCGTGCGGCGAGCACGTCGGCGACGGTCTCTCCCTCCTCCACGTCGCTGAATCCGTAGGACCGCATCCACCCGTCGTTGAAGATCTTGCCGAGGTAGCCGCGGCCACCGTCCGGAAGGAGCACGACCATGACGGCATCCGCGGGCAGATCCCGCGCCACGCGCAGCGCGCCGACGACGGCCATGCCGCTCGATCCGCCGACGAGGATCCCCTCCTCGCGCGCCAGCCGCCTCGTCATCGCGAACGAGTCCGCATCGCCCACGGCCACGATCTCGTGCGGGACGGTCGGGTCGTAGGCACCGGGCCAGATGTCCTCCCCGACGCCTTCGACGAGGTAGGGGCGACCGGTGCCGCCGCTGTAGACGCTGCCCTCCGGGTCGACGCCGACGATGCGCACGCGGCCTTCCGACACCTCGCGGAGGTATCGTCCGGTACCCGTGATCGTGCCGCCCGTACCGACTCCGGCCACGAAATGCGTGACCTTCCCGTCGGTGTCGCGCCAGATCTCCGGCCCGGTGGTCTCGTAGTGGCTGCGGGGGCCGTTCGGGTTCTCGTACTGGTTCGGCTTGAACGCGCCGGGGATCTCACGGGTGAGTCGGTCGCTGACGCTGTAGTACGACTCCGGGCTGTCCGGCGCGACCGACGTCGGGGTCACGACGACTTCCGCCCCGTAGGCCCGCAACACGTCGATCTTGTCCTCGCCCACCTTGTCGGGCAGCACGAACACGCACTTGTAGCCGCGCTGCTGGGCGATCAGCGCGAGACCCACTCCGGTGTTGCCGCTGGTGGGTTCGACGATGGTGCCACCGGGCTTCAGGTCGCCTGATGCCTCGGCGGCATCGATGATCCGCGCGGCGATGCGATCCTTCGACGACCCACCCGGGTTCAGGTATTCGAGCTTGACGAGCACCGTGCACGCGACGCCCTCGGTGACGCGCGTGAGCTTCACGAGGGGCGTGTCGCCCACGAGGTCGACGATCGAGTCTGCGTACTTCATGACTTCAGGGTAGACGCGCGGATGCCGCGGGCGGGGCTGTGTTTCGCCCGCCCGCGGCATCCGTTCTCACGAAGGCCCTCGGAGTCCTTCGATGCGTCAGCCCTTCGTCGATCCCGCCAGCAGCCCGCGGACGAAGTAGCGCTGAAGTGCGAAGAACACGATCAGCGGAACGATGATCGACACGAACGCGCCCGCCGTCAGCAAGTACCAGCCCTCGCCGCGACCCGTGATCTCGGCGAGCACCTTCGTGATCGGCGACGCGGCTCCGTCGGCGAACACGAGGGCCACGAGCAGATCGTTCCAGACCCAGAGGAACTGGAAGATCGCCACGGACGCGATCGCCGGCATCGTGAGCGGCAGCACCACCCGGAAGAAGATCTGTCCGCGTGAGGCACCGTCGACGCGCGCGGCCTCGATGATCTCGCCGGGGATCTCCGACATGAAGTTGTGCAGCAGATAGATCGCGAGCGGCAGCGCGAACATCGTGTGGGCGAACCACACCTGCGCATAGCCGCCGGCGACGTCGAGTCCCTCCGTCACCTGGACGCCGAACAGGTTGATCCCGCGGGAGAACGACGACAGGAGGGGGACGAGCGCCATCTGGATCGGCACGATCTGCAGCGCGAACACGAAGATGAACAGCGCGTTGCGGCCCTTGAAATCGATCCACGAGAACGCATACGCCGCCATCGCCGCGATCATCAACGGGATGAGCGTGGCCGGGATGGTGATGACGATCGAGTTGAAGAAGGACTCCAGGATCGTCAGCTGGGTGGTGCCGGACTGCAGCACCGCCACGTAGTTGTCCAGCGTCAGCTGCGGGTTGGTGAAGACCGTCCACCACCCGGTCGTCTCGATCGCGTCCCGCTCGCGGAACGACGAGATGAAGAGCCCGAGCGTCGGAACGGTCCACATGACGGCGATGATGATCGCTGCGACACTCGCCCAGGGCCGGCTGAGGCGCTTGCGCGCGCGTCCGGCGGAAGCATCGAACCGGCCTGCGGTCGTGATGGCCCGCGTGCTGTCGCCGGTGTCTGTCTTCACGGTGTCGGTCATCGGATCTCCCGCTGCTTCTTGATCTGGCGTGCGTTGTAGATGACGATCGGCAGCACCAGGATGAACAGGATGACGGACAGCGCAGCGCTGCGACCCGCCTCGAACTTCGAGAACTGGGTGTACATCTCGTTCGCCAGAACCGAGGTGCCGTAGTTTCCACCGGTCATCGTGCGCACGATGTCGAACACCTTCAGGGAGGCGATCGAGATCGTGGTCAGCACGACGATGAGCGCCGGACGGATCGAGGGGATCGTCACCGACTTGAAGCGCTCCCAGGCATTGGCGCCGTCGAGCTCCGCCGCTTCGAGCAGTTCGGCCGGGACGCCCTTGATCGACGCGGAGAGCACGACCATCGCGAAACCGGTCTGCACCCAGATCAGCACCACGATGAGCGCCAGGTTGTTCCACGGCCCGTTCAGCAGGAACTGCTGCGGCTCACCGCCGAACCAGACCAGGATCTGGTTGAGCAGACCGATCTGCTCGAACTCCGGGCCGCGGTAGGCGTACACGAATCGCCAGATGATGCTGGCGCCCACGAACGAGATGGCCATCGGCATGAAGACCAGCAGCTTGTAGATCTTCTCGCCGCGAGTCCGGTCGATGAACACCGCATACGCCAGGCCGATCATGGTGGAGAGCGTCGGGACGAGCAGCACCCACACGATCGTGTTGATCACCGCGGTCACGCCGTCGGACTGGGTGAAGATCCAGAGATAGTTGGAGAAGCCGACGAAGTCGCTCCCGGTCGAGTTCCAGAACGACGCGTACACGGTCTGGATCGACGGCAGGATGAGGCCGGCGAGGAGCAGCAGCATGGCCGGGGCCATGAAAGCCACGAGCTGGATCAGGTATCCCGCGCCGTCGCGGGACCGGTAGTCCAGGAAGAAGAACAGCGCGCCGACGGCGACCGCGACTCCCATCGCCCAGTAGTAGGAGTTGAAGAACCACATCACCGCGAGCGGGATGAGCAGGCACATCGCGAGACGGATGCCGGTGTAGAGCGCGCCCTTGCGCGGCGCGATGTCGACGAGCAGCAGGATGATCACCACGACCACCGCGAATGCGATGACCACGGCCACGGCCTGGAGGATCGGCGGGAGTGTCCCGATCCATTGGAAGAACACAGTCGCGTTCATGGAATCCCCTTCATGAGACGGAGCTGATCAGCGGTCGGCGCGGCGATGCGCTGACCGGGTGTGAGAAGGAGGGCCGCCCATCGGGGCGGCCCTCCTCATCCGATCAGCTGGAAGGCCAGCCGGTCTCGATCTGGGTCAGCACCTCATCGGTGGAGGTCCCGTTGATCCAGGCGACCATGCCCTTCCAGAAGGTGCCGGATCCGACAGCACCCGGCATCTGGTCCGACCCGTCGAAGCGGAACGTCACCGAGTCGTCCTGGAGCAGCTTGATCGACTCCTGCAGGATCGGGTCCTCGACCACGTCGAGGTCGACGCCCTTGTTGGCCGACGTCACGCCACCGAGGGCGAGACGGCTGTTGGCCCACTCGGGGCTGGACAGGTACTCGAGCACCTTCTGCGTCGCCTCGGAGTCGCTGAACGCGCCGACGATCTCGCCACCACCGGTGATGAGGGTCTCATCCGGGTTCGGGCTCGGCGTGAGGAACGCCCAGACGTCGCCGTCCTCGGCGAAGTTCGTGCCCTCGGGGTAGAAGCCCGACAGGAACGAGGCCTGGTGGGTCAGCCCGCACTCGCCGCTGGCGACCTTCGCGGCCACGTCACCGAACGCGGTGGAGTTGATCGAGCGCACGTCACCGAAGCCGGCGTTGACGTACTCCGGGTTCAGTAGGATCTCACCCGTGGCGTCGAACGCCTCCTTGATCTGCGGGTCGGTGAAGGGGACCTCGTTCTTGACCCACTGGTCGTAGACGTCGGGGCCCGCGTTGCGGAGCACGAGGTCTTCGATCCAGTCGGTACCCGGCCACCCGGTCGCGACACCGGACTCGAAGCCGGCGCACCAGGGGGCGGCACCGCTCTTGTCCTTGATGGTCTGCGTCAGCGTCAGCAGCTCGTCCCAGCTGGTCGGCTCCTCGACACCCCATTCGGCGAACTTGGTGGGCGAGTACCAGACCCAGCCCTTGACGCTCGCCATCAGCGGTGCGCCGTAGAACGTGCCGTCGTAGGTGCCGAAGTCGACCCAGCCCTGCGTCCAGTACTCCTCGGCGTTCTTCTTGACCGCTTCCGGAGCCGGCTTCAGCAGATCACGCGAGGCGTAGTCCGCGAACAGACCGGGCTGCGGGAAGATCGCGATGTCGGGCGGGTTGCCGCCCTGTGCACGGGTGCCGAGCTGCGTCTCGAAGTCCTGGCTGCCCTCGTACTTGATCTCGATGTCGTTCTCCTTCTCGAAATCCGCCCAGGATTCCGCGAGGAGTTCGGCTTCGCCCTCGACGATCGTGCCGTAGATCGTGACGGTGTTGTCTCCGGCGCCACCTCCGCCGCCTCCGGAGGTCCCACCGGGAGCCCCGCATCCGGCGAGCGCGATGCCCGCGACCCCCAGCAGGGCGAGCGGCGCGTAACGCCGGGAACGCTGTGACAGAGCCATGTGAATTCTCCTCTTCGAGTACAGGGTCCCGACCTGATGCGATGCCACCCCGCGGCATCGGTAGGGAACCGATTCCAGGCCAACCTACTGGCGATCGATATCCCGGCACAACACGGAAGGGTCACAAGCTCACAACCATTCGACTCTCCTCCATGACGTCGGTGGGAGCGCTCCCTCGCGCGCAGTGTGGAACCGGTTCCTTTTGAGCGCCTCGGCGACTACGCTGTCACCCGGCGCGGCCACCGCGCCGCCACCCGCGCAACCGCGTGAACTGGTCGAGGAGGACCGATGAGCACGATCGCAGACGTCGCTGCGCGTGCCGGGGTGTCGAAGGCCACCGCGAGTCGAGCACTGAGCGGACGCGGCTACGTCTCGGACGACACCCGTGCCCGAGTCGCGGATGCGGCCCGCGAGCTGTCGTATGTCGCGCACTCCTCCGCGACGAGCCTGGCCACCGGTCGGACGCAGACCGTCGGCGTCGTGATGCCGCCCGTGGACCGCTGGTTCTTCGCCGAGCTGCTGGCGGGGATCCAGGAGTCTCTGTTCGCGCTCGACTACGACCTCTCCCTCTACGGGGTACCTGAGCGCTCGCAGACCCGGGAGCGGCTGTTCGAGAACGTACTGCCGGGGCGGCGCTTCGACGGCATCATCGCGGTGGGCATCCAGCCCAGCGCGCGCGAGCTCGAGCGCCTGCAGCGCACCGGGCGCCCGCTGGTGAGCGTGGGCCCGTACAGCGACGGGTCGAGCGCGGTCTCGATCGACGACACGGCTGCGGCGCGCATCGCCACCGAGCATCTGATCGAACTCGGCCACACCGACATCGCCTTCGTCGGCGGATCCGGGGACGGCACCGAGCAGAGCTTCGGGGATGCCCGGCGTCTGGCCGGCTACAACGATGCCATGCAGGCCGCCGCCCTCGAGGCCCACGCGCGTATCGTCGGCGCGGCACCGACCATGCCGGGAGGGTTCACGGCGACAGCCGGGCTGCTCGGCGACCGTCGCAGCCGCCCGACCGCGATCGTCGGGGTATGCGACGAGGCGGCCATCGGTGCGATCATCGCCGCTCGCCGCCTGGGCATCGCTGTGCCGACCGAACTCAGCGTGGTGGGCATCGACGACCACGAGCACGCCGACATGTTCGCCCTGACCACGATCGGCCAATCACCCCGCGAACAGGGGCACGAGGCCGTGCGACTCCTGATGCAGCGGATCGACCGGCCGGATGCTCCGCTCGATCACCTCGCCGCGGCGTCCGCCCTGGTGGTGCGCAACTCCACCGCTCCGCCGCGCTGATCCGCTCGGGAAGCGCCGGGGAAGCACGAAGGCCCCGGGCGAACCCGGGGCCTTCGATCAGAAACGCGTGAGCGTCGCGATTACTTGAGGGTAACCGTTGCGCCTGCCTCTTCGAGAGCAGCCTTGGCCTTCTCGGCGGTCTCCTTGTTGGCGCCCTCAAGGACAGCCTTCGGGGCACCGTCGACGACAGCCTTGGCCTCGCCGAGACCCAGCGAGGTGAGCTCGCGGACGGTCTTGATGACCTGGATCTTCTTGTCGCCAGCAGCCTCGAGGATGACGTCGAAGGAGTCCTTCTCTTCCTCAGCCTCAGCAGCGCCTGCGCCACCCGCAGCACCGGCAACGGCGACGGGAGCAGCAGCGGTGACCTCGAACTTCTCCTCGAACGCCTTGACGAAGTCGTTGAGCTCGACGAGGGTCAGGCCGGCGAACTGCTCGAGCAGCTCCTCAGTGGTGAGCTTAGCCATGATGTATCTCCTAGATAGATGGGGTTTGTAGACGAGATCGCAGGTCGCTTACGCGGCCTCTGCGGTCTCCAGCTTTTCGCGAAGAGCATCGATGGTGGCGGCAGCCTTGCCCATCGTCGCCTTCATCATGCCCGCAGCCTTCGCCAGCAGAACCTCACGGCTCTCGAGCGCGGCGTACTTGTTGACCTCGTCCGCGGTGAGGGCGTTGCCCTCGAAGATGCCGGACTTGATCACGAGAAGCGGGTTGGCCTTGGCGAAGTCACGCAGAGCCTTGGCGGTGGCGACGAAGTCACCGTGCACGAACGCGACAGCCGACGGACCCTTGAGGTCGTCGTCCAGCGCGGAGATGCCAGCCTTGTTGGCGGCGATCTTGGTCAGCGTGTTCTTCACCACGGCGTACTCAGCGTCCTGACGGATGCTGTTGCGCAGCTCCTTGAGCTGGGCAACCGTCAGACCGCGGTACTCGGTCAGCAGGACGGCGTTCGAGTTCTCGAATGACTTCGTGAGCTCGGCGACCGATGCATCCTTCTGCGCCATGGTCACTCCTTGGTGTGTACGAGGCGCCGCACGGTGGTGGGGCGCCGACCTGGACCACCTGCACAGAAAAAAGCTCCGGCGCAAGCGCACGGAGCTTTGAGAAGTTCGTGTCCTGCGCGGGCCCCTGCTGTGCAGAGCTTCGATCCTGCGTGATTGCGCACGCCTGATGACCAGCGGTCTTCGGTTGTCACAACTCTACCCCACCCGCTCCCGTCCCCCAAATCCCCCTCCCCCTCCCCCTCTCTCCCTCCCCCTCCCTCCCTCCCTCCCCTCCCTCCCTCCCCTCCTCTTTCCTTCTTCGCCGAGCCACCCCTTTCCGTTCGACCCACCCCTCTTCGTGCGCACGCAAGGGGCCGGACCGAACGCAGAGGGGTGGGTCGGCGAGCTCGACGCACATCACGGGCGGGCATTTCGGGAGAAGAGGCCGACCGCGCGGAAGTACGCGGCTGCAGCATCCAGGCTTGCGACGTGCTCGGTCATCACGCGCACGACCCGCCAGCCGGTGACAGCGCGCACCCAGTCCTCCCGCGCCTTCTCATCCAGAACCACACGCTCCGCGCTCCGTTCAGCGCGCAGTTCGTGGTCCGTGTACTTCCCTCGCCCATCGCACTCGATGAAGACCTCCGCCTGGTCGACGGCGATGTCCATCCAGAAGTTCCCGCCGTCCGAACGCCGCACCGGCACCTGCAGACGGGGGCGTGCGAAACCGAGCTGGAAGAGCCGATATCTCGTGAGACTCTCCAGCGGCAACTGCGCCCGTCCATCCGCCAGGGTGACGGTGCGGCGCGCCTGGAGAATTCCACGAACACCGGTGGCGCGCACTCTGGCCTCGAGATCGGCGTGCATCTCCCCCGCCGCATCGTCGTCGTATCCCCATGGTTCGCCACCGACACGCGCGACGGCTGCGTCCGCGAGCGCGATGGCGGTCTCCGGGCCGACCGTACGAACGACATCGAAGACGGTGCGCGAGAGCGACGTGCAGCGGAGACCGTCGATCTCATCGATGTCGGCGTCCGCCAGCGCCCCCTCGTGGCGGAGCAGCCCCGCTGTGCTGTGTCTGCGGTTCGGCCGGGTCAGGACGTGCACACGCTCCGGCCTATGCCGGAACAACGGCAATCCCCAGAGCACAGCGGCCGAGACGTGGGAGAAGATCGGGTCACTACCCGCCGCTGCGAGCGCGGCAGCGACGACCTCGGCGCGATGCCGGGACTCGGGCTGGAGGTCCTTCCACCGCGTCATCTCGATGAACCACCCGCGTCGCACGCGGTGCAATCGACGTGCTTCCACGGCGGCCCGCAGCGTGCGCGAGGTCCACCCTTCCTGATCGAGCCGCCGTCGGCTGATGAGCATGTCCGTGATCTGGTCGAGCGTCGCCTGGCGCATCTCGCGATCCTGCCCTCTCCCGTCACCCTGCAAGGCCCCTCCAAGCGCGCTCCGTGGAGATCCCCGCCGTCATTCGCCTTGTGGAGGAGCGCTGTACACATGTCGACCCGGCCCCTTGCGTGCGACCCGTCCCTTTGCGTGCGCACGCAAAGGGACGGGTCGCACGGAAAGGGGCCGCTCGACCTCGGGAGGAAGAGGGAGCGAGGAGAAGAGAGGCGGAGCGGGGTGGGGAGGCGGGAGGGCGGCGTGTGGGGACGGGAGGGTCGGCGGGCGGGGTTAGGGTCGTAAGGTGACCCCGGAACTCGCTGCACGCATCGTCGCGGACTCTCGCGACCGCGTGGCGTGGATGCGGGCACGATCCCGCGGCATCACCGCCACCGACGTCGCCGGGCTCACCTCCGAGAAGTCGATCGCCCGCGCCGCGGACTCCAAGCTCGGCGGAGGCCCCCGCTTCGGCGGCAACGCCTACACCGACCACGGCCGGCGACGGGAACCCGAGATCGCCGCATGGGTGGCAGCGACCCACGGCATCCTCCCCTCGTCCGCCCTGTTCCGCGCCGAGATCGAGCACCGTCACCTCGCCACACCCGACGGCATCGCGGTCGACGCCGAGGGGCGCGTGAAGCTCGCCGAGATCAAGACGACGAACAAGGCGTTCCGCGGCATCCCCCGCACCTACCTCCGCCAGATCTGGTGGCAGCAGCACGTCCTCGGTGCCGAGCGGACGCTGTTCGTCTGGGAGGAGCACGTCGACTTCGCCCCGATCCACGACGAGCCGCGCTGCGTATGGATCGACCGCGACGACCGCGAGATCGCCAAGCTGGTCGGCCTCGCCACCAACCTGATCGACGAGCTCTACCGACGCACCACCGGTCGGCAGGTTCCGAGCAGGACCCCGGATGACGCCGCGGCCAGCCGCCGCGAGCAGCTCCGCGAACGCGACGCGTTCCGCGCGCTGGCACTCGCCGACTGAGCCGTCTGCTTCCGCCTAATAGCTGCGCGCTGTGGCCATCGCGCACTGCGGGTTCGCGCCGAGGAGCCCCATGCTCGCGTTCGCGACGAGCCAGTCCGACCGCCACCCGCCCGGCCCGATGAAGCGGATGCCGAAGGTCTTCGTCGCCCCGAGGAGCCCCGTGAGCAGCCCGCCGTCGATGACCGTGACGTAGGCGGCCGCGTTCCCCGACGTCTGGACGTTGCCGAGAAGGTTGCTCAGGATCGGCTCGAGGAGTCCCTGATTGGCGATCTGCCCGAACTCCGCCTTCGTGAGGTCGTACCCCGTCGCGGCGGCGGGCGCCCGCCACGAGATGGTCACCCGGGGGTTGGCGCCCAGCAGCCCGCTGCTGGCCACGCACCCCGGGGAAACCGAGGCGATGGGTTCGGGGATGTTGATCGAGGTTCCCGTCGCGGTCGCCCGCTCGGCGTCGGTCCACGCCGCCTCGGTCGAGGGGACGGTCGGGACGAGACCGACGGCGACCAGCAGCGAGATCCCGAGCACGGCGCCCGCCGAACGCAGGCGCTTCGCCGGGCTCACCGGTCACCGCCCGGTTCAGGCGGAACGACGGCGATCGCGACGACACGACGACGAGCGACGAGCAGGATGCCGACGACGACCAGCGCAGCCCCTCCGGCGAGCGCCCAGGGCGGCAGCGGCGATGCTCCGGTCGCAGCCAGTCCCCCACTGGGGCCCACTGTCACGTCTTCTCCGACACCGCTGGCATGGAGCCGGACGTTCGTCGAGCCCGCGCCCGCGCCCTCACCGAGCCCGATGGAGAGCCGCACATGCGCGACGTCGGTGTCGGCGACTTCGCCGAGCTGCACCTCCCCACCGTCGCGCGGGATCGGCCATGCCGAGCGCTCCACCATGGCGCCACCCGGGCACCGGCTCTCCTGCCATTCGCGCACACAGATCGACACGTCGAGGACGAGCGGCGCGTCACCCGTGGCACTCAGAGCGATCGTGACGATCCCCGGATCGGGCGCCTCTGCGCTGACCGCGACGTCCCATCGCACCTGCTGCCCGGGGAGCAGGGATCCGGCGGCTTCCCAGTCCGCGACCGAGACGAGCCGCAGGATGCGCCCCTGGATGATCTCCGTGGTGGGTGCCGCCCAGGCCGGAGCGGCCGAGCCGAGCAGCAAGGCGAGCACGGCGACTCCAGCGCTCAGGCGTCTCATGAGCGTCGATCCCTGCGCCGCGTTCCCGCCGCGACCAGCGCCTCCGTAGCCGCGGGCTCTTCGTCAGCCGCTGGCTCTACGACGCCCCCGGAGGATCCCTCCGCCGCCGCGCGCTCCCTCCGCGGCCAGAATGCCCAGACCACCAGCAGCGATGCGCCGAGCGTGACCCCGCCGAGCACCCACGGGCTGCCGAACCGGACGATCACGTTCGCGAGAGCGGGCACCGAGCCGCGGACGATACGGACATCGGAAACCGTGTACGGCGCCGGATCCTCGACGTCGTTCGCATCGCCCTTCATGGTGATGGTCCGGATGTCGCCCGCATCCGCCGGCTCGATGCCGATGACGCGGTGCGTGATCGGCAGGGCCGCATCCCGGTCCACCGTCACGACATCACCGACGGCGATGTCGGAGGCGGGGATCTTCTGAACGAGGGCGACGGACCCCGCCGGGATGGTCGGAGTCATCGACCCGGTCTTGAACATGATGAGCGAATAGCCGCCGGTGAACGCCAGGATCACGAGCACGATGCAGATCACGCCCCCGACTGCCGCCAGGGTGAGCAGCACCTCGCGCACTCCGCGTCCCACTGCGCGGGCGCCGCGTGCGATGGTGGCCATGTCGTCGCTCAGCTCGTGCTTCCGGTGAAGGTCCAGGTCGGTTTGACGGTGCCGCCCTGCGCCGTTCCAGTCGCGTCCGCCGGCAGCTCGAGCACGATGCAGTACGTGATCGTGTTGAGCGGGGTCACGGTCAGGGTCTGCGGGGGAAGCGCGGGAACAGCGGTCAGCGCGGCCGCCGCGGTGGCACCCGTCGTGCAGTTGGCGGGTGCCGCGACCACGGCGATGTTGACCCTGATCGCATTCTGCAGCGCGAGGTCGGCTCCGGTCGGCGTCGTGCCCGCGTTGTTCGTCACCGCGACTCCGGTGAGGTTGACGGTGCCGCCCAGGGTGCCCGATGCCTGCACCTGCACGTACGCCGCCTTCTTCACCCCGGGGTAGAGGCCCGATGCGTCGAGGGGCACGGTGAGCACGGTCTCGGTGGGACCGTGCGAGACGAACGCTCCCTGATCCGACCGCGATGCGATCGAGAAGCTCCCCGCGCTGACCGTGGTCGTCGCGAGTTCCTGGTCGGTCCACGCCGCGATCGTCATCGTCGCGCCGACGCCGAGCACCAGCCCGCCGGCGAGCAGCGCCCGCACGCGTCGAAAGGTGCGCGAGGGCTTCGAACGGACGGATGCACGCAAGGAGCGACGGGTGGGCGCTACGGCTGCACCGAGGTCGCGTTCCACTGCCATGTGACGGTCCCCGTGTCGCCCTGTTCGATCCCGCCCGCACCGGAGGCGGCGGTGACCTGGATGCACAGGTTGACGTCCGTTCCGGGAGTCATCGTCGCGGGCACTGCGGTTCCCGCGGCGAACGCGGTCGCATCGCATCCGAAGGTCGCCCCCGTCGACACGATGCCGTAGGTCAGCTTGCCGGCGGTGGCGAAGTCGCCCGCTCCCACCGGGGCCACCGAGTCGAGCGTCGCGTCGTAGGTGCCGCCGAGCCGCAGGGCGTAGGGCGCGTAGACCACATCCCCCGGGCTGAGGTTCGTCGGGTCGAGCTCGAAGGTCAGCGCAGCTGCCGCATCGTCGGTGGCATGGTCACTGAACGTCGTCCCATCCGTCGACCCCGTGAACGTGAAGGAGCCGGCGGTGAAGGTCCCGTTCGCGAACTCGGAGTCGTTCCAGGCGGCGAGCGTGACCGCCGCCCCCACCCCGAGAACGAGTCCACCCGCCAGAAAGGCGAGAACCTTGCGCTTCGTGTCTTTGGCAGCCATCGGAGTCCCCCTCAGGAATCAGGCGTTCCGCGTGAATGCTTGGGAACGGCCTCCTCGCGGTGGCCCCGGCATCCCCGCCGTGCCCTCATCCTCACTGACGCCTTCCCACAGAACAAGGCGATTTCGCGCACGTTGCCCGCACATCGCGCGCACTTCGAGACGCCATCCCGCGATGGTTGATGTAGATCAACGATTGCGATATAGTTGACCCAGTTCAACCATTTCGTGCGCGCCAGAGCTGTCGCGGCATCCTCCCTTCCGACCGCGAAAGGTCTCGCATGACCACGGACTCTCCCGTCAAGATGACGCATCGCCAGGTGCTGGAAGCCCTCACCGGTCTCCTGCTCGGCATGTTCGTCTCGATGATCGCCACCACGGTGGTCTCCACCTCGATGCCCGTCATCGTGCACGACCTCGGCGGCGACCAGGCCGCCTACACCTGGGTCATCACGGCGACCCTGCTCACCACCGCGATCTCCACCCCGATCTGGGGCAAGCTCGCCGACCTCTTCAACCGCAAGCTGCTGATCCAGATCGCGATCGTGATCTTCGTCGGTGCGACCGCCGCCGCCGGCTTCGCGCAGGACACGAACACCCTCATCGCCTTCCGGGCGATCCAGGGCATCGGCGGTGGCGGACTCGCCGCCCTCAGCCAGGTCATCATGGCCGACATCATCAGCCCGCGCGAGCGCGGCCGGTACATGGGGCTGTTCGGCGCCGTGATGGCCGTCGCCACCGTGGGCGGTCCGCTGCTCGGCGGCTGGATCACCGACGTCGCGAACTGGCGCTGGAACTTCTTCGTCGCGCTCCCCTTCGCCGTCGCCGCGCTGATCATCCTGCAGAAGACGCTGCACATCAGCACCGAGCGCACCCGCAAGGTCTCGATCGACTACGTCGGCATCGTGCTGCTCTCGGCTGCAGTCTCGTTGATCCTCATCTGGATCACGAACGCCGGCTCGACGTTCGACTGGTGGAGCACCGAGACCGTGCTCATGGTCGGCGGCGCGATCGTCTCGGCCATCGCCTTCATCATCGTCGAGCTCAAGGTGCGCGAGCCGCTCATCCCGCTCACGCTGTTCCGCGGTCGCACCTTCACGCTGTCGGTGCTGGCCTCGATCTCCATCGGCGTCGCGATGTTCGGCACCTCGGTGTACCTCGCGCAGTACATGCAGCTCTCGCGCGGCGCCACGCCCACGGAGGCGGGGCTCATGACGCTGCCGATGATGGCCGGCCTCCTGATCTCGTCGATGGTGATCGGCCAGCTCGTGACCCGCTTCGGCAAGTGGAAGGGCTACCTGATCCTCGGCTCCGTGCTGCTGATCGCCGGTTCCGTCATGCTGTCGACGCTGCACTACGACACGAACTTCGTCCTCGTCTCGATCTACATGTTCGTGATGGGCGCCGGTGTCGGCATGACCATGCAGAACCTCGTCCTCATCGTGCAGAACGTCGCGAAGCCGAGTGAGATGGGTGTCGCCAGCTCGGGCGTCACCTTCTTCCGCAGCCTCGGCGGCACGGTCGGCGTCTCGGTCATGGGCGCCGTGCTCGCGAACAGCCTCACCGGCCTGTTCAGCGACGGGAAGGAGCGCCTGGGCACCGCGATCGCGAAGCTGGGCGACAAGGGCGCCGAGGTCGCAGCTCAGCTCTCCAGCGGAACGCTGCCCGAGGTCCGGCTGCTGCCGGAGCCGGTGCGCTCGATCGTCGAGGACTTCTACGCACAGGCCATCTCGCACGCCTTCCTGATCGGCATCCCGCTCGCGGTGATCAGCCTCATCGCGATCCTGTTCCTGCCGAACCGTCCGCTCACCACGATGACGACGACCGAGCGCGCACAGGCGGATGCAGCGAAGTCGGATGCAGCCGCAGACGGCAGCGGCACCCCGGTCGACGACGCGGCAGACGTCGCGATCGACGACGCCGCAGCGCTCTCCGGTGCACCGACGACGGGCACCGTCGGCGTGGTCGGTCGCGCCCGCGACGCCCACGACGATGCGGCCTCCGATGCCGGACGCTGATCACCTCTCCGATACCCCCGAGGCGCGGGCCACTGCGGTCCGCGCCCTCGAGGCGGAGTTCGGCGAGCTGATCACGCACTTCCGCCGTGTGATCTCGGAGAACGCGAATCGCGTGAGCCCCGGTCTGCTGCCCGGCGCGTACAAGACCTTCACCACGATCGCGCGATGCGAGACGGTCACGGTGTCGGCGCTGTCCGAGCGGATGCTGCTGGACAAGGGCCAGGTCAGCCGGATGGTGCGGGAACTCGAGGAGCTCGGGCTCGTCGAGCGCTCGACCGATCCCGCGGATGGACGCTCCTTCCTGCTGCAGCTCACCCCGTTGGGCGAAGAGCGCCTCGCGGCCGCGCGGCTCCCTCAGGAGGGCAGGCTGCTGCGCACGCTCGAAGACTGGAGCCTCGCCGACATCGGCAGCCTCACCCGTCTGCTCCACGCCCTGGCTTCGGGCGCGAGCCCGGACGCGACCGCGGCCGAGTGACGGGCCCCTCGGCGAGCACGCGGCGCGCTTCGAGGGCGACCTCGGCGGCGATGGTGTCGAGCATCTCCGATCGCAGGTTCCACTGCTGCCAATAAAGCTGGACGCGAAGGGTCGGGCCACCCAGCGGGACCAGCCCGGACGACTGCTGCAGGAGCGGGACCATCCCCCACCCGAGCCCGAGCGCGACGGCGACCGCATAGTCGTGCGATGCCGGGACGTAGTGCCGCGGCACCCCCGCCTCATCGACGGACATCGCCCGGAGCCACTCGTGCTGCAGTGTGTCCCGCCTGTCGAAGTCGACGAACGGTGCGGCTGTCAGGGCATCCGCCGTCACCCCGTCAGGGAACCACCGCGATGCGAATCCCGATTCCGCCATCGCCCGGTACTCGAGCACGCCGAGGGGCGACACCGAGCATCCGGCGACCGGCGCGGCCTCGCTCGTGACCGCGGCCATCACGGTGCCGGATTCCAGGAGCCGCGCGGTGAAGTTCTGGTCGTCGCGGTGCAGGTCGAAGTCGATGTCGTGGCCGGCCGCGAGCCGGGACAGTGGCGCGAGGAACCACGTCGCCATCGAGTCGGCGTTCACGGCGAGCGGGATGGTGATCCGCCGACTGCCCGCCACCTCATCGATGCCCACCCCGATGAGCGCGTCATGTTCGAGCAGCGCGATCTGGCGGGCCAGACGGACGACGGCCTCTCCCGCCTCGGTCAGCCGCGCGGGCTTCGTCCGCACCACCAGGATCCGACCGAGTTGCTGCTCCAATGTCTTCAGGCGCTGGCTCACCGCCGACGGCGTGATCTGCAGTCGCCTCGACGCGGCATCCAGTGTGCCCTCGTCGACGATCGCGGCGAGCGTGGCGGCCAGTTCGGGATCGATCCTCACATTAGCGATGCTAACGGCACAGAAGGAATCTTCGCTTCTCTTCATGCTGGGGGATTCCTAGGCTGGAACCATGCTCACCGTTCTCGCCGGCCTCGGACTCGGCCTCTCCCTCATCGTCGCCATCGGCGCGCAGAACGTCTTCGTGCTGCGCCAGGGGATCCGCCGCGAGCACGTATGGGCTGTCGTGATCATCTGCGCCCTGTCGGATGCCGCGCTCATCGCCGCCGGCGTCGCCGGACTCGGATTCGTGCTGTCGGCCGCCCCGTGGCTCATCGTCGTGGCCCGCTGGGCGGGGGCGCTCTTCCTGCTGAGCTACGGCATCCTGGCCGCTCGGCGGGCCTGGCGCGGCGGCGAAGAGCTTCAGGTGGACGTCGCGGATGCCCCCGGCCCCGGCCCCGGGTCGACGACATCGGTCGGCTCAACGGCGACCGCCACCCGCACCCGCCTGGCGCCCGTGATCCTGACCACGCTCGCCCTCACGTGGCTGAACCCGCACGTCTACCTCGACACGGTGCTCATGCTCGGCTCGATCGCGGCGACGCACGGCGACGACCGCTGGCTCTTCGCGGGCGGGGCCATGGCTGCCAGCCTGCTGTGGTTCACGGCTCTGGGGTTCGGCGCGCGCTATCTGGGTCGCTGGCTGCGCACGCAGCGCTCCTGGCGCATCCTGGATGCGGTGATCGCTGTGGTGATGATCGCCATCGCCATCAGCCTCGTGCTGCCGGTGCTGGGCGGCTGACGGATCAGCTGCCGTCGATCTGGGCGAGCCGGGCCTTGACCAGGCGGTCGAGCACGTCGTCGGGAATCGGATGCTCCGGCTGGAACCGGATGGTCCCCTTGTCGACGCTCACTCCCGGCTCCCCCTCCAGCGCGCTCGCAACTGCCGCAACCGCATCCGGGCTGAAGGGATAGATCCCGATGTGTTTCTTGGCGCGCATCACGGACAGGAGCGGCTTGCCTCGATACACGAGGGCCGGCATCCCGTAGCCCTTGCCCTGCTCCGCGTCCGGCGCCTCCCGTCGCGCGACCGCATAGACCCGCTCGATCGCGTCGCGGTCCGCAGGGAGGAGTTCTTCGAGGTAGTCGTCGACGGTGCCCATCACGGCATCCTTCCACCGTTCCGCACGCAGGGCGAGGTCCGGGCGGGATCAGGCGCCGTCGAGCGGACGCATGATGCGCGTGAGGAAACGCTGCGTGCGCTCGTGCTTCGGCGCGCGGAAGAGTTCGGCCGGCGGGCCCTGCTCCACGACCACACCGGCATCCATGAACAGCACATGATCGGCTGCCTCGCGCGCGAAGCTCAGCTCGTGCGTCACGACTGCCATGGTCCAGTTCTCATCCGCCAGCTCCTTGATCACTAGCAGCACCTCCCCCACCAGCTCCGGGTCGAGCGCGCTGGTCGGCTCGTCGAAGAGCAGCAGGTCGGGCTTGAGCGCGAGCGCCCGCACGATGCCGACGCGCTGCTGCTGACCACCCGAGAGCTGATGCGGGCGCGCGTGCGCCTTGTCTGCCAGGCCCACGCGGTCGAGCAGGAGGAGAGCGTCGGTCACGACCTCGGCCTTGGGACGCCCCTGCACCCGCCACGGTCCCTCGATCACGTTCTCGAGGACAGTGAGGTGCGGGAAGAGATTGTGATGCTGGAACACCATCGCCGACCGGTCGCGCAGGGCGAGCCGCTTCTGCTTCTGCTCGCGGTTCCCGGGCTTGGCGGCGGGTGCGAAGTCGATCGCGGGCCCTCCCGCGACGGCGATGGTTCCCGCGTCGGGGGTCTCGAGGCCGTTGAGCGCGCGCAGCACCGTCGTCTTCCCTGAACCGCTCGGACCGATGAGGACGACGACCTCGCCGCGATGCAGCGTCAGGTCGATGCCGCGCAGCACCTCGTTGTCTCCGAAGCTCTTGCGCAGACCGCGGGCTGTGAGGAGCGGTTCGGGTGCGTTGTCAGTGGGCGACACGGCTGTCGAGCCTCCTTTCGAGAGCACTCTGACCGAAGGAGAGCACCAGGCAGAACACCCAGTACACCAGCGCCGCGGCGAGGTAGACCACCATGAACTCGAGGGTCGTCGCAGCGATCTGCTGCGCCACCTTGAACAGCTCCGTCACCAGGATCAGCGAGGTGAGAGAGGTGTCCTTGACGAGCGAGATGAACGTGTTGGACAGCGGCGGCACCGACACACGTGCCGCCTGAGGCAGGATGATCCGGGTCAGCGTGCGGGTGCGGTTCATCCCGACCGTGTACGCCGCCTCCCACTGCCCCTTCGGGACCGAGAGGATCGCCGCGCGCACCACCTCGGCGCCGTAGCCGCCCACGTTGAGCGAGAGCGCGATGATGGCGCTGGGCCAGGGGTCGAGCGTGATCCCGATCGACGGCATGCCGTAGAAGATCACGAACAGCTGCACGAGCATGGGCGTGCCGCGGATCACCGAGATGTAGAACCGGGCGACGCCGGAGACGACCGGGTGCACCGAGATCCGCATCAGTGCGACGCCGACGGCGATGACGAGCCCCAGGACGAACGACAACAGGGCCAGGGGCACCGTCGCCGTCAGACCCGCCCAGGCGATCGGCCCGAGCGAATCGAAGAACAGCTGCCAGGGGCTCTCCATCGACTACTTCGTGACGTCTTCGCCGAAGTACTTGTCGCTGATCTCGGCCAGGGTCCCGTCAGCGCGGAGCTCTTCGAGGGCACCGTCGACGGCCTCGACGAGCGCCTCCTTGTCCTGGGTGAACACGAAAGCCTGCTTGCCGGCCTCATCCGTCTCGGCGGCGATCTTCAGTCCGGTCGGGCTGTTGGTGGTCTCGTAGTCGAGGAAGGTCAGCTTGTCGTTGACCGTCGCGTCCACGCGGCCCTGGCGCAGCAGCTCCACCGCCTGCGCCCAGCCTTCGACCGCTTCGACCTTCGCACCCGAGTCGGTGGCCAGCTCGTACCAGTTGCTGGTGAGCGACTGTGCGGTGGTCTTGCCGTCGAGGTCGTCGAACGAGGAGATCGAGTCGTCGTCCTCGGCCACGACGATGACGCCGGGCGAGACCGTGTACGGGGCGCTGAAGAGGTACTTCGCCTCGCGCTCGTCGTTGATCGAGACCTGGTTGGCGATGACGTCGAAACGTCCCGCGTCGAGGCCCGCGAAGATCGCATCCCACTGCGTCTCCTGGAACTTCACCTCGAGGCCGAGCTTGTCGGCGACGGCCTGGATGATCTCCACGTCGAAGCCGGTGAGGTCGCCCGAGCCGCCGTCGCCGTGGAAGCTGAAGGGGCGGTATGTGCCCTCGGTCGCGACCGTGAGCGTGCCCTCCTGCACCAACCCGAAGTCGGAACCCTCTGCGCCGTCGGATGTGCTGGCGGGCGTGCTCGACCCGCTGCAGGCGGTGAGCGCCGCGGCGGCGACGACGAGTGCGGTGACGGCGATGAGACGACGGGACATGGACCCTCCTGGGGTGAGAAGCGCGGTGCGAGTTTACGCGACCGTCGCGGGAACTCCCTCACAGTACGCGGACGGGGCCGCGTCTCCGCATCCGATGACGTTTCGTTTCGCGCGGGATGGAACGCAGGAACGCCCCCGGGCGGACCCGGGGGCGTTCCTCTGCGACTGGGTCGCTGAGCTTGTCGAAGCGTCAGATGGAGTTGACGTCCAGCGGGATGCCGGGGCCGAACGTGGTCGACACCGCACCCTTCTGGATGTAACGGCCCTTCGAGCTCGACGGCTTGAGGCGGACGATCTCCTCGAGCGCTGCGCCGATGTTCTCGTCGAGCTGCTCAGCGGTGAACGATGCCTTGCCGACGACGAAGTGCACGTTGGCGTGCTTGTCGACGCGGAACTCGATCTTTCCGCCCTTGATCTCCTCGACGGCCTTGGCCGGGTTCGGGGTCACGGTGCCGGTCTTCGGGTTCGGCATCAGACCACGCGGTCCGAGCACCTTTCCGAGACGACCGACCTGGCCCATGAGCTCCGGGGTGGAGACGGCGGCGTCGAAGTTGGTCCAGCCATCGGCGACCTTCTGGATGAGCTCGGCGCCGCCGACCTCATCTGCACCTGCGGCGATCGCTGCCTCGGCCGCGGGGCCGGTGGCGAAGACGATGACGCGGGCGGTCTTACCGGTGCCGTGGGGCAGGATGACGGTGCCGCGCACCATCTGGTCTGCCTTGCGGGGGTCGACGGCGAGCTTCAGCGCGACCTCGACGGTCGAGTCGAACTTCGACGAGCCGGTCTCCTTCGCGAGGGCGACTGCCTCGGTCGGGGTGTAGAAACGGTCTGCCTCGATCTTCTCGGCGGCAGCCTTGTAAGCCTTGGACTTGGTAGCCATGATTATTCTCCTCAGCCCTCGACCGTGATGCCCATGGAGCGGGCGGTGCCGGCGATGATCGAGATCGCGGCCTCGATGTCGTTCGCGTTCAGGTCGGCCTGCTTGGTCTCGGCGATCTGGCGGACCTGGTCCTTGGTGATCTTCGCGACCTTGACGGTGTGCGGGGTCGCAGAGCCCTTGGGGACGCCTGCGGCCTTCTTGATGAGCTCCGCCGCCGGCGGGGTCTTCAGGACGAAGGTGAAGCTGCGGTCCTCGTAGACGGTGATCTCGACGGGGATGACGTTGCCGCGCTGCGACTCGGTCGCGGCGTTGTACGCCTTGCAGAACTCCATGATGTTGACGCCATGCTGACCGAGCGCGGGGCCGATCGGCGGCGCCGGGTTGGCTGCACCGGCGTTGATCTGAAGCTTGATCAGGCCGGTCACCTTCTTCTTCGGTGCCATTCTCTTTCCTTTCTTCGAATCGGATGCCGGAGCATCCGCTTCTCCCACAGATCCGGCGTTTCCGGAGCGTGGTCGTCTCTGCGCACGCCGAAGCGGCACACAAACCACGTAAGTCTACCCGATCCTGCCGCACAGCACGAACGCCGCATCGCCCCGAGCTGAGGAGCCAAGACACGCCGCAATCGCCCGACGTGCTGCGGCGTGTTCTGACCCCTCGCGAGAAGGGAGCGAACGCAAGAACGGCCGCCCCGGAAGGGACGGCCGTTCTCGTGAGGATGTGTGGGTCAGACCATCTTGGTGACCTGGTCGAACGACAGCTCGACCGGGGTCTCGCGCTCGAAGAGGGAGACGAGCACCGTGAGCTTGCCGCTCTCGGGCTTGATCTCGCTGATCGAACCGGGAAGACCCGCGAACGAGCCCTCCTTGATCGTGATGGTCTCGCCGACCTCGAAGTCGACCTCGGCCGGCAGCGGACGAGCGACGGCGACGCCGCCCTTCGACGCGATGTTCTTGGCCGTGGGGACGTCCTTGACCTCGACGAGCGACTTCAGCATGTTGAAGGCCTCTTCGAAGCGCAGCGGCGTGGGGTTGTGGGCGTTGCCCACGAAGCCGGTGACACCCGGGGTGTGACGCACGACCGACCAGGTGTCTTCCGTGAGCTCCATGCGCACCAGCACGTAGCCGGGGATGCGCACGCGGGTGACCATCTTGCGCTGGCCGTTCTTGATCTCGACCACGTCTTCCATCGGGACCTCGATCTGGTAGATCTCGTCCTCGACCTCGAGCGTCGACTTGCGCTGCTCGATGTTGGCCTTCACCTTGCGCTCGAAGCCGGCGTAGGAGTGGATGACGTACCACTTGCCCGGGAGCATGCGGAGGTCCATGCGGAAGGCCTCGTACGGGTCTTCCTCTGCATCCTCGTCGTCGCCATCGGCGGAGTCCTCGTCATCGGCGGAGGAGTCCTCGTCGCCGTTGACATCCGGACCGTCGTAGGGGGTGACCTCGTCGGCCGCAGCCGCGTCGAGGTCGGCGGCCTCTTCGGCCACAGATTCGTTGAGGACCTCAGCGGCAGCCTCAGACTCAGCCGCTTCGTCCAGGTTCAGAGCGTCGTTCACGATCGCGTCCGCCTCCGGGTCGTCGATGTCGATGTCGATGTCAGCCGTGTCATCCGCTTCGCCGTCTTCGTCTTCGACGTGGACGGCGACGTGCTCGGCCGAAGTGGCCGAGAGCTCTTCCTCGGCGAGGACGTTGCCCTCCTGGGCTTCGTCTTCCTCGCTGGACTGCTCTGCGGCGGTCGCCCAGTCGGCGTCGTCGGAATATCGTTCAGACACGTTGTTTCTTCTCCATAGCTGCGGCGCGAGCCGCGGGGGTCATCAGCCAGGGATTCCGAACACCCAGTGCGTCAAGAACGCGAACAGCGTGTCCAAGCCGTAGACGATGCCCATGACGATCAGAACGAAGACGAGCACCACCAGGGTGAACTTGAACAGCTCCTTGCGAGTCGGAGTGACGACCTTGCGGAGCTCGGCGATGACCTGGCGGATGAACAGGGCGATACCCCCGAAGAACCGTGAGAAGGGGTTGCCCTTCTTCTCGCGGGTGGCGCCGGCCGCGACGACCTCGCCGCGCGGTTCGTCCTGATCCATCCTGAATGTACCTTTCGTGTGTCAGCGTTGCGCTGACGCGCAGGGCGGACAGGAATCGAACCTGCAACCTGCGGTTTTGGAGACCGCTGCTCTGCCAATTGAGCTACCGCCCTAGAGACCGGGAGGTCTCGGGGTTCTCTCTCCACTCTGCCACCGTGACTGTGATCGGGAGACCCCAGGCATGGCGAAAGAATGCAGAGAACAACTGCCCCACAAGCATACGGCATCGATCCGGTGGCGCCGAACCGGGATCGCGAAGGCGTGTTCTTGTTAGGCTCAGCGAGCGTATGCAGGAGGAGGGAGCGCCGGTGAGCGCTGAGGTGCAGCAGTTCCAGGTGGATCTGCGCGGTGTGGTCGATCTGCTCAGCAGACACATCTACTCCAGTCCCCGGGTGTACCTGCGGGAGCTCCTGCAGAACGCCCGCGA
Organism: Microbacterium sp. GQ128; assembly: GCF_059758615.1. Taxonomy (NCBI): domain Bacteria; kingdom Bacillati; phylum Actinomycetota; class Actinomycetes; order Micrococcales; family Microbacteriaceae; genus Microbacterium; species Microbacterium sp. GQ128. Next base: position 94,504 of record NZ_JCAXDY010000004.1, read on the forward strand.
CGCGATCACCGCACGCCGCGAGGTCGACGGCGGAGGCGGACGCATCCGGATCACCCCGCTGACCGCGGAGAACGGCGAGTTCGTGCTGCGCGACGACGGCGTGGGTCTCACCGCGACGGAGGTCGCGGATCTGCTGGCCACTGTCGGGCGCAGCTCCAAGCGCGACATCTTCGACCTTCCCCGCAGCGACTACCTCGGCCAGTTCGGGATCGGCCTGCTCAGCTGCTTCATGGTCGCCGACACCATCGTCATCCGCTCCCGCAGCGCCCGCGGCGGCGCGTCGGTCGAATGGACGGGAAGCGCCGACGGCACGTTCCAGGTGGCCGAGATCGAGGAGGAGCTTCCCATCGGCACCAGCGTGCACCTCGTGCCGCGCTTCGACGCCGACGAGCTCCTGCGCCCTGCCGCCGTGCACGAACTCGCCACCACGTTCGGCGAATTCCTGCCCGTGCGGGTCACGCTCGACGGCCCCGGCGGCGACATCGACATCACCAGGGATGCGCCGTTCCTCGACGCCGCCCGCGACCCCGAGGCCGCCGTGCTGTATGGGCGCGACCTCCTCGGCGCGGGGCCGCTCGACGTGATCGAGCTGGGCGAGCCCGCCACCGGGACCCGCGGCCTCGCGTACGTGCTGCCCTACGCCCCGCCGCCGGGTGCGCGTCAGGCGACGCGCATGTATCTGGGACGGATGCTGCTCTCCGAGCGCGTCGACGACGTGCTCCCCGAGTGGGCGTTCTTCGTCCGCGCCGTGATCGACTCCACCGGGCTCGCGCCCACCGCAAGCCGGGAGTCTCTGGTCGAGGACGCGGCGCTCGAGCGCGTGCGTGAACAGCTCGGCGCCGGCATCCGCCGCTGGGTCCTGGAGCTGGGCCTGAGCGAGCCGCATCGTCTCGCGCAGTTCGTGGCCGTGCACGAGGTCGGGCTCAAGTCGCTCGTGCGCCACGACGAGGAGCTTGCCCACTTCATCTCGCGCTGGCTGACCGTCGAGACCACGCACGGCACGATGCGGATCGGCGACCTCGCGGAGCGATACCCGCACGTGCGGTATGCGCAGACCGTCGACGAGTTCCGCCAGGTGGCCGGCATCTCCCCCGCCGACGAGGTGCTCGTCAACGGCGGATACCTCTACGACGCCGACCTGATCCGGATGCTGCCCGACCTCTACCCGCACGTCACCGTCGAGAAGGTCGACGTCACCGGAGAGCTCGACCGCCTCGACCCTCCCCCGCTCGACGACCGCGACGCCGCCGTCGCCCTGGAGACGCGTGCGGGCGCTGTACTGGCCGCGTCCGACTGCTCGGTGGTCGTGCGTTCGATCGACCGCCCCGACCTCGCCGGACTCTACGTCGCCGACCCTGAGGTGCTGCGCGCGATCGACCGCGGACGCACCAAGGGCGTCACGGGCGCGCTCTGGGGCGGCGTGCTGGACCGCATCGACAAGACGATGTCCTCGGCGCGCGAGGACGACCTCCGCGCCCGCCTGTGCCTGAACTGGTCGAACCGGGTGGTTCGCGCCCTGGTTCGCGTGCAGGACGACGCCGTCTTCGCCCGCACCGTGCAGCTGCTCTACATCCAGGCGCTGCTCGCCGGGCACCATCCGCTCGCCGACGCCGATCGTGCCCTGATGACCAGCGCACTCGCCGACCTCGTCTCCCTCTCAGCCGGCATCGAAGGGGACCAGATCCCGTTCGTCGAAGGCCGCTGACACATCCCACCGAAGGATCCCCCATGGCACGTCCGAAGAAGCGCTTCCAGCAGCTGATCGAGGAGATCGACCGCACCCCGTGGGGGCCCGCCGAGCAGGCCCTCGTCGCGGAAGCGGTGGCTCTCGCGATCGAGATCGGCGATGAGCGGCTCGAGTACGAGGCACGGATGCGGCAGACGGCGTCGGCGAACATGGGCGGCGCGACCGATGTGATGCTGAACTCGTTCGCCTGGTGCCTCGCGCACCACGAGGCCGACCCGCAGCGATTCCCCGCCGACCTCGACAACGGCGGCGCCGACCTGATGTGGCAGTTCAAGTGGATGGCGTCATCCCTGCGCTCTTCGCCGGCGTTCTCCCAGGAGCAGATCGCCGCGGTGCTCGATGACATGGAGAAGCACTACCGCGCCGGCGGCCTCGGAGTGAGCGGTGTGCTCACCGCCCGCTTCGAGGATGCCTGGGATGCCGGACGCATGGACGAGGCCGAGGCGTTGCGGGTGCAGCTGGAGGCCACGCCGCGCGACGACCACAGCCACTGCGACGCCTGCGGCCGGAGCCAGATCGCGGGCTTCTTCGCGGACACCGACCGCGACGCCGAGGCCATCGTCCTGGTGGAGGAGATGATCGAGGGCGGCTTCTCGTGCGGCGAGGAGCCGGAGCACGCCCTCTCGCGCGTGCTCCTCCCGTACCTCCGGGCCGGACGCTTCGACGAGGCGAAGACCGCGCACCTGCGCAGTTACCGCTTGGCCAAGGACAACCCCGACAACCTGCGCATCGTCGCCAACAACATCGTGTTCACGGCGCTCACCGGCAACGAGGCCCGTGCACTCGCACTCGTCGAGAAGCACATCGCCTGGCTCGCCCATGACGGGCTGAACGTCGACGCGCACTTCGCCGCCCTCGCCGCCCTCGCCGTCGCCCTGGATCGGGTCACGGCAGTGGGCCACGGCGACACCCCCGTGCGCGGAGCGGAGTCGCCCGCGCTCGTCCCCTTCTTCGGAGAGCATGAGGGCCGCTGGAGCGCTGCCGAGCTCGCGGCGTCCGCCTGGTCGGCGGCGGACCGCATCGCCGCCGCGTTCGACGAGCGCGACGGGACCGATGGCCACGCACGCAGCCTGGCCCGCATGCGCGCACTCGCCGATGAGCAGTACGACGTGCCGATCCGATCGGACGCGTTCGTGGCTCCGACCCCCTCGAACACGCCGGCGGACGCCGACGGCTGGTTCGAGCGCGCCATGCAGCTCGCCCAGTTCGGAGCGGAGCACGAGACCCTCGAAGCCCTCCCCCGCGCCCTCGAGGTGGAAGACCCCTATAAGCGCGCCCAGCTGCTCTCGATGCGCATCGGGATCCTCATCGCCCTCGAACGCGCCGACGAGGCCCTGGAACTGCTTCCGCAGCGGGTCGCCGCCCTCCGCGCCGCCGGCCGCGTCGAGCAGGCCGACCTGGAGGAGCGCCTCGGGCTCGCGACCTTCGGGATCGACACCCCCGAGGCGACCGCCGACCTGGAGGATGCGATCGCCGATGCCGCATCGCTGCCCGCCTGGTCGCGCGGCGATCTGGCCATCAGCCGCGCCGCGCTGCACCTGCGAGCCGGGGAAGCGGATGCCGCGCTCGACCTCGCCGAGCTCGCCGCGCGCTCGTTCGCCGAGGCCGATGACGCCCGTCTCGCCAACACCACGACGCTCATGGCGATCTCGGCCGTGCTGAGCAAGGGCGACATGGAGGCGGCGACGGCACTGCTCGACCGCTTCCTCGCACAGGACGACCTCAGCACCGGGCATCGGGCGCAGGCGCTGCAGACCAGGGCGCGCGTGCGCGGCGGCAGCGACTCCTATGCGGAAGGCGCAGTCGACGCCGACGAGGTGTGCCGGCTGCTCGCCGAGCTGGGCGCGACGCGCGCCCTCGGTGAGGCCCACCTTCTCGCCGGAGCGCTCTGGGAGGATGCGGATGAACCGGAGAAGGCCGTCTCCCGCTACCGCGTCGCCGCGCGCATCGCGAGCGAGGGCGACGGCGACTCGACCGGCGTGGACTTCCGGCTCGCCCGGACCATGCTGCGCATCGGCGACGCCGAAGAGGCGGCTGAGCTGTTCGGCGACGTGCTGCAGCGCGAAGAGGAGGCAGAGGTGGCCGCCGGCTCGCGCGCGATGACCGCCTCGATGCTGGCGCGCTCGCTGAGCGCCGCCGGTGAGTTCGGCCAAGCAGTCGGTGCTCACGGCTACGCCTCCGAGCTGTTCGGGCAGGCGGAGGAGCACGCCGACCAGGCGATGTCGATGACCGAGCAGGCCAAGATCCTCGCGCGCTTCGACGAGCACGACGACGCGATCGGCCTGCTCGAATCGGCGGCCGACATCGTACGCCGGGCCCCGGATGCCGTGGGAGCCGTGACCGAAGTGCTGCACAGCCTCGGACAGGCCTACGGCGGACGCGGCGACGAGCGGGCGTTCGGGCTCTTCGACGAGGTCGCCGCCCTCGCTCAGCAGCACGAGGCCGAGTGGCTCCTCGCCGACGTCACCGATTCGCGGGGACGGGCGTTCGCCGAGCTCGGCCGGATCGACGAGGCGGTCGCGGCCGCGCTCACCGCGGCCGACGGTTTCGCGGCACTCGGAGATCTCGGCTCGGCCGGTGGGTCCGAGCTGTTCGCGGGGCGCGTCCTGGCAGGGAACGACCGCTCAGCCGACGCCGTGCCCGTCTACCGCAGCGCGATCGACCACGCCGCCGGCCACCCGCCGTTGCTCCAGGTGGCAGCCCTCGAGCTCGGCAACGTCCTCGAGTCGCTCGGGCGTCACGGCGAGGCGGCCGAGGTGCGGACTCTCGCGCAGAGCTGACGGTCAGAACAGCTGGCGCCAGTTGGCCTTGGCGAGGTCGAGGAGCTCGTCGCCGCGGCCGGACATCACCGTGCGGATCGCGTAGAGCGCGAAGCCCTTGACCTGCGCGGCCTCGATCGCCGGCGGCATGGACAGCTCCTGCCGCTCGGTGACGACGTCGAGCAGGGCGGGTCCGTCGTGCGCGAGCACCTCGCGCACGGCATCCGGGAGGTCTTCGCTACGCTCCACCCGGCGCGCGAAGATGCCCATGGCTTCGGCGATCGCCGCGAAGCTCGGGTTCTCCAGCCCGGTGCCGTAGGTGACGAAGCCGGCGGCCTTCATCTCGAGCTCGACGAAGTTCAGCGAGGAGTTGTTGACCACGATCGTCTTCACCGGCAGCTTGTTCTGGGTGAGGGTGAGGAGCTCGCCGAGCATCATCGCGAGTCCGCCGTCGCCGGCCAGCGCGACCACCTGACGGTCGGGGTGCGCGACCTGCGCGCCGATGCCGTGCATCAGGGCATTCGCCATCGAGCCGTGCGTGAACGAGCCGATCAGACGGCGATCCTCGGTCATCGAGAGGTACCGAGCGGCCCACACGGTCGGCGATCCCACGTCGGCGGTGAAGATCGCGTCGTCGGCCGCGTACTCGTCCAGGAGCCGGGCCAGGTACTGGGGGTGGATGGGGCGCTTGCCCTTCGCGGGCACGGCGAGCTCGTCGAGCTTCTTCCTCGTCTTGCGGTAGTGCGCGATGGCATCCTCGAGGTGGCCGCGGTCGTCCTTCCTTGCCACCCGCGGAAGGAGCGCCTCGGAAGTCGCGCGCACGTCGCCGACCAGGCCGAGATCGAGCGGATGCCGCTTGCCGAGCTGCGCTCCGCGGATGTCGACCTGGATGGTCTTGGCGTGAGCCGGATAGAACTGCTCGTACGGGAAGTCGCTGCCGAGCACCAGCAGGGTGTCGGCGGCTTCCATGGCCCGGAATCCCGAGGCGAAGCCCAGCAGCCCCGTCATGCCGACGTCGAAGGGGTTGTCATACTCGATGAATTCCTTGCCGCGGAGGGCGTGCACGATGGGGGCGCCGAGCTTGTCGGCAAGGGCGATGACCTCGTCGTGTGCGCCTTCCACGCCTGCTCCGGCGAGGATCGTGACGTTCTTGGCGGCATTGAGCAGAGTCGCCGCCTTCTCGAGCTCCGCCGCGTTGGGGACCACCACGGGTCGGGCCCGCTCGATCACGACGGCACGATCGTCCGCGATGTCGGCGAGAGCCACGTCGCCCGGGATCACGAGCACCGCGACACCGCGTTCCTCGATCGCGGCACGCATGGCGATCTCCATCAGTCGCGGCATCTGCTTCGGGTCGGCGACGTATTCGACGTACACGCTGCACTCGCGGAACAGCTCCTGAGGGTGCGTCTCCTGGAAGTACCCGGTTCCGATCTCGGTGGTGGGGATGTGCGCGGCGATCGCGAGCACGGGCACGCGCGAGCGGTTGGCGTCGTAGAGGCCGTTGATCAGGTGGAGGTTGCCCGGACCGCAGGAGCCGGCGACGACCGCGAGCTCTCCCGTGGTGGCGGCATCCGCGGCGGCGGCGAAGGCGGCGGATTCCTCGTGCCGCACATGCACCCAGCGGATCGTGCCGTCCTTGCGGAGCGCGTCCGTGAAGCCGTTCAGCGAGTCACCGGGGATGCCGTACACACGGTCGATCCCGTTGGCGTGCAGAGTCTTGACGATATTCTCAGCGACGTTGGCCATGCTTCGACCCTACGCCCGGTGCGCTCGTGCGGGGCGGGCTACGCCCCTGCTGAGAGGTCAAGACACGCCGCGCGCACACCGCGGCATCCGACTTCTATTGGCTCCTCACCTCAACGAGCCGCCGCGAGCAGACGACGAATCCGGCGCACGAGCGCATCAGGATCGTCGAAGTCTCGGCGGGTGACCACGATCATGCGATAACCGAGCGATTCGAGCTCGGCACGGCGGATCTGATCCCGACTCCACTGATCAGGGTCCCGGTGGTGATCCCCGTCGTACTCGATGACGAGCCGTTCGTCGGCGTAGAGCATGTCGACTCGCGCCACGAATCGGCGATCGTGCCAGATCTCGACGTTGCACTCCGGACGCGGCAGACCCGCCTCGATCAGAATCAGCCGCACCATGGATTCGCGCGGGGACTCGGCACGACCGTCCGCCAGTTCGAGTGCGCGCTGCCGCACCCTCGCCCCGCGCCCACCCGCGAATCGTTCGTGATGACGTGCGAGTTCCTCCGCCGAGACGAGCGGATGCCGGGCACTGAGGAGCGCATCCGTGAGGGCGAGGAACCGCGGCAGACGCATGACGCGAGACACGTCCACCCACGTCCGCGCAGGCGACAGCACCGCCAGCCCTCGGCGTCGGACCACGTCGTCACTTTCCACCTCGAGCCGATGACCGAGAACACCCTTCCTGCGAATTCGCGTCTCGTCCGGGGGCACGCCGATCCGCGGTCGCGCCCAGGCCTCCGCTTCCTGCTGCGCCGCCAATGGCAGACCCCACAGGCAGGCGGCCGTCGTGCCGCACACGAACGCGTGCGGCGGAAGCGCTGCCAGCAGAAGGGATACGGTCTCCGCGCCGTCGAGCCGTCTGCGCGCGCGCGTGCCGTGGAAGGGGCTCGAGAGATCCTTCGCTCGCAGCCGGCGCGGGGTGATTCCCCGTGCGAGCGCATCGGGGACGGTGAAGCCGATCGGAGTCCCGGACGGCAATCGCGATGGGTGCATCCGCCGATCTTGACCTCTGCGCGTGACTGCGGCGTGCGCCAGTCCCGCGTGCTGTGCACACCCTCCCCACGCGTCCTGCCGTGCAGAGGGACATAAGCAGCAGGTGAGGAGCCAAAGAACGCCGCCTCCTGAGACCAGGAGGCGGCGTTCTTCGACTCTTCAGGGCGAGAGACTCAGCCGATGCGGATCAGCTTCTTGTTGACGAACTCGTCGGCCGCCAGGTGGCCCAGCTCGCGCGCGGTGCCGCTGCGCTTGACGCCGCCGAACGGCAGCTCCGGGCTGTCGGCCAGCACGAGGTTGACGTAGACCATGCCCGCCTCGATCTTGTCGGCGACGCGCTCGGCCTGCTCGGCGTCCGTCGTGAAGACGTAGGAGCCGAGGCCGAAGGTCGTGTCGTTCGCGAGCTCGACCGCCGCGTCCTCGTCCGCCACGCGGTACACGACCGCGGCGGGGCCGAAGAGCTCTTCGCGGTACACGTTCATCTCGGGTGTCACATCGGCGAGCACGGTCGGCGCGAAGAACGCGCCGTCGCGGGTGCCGCCGGTCAGCAGCGTCGCGCCCTGCTCGACGGCCTGGTCGACCTGCTTCTGCAGATTCACCGCCGCCGTCTCCGACGAGACCGGGCCGAGGACCGTTTCGTCGAGCATCGGGTCGGTCGCCTCGACCGCCGCCATCGCCGCCGTGAACTTCTCGACGAACGCGTCGTAGAGACCATCGACGATGATGAAGCGCTTGGCGCCGTTGCACGCCTGACCGTTGTTGTCGAGGCGCGCGTCGACGCCGGCCTGCACGGTCGCGTCGAGGTCGTCGGTGGAGAGCACGATGAAGGGGTCGGAGCCACCCAGCTCCAGCGCGACCTTCTTGAGGTTGCGACCGGCGATCTCGGCGACCGCGGCACCGGCACGCTCGGACCCCGTGAGCGAGACGCCCTGCACGCGCGGGTCGGCGATCATCGTCGCGATCTGCTCGTTGGTGGCGAGCACGTTCTGGTAGGCGCCCTTCGGGAAACCGGCGTCGTGATAGATCTTCTCGATCGCGGTCGACGACTCCGGGCACTGCGGCGCGGGCTTGAGCAGGATCGTGTTGCCGACGATCAGGTTCGGAGCGGCGAAGCGCACGATCTGGTACGCCGGGAAGTTCCACGGCATGATGCCGACGAGCGGGCCGAGCGAGGAGCGGCGGATGATCGCCGACCCCTCCCCCAGGATCGCGATCGGCTGGTCGGCCATGATCGACTCCGCCTGGTCGGCGTAGTACTCGGCGATGTCCGCGGCGAAGTCGACCTCGCCGAGGGCGGCCTCGCGGGGCTTGCCCATCTCGCGCACGAAGATGTCGGCGAGCTCCTCGCGACGCTCGCGGTGCAGCTCGGCCGCACGGCGCACGAGGGCCGCGCGCTCGGCGACCGTCGACGAGCGCGACCACTCGCGGTGGGCCTCGTCGGCGGCAGCGACCGCCTGGTCGATCTGAGCGTCGGTGAAGGTGTCGAAGGACGCCAGCGTCTCTCCGGTGGCGGGGTTGATGACGGCGTAGTCGGTCATGTTCTCTCCTCCTCTGGCTGCTCGGTCAGGAGACCGGGATCAGCGTGTACTTGGTGGACAGGTACTCGTGGATGCCCTCGAACCCGCCCTCGCGGCCGACGCCGGACTGCTTGACGCCGCCGAAGGGGGCCGCGGCGTTGGAGACCACGCCCACGTTGAGTCCCATCATGCCCGTCTCGAGCTTGTCGATCATCCGCTGGCCGCGCTGCAGGTTCTCGGTGAACACGTACGACACGAGTCCGTACTCGGTGTCGTTCGCGAGGTGCACGGCCTCGTCCTCGGTCTCGAAGGTCGCGATCGCCAGCACCGGGCCGAAGATCTCCTCGCGGAGGATGGCACTGCCCGCGACCACGTCGGTGAGCACGGTGGGCTCGTAGAACGTGCCGGTGCCCTCGACGGCCTTGCCGCCGGCGAGCAGCGTCGCACCGCGGTCCACGGCGTCACCGACGAGCTCGCCCGCCTTGGCGACGGCATCCGCGTCGATGAGCGGTCCGATCGCGACGCCCTCTTCGGTGCCGCGGCCGATCTTCATCCCGTTGACACGCTCGGTGACCCGCTTGGCGAACTCACCCGCGACGTCCTTGTGCACGATGAAGCGGTTGGCTGCGGTGCACGCCTGTCCGATGTTGCGGAACTTCGCAGCGAGTGCGCCCTCCACCGCCTTGTCCAGGTCGGCGTCGTCGAACACCACGAACGGTGCGTTGCCGCCGAGCTCCATCGACACGCGCAGCACGCCCTCGGCCGCCTGCGCGATGAGCTTGCGTCCGACCTCGGTCGATCCGGTGAAGGAGAGCTTGCGCAGACGCGGGTCGGCGATGATCGGGGCGGACAGCGCGCTGGACTTCGACGTCTGCACGACGTTGACGACACCGGCAGGGAGCCCTGCCTTCTCGAGCAGCGAGACGAAGAAGATCGTCGTCAACGGGGTCAGTGCCGGGGGCTTGATGACGACCGTGCAACCCGCCGCGAGTGCCGGCGCGATCTTGCGGGTGGCCATCGCGAAGGGGAAGTTCCACGGCGTCACGAAGAACGACGGGCCCACCGGACGCTGCGACACGACCATGTGGCCGGTGCCCTCGGGGTTGATGCCGTAGCGGCCGCTGATGCGCACGGCCTCCTCGCTGAACCAGCGCAGGAACTCGCCGCCGTAGACGACCTCGCCGCGTGCTTCCGCGAGCGGCTTGCCCATCTCGAGCGTCATGAGCAGCGCTAGATCCTCCTTGTGCTCCTGCACGAGGTCGAACGCCTTGCGGAGGATCTCGCTGCGGACGCGCGGCGCGGTGGCCGCCCACTCGTCCTGAGCGGCGACCGCGGCGTCGAGGGCACGGATGCCGTCGGCCGGTGTCGCGTCGGCGATGGTCCGGATCACGGAACCGGTCGCCGGGTCCTGCACGTCGAAGGTGCCGCCGGTCTCGCCGTCGATCCACTGGCCGCCGATGAAGAGGCCGGTGGGGATGCTGTCGAGGAGCGCCTGTTCGGTCTGAGTGCTCATGATTCTCTTTCTGTGAGGAGGGCTATGCGCGCTTGCGTCGGCTGGGCGGTGCGTCGATGCCCAGCGTCTGGCCGCGGAAGAAGGCGGGCCGACGGACCGCGTTCCAGATCATGACCGCGATGCCGACGACGATGATCAGCATCCCGAGGATGAAGACGATGCCGACGCCGCCGATCTGCGATCCGGAGCCGTACTCCGGGTCCATCGAGTCGATCAGCGTCGTGAAGAACAGCACCGCGAGGATCGCGCCGCCGACGAGCGGGAAGAGGAACGTGAAGAAGAAGTTCCGCGTCGAGTCGAACCACTGCTTGCGGAAATACCAGACGCACGCGAACGCGGTGATCCCGTAGTAGAAGCAGATCATCATGCCGAGGGTGAGGATGGTGTCCCACAGGGTGTCCTCGCTGACCACGCGCATCACGGCGTAGAACGCGGAGGCCACGATCGCCGAGACGATGGTCGCGTACCCGGGGGTGAAGAAGCGGGGGCTGACCTTCGCGAACGCCTTCGGCAGGGCGCCGTAGTGCCCCATCGCCAGCAGCGTCCGCGCCGGGCCCACGAACGTGGACTGCAGCGACGACGCCGAGCTGGTCAGCACCGCCAGCGACACCAGGAAGGCCAGCGGTCCGAGGATCGGTCCGGAGAGGTGGAAGAACACGTTCTCCTGGATGTCTTCGTTGCCGAGCCCCAGCGCGCCGGTGCCGACACCGGCGAACATGATCATCGCGACCGCGAGCAGGAGGTACAGCGAGACGATCGTCAGCACCGTCACGGTGGCCGCGCGGCCCGGCGTCTTCTCCGGGTCCTTGGTCTCCTCGTTCATGGTGAGCGTGACGTCCCAGCCCCAGAAGATGAAGATCGAGAGCGAGAGACCGGCGGCGACCGCGCTGAAGGAGGAGATCGCGAACGGGTTGAACCAGTTCAGGTCGAACGGCTGGTAGTCGAAGCCGTTGCCGTTCACCGCCTGCACGATGGCCGCGACGGCGAAGAACACCAGCACGAGGATCTGGAAGCTGACGAGCCAGTACTGCAGCTTCTGCGTCGTCTGCATGTCGCGATATGAGATCCACGTCGCCCCGAGCATGAACAGCAGGCAGACGCCGATGTTGATCCAGGTGACACCGGCGAGGTCGCCGATCTCCGGATTTCCGGTGATCTGCGACAGCAGAAGGAAGAGGAAGTCGACCGCGACGCCGGCGAGGTTCGACAGCACCAGGATCGTCGCGACGACCAGCCCCCAGCCGGCCATCCAGCCGATCCACGGGCCGAACGCGCGGGCCGCCCAGGTGAAGGACGTGCCGGAGTCCGGCATCCGGTTGTTGAGCTCGCGGTAGCCGAAGGCGACGAGGAGCATCGGGATGAAGCCGACGAGGATGATCGCCGGGATCTGGGCTCCGACCTCGGATGCCGTGGGGCCGACGGCGGCGGTGAAGGTGTAGGCGGGGGCGATGCACGAGATGCCGATCACGACCGCGCCGATCAGGCCGACCGTTCCGGCGCTCAGACCTTTAGTGGAGATGCCGGTCGTGACACCGGATTCGGGCTCCGTCGCCCGGTTCGTGCTGCTCATCAGCGGTCTCCTGCTTCGTTGCGGGTGCGCGGGACGACGATCATGGGAACGGGCAGTTCGTGCAGCATCTTCGCCGCCGTGGAGCCCAGGAACAGACGGCGCGGTTGCGCCAGCCTGCTGGAGCCGACCAGGACGATCTCGCCCGGAAGCCAGGAGAGGTGGGCGACGGCGTCTTCGACAGAGTCGCCCGGTGCCTGTTCGACCGCGGCGGAGCGGCCGTCGGGCAGCAGTTCCGACGCGACCGCGAGCACCTCCTGGCCGTGCGTGTCACCGACCGTGCGGATCGCTCCGGTGTCGAGTCCCGGGGGCACGTCGAAGGGCACGAGGGACACGAGCCGCAGGTCGACGCCGCTGTCCGCCGCGAGCGCCACGGCCTCGTCGAGAAGGGCATCGGCACCCGGCCGGGATCCGACGGCGACCGTGACGCGCGGCAGGACGTGATCGTCCTGCAGGGCGACGCCGACAGGCGCGAGCGCCACCGGGATGGTCGACGAGTGCAGCAGCTCGGAGGCGACGCTGCCGAGCCGGTGACGGCCGAAGATGCCTCCGCCCGCGGCGCCGATGACGATCACGCGCGCGCCGAATTCCTCACCGGCGGCGATCAGCCCCTCGGCGAACGACTCGGCGAACCGCACGTGACCGCTGCGGGTGAGCTCCTGAGGGAGCCGGACCACAGCGTCCGCGAGCCACTTCCTCGCCTGCGATCTGAGGTGCTCCTCATACGCTCGCTCGGGCGGAACGGCCGCACTGCGCGTGCCCTCGTTCGGCAGCACGATCACGAGGTGCAGGGTCGCACCGAGGCTGCGGGCGAGCCGGGCGCCGAGCGCCGCGGCATCCGCTCCCGCATCCGTCGCCGTGTATCCGACGACGACAGAGCCGGTCATCAGCTGCCGCTCTCAGAGGAGCCCGTGTCACGGCTCGCGTCGACGATGTTCGATGCCACGAGGTGACCCATGCGGATCGCCCCGTCGACGTGCTGGTATCCGGCGCCGGCCATGTCGCTGCAGGCGAAGTGGATGGGTCCGACCGCGGTGCGGAGGTCGGCGCCGTAGCGGTGCAGCCCTCCCATGTCGAAGCTGGCGGCGTACGCGCCCCGCGTCCACTCCTCGCTGCCCCAGTCGCTCTCGTAGTAGACGACGGGATTCTTGGCCTCGGGGCCGTAGTAGTGCGAGAGCGACTCGAGGATGCGCTCCTTGCGCTCCTCGGCCGAGAGCTCGAACACGCCGTCGGCGTTGGCGTCGGAGACGAAGCCGACCAGGGTGCCGCGCTCGTCGCCGTGGTTGGTGTTGTCATAGGCCTCGTGCGAGAGCTCGTACGGGCTGAAGGCGGTGCCGCTGAGGCCCTGCTCGCGCCAGAACGGCCGGTCGTACACGGCGTGCACCTTGATGACGAACCCCATCGACAGGTGCTGGTGCAACTGGTGCTGTCGGCGCGGCAGCGGCGGGTCGAACGCGATGCGGCTGTAGAGCACCGGCGCGTGCGCGAGGATCGCGTGGCGGGCGCGCACCGTGTGCTCGTCGGTGGTGGCCACCACAGCCTGGGTCCCTGAGCCCGTCGAAGGGTCGGACCATTCCAGGCTGCGCACGGGCTGGTTCAGCAGCACGTCGTCGCCCAGGCGCTCCGCGAGCCGCAGCGGAACCTGCTGCAGTCCGCCGACCACGCGCTTGTCGAGGATGAAGTCCGCGTCGACGAGGTTCGAGTACGACCCGGCGGATGCCGCCATCAGCAGCGACTGCAGCAGCGAGAAGGAGTGCGTGGGCTTGGTGAGCATCGCCGACCCCGTGGCGAAGGCCAGGTTGCGCACGGCCTCGTCGTCGTCGGTCTGCGAGCGCAGCCAGGCGTCCCAGGTGATCGTGTCCCAGTCTTCGGCGTTGGGGTGGGCCCAGGGACGGTCCGGGTCGATCTCGGCGACGAGCGCGTCGAGGATCTCGGTGATCCTGGCGATCTCGGCCTCGGTCTCCGGCGCCACCGGGAACATCTCGCCGGTGAAGCGGTGTGCCTGTCCGTCGGGGCCGACGTAGACGCTGTCGCCTTCGCGGTAGCGGCTGTACGTCTCGAGCCCCAGCTCCTCGATCGTGTCCTTGAGCGCGTCCTGGTCGGGCGAGACCCACTGGCCGCCGATCTCGAGCATGGCGCCCTCGATGACGTCGGTCCACAGGCGCCCGCCGACGCGGTCGCGGGCCTCCAGCACGGCGACCGACAGGCCGGCCTTGCGGAGGTCGTTCGCCGCCGTGAGCCCTGCGGCTCCGGCACCGATGATCAGTACGTCGCGAGTGATCTCAGCCATCTGCAACTCCTTCGTTGGGGGAAGTAGTGCCGGTCGCGACCCGAAATCCCCCGATCGGGGTCGCGACCGGACAGGGGTGTCAGGCCGCGGCGAGCGCCGCGGCGACGATGTCGAGTCCCTCGTTCAGCAGATCGTCGCCGATCGAGAGCGGGGGAAGGAAGCGGATGACGTTCCCGTAGGTTCCGCAGGTGAGGACGACGACGCCCTGGGCGATGCACGCCTTCGCGACGGCGGCCGTGAGGGCGGCATCCGGAGCCTTGGTCTCGGGATCGACGAACTCGGCGGCGATCATCGCACCGTGTCCGCGGACGTCGCCGACGCGCGGGTCGTTCTGCTGTATCGCGGTGAGACGCTCCGTGAGGATCACGCCGATCTCCCGGGCGCGCTCGATCACGCCGTCGTTCTCGAACACGTCGATGGACGCGAGGGCGGCGGCGCAGGCGATCGGGTTGCCGCCGTAGGTGCCGCCGAGACCGCCGGAGTGCGAGGCGTCCATGATCTCGGAGCGACCGGTCACCGCCGCGAGCGGGAGACCGCCGGCGATGCCCTTGGCCGTGGTGATCAGGTCGGGCTCGATGCCGAAGATCTCGCTCGCGAACATGTGCCCGGTACGAGCGAAGCCGGTCTGCACCTCGTCGGCGATGAAGACGACCCCGTTCGCGCGGCACCAGTCGACGATCGCCGGCAGGAAGCCGTCGGCCGGGACGATGAAGCCGCCCTCGCCCTGGATCGGCTCGATGATGACCGCGGCGAGGTTGTCGGCGCCGATCTGCTTCTCGAGCTGGAGGATGACGCGGGCGGCAGCCTCGCGGCCGTCGAGCCCGTCGCGGAACGGGTACGACATCGGAGCGCGGTACACCTCGGGGGCGAACGGACCGAAACCGCTCTTGTACGGCATCGACTTGGCGGTGAGCGCCATGGTCAGGTTCGTGCGGCCGTGGTAGCCGTGGTCGAAGGCGACGACCGCCTGACGGCCGGTGTGCTTGCGGGCGATCTTGATCGCGTTCTCGACGGCCTCTGCTCCCGAGTTGAACAGGGCGCTCTTCTTCGCGAAGTCACCGGGGGTGACGCGGTTGAGGGCCTCGGCGACGCCGACGTACGACTCGTAGGGCGAGATCATGAAGCAGGTGTGGGTGAACTGCGCGGCCTGCGCCGCCACGGCTGCGGCGACCTTCGGGTGCGCGTTGCCGACCGTGGTCACCGCGATGCCGGAGCCGAGGTCGATGAGCGAGTTGCCGTCGGCGTCGACGATCACTCCGCCGCCGGCGGCCACGGCCGCGATCGGCACGGTGTGACCCACACCGGCTGCGACGGCATCGGCCTTGCGTGCGAGGATCTCAGCCGAGCGAGGGCCGGGAAGGTCCGTGACCAGGCGACGCTCCTGCGGGAGGTCGGGTCCGCCGAGAGGGACTGCGGGTGCTGCGGTGTCGAGGAGTGCCATGTTCGCGAGCGTACGGCGGCGACGGAGACCCTCGCACTCGCCGACTTGTACAATCTGAGCAGACTCTTCGCCACACTGTACATCCGGGAGATCGGTCATGGCCGTCACTGAACATCCGACCCTGCGGGCGCTGCTTCACCGTCGCGATCTCGGGCTCGTGCTCGTGCCGCTCGAGGACGACCTGCCGGAAGGCGCGCTCGACCGCCCGCTGCGCTGGGTGCACAGCTCGGATCTCGCCGATCCGACCCCGTTCCTCTCCGAGGACCTGGCGCTGCTGACCACCGGCACCCAGTTCGACGACGCCGTCGACATCGACACGTATGTCGCCCGCCTCGCCGATCGCGGCATCCTCGGACTCGGCTTCGGCACCGAGGTGCACCGCTCCGGAATTCCGGAGGAGCTCGTCGTCGCTTGCGCGGAGAGAGGGATCCCCCTGTTCTCCGTGCCGTATCGCACCCCGTTCATCGCTGTCGCCCGCGCACACGCCGAGGCGATCGCCGCCCAGGCGTACTCGCGCCGGTCGTGGGCACTGGACGCCCAGCGCGCACTCGCACTCGCGGCGCTGCGCCCGAGCGGACTCGAAGCGACCATCGCAGAGCTGGGACGACGACTGGGGGTGTGGGCGGGCATGTTCGACGCCGCGGGAGCGGTGATCGCCTCGCATCCTCGCGACCGATTGGATGCCGCGGTCCGCGACGCACTGGGCGAGCGTGTGATGGACATCCTCACCCGCGGTCTCGAGGCAGGGCAGTCCCTCACTCTCGGGGAGAGCACCTTCATGCTGTTCACCGTGGGGCGCGGAGGCCACCTGCGCGGGGTGCTCGCCCTGGCGGTCGACGCGCTCGACCCCGAGGCACGCTCGGTGGTCACTTCGGTGATCGCGATGGCCGGACTCGCGATGGAGCAGAGCGAGCAGCTCGCCAGGAGCCGGCGGCGCCTGCACGCCCAGCTGCTCGGGTCGCTGCTCACCGACGACCCCACTCTGGCGCGGAGGGTGCTGGGCGGTCTGCCTCCTGCCCCGATCGTCGTGGCCGTCACCGCGGATGCCCCCGCCGGTCCGCTTTCCGACTGGTGGGAGCGGCACCGCGCCGAACACGGCACCCCGGTCTTCCTCGCCGAGTCCGCGGACGGCGTGACGATGTGCATCTCCGCCGGCGAGGAGGCCCTGCTCGACGAGGTCGCCACCCGTTTCGGCATCCGCATCGGCGTCTCCGACCCCGACGCCTACGACTCGTTCGCCCGTGCGCATGCACAGGCTCTCACGGCTCTCCGCCAGCAGGGTAGGCACGGGGTGGCGCGGTACTCCGAGACGGTGGGCTCCCATATCCTCACCGCCCTCGCCACCGATGAGGCTCGTCTCGTCGCGGAGTCCCGGCTCGCGCCGCTGCGCGAGCATGACGCCCGCACCGGCGCCGAGCTGGAGCGTTCACTGCGCACCTGGCTGGAACACGATGCTCGGGCCGAAGCCGCAGCCGCCACCCTCGGCGTGCATCGGCACACCCTGCGGTCCCGCATCGCGCAGGCGAGCGGTCTGCTCGACATCGATCTGTCGACGTTCCCCGCTCGCGCCGAGCTGTGGACGCTCCTGCAGACCGCGCGGGATTGACACCTGCACCGACCCGCGCGGGCGATCAGCGAGGGGCGGGCGCCCTCCCCGCCCCTCGCTGCCGGACAGCCCCCACAGCCACCCGTTCCATCCCCGGACGACTCCCACAGCCGTCCACATCCCCAGGACGGCTCCCCCGCCGTCCGCGACCCCGGACAGCCATCCGCGCGGCTCCCACAGCCACCCGTACGGCCCCGCGACCACCCGGACGGCTCCCCCTGGCCGACCGCGCAGTCCCCATCACCGGTCGAACGCCCCCATGTCCGTTCGCGCCGCCCTTCATCCCGATCGTGCGCAGCCCAGCGGATTCGCTGTGGATCACACTGCTCACGGTCTCGCCCCTTCGTCGGGCGTCGATCGCCCTCTGCCACCCTCGCTCGGGAGGAAGACGGCCGTAGGGCCCTTCGTCCCTCGGCCGTCAGCCGTCGTCATGGATCCGCGAGAGCTCGAAGACCGCCGCCTGGGTCCGGTGGGTGAATCCGAGCTTCCCGAGCATCGACGTGACGTAGTTCTTGATCGTCTTCTCGGCGAGCCCCAGACGGTCCGCGATCTGTCGGTTCGTCAGCGCATCGGCGATGAGCGCGAGGATCTGCCGTTCACGCAGGCTCAGGGACGCGAATCGCGGATCGGCCGAATCAGTCGATCCGGGAGCGACCTGCCCGGTCGCTCGACGCACCGCCGCCGGGTCGAGCAGCCGGCGGCCCGCAGCGACAGCGCGCACCGCATCCGGCAGGTCCGCCGCACGGACGGTCTTGAGGAGGTGACCGTCGGCGCCGGCCATCACGGCCGCGATCACCGCGTCATCGTCGTCGTAGGCCGTGAGGATCAGGCACCGCATCGCAGGATGCCTCTGTCGGATCGCGCGGCACAGGTCGATCCCGCTGCCGTCGGGGAGGTGCACATCGAGGACTACGACGTCAGGAAGCGTGGCCGCGATCCGTCGCGTCGCCTCACGGCAGGCTCCCGCCTCCCCGACGACCTCGAGGTCCGGGGTCGCCTGGATCACCCCGGCGACGCCCCTTCGCACCATCTCATGATCATCGACAAGGAACACTGCCGTCATCGCCCACTCGCTCCTGTTCCAGCCGGCCGCTCGTCCGGGGTCGCCCGTCGGCGCCCCTGGCACACTAACGGCCCTGTCGTCGCATAAGTGGGGACCATGGTCCCCGCCGATCGGGTACGCGGGTCGCCGGTCGCGTACGCGGTCGGCGACGCGTCTGCCATATACCGGCTGAGCGTTGCAGACCGGTCGGTCTCCGGGGAAGGTGGAGGGATGCAGGACAGATGCCGACACAAACGCATATCACGCCCCGCCATCAGCAGGACGACGGGAACGATGCTCCCGTGACACGCGCCACCCGGCTCCTCGCCACTCGCCGCCAGCTTCGCGGCCTTCACGACTCCACGCCGGACGCATCCGGCCCCGAGCCCGATGCCGACAGGACTCTCAACCGGATCGTCCGCGCGGCCGCTGATCTCATCGAAGCGCGCGACGGAGTTCTCATCGTGATCGATGCGGCCGGAGCCGTCGAGCGTTTCGTCCATGTGGGCGTGGACAAGGGGAGCGCGCAGACGATCGCCGACCTGCCGGAACCGGGCAGTCTGGTCAACGCCGTGCTCGACAGCGGCCGTGCGATCCGACTGAACAAGTTGAGCGATGATCCTCGGTCCCCGGGCTTTCCCGTGCATCATCCGCCCCGGGAGGGTTTCCTCGGGGTCCCGATCCGGTCGCAGGGCGAGGTGTGCGGCGTCCTCGTGCTGACGAACCGCCGCACAGGGGTCTTCACACTCGAGGATGAAGAGCTCATCGGATCCCTGGCGGCGACGGCTGGCCTCACGATCCGCAATGCGCGCGAGCACGAGGAAGCCCGCCGTCAACGGCGGCTGAGTCGGGCGCTGTCCGATCTCCGCGCCGCCCTGCTGACTCCGGAGCGCGAAGACATCCTGGACGTCATCGCCGAATGCGTCACCCACGTCGTGTCCTGCGACCTCGTCACGGTCGTCGTCCATGCGGACGCCGACCACCTCCGCATCGACGCGGCTCATGGGCCGCTGTCCGCTGCCTTCGAGCACGGAGTACTCCCTGCGGAGACGTCGATCGCCGCGAGCGCGATCGCGAGCGGGAGCATGTCGAGCGGACGACTCACCGACGACGCCACGCACACGAACCTCGCCGGAAACCAGGATGCCGCGGGGCCGACCGTGGCCGTCCCGCTCGTCGCTGCCGGTCATGCGATCGGAGCCCTGTGCGTCACTCGTGGGGCGTCGGGTGGCAGCTTCTCTCCGAGCGAGATCGATGCCATCTCCGATTTCGTCGTCCAGGCGGGTGTGGCGACCTCGCTCGCCTGGGCTCGGGAGGATCGGCAGCAGCTCGACATCATCGAAGAGCGGAACCGCATCGCCCGCGATCTGCACGACAACGTGATCCAACGGTTGTTCGCGACGGGCATGAGCCTGCAGGCGTTCGCCGCCACCCAGCCGGGCCACACGGAGGAGCTCGAGCAGCACGTCACAGAGATCGACGCCGCCATCACCGACATCCGGTCGGGGATCTTCTCACTCCGTACGCGCCACGGGAAACGCAAGGACCGCCCGGTGCGCAAGCGGGTGCTCGACGTGATCACGGAGCTGACTCCCGCGCTGCCGTCGGCACCCACGATCACGTTCGTCGGTCCGGTCGACCCGGTCGTCACCGGGAAACTCGCCGACGACGTGATCGCCGTCGTCCGCGAAGCCCTCGCCAACGTCGCCCACCATGCGCAGGCTCGCAACAGCGCGGTCACCCTCACCGTCTCGGAGAACGAGGTGGTCGTCGCGGTGCAGGACGACGGCAACGGGGTCGCCGCATCGCCCGGCGACCCCGGCGGCACGGAGAACCTCGCCGAGCGCGCTGCGCTGCACGGAGGCACGTTCACGCTGGATCAGCAGACGGAGCGGGGAACCGGGGCGCGTTGGCGGGTGCCCCGCCCTCCGGCCCCCGGTGGACCGGCGAGCACGGAGGCACGTCGCCGCGAGGATCGCGCTCGGCACGATCATCCCGGGACTGCGTCGGCATGAGCACGGCTGAGGCCGGATGCCCGGTTCAGACGGTGCACGAGGGACGGCAGTACGACTGGACGTAGGCCAGGAAGTCGGTCATGAACCCCGAGATGCCCTCGGCGACCACGGCCGGGTCGGTGCTCCTGATCGCGGGCGCCCAGTTGGCGGAGAACGCCGGCGAGACGGCGAGGAATTGCTGGGCGACGGGTGCCATCGCGTCCGCTTCCGACTGAGCGGAGACGGTGATGCCGAGTTCGGCGATCAGCTCGGGGTACGCATCGGCCAGGGTCCCGCGCCCCGTCATGATCAGCATCAGCAGATCCAGATCGGTCGAGGAGGCGAGGCGCGGATCGAGAGCGGCACCGAGCGCCGCGGCGTGCACGCCGGAGCTCGTCGCAGCGGCGACTTGCGGTGCGGCGTGACCCGTCGCAGCAGAGGCCGACGATACGCCCGTGAGCGACAGGGGTGAGCGCCACGACGGCGGATGCGAGGCAGGTGGTCTTCTGGCGAACGAGCATGGGGATTCCTCCGGATGTGGGTGATCCGGTGAAAGTACCACAGGAGTGAAATGTAAAACAGTACTCATCCCTTGCTTCTGCCCCGTGCTCGCGGCGCTCCGCTCAGCGGTCGCGCGAGCGCGGCGCGTCACGTACCCCCTCTCGGTCGCGACCGGCCAGGAGCACACGACACCGGCTGACATCGTCCTCGCTCTGCGAGACCAGCGCCTCGATCCCCTCGAAGTGCAGCGTGGGGCGCAGGTGGGCGACGAGCGTCACCGCCAGCGTCCGACCGTACAGATCGAGGTCCACATCGTGCAGGTGCACCTCGACCCGCCTCTCCCGGTCGCCCGCGAAAGTCGGATTCGTGCCAACACTGACGCTCGCCGGCCATACCTCGGGGTCATCGTCGATACGCGTCCATGCCGCGTAGATCCCATCGGCGGGCAGGTCGTCGAGGTCGATCGCCAGGTTCGCCGTCGGAAAGCCGAGCTCGCGCCCCCGACCGTCGCCGGGCACGACCACGCCGACGATGGTCGTGAGCGGCGGAGCGCTCACGCGCTCCCGGATCCTGCGATGGACCGATAGCGGCTCTGGTGGAAGACGAGCGGCTCGACATCGTCGAAGAGCGTGACGTCGCCGATCTCGTACAGGGTGATCTCGTGATCCCCGCCGTCGAACGTGCTGTGCAGGCGGCAGGTGAGCCAGAGCGCCGCATCCGAGATCAGCACGGCACCACCCTCGGTGCGCTGCCACTCGTGCCCGCCGAAACGGTCGCCCTCGCGCGCCGAGAGCGAGCGGCTGAGCGGCTCGTGGTGCGCAGCCAGCACGCTCATACCGAGCTCGGGCACCTCGCGGAGCACCGGCCAGGTCTTCGACGTGCGGGCGGCGCTGATCGCGACCAGCGCCGGTTCGAGGGAGATCGAGGTGAAGGAGTTGACGGCCATCCCGACGGCACGGTCATCGACGTGCGCGGCGAGCGCGACGACGCCGGTCGGATACACCGAGAAGGCCCGGCGGAGGGCGAGGTCGCGCGGCAGGGCGTCGGTCACGGCAGTCGTCATTTCGGCTTCCTTTCGTTAGTCAACTTTGACTAGTTCTCATAATAGACAAGTTTGATCATGCAAACAACAGGAATCTGAGAGGCCAGCCGTTAGCATGAGGGCATGTCGACCACCCGCCTCGTCGTCCTCGGCGCCGTGAAGCAGTTCCAGCCCGTGCACGGATACTTCCTCCGCCGCGAGCTCATGACGTGGCACGTCGACGAGTGGGCGCACATCCAGCCCGGCTCGATCTACAACGCCCTGCGCGCCCTCGAGGTCGACGGCTACATCGCCGAGAGCGGCACCGAGGCCGAGGGCAAGCGTCCGGCACGCACGACCTACCGCATCACTCCGGCCGGCGAGGTCGAACTGCAGCGCATGCTGCGCGAGAACCTCTGGAACGTCGCGGCGTTCGACACCCAGGCCATCATGACCGTGGCATCGTTCATGTTCGTGCTGAGCCGTCAGGAGGTGATCGCCGGCCTGGAGCACCGCCTCATCAAGAGCGACGCGATCATCACGCAGAACGGCTTCGACGTGCAGGACACCCTGCGTTCCGAGACGACCCCGAAGTACGTGCGGGAGATCTTCGACCTCTCCACCGCCCGCCTCACGGCCGAGAAGCAGTGGCTGCTCGACCTGCTGGAGCGACTCCGCGCCGGCGAGTACACATTCGCGGGCGAGGCCACCGAGGGTGCAGCACGGGCCGACGCCGCGTCTTCGAAGTAGCCACTCAGCGCGAGGCCACGAGCGCCGCGATCGATGCGGGTGAGAGCTCCGGCGTCGTCGCGCCGCGGTGCTGCGCCACGACCGCCCCGGCCGCGTTGGCGCGGACCACGGCGGCCTCGATGGCCTCACCCTGCGCGAGGGCCGCGGCGAGCGCGCCGCAGAATGCATCACCAGCCCCCGTGGTATCCACCGGATCGATCCGGAAGGCGGCGACGTGCACAGCGCCCTGCCCTGCGCGATGCAGCGTCACTCCCCCGGCCCCCTGGGTGAGCACGACGGTCTGCGCGCCCGACGCGTGCAATCCGTCGATGCCGCCGAGCTCCGCGCATTCGGTCTCGTTGACGACCAGTACGTCGACATCCGGGAGCATCTCGATGGCTGCCCGGTGCGCGGGGGCGGCATTGAGGATCGTGACCGCTCCGGCCATCCGGCCCGCCCGCAGCGCGGCAGCCACGCTGGCGACGGGAACCTCCAGTTGCGCGAGCACGACCGCCGCGTCCGCGACTCCCGCCGCGGCGTCTTCGGGCGTCAGCTCCGCATTCGCGCCGGCCGCGACGATGATGCTGTTGTCCCCATCGTCGAACGCCAACACGTGGGCGACGCCGGTCGGAGCAGTGGCACTGCGTCGCACGGACACCCCCACCCCGGCATCCGTCAAGGTCTGCAGCAGCACGTCAGCGGCCTCATCGTCACCGACCACCGCGCAGAATCGGGTCGGTGCTCCGCTGCGGGCGGATGCGACGGCCTGATTCAGCCCCTTGCCTCCGGAGAAGCGGCCTCCCGCCCGACCGAGGAGCGTCTCGCCGACGCGCGGGGGGCGCGAGACCTCGACCACGAGGTCGAGGTTCGCGCTCCCCACGACGGCGACACCGATCAGGGTGTCAGACACGCGACATCGTCCGTCGGTACTGCGATCCGGTGTGCGAATCGGCGAGTGCCGGCGTCGGAGTGCCGATCAGGCGCTCACGAAGCGACTGCGGCTCGGCCGACGGCTCCACGATCGCGCCGCGCTCCTTGAGGATCGGCAGCACGTGCTCGATGAAGTCGACGGTCGACGCCGGCGGGATGACGGGGGCGAAGAGGAACCCGTCGAGGTCGGCGCCGTCGGCGAGCTCGATCATCCGGTCGGCCACCTGCTCGGGGGTGCCCACGATCGGGCGGGCGCCGACACCGTGCGCGTGCCAGTCGCCGAGCACGTCGCCGACGGTCTTATCGGCGAACCGGGCGACCTGGGTCTGCGACAGCTCGGTGCTGAGCTCCGACATCGGCGTGTTCGGCGCGTACGCCGACAGGTCGAGGCCGGTGAACCAGGCGTAGGAGGCGACCGTGACGTCGGGGTTCTGGGCGTCGGCGACCTCGGTGTACTTGCGCTGCGCCTCTTCCTCGGTGCTGCCGACGATCGCGGCGAACGCCGACATGATCTTCACCTCGTCCCCTCCACGGCCGTTCTTCACGGCCTCCTCGCGGATCGCAGACGAGTGCGCGCGGAGCTGCTCGACCGACCCGCTGCCCACGAAGATCGCCTCGCCGTGCTTGCCGCCGAACTCCCGCCCTGCCGGCGATGCGCCGGCCTGGAACAGCACCGGGGTGCCCTGCGGCGAGCGCTGCGTGTTGCCGTAGCCGTGCGAGCGGAAGTAGGGGCCGTCGTGTGCGATCCGGTGCACCTTGGAAGGGTCGGCGAAGCGACCGGACTTGTCGCGCTCCAGCGCCCCGTCCTCCCAGGCCTGCTCCCAGAGCTTGTAGACGACCTGCATGAAGTCGTCGGCCATCAGGTAGCGCTCGTCGTGGCCGACCATCGGCACGCCGAAGCCCTGCACCGCGGTGTCGGCGGTGCCGGTGGTGACCACGTTCCAGCCGATGCGTCCGCCGGAGAGGATGTCGAGGGTCGCCATGCGGCGCGCGAACGAGTAAGGCGGCTCGAGAAGCGTGGATCCGGTGGCGACCAGCCCCAGGCGCGTGGTCTCGGGGATGAGCGCGGCCAGGATGATCGCCGGGTCGAGACGCGGCAGATCGAGGCCCTCGACGGAGCAGATGTCCGGCCGCTCGCCCGCGACGTCGGCCCAGCCCCAGGCA
Source organism: Microbacterium sp. GQ128 (assembly GCF_059758615.1). Classification (NCBI taxonomy): domain Bacteria; kingdom Bacillati; phylum Actinomycetota; class Actinomycetes; order Micrococcales; family Microbacteriaceae; genus Microbacterium; species Microbacterium sp. GQ128. The sequence goes on from NZ_JCAXDY010000004.1 coordinate 119,075, forward strand.
TCCGCGAGGAACAGGAAGTCGAAACCGGCGTCCTCGACCAGGCGCGCGGTGTCGCGCCAGTACTCGAGCTTGTCGAACAGGTAGCGGCCGTTGTCGGGGTGCCGCCAGGTCGCGGTGCCGGAGTCGTTCGCCTGGGCGTTCTCGAAGAGGCCGAGACGCAGCTGCTTGACGGTCTTCTGATCGGTCATGTGCGGGTGCCTTCCTTGGGGGTGGATCTGTTCGTTGTGGAGTGATTCCGGGCACGCCGGAGGAATCCCGGGACGGACGGGGGTCCATCCCGGGATGCGGATGCCGCGTCAGCCCTTCGCCGTGACCTCGCCGTCGCTCCACCAGAGCACGCGCTTACGTACCAGGGCGAGGACGATGATGAGGAGCACGCCGAGGAGGCAGAGCAGGGCGATGCTGGCCCAGGTCACAGCCAGGTTCGCCTGTGCAGCCGATGTCGTGACGAGCGAGCCGAGTCCGGCCTGCTGCCCCGCCGCGACGAACTCGGCCACCGCGGCACCGACCACGGCGAGCGGCAGGGCGATGCGGAGACCGGCGAACACGTAGGGCATGCTGCCGGGGAAGCGCAGCTCACGGAAGATCTCCCACCGCGAGGCGTGCAGCGTCTTGAAGACGTCGAGCGCTTTCTGATCGACGTCACGGAGCCCCGCGAGCGAGTTCACGAGCATCGGGAAGAAGACCACGAGCCCCGTCACGATGAACTTCGGCACCATGCCGAAGCCGAACGCCACGACCAGCGCCGGGGCGATCGCCACGATCGGGGTCACCATCACGATGATCACGAGCGGCATCACGGCGCGCTCGATGATCTGGAACTCGGCCATGACCACGGCCAGCAGGAAGCCGGCGAGAATGCCGGCGGAAGCGCCGACCACGACCTCGAGCAGCGTGACGAGGAAGTTCGACCAGTACATGCCGGCGTCGTCGACGAGGCTCGCACCGATCGCCTCCAGCGTCGGGAGCACGTACGGGTTGGTCCAGGCCACGACCTGCCAGAGGAGAGCGGCGATCACGAAGGTGATCAGTGTGGGTCCCCACGATCCCCAGCGCAGCCAGGTCGGAACGCCGCGGCGGGGCTGCGCCTTCAGGCGGGCGGTCGCGAGGGTCGCGGTGGTGTCTCTCATCGTCAGCTCAGACATGGGCCTTCTCCGTCTGCGCGCGCAGCGCACCGCGCACGACTGCTTCCAGTTCGCGGAACTCGTCCGTCGCGTAGGCCTCCTCGGTGCGCGGCCGCGGCAGGTTCACATCGATCACCTGGGCGATGCGCCCCGGGTGGGCAGCCATCACCACGATGCGGTCGGAGAGCATGATCGCCTCCGGCACGGAGTGCGTGACGAACATCACGGCCTTGCGGTTCGACTGCCAGAACTCCAGCAGGGCGATCCGCTGCAGGTCGCGGTTCATCTCGTCGAGGGCCGAGAAGGGCTCATCCATCAGCATGATGGCCGGGTCGAACACGAACGCCCGCGCGATCGCGGCGCGTTGCTGCATGCCGCCCGAGAGCTGGCCGGGGTACTTCTTCATCGCCTGACCGAGCCCGAAGGTCGCCAGCAGCTCGGCCGGATCGCGCAGTGCGCGTCCGGAATTCGCCTTGGCGTTGATGCGCACCGGCAGCTCGACGTTCTCGCGCACCGTCTTCCACGGCAGCAATGCCGGAGACTGCGGCACGAGACCGATCTTCTTGTCGCGCGAAGCCGCGGTGACGCTCTCCCCGTCGATCGTGACGGTCCCGGAATCGGCGTCGAGGAGACCCGCGACCACCTTGAGCAGCGTGGACTTGCCGCACCCGCTCGGGCCGATCACGGACACGAACTCGCCCATGCCGATCGTCAGGCTCACATCGTCGAGCACCGTGACCCGGGCACCTTCGACGCCGAAGGACTTCGAGACGTTTCTGACCTCGACGCCTGCTCCCTGTGCGACCGACATCACTTCGCGGTCCAGGTCAGGGTGTCGCCGTCGTACAGGTCGGCGACCAGGTCGGCGTCCATCATGTCGGCGATCGCGGGCAGGTCCTTGACGCCGCCGTACTTCTTCACGAGTGCGTACTCGGGCTCCCACATGGACTCGTTCTGCACACCGGGGTTGCCACCGGCGCTCTCGCGCACCCAGGCGGACTCCACCTCCCACGTGCGGGCCAACTGATCGCGCGGGAACGCGGCACCCTGGTTGTTGTCCTCCGCCAGCTTCGCGAGCTTGTCGATGCAGGCATCCGACTCGTCGAGGCAGTACTGCAGGGCCTTCAGGCTCGCGCGCATGAAGTCGGCGGCGACCTCGCGGTGCTCGTCGAGGAAGCGGGAGTTGACCTCCATCACGTTGTACGTGCCCTCGACGCCCAGGTCGGCGGGGAGGAACTCGCTGAACGGCAGGTCCTGCGCCTTGAGCGACTGCGGCTGGTTGGAGGCGTAGCCGACGATCGCGTCGACCTGCTCACGGACGACGACCGTCGGGTCGTAGTTGGTCATCTTCACCATCTCGACCTTCGAGACGTCGACGCCGGCCTCGTCGAGCATGGCCGAGGCGATCGGGGTCAGGTTGATGAAGTAGCCGAGCGATCCGCCCTCGAGGTCCTTCAGGCTCTCGAGCTTCTCGTTGCCGAAGATCGAGAACGGCGGGGTCGTGCCGTAGGTGGCGACCGCCGTGAGGTTCTTGCTGTTCGCGGCTGCCAGCATCACATCGGATGCCGAGCCGAGCGCCGTGAACTGCGCCTGACCGGATGCCACGAGCTGCTGCCCGTTCGCCCCGGAGGCGTTGATCTCCACGTCGAGGCAGAGATCGTCGAAGTAGCCCAGCTCCTCGGCGAGGAACACGTCGAGCTGACCGGCGCTGGCGGAGTAGCCGTAGCCGGAGATGTAGGTGATGGTGCCGGCATCCTGATTGCGCTTGCAGGCGTCGGTGTCGCTCGCACTCGTGGGGGCGGAATCGCCGCCTGGCGTCTGCGCGGAGCATGCTCCGAGCGTCAGCGTGGCGGCGAGAACGCACGTCAGGGTGGCAGTGATGCGGAATCGGGTTTCCGCAGAGGAAGTAGCCATGAGGGTCCCTTCTCGGCCGTTCGTCATTGATGGCTCGTCGAAAGTAACATAGTCAAGATTGACTAAGCAAGATCAAACTAAACGGGGCGAGAACGCGTGCACCCCCGCCCGCCCAGACGTCGAGCGCACGGCTTCGCGCCGAGCGCACGGCGTGTTGACGCGAATAGGCGGTGCACTCGGCAGGATCCCGTGCGCTCGAGGACGCGGGGCGAAGCCCGAGTGGGGCGAGGGGCGACGCCGGAGCGGGGCGAGTCAGGACTGGGGCGCGTCAGCCGGGTAGAGGTAGCGGCTGACGAACTCGTCGAAGAGGGGAACCATGTCGACCGACTCATCGAGAAGCCACTGCAGCTGGATGCCGTCCATGACCGCACTGATCAGACGTGCGGCGAGCGCGGGGTCGATGTCATCCCGGACTTCTCCGGCCTCCTGCCCGCGACGGAGGATCTCCGCGGCTTCATCGGCACGCGCCCGATAGCGCGCGGCGAAATCGGCATGCGACGGATGCTCGGGGTCGGTCGCCTCGGCAGACACGATGGCGTAGAGCGACGTGAGACCGCGCGAGGTCTGGTTGTGCGCGACGACCCGCTTGGCCTGCTCGACCAGGGTGTGCTCGGCGGGGTCGCCCGCCGCCGCCCGCACCTTCTCGTCGCGCTGGTGCAGCACCTCGGCGAACAGCTCCTCCTTGTCGGCGAAATGGTGCAGGAGCCCGGCCGGCGTCACGCCGACGCGCTTCGCGATCTCCCGCAGGGATCCGCCGCGGAACCCGGTCCGAGAGAAGGCGACCAGCGCCTCGTCGACGATCGCCTGCCGCCGCGCCTGCCCCGTTGCGTAGGGGCCGCGAGAGCCTCGCCCCGCCGTCGACTGCCCGTCCGTTCCCACCGCGCGCTCCTGTCTGTCGACGCGAGGAAGCGAGGGCTCAGCCCTGGTGACCGTCGCCTCCCGAACCCCACGACGAGCTGAAGTCCTGCTGTCGCATCGCGGGACGCAGGAGCTTCTCCATCTCGCGATCCACGAAGTAGTCCTTGAGCTTATCCTTCGTGAGCTCGTTGCCGATCGCCGCCATGATCATCGACTGGTCGAGCGAGAGATAGCGCTCGGCGATCGTGCCGCTCTTCACGGCGACCGCGTCATAGAAGCCGCCGGGACCATAGGCGCCGAGGTCGTTCTCGATGCTCTCGAGGTTGCTCAGCACGCCCTTGCGGTCATAGGGGAGCGCGAGGAACGCCGCATGCGGGGTCACCACTCCGTCCCCGAAATCCGGGGAGGGATTCGTGCCCGCCGCGCACCCCGGCCGATCGATGTCGACGTCGGTCTTCTCGACGTCGGACGTATAGCCGTCGGACCGCATTCCCGCGATGTCGACGCCGTACTCCGCGTAGCCGCCGAAGGGGTTGCTCGCGGGCGAGAAGCCCCAGTACCCGTATCCGGCCTCGTCGAGACCGTGCTGCTTCTGCACGGCCACGGTGATCGGATGGTTGAGCCGCCAGGACTTCGGCCCCCACTTCGTCTCCGGGACCAGCAGGTCGGGCATCAGCGACTCGAACATGCTGCCACCCCAGCTCGGAACGAACGACATCCCCGCGTAGCTGTATGCACCTTCCCAGACCTCGACTCCGCTGTAGGTGCGGTACTCGCCCTCGGGGAGCTGCTCCTGCCAGGCCCAGTCGCAGCCGGGCGGCATCGTGCGGTGCGTGCCGTACAGCGCCGTCGCCGGAATCTGCCCGTTGGCGATGCCGAGGTAGGTGGCGATGCGGCTCTCGCTCACCGTGGTGTCGTAGTGGTGGCAGGTGTAGTACGCGGTCTCCCCCGATCCGTTGTACATCGGAGCCGCGACACTGCAGTCCGGCGGGGCCTGCTCCCAGAAGCCGCCGCGGTTCGTGCCGGCGGGGAGGCCTGCGGCGCCGGCAAGGTCGAAGAACGCGGCGAAGTCCATCGAGTCGTAGAGGGCGTCCGCCTGCGCAGCCAGCGCGGGATCGGCCTCACCGACGATGCGCAGAGCTGCGGCCAGCCACCCGTTGTCCACGGTGCTGAGGAACGGATGCACGGGGTCCCCGGAGTCGGGCCAGGTCGTCAGCTTCTCCCCCGTCGTCGGCGAGTACCAGTTGTAGAACATCCCGCTCGCTTCGTTGCGCTCGAGCCCTTGCAGGGTGTCGAGCGTGGCGGACAACCGGCCCCGCGCCTCGTCGGCACTGATGATGCCGAGGTCGCGCGCGGTGACGGTCGACCACAGATACCCGCCGATGTTCGTCGGTGAGGTGTAGGCGCTGGATGTCTGCAGATCGCCGGTGATGTTGTCGGCGGGAAGACCCGTTTCCTCGTCGGTCATCGCCACCAGGGAACCCCAGGTGTCCTGCGCCCAGCGCTTGAGCTCCGCGTTGCCCTGGCGTCCGTCTCCCGCTGCGGCCGGCCCCGCGAGGGCCAGTCCCGAGACGACCAGTCCGACCGTCGCCAGCGTGCTCATCCATCGCTTCATCGCGTCTCCTCATCGAGAACGGCGCCGTGGATCGCGGCGCACTCAACACGCGAAAACCTAACACGCGTTCAGTGTTCACTCAACCCCCTCCCGTGGAGGAGCCACCCCATCCGTTCCGGTCGCACTTTCTGTCGCGCTCGCGGCTCCCGGGCGGCAGAAAGTGCGACCGGAGCGGGGGCTGGGCCGGAGGCGAGGGGCGAGGGCTGGAAGCGAGGAGCTGGAGGCGAGGGGGAGGTGGGAACGGGATCAGCGCGGAGCGTGCGCCTCGAGGAACTCGTACACGTCGGTCGTGTCGACGCCGGGGAAGGCGCCGGTCGGCAGGGTCGCGAGCAGCGTGCGCGGCGTCTTCACGTTGGGCCAGGAGTTCTCTCGCCAGCGGTCTTCCAGCTCGGCGGGCGCCCGGCGGCAGCACACCTCGACCGAGTGCTTCGAGACGCCGCGATGCGAGGTGTCGCGCCCCACGAACCACTTCGTGTCGTCGAAGCGCACGCCTACGCTCACGGAGTGCAGCCCCTCGCTCGACGACTCGACCCGGGCGGTGCACCAGTAGGTGCCGTTGCCGGTGTCGGTGTACTGGTAGTACGGGTTGAAGCGGTCGTCCTCATCGAACACCACGCGCGACGTCCACCGCCGGCAGCACATCTGCCCCTCGATGGCCCCGAGACGATCGGTCGGGAAGTTCACGTCGTCGTTCTCGTACGCCTTGGTGATCGTGCCCGACTCGTGCACCTTGAGGAAGTGCACGGGGATGTCGAGGTGCCGCGTCGCGAGGTTCGTGAAGCGGTGCGCCGCCGTCTCGTACGACACCGAGTACGCGTCGCGCAGGTCTTCGATCGAGATCGCCCGCCGCTGCTTGGCATCCTTCAACGCGGGGACGACATGCGCCTCCGGGATGAGGAGCGCACCCGTGAGGTAGTTGGTCTCGACGCGCTGCCGCAGGAACTCGGCATAGCTGCGCGGCTCGGAGTGGCCGAGGATACGGCTCGACAGCGCCTGCAGCACCGCGGTGCGGGCGTCCCCCTTCGCGGGCACGCTGCTCGACAGGTACAGCCGGCCGTTCGCGAGGTCGGCGACGCTGCGGGTGGTCTGCGGCAGGTCGGGCGCGTAGTGCAGGGTGAAGCCCAGGTAGGCCGCGATCTCGGAGGCGGTGCGCTGCGTCAGAGGACCCCCGGGGTGGCCGACGGCGGCGAGGATCTCGGCGGCCTTGGCCTCGAGGTCGGCGAAGTGGTTGTCCTGCCGGCGCATCAGGTGCCGCAGCTCCACGTTCGCCCGCCGGGCCTCCTCTGGCGTCGCGGCGCGCTCGTCCTTGAGCCGATCGATCTCGCCGTGCAGCGCGAGCAGGGCCTTCAGAGCATCCGTCGGCAGACTCTTCGCGATGCGGAACGGCTCGATGCCCAGCGCCTGGAACGTCTGCCCCTTCATAGCGCGCTCCAGGGCGATCTCGATCGCGCTGCGCTCGTCGAGCGGCTCCCCCTCCAGCAGCGCGTCGATCGTGACCCCGAGCGCTCGGGCGATCGCCTGCAGCTGGGTGAGCTTGGGTTCGCGCTTGCCGGTCTCGATCATCGACATCTGGCTCGGCGCCCGATCGACGGCCGAGGCCAGGTCGTCGAGGGTCATCCCCTTCGCCGTACGGAGCCGGCGGATCCGTCGACCGATCGTGAGGGCGTCGGTCTCTTCTGCCTCAGAGCTCTGGGTCCCTGAGCTCGTCGATGGGCTCATGGCGGCGATTCTGTCACAGAAACAGAATTTCGTTCGATCTTCTCACCGAAATCGGTCGTCGGATATCCCGAACTTCACCCACAGTGGAACCACGCCACCCGGCACCGCAGCCGGATCCACCGAGGAGACACCATGACGAACACCGCCCACACCCCGACGCCCCGCCCCGCCGGTCTGCGAGCCGGCGACCAGGTTCAGACGGCCGCCGAGCTCCAGGAGATCTGGGACACCGATCCCCGCTGGGACGGCGTCGAGCGCACCTACTCGGCCGAAGACGTCATCCGCATCCGCGGCTCGGTCCGGGAGGAGTCGACCCTCGCGCACCGCGGTGCCGACAACCTCTGGAACCTCCTGCACACCGAGGACTACGTCCGGGCGCTCGGCGCCTACACCGGAGGGCAGGCCGTGCAGCAGGTGCGGGCAGGCCTCAAGGCGATCTACCTCTCCGGATGGCAGGTCGCCGCCGACGGCAACCTCGCCGGTCAGACCTACCCCGACCAGTCGCTGTACCCCGCGAACTCGGTACCGGCGGTCGTGCGCCGCATCAACAACGCCCTCATCCGCCAGGACCAGCTGGAGCACGCCGAGGGCGAGATCACGCAGGATTGGCTCGCGCCGATCGTCGCCGACGCCGAGGCGGGCTTCGGCGGACCGCTGAACGCCTACGAGCTCGCGCAGTCGCTCATCCAGTCCGGTGCCGCCGGCATCCACTGGGAGGACCAGCTGGCCAGCGAGAAGAAGTGCGGTCACCTCGGCGGCAAGGTGCTCGTGCCCACCCAGCAGCACATCCGCACCCTGAACGCCGCGCGTCTCGCCGCCGACGTCGCGGGCGTGCCGACCGTCATCATCGCCCGTACGGATGCTCTCGCCGCCGACCTGCTCACCAGCGACGTCGACGAGCGCGACCAGCAGTTCACCACCGGCGAGCGCACCACCGAGGGGTTCTACCGGATCCGCCCCGGTCTCGAGTCGGTCATTAGCCGCGGCCTCGCCTTCGCCCCCTACGCCGACCTGCTGTGGGTCGAGACGGGAGAGCCCGACATCGAGCTCGCGCGCAACTTCGCCGCCGCCATCCACGCACAGTTCCCGGGTAAGCTCCTGGCCTACAACTGCTCGCCGAGCTTCAACTGGAAGAAGCACCTGTCGGACGCGGAGATCGCGACGTTCCAGCAGGAGTTGGCAGACCTGGGCTACAAGTTCCAGTTCATCACCCTCGCCGGCTTCCACGCCCTGAACCACTCGATGTTCGACCTCGCCCGCGGCTACGCCGATCGCGCCATGAGCGCGTACGTCGAGCTGCAGGAAGCCGAGTTCGCCGCCGAAGCCCACGGTTACACCGCCACCAAGCACCAGCGCGAGGCGGGTACCGGCTACTTCGACGTCATCTCCACCGCGCTCAACCCCGACAGCGCGACGCTCGCCCTCGCCGGCTCCACCGAAGCCGCGCAGTTCCACTGATCCGTCGAGACCCCCGGTTCTCGTCGAGACCCCGCGCTGTCAGCATCCACAGTCCGGGGTCTCGGCGACAGGCCGGGGTCTCAGCACACGTAAAGGACTCACGATCATGACCACTCCCACCGCTCCCCCGACCACGGCTCCGATCCAGACGACCCAGCAGGGTCCCGCGATCGAGGTCACCGGCGCCCTGCGCAACCGGTACGACGAGATCCTCACCCCCGAGGCCATCGCCTTCCTCACCGAGCTGCACCACCGGTTCGCCTCCCGCCGTCACGACCGCCTCGCAGACCGCATGCGCCGCCGGTTCGAGATCGGAAACGGGCACGACCCGCGCTTCCGCGAGGACACGGCTCACATCCGCGAGGACCGCGACTGGCGCGTCGCCGGTGCCGGGCCCGGTCTCGAGGACCGCCGCGTCGAGATCACCGGGCCGACCGACCCGAAGATGACCATCAACGCCCTGAACTCCGGGGCCCGGGTGTGGCTCGCCGACCAGGAGGACGCCACGAGTCCGACCTGGAAGAACGTCATCGAGGGCCAGCTCTCGCTGCGGGACGCCATCCGCGGCGAGCTGTCGTTCACCTCGCCGGAAGGCAAGGAGTACCGCGTGACGGCCGAGCGCACGCCCACGATCGTGATGCGTCCGCGCGGGTGGCACCTGCCCGAGAAGCACATCGCGTTCATCGACCGTGCCGGTCGTCGCACCTCGGCATCCGGATCGCTGGTCGACTTCGGCCTCTACTTCCTGCACAACGCGCAGGCGCTGATCGACGGAGGCCGTGGACCGTACTTCTACATCGCCAAGCTCGAATCGAGCGAAGAGGCGAAGCTGTGGGACGACGTGTTCTCGTTCAGCGAGGAGTACATCGGCCTCCCGCACGGCACGATCCGCGCGACCGTGCTGATCGAGACGCTGCCGGCGGCGTTCGAGATGGACGAGATCCTCTACGAGCTGCGCGATCACTGCGCGGGGCTGAACGCCGGCCGCTGGGACTACATCTTCTCGATCATCAAGAACTACCGCGGCCGCGGAGCGCGCTTCGTGCTCCCCGACCGCAGCGAGGTCACGATGACGGTGCCGTTCATGCGGGCGTACACCGACCTGCTCGTGCAGACCTGCCACAAGCGGGGCGCCTTCGCGATCGGCGGCATGAGCGCGTTCATCCCCAACCGCCGCGACCCCGAGGTGACGGCACGCGCGATCGAGAAGGTCACCGCCGACAAGAAGCGCGAGGCCGGAGACGGCTTCGACGGCACCTGGGTGGCACACCCCGACCTGATCCCCACCGCTCAGGCGGAGTTCGACGCCGTGCTGGGCGACCGCCCCAACCAGGTCGACCGCCAGCGCGACGACGTGCACGTCGAGGCCCGCGACCTGCTCGACCTGCACATCGGTCGGCCGATCACCGCGCAGGGCGTGCGGGACAACGTGTCGGTCGCCATCCGCTACCTGGAGGCCTGGCTGCGCGGACTCGGTGCCGTGGCGATCGACAACCTGATGGAGGATGCCGCGACGGCCGAGATCAGCCGCTCGCAGGTGTGGCAGTGGATCCACCAGGACCGCACCACACAGGACGGCACCCCGATCACGGCGGAGTACATCGAAGGGCTGATCACCCAGGTGCTCGCGCAGGCGACGCGCAGTCACGGTGACCGGTACGACGATGCGGCGGAGATCTTCCGCGAGGTCGCCCTGCAGGAGGAGTTCCCCACCTTCCTCACGTTGGGCGCGTACAGCCGGTTCCTGATCGACGAGGACTGAGCGCACGGAGAGAGCCCCCGGGCTGCGGCTGCTGCCGTGGGTCCGGGGGCTCTTCCGCATCCGGAGCCGGCGCCGGAGCCCGTGTCGGCAGGCAGGCGTAGCCTGGAGGCATGACCGACGCCTGGGCGGACATCGCCACCGAGTTCCTGCACTTCTACCCGCGCGGCCGACGGCTGCTCGCGGTGGCCGGCGCGGACGCCGAGCGCTCGCGACAGGCGGCAGACGACCTCACGACCGCGCTGACGGCGTCGGGGCAGCAGGTCATCCGCGAGCACTCGCCGGAAGGTGACGAAGCCGGGCTCCGCGCCGTGGTCACCGCGTTCCGCGAGGGCCCCAAGAGCGACGAGGTCCTGCTCGTCTCCGGGCCGGCGGCCCTGCTCGGCGAGCGCACCAGGGGCATGTGGAACTACGCGGTCTGGCAGCTCGCCGGCGACGAACCGCCGCACACGGTCGCCGGGTCGATCGTCGACGTGAGCGACCCCGCGCATCCAGCGCGACGCTTCGCCGACTACTGCTCGCTGCCCGCCTCGTACGGAGCCTGATCCGCGAGACCGCTCAGCGCGCGTCGCCCGGTTCGGCGTCGAGGCGCGCGCGGACCTCGTCGTCCAGCACCAGGTCGGCCGCCCCCAGCGCCTCGTCCAGCTGCGCGAGAGACGACACCCCGACGACGGGGATGACCGGGACCTCGCCGCCGAGGAGCCACGCGAGCGCGACCTGATTCGGCGTCGCGCCGATCTCGGCCGCGACCTCGTGCAGCAGCGCACGACGGGCATGGCTGGTCGGATGATCGACCCCGCCCCACAGCGGCTTGTCGAGACGCGCGATCCCACCCTGATGCAGCGGGGAGTACACGGTGATGGCGAGCGGCGGCCGCTCGGGAGTACCGGTGGATGCCGCGTAGTCGAGCAGGTCGGGCGTGACGAAGTTGTTCCGCCCGATGCGCGGCGCGGGATACAGGTAGCTGTACTGCTGCTGCACGACGCCGTACGGGGCGATGCCCTGCCGCTGCGCCTCCAGTCGCGCTTCGACCACGCGCCAGGTGGGCACGTTCGAGATGCCGGTGATGCCGACGAGGCCTCCTTCCTGAAGCTCACCGAAGGCGCCGACCGTCTCGGCGAGCGCGACGTCGCGGTCGTCGACATGGCCGTAGAGGACGTCGATGTGGTCGATGCCGAGGTGGCGGGCACTCTCCGGCGCCTGCCGACGGATGACCTCGGCCGAGAGACCCTCGAAGTTCGTCGGCGGCGTGTTCGACAGCGGCTTCGACGGGTCCTTCTGCGCGGCGCCGAGCTTGGTGGCGATGCGGAGCGTGTCGCGATTGCCGCGGTCGCTCATCCAGCGCCCGAGCAGATCTTCACTGTCGCGGCCGGCACCACCCGCCCAGAGGCTGTAGTTGTTGGCGGTGTCGATGAAGGTGCCGCCCGCCTCGACGAAGCGGTCGAGGATGGCGCGCGAGGTATCCCCGTCGGTGCGGGTGCCGAAGTTCATGGCTCCCAGGCACAGCGTCGAGACGTCGAACGAGGTGCGGCCATCGGAGAGGGTGCGGTACTGCATGGTGTTCCTTTCTCGGGGATGGCTCCACCGTAGGGAGTGATCGGCTCGGGGATACACTCCAATCACGATGCAGAACACCAGACCGATTCTTGCGTGGGAGACGCTCCTCGACGTCGTTCCGGCGAGCGGCTCCGGCTTTGCCGGACCGCTGCGGGACCGAGTGGAGACCGCGCTGCGCCGCGCGATCGACGAGGGTCGCCTCTCCCCCGGCGCCGCCGTGCCGCCCAGCCGCATTCTCGCGGAGACGCTCGGGGTCTCGCGCTGGGTCGTGACCGAGGCGTACGGACAGCTGGTGGCCGAGGGGGTGCTGGAGGCCAGGACCGGATCGGCCACCCGCGTGGCGGAGCGGCAGGAGATGCCGGACGCCACCCGGGGCATCGAGCATCCCGTGCCGCGCGACCCCGCGCCGGCATCCGCACCGCCCATCCGCTACGACCTGCGTCCGGGCATCCCCGACCTGCGCGCCACTCCCCGATCGCGGTGGGCGGCAGCCCTGCGCGCCGCCCTCGCAGCGCTCCCCGACCAGGACCTCGCCGCCGCTCACCCGTCCGGCTACGCACCGGCGCGCGAGGCGGTCGCCGCGTACCTCTCGCGCTCCCGGCACGCGGTCGCCGACGCCACCCGGATCACGATCACCCACGGCGCCACCGACGGCATGGGACTGCTCGCCCGTGAACTGCACCGCCGCGGCCATCGGACGATTCTCGTGGAGGATCCGAGTTGGCCGCGGCTGCGCGCAGTCGCGGAAGACAACGGCCTACGCCCGATTCCGGTGCCCGTCGACGGCGACGGCATCGACACCGGGCAGCTGCGCGCGCTCGCATCCGGCACCGCGGCCAGGGCCGCCCTCGTGACTCCGGCCCACCAGTTCCCCCTCGGCGCGGCGCTCGCCCCCGCCCGCCGCGAGGAGTTGGTGCGCTGGGCCAGGGATCACGACGCGCTGGTGATCGAAGACGACTACGACGCCGAGTTCCGCTACGACCGCCGACCCGTTCCCGCCCTGCAGCGCCTCGCACCGGACCGCGTCGCGCTCATCGGCTCGCTGTCGAAGTCGGTCTCGCCCGCGCTGGGCCTCGGATGGATGCTGCTCCCTCCGGGCATCGCTCCCCCGGTCTCGACGGCGCCGCCGTCGCTGATCGACCAGGCCGCCCTCGCGCATTTCGTCACTCAGGGTGACTTCGAGCGGCATCTGCGCGCCTCGCGCACGCGCTTCCGTCGCCGTCGGCAGCGACTGCTCGACGCCCTGACGATCGAACTCCCCGAGTTGTCGGTCGCGGGTATCGCCGCCGGTATGCACCTGGTGCTGGGGCTCCCGTCGCATGTACCGGCTTCCGCCGTGGTCGACGCCGGTGCCTCCGAGGGGCTGGCTCTCACTTCGCTGCGCCGCTACACCGACGCGGCCGATCGCCCGGACGCGCTGGTCCTCGGATACGGAGATCTCGACGACACCCTCGTCGAGGAGGCGGTCGCTCGCCTCGCCGCTCTCGTCCGATGAAGGCTCGAGCCACGCACACCCGCATCTCCGGTCGCACTTTCTGCCGGATGTCGCGCGTCGAAGCGACAGAAACTGCGACCGGAACCGAACTCGAGGCGTTCGACCCCCGTCAGCGGAACGAGGCCGCGACCGAGTTGCGGTGATAGTCGAACACGATGCTCGTGCGGGTGGAGGCGACGCTGCTCTGCGCCGAGAGGTGCTCGAGCACGAACTCGCGCATCTCGGACGAGTCGGCGACCGCGATGTGCAGCAGGAAGTCGTCGTCGCCGCCGAGGAAGAAGACCTGGATCACCTGCGGCAGCACACGCACGCGGTCCGCGAACTCGACGATGCTCTCGCGCCGTCCGCTCGGGCGCAGGGTGACGCCGATGACGGCCTGGAGTCCGGCGCCCAGCATCCGCTCGTCCACACTCGCGTGGAACCCCGTGATCACGCCGCGGTCGACGAGGGCCCGCAGCCGCGTGTGCGCGGTCGAGGGGGCGACGCCGAGGCGACCGGCGAGCTCGGCATTCGTCATGCGTCCGTCGGCCGTCATCAACTGCACGATCCGCGCGTCGATCGCGTCGAGGGCGGGCGCCCGAACGGTATTCGGCTCTGAGGCTCCGGAAGTCGTCTCCATACGAAGCATTATTCAGGATGCTGCCTCAAGTCGAATCATCTTCAGTGATTCTGTTGTTCCGTCGATGTTTCTGCGATCCTGGTGCCGCACCGCATCAACCCAGGAGGATCAATGAAGATCGGCGTCCCCACCGAGGTCAAGAACAACGAGAACCGCGTCTCCCTCACCCCCGCCGGCACCGATCGTCTGGTGCACGAGGGCCATCGCGTGCTCGTGCAGTCCGGCGCGGGCCTCGGCTCGCGCATCACCGACGACGACTACCGCGCAGCCGGCGCCGAGATCGTGGAGACCGCCGCCGAGGCCTGGGGCGACGCCGACCTCGTCATCAAGGTCAAAGAGCCGATCGCGCAGGAGTACGGATTCCTGCGCGAGGACCTCACCCTCTTCACCTACCTGCATCTCGCCGCCGACCGCGCACTGACCACGGCGCTCGTGGATGCGGGTACCACCGCCGTCGCCTATGAGACGGTGCAGCTGCCCGACCGCAGCCTGCCGCTGCTCGTGCCCATGAGCGAGATCGCCGGACGACTCTCGGTCGTCATGGGCTCGCACTCTCTGCTGCGCTCGCAAGGCGGCCGCGGGATGCTGCTGGGCGGGATCGCCGGCACCCCGCGTGCCAAGACCGTCGTGATCGGAGGCGGCGTCGCCGGAGAGCACGCGGCCGCGAACGCGCTCGGCCTCGGATCGAAGGTGACGGTCGTCGACGTCTCACTGCCGCGTCTGCGCGAGCTCGAGCACCGCTACGGCGGCGCGCTGGAGACCCGAGCGTCGAGCCGCTACGACATCGCCGAAGAGCTCAAGACGGCCGACCTCGTGATCGGATCCGTGCTGATTCCCGGCGCGGCCGCCCCCAAGCTCGTGACCGACGACATGGTCGCCGCGATGAAGCCCGGCTCGGTGCTGGTCGACATCGCGATCGACCAGGGCGGATGCTTCGAGGGCTCGCGGCCGACCACCCACGACGACCCGACGTTCGCGGTGCACGACTCGATCTACTACTGCGTCGCGAACATGCCGGGCGCTGTTCCGGAGACCGCGACCCGCGCGCTGACGAACGCGACCCTGCCCTACGTCTCGGCCATCGCCGGCAAGGGCTGGGAGCGCGCGGCATCCGAAGACGCCGCACTGGCGAAGGGTCTGAACGTGCAGGGCGGACGCATCACGCTCGACGCGGTCGCCCGCGCGCACGGGCTCTGAGGAGGAGATCCTCCGGGCGGCGCGGGCAGCCGCCCGGACCTGAGGGGTCAGAACACGCCGCACGCCCACTCCCCGATACGGCGTGCCCTGACCCCTCACGGGGGCGCCGCGGAAAGAATCGACGATCTTGCCGGCGTCCTCGCCCGCACGACGCCCGCGCCCCCGAGTACGCTCGTAGTCGTGACCGAACGCGCTCCTCTCTCCCGCAAGCTGTCCGCCATCGCCGAGTCCGCGACCCTCAAGGTCGACGCCAAGGCCAAGGCCCTCAAGGCCGAAGGCAAGGACGTCATCTCGTACGCCGCCGGCGAGCCCGACTTCGCGACGCCGCAGTTCATCGTGGATGCCGCCGCCGAGGCTCTGGCCGACCCGGCGAGCTACCGCTATACGCCGGCTCCGGGCCTTCCGGCACTGCGCGAGGCGATCGCCGCGAAGACGCTGCGCGACTCCGGTCTCGAGGTCGCACCGAGCCAGGTCATCGTCACCAACGGCGGCAAGCAGTCGGTCTACCAGGCCTTCCAGGCGGTGGTGAACCCCGGCGACGAGGTGCTGCTGCCCGCGCCGTACTGGACCACGTACCCCGAGGCCATCCGCCTCGCCGACGGAACGCCGGTCGAGGTGTTCGCCGGCGCCGACCAGGAGTACAAGGTCACGGTGGAGCAGCTCGAGGCCGCTCGCACCGCCCGCACCACCGCCCTCGTGTTCGTCTCGCCGTCGAACCCCACCGGATCGGTGTACACCGCCGAGGAGACCCGGGCCATCGGCGAGTGGGCACTCGAGCACGGCATCTGGATCATCAGCGACGAGATCTACCAGAACCTCACGTACGAGGGCGTGAAGGCCACCTCGATCGTCGAGGCCGTTCCCGAGGTCGCCGGTCAGACGATCCTGGTCAACGGCGTCGCGAAGACCTACGCCATGACCGGCTGGCGCGTGGGCTGGATGGTCGGCCCCGCCGACGCCATCAAGGTGGCCGGCAACCTGCAGTCGCACCTGTCGAGCAACGTGAACAACGTCGCGCAGAAGGCGGCGATCGCCGCGCTCAACGGCCCGCAGACCGAGGCCGAGCAGTTCCGCGAAGCATTCGACCGCCGCCGCAAGCTCATCGTCTCGGAGCTGTCGAAGATCGAGGGCCTCGTCGTGCCGAACCCGCTGGGCGCGTTCTACGTCTACCCCGACGTGCAGGGTCTGCTCGGTCGCACGTGGGGCGGCGTCACGCCGACCACCTCGCTCGAGCTCGCCGACCTCATCCTCGACCAGGCCGAGGTCGCGGTCGTCCCCGGCGAGGCCTTCGGCCCCTCCGGCTACATCCGCATGTCGTACGCCCTGGGCGACGACCAGCTGCTCGAGGGTGTGCAGCGCCTCCAGCGACTGTTCGCCTGATCCGGGGAAGCACCGATCCGGTGCGCCGAAGCCCCGCTTAATCGCCCAGACCCCCTCTTATACGCGTTGCAAGGAGGGGGTCTCGGCATCTACCCGGGGCTTCGACCTCCGGCCCAGGCCTCCCGGCCGCGTCAGTCCTCGGGGTGGAAGCCGATCAGCCAGCGGATCCCGTAGCGGTCGACGAGCGTGCCGTCGAAGTCTCCCCACGGGCGCTTCTGCAGGGCGTCGATCACTCGGCCGTCGGCGGCAAGTTTGTCGTACCACCCCGTGAGGGTCAGCGCATCGGCCGTGCCGAGCAGCGAGAGGAACATGCCGCTCATCTGCACGGCGTCGTCGTCGGCTCCGGCATCCGCACCGGCGAGCTCGACCGGTCCGCTCAGCTGGCCGTGCGCGATGGCATCGTCGGGCCCGTCGCGCCGACCTGCCGTGGCGTAGTCGAGCAGCTGCAACTCGCCGCCGAACACCGAGCGGTAGTGACGCAGCGCCTCTGCGGCATTGCCGGGGAACAGCAGGTACGGGATCAGTCCGCTCATCCCGCGAGTGTAGCCGCGACGGCCGACGCCCTACAGACGGATCGCCCTACAGGTCGACGCCGACGAGCACCGGCTCCGGTTGCAGCACGAGACCGAACTCCGCGTGCACCCGGCTCTGGATGAACCGGGCGAGCTCGGCGACCTCGCCCGCGGTCGCGCCGCCGCGGTTGGTCAACGCGAGCGCGTGCTTCGTCGACACGGATGCGCGGGAGCGCGGGAGCTTGAACCCCTTGCGGATGCCGGCCTGCTCGATCAGCCAGGCCGCACTGACCTTCACGTCGGAGACGGTCGTCGGCTTCGACAGCGGGACCTGGCCGTCGTAGGAGGCGAGGGGGATCACGGTGACCGCATCGAGATCGGGGGCGACCGGCCAGCGCGGGCACTCCGGCGGCAGCGCGCCGGCGACCGCCGCGGTCACGATCGCGTTCTGGAAGAAGGAGCCCACGCCGTGGGTGTCGGGGTCGGCCTCGTCGAGCAGCATGCCCTTCGACGCACGCGTCGCGAGGATGCGCTCGCGCACCCAGCTCAGCGGGACCGGTGTCTCGTCGGTCAGTCCGAGTGCACGACGCAGCTGCTCGCCGCGCACCACCCGCTCACCGGCGATCGCCAGGTCGACGGTGACCGAGAGGATCACGGCACGCCGGAGCGGCGCACTGCCGTGGTGGTGCTTGAGGACCGAGGTTCGGAAGCCCAGTCCGAGCTCGGCCGCCGGAACGGTCGAGATCTCACCGGTCGACTCGTCGATGAGCTCGACCTCGACCAGCGTCTCCTGGATCTCCTGCCCGTACGCCCCGATGTTCTGCACGGGGGACGCGCCGACCGTACCCGGGATCCCGCTCATGGCCTCGAGGCCGGCGTAGCCGTGCGCGACCGCGTAGGCGACCAGGTCGTCCCACGAGTGCCCGGCCTGCGCGCGAAGACGGATACGGCCCGCATGCGGAGACGGCAGCTCTTCGATGCCCTCGGTGCGCACCCGGATGACGGTGCCCTCGAAGGGTTCGTCGCCGACGAAGAGGTTGGATCCGCCACCGAGGACGAACCACTCGTCGCCGCGCGCCCAGGTGTCGCGCAGCGCCTCGATCAGGCCCTCGGTCGTCGTCGCCTCCTGCATCCGCTCGGGTGCGGCGCCCGTGCGGAGCGTGGTCAGCTCTGCCAATCGGACCGGCTCGATCTCCCGCATCACCGCGTCCTCATCAGACGGCGACGCGCAGCTGCGCCTTGACGAGCACGGTGGTCTCGCCGAACGTGACCTTGAGGTCGATCCGCGCGACCTCTTCATCCACCGCGCCGACCGTGGCGACCACGGCGATGTCGGCACCGTCGACCGGATCGACGACGACCGGCTTGGTGAAGCGCACCCCGTAGTCGAGGATCTTCGTCGCCGGGTCGAGGGCTGCGACGACCACCGACGAGGCGATGCCCATCGTGAGCATGCCGTGCGCGAGCACGCCGGGAAGCCCGACGGATGCGGCGACATCGTCGCGGTAGTGGATCGGGTTGAAGTCTCCGGATGCCCCTGCGTAGCGCACGAGGGATTCACGGGTGAGATGCACGGTGCGCTCGGCGACCACGTCTCCGACGGTGTAGCCCATCAGGCGGCCTCCCCTTCATACGTGCTCTCCGCGCCCACCAGAAGCACGCTCGTCGCCGTGACGACATGGGCTCCCGCGGCATCCGCGATCGCAGCCTCGCTGGTGATCATCGCGTTGCCGCCCATCATGCGGATGCCGGTGACGCGCAGCTGCGCGGTGAGCTCATCGCCCGCGACGATCGGTCGCGTGTAGGTGAAGCGCTGCTCGGCGTGGATGGTGCGGGCGAGCACGATGCCGGAGTCCTCCTGCCCGAGCAGCTGCTGCAGCGTGAGGTCCTGGATCACCATCGCGAAGGTGGGCGGCGCCACGACGTCGGAGAAGCCGGCCGCGCGCGCCGCCTCGACGTCGGTGTGCTGCGGGGCGTCGGCGAAGACGGCGCGAGCGAACTCGCGCACCTTCTCGCGTCCGACGAGGTACGGGGCCGTCGGCGGGAACTCCCGGCCGACCAGATCTTGGTTCACTGCCACCCCTCGATCCTACCGAGGGGTGGCGGTGAACCAGGCCGCGAGGGTGTCAGGCTGCCCGCGCCGACATCGCCGATCCGAGGAGGACCATCCGCATGCAGCGTTCCGCAGCGTCGCGGAGCAACCCCTCCCCCTGCTCCACTGCCTGTTCC
Organism: Microbacterium sp. GQ128; assembly: GCF_059758615.1. Lineage (NCBI taxonomy): Bacteria > Bacillati > Actinomycetota > Actinomycetes > Micrococcales > Microbacteriaceae > Microbacterium > Microbacterium sp. GQ128. The sequence continues at coordinate 138,511 of NZ_JCAXDY010000004.1, forward strand.
AGCGGCATGGGCACCGGGATGATCGAGGCGATGGCACCGATGCCGATGTCGTGCACGGTCGGAGCCCCGACGCCGAGGGAGCCGGCGATGCCGAGCACCGGCACACCTGCCGCTCGGGCGCGCATCGCGATCTCCGCCGGCACCTTGCCACGGGGAGTCTGGAAGTCGATCGCGCCTTCGGCGGTGATGACGAGATCGGCGACGGCCATCAGGTCGTCGAGCGCGTCGGGCAGCAGACCGCCGTCGAGCAGCACCTCGAAGCGCGGAAGGAGGCGTGCGCCGAGCACGGCAGCGAGTCCGGCGCCCAGTCCGCCGGATGCTCCCGTGCCGCCGCCGGTGCGCACATCCATCGCCGCGCCGTATGGGCTCTGCGCTTCCAGCACACCGGCCCAGACGTCGAGGGCGTCCGCGAGCTGGTCCACCTGATCCGGGGTCGCACCCTTCTGCGGACCGAACACCCTGGCCACGCCTCGGGGTCCGCACAGCACGTTGTGGATGTTGCACGCGAGCACGATCTCGACCTCGCCGATGCGCGGGTGCAGGTCCGTGAGATCCAGGTGCGCGGCTTCGATGAGGTGCCGTCCGCCGACGGGAAGCGGCTTCCCATCACGGTCGAGGATGCGCGCACCGAGCGCTTCGAGCGCCCCCGCGCCACCGTCGCTCGTGCCGGAGTCGCCGCACCCGACGACGATGCGCTCGACATCGGAGTCCAGCGCCGCGACGATGAGCTCTCCGACCCCGCGGGTGGTGGTCTCCCCCGGATCGCGCCGATCCCGCGGCACGAGCCGGAGTCCCGCCGCAGCGGCCATCTCGACGACGGCAGTATTGCTGGCGTGGCCGCCGAGCCGCGCCCAGTGCGCGTCCACCGGATCGCCGACCGGGCCGGTGACCCGCGCAGTGACCAGTTGGCCGCCCGTGGCTGCGGCGAGCGCGGCGGCAGTGCCCTCCCCGCCGTCCGGCACCGGATACTCGTCCACCTGGACGCCGGGGATCACCCGACGGACGCCGGCCGCGATCGCCTGCGCCACGGTCTCAGCACTCAGGCTCTCCTTGAAGCCGCTCGGTGCGACCAGGATCCGCTGCGGGGTGTGGATCGACATGATTCCTCCTTCTGCGCCCGAACGGGCGACGACCGCCCGATCTTCGGGCACGACGAACAGCGGTGCACCGACGGCGCACTCGGGGTGATTGCGGGTGGTTATGGGGCGATCGCCGCGACTCAGAGCAGCAGCGGCAGCCCCATGAGGGGCCAGACCCACAGCGCGAAGACGGCGACCAGGATGAACATCGCCGGTGCCAGCAGCGCCGAGAGTCGACGCAGATCCTGCGCCCTGAACCCTCCCCTGACGATGTCGGGATCGGCGAACATCGCGACCGGCTTCGCGGAGCTGGGCAGCGTGTGGCAGAAGCCGGCCGCGGCCGTCGAGGCGAACGCGGCCGCCATCGGGGAGACGCCCAGCGCCGGGGCGAGGGCGATCACCACGGGGATGATCGCGGCCGAGCGTGCAGACCGGGACGGGATCAGCAGGTGCGCGGCGATCGAGATCGCGATGACCACGATCACGAAGGCGACGGCTCCCGCGGCCCCCAGGCCGCGGAGCGGCGCGAGGGCCGAAGAGCTCAGCCAGGCCGCGGCGCCCGTGGTGGTGAGCGCGGAGGCGAGAGCGAGGGTGGCGGCGAGGAACAGGAGCAGAGACCACGGCACACGTTTGATCGCGGCCGGAAAGGTGAGACAGCCGATGCCGGGTGTGACGGCGGCGACGGCGCCGATGAGGGCGACCAGAGCCGGAGGCAGGTGGTGCATCGGCTCGGTGCTCCAGAGCAGGATCACGCCGCCCAGCAGCAGGGCCGCCCGCCGCTCCATCGCACTGAGTGGTCCTGTCACCGCCGTCGAGGCGGAACGGCCGATCTCGGCGGCATCCACGCGCAGTGGCGTCGCGCGGTCCTCGGGGCGCAGGAAGCGCCAGAGGATGAGCTCGCAGGCGAGATGCGACGAAACGAGGGCCAGGGGCAGCCCGAACCAGAGCCAGCTCAGGAACGTGAAGCCCTGCTCGCCGGCCGCCCGCAGCAGCTGGTCCGTGATGACATGGGCACCTGCGCCGAGCAGCGATGCGACGGCCGATAGCAGCACGACGGTCGGCATCAGCAGCGCCAGGGATCGAATCACGCGCTCGCGCCCGGGAAGGGTTGCGGACACGGCCGTGAACACCGGGACGGCGAGCGCCGCACGCCCCGAGGTGGCGGGGACCGCGAAAGCGGTGACGGTGAGGGCGACGGTCGTGAGGTGAAAGAGGCTCCGCGGTCCCCGCGCGAATCGGAGCAGATGCGAGGCGCCGCGCAGGGCGAGCCCCGAGGACGAGACGGCGGACGCGATCACGAATGCTCCGATGAGCAGCCAGATGGTCTCATCCCCCAGCGACGCGAAGAAGTCGCTGGCCGGGAGCACGCCCGTGACGATCAGGGCGATGGCCGCGAGGAAGGCCACGAGCGTGTCGTCGAGGCGCGTGGATGTCCAAGCCCACACCGCGAGCAGGAACACCGTGACGGTGATCGTGATCGGCAGAGTGATCGAGCCCGGCCCCGAGGGAGACGTGATCGACGACAGGGCCATCGCGATACCGATGGCGAAGACGAGCACGAGGACAACGAGGCGAAGGACGGTGCCTCGCCGAGGCCGAGCCACCGCGAGACGTCGCCCGGACGAGCGGGGCCCGGATGAGCGGCGTCCGGTAGGGCGGACCCGAGCCGGACGTCGCCCGGCGGGCAGGGCGTAGCTCTGCGGCGGCACCGTCGTGAAGCGTGCACGCTCTCCCGGGCCTCGGTCCAGGTCGGCAGCGGACTCCGCATGCGTCTGGTCGGTCATCGGAATCGGTATCCCGCCCCGCGGACGGTCTCGATGCGATCGACGCCGATCTTGCCGCGCAGGGCCCGCACGTAGACATCGACCACGTTGGATGCCGGATCGAAGTCCATCCCCCACACGTGCCCGATCAGCTGGTCCCGTGACAGCACCTGCCCCGCGTTCTGGAGGAACACCTCGAGCAGCGAGAACTCCCGCGAGGTGAGCTCGCGCATCTCCCCGTCGACGGTGACGGTGCGGGCGCGGACGTCGACCCGGACGTCGTCGTGAGTGAGGACGGGGCCCGCCGCGCGCCCCTCGCCGTCACCGATCCGCAGTCGCACGCGGGCGATGAGCTCGGCGAACTGGAACGGCTTGGTGACGTAGTCGTTCGCACCGCTCTCGAGCCCCCGCACGGTGTCGATGACCGAGTCGCGGGCGGTGAGGATGATGACCGGAGTCGTCACGCCCTCGCCGCGCAGGTTGGCGACGACGTCGAAGCCGTCCATGCCCCCGAGGCCGATGTCGAGCAGCACCAGGTCGAACATGCCGCTGCGCGCCATCAGGAGAGCACTGTGCCCGTCGTCGGCTTCGGCCGTCTCGTAGCCGGCCGCGCGGAGACCGCGACGGACGAACGAGGTGATGTGCGGGTCGTCTTCGGCGATCAGGATGCTGCGCATCTCACACGCTCCTCTCTGCGGCGGCATCCTGCCGCTCATCGGTGGCGGCGGGGAGGTCGATCCCGAACGTGGCGCCCTCGCCGAGCACGCTGTCCACCCAGGCCGAGCCGCCGTGACCATCGGTGATGGCACGCACGATCGCCAGCCCCAGTCCCGACCCGCGCCGCACGCCGGAGCTGTCACCGCGCGCGAAGCGCTCGAAGATGCGCTCGGCATCGGCAGCCGCGACGCCCGGACCCGAATCACGAACCCACAGGCGCAATCGCCGCTCGGCGCCATCGCCTTCGAAGCGAGAGCCGATCAGGATGCGGTCGCCCTGTTCGGTGACCTGCACCGCATTCGCCGCGAGCTGCAGCACCGCCTGGGTGACCCGCTGAGGGTCCAGCGGCGCGACTCCCTCTGCGACCTCCATGAGCTGCCAGCGACGATCGCCGAGGTTCTGCGCCTTCGCCTCGATGTCGAGGGTGAGCGCCGAGACCTCGCAGTTCGCGACCCGCACGAAATCAGGCTGCTCCGCCCGCGCGAGGACGAGGAGGTCGGTGACGATACGGCTCATCCGGTCGAGCTCATCGCTCACGAGACGCAGGGTCGCAGCACGCTCCTCGGGCTCTTCGCTGAGCAGCTCGAGCTGCCCCCGCACGATCGTGATGGGCGTGCGCAGTTCGTGCCCGGCGTCGTCCACGAAGCGCTGCTGCGTCGCATGCACGGCTTCGAGGCGGTCGAGCATCTGGTTGAAGGTCGTGGCCACCGCAGCGATGTCGTCCGTGCCCTCGACCGGGACCCGGGCGCTGAGGTCGTGCTCGCCGATGTCGCGGGCGACGCGGTAGACCTCCCGCACCGGTGCCAGGATCTGACCGGCCACGAGCCAGGCGACACCCGAACTGAGGAGGATTCCCACCAGGGCCACCCACGCGATCGTCGTGAACTCCGCGTCCACCTGGGCGCGCGCCTCCTGCGTGTACTGCACGATCAGGATCGCCCCGGAGCGGTCTCCCGCCTCGAAGTCGAGCCGACCCCATCGCAGCGGACCGGCCTCCGGCGTCTCGGTCGCTCCAGAAGCTGCCGTCTCACCGAGCAGCGTCGTCACGAGCGCCTCGCCGCCGGGCACAGCCGACAGCGTCGAGGGGTCGGTCGCCGCCGTACGACCGTTCGCGATCGCGACGACCCCGCCCTCCACCGTCCCGATGACGACCTCGTCCTCGTGCACCGACTGGTGGGCGAGGTACTCGCTCAGCATCGCCTCGGCTGTGCTGTGTCCGCTCCCCGCGGCATCCGCGGCGAAGCGCGAGAATTCGGCCGCCTCCTGCTCTATCTCGGCATTCGCCGCCTGCTCGACGCTGGCGAGGAAGATCCCCCGCCCGATCATGCCGACGGCGAGGATCGTGATCACGGTGCTGAGGATGATCCACAGGGTGATCCGCCAGCGCGCAGGGAGGGTGCGCCGGCGGAGCGTGCGCAACGGAGCTCCTGCGACGATGTGGCCGCGAGGCGGCAGAATCGGCTGGCGTCCCGCCGGTTTCTCGTTCGCACCGATCGCGAGCGGCAGCGTGGGAGCGTCAGTCATCGTCGCCGCCATCATCGTCGTCGTCGCCGCCGAACGGGGCGGGAGCGGGGGCCGGCGCGGGGGCGGGAGGCAGCACCGGGCTGCTCTTCGCCGGCGCACCCGATGGTGCAGGAGCGGGTGGGGGCACCGGGGCCGTCGGGTCCAGTTGCACCGACACGGGCTCGGGCGGTATCCGCGGCGACGGCGGCATCTGCGCCAGCACGACGCTGCCGACCGCGAAAGCCACCGGGATGGCGATCAGGGCACCGGGGATCAGGAGGCGTCGGGGGCTGGTCATCCCCCCATGATGTCGGGCGATGATGAGGCGCAGATGAGCCGAGGATGAAGATCCTTTCATCCTCAGGTGGTCAGGCGCGCTTGCGCCCTCGGACCGCCTTGATCGCCATCTGCACCGCGATCACGACGAGGTATGCCGCGAACAGCATGTTGCCCAGCGTGGGGTCGACGATGGTCGCGAGCCACGCTCCGAGCGCGGTCGTCGTACAGGCGGAGACGCCGATGAGCACGGCGGCGAGCAGGTCGACGTTGCGGTTGCGGAGGTTTCCCACGGTGCCCGAGATCGCGGTCGGGATCATCATCAGCAGCGAGGTCCCCTTGGCGACCAGGTCGCTCGTGCCGAAGGCGAGCATCAGCACCGGGACCACGATGACGCCGCCGCCGACACCGATCAGCCCGGCGAGGATGCCGGTGCCGATGCCGACCCCGACGAGGGCGATGCCGGTCAGCCAGGTGAGCTCGAAGGCCGCGTCGCGCGAGGGGATCACCAGGAACAGGCTGACGATCACGACGACGAGGAAGCCGACGAATCCCCACCGCAGCGCGGTCTGCGAGATGCGCGGCAGCAGTCGCGTGCCGATCTGCGCGCCCACGACGGCCCCCGCCGCGAGGATGATGGCGGGGATCCAGGCCACCGACCCCGTCGTGGCGTAGGAGATGACGCCGACGCTGGCCGTCGGCACGATCGCCGCGAGCGAGGTCCCGGCCGCGAGTCGCTGGTCGAAGTGCAGCAGCAGCACCAGCAGCGGGACGATGACGGTGCCGCCGCCGACGCCGAAGAGTCCGGAGAGGAGACCGGCGAGAAGGCCGATGCCGATGAATGCTGCGTAGGCGCGAGGCCCTCGTGCGGGGGCCTGTACGTCGCTCACCGGATCAGCCTACTCGCGGCCCGGTCTCCTCTCGAACCGCCCGCCTCGGACTCAGACCTCCGAGTCGGCCTTGATCGGCACGGCGATCGACTCGGTCAGCGCCTGCTCGTACCGGCGCTGCCGTCGACGCAGCCACAGCCCGCCGACGATCAGGAGCGCGAGCACGCCGTAGGCGATCGCCGCGAACGGCTGCATGACCAGGGTGCTCAGGTCGCCCTGGCTCAGCTGCAGCGCCTTGCGCAGCTGCTCCTCGGCCATCGGCCCCAGGATCATCCCGACCACCAGTGGCGCCACGGGGTAGCCGTAGCGCCGCATGAAGTAGCCGAGGATGCCGACGATCAGGAGGATCACGATGTCGGTCGGCGAGCTGTGCAGCGCATATGCGCCGAAGACGGCGAAGAGCAGGATGCCCGCGTAGAGGTACGGCCGCGGGATCTGCAGCAGCTTCACCCACATGCCCACCAGCGGAAGGTTGAGCACGATCAGGATGACGTTGCCGATGTACAGGCTCGCGATGAGCGCCCACACCAGGTTCGACTGCCCCTCGAACAGCAGCGGCCCCGGCTGGATGCCGTACGACTGGAACGCCGTGAGGATGATCGCCGCGGTGGCCGTCGTCGGCAGGCCGAGCGTGAGCAGGGGCACCAGCACACCCGCCGCGGCCGCGTTGTTCGCCGACTCGGGACCCGCGACGCCCTCGATCGCACCGCGTCCGAACTCGTCGCGGTGCTTCGACAGCTTGCGTTCGGTCGCATACGACAGGAACGTCGCGACATCCGCTCCGCCGGCCGGGATGGTGCCGATCGGGAAGCCGATCGCGGTTCCCCGCAGCCACGGTTTCCAGGAACGACGCCAGTCCGCCTTCGTCATCCACGAACGCCATCCGCGCGTCACGGGGATCACATCGACGCCGCCGTGCCGCAGTCGCGCGGCGATGTAGAACGTCTCCCCGACAGCGAACAGGCCGACGGCGACCAGGACGATGTCCACGCCGTCGGACAGAGCGGGGAGTCCGAGCGTGTACCGCTGCTGCCCGGAGAGCCAGTCGGTGCCGACGAGACCGAGGAACAGGCCGACGCCGAGTGAGAGCATGCCGCGGGAGACCGAGCTGCCGATCAGTGCGCCGACCGTGATGAACGCGATGACGATGAGGGCCACGTAGTCGGCAGGCCCGAGGTTCACCGCGAACTGCGCGAGCAGCGGGGCCAGCATCGTGAGTCCCAGGGTCGCCAGGGTGCCGGCGATGAACGATCCGATGGCCGCGGTGGCGAGCGCCGCTGCGCCGCGCCCCATCCGAGCCATCTTGTTGCCCTCGATCGCCGTGACTATCGACGCCGACTCCCCTGGTGTGTTCAGGAGGATGCTCGTCGTCGAGCCGCCGTACATGCCGCCGTAATAGATGCCCGCGAAGGTGATCAGCGCGGCGGCGGGGTCGAGCGTGTAGGTGAGGGGAAGCAGCAGCGCCACCGTCATGGCGGGGCCGATGCCCGGGAGCACGCCGACCGCGGTGCCGACGAAGACGCCGAGGAAGGCGAACGCGAGGTACTGCGGCTGCAGCGCCGTCGCGAATCCCTCCAGGAGCAGGGTCCAACTGTCCATCAGAACATCCTTCCGAGCCAACCGAGGGCAGGACCCCAGGGCAGCGACAGGCCGAGCAGACCGCCGAAGACGATCTGGATCACGAGGGCCACGAGGATCCCGATGAGGAACGCCATCCACCACCGTTTGGCGGCGAGCGACCACGCGACTCCGCCGAACAGCAGGGCGGCCGCGGGCACCCATCCCAACGGCTCGATCAGGAGCAGGTGCGCGACGACGAGCCCCGCGAGCTTGGCGAGGGTGACCCAATCGGTCGGGAGGCTCTGATCGACGTCCTCCGCCTCCTCCGCCCCGCCGCGCTCCCCGCGCAGCACACCGATCAGGACGGCGACCGCCGAGGCGAGCAGGATCACCGAGACGAAGATCGGGAAGACCGTCGGCCCGGCCTTCATGCCGACGGGGACATGGATCAGGAAGATGCCGACCACGGCGAAGACGCCGAGGGCGACCATGATTCCGGCGAACACGAGCTCGCCGATGGGGACGGAGGGAGCACGGCGTGCGAGCCGGCCGTCATGGCCGTCTCGCACGCCCCGCTCCTCGGTCCCCGACGATGCGGGGACCGTCATGTCACTGCACCAGGCCGATGTTCTTCAGCGTCGCCGTGACCTCTTCGATGTCCCCGGTGAGGAACTCGTCGAACTCGGCTCCGACCAGGAACGCATCGGTCCAGCCCTTCGTCTCCAGCTGTTCGGTCCACGCCTCGGACTCGTGCAGCTCGGTGACCACGCGCACCAGCTCGTCCTTCTCCCCGTCCGAGATGCCCCCCGGCGCGATCACGCCGCGCCAGTTGGTGAGCACCACGTCGTAGCCCTCCTCGGTGATGGTCGGCACGTCCGGGAGCTGCGGGACCGGCTCCTCACTCGACACCGCCAGCGCACGGAGGTCGCCGCTCTCGATGTGCTGAGCGAACTCCCCCACGCCGGAGATGCCCGCCGCGACCTTGCCGCCGATGAGCAGCGGGACCGCCTCGCCGCCGCCCGAGTTCGGGGTGTAGTTCAGCTTCTCCGCGATCTCCGCACCGTCGAGGCCCGCCTCCTCGAGCATGAGTCCGGCGAGGATGTGATCGGCGCCTCCGGCCGAGCCGCCGGTGATCGTGACCGATTGCCCGTTGTCGGCGACGTCCTCCACCAGATCCTCGAGCGTGTCGTACTTCGAATCCGCGGGGACGACCACGACGAGCGGCTCGTCCGTGAGACGGGCGATCGGCGTCGTGTCCTCGATCCGCACCGCCGAGGCGTTCGTCTCGACGGCGCCGACCATCACGAGCCCCATCACCATGAGGGTGTTCGGGTCCTTCTCGTTCGCGAGCTGCGCCAGGCCCACGGTTCCGCCGGCACCGCCGACGTTCGTCACGGGCGCCGAGCTGACGATGTCCTCCTCGGTGAGCACCTGCGACAGGGCGCGACCGGTCTGGTCCCAGCCTCCGCCGGGGTCTGCGGGGACGACGATCGAGACGTCCGTGACAGCCGCGACCTCGGCTTCGCCGCCGTCGCCGTCGCCGTCGGCCGTGCTCCCTCCGGCGCACGAGGTCAGTGTCAATGCGGCCACCGCCGCGAGTGCGGTCAGGGTGGCGATGCGTGCGTTCTTCATGTGCGCTCCTCCTTGAGCGTTCGTGCTGCTGTCCGTCCACCCTGGGAGGACAGCCGCCATCGCTCAAGCTTCGGAAACCATTGGTCGGAGTTTCGGAACTATTGGTCGGAGACGGTGCCCGCCCCTGCTCGCGGGGCCCTCACGCACACGCGACAATGATCAGGTGGCCTCGAAGATGACGCTCCGCGTGCAGCTGCTCCTGCTCCAGGCGCTGATCGTGTTCCTGGTGACCCTGGCGACCGGCATCGTGGCCGGGGCCTTCCAGGAGCAGGCTCTCCGCGAGGCCTACAAGGATCGGATGCAGGCGGTGGCGCAGTCGGTGGCCGCGCTGCCGACCGTCCTCGACGCCTTCGACGATCCAGAGCCCTCGACCACCATCCAGCCGATCGCCGAGGTCATCCGCGAGGCGTCCGATCTCGCGTACGTGGTCGTGGCCGACGAGGACGGCATCCGCTACTCGCACCCGAATCCGGACCGCATCGGCGAGGAGGTCTCCACCGACCCCTCGATACCCCTCTCCGGTGAGATCTTCGTGGGCACGCAGACCGGAACGCTCGGCACGTCCTGGCGGGTCAAGGTGCCGATCCGCGACGACGACGGCATCGTCATCGGCACCGCGTCGGTCGGGATCCTCGAGTCGGAGCTGAACGAGGAGTTCACCGCCAACCTCGCCTGGTTGATCTCGGCGATGCTCGCCGCCGCCGTGTTCGGGGTGTTCGGCTCGGCGTGGGTGACCTCGATCATCCGTCGTCGTATCTACGGCCTCGAGCCCCATCAGATCGCCGCGCTCGTGAAGAACCAGGAGACCACGCTGCACGGTCTCAGCGAAGGCGTGATCACGGTGGACGGAGCCGGGCGGATCACACTGGTCAACGACGCCGCCGCGCGATTCCTCGGCCGGGATGCCGCCGACCTCGACGGCGCTCCCGCCGCGGAGGTGCTGGGTGCCGAGCTGACGACCGTGCTCCGCGAGGGAGAGTCGGCGGGGCGGCCCGTGATCATCGGCTCCCACGTGCTCGTCGCGCGGAGCACCGGCAGCGACGCGGACGGCGGCGGCATCGGGGCGACCCTGCTGCTCCGGGATCACACCGAGCTGCACGACGTCGTCCGCCGTGTCGAGGCCGCGGATGCGATCATCGCGTTCCGTCAGCGGTTCGGCGTCCCCAAGGGACTCAGCGCCGAGACCCTCGACCGTGTCTCCGCGGCGCTCGCGGCGCGCCCCGATGCCTCGGCGACGGAGATCGGCGAGGACGTCGACATCTCCCGGGTCAGCGCACGACGCTATCTCGAGCATCTCGCGAGCACCGGCCGAGCGATCCGCACACTCGACTACTCGACGAAGGGCCGGCCGAGCACGCGCTACCGGTTGAACGGTGCAGTCTGACCCTTTCCGATCTCTGGGACCCGGTGCCGTTGTGTGCGACACTGGATCGCATTCGACGACGACGTCGGCACCCCCGGATCGAAGGAGATCTCATGGTTCGCAGCGCCTATCCCGATGTGGAGATCCCCGCGGTCTCCATCCACGAGTTCCTCTTCGGCGGGCTCGACGAGACCGACCTCGACTCGATCGCGCTCATCGACGGGGTGAGCGGGGCGACCACCAGCTACCGGCAGCTCGTCGGGCAGATCGACCTCTTCGCAGGGGCCCTCGCCGCCCGCGGAGTGGGTGTGGGGACCACGGTCGGCGTGCTGTGCCCGAACATCCCCGCGTTCGCGACGGTGTTCCACGGCATCCTCCGCGCGGGCGCGACGGCGACGACCATCAACTCCCTCTACACGGCGGAAGAGATCGCGAATCAGCTCACCGATGCCGGGGCGACCTGGCTCGTGACGGTCTCCCCGCTGCTCCCCGGGGCGCAGGCGGCTGCGGAGAAGCTCGGCTTCGCCGCCGATCACGTGATCGTCCTCGACGGAGCGGAGGGCCATCCGTCGCTGCTCGCGCTGCTGAGCGAAGGGCATCACGCACCGGAGGTGTCGTTCGATCCGGCGACGCACCTGGCCGTCCTGCCCTACTCCTCCGGCACGACCGGGCGCCCCAAGGGCGTGATGCTCACGCATCGGAACCTCGTGGCCAACGTGTCGCAGTGCCGGCCGGTGCTCGGCGTCGGGGCGAGCGACCGACTCCTCGCGGTGCTCCCCTTCTTCCACATCTACGGCATGACCGTGCTGCTGAACTTCGCCCTCCGTCAGCGCGCCGGACTCGTCACGATGCCGAAGTTCGATCTGCCCGAGTTCCTCCGCATCATCGCGGAGCACCGGACGACCTGGGTCTTCGTCGCGCCCCCGATCGCGGTCGCGCTGGCGAAGCATCCGATCGTCGACCAGTACGACCTCTCGTCGGTGAAGGTCGTCTTCTCCGGAGCCGCTCCGCTCGACGGCGCTCTGGCGTCGGCGGTGGCCAACCGACTCGGATGCATCGTCACCCAGGGCTACGGCATGACCGAGACGAGCCCGGCCGTGAACCTCACCTCCGAGACGCGCACCGACATCGACCGCTCGGCCATCGGTCCCCTCGTACCCAACACCGAGGCGCGGCTCGTCGATCCGAAATCGGGCGAGGACGTGGCCGTGCCCGCCGAAGTCGCCAGCGAGCCGGGCGAGCTGTGGGTGCGCGGCCCGCAGGTCATGGTCGGCTACCTGAACCGCCCCGACGCCACGGCCGAGATGCTCGACGCCGACGGCTGGCTGCACACCGGCGATGTCGCGACCGTCACCCCCGACGGCATCTACCGCATCGTCGACCGGCTCAAGGAGCTCATCAAGTACAAGGGCTACCAGGTCGCCCCCGCGGTGCTCGAGGCCGTGCTGCTCGAGCACCCCGCCATCGCCGACGCCGCCGTGATCGGTGCGCTCGACGAAGACGGCCAGGAGGTGCCGAAGGCCTTCGTGGTGCGGCAGCCCGATGCCGACCTCGACGCGGATGCGGTCATGGCGCACGTCGCCGCCCACGTCGCCCCGCACGAGAAGGTGCGACAGGTCGAGTTCATCGACGTGATCCCGAAGTCCAGCTCCGGGAAGATCCTCCGCAAGGACCTGCGCGTCCGCTGACCCGCGGCCACCCGGGCGCCGACCGCGCTCAATCCGCGTCGAGGAGGTCGGCGTACGTCTGCAGGGACACCGGTTTGACGGGCAGCTGGGCGGCGAAGCGACCGGCCTCGGCGGCGGTCCCTCCGCGGGCGGCGGCGACAGCACCGGCCACGGTCGTCTCGCAGTACCGACCCTGGCAGGGCCCCATCCCCGTCCGGCAGCTCAGCTTGACCGCGTCCACGGTGTCGGCATGCCGGTTCGCCTCGAGGAATCCGTCGACGTCCGATCGCGGGATCCCCTCGCACCGGCAGACCGTCGTCGCCGGCGTGGCGAGCGCCGTGAGCCCGGGTCGCTCGGGCGCGAACATCCGCTGCACGACCGCGGCGAATCGTCGGGCACGACGCAGGTCCCGGTCGATCGCACGCGCGCGGCCGGCCTCGACGGGTCTGCCGAGACCGGCGGCGATCGCCGCCGCAGCCGCGGCCCCCTCCGCCCGTGACTGCTCGGCCCCGGAGACGCCGGTGGGCTCGCCCGCGACGAAGACCCCGGGCACGCCCGTCTCGAAGTTCCCGTCGACGTCCACCAGCCATCCACCGGCGGCGGAGTCCCAGCGCACCGGGCAGCCGAGCTGACGCGGGAGCTCGGTGGACGCCTGGAACCCGTAGCCGAGAACGACGGTCCGCGCCGGAACGTCGCGCTCGCGGCCGCGCACGCGCCACGCCCGGTCGGCCTTCGCCAGTCGGATGCCACTCACGCCACGGTCGCCGATGATCGCGGTGGGGACCGTCGACGTCGTGATCCGGACGCCGTGCCGCACGAGGGTCAGCACGCAGCCGGCGAGCTCGGCCAGCAGGCGCACATGCCCAGGGACGGCCGGGGCGGCAAGGAACATCTCGCGTAGTGAGGGCAGTCCGCGAGCGAAGACCACCTCCGCCACGTCGGCCCCGGAACGGACCAGCTGGGCTGCCACGATCAGCATCAGCGGATGCGAGCCGGCCAGCACGACCGGGCCCGCTGCGCGCAGGTGCTGCGACTTCAGGAGCCCCTGCGCCGCGCCGGCCATCAGCACCCCCGGCTTCGTCCATCCGGGGATCGCCACCGGCATGTCGTAGGCGCCTGTGGCGATGAGCAGCCTCCGGGCGTGCGCGCGTCGTGCGCCCTGAGGACCCGTGACGAGCACCTCGAAATCGTCGTGCCCGGTCGAGCGCGCATCGAGCACGCCGAACACGGTCGACTCGAACCACCAGTCGATGGCGGTGGTCCCGGCGGCATCCGCGAGCAGATCCGCCGCCCAGGAGTATCCGACCGGAGAGCGCACCGGCTCGTCGAACTCGGCAGGCGGCTGACGGAAGATCTGCCCGCCCGCGGCGCGCTGCTCATCGATCACGAGCGTCCGGAGTCCCTGCGCATCGGCCTGGAGCGCCGCCGCCAGACCGGCGGGCCCTGCCCCGACGATCGCGAGGTCGTAGAGGTCGGCGCTCATGCGTCGGTCCGCACGTTCATGCCGTCGCGGACGGTAGTCAGACAGGTGCGCGTCATCGGCACGCCGTCGACCGTGATCGCGCATTCGAAGCAGGTACCCATGTTGCACAGCGGCGCGCGCTGCTCACCGCCGCCCCGTCGCGCGAAACACCGCTCACCCTCAGCGAGCATGGCCGCCGCCACGGTCTCCCCCGCGGCAGCGCGCACCGATCGGCCGTCCACGACGAAGGTCACGTCCAACCGTCGCGGCACCGCGCGATCGGCGAGGGGCTGGTCGTTCATGCCATGACTCCGAATCTGTCCGGGGCATACGGCCGCAGGTCGATGTGGGGTGCGCGACCGGCGGCCAGGTCGCAGAGCGAACGGGCGAAGCTCGGCCCGAGCGTGAAGGCCGACCCGCCGGTAGCCACGAACATCCCCGGGCAGCCAGGCACCTCTCCCACGAGGGGCAGCTGATCCGGGGTGATCGTCGTGGTGCCCGCCCACGACCGCACGATGGGCAGACGGGCCGTGCCCGGCACCACGCCGATCGCTGCCCGCGCATTGCCCACGATGGACTCGGGGAGAAGGCGAGGACGCGTCTCCAGATCCGGGTGTCCCCCGCTGCGGCTGAGTGCCGCGGGCCAGCCCCCGCCGATCAGCACCGTGCCGTCCTGCGTCTGCTTGAGCGAGAGCTTGGCGCCGGCGTGCTGGATCAGGTGGCCGATGAACGGCTCGACCGGCGCGCTCACGCTCATCATGAGAGCCAGCGGGATGGTCGGCAGATCGGCTCCGGCGAGGGCGCCCACCTCGGTGGTCCACACTCCCGCTGCGATCATCACCGTGTCGGCGTGGATGCTCAGCGTGGAGTCCAGACCGGCGGCGGTGATCTTCCAGCCGTGTCCGTCGCGCTCGATCCCGGTCACGCGGGTGTGCGTGCGGACTTCGGCGCCGAGCTTCACGGCACCCCGCACCAGCGCGGGCCCCGCGGTGCGCGTCTCGGCCTTGCCCTCGATCGAGCAGAACGCGGCTGCGAGCACGGACGGCGACAGGTAGGGCGCTATGCGCCGCGCCTCATCGCCGTCGAGGAGCGTGACACCCAACCCCCACTCCTGCTCGAGACTGACTTTGCGCTCGAGGACAGCGACCTGCTCCGCCGTCTCGGCGAGCATGAAGCCACCGCGTTGCACCACGCCGACGGATTCGCCCAGTTCGTCGCCCAGCCGGGTCCAGGCCTCGGCGGCATCCAGATGCAGGGGCATGGCTGCGGCAGCGGTTCGTGCCGACTCCCACCCGTTCTCGACCATCCGATACTCGAGCTGGAAGTGCAGGCTGCCGGCGTTCTGACCGGAAGCGTGTTGATTCAGCTGGTCTTTCTCCAGCAGCAGTACGGAAGCGCCCTCGCGTGCCAGCATCCAGGTCAGCGCCCCGCCGAGCAGGCCACCGCCGATGACGACTGCGTCGTACCGCATGCTCACGACAACGGCACGGTCGCGATGCCGAGCCCTTCCAGCGTCGTGCGGACGCGGTCGACCTGCTCCGCCGAGAGCTCGAGCAGCGGGCGGCGGACGTAGCCGGCCGGAACGCCCTGCAGGCGCAGAGCGGTCTTCATGATCGCCTGCTGGTTCCCGAACTGCGCACCGTAGTCCGGCCCGAACCAGCTGGTCATGACCACGCGATCGCGGGCGCCGAGTTCGATCGCCCGCGCCCGATCCCCCGCGGCGAGCGCGTCCCAGAAGCCGGGGTGGTCGTTGCCGAGCGGGGCTCCGGAGCCCATGAGGCCGTCACCGTGACCGAGCGTCGCGAGATCGGCTCCGAGCGCGTTGGTCGGAACTCCGAAGTAGCGCACGCGGTCCTCCACGAGGTACATCGCATCGAGGAACGCACGGAAGTCGCCGGTGGAGTTCTTGATCGCCACGACGTTCTCGATGTCGGCGAGTTCGCTCAGCAGGTCCGGGCTCAGGTCGACGATGCAGCCGCGCGGCCAGTTGTACACGGTGATGGGGAGCGATGTGCCGTCGGAGACCTCCTGGTAGAAGGCCACGGTCTCTTCGCGGGTCGGCACCATGTAGGGCGGCGGCGTCACGAGGATGCCGTCGAGCCCGGCCTCCTCCGCTGCATGCGCGTGCCGGATCGCCTCGGCCGCCGTGAACGCGTTGCAGCCGCCGATCACGCGCATGCCCGCACGGAACCGGCCGCCGAGCGCGAAGAGCTCTGCGCGTTCGGCTTCGGTCATGCTGAACCATTCGCCGGAGGTGCCGGCGAGGATGACGCCGTGCATCCCCTGCTCGGCGAGCCACTGCATCTGCTCCTCGAACGCGACGGGATCCAGCGCCCCCTCGCGCGTGAACGGGGTGGTGATCGCGGGAATGTACCCGTGCCAGTCGACGGTGTTCCGGTCCATCTGTCTCTCCTTGCTACGACTCGGGCGACTCACTCGACCGGCATGTCCTGGGCGTGGTGATGCACGATCCGCCATCCGTCTGCGTCTCTGCGGACCACATCCGTGACGCGCACCACCTCGACCAGCGGCTCGCCTGCCGCAGGGCGGACCTCGAGCACGTAGCGGATCATGCCGGTGTCGCCGAAGTCGCTCGTGACGATGCCGGTCGGCACCACGCTCGGCAGCGTCCGCCGGCGCTCCTCGGGGTCGGCGGCGGGTCCGCGCAGTTCATCGAGCTCGGCGATGCCGTGCATGAGCGTCGGCCAGGGCGTCTCCCACACCGTCACGTCGTCGGCGAGGCGCGCATCGAACGCGGCGCGGTCGGCGAGGTCCTCGTACAGCGCGACGATGAAGCGCTCGAGTTCGGTGGTGGTCATGCGTGTTCCTTCGTCAGGTCGTGCAGCAGGCGCTCGCGCAGTGGCGCGAGCCCCATCGGTCCGAGCGCGAGCGCCCGGGTATGGAAGTCGAGTGTGGATGCGGTGCTCGCCGTGCGGGCCTCGGCCCAGAGCTTGGCGCCGACCTTGAACGCCAGGGCCTGGCCCGGCCAACCGAGGTAGCGGTCCACCTCGAACCGCGCGGTCACGGGATCGACGAGGCCGTAGTGCACAAGGAAGTCGCGGGCGATCTTCGGCGCCCATGCCGTGTGGTCGGTGACCTCGTTGCGCCGCAGCGGTCGACCGGTGTGCAGCCCGATGTCGGCCACGATGCGCACGGTGCGCCACAGCTGGCCGAGCAGCATCCCCAGCCGTTCCGGGGCGTCGCGCAGCAGGCCCAGCTCATCCGACAGCGCCTCCGAGTAGTGCGCCCACCCTTCGGCGTACCCGTGGATCTCGCACAGGTAGCGCTGCCACGGGTGCAGAGACGTGTTGGCCCGGTTCACCGCGTGCTCGAGGTGGTGACCGGGGACGCCCTCGTGGTGGAGACTCGTGAGCTCCTGCCACGTCGGAACCGACGTGGCTCCGGCGGGAATCGTCCACACGATCTTGCTGCGCACCGAGCCGTCGGGCGCACCGGGCGTGTAGTAGACGACGCCCTTCGCCGCCCGCGGCACGACGATGTCGACATCGCGCACGTCCCCGGGCAGAGCGAAGGCCGTGCCGTCGACCCGTTCCAGCGTCCAGTCCAAACGGTCGCGCAACCAGCCGACGACGTCGTCGGCGTCGACGCGGTGAGCGGCATCCTGCGCGAGTGACCGTGCGGCGACCGAGACGTCAGCCGGCGCCCCGGTGCCGAGGATCTCTCCCGCGACGCCGCGCGCCTGCCGCCACAGTCGGTCGAGCTCGCGCCAGCCGTAGTCGTACACCTCGTCGAGGTCGAGCTCGGTACCGAGGAAGCTCTGCGCGGTCGCGCGATAGACGCTCTCGCCCACGGCATCCTGCTGCGGCGCATGCGGAAGGAGCTCGTCGCGCAGCATCCGCTCGAAGCCCGCCATCGCCTCGGTCGCCGCGACGGCCGCGCGATCCAGGGCGGCGCGACGGGCGGCGGAGAGGTCTGCCGCGCGCAGGGAGCGGAAGTAGTCGACCCCATCCGGATCGATCCAGCTCGCGACCTGATCCGCGACCTCGCGCACCTGCCGTTCCGCGGCGATGCCGGTGCCGATAAACTCGCCCCGCTCCCCCGCCGCTCGTGCCCACTTCAGACGGTCGTCGAGCTGGGCGAGTGCGTGGGGCACGGCCGTCAGACGGGTGATGATCTCGTCGCCGGCGGCATCGTCCGTGACTGTGACATCGTCGAACGCCTCGCGCACCAGATGCACCGGTGTCGCCAGCGGGGCGAGCAGTCGCGCGGTGAAGCCGGTGTCGAACAGGGCGATGTCGCTGTCCATGCGCTCCCGGAGGGCCGCGTGCAGCGCCGCATCCGCCGGCGTCGGCTCGACGTCCGCCAGGGCGTCGCGCGTGCGTGCGGCGAGCGCGCGGCGTTCGACCGCCCACTCGGCGCTCAGATCGGGCAGTCGATCCTGCGCGGCGGCGCCGAGCGCCTGCGCGGCCGCCGGCTCGTGGTCGGCGAGTGTCGCCACGTACCCGTCGGCGATGGTCGTGGTCGGGGTGCCCGTGGTCGGGGTGCTCACCGTCCGGCCCGGTCGTCCCGCAGCACGGCGCCGCCCTGCATGACCCAGTCGATTCCGCGCAGCGCCGCCACATCCGCTGTCGGATCCGCGTCCGTGGCGATGAAGTCCGCTCGCGCGCCGACCTCGACGACACCGAGGTCATCGGCGCCGAGCAGCTCGGCCGCGTACGAGGTGGCCGAGCGCATGACGTCCAGCGAGGTCATGCCCGCGTCGACCATGAACTCCATCTCGCGCACCGTCGCGGTCGTGCCGTCGAAGTCCGCGGCCGGGGGCATGTCGGTGCCCATGGCGATGCGCACCCCGCTCGCGATCGCGTTCTCGAGGCTCTCCCAGTGACGCGGACCCGCACCGAGCGCGCGCTCCTTCATCCAGGAGGGCACGCCCTGCGCGTCGAAGAACTCCTCGCACCGGCTGACGGTGATGGTCGGCACGTACCAGACCCCACGCTCGCTCATCAGGTCGGTGACCTCGCGGGTCAGCTCGTAGCCGTGCTCGACGCAGTCCAGGCCGAGCTCGATGGCGCGCCGCAGCGTCTCGGACGGCCCGACGTGCGCGGTGACCTTGCGGCCCCAGTCGTGCGCGGTCTGGATGACGGCGGCCATCTCGTCGTCGGTGAGCTGCGGGGTGTCGATCTGCTCGTGCTCTCCCGCGATCCCGCCGGAGATGCAGACCTTGATCAGGTCGGCGCCGTGACGGATCTGCAGGCGCGTCAGTCGGCGCAGGTCGTCGGCGCCGTCGCCCTCCAGCGCGTCGGATTCCCACCCGTGCCCACCGGTGCAGCACAGCGCGTGCCCGGCGGTGTAGAGCCGCGGGCCCGCGACGATCCCGGCGTCGATGCCGCGGCGCAGGGCGAAGTCGAGGTAGCGGCTCTCGCCGACCAGCCGCGCGGTGGTGATGCCGGCGTGCAGGGTGCGTCGGGCGCTGTCGGCCATCACGAGCAGCAGGTCGGGGTCGCCCTTGGAGGCGATCTCGGCGCCCGCGGTCCCGGGAAGCGCGAGCCCCAGGTGCACGTGCATGTTGATCAGGCCCGGGCTGAGGACGCGTCCTGCCAGGTCGATCACGCGTGCGTCGCCGGCGTCCAGGGTGCCGGTGGCGCCGACCCCCGCGATCACTCCGTCGGCGTCGACGAGGATGTCGAGCCCGTCCCGCAGGTGCTCGGAGCGCCCGTCGAAGATACGGGCTCCGGTGAGGAGGACGCGACGGTCCTCGGCGATGGTGATCATGCTTCTCCTCCCGTGGCGGGGACCGCACCGGCCTCCGCGAGGTCTTCTTCTCTGCCCGGCAGCCGCTTCGTCGGGCCGATCTCCGGGATGGCGTCGATGAGGCGCTGCGTGTAGGGGTGCTGTGCGTCCTGCCACAGCTGTTCGCTGGGCCCGCGCTCGATGATCTCACCCGCGTACATCACCGCGGTCTCGTCGGCGATCGCCCGCACCAGCGACAGATCGTGCGAGATGAACAGCATCGCCATGCCGAGCTCGCGCACGAGGTTCTGCAGCAGCTCGACGATCTGCGCCGACGAGAAGGCGTCGAGGGCCGTGACCGGCTCATCGGCGACGACCACGCTGGGCTGGGCGGCGAGCGCACGGGCGATCGCGAGTCGCTGTCGCTGACCGCCGGAGAACTGTGCCGGGTAGCGGGAAGCGGCCGACTCGTCGAGCCCGACCAGCCGCAGCAGTCGCGAGACCTCGGCGGCGCGGGCGGATCGTTCCAGCGCGTCGGGGGCGCCGTCCAGCAGCTGCGCACCGATGGAGCGACGCGGGCTCAGCGAGGCGTACGGGTTCTGGAACACCATCTGCAGCCCGCGGTCGCGACTCGGGCGGCGGCGCATCGTGAGCGGATGCAGCGGCTCCCCGTCGAAGCGCACGGTGCCGGAGGTCGGACGGTCGATCCCGACGGCGACCCGGGCGAGCGACGACTTTCCGCACCCCGATTCCCCCACGAGGCCGACGATCTGCCCTCGCTCCACGGTCAGCGAGACGCCCTTCACCGCGTGCACGGGCGGAGCACCGCGCCGGCGGTGCGTGACGACGACGTCGTCGATCTCCAACGCGCTCATCGTGCGCCTCCTCGGTGGGTGCGCTGAGCGGCCAGCGACTGCGCCCTGGATGCGATCAGCGCGCGGGTGTAGTCGTGCGACGGCGTGTTGAGGATCTCATTGGTCGGACCGTGCTCGACGACGGTGCCGTCCTTGAAGATGTAGGTGCGGTCGGCGATCGCGCTCATCACCCCGAGGTCGTGCGTGATGAACAGCATCGACACTCCCGTCTCTCGCGCCAGGCGGTCGAACAGGCGGAGGATGCCGGCCTGCACGGTGACGTCGAGCGCGGTCGTGGGTTCGTCGGCGATCAGCAGGCGGGGCTCGCACGCGAGAGCGATCGCGATGGCCGCACGCTGGCGCATGCCTCCGGAGAACTGGTGCGGGTACGCCGTGATCGCCTGATGCGGGTCGCGGATGCGCACGAGATCGAGCAGCTCGATCGCCCGCGCCTGTGCCTGCTTCTGGCTGACACCGGTGTGATGGACGAGGTGTTCGGTGATCTGCGTGCCGATCCGCAGCAGCGGGTGAAGTGCGGCGGTCGGATCCTGGAACACGATCGAGATGCGGTTGCCGCGCACCTCGTTGAGCTCCCGGGTGCTGAGGGTCAGCAGGTCGCGCCCCTCGAACAGGACCCGGCCGGAGGCGGTCGCCCCCTCGGGGAGGATGCCCATGACCGCCGAGGCCGTCATGCTCTTCCCGGAGCCGCTCTCGCCGGCGAGGCCGACGACCTCGCCCTGGCCGATCCGGATGCTCGTGTCGTGCACGAGCTCGATCTCGCCGTCCGGCGTCGGCATGACGACGGAGAGGTCTTCGATCGAGAGCAGCGTCGCGTCGCTCATCGCTTCCTCGCATTCCGTGAGCGCGGATCCAGGTAGTCCTGGACGGCGTCTCCCAGCAGGTTGAAGGCCATCACGATCGTGAGGATCGCGAGGCCCGGGAACAGGCTGATCCACCAGTTCCCGAGGTTCTGCGAGCCGAGGGCGATCATCGCACCCCATTCCGCTGCGGGGGGCCGGGGGCCGAGGCCGAGGAACGACAGCGCGGCGAGCATGAGGATGGCGTTGCCGAGCTCGATCGTCGCCATCACGAGCGCGGGGCCCGCACTGTTGGGGATGACGTCCTTGGCGATGGACTTCAGGGTGGTCGATCCGAGCAGGCGTCCGGAGAAGACGTACTCCTGCTCGCGCACGCTGAGCACCGAGCTGCGGATGATCCGCGCGTACAGCGGCCAGGAGACGATCACGAGAGCGAGCACGGCGTTGCCGACGCTCGGCCCGAATGCCGCGGCCACCGCCATGGCGAGGATGATCTGCGGAAACGCCAGCACGAGGTCGGCCACCCGCATCAGCACGTTATCCGCCGCCTTGCCGAAGTACCCGGCCGCGAGGCCGACGGTCCCGCCGACGAGCAGCGAGAACACGACGATCGCGAGGGCGAGCGGCAGCGAGAGCTGGGCGCCGTAGATCACTCGGCTCAGCACGTCGCGGCCGAGATCGTCCGTCCCCATCCAGTGGGCGGCCGACGGTGCGTCCAGGAACGGTCCGCTCGTCTCGAGCGGGTCGTACGGCGCGATGACCGGGGCGAGGAGCGCCGCGATGATCCACGCGGCGATCACGCCGACGGAGATCACCGTCACCGGCGTCCAGAACGAGGTGCGCGGGGTGAACCGGCGGCTGCGACGGAATCCACGACGGCGCGGCTCCTTCGCGACGGCGAGCCGGTCGGAGGACAGGATGGTCATTTCGCTCCGATCCGGGGGTCCACGATCGTGTAGAGCACGTCGACCAGGAGGTTGATCAGGGTGTAGACGACGGCGATGAACAGCGTGACGCCGAGGATCGCCTGAAGATCGAGCGAGAGTGCGCTCTTGTAGGCGTACTGGCCGAGCCCGGGCCACGACAGCACCTGCTCCACGAGCACGGCGCCACCGAGCAGGGAGGCGAACATCAACCCGGTCACCGTCAGCACGGGCAGCAGACCCGCCTTGAAGACGTGCCGCCAGGTGATGGTCCGCGCCGGGAGCCCCTTCGCGGTGGCGGCGCGGATGTACTCGGCATCCAGCACCTCGATCATGGCGGAGCGGACGAAGCGCAGCAGGCCCGAGACGGTGAGCGCGGTGAGGATGCCGACGGGGAGAATGAGGTGCCAGACGGCGTCGGCGAACACATCCCACTGCCCGGCGAACACGGCGTCGAGAGTGTACATGCCGGTGACGGTGGGCGGCGGATCGTACTCGTTGCTCAGTCTCCCGCCGTTGGGGACGAGCCCGAGCGCGTAGAAGAAGACGTAGAGTGCGACGAGCGCGAGCCAGAACGGCGGGGTGGAGAGTCCGACGAGGGACGCGCCGCGGATGCCGCCGTCGATGGTCGAGCCCTTGCGGGTGGCGGCGATCATGCCCAGCGCCACGGCGATGACGATCGCGAGGATCATGGCGGGCAACGCCACCTCGAGCGTCGCGGGGATGTACTGCGCGAGGTCCTGGGTGATCGGGCGATGGGTCTGCTGCGAGATCCCGAGGTCACCCTGGAAGAGGTTCGCGATGTAGCGGCCGTACTGCACCCAGATCGGCTGGTCCAGCCCCCACTTCTGCTCGAACGCGGCGCGCAGCTCGGGGTCGTCGTAGGCCTGCTGCGACAGGTTCGCGGCGGCCGGATCCCCGGGGACGATGGTCATGAGCGCGAAGGTCACCACGGTGACCCCCCAGAGGAGGATGATCGCGCTGATCAGCCGGCGGCCGATCATCTGCAGGAGAGCTGGCATTGCTCGTTCGCCTTCGGTGAGGTGGTGAGAACCGGAGGTCGGCCGCCCGACAGGAGGGACAGGCGGCCGACCGCGGCGGACTACTTCGCGGAGATGGCCGCGAGGTCGACCGTCCAGCCTGCCGGCGTGTACGACGCACCGACCAGGTTCGACGTGGCGACGACGATGCCGGCGTTGTTCGCGAGCACCACGAAGGGCGAAGTCTCGTTCATGACCTTCTGCCAGGCGATCATGGCCTCGGCACGGCCTTCCGGCGTCACCTCGGCGTTCACGGCGTCGCTGGCCTCGACAGCGCGCGGGTCTGCGCGCTCCACGGTCCATCCCGCACGGGTCGAGGTCGAGGCGCCGGGGGCCATGTTGTTCACGAGCGAGTCGGCGGCCGGGTAGTTGAGGCTGTTCGGCGAGAAGTTGATCTCGTTCTTACCCTCGGACTGCGACTGCAGGAAGACGTTAATCGGCTCGGGCTGGAGCTCGATCTCGATGCCGGCCTTTTTCGCGTCCTGCTGCACCTTCGTGACGATGGTGCCGAGGTCGACGCCGCGGTACGTGATCGCCGGGTAGACGAGGTTCACCTTCGGCGAGGGGATGCCCGCCTCGTCGAGCAGCGACTTCGCCTTGTCGATGTCCTGCGGCTGCACCTCGGACTCGTCGAGCGCGCCACCGAATGCCGGCGGGACCAGTCCGGCCGCGGCCGTCGCGCCCTCACCGAAGATCTCGGCGATGCCGGCGCCGTCCACGCTCGCACGCAGCGCCGCGAGGAATGCCGGGTTGGAGGTGATCTCCGAGACGGCGGGGTCCTGGTTCACGCTGAGGAAGTACGAGGTGTCGGCGACGCCGGAGACCTGGAGGTCGTCGGAGAGCTCGGCGGCCTGTGGTCCGGAGAGATCGAGTGCGATCTCGTCGGCCTTGGCGCGGGAGATCGTGAGCTTCTGGTTCTGCACGTCGACGTTCTGCACGACCACGCGCGAGTAGGCCGGGGCGTCGCCCCAGTAGTCCTCGTTCGCCTCGAGGACGACCTTCGAGCTCGAGTCGTAGCTCTTGATCGTGTACGGGCCGGAGCCGAGGCTGACCTCGTCGAGCTGCGTGCCCACCGTGTCCGCGGATGCGGCATCGGCTGCGTCGGTCGCTCCGAGCTTCTCCGCTTCCTCGGCGTTCAGGATGCTCGCCGCCGGCATCGCGAGGACGACCGGGACGTTCGGGTTCGGGGTCGGGCTGGTCACGACGACGGTGTCCTCGCCGTCCGCGGCGAAGGTGAGTCCCTCGACGGTCTGGGAGGAGGATCCCTTGAGGTTCTGCAGGCGGGTGAGGCTGAACACGACATCGTCCGCGGTCACCGCGGAGCCGTCGGCGAACGTGGCGTCCGGGTTCAGCGTGAAGGTCCAGGTCGTGCCGTCGTCGGACTGCTCCCACTCGCTGGCGAGCTCCGGCACGACGGTGGTGACGTCGGAGCCTTCGTAGGTGACGAGCGTGTCGTACAGCGCGTGCACGATGATGTTGCCGGTCTGCTCGTAGACGAGTCCCGGGTCGAGGGTCTTCAGCACGAACGACGTGTCGACCGTGAGGGTCCCACCGCCGCCCGAAGCTGCGTTGTTCGATGAAGCTGAACAACCGGCGAGCACGAGTGCGGCCACGGCGAGAGATGAGGCCAGTGCGAGGGGTTTCGCGAAGGATGAAGTCATCGTCGATCTTCCTGTGATCATGGGGCAGGACGCATTAGAGTTCTGGGAAGTTGGTCCGGTTGCTCGCGCGTTCGGGGAGAAACGGATTTCAATCTGATCGAGATTTTCAATCCGATTAAAAGATACAATCACATTGAAATCGAACATGCAACAGTCATCCGTTCGATCGAAAGGATCGATGAATCACGTGCTCGGCGAACGCCTCAAGTCCCTCAGGGCCGCGAAGGGTCTCACCCTGCGGCAGCTCTCCGACCTGTCCGGTCTCTCTGTCAGCATGCTCAGCCAGATCGAGAGCGGCTCCGCCGACCCGAGTCTGGGTTCGCTGCGAAAGCTCGCCCAGGTCTTCGAAGCCTCGATCGCCACGCTGTTCAGCGATCCGGATGCTCCCAACGTCTCTGTCAGTCGCCCGGGTGCCCGGCACCGTCTCAGCGGGTCCGACGCCGGATTCGTCTACGAGCGGCTCACGCCGGGGCGCGGCGACCTCGAGGTCCTCACCGCAGACATCCCCCCGGGAGCCGCGAGTTCCGCGCACCCCTGGGGACATCCGTCGACCGAGTGCGTCTTCGTGGTCAGCGGAGAACTCACCGTCGAGATCGCCGGGCAGACGTACGTGATCGTGGGCAGCGAGTCGATCACCTTCGATTCCCGCCAACCCCATCGCTACATCAACGCCAGTGACGCGATGACCTCGATCGTCGTCTCGGTCACTCCCCCGTCCCCCTGACATCACCCCGGTGCAACCACCGGCATCCGGAAAACGAAGAAGCCCGCCACCCCGAATTGGGGCGGCGGGCTCTTCGTGAGCGAAGTACTTACTCGGACTTCTTCTCGACAGCGTCCTCGGCGGCAGCCTCGGCTGCTTCACCCTCGGCCTGCGACTCGGCACCGGCGGCGGCGGCGTCCTCGGCGGGAGCCTCCTCGGCGGGGGTCTCCTCAGTCGGAGCGTCCTCAGCGGGCTTCTCGGCCTTGTCGGCCTTCGGCGCAGCAGCAGCCTTCTTGGTCGACTTCGCCTTCGGGGTGACGGGCTCGAGAACGAGCTCGATCACGGCCATCGGAGCGTTGTCGCCCTTGCGGTTGCCGACCTTCGTGATGCGGGTGTAGCCACCCTCGCGCTCGGCGACGAGCGGTGCGATCTCGGAGAACAGGATGTGCACGACTTCCTTGTCACCGATGACCGACAGCACGCGACGACGCGCGTGCAGGTCGCCACGCTTGGCGAAGGTGATCAGACGCTCGGCGAGCGGACGAAGGCGCTTGGCCTTGGTCTCGGTCGTCTTGATCGACTTGTGGGTGTAGAGCGCCGCCGCGAGGTTGGCAAGCATGAGGCGCTCGTGCGCGGGGCCGCCTCCGAGGCGGGGACCCTTAGTGGGCTTGGGCATAATCGTCTAACTCCTGGTCAGAAAGGTCGGGTTTCAGAAGGACTCGTCTTCGCTGCCGCCGTAGAAGTGGGCGCCGTCGAAACCGGGCACCGAATCCTTGAGCGACAGACCGAGCGAGATGAGCTTGTCGCGCACCTCGTCGACCGACTTCTGGCCGAAATTGCGGATGTTCATGAGCTGCGTCTCCGACAGGGCGACGAGCTCCGAAACAGTGTTGATGCCCTCACGCTTCAGGCAGTTGTACGAGCGGACCGACAGGTCGAGGTCCTCGATCGGCATCGACAGCTCGCTGGAGTTCACAGCCTCCACCGGCGCCGGGCCGATCTCGATGCCCTCGGCCTCGACGTTCAGCTCGCGGGCGAGACCGAACAGCTCGGTGAGCGTCTTCGCAGCCGAAGCGACGGCGTCGCGGGGGCTGATCGCCGACTTGGTCTCGACGTCGAGGACGAGCTTGTCGAAGTCGGTGCGCTCACCGGCACGAGTCGCCTCGACGCGGTAGCTGACCTTGAGGACCGGCGAGTAGATCGAGTCGATCGGGATCTGACCGGCCTCTGCGTACTCGTTGCGGTTCTGCGTCGCCGAGACGTAGCCACGGCCACGCTCGATCGTGAGCTCGAGCTCGAACTTCGCGGTCTCGTTCAGCGTCGCGATGACGAGCTCGGGGTTCTGCACCTCGACACCGGCCGGAGCCGAGATGTCGGCGGCGGTGACCTCGCCCGAACCGGTCTTGCGCAGGTACGCCGTGATGGGCTCGTCGCGCTCCGAGGAGACGACCAGCTGCTTGATGTTGAGGATGATCTCGGTGACATCCTCCTTCACGCCGGGGATGGTGCTGAACTCGTGCAGCACGCCGTCGATGCGAACGCTGGTGACAGCAGCACCGGGGATCGACGACAGCAGGCTGCGGCGCAGCGCGTTGCCGATCGTGTAACCGAAGCCGGGCTCCAGAGGCTCGATGATGAACCGGCTACGGTTCTCGACGATCTTTTCCTCGGTCAGTGTGGGACGCTGTGCAATAAGCACTCTGTGTTCCTTTCGATCACATGCCCGCTATATGACATGTGGTGGGGTGAGGTTTTGAGTTGTGGAAGTCGATGCCCGTACGCGGGCGTCGAGCCGCTCGGACCACGAAGGGCCGAGCGGCTCGAGGCGCGTATCAGACGCGGCGGCGCTTCGGCGGACGGCAGCCGTTGTGCGCCTGGGGCGTGACGTCCTGGATCGAACCGACCTCGAGGCCTGCGGCCTGCAGCGAGCGGATCGCGGTCTCGCGGCCGGAGCCCGGACCCTTCACGAGGACGTCGACCTTCTTGACGCCGTGCTCCGCGGCCTGGCGGGCCGCGGACTCGGCAGCCATACCGGCGGCATACGGGGTCGACTTGCGGGAGCCCTTGAAGCCCACGCCACCCGACGATGCCCAGGCGATGACAGCGCCGGACGGGTCGGTGATCGAGACGATCGTGTTGTTGAACGTCGACTTGATGTGGGCCTGGCCCAGCGCGATGTTCTTCTTTTCCTTGCGGCGCGGCTTGCGCGCGGCGGCCTTGGGTGCAGCCATGAAAGTGTTCTCCTAGTCCCTGGGGCCGCGCTTAGCGGGCCTTCTTCTTGCCTGCGACGGTGCGCTTCGGGCCCTTGCGGGTACGGGCGTTGGTCTTGGTGCGCTGACCACGGACCGGGAGACCACGACGGTGGCGGATGCCCTCGTAGGAGCCGATCTCGACCTTGCGGCGGATGTCTGCTGCAACCTCGCGGCGCAGGTCACCCTCCACCTTGTAGTTGCCTTCGATGTGGTCGCGGAGGGCGATCAGCTGGTCGTCGCTGAGGTCCTTCACGCGGATGCTCTCGTCGATCTCCGTCGCCTTGAGGATCTCGACCGAGCGGGTACGGCCGACGCCGTAGATGTAGGTAAGGGCGATCACCACGCGCTTGTCGCGCGGGATGTCAACGCCGGCAAGACGTGCCATGCGGTTCTCCTGGGTGTTGTGGAGGTGTGGAACAGGATCGGTGCCCGGGCCTCCGCCCCGAGGTGTCCCCCGCTTGCGCGGGTTCTGATCCTGCCGTTGTGTGTTCAGTTATGAGATGTGCGTGAGCGATGCCGCGCAGCTCGGGCCCGTCGATCGGATCGGCGGGCCCGCCGGGGACTCAGCCCTGGCGCTGCTTGTGACGCGGGTTGCTCTTGCAGATCACCATGACGCGGCCGTGACGGCGGATCACCTTGCAGTGATCGCAGATGGGCTTGACGCTGGGGTTGACCTTCATTATGTTTCCTGTTCGCTGTCTTCGTACCGCCCCAGGCAGGGGCAGGCCGTTACTTCTCGACCGATCAGCGGTAGCGGTAGACGATACGGCCGCGGGTCAGGTCGTAGGGGCTGAGCTCCACGACCACACGGTCCTCGGGGATGATGCGGATGTAGTTCTGTCGCATCTTGCCGGAGATCGTTGCAAGGACCTTGTGTCCGTTGCTGAGCTCAACGCGGAACATCGCGTTGGGCAGAGCCTCGGAGATCACGCCCTCGATCTCGATGACACCGTCTTTCTTAGCCATAGCCTCGCTGACGCTTCTGCAGATCGGTCGATCTGCGGTGGGTGATTGGTTTGTGGTGCTGCGCCGACGGACACGCCGAATCAAGGCACAAAGCACCAAAGATCTATGTTAGACGCTCAGGCGGCATCCGGCAACTTGACCGCCCGCGGCGAGAGAGCCGTCGGATCAACCGATCAGCTTCTCCATCTCGGTGATCTCGCCGGCCTGCAGGTCGAGGCGCTTGCCGTTGACCTCGATGGTCGGCGTGCCCCCGATGTCGTGCGCCTTCGCCTGGGCCGCTCCGAATTTGCGGTACGTCTCGTCCGTGATGCACGAGACCGCGTCGTCGGCGCCGACCTGCGATGCGAACTCGGCGAGCTGGTCGGTGGTGAGACCGGCGGAATTCTCTGCCGGCTGGTTCTCGAAGAGCGTCTTGGAGTAATCGAGGTAGAGGTCCGGGTTCGACTCCGCAACGCAGAATGCCGCGCCGGCGGAGCGAGACGAGTACTCGGTGCCCTGCGAGAAGCGGTCCAGAATCGCGATGGGGTGGTACTCGAGGGTGATACGACCATCGGCGGCAGCCGCTTCCAGCTGCTCCCCGTACTGCTCTTCGAAGCTGGCGCAGATCGGGCACTGGAAGTCGACGAACACCGCGACCGTGTCCTCGCCGTCGCCGAACGAGATCGCACCGGTCTCGGAATTGAACGTGTCGTTGGCCTTGGGTGCCGCACCGGGCGAAGTCGCCTGCTGGTTGAGGAACACCACGAGTCCACCGATCGCCACCAGCACCACGACCACGGCGATGGAGACGCCGATCGCGAACCAGTTGGTGTTGCTCTTCGCCGCTGCCATTACTTTCCGATCTCTCGAGGCTCGACTCCGAAGGGAGCGAGTCCGGCTCTTCCGCCATCGGGCGCAGTCAGCACCCAGATACCCCCATCATGCAGGGCGACGCTATGTTCCCAATGGGAGCCGTCTGTGCCGTCCACCGTCGTGACGGTCCAGTCGTCGTCCTCGATGAACGTCGAATCCCCACCCGCCGTGACCATGGGCTCGATCGCGATCACCAGGCCCGGCTTGACCTCTTCGCCGCGGTCCGGCGTGCGGTAGTTGAAGACGCTCGGGGCTTCGTGCATCTTGCGCCCGATGCCGTGCCCGACGTACTCGCGGAGGATGCCGTACGGCTCCCCCGACACCGCCGACGGCCCCTGGGCCTCGATGTACTCCTGGATGGCCGCGCCGATCTCGTCGATCGACGACACGGATGCCATGGCCGCGATCCCGGCCCACATGGATCCCTCGGTCACACGGGAGAGCTCTTCGCGCTGTGCGACCAGCTCGGGCCGCTCCGGGTCGGGGACGACGACCGTGATCGCGCTGTCGCCGTTCCAACCCTTGAACTGCGCACCGCAGTCGACCGAGACGATGTCCCCGGGCTGCAGCACCCGCTCACCCGGGATCCCGTGCACGACCTGCTCGTTCACCGAGATGCACGTCGTGTGGTGGTAGCCGCGCACCAGCTGGAAGTTCGACTCCGCGCCCCGGGCCAGGATGGTGCGGTTGGCCACCGCGTCCAGTTCGAGCGTCGTGACGCCGGCCTTGATCAGCGGGTGGACGGCTTCCAGGGCCGCGGCGGTGATGCGCCCCGGCTCGACCATGGCGCTCAGCTGAGCGGGGGTCTTGTAGATCGACCGGCGGAACATCTCAGGAGGCGGAGGCCGCGAGGCGGAGTCCGCGAGCGGCCAGAGCCGCCGTGATCCGCTCGGTGACGTCGTCGAGAGCGCCGGTGCCGTCGATGCGGTCGACGATGCCCTTGGCGCCGTACACCTCGATGATCGGCGCGGTCTCGCGCTCGTAGATGTCGAGACGGTGGCCGATGGCCTCAGGCGTGTCGTCCGAACGGCCCTGCTCGGTGGCACGGAGCGTGAGACGCTCGAGGCTCTCCTCGCGCGGGACGTCGAGGAGGATGACCGCGTCGAGCGACTCCCCCCGCTCCGCGAGGAACGACTCCAGATGTGCGACCTGAGCGGTGTTGCGCGGGTACCCGTCGAGCAGGAATCCGTGCGCCGCGTCTTCCTGCGACAGCCGATCGCGCACGATCTCGCTCGTCAGCTCATCCGGGACGAGGTCACCCTTGTCGAGGATCGCCGTGACCTGCTGGCCCAGCGGCGTCCCCTCCTTGATGTTCGCGCGGAAGATGTCACCGGTCGACACGACCGGGATGCCGTAGGACTCGGCGATGCGCACGCCCTGCGTGCCCTTGCCGGAACCCTGCGGGCCGACGATGAGAAGACGTGCGGATGCTGTCATCGGAGGAGCCCTTCATAGTGTCGCTGCTGCAGCTGCGCGTCGATCTGCTTGACCGTCTCGAGACCCACACCGACGATGATGAGGATCGAGGCGCCGCCGAACGGGAAGTTCTGGTTCGCGCCGACCGTGGCCAGTGCGATCAGCGGGATCAGCGCGATCAGACCGAGGTACAGCGAGCCCGGGAGCGTGATGCGGGTGAGCACGTAGTCGAGGTACTCGGCAGTCGGACGCCCCGCACGGATGCCGGGGATGAACCCGCCGTACTTCTTCATGTTGTCCGCGACCTCGACTGGGTTGAACGTGATCGCCACGTAGAAGTAGGTGAAGCCGATGATCAGCAGGAAGTACGCGGCCATGTAGACCGGGCTGTTGCCCGTCGTGAAGTTCGCGGTGATCCAGCTGACCCACTCGGGCGGCGTCGATCCGTCCTGCGGAGTGTTGAACTGCGCGATCAGGGCCGGGATGTACAGCAGCGACGACGCGAAGATCACGGGGATCACACCCGCCATGTTCACCTTGATCGGGATGTACGTGTTGGTGCCGCCGTACGTGCGGCGGCCGACCATGCGCTTGGCGTACTGCACCGGGATCCGCCGCTGGGATTGCTCGACGAAGACGACGAGACCCATGACGACGATTCCGACCAGCAGTACGAGCAGGAAGACCTCGAAGCCCTTGGTCTGCCAGATGAGGCCCATGGCGCCGGGGAACGTCGCGGCGATGGACGTGAAGATGAGCAGCGACATGCCGTTGCCGATGCCGCGCTCGGTGACGAGTTCGGCGAACCACATGATGAGTCCGGTGCCGGCCGTCATCGTCATGATGATGAGCAGCTGTGCCCACCAGACATCGTTCGTCAGGAGCTGTTGGCAGGCGGCGAGTTCGGTCGAGCCGAAGAGCTGCCCGCTGCGCGCCACCGTCACGAGCGTCGTCGACTGGAGCAGCGCGAGAGCGATGGTGAGGTAGCGGGTGTACTGCGTCAGACGGGCCTGACCGGCCTGTCCTTCCTTGTGCAGCGCCTCGAAGTGCGGGATGACCACGCGGAGCAGCTGCGTGATGATCGTCGCCGTGATGTACGGCATGACGCCGAGGGCGAAGATCGACAGCTGCAGCAGTGCGCCGCCGGAGAAGAGGTTGACCAGTCCGAGCAGGCCGTCGGTGCCCGCGTTCTCCGCGAGGCACTCCTCGACGTTCGGGAAGTTCACGAACGGCGCGGGGACGTTGGAGCCGAGACGGTAGATCGCGATGATGGCGAGGGTGAAACCGATCTTCCGACGCAGGTCCGGGGTGCGGAAGATCCGCGCGATGGCGCTAAACAAGGACGTTCCTCCTGAAAAGTTGCCGATTCCCGAAGGACGGCTGAAAGACCAGGGTAACGCAATCCGGGGTTCCCGGAATTCGTCACCGATACCAGGCCCGCCGGATGCGGCCCCAGAGCGAGGTCTCGGAGTGTGAAACGACGAGAGGGGCCGGAGAATCTCCGGCCCCTCTCATTGTGCGGTTACTTGACGGATCCGCCGGCCGCGACGATCTTCTGCTCGGCAGAACCCGAGACCTTGTCGACCGAAACGGTGAGCTTCACGGCGATGTCGCCGTTTCCGAGAACCTTGACCTTCTCGTTCTTGCGAACGGCCCCCTTGGCGACCAGGTCGCCGATGGTGACATCGCCACCCTTGGGGTACAGCTCCGCGAGCTTCTCCAGGTTCACGACCTGGTACTCGACGCGGAACGGGTTCTTGAACCCGCGCAGCTTCGGGGTGCGCATGTGCAGCGGCATCTGCCCACCCTCGAAGCCGACGCGAACAGTGTTGCGCGCCTTGGTGCCCTTGGTGCCACGACCAGCGGTCTTGCCCTTGGAACCCTCACCACGGCCGACGCGAGTCTTGGCGGTGTTGGATCCGGGGACCGGACGCAGGTGGTGGACCTTCAGCACGCCGGGGCGGGATGCCGGAGCATCCTTCGCGGGCGCAGCCTTCTTGGCAGCCGGCTTCTTGGCCGGAGCGTCAGCCTTGGCGGCGGACGCGGCGGTCTTGGCCGGAGCCTTCTTCGCGGCGGGCTTCTTCTCGGCGGCAGCCTTGGGAGCTGCAGCCTTCTTCGGGGCCTTCTCGGCCTCGACGGCCTCGTTCTTCTCAGCCATTAGTCGATCTCCTCAACCTTGACGAGGTGTGCGACGGTCTTGACGTAACCGCGCGTCTGCGCGTCGTCGGGGCGGACGGTGGTGTCACCGATCCGCTTGAGACCGAGGCTGCGCAGCGTGTCACGCTGGTTCTGCTTCTCGCTCACCTTGGACTTGATCTGCGTGACCTTCAGTCGCGCGGCCATCAGGCACCTACCTTCTGTGCGGCGATGGCCTCGGCCTCTGCACGCACGAGGCGGGCAGGGGCGACCTGGTCGAACTCGAGGCCACGACGCGCGGCGACCGCACGGGGCTCCTCGAGCTGCTTCAGGGCGGCGACCGTCGCGTGCACGATGTTGATCGTGTTCGACGAGCCGAGCGACTTCGACAGCACGTCGTGGATACCGGCGCACTCGAGCACGGCGCGGACCGGACCACCGGCGATGACACCGGTACCGGCAGCGGCCGGGCGGAGCAGGACCACACCAGCGGCGGCCTCACCCTGCACGGGGTGCGGGATGGTGCTGCCGACGCGCGGAACGCGGAAGAAGTTGCGCTTGGCCTCTTCGACACCCTTCGAGATCGCCAGAGGGACCTCTCGGGCCTTGCCGTAGCCGACGCCGACCAGACCGTTGCCGTCACCGACGACCACGAGGGCGGTGAAGCTGAAGCGACGACCACCCTTCACGACCTTCGAGACGCGGTTGATGGTGACGACGCGCTCCAGGAACTGGTTGTCGCCACGGTCACGTGAGTTGCGGTCACGACCGCCGCCCTGGTTGCGATCGCGACCGCCACCGCGGCGGCCTTCGCGAGCAGGCTCAGCCTGGGTCGTGCCGGCGGCCGTCTCAGAGACGACGGCAGCCGCCTCGGGAGCGGCAGCAGCCGTTTCGGTCACTTCGTTCTCCTTGTTGTCACTCACAGTGCCAGACCCCCCTCGCGGGCGCCGTCGGCGATGGCGGCGACACGACCGGCGTAGCGGTTGCCGCCACGGTCGAACACTGCCTCGGAAACGCCGGCAGCCTTCGCACGCTCGGCGAGAAGCTCGCCGACCTTGCGGGCCTTGGCGGTCTTGTCACCCTCGAGCGAGCGCAGGTCGGTCTCGAGCGTCGATGCCGACGCGACGGTGTGACCCTTGCTGTCGTCGACCAGCTGCACGAAGACGTGGCGGGCCGAGCGGTTGACGACGAGGCGCGGACGCACCTCGGTGCCGACGACCTTCTTGCGAAGGCGGGCGTGACGACGCGCGCGGGCGTCAGACTTTGACTTGAGAGCCATGGTTACTTACCACTCTTTCCGGCCTTGCGACGCACGTTCTCGCCGGCGTAGCGCACACCCTTGCCCTTATACGGCTCGGGCTTGCGGATCTTGCGGATGTTGGCAGCTGCCTCGCCGACAGCCTGCTTGTCGATCCCGCTGACGGTGAGCTTCGTGGTGCCCTCGACCGTGAGCGTGATGCCGGCGGGCGGGTCGATCAGGACCGGGTGCGAGAAGCCGAGGGCGAACTCGACCGAGCTCCCCTTCTGCTGCACGCGGTAACCGGTGCCGACGACCTCGAGACCCTTGGTGTAGCCCTGGGTCACGCCGATGATGTTGTTGTTGATGAGCGTGCGGGTCAGGCCGTGAAGCGACCGCGACTCGCGCTCGTCGTCGGGACGGGAGACCAGAACCTGGTTCTCCTCGACCGCGACCTCGATGGGGTTGGCGACCGTCAGGGTGAGCTCACCCTTGGGGCCCTTCACCGAGACCACGCGGTTGTCGACCGAAACGGTCACGCCCGCGGGAACGTCGATGGGAAGTCGTCCAATACGCGACATTTCGAATTACCACACGTAGGCGAGAACTTCTCCGCCCACGCCCTTCTGCTCAGCCTGACGGTCGGTGAGAAGACCGGAGGAGGTGGACAGGATGGCCACGCCGAGACCGCCGAGGACCGTGGGGAGCTCGGTGGACTTCGCGTAGACGCGGAGACCGGGCTTCGAGACGCGCTTGATACCAGCGATCGAGCGCTCACGGTTGGGGCCGTACTTCAGCGTCAGCGTGAGGTTCTGTCCGACGCGTGCGTCAGAGGTCTCCCAGCCGGCGATGTAGCCCTCCTGCTGGAGGATCTGAGCGATGTTCGTCTTGAGCTTGCTCGACGGCAGGGTCACGGAATCGTGGTGCGCCGAGTTCGCGTTACGCAGACGGGTCAGCAGATCTGCGACCGGGTCTGTCATTGTCATTGTTGTTTTCCTTTGTTCATGAGGTTCCGGCTGCCGTTACACGACAGACGGCCTGCGATGACACGCAATCTTCAATTGTACGTGCACATCGACGGGCTCAGTGACACGAGACCACTGAGCCCGTCAGAGGCATTACGCCTGTGCGTCTTCCGAGCGGAACGGGAAGCCGAGGTGACGGAGCAGCGCCCGACCCTCGTCATCCGTCTTCGCGGTGGTGACGACGGTGATGTCGAAACCGCGAACCCGGTCGATCTTGTCCTGATCGATCTCGTGGAACACGCTCTGCTCCTGGAGACCGAAGGTGTAGTTGCCGTTGCCGTCGAACTGCTTGCCCGAGAGGCCGCGGAAGTCGCGGATACGGGGCAGTGCCAGCGAGACGAGACGGTCCACGAACTCCCACGCGCGGTCACCGCGGAGGGTGACGTGCGCGCCGATGGCCTGGCCCTCGCGCAGCTTGAACTGCGCGATGGACTTGCGGGCCTTCGTGACGATCGGCTTCTGGCCGGTGATCTTGGTGAGGTCGTCGACCGCACCATCGATCACCTTGCTGTCGCGAGCTGCCTCGCCGACACCGGTGTTCACGACGACCTTGACCAGTCCGGGGATCTGCATGACGTTCGCGTAACCGAACTCGTCCTGCAGAGCCTTCTTGATCTCGCTGTTGTACTTCTGCTTCAGGCGCGGCTGGATCTTGCCAGCCGGCGCGGCAGTGTCGGTGCTCATCAGAGGTCCTTACCGCTCTTCTTCGCGTACCGCACGCGGACGGTGCGCTTGACGCCGTCCTTGGTCTGCTCCTCGACCCGGTGGCCGACCTTGGTCGGCTTCTTGGTCGAAGGGTCGACGAGTGCGACGTTCGAGATGTGGATGGAGGCTTCGACGGTCTCGAGGCCTCCGGTCTTGGTGCCACGCTGCGTCTGTCCGACGCGGGTGTGCTTGGTGACGTAGTTCACGCCTTCGACGATCACGCGGTTCTTGTCGGCGAGGACGTCGAGGACCTTGCCCTGCTTGCCACGGTCGCCGCCACGCTCCTGCGTCGCACCGGTGATGACCTGAACCAGGTCACCCTTCTTGATCTTCGCCATGATTAGATGACCTCCGGCGCCAGCGAGACGATCTTCATGAACTTCTTGTCGCGAAGCTCACGACCGACCGGCCCGAAGATACGGGTGCCGCGGGGCTCCCCGTCGTTCTTCAGGATCACTGCGGCGTTCTCGTCGAACTTGATGTAGGAGCCGTCCGGACGACGGACCTCCTTCTTGGTGCGGACGATGACCGCCTTGACGACGTCGCCCTTCTTCACGTTGCCACCGGGGATCGCGTCCTTGACGGTCGCGACGATGGTGTCGCCGAGACCGGCGTAACGACGCTTCGAGCCACCGAGGACACGAATCGTGAGGAGCTCCTTGGCGCCGGTGTTGTCGGCGACCTTGAGTCGGGATTCCTGCTGAATCACTTGGCCTTCTCCAGAATCTCCACCAGGCGCCAGCGCTTCGTGGCGCTCAGCGGGCGGGTCTCGTTGATCAGGACCAGGTCGCCGATGCCGGCGGAGTTCGCCTCATCGTGCGCCTTGACCTTCGAGGTGCGGCGGATGACCTTGCCGTAAAGCGGGTGCTTCACGCGGTCCTCGACCTCGACCACGATGGTCTTGTCCATCTTGTCGCTGACGACGTAGCCGCGACGTGCCTTGCGGTAACCGCGGGCAGCGGAGTCGCGGACGTCGTGCTCGGACGACTCGTGTCCTGCGGCCTGCGTCTCCACAGTCGCTTCCTTCTTGGTGGCCATCACTCAGCCTCTTCCTTCACGGCGTCGTCGGCGGAGTCCGCCTTCTTCGCCTTCGACTTGGTCGCCTTCTTGGCCGGAGCCTCGACCGGAGCAGGCGTCGCACGGATGCCCAGCTCGCGTTCGCGGATCACGGTGTAGAGGCGCGCGATGTCGCGCTTGACGGCGCGGATGCGGCCGTGGCTCTCCAGCTGGCCGGTGGCCGACTGGAAACGGAGGTTGAACAGCTCCTCCTTGGCCTTGCGCAGCTCCTCGACGAGGCGCTGGTCTTCGAATGTGTCGAGCTCTGCCGGGGCGAGCTCCTTGGTGCCGATCGCCATTACGCGTCGCCCTCCTCGCGCTTGATGATGCGTGCCTTGAGCGGCAGCTTGTGAATTGCACGGGTCAGAGCTTCGCGTGCGAGCTCCTCGTCGACACCCGCGACCTCGAAGAGGACACGGCCCGGCTTGACGTTCGCGACCCACCACTCGGGGGAACCCTTACCGGAACCCATGCGGGTCTCGGCAGGCTTCTTCGTGAGCGGACGGTCGGGGTAGATGTTGATCCACACCTTTCCACCACGCTTGATGTGACGGGTCATCGCGATACGAGCGGACTCGATCTGACGGTTCGTCACGTAAGCGGGGGTCAGAGCCTGGATACCGTACTCGCCGAAGGAGACCTTCGTGCCGCCGGTGGCCTGGCCCGAGCGACCCGGGTGGTGCTGCTTGCGGAACTTGACCTTACGGGGGATGAGCATTATGCCGACGCTCCTTCTGCGACAGGTGCCTCGTTGCGCGGGGCACGGCGGCGGTCGCCACCACGGTCGTCACGACGAGCCTTGGGTGCGTTGGCCTGCTCGCGAGCGAGCTCCTTGGCGGTCAGGTCGCCCTTGTAGATCCAGACCTTCACGCCGATGCGGCCGAAGGTGGTCTTCGCCTCGTAGAAGCCGTAGTCGATGTTCGCGCGCAGCGTGTGCAGCGGCACACGACCCTCGCGGTAGAACTCCGAACGGCTCATCTCGGCGCCGCCGAGGCGGCCGGAGACCTGGATGCGGATGCCCTTGGCGCCGGCGCGCTGAGCGCCCTGCAGACCCTTGCGCATCGCACGACGGAACGCCACGCGAGCAGAGAGCTGCTCGGCGATGCCCTGTGCGACGAGCTGAGCGTCGGCCTCGGGGTTCTTGACCTCGAGGATGTTCAGCTGGATCTGCTTGCCCGAGAGCTTCTCGAGGTCGCCGCGGATGCGCTCGGCCTCGGCGCCACGACGACCGATCACGATGCCCGGACGGGCGGTGTGGATGTCGACGCGGACGCGGTCACGGGTGCGCTCGATCTCGATGTTCGAGACACCGGCGCGGTCGAGCTGCGTCTTGAGCAGGTTGCGGATCTTGATGTCCTCGGCGACGTAGTCGGCGTAACGCTGACCCGGCTTCGTCGAGTCAGAGAACCAACGCGAGACGTGGTCCGTCGTGATGCCGAGACGGAAGCCGTACGGGTTTACCTTCTGTCCCATTACTTGCTCGCCTTCTTGTTGCTGTCGCCCGCGGCGGCCGGAGCCGCCTCAGGCGTCGAGAGCACGACCGTGATGTGGCTCGTGCGCTTCTTGATCTGGAAAGCGCGACCCTGTGCACGGGGCTGGAAACGCTTGAGCGTGGTGCCCTCGTCGACGTACGCGTTGGACACGTACAGGTCCTTCTCGTCGAGGAACTCGCCGTCGCGATCTGCCTTGACCTGCGCGTTGGCCATGGCCGACGCGACAAGCTTGTAGATCGGCTCGCTGGCGCTCTGCTGTGCGAACTTCAGGATCGCCAGAGCCTCCTG
This sequence comes from Microbacterium sp. GQ128, assembly GCF_059758615.1. Taxonomy (NCBI): domain Bacteria; kingdom Bacillati; phylum Actinomycetota; class Actinomycetes; order Micrococcales; family Microbacteriaceae; genus Microbacterium; species Microbacterium sp. GQ128. The sequence continues at coordinate 177,539 of NZ_JCAXDY010000004.1, forward strand.
GGCCTGCTTGCCCTTGATGAGCGCGACGACACGACGAGCCTTCTGAGGGGTCACGCGGATGTGTCGCACGCGTGCGATCGATTCGACCATTAGCGGCGCCGCCCCTTCTTGTCGTCCTTCTCGTGGCCGCGGAAGGTGCGGGTGGGCGCGAACTCGCCCAGCTTGTGACCGACCATGGTCTCGGACACGAACACAGGGATGTGCTTGCGTCCGTCGTGGACCGCGATCGTGTGACCCAGCATGGCCGGGATGATCATGGACCGACGGGACCAGGTCTTGATGACGTTCTTGGTGCCGGCTTCGTTCTGCACGACCACCTTGCGAAGCAGGTGATCGTCGACGAAGGGGCCCTTCTTAAGACTGCGAGGCATCTTCTCTTACTCCTACTTACGCTTCTTGCCGGCGTTACGACGACGCACGATGTACTTGTCGCTTTCCTTGTTGGCGTGACGGGTGCGACCCTCAGCCTGGCCCCACGGGGAGACGGGGTGACGACCACCAGAGGTCTTACCCTCACCACCACCGTGCGGGTGGTCGACCGGGTTCATCGCGACACCACGCACGGTCGGGCGGACGCCCTTCCAGCGCATGCGGCCGGCCTTACCCCAGTTGATGTTCGACTGCTCGGCGTTGCCGACCTCGCCGATGGTCGCGCGGCAGCGCGCATCGACGTTGCGGATCTCGCCCGAGGGCAGACGCAGCTGGGCGTAGGGGCCGTCCTTGGCGACGAGACGGACGGATGCACCGGCCGAACGTGCCATCTTCGCGCCGCCGCCGGGGCGGAGCTCGATCGCGTGGATGACCGTACCCGTGGGGATGTTCTTCAGCGGGAGGTTGTTGCCCGGCTTGATGTCAGCCCCGGCACCCGACTCGACGATGTCGCCCTGCTTCAGCTTCGCCGGAGCGAGGATGTAGCGCTTCTCACCGTCGAAGTAGTGCAGCAGCGCGATGCGCGCGGTGCGGTTGGGGTCGTACTCGATGTGAGCGACCTTGGCGTTGACGCCGTCCTTGTCGTTACGACGGAAGTCGATGACGCGGTACTGGCGCTTGTGGCCACCACCGATGTGACGGGTCGTGATGCGGCCCTGGTTGTTGCGACCACCGGTCTTCGAGAGCGGGCGCAGCAGCGACTTCTCCGGCGTCGATCGAGTGATCTCGGCGAAGTCAGCCACCGACGAGCCGCGACGGCCCGGGGTCGTGGGCTTGTACTTGCGAATAGCCATTATTGTCCTTATCCCCCGGATCAGCCGATTGCCGTGAAGATGTCGATGGTGCCCGACTTCAGGGTGACGATGGCGCGCTTGGTGTCCTTGCGCTTGCCGGTGCCGAAGCGGGTGCGGCGAGCCTTGCCGACGCGGTTGAGGGTGTTGACCCCTGCGACCTTGACGCCGAAGATCTTCTCGATGGCGAGCTTGATCTCGGTCTTCGAAGCGCGCGGGTCGACGAGGAAGGTGTACTTACCTTCATCGATGAGCCCGTAGCTCTTCTCGGACACGACCGGCTTCAGGATGATGTCGCGCGGGTCCTTGTTCAGGGCCGTCTGGAGAACAGATGCCTGCTCGCTCATGCGGAGACCTCCTGGTTGGCGCCGGACTTGGAGGCGATGAAGCCCTCGAGCGCGGCCTGGGTGAAGACGATGTCGTCGGAGACGAGCACGTCGTATGCGTTGAGCTGGTCGAACGTCAGCACGTGCAGGTTCGACAGGTTGCGGATGCTCTTCAGCGTCACGTCGTCGTTGCGCTCGATCACGACGAGCACGTTCTTCGACGAGACGACGTTGGTGAGGAAGTTCACCGCGGTCTTGGTCGAGGGCGTGCCGTCGATCCCGAAGGACTCGATGGCGTGGATGCGGTCACCGCGGAAGCGGTCGCTGAGCGCGCCCAGCAGGGCGGCGGCGATCATCTTCTTGGGGGTGCGCTGCGAGTAGTCACGCGGCTTCGGGCCGTGGACGATGCCACCACCGGTCATGTGCGGCGCGCGGATGGAACCCTGACGGGCGTTACCCGTGCCCTTCTGCTTGAAGGGCTTGCGGCCGGCACCGGAGACCTCGCCACGACGCTTGGTCGAGTGCGTGCCCTGGCGAGCCGCCGCGAGCTGCGCGACGACGACCTGGTGGATGAGCGGGATGTTCGTCTTGGCGTCGAACAGCGCGGCGGGAAGCTCGATGGAGCCTGCCTTCTTGCCGTCTGCCTTGAGGACGTCGAGCGCGAGAGTGGAGTCAGCCATGTTCAGGCACCCTTCACTGCGTTGCGGACATAGACGATGCGGCCACGAGCACCGGGGACGGCGCCCTTGACGAGCAGCAGACCCTTCTCGATGTCGATGGCGTGCACCGTGAGGTTGAGGACGGTCACACGCTCGCCACCCATACGGCCGGCCATGCGCATGCCCTTGAAGACGCGGCTCGGGGTCGACGATGCGCCGATCGAGCCGGGCTTGCGGTGGTTGCGGTGCGAACCGTGCGAAGCCGAGACGCCCTTGAAGTTGTGACGCTTCATGACACCGGCGAAGCCCTTGCCCTTGCTCGTGCCGACGACGTCGACGAGCTGGCCGGCCTCGAAGGTGCCGTCGACCGTGAGCTCCTGGCCCAGGCTGTAGTCGCCGGCGTCCGCGGTGCGGATCTCGGTGACGTGACGGCGCGGCGTGACGCCGGCTGCCTCGAAGTGGGCCGTGAGGGGCTTGTTCACCTTGCGGGGGTCGATCTGGCCGTAGGCGATCTGCACGGCGTTGTAGCCGTCCTTCTCGGGCGTACGGATCTGCGTGACCACGTTCGAGGCGAGCTCGATGACGGTGACGGGAACGAGCTTGCCGCTCTCGTTCCAGACCTGGGTCATGCCGAGCTTCGTGCCCAGCATGCCCTTGGAAATCTTGGAGTTGATGTCAACCATGTCCGACCTCAGAGCTTGATCTCGATGTTGACATCGGCAGGCAGGTCGAGACGCATCAGCGAGTCGACGGCCTTCGGCGTCGGGTCGACGATGTCGATCAGACGCTTGTGGGTGCGCATCTCGAAGTGCTCGCGGCTGTCCTTGTACTTGTGCGGCGACCGGATGACGCACACGACGTTCTTCTCGGTCGGAAGGGGCACGGGTCCGACGACGGTCGCGCCCGCGCGGGTCACGGTGTCGACGATCTTGCGTGCGGACGTGTCGATGACCTCGTGGTCATACGACTTCAGGCGAATGCGGATCTTCTGTCCCGCCATTGTCTGCTCTCTCTCTTTAGGCGTCATACCGTCCGGGACCGGGTGGCCCTGGGGCATTGGACGCACGTCGGCGCTGTTCGCGCCTCGGCACGAGAACGGCTCTCACGAGTCGATCTGCTGCACCACTGTTCTTCTGTCAGCCGCACACCATGAGGGGAACGGATGCCCGACCTCCGCCGCGCACGGCGAACCCCTCGGTGAGAAGGGTGTCGGGGTGTGTTCTGCTACCCGCGGCCTAGAACCCTGCAGCTTCCCGGAGGAGCCGCCGTCTATGCACTGCCCTGGCAGTGATCCGTCGCACGCACAGCGGCGACGGAATATCGAACCTGTCTATTCTGCCATGCCCGATTTCACTTCTGCAAACCCGGGCGTGTCGCGCCCCTCGAAGCGGCGGCGACGGATGGCGAAATCCGGTCAGAAGGCTGGAGATAGCGGGGCGAGGCATCCCCATGCCTCGCCCCGCTTGGGGAGGGCGTTCAGTGCGAGGGGGCACACCGAACGCGAGTAGCCCGGCGTGAAGGGACGCCGAACTCCTCGATCGAGGGCGCGGCGGAAGAGCCGCCGCGCAGGCAGGGTGACGCTCAGGCGCACAGAGTGCGCGCGTCGCACGATGATCCCCAAAATCGCTTGTCCCCAGTTTCAACGCGGAATGACCGCGTGCTTCGGGAAACCGAACCCCTTCGGCTTCCCCGACCGCAAGATCCCCAGGCAGTCGAGACGATCCTACTCGATACATCTGCGAATCCGCCACATCTGACGACCAGTAGCTCGGTCGCCGACGGTCTCGGTACGCGAAAGCGGCGACCCACCGGTTGGTGGATCGCCGCTCGAAGAATGCGTCGGCTGTTACTCGTTGCCGACGGCCTTGTCCGCGCTCTCCCGGATCTCGTCGATCTTGTCCGCTGCACCCGGTGCGATCTTCTTCGCGAAGTCCGCGACGCCGTCCAGGACCTTGTCGCTGATGTCCTCCGCCTGGTCGCTCTTGACGGCCTCGGCGATCTTGTCCTTGTTCTGCTCGTAGAGGTCCTTGCCCTTGTTGACCGCGTCGTCGATACCCATGTGAATCCCCTTCTCCGGTGCGCCCTGCCGGCCGGCAGGAACGCTCCTCATTGTGCCGTCCCTCCTCCCCGCAGGGAACCCCCCGCGCCCCCTCTCCGCCCCCTCTCCCCTGGAAGAAGGAACACGCCGGGGCGCATCCCTCGCAGCCCGGCGTTTTCCTTCTTTCAACTGCGGGAGGCGAGGGCGCGACGCAGGCGGGCGATGAACGCGGCACGCCCGGCACCCAGGTCATGCTGCGTCAGACGGATCACCAGCCAGCCCGCTTCCTCCAACTCCCGCTGCCGACGGATGTCCTCGCGCCACTGCGCACGATCGGTGCGGTGGTGGTCGCCTTCATACTCGATCGCGATCCGTTCCGCGACGTACGCGAGGTCGACCCTGGCGAGACGGCGCCCTCGGCTTCGGATGACGTGCTGCACAACGGGCTCCGGCATCCCGGCCCTCACGATCATCAGGCGCGTCTCGGTCTCCTTGGGCGACTCCACTCCTTCTCGAGCGAACCCGAGGGCCGCGCGTATCGTCGCCACACCGGGGAACCGTCCCCAGCGGAGGAGAGCCGCCCGGATCCCCTCGATGTCCGCCGCCGGACGACGAACATCCAACGACGGGTAGCTCACAGACGTCGTGATGATGGCGTCGATGAGCACCACCGCCTCGGTGAGCGTCAGGCTCGCTGCCAGGGTGAACAGCGTCGGCACCGGATCCAGCACCGGGAGCCCCTCGATGAGAGAAGCAGTCCGACGCCGCACACCGAGTCTGCGTCCGCGGACCCCCGCCACCGCGGGCGGCGCACCGTCCGAGGGAACGACGACCTCGACAGGCTCATCCGGATGCCAGCGCCACGGGAGAGGCAGCCCCCACAGTCGCGCCGCCGTTCTGCCGGTGAAGCACTGCTCCGCTCGGAGCCGCGGCGCGTAGCAGTCGACCCGGGCCCGGAAAGTCGCGGGGACGGACGTGGAGCGGATGCCGGGGAAGGGGCGCACGAGGGCGCGGTGATCGCGTCTCCAGCGCCGCACGCCCGTGGCGTCGGCTTGAGCGATGTGGAACGAGTCGCCGAGTTCCGGCGGGAGGGGCTTCGGTCGTCGCATCCGCCCAGGCTGCGCTGCAACCGCGCTTCGAATCCTCCGCCGCCGCTTCCTCCCCCGGCATCCGGGCACAACGCCCTCCCCCGCCCTCCTGTGCAGACCCCTCGACGGAAGAAGGGAAACGCCGCGACTCGGGGCTGAGACGCGGCGTTTCCCTTCTCGCGAGGGAACCACAAAGGGGCCGGACCCGAAGGTCCGGCCCCTTTGTGAGGAAGCAGCTGCTTACTTGACGATCTTCGTGACCGTACCGGCGCCGACGGTGCGTCCACCCTCACGGATGGCGAAGCCGAGGCCCTCCTCCATGGCGATCGGCTGGATCAGCTCGACCGTCATGTCGGTGGTGTCGCCGGGCATGACCATCTCGGTGCCCTCGGGCAGCGAGATGACGCCGGTGACGTCGGTGGTGCGGAAGTAGAACTGCGGGCGGTAGTTCGTGTAGAAGGGGTTGTGACGCCCACCCTCGTCCTTGGACAGGATGTACGCGGTGCCCTCGAAGTCGGTGTGCGGCGTGACCGAACCCGGCTTCACGATGACCTGGCCGCGCTCGACGTCCTCACGCTTCGTGCCACGGAGCAGGAGACCACAGTTCTCGCCGGCCCATGCCTCGTCGAGCTGCTTGTGGAACATCTCGATACCCGTGACCGTGGTCTTGACGGTCGGACGGAGTCCGACGATCTCGACCTCGGAGTTGATGGCCAGCGTGCCACGCTCGGCGCGACCCGTGACGACGGTTCCACGACCGGTGATCGTGAAGACGTCCTCGACGGGCATCAGGAACGGCTTGTCACGGTCACGCTCCGGGTCCGGAACGCTGTCGTCGACAGCCTGCATGAGGTCCAGGATCGCCTGGGTCCACTTCTCGTCGCCCTCGAGAGCCTTGAGAGCCGAGACGCGGACGACAGGAGCGTCCTCGTCGAAGCCCTGGGCTGCGAGCAGCTCGCGGACCTCGAGCTCGACGAGCTCCAGGATCTCCTCGTCGTCGACCATGTCCGACTTGTTCAGCGCGACCAGCAGGTACGGAACGCCGACCTGCTTGGCGAGCAGCACGTGCTCACGCGTCTGAGCCATCGGGCCGTCGGTGGCGGCGACCACGAGGATCGCGCCGTCCATCTGAGCAGCACCGGTGATCATGTTCTTGACGTAGTCGGCGTGGCCGGGAGCGTCGACGTGAGCGTAGTGGCGCTTGGGGGTCTCGTACTCGATGTGCGAGATGTTGATGGTGATTCCACGCTGGCGCTCTTCCGGCGCCGAGTCGATGGAAGCGAAGTCACGCTGCACGTTGGTGTCGGACGGGAACTTGTCAGCAAGCACCTTCGAGATCGCTGCGGAGAGCGTGGTCTTGCCGTGGTCGACGTGACCGATCGTTCCGATGTTGACGTGCGGCTTGGTCCGCTCGAACTTGGCCTTAGCCACTGGGTCCTCCTCAGGACGTCGTTGTAAAGGTGACCGGGCACTGGTTTGCGACCGGTTCTCTACGGGTTAGGTTCTCAGTTTAGTAGAGAGGGAATGTGAAGTTGTAGGTGACCTGGGAACCCCGCGGCGCTTCGCGGTGCTCGGCGCCGCGGGGAACCCAGAAGAGCGATTACTCGCCCTTGGTCTTCTGGACGATCTCGTCGGCCACTGCGCGGGGAACCTCAGCGTAGCTGTGGAACTCCATCGAGTAGACGGCGCGGCCCGAGGTCTTCGAGCGCAGGTCGCCGATGTAGCCGAACATCTCGGACAGCGGGACCTGAGCGCGGACGACCTTGACGCCTGCGGCGTCTTCCATCGACTGGATCTGGCCACGACGCGAGTTCAGGTCGCCGATGACGTCGCCCATGTACTCCTCGGGAGTACGGACCTCGACGGCCATCAGCGGCTCGAGCAGCACGGGGTTGGCGCGGCGAGCGGCCTCCTTGAAGCCCATGGAGCCCGCGATCTTGAACGCCATCTCCGAGGAGTCGACGTCGTGCGCTGCACCATCGACGATGGTCGCCTTGACGCCGACCATCGGGTAGCCCGCAAGCACACCGACGTTCATCGCGTCCTGGAAACCGGCGTCGATCGAGCCGATGTACTCACGAGGGATGCGACCACCGGTGACGGCGTTCACGAACTCGTAGGTCTTCTCGGAGTCCAGGTCCATCGGCTCGATGGTGAACTGGATCTTCGCGAACTGGCCGGAGCCACCGGTCTGCTTCTTGTGCGTGTAGTCGTGCTTCTCGACGGCCTTCTTGATCGTCTCGCGGTACGCCACCTGCGGCTTGCCGACGTTGGCCTCGACGTTGAACTCGCGCTTCATGCGGTCCACGAGGATGTCGAGGTGCAGCTCGCCCATGCCCTTGATGGTCGTCTGACCGGTCTCGGGGTTGAGCTCCGTGCGGAAGGTCGGGTCCTCTTCAGCGAGCTTCTGGATGGCGACACCCAGCTTCTCCTGGTCGGCCTTGGTCTTCGGCTCGATGGCGACCTCGATGACGGGCTCGGGGAACGTCATCGACTCGAGGACGACGGGCGCTGCCGGGTCGGTCAGGGTGTCACCGGTGGTGGTGTCCTTCAGGCCGATGACCGCGTAGATGTTGCCGGCGGTGACCGAGGGGACCGGGATCTCCTTGTTGGCGTGCATCTGGAAGATCTTCCCGATGCGCTCCTTCTTGTTCTTGGTCGAGTTGACGACCGCAGAACCGGAGTCGAGGTGACCCGAGTACACGCGAACGTAGGTCAGACGACCGAAGAACGGGTGCACGGCGACCTTGAACGCGAGGGCCGCGAACGGGTCCTTCGAGTCCGGGTGACGCTCGATGATCGTGTCGTAGTCCTTCGGGTCGTGCGCCTCGATCGAGCCCACGTCGAGCGGGTTCGGGAGGTAGTCGACGACCGCGTCGAGCATCGGCTGGACGCCGCGGTTCTTGAACGCGGAGCCGCAGAGCACCGGGTAGATCTCGCTGGCGACGGTCAGCTTGCGGATCGCGCCCTTGATCTCGGCGACCGTGAGCTCCTCGCCACCGAAGAACTTCTCGAGCAGCGCGTCGTCGGTCTCGGCGACGGTCTCGAGGAGCTGCTGACGGTACTCGGCCGCCTTCTCCTTGAGGTCTTCCGGGATCTCCTGGATCTCGTAGGAGGCGCCCATGGTGACGTCACCCTTGGAGTCTCCGGCCCAGACCAGTGCACGCATCTCGACCAGGTCGACGACGCCGATGAAGTCGTTCTCGGCGCCGATCGGCAGCTGAATCACGAGGGGCTTGGCGCCCAGGCGGTTGATGATGGTGTCGACGGTGAAGTAGAAGTCCGCGCCGAGCTTGTCCATCTTGTTGACGAAGCAGATGCGGGGGACGTTGTACTTGTCGGCCTGACGCCACACGGTCTCGGACTGGGGCTCGACGCCCTCCTTGCCGTCGAAGACGGCGACAGCACCATCGAGCACGCGGAGCGAACGCTCCACCTCGACCGTGAAGTCCACGTGTCCGGGGGTGTCGATGATGTTGATCTGGTTCTTGTTCCAGTAGCAGGTCACGGCGGCAGACGTGATCGTGATGCCGCGCTCCTTCTCCTGCTCCATCCAGTCGGTGGTCGAGGCGCCATCGTGCGTCTCGCCGAGCTTGTGGTTGACGCCCGTGTAGAACAGGATGCGCTCGGTCGTCGTGGTCTTGCCGGCATCGATGTGCGCCATGATGCCGATGTTGCGGACCTTGCTCAGGTCCGTGAGCACGTCTTGTGCCACAGGAGTGTCCTTATCTTTTGGAGCAGGTGTACTGCGAAGAGGGGGTGCCCGCCCCTCGGCGAGTGGCCGGGGGGCGGGCGAAGCTGTTTACCAGCGGTAGTGAGCGAACGCGCGGTTCGACTCGGCCATCTTGTGCGTGTCCTCGCGGCGCTTGACCGCGGCACCCAGGCCGTTCGACGCGTCGAGGATCTCGTTCTGCAGACGCTCGGTCATCGTCTTCTCACGACGACCCTTCGCGTAGCTGACGAGCCAGCGCAGAGCGAGCGTGTTGGCGCGGTGAGGCTTGACCTCGACCGGCACCTGGTAGGTCGAACCACCGACGCGGCGGCTGCGGACCTCGAGAGTCGGGCGCACGTTGTCGAGCGCCTTCTTCAGCGTGGCGACGGCATCCTGACCGTTCTTCGCCTCGACACCGCGGAGGGCGCCGTAGACGATCGACTCGGCCAGCGACTTCTTGCCGTCGACGAGGATCTTGTTCACCAGCGAGGTGACGATCGGTGCGCCGTATACCGGGTCGTTGACGACGGGGCGCTTGGGGGCTGGTCCCTTACGAGGCATCTAACTCAACCCTTCTTCGCGCCGTAGCGGGAACGAGCCTGCTTACGGTTCTTGACTGCCTGGGTGTCCAGGGCGCCACGGACGATCTTGTAACGCACACCGGGGAGGTCCTTGACACGACCGCCACGGACGAGCACCAGCGAGTGCTCCTGGAGGTTGTGACCCTCACCGGGGATGTACGCGGTGACCTCGGTGCCGTTGCGGAGCTTCACACGAGCGACCTTGCGCATCGCCGAGTTCGGCTTCTTGGGCGTGGTGGTGTAGACGCGGGTGCAGACCCCGGCCTGCTGCGGGTTCGACTTGAGCGCCGGCGCCTTGGTCTTGGTGACCTTGGGCGAGCGACCCTTGCGAACCAACTGCTGAATGGTTGGCACGTTCTCTCCTCATAGTGCTGCACGGTGACAGCGTGATGGGTTTCACATCATGACCCACCGGCACGCCGGAATCGACGAGCTTTTGGTGTGGTGGGTATGCCGTGGGGGCAGACCGGCATGGTGCCGACGCCCAGTGCGCACGTCGAGACGTGCACACACCTGGTCAAGTGTAATGCCGCGTAACGTGGCGGTCAAATGAGCGCGGGCCCGTCCGGATGGCGGCGCGGCCCACGGAGGGTCACGGCAGGTCCGGGTCGAACGGGGAGTCCAGTGATTCCGTCAGCTCGGCGAGCAGGGCCTCGATCTGCGGCTCGACGTGCTGCGAGATGGCCGCCTGGATGTAGATACGGTGGCGCAGCAGGATGCCGCAGATCTCCCGCCCGACCATGTTGGCGTACTCGTCGGCGAGGGCGACCTCCTGCCGGAGGGCGATCTTGGCCTCCTCGGTCAGAGGTGGCAGCGCCGGAAGCTCCGCGGCGGAGTCGTCGGCGAGTCCGGCGATGGTGAACAGGAACGGCGCTCCGGGAACCGGCTCGGGGTCGAGCGGGAGACCGTCGAACTCCGGATCGAGGTCTTCGGCGGGGCGGTAGCTGCGGGCCCGGTTGCGGGCGGCCTGCTGATCGAGCTCGCGCTGCAGCATCGGGAGATTCCGTGCCGTGTAGTCCGCGACGGCGTGGTCGACGATGGTCTTGATTCGCGTCGACAGTCCGTGCTGCACGCCGTGCGGGGTGTTCGCGCCGATTCCCGCCGCCGAGAGGATCGGCGAGCCGAGACAGCGGCGGCACGGCGCGACGCGACCGCGGTGGGTTGCCGGCTCCCAGCGCGGCACCCAGCGCAACCAGGCCTCGACGGCCTGGTCCACCTGCGTCTCCAATGAGCGCTCCACCCCACCAGCGTACGGCGCGCCGCGCGTCGTCGCCGCGATTTCGCTCGTCACGGCGGGGCGTACGCAGCCGACCGGACGATCCGCCGAGGAGAGGACGTTCGACCGTCACTTCGCCGCAGGATGGTCGGCGAATCGTCGCCGGGTCGGCGAATCGTCGGCCCGAGGAGCCCGGTCACTCCTCCTCGTCGCGCTCCCAGGGCCAGCGCGGATGCTCGGCACGAGTGCGACGAAGGGCGATGCCGCCCCACGCCGCGATCAGCCCTGCGGCCACGAGCACCGCACTCGCACCGCCGCGGACCAGATCACCCGCGACGGCTGTGGCGATCACGAAGTCGGACGAGTTGATGACCACCGTGATCCACACCGCCACGAGATGAGCGAGGGCGGTCAACAGGGCGATGGCGACCGTCGCCACGTAGGACGGAGCGCCTCGTCGGAGCGTCGACCACAGCACGAGCGCGAACGCGATGACCGCAACGACCATCCCTGCCGCACCGGGCGCCTGCCCCAACCCGGGCACCGCGATGATGTCGGTGTCGGTGGCCACGCTCAGCGCCCCCAGCCCGAACACCGCGAGCGCGAAGAAGCCGATCGTCGCGAGGACCACCGCCAGGACAGCCGAAACCCCCGCGGACTCGGGCCCGCGGGGGTTCGGCATGGTGGAGTGCGTGACTACCTCGACAGCGTCGGACCGGCTTCGAGGGTGCGCTCGTACTCGCGCTGCGCCTCGGCGTTCAACTCGGTCTTGCGCGCACCGCTGCGGGAGACCCATGCGCCGAACCAGATGGTCAGCTCCCGGGCGAACACGAATGCGGCGATGGCGAGCGGGGCGAGCAGCTGCTCACCGACGAGCTCGAGCCCCTGCGACGACGTGAGCTCCCAGAACGGGGCCTCGAACAGCTGCCCGAGGATGTGTCCGGCGTAGGCGATGACGCCGACGATGATGCCGAAGACGACCCAGAGCCCCCAGCGACCGCGGTTGATGATCGCGCCGAGCAGCCAGAAGCCGAGGAAGAAGACGACGACCGGAGTCCAGTAACCCCAGGTCATCAGCGGGGCGAGCGCGGCCTCACCGATGTTCTCGCCGTTGACGTCGCCGGCGATCGCGGCGAGGCCCAGCGCTGTGCCGAGGTAGAGCACGGCGAAGACGAGGGTCGCGAGCAGGCCGATCAGACCGGCGGTGCCGCGGTTGCCGCGGTCACGGGGCGGCTCGGGAGCCTGCACGAAGATCGGCTGGGGCTGCGCCGCGGCGGCCGCAGCGGACGCGGCGATCAGCGGCTCCGACGGCACGATCCGCGTCTCGGCCTCGTCGCCGTACTGGGCGTACGCTGCACCGGCCATGCCGGACTGTTCGTGGCCGAACGGGATGGGCTCGCCCACGATCGGCTCGGGGTAGAACGACTCGCTCTCGGCATCGGCTTCTGCCCTGACGTCGCGCGCGCTCTCACGCGACTCGACGACCGGAGCGGGAACGACGGCAGGAGGCGGGGACGCGAACGTTCCCGGGTGATCACGCTCGGCGGCTTCGAACGCGGCGAGGTCGGGGTCGGCGACCCTTTCGTCGACCGGGGCGGCCTGCGTGTGCTCCGGCGCATCGGTGGAACCGGGGACATCCGCGCCCGCCGCGGCGGCGGCGTCGAGACCGGCGTTCGCGCTGCCGACGACGTCGTCGACGTCAGTCGGCTTCTCGGGCTGGGGAGCGTCGGGGTCACTCATGGTGTGCGCCTCTCATCGGATATGTGCATTGTGAGGGTACCGCCGGGCCGACGGCCGCTGACGCAGGCGTGCCGACGTGTCGGGATACACGCGTGCGCACTCCGACGCGAACCGTCAGGGAAGGGCGTTGCGAAGGGCGGTCCCCGCGAACTCGGCGAGGGCGGGGAGGATCGGGAGGGACAGCCAGACGAGCGCGCCGATGACCCCGGCGCACACGATGCCTGCGAACCAGCTCATCGCCAGATTGCGCCCCGCCACCCGTGCCATGCCTCCACGGTACGGGTCGACCAGGATACTGGCCGGGAGCAACGCCGAGCATGTGGCGCGACTCAGCGTGCGACCCGACCCCGCAATCGCCAGAGCAGCCACAAACCGGATGCCGGGATGAGCAGGAACCCGAGGAGGAGGAGCGCGTGCCACATGCCGAAACTCGGCAGCAGCGGGTTGTTCACGACCTCGTCGGGCGGGGTGCCGGTGCCGGATGAGCTCCCGGTCGAGCTGAACTCCACGAAGCTCATGAACTGCACGAGGATCAGCGACAGCGCACCGAACGCGAACGGCACGACGATGGCCACGACCTTCTCCCACGTCTTCCAGAGTGTGCTGATGCTGACGAGCACAGCCCCCACGAACCAGCCGAGGACGGGGAGCACGAAGCCGCCGAAGCTCAGCGTCAGCGCTGCCGTGATCGCGAACCCGCGCGTCGATGTCGTCGGCAGGCGAGGAGCCGGCGGCGCGACGACCGGAGGCGCGACCACGATGGTCGGGCTCGCCGGCACCTCGTCCTGCGCCTCCCTCGCGATGGCCACCGGATCGCCGAGTCGAGCGATCCGCGCGGCCGTCTCTACGGCGTCGAGGCCCTGGAGCTCTTCGACGATTCCGCCGCGGATGTCGGTCGCGACACCGTGCGGGAGCCCGCGCATCGCCTCGTCGAGCCGCACGAGGTAGTCCTCGCGCAGGGCGTCTGCGGTGGTCTCTGTCATGGTCGTCCCTCTCCGACGAGGCCCGTGACGACACGGGCGAACGGTGTCCACTGCACTCGGAAACGCTCGAGCTGCTCCGTACCCGACTCGGTGAGCCGGTAGTACTTGCGCACCGGCCCGCTCTCCGACGGCAGGTCGAACGTGCTGACCCAGCCGTTGTCCCGCAGCCGTCCCAGCAGCGGGTAGAGCGTGCCGATGCTGGCGATCAGCCCGGCGCCGGTGAGCGCGTCGGCCAGCTGCCAGCCGTACATGGGCTCGCGCGCGAGAAGCCCGAGCACGCAGTACTCGACCACCCCTTTGCGCATCTGCGATCCCACGTCAGCTGTCATGCATGACAAGCTACCATGCGATGCACGTTACCGCTGCTGCCCCCACGGGGCGGGCATCGGGCGATCAGCCCTTCGTCGCACCAGCGGTGAGACCGCCGACGATGTACTTCTGCAGGAAGAGGAACAGGATCATCACCGGGATGGCGGCCATCACGGCGCCCGCGGAGAAGGCGGACCAGTCCGCGTAGCGCGGGTTCGCGACGAGCTTGGTGAGTCCGACGACGAGCGTCTGCTGCTCCACGTCGACCAGCATGACGCTCGCGATCACGTACTCGTTGACCGTGCCGATGAAGGAGAGGAGCCCGACGACCGCGAGGATCGGCGCGACCAGACGCAGGATGATCGTGAAGAAGATGCGCGCGTGACCGGCGCCGTCGATGCGGGCGGCCTCGTCGATCTCCTTCGGGATCGTGTTGAAGAAGCCGTACATCAGGTAGGTGTTCACACCCAGCGCTCCACCGAGGTAGACCAGGATCAGGCCGGTGTGGGTGTTCAGCCCGATGGCGGGGAACCAGTCCCCCAGCGTCGACATGAGCAGGAAGATCGCGACGACGGCCAGCAGCTGCGGGAACATCTGCACGACCACGATCGTGACGAGGCCGACCCGGCGTCCGGCGAACCGCATGCGCGAGAACGCATAGGCCGCGCAGGCGCCGATGAAGACGGTGACCGCGCCGGTGACCACGGCGATCAGGAGCGTGTTGAGGAACCACGTGGCGTACGGATTCTGCGGGTCGCTCAGGATGCGGACGTAGCTGTCGATCCCGATCGCGGAGAACAGCTGGTTCGAGCCGGTCAGCGTCCCCTTCGGATTCAGCGACGCCGAGACGACGTACAGCAACGGGAACAGGGCGAAGGCGCTCACGACGATCGCGACGAGGTGACGCCATCCGGTGTCGGCGAACCAGGCGCCGAAACTGCGGCGACGGGGGGCGAGGCTCTGCGCCTCGGTGGTGGCGCGAGTGGTGGCGGGGCCGGCGGTGCTCATGTCAGTTCAGCTCCTCGAGGGCCTTGGTCTTGCGGAAGCTGATGATCGAGATCGTCGCGACGACGATGAAGATCAGGATCGTGAATGCCGAGGCGAGCCCGTAGTCACGGGTCTGCCCGGTGAAGGCCACCTTGTAGACCATCGAGATCAGGATGTCGGTGTGCCCGACGGGGATGGACACGTCGCTGAAGCGGGGTCCGCCCTTGGTGAGCATGTAGATCAGGTTGAAGTTGTTGAAGTTGAACGCGAACGACGAGATCAGCAACGGCGCGACGGTGACGAGCAGCAGCGGCAGCTTGATTCTGCGGAAGACCTGCCAGGGATTCGCGCCGTCCATGACGGCCGCCTCGTTCACGTCTTCCGGGATGCCCTGAAGGGCGCCCATGCAGACGAGGAACATGTAGGGGAAGCCGAGCCACAGGTTCACCAGCAGCACCGACACCTTGGCCAGCGTCGGATCCGTGAGCCAGGGGATCTCCGCCCCCCCGAAGATGACCTGGTTGATGAAGCCGAAGCTCTCGTTCATCATGCCGGCCCAGACGAGCGCCGACAGGAAGGCGGGGAACGCGTACGGAAGGATCAGGATGATCCGGTATCCGTTGCGGAACCGCATCCGGGTGTTGTTGAAGACCAGGGCGAGCAGAAGCCCGAGGAAGAACGTCGTGGCGACCGAGATCAACGCGAACGCGAAGGTCCACAGCGTCACGGAGATGAGCGGTCCGCGGATCGACGAGTCGGTGACTGCGCGCACGAAGTTGTCGAAGCCGACCGTGGTCTGCCAACCCGGGAGCAGCTGCTCGCCGTCGTCGGCGGTGAAGGCTCCTTCGCCGGTGTCGGAGTACACCGTGCCCGTGGTCGTGTCGGTGATGGTGTCGGCGGCCTCGTCGTAGGCGAGCGTCGAGACGTACAGGTATCCCTTCTGCCCGTCGGGCGCGCGCAGGCTGCCGTCGTTGGGGTCGTCGCTGAAGGGCACCGACAGCTTCTCGAGCTCTTCGGAGAGGGTGAACACCGTGGCCAGCGGGAGCGTCGTCCAGCCCTCGACCGCGACGGCCTGCCCGCCCTCGAACTCGGCATCCACCTCTTCGAGCGGCTGCTCCGCCGTGCCGAGGAGCGCGTCGCCGGACTCCGGGTCGGTCACGAGGAGACCGTAGGTGCCGAACTGTTCGACGACCGTGACCGGATAGGTGGGAGAGTCTTCGACCCGCTCCTGCGCGGAGGCGAGAAGCGAGGAGATCGCCTGATCCTTGGTGCCGTTGTGCCCGGTGCCGTAGTTCGTGAATCCGATGTAGCCGGTGTAGAGCAGCGTGAACACCTGGAACAGGATCAGGAAGATGATCCCCGGCGTGAGGTACTTCGCGGCGATGCGCTTGCGGGAGAAGTAGATGTAGTTGACGAGGACGGCCACCGCGACGACGATGCCGAGGATCAGCCACTCCTCGTTGGCGAAGAGCACGAACGCCGCGTACAGCGCGATCGCGTCGACGACCGCCAGCAGCAGGATCTTCAGCAGCATCCAGCCGATCGGGCCGGATGCCGCCTCGGCGATCTTCGCGGCCTGGCGCTGGCGTCTGGTCGGAGGGGCAGTGCGCTCGTCGATGTCTGTCATCTCGTCCTCGTCATGATCCTGCCGGGGCGGACGAAGAGGTCCGCCCCGGCAGGGCCAGTGGGTGCTGTTACTTGATGGCGGCGGTCACGTCGTCGACGAGCTTCTGCCACGTCGCCGTCGGGTCTGCACCGTTGATGATCGCGGCCTCGGCGACGCCCCAGAATTCCCACACCGCACCCATGGCCGGGATGGCGGGCATCGGGACGGCGTCTTCACCGACAGCCTGGAAGCCGGCGATGATCGGGTCGGACGCGGCGGTGTCCGCAGCGGCGGTGAGCGCGGGCAGGATGTTGCCGGCCTTGAAGAGCTCGAGCTGCACGTCTTCGGTGCCGATGTAGTTGACGAGGAAGTCGTTCGCGGCGACCTTGTTCTTCGACTCGGAGCTGACGAAGAAGCCCTTGACGCCGGCGAACGGCGAAGCGGTCTCGCCGGTCGGGCTCGGGATCGGGTCGATCGCGACGTTGATGCCGGCCTCGGTCGCGGCACCGACGTTCCACGGACCGGTCAGCCAGAAGGCGGCGGTGCCGTCGAGGAACTGCTGCTTGGCGATCTCGCCATCGACGTCGGTGTTCAGCACGCCGGCAGCGCCCTGCACGCCCAGCCAATCGGCGAACGCGAAGCCACCCTCGCTGCCGAGCTGCAGGTCGGCAGGGTCATAGCTGCCGGAGTCATCGGTGCCGAAGACCGGCGCACCGAAGGCCGTCTGGAACGGATACAGGTGGTACGGGTTGCCCTCGGTGCCCTGCTCGACGACGAACGTGCCCTTGGAGACCATGTCGTCGAAGCTGGTGGCCGCGGCCGGGACGAGGTCGGCGTTGCGCAGCACCGCGATGTTCTCGACCGCGTACGGCAGCATGTACACGGTGCCCTCGTAGGTTGCGGCCTGCAGCGCGACCGGCAGGTAGTCCTCGGAGCTGTCACCGAGCTCGATCGGCGCGACGACGCCGTTCGTGGAGAGCTCGCCCAGCCAGTCGTGTGCGCCCATGACGACGTCGGGGCCCTTGCCGGTCGGGACCTGCTGGATGAAGTCGTCCTTCATGTCGTCGACCGACTTGCCGACGAGGTCGACCTTGACGCCGGTCTTGTCCTCGTAGGAGTCGGCTGCGTCCTGCAGCGCATCCACGCGCTCGGCGTCGACCCAGACGACCAGCTTGCCGCCGTCCTTGGAGTCGGAGGTGTCGTCGCCGCTGGTCCCCGTGGAGCAGCCGGCAAGCGTCAGAGTCGAAACGATGGCGATCGCGCCTGCGGCGGCGATGCCCCTCTTGTTCACCTTCATTGGTGTGTGCCTCTCTCGGTGCTGGTGGCCTGCACAGACTGCAAGCGCTTACAGTATGCATCGGATTCGGGGATTTTCGCAATGAAGGGAGGCGTCGATATCAAGCCGTGACCGGGAGGACTGGAGGTGCACGGCCTGGAAACGCTTCCACGGAGCGACCAGGATCTCCGACGATGTGTACGCGCTCAGCCCCTGAGTAGGATGAAACCATGGCTGACAGCTCATTTGACATCGTCTCGAAGGTCGATCATCAGGAGGCCGAGAACGCCCTGAACCAGGCCCGCAAGGAGATCGAGCAGCGCTACGACTTCAAGGGCACCGGCGCGTCGATCGCCTGGAGCGGCGAGAGCATCCTCATCATCGCGAACACCGAGGAGCGGGCGAAGGCCGTGCTCGACGTGTTCCAGTCCAAGCTCATCAAGCGCGGCATCTCGCTGAAGAGCCTCGAGTCGGGCGACCCGTTCGCCAGCGGCAAGGAGTTCCGCATCGTCTCGACGCTCAAGGACGGCATCTCGTCTGAGAACGCGAAGAAGATCAACAAGATCATCCGCGACGAGGGCCCCAAGGGCGTCAAGAGCCAAATCCAGGGCGACGAACTGCGCGTGCAGTCCAAGAGCCGCGATGACCTGCAGTCGGTCATCGCCCTTCTGAAGGGCGCCGACCTCGATCTCGATCTGCAGTTCATCAACTACCGCTAGGCGGGCCTCCCACCTGCACGACGAAAGGCCCCACTCGGCGCACGACCGAGTGGGGCCTTTCGTCTGCCCACGGGCGCGACTTCGGTCTTCCAGGGCGGAGCAGTAGGATCGCATACCGGAATATGGGCCCGAGTGGCCAAGACTGGAAAGGTCGCCGACAGCCGTGTGCCCCCACACGCGACGACAGGCGTAGATCGTGTTGGGAACCGACGCGACTCATGATGTGGTGGCCCACCCGGGGCGAATCATGGGGATGCTCGGGAAATGAAGGGCAACTGGGGGCAGGTCCATGAGCATTATCGGATCGACGAGTGTCGGCGAGAGCAAGCAGCTTCTGGCCGAAGAGGTGTTCCACCACCTGGGCAGACAGATCATCGAGGGCACGCTCGAGGCCGGCGAACGCATCCGCGACGTCGACGTGGCCGAGGAGCTCCACGTGTCGCGAACACCCGTCCGCGAGGCGCTTCAGCGTCTGGAGCGGCTGGGGATGGTGACGATGTATCCGAGCCGGTACACCGAGGTGACCGAGGTGACCTCGGAGACGATCGCGCAGTCCCTCGAGTTCGCCGGGTACCAGGCGGGGATCGCCGCGCGCCTGGCCGTGCCGCGGATCAGCGACGCGCAACGCGATCACGTCGTCCGTCTCGTCGCCGGGATGCACGCATCCCTCGAGAAGGCGGAGACGACTTCAGACGCCCGATGGGCCGTGTTCTCGTATCTCGGGGATCGGAGCGGCAACGCGCAGCATCGCACGCTGATGGAAGACGCGAGCATGGTCCTGTTCCGCAACCTCCGCGACTGGGTGGTCCCCCGGGCCGACCACGCCCGCATGCGCGATGTGTACGTCGCCTTCGCGGCAGCTGTCCGCAGTGGGGACGGCGACGAAGCGGAGCGCCTCGTCCGGACGATGTACTACCTGTGACGCGAGCTCAGGTCGCCGCTCGCCAGCCCGTGACCCAGCGCTCGAGGCGTCGATAGGCATCTTCGCGCGCGTCATGGCGCGAGAGGAAGACGTCGTGGAGCGCACCGTCGATGCGCTCCACCGTGACGCTCGTCCCGAGACGCAGCGCCGCGCGCGCGATGTCGTCGACGACGAGCACGGAATCAGCGGCGGTGAGCTCTTCCGACCACCGCGTCGGGGGCACGAACCGCGAAGAGAGCAGCACGCACACCGGAGAGGTGATCGCCAACCCTGCCGCCACGGTCTTGTGTCCGGAGAGGATCGCGTGCAGCCAGCCCGCGTACACGGCCATGGTCTGTGCCGGGCGCCAGAGTGGATTCACCTCCATCGGATCATCCGGGTCGGCGACCTCCTGCTGTGCACGGGTGTAGAAACCGAGATCGACCTGCGGCGCCGCCTCCATCGGTCGGATCCGCGCCTGCAGCTCCACCATGGGGGCGATCGCCGCGCGCGCCGGCGCGAACTGGAACTCCAGCCAGGGGCTGTTCAGGATCACGGCATCCGCCGCACCGGCGTGGCGTGAAGCCCAGAGACTGAGGATGAGCCCGCCGGTCGAATGCCCGAGCAGCACCAGGCGCCGTGAAGACTCGGCGCCGCCCTCGCCTCGCCCCATGGCGTCCAATGCCGCACCGATGTCTTCGTCGTAGGTGGCGAGGTCGGCGACGTAGCCCGGCGTCTGCCCGTCGCGAAGGCTGCGGCCGTACTTGCGGAGATCGAGAGCGAAGAAGCGGGCTCCGCGCGAGGTCCAGAAACGCGCGAGCCGCTTCTGGAAGAAGTAGTCGGACCAGCCGTGCACGTAGAGCACGTCGACGCCGTCGAGCAGCGGCCATCGACCGCGGATGCGTTTCCAGAGGTCCGGCTCGGCAGGAAGCGCGCGGACGAGGGTCGCCACCACCGGACCCTGCTCGTCTGTGCCGAGTTCGAGGGTCAGCTGCTGAAACTCATCCCCGAGAACATCCGGGACCCATCCGGTCATGCCTGCCTCCCCCGTCGTCGCCAGGCTAGCCGACGATTCCCCGGGCAGCGGAGGCGAACCGCCTACTCGCCGCGGGAGACGCGCACCATCTCGTCGCGCGGGACCACCTTGACGCGGGCGCGCTCCTCGGGCGCCCCGAGGGAGATCTCATGCTCGTCGAGACGGTGCCATCCGTCCAGGTCGGTCCAGCGGACGCCGCGCTCCTGCAGCAGTTCGACGATGGACTCCTCGGAGGGATCCTCCGGGTGCCACCAGGAGCCCTGGTCGTTGATGATGTGCCGCACGGTCTCCATCGCGTCGGACTTGGTGTGTCCGATCAGACCCACCGGGCCGCGCTTGATCCATCCGGTGGCATAGATACCGGGGACGCGCTCGTTCGAGTCCTTCGCGAGCACCTGGCCCTCGCGGTTCGGGATCACACCGTGCTTCTTGTCGAAGGGCACGCCGGGCAATGGCGAGCCGAAGTACCCGATCGCGCGGTACAGCGCCTGGATCGGCACTTCGCGCAGCTCGCCGGTTCCCACCGCACCGCCCTGACCGTCGGGCTGCGTGCGCTCGTAGACCAGTGCCGCGACGCGACCGTTCTCGTCCTTGCGCACCTCGACCGGTCGCGCCCAGAAGTGCAGGTGCAGACGACGCGAGGCCGTGCCCCCGGCGTTGTTGACCGAGTCGCGCTTGCGCCAGGACTGCAGGATGCGGTCGATGACCATGACCTGCTTGTTGCTGGCGACGGCATCCTTCGCAGCCTCGTCGTAGTCGAAGTCCTCGTCGTAGACGACCATGTCGACATCGCGCAGCTCGCCGAGCTCGCGGAGCTCCAGCGGCGTGAACTTCACCTGCGCGGGACCGCGGCGGCCGAAGACGTGCACGTCGGTGATCTCGCTGGCCTTGAGACCCTCGTAGACATTGGCCGGCACCTCGGTGACGAGCAGGTCCTCTGCGTGCTTGGCGAGCATGCGCGCGACGTCGAGTGCCACGTTGCCGTTGCCGAGCACCCCGACGGATGCGGCATCCAGCGGCCACTCGCGCGGCACGTCGGGGTGTCCGTCGAACCAGCTGACGTAGTCCGCGGCGCCGTAGGAGGCGACGGCATCGATCCCGGGGATGTCCAGCGACGTGTCGCGGATGGCTCCCGTCGCGAAGATGACGGCGTTGTAGTGCTTCTTCAGGTCGTCGAGGGTGATGTCCTCACCGAAGCGCACGTTGCCGAACAGGCGGATGTCGCCGCGGTCGAGCACGTCGCGCAGCGCGTTGACGATGCCCTTGATGCGGGGGTGGTCGGGGGCGACGCCGTAGCGGACGAGTCCGTACGGAGCAGGGAGCTGCTCGAAGAGGTCGATCGAGACGTCGAACTTGCGCTCGGCCTTCAGCAGGATGTCCGCCGCGTAGATCCCGGCGGGGCCCGCACCGACGATGGCCAGTCTGAGCTTGGTCATGGGAGGTCCTTTCATATGCCGAGACAGCCGGCGCGCGACCCGAAGGCCGCGAGCAGTCAGCTGGAGCGTTCGGCGAGGGTCTCTGCGAATCGGGTCAGTGCCTCGCGCACGGTGCCACGCGGCAGCGGTGCGAGCGCATCGACGGCATCCCGCGTCCACGCGTGCGCGAGCTCGAGGGTCTTCTGCGTCACCAGGTGATCGCGCAGCTCGTCGAGGGGGCCGTCGAGGATCGAGGGGTCTGCGCCATCGGCGATGAGGGCCACCCCGTCGTCGATGCGCGCGGCGAGGTCGACGGCGGCGTCATCGTGCTCGGCCTTCAGCAGCAGGTAGGGCATGGTCGGGACGCCCGCCCGCAGATCCGTGCCGGGCACCTTCCCGGTCTCTTCGGGCTTGGCCGACAGGTCGATCACATCGTCGAGCAGCTGGAACGCGACGCCGATCTTCTCGCCGTACACGCGCAGCGGCTCCTCGTACTCGCTCGGCGCGTTGGAGAAGATCACACCGCCCTGCGTGGCGGCGGCGATGAGCGAGCCGGTCTTGTCGGCGAGCACCTGGATGTAGAACGCGATCGGGTCGTCATCCTGCTGCGGACCGAGGGTCTCGTGCATCTGACCGAGGACCAGGCGCTCGAACGTGTCGGCCTGGAGCCGGATCGCGCGTTCGCCCAGCCGGGACATCAGCTGGCTGGCGCGGGAGAAGAGGATGTCGCCCGTGAGGATGGCGATGTTGTTGCCCCACACCGCATGCGCCGCCGGCACGCCACGCCGGCGGTCGGCGCCGTCCATGACGTCATCGTGATAGAGCGAGCCCAGGTGGGTGATCTCCAGCGCCTTGGCGACATCGATCACCTCGGAGGCGTTGCCGTCACCGAGTTGAGCGGCGAGGAGCGTGAGCACCGGGCGGATGCGCTTGCCACCCGCCTCGTAGAGATAGCGGCTGGCGGCATCCGCCAACGGGTCTGCGACGCGGACGTCTTCCGCGAGGCCGGTCTCGACGAGCTCGAGGCCGTCTTCGATCGCGCGGGCGACCTTGCGTGCGGCAGGGCCGATGAAGACGCGGTCGCTGAACCCCAGACGGCTCGCCAGCCGCGAACCCGGGGCGATGGGGCTCGAAGTCACGGTCCCAGCCTACCTGCGCCGGGATGCCGCAGTTGCGTGCGAGGCGCTCACGCGGGCTTGCGCGCTCGGTGCAGCGCCACGATGCCGAACGTGAGGTTGCGGTAGGCCACATCGCTCCAGCCCGCTTCACGGATCCAGGCCGACAGCTTCTTCTGGTCGGGCCACTCGCGGATCGACTCGTTCAGGTAGTCGTACGCGTCGCCGTTGGTCCCCGCCACCCGGGCGACGCGGGGCAGCACCTGCGCGTTATAGAAGCGGTACGCACCGCGGAACAGCTTGCCGGGGGGTGTGGAGAACTCGTTGATCACGAGCCGGCCACCGGGTTTGGTCACCCGATACAACTCGCTCAGTGCCTTCTTCGGGTCGTTGACGTTGCGCAGCGCATACGACATCGTGACCGCGTCGAACTCGCCGTCCGCGAACGGCAGCGCCGTGGCATCCGCCTGCACGAAGGAAAGATTGCGCATCGCGCCGTGGCGGCGCTCCCCCTCGGCCAGCATCCCGGGCGAGAAGTCGGCCGCGACCACCTCGGCGCCGCTCCGCGCGAGAGACGCCGACGACGACGCGGTGCCGGCGCCGAGATCGAGGATCCGCTCCCCCGGCTTCGGGGCGACGGCACGGGTGGTCGCCGCGCGCCACAGCACGTCGTTGCCGAAGGTCATGGCCGTGTTCGTGCGGTCGTACCCGGCGGCGACCTGGTCGAACATGCCGCTGACGCGGGCGGGGTCCTTGCCGAGATCGGCGCGGTTCTTCTCGTTCGAAGTCACGCCTTCAGTCTAGGCGCGAGCCCCAGGGCTTCGAGGCGGTCGAGCCACGGATCGGCGGTGGCATCGTCGAACGGGGCGACCTGCGCGCGGACCCGTTCCTCGAGGTCGAGCGCGAGCGTCTCGAGGTGCTCCATGACGTCGGCCGGATAGCCGTAGCGGGCGCTGTGCTCCGCCCACTCGTCACGGTCGTCGACCCAGGTGCCGCGAGCCCCGGCGACGCGCACGACATCGAGATCCATGTCGATGCCGGTCGCGAGGAGCGGGTCGTCGGACCAGTGGATGTCCCAACCGAGGTCGATGTAGATACGCATGCCGCGGCGGTGGCGACGGTTCACCGTCACGGCGTGATCGCCGCTCGCCGGAACGAGCGTGATGTTGGGCCCTCCGGCATGGAACTCGGCGCCCGGTCGGAAGCTGTGCCAGCCCACCGGCTGCCCGATCCAGTCGCCCCACTCGTCGGCGCCGAGGTACACGCACTCGTGCCGCCAATGCGGCGACCCGTCCCACTTGCGCCACTGGAAGACCATCTCGGTGCCGGGTGCGGGGCGTGCGTCGCTCATCCGTTCACCCTACGACGGCGCGGATCCGTGGCTCCTGTGCGGCATAGGCTGGATGCGTGCACACCACCCACCTGGTCGTGGAGACCCGAGAGATCGAGCCGGTCGAAGACCTCCTCGCCTACGCGGATCCCGCCCGCCCGCTCGCCTGGCTGCGGCGCGGAGACGGCATCGTCGCTGTGGGGGAACCGGTGGCCGAGGTCCGCCCTACTGCGGGCGCCGGAGAATCACGCACCGCCGTGCTCGCGGCCCTCTGGCGCGAGATGACCGCCCAGGCCGAGATCTCCGACCCCGTGGGCCTGCCCGGCAGCGGGCTGGTGGCGTTCGGCGCGTTCGCCTTCGACGAGGAATCGGCAGCGGACAGTGTGCTCGTCGTGCCGAGTCAGGTGCTCGGGCGTCACGGCGATCGCTTCTGGGAGACCCGCATCCGTCTCGCCGGATCGCCCGCCGCCGACGAGGCTTTTGCCACGCAGCCGTACGGCCCGCACTGGGCCGGCACCGTGGGACCGGGAGCTCAGAGCCCGCAGGGATACCAGGATTCGGTGCGTCGAGCCCTCGCCCGCATCGCCGACGGGGAGCTGAGCAAGGTCGTGCTGGCGCGCGACCTCACCGGCAGCATCCCTTCGGGGTCGGACCTGCGCCGACTCGTGCGCGCCCTGTCGACCGGCTACCCCGACACCTGGGCCTTCGCAGTGGACGGGCTGATCGGCGCGAGCCCGGAGACCCTCGTCACGGTGCACGACGGCACGGTGACCGCTCGTGTGCTCGCCGGCACCATCGGCCGCGGGGCGGACGCGGATGCCGACACCGCGGCATCCTCCCACCTCGCCTCGAGCACGAAAGATCTCGACGAGCACCAGTACGCCGTGCAGAGCGTGCTCGCCTCGCTGCGCTCCCACACCCGGGCGCTGGCCGCCAGCGAGCAGCCGTTCCTGTTGAAGCTGCCGAACCTCTTCCACCTCGCGACCGACGTCGAGGGCGAGCTCGCAGACGGCGAGTCGGCGCTCGACCTGGTGCAGGTGCTGCATCCGACCGCCGCTGTCGCCGGCACTCCGACCCCTGCGGCCATCGCCGCCATCCGGGACCTCGAGCCCTTCGACCGCGGACGCTACGCCGGCCCGGTCGGCTGGGTGGACGCCGCGGGCAACGGCGAGTGGGCGATCGCGCTGCGCTGCGCCCAGTTCACCGCAGGCTCGGATTCGATCGGGGTGACCGCGTACGCCGGCGCCGGGATCGTCGCGGGCTCCGACCCCGAGAGCGAGCTGCTCGAGACGCGGGTCAAGTTCCGGCCGCTGGTCGACGCGCTGGCCTGAGCCTGCTCAGCTCGCGGCGAGACGCTTCTTCTCGGCCTCGACGTCGAAGTCGGCGAGCGGCCACTGCGGGTCGATGTCCTCGAGCGCCGCGAGCAGCAGCTCCTGCACCGCGAGGCGCGCGTACCACTTGGCGTTCGCCGGGATGACGTGCCACGGGGCGATCTCGGTGGAGGTCCGGTCGAACACCGTCTGGTACGCCTGCATGTACTGCGGCCACAGCATCCGCTCGTCGACATCGCCGGGGTTGTACTTCCAGTGCTTGTCGGGGCGGTCGAGCCGCTCCATGAGCCGCTCCTTCTGCTCCTCCGGCGAGATGTGCAGCATGACCTTGATGATGCGGGTGCCGGATGCCGCGACACGGGCCTCGAACTCGTTGATGGCGTCGTAGCGGCGTTCGATCTCCGGGCCGTCCGCCAGCTCGCGGACCTTCCCGATCAGGACGTCTTCATAGTGGGAGCGGTCGAAGACGCCGATGAAGCCCGGCTCGGGCAGACGCTTCTCGACGCGCCAGAGGAAGTCGTGGCTGCGCTCCTCGGGCGTCGGCGCCTTGAACGCGGCGAGCGCGACGCCCTGTGGGTCGACGCCGCCGACGACGTGCCGCACGATGCCGCCCTTGCCCGCCGAGTCCATCGCCTGCAGCACCAGCAGGACGGCGTCGTTCGCCTCTCCGACCCGGCTCTCGGCGAACAACCGCTCCTGCAGGTCGTTCAGCTTCTCGAGCCCTGCCGCGAGGTCGCGGGCGCCGTGCGACTTGCCGCCGACGTATCCGGGCTTGGTGTCGGGGTCGAGGTCGGCGAGGCGGAATCCCTCGCCCACTCGCAGCGTCTGCGTCCAGGTGTGCGCGTCCATACGCACATACTGCCAGTCAACGCGGCAGCGGGACCTCGATGATCTGGCGGCCACCGCGCGGGGAGGTCAGCGCCTGGTCGAGTGCAGTGCGGGTCGTGACCCTCTGGTACTCCCACCCGTAGGCGAGGGCGAGCTGCTCCAGGCGCACGGTGTGCGGGGTGTAGAACGCCCGATCGAGATCGGCAGGATGCGCGGACCCTGCGACCTCCAAGGAATCGAAGATGGTGCCGCCGCCGTCGTTGCCGACGATGACCTGGAGCCGGGGCTCGGTCTCATCCGGAGGCAGCAGCAGCGCACCGACGTCGTGCAGGAAGGCGAGGTCGCCCAGCAGCACCCTCGTCACCCCGGGGGCTCCGGCCGCCTGGCTGGCGAGCGCGATACCGGTCGCCGTCGCGATCGTGCCGTCGATCCCGGCGAGCCCGCGGTTGGCGTGCACGGGCACCTTCTTGCCGCCGAGCACCTGGTCGGCGACGCGCACCAGCCGGGACGAACCGAACACGAGCCGGTCGTGGGGCCAGGTCGCCCGCCACACGGCATCGACCAGGAGCGCGCGGTCGAGCGGACGACGGACGGCATCGAGCTCGGCCCTGACGGCTTCTCTGCGGGCGGCGAAGTCCGTGGAGGCCAGCCCGTCAGGGTCGGGGGCGTTCTCGCTCAGGTCGACGACCTCGGCGGCCGAGGCCTGGAGCCATTCACCGAGCCAGGCACGATCGCCGGGTCCGGGCGCGACGGACACGGCGCTGACGGCACGGGTGCGGTGGTTGAGGTTCAGCTCCTCCCCTCCGCGGCGCACCGCGATCACGTCGACATCCGCGCGCGAGAGGAGGGCTGCCGCCTCACGGCTGAGAGTCGGGTGGCCGAGCACGACGACACGCTCGATCCGCCCGCCGAGGTCTTCGCGCGACAGCAGCCGACGGTATCCGTGCACGAGCTGTCGCC
This sequence comes from Microbacterium sp. GQ128, assembly GCF_059758615.1. Taxonomy (NCBI): domain Bacteria; kingdom Bacillati; phylum Actinomycetota; class Actinomycetes; order Micrococcales; family Microbacteriaceae; genus Microbacterium; species Microbacterium sp. GQ128. The sequence goes on from NZ_JCAXDY010000004.1 coordinate 204,915, forward strand.
CGAACCGCGCACCGCTGACGATCTCCGCGATCAAGGGCCAGCCGCCCGCATAGGCGATCTCCTCGGCGTCGGCGCCCGCATCGGCGCCGGCGATCACGATCGTCCGCGGACCACGCTCGAGTTCGAACGACTCCGCCGCTGGTTGAGCCGGCACCTCGCCGGGAGTGACGGTGACCGCGGAGAGCGTGCCCGAGAGCGGCTCTCTGGCGGGGAGGTTCAGGTGCACGGGTCCTGCGACGCCGGGCAGTGCACCGTCGACCTGGCGCACACCCGTCGCGGCCGTCACGGCGCGCTCGGCGAGCCCTGCCCAGTCGCCCTCTCCCGGCACGGGGGCATCGACCTGCTCTCGCACCCAGGGATGGAAGAGGCCGTCCTGGAGCGTCGCCTGATTCGCGCCGACCCCCCGCAGCTCGGGTGGGCGATCAGCGGTCAGCAGCAGCAGCGGCACACCGGAGTGGAACGCCTCCAGCACCGCGGGAAGGAGGTTGGCGACGGCCGTGCCCGAAGTGCAGATCACCGCGGCGGGCGCACCCGTCTCCCGGGCGATCCCGAGCGCGGTGAACCCGGCGACCCGTTCATCGATGCGCACGTGCAACCGCACGTGCCCGTCGTCGGCGAAGCGCGCGGCAGCGAGCGCGAGCGCCTGCGACCGCGACCCCGGGGACAGCACGATGTCACGCACACCGTGCGCGACCAGGTCGGCGAGCAGGGACGCCGCGGCATCCATCGCCGGCGACGACGTCACGGGCGCGGGTCCGAGGCGGGAGGCTCGTCGGTCTCCTCGTCCAGACGGGCGAGCTCCTCTTCGAGGCGGCGGATGCGCGCATCCTGCTCGGTCTTGCTGATGCTGCGCAGGAACGCCGGGTCGTCGTCCGGCGCGATGACGGGGCGCACCCCGCTGTCGTTCGCACGGCGCCGGCCGATCACGAACCACAGGATCCCACCGATCACGGGGAGCAGCACCACGATCGCGATCCAGGCGGCCTTGGACACACCCCGGTGCCGCGTCGCCGGCTGCACTGCGCAATCGACGATGCTGTACACCCAGAACACGGCGGCGAGGAAGCCGCCGACGATCAGTAGTCTCGCCACCCCTCCAGTGTAGGCGGGTCAGCGACGCACGGGCCCCGGAGAGGCAGAGGCGCCGTTGCTAGACTGCGCGGGAAATGCTGCCCTCATCGCTGGATCGGATGCCGCGAGCGCGGGCTGACCGGATGCTGATCGCCCGTGTGATCACCGCCGTCGGCCTCGCGCTCCTGCTCGTGATCGGCGCCTGGTCCAGCTCCCACGGACCGGCCGATGTGCACGCCACCCTCTGCCTCGCGTCCGGCGTCTCCCCCTCGGCCGGCACCGCAGCCGCCGACGACGGCGCCGACAGTGCAACGGCCCTCGACGTGCTCTCCTCCGACTTCGGCGTCTGCGTGCTCGCCGTGCTGTGCGGCGTCGCGCTGGTGCTGCTGTTCCTCCGGCTCCGCGGCCGCGACTCCCGGCCCCTCGGCACCCGCATTCCCCGTCTGACGTCGCCGAGCCGGGCCGGCCCGCGCATCGTCGTCCCCGCCCTCTCCCTCACACAGCTCTCGATCTCCCGCACCTGATCCCCGACGCCCGCATCGAGCCGCCTCACGCGGCATCCACCCCCGTCGTACCCCTGCGTCTGGAGACCCCATGAAGAACTCTGTCAAAGCGACCCTGGTCGCCATCGCCGTCGTCATCGTGCTGCTGATCGTCGGCATCGTGTTCGCCCTCAACCAGAAGGCGGCGACCGCGCCACCCGAAGGCGAGGAGCGACCGACCGTCCGCACCGATTCGCATGTACTCGACGACGGCGGCGAGGGCGCCGTCACCGTGGTCGAGTTCCTCGACTTCGAGTGCGAGGCGTGCGGGGCGTTCTACCCGATCGTCGAAGAGCTGCGCGGGAAGTTCGACGGCGAGATCACCTACGTCGTCCGCTACTTCCCGCTGCCGGGGCACATCAACTCCACCCAGGCTGCGCTCGCCGCCGAAGCCGCGGCGCAGCAGGACCGATTCGAGGACATGTACCACCGGCTGTTCGAGACCCAGGCGCAGTGGGGCGGTCAGACCGAGGAGACCCCCGAGGTGTTCCGCGCGTTCGCCGAGGACCTGGGGCTCGACATGGACGCGTACGACGCCGCGATCGCCGACCCCGCGACCGAGGAACGCGTGCAGGCCGACAAGAGCGACGGCGAGAAGCTCGAGGTGAGCAGCACCCCGTCGTTCTTCGTCGACGGCCGGAAGGTCGAGCTGCAGGAGTGGGACGACCTCGAGCAGGCGATCGATCAGGCCGTCAACGGCTGAGTCCGCGCGCCTCTGACGCTGTCGAGACCCCGGCCTCTCGCCGACACCCCGCGGTGCGCACCGCAACACGAGGGGGTCTCGGCGAGAAGCCGGGGTCTCGGCGGTACTCCCGATACGCTGAGACCAAAATCAGGGAGAGGGCCCGGACGACCATGGAACTGACGTCGATTCTGCAGGGGACGCACAACGCTCGAGAGCTCACCGGGCTCCCGCTCACCGGCGGAGGGACGCTCGCCTCCGGACTCCTCTTTCGCTCCGACGCCCTCGCAGGGCTCACCGACGAGGGGCTGCAGGAGCTCGTCGACCTCCGCATCGGGACCGTGATCGACCTGCGCACCGACGGCGAGCGCTCCCGCGCGGCGGACCGGCTTCCCGAAGACGGCAGCGTCACCCTGCTGCCCCTTCCGATGCAGGGCGGCGCCATGGACGAGATGGTCAAGCAGCTGCTTCCCGCCGCCGGTGGTGCGAGCCTGTCGGTGACCCAGGTCGCCGACGTGCTGAAGCAGGTGCCGACGCTGGAGGGGCTGTACGTGGCGATCCTCGAGGCCAGCGCCGTGCAGTTCGCGACGGTGGCGCGCACCGTGCTCGACGCCTCTCGCACCGACCACCCCGGAGTGCTGTTCCACTGCACCGCGGGAAAGGATCGCACCGGACTCGCCGCGGCGATCCTGCTGTCGGTGGCCGGCGTGCCGCGCGAGGCGATCGTCGAGGACTACACGCAGACGGAGAAGAACCTCGCTCTCGGTTTCGCGGAAGCGCTCACCGGGCTCATCACCTCCCTCGGCGTCCCCCTCACTCCCGCACTCAAGACGCTCGCGACCGAGTCTCCTGCGTCGGCGATCGAGGCGGCCCTGGACTGGATCGACGCGAACCACGGCGACGCCTCGGGTTACCTGCGCAGCGGCGGCATGACGAACGACGAGGTCGCGGACCTCCGCCGGGTGCTGCGCGGCGAATAGCCGTGATCGATCTGCACCGCTCGCTACGCTGAGCGCATGACAGCGGAGCGCTCCCCCTCGCGGCATCCGGCACTCGCCTTCGCACGCCGCATCCCGGCGACGCTCACGATGGTGGCGCTGATCCTCGTGGTCGGGCTCGTCTGGGGCGGACTGTGGGCGCCCTTCGAAGACACGAAGCTGTTCCCGGAAGTCGCCTACGGGCTCCCCAACTTCGCCGACGGCAGGTGGTGGACGCCCCTGACCGGCACCTTCTTCGTCAACCGGCCGTGGGTGTACGTGTTCACCATCGCCGGATTCTGGGGGATGGCGTACCTGGAGTTCCGGCGCGGATCGCGCGTGGCACTCGCCTACTACTGGATCGGTCAGCTGTTCGCGATCTTCGCCACCGCGCTGCTGCTCCTCGTGCTCTCGCAGTTCCCCTGGGAGTGGGCCACGACCCAGGCGCAGGCGCTCGACGTCGGAGCATCCGGTGGGACCATGGCCTGCATCGCCGCCGCCGTCGGCCTCTTCCGTCCACCCTGGCGGGTGCGCGGCTGGCTGATCCTGCTCGGCTTCGTATTCATCGCGATGCTTTTCTGGGGCCAGCTGGCCGACCTCGAGCACCTGCTGGCGGTGCTGCTGATCCTCGCTGTCGACCGCTCACTGCGGGTGCAGCGCACGACCGTCCGCGAGCAGAGACTGATCGCCGTCGTCGCGATCCTCGTCCTCGGCGCGGTCGAGATCATCACGACCCTCCTGCCCACCGATGGTCCGTTCGGTCCCACCGAGCCCGCGTCCGGGGGATTCATCGACCTCGCGATCGACCTCGTCGTGATCCTCGTGCTCGTCAACGGCCTGCGCCGCGGCCGCCGCTGGACGTGGGTGATCGCGCTGCTGCTCGGACTCTTCAACATCCTGGTCGCGGCCCTCGTGCTCGCCCTCATCACGGTCTTCAGCCAGGCGCAAGTCGACTTCCGCTGGGACGGCGAGACCGAGCTCGCCTTGGCGAACGGATTCCTCTGGTTGATCATGCTCGTCTACCTCATCCGGGTGCGCCGGGCGTTCGGGGCCCGACGCCAGACGAAGCTCGGCATCCAGCCCTCCCCCACGGCCGAGGACATGAAGAAGGAGCTGCGCACGCATGGCGGAGGGACGCTGTCGTGGATGACGACCTGGGACGGCAACAGCTACGCGCGCGTGGCCCGGGGCATCGTCGCGTACCAGCGCCGCAACGGCGTCGCCCTGGCGCTGGCGGATCCGATCGGACCGGCGGATGCTCGCACCGAGGCGGTGACGGAGTTCATCCGCACCGCCGAGCAGGCGGGTCTCGTGCCGTGCTTCTTCAGCGCCGACGAGGCCACCCGCGCTGCGGTGCCCTCGACCTGGCGCAGCATCGTCGTGGCCGACGATACGATCGTCGACCTGCCGGGGCTCGAGTTCACGGGCAAGCGGTGGAACTCGGTGCGGACCTCGCTCAACAAGGCCGGCCGCGAGGACATGACCTTCCGGATGACGCACCTGAAATCCGAGTCATGGGGCGTGCAGCAGCAGTTGCGTGCGATCTCCGAGGCCTGGGTCGGCGACAAGGATCTGCCCGAGATGCGCTTCACCCTCGGCACGCTGGATGAGGCCGAGGACCCGGAGGTGCGGCTCGCGCTGGCGATGGCCCCCAACGGCGACGTCGACGGCTTCCTCTCGTGGCTCCCGGTCTACGGCGGCGACGGCGCGGTGCGCGGGTGGACCCTCGATCTGATGCGACGCCGCGACGGCGGGTTCGGCCCGGTGATGGAGTACCTGATCGGCTCCTCAGCGAAGCAGTTCTCCGAGGAGGGGGCCGAGATCATGTCGCTCTCCGGCGCTCCCCTCGCCCACGACTATCCGCCGGACGCCGGCGTGATCGCCGCGCTGAGTGACCGCCTCGCGGATGCTCTGGAACCGGTCTACGGCTTCGGTTCGCTGCACCGCTTCAAGCAGAAGTTCCATCCGCGCTACGAGACCATGTATCTCCTTTTCCGCGACGAGAGCGACCTCACCCGCATCGGCGGCGCGCTCACGCGGGCGTTCCTTCCGGATGCCACGCTGCGGCAGTTCGCCGGCGCCGGGCTCGAACTCGTGCGCGGCGGCGGGAAAGACTGACGACCGGTAGATGTCAACGAGAGATTGACGCGCATGTGTGTCAACTGTAAGTTGACACACATGGTCGACTCTCCGCAAACCGCACCACTCTCCATCCGACTCGCCCAACGAATCGGGCTCGCGCTCCTCGCGGCAGGGGCGCTGACGCTCATCTTGTCCATCGGGTTCGATCTGGATGGATTCGGCGGCGGGTTCATGCAAGGCGCCGCAGTCGGCGGAATGCTCGTCGGGGCCTATTTCTGGGGATTCGGCAACGGCTTCCGCCGTCGGGATCGCCCCCAGTGGCTTCCGAGTCGAGGAACCATCGAGTGAGCACTCTCGGCGATGCCATCGGGCATGCCGTTCTCGACGACGCCGGCGCCGCCGACAAACCGCTCCTCGCCCTCGAGGACCACGTCGCGCTGATCGCCGCCAGCGCCCGCGCAGATGAAGAGGTGCGCGCAATCCTGCAGCGAGCCGTCCACGCCGCACGTGCCGCCGGCGCGAGCTGGGCGACCATCGGCGCCGAACTGAACATGTCCCGCCAGGCCGCGCAACAGCGATTCGGCCACCCGAGCACCGCAGCGGACCTGGATGAGGACGAGCGCTGGCTCGGCCCGGTGAGCGTATTCGACGAGATGGCCGAACTGGACCTCGCGGGCCTGGAAGGGTGGCACACGATCGGCGCTGAATCCTCTGCGCATCGCATGCGCCGCAGCGACACTCGCTGGGAACATCGCAGGAGCGTGTGGCGTCCGCTGCGAGCATCCGAGCGCGCCGAAGGATGGGAGATCGGGTGCAGGGCTTTCCCCTGGGTCTATCTCGTTCGCGATACCGGGGTCCCGGTCACCTTGCCTGCGGAGCCCGTGGCCGACTGACACACACCGGAGGCGGGTCGGCCTATTACGTTTTCCGGATAACGCCCGAGCGCGGATAAAACCGGACCACCGCGTGAGTACGATCGGTGTCGTGCTCGATGAAGACCGCCTCCGCTCCATGGCCGACGAACTCACCACCGTGCACGGGGTGCGGGCAGTCGCGCTGGGAGGTAGCCGAGCCCGAGGCACGCATCGCCCGGACTCCGACATCGATCTGGGTCTCTACGTGGACGCTGACGTCGATCGCGCCGGCGTCGCACGCGTCGCGAGCAGCTGGACGGGTGCGCCCGTCGAGGTCGCCGAACGCGGCGGATGGGGGCCATGGGTCGACGGCGGCGCCTGGCTGATCGTCGACGGCGTGCCGGTCGACCTCATCCTCCGCGACGTGGACCGAGTGGCGGCGCAGTGCGCCCGCGCGGCGAGGGGCGAGTTCGCCTTCCACGCCCAGCCGGGGCATCCGCTCGGCTTCCTCGACGTCGCCTACGCCGGTGAGGTCGCGACGAGCGTGCCGCTGCGTGATCCGGAGGGGCTCCTGGTCGGGCTGGCTCGCAGCGTGACCCCCTACCCGGAGGCTCTGCGGGACGCTTTCCTCGCGAACCTCTGGCAGGTCGACTTCCTGCTGAACGCCGCCGTGAAGGGCGCGAAGTCCGGTGACGTCGCCTACGTTTCGCTGTGCGGGACCACGACGACCATGCTCACCGCGCACGCGTGGCACGCCTCCGCCGGCAACTGGGTCACGAACGAGAAGGGGCTCGTCACGAACGTCGCGCGCCTGCGGATCGATACCGGCGGGTTCAGTGCGGCGGCCGCCGAGGCACTCGGCGACCTCGGGGTTTCCCCCGAAGAGCTGCTCGCATCGATCGACAGACTGCGAGAACTCCCGCGACCGGTCCCCCACACGGCGGATGCCCGCTGACGAAACCAGGCGACGCCCGAATGCCCCGGATCTGCTCAGGGCGACGCGGGCGTCTGGGAGTGCAGTGCGAGCCAGGCGGTCCGGACGGCGCCGAGGGCCTGGTCGAGATCGAGATCGAGGTCGCCGAGGCTGCTCACATAGCGCTTCGCCGCACGCTGAACCTCTGGAGGGTGTGCTTTCCCCGGCGCGACTCTGGTTCCTCGAGTTCTGCTGGTCTCGATGAGACCTTCGGATTCGAGGGTCGTGTAGGCCTTCGCCACCGTGCCGGCCGCGACGCGCAGATCCGCGGCGAGTTGGCGTATGGAGGGCAGTCTCTGGCCGTCGGCGAGGTCCCCGGAGCGGATCAGGTCGGTGATCTGTTCGCGGATCTGCTCGAAGGGGACGACGCTGCTCTGCGGATCGAAGGTGATCATCGAGGCAGTCCCGCGGGCGCGGTCTCGGCGTTGCGGGGACCGGCCGGTGCTCCGGCCGCGAGCGCCCTTTCCGGGAGCGTGAAGGCCCAGAGCGTGGCCAGTGTGAGGACGACGATGCTGCCGACCATCAGAACGAGCCCCGCTCCCGCAAGGGTCTGACCGAGCACGTCCCAGATCGGGGGAACGCCCTCGAAGTACGTGTTGTGCATCGCCGATCCGGACTGGAGGGCGGTACCGCCGAATTGGAGGAGGAGCATCGCGCCGCTGACGGCGAGGATGATCCGATTCGTCGCCCGCCGCCAGCCGGCATCCACGTCAGCGCGCTCGCGCTGCGGCAGTGCGGGCGTGGAGCTGACGCGCCAGAGTGCGAGGAACGTGGCTGCCACGAGGACCACGGTCGCCACGAGAAGAGGAACACCATAGAACCAGCCGGGGTAGGGGCTGCTGGCGCTGACGGTGTCCGCGGTCTGGAAGGCGATCGTCCGGTAGCGGCCCGATCCGTCCGGGCTCGACGTCACCCCCGTGAAGATGAGGAACGCGACCTGGAGGATCAGGGCTGACGCGAGCAGGCCCGCCCCCAGCCGGGGCACGAACGATAAAGGCGTCCGAGGCGTCAGGGACGCTTCGCGTGCGACGCTGGAGGCGACCACGACCGCACGAGGCGGGGTGGCGGAGTAGAGAAGCAAGCCCGCTGAACCGCCCAGGGCTGGGGCGAGAGCGATCGGAAGGCCCGCCAACGACTGCTGGAAGGACCCGGCCACGAAGAGGGCGACGATCACGACACCGGAGAAGACGACGGCGATCACCGCCCGCCGCCTGGCCGCGTCGAGAAGCGACTGGACGGATGCCGCCAGCGGCTCCGTGCGCCGTGGACGGCCACGGACGATCAACCATACGACGGCGACCACCGCCGCGACGCAGACGATGTATCCGACAAGTGCGATCCCCGCCATGGTCCTACCTCCGTGTATCACTCAGGTGATACAGAGTCTGCACGGCGTGTATCAATCTGTCAATACACCGGTCGACGGTTCACGCTGCATGGCGGACTTCCCCGGGGCATCCGTTTCCGCGCCCACCGGCGGCTTGGCGGTGTTCGTGATGTGGGCGCGGCTGACCACGACCACGGCGACGATCATGAGCCCGACACCCAACCAGTACGGCGCGGCGGGGCTGACCAGCGCATAGAGTCCGCCCGCGATGAGCGGAGCGACCGTCCCCATGGCCGCATTCAGCGACTGGGTCGCGCCGCCGAGCCAGCCCTGTTCGTCGTCGCCGACGGCGTTCGACATGGCGCCATCCATCGCGGCCTGCGAAGCACCCTGGCCGGCCGCGAGCATGAGGGCACCGACGATGAACACCCACGGCTGGGCGAAGATCGAGGCCACGATCGCGAGGGCCGCGAGACCGATCATCTGCGCGACGATGCCGCTGACGATCACACCGCGCTCGCCGATCCGCGGGAGCAGGACGCCGAGCAGCACGCCCTGGATGAGGATGTCGATGATGCCGACGGCCGCGGTCAACAGGCCGATCTGCGTCGGGCCCCACTGGATCGAGTCGAGGGCCAGCACGCTGAAGTTGTTCACGAAGAATCCGAACGGCAGGGCGAGCAGCCCGAAGCCGATCATCAGCCCGCGCAGCTCCTTGCGACCGAACGCCTCCTTGAAGACGGCGAGCGGCTGCACGTCGCGCAGCCTGATCGTGGTGATGCGGTTGCCGGGCTTGAGGCTCTCGGGGAGCAGGAAGATGCTGAGGATCGCGATCGTGAGGGCGACGGCGGCCGTAAGGAAGACGGGGAGTTGGAGATTCACGGCGGCGAGCAGACCGCCGACCCCCGGGCCGATCATGGTGCCGATGCCGGAGAGCGCGCCGAGGACGCCGAAGCGCTTGGCGCGCTGCTCGGGCGGGGTGATGTCGGCGAGGTAGGCGAAGAGGGCGGGGAGGTCGCCGGCCGTCAGACCCTGGATGACCCGCGCGAGGACGAGGACCCAGCTCGCACCGCCGATGCCGAACAAGGCCATCGAGAACGCCGCTCCGAATGCCGCCACGATGATGACGGGTCGACGGCCGAAGCGGTCGGAGAGACGCCCGAGGAACGGAGCCGCCAGGAAGGCGCAGAGCCCGTTGATCGCCTCGAGCACTCCCACCCAGATGGCGAGGTCGCTCTCGTGCGAGACGTACTGCAGCACGACGAAGGGCAGGACGGGGAGGACGACCGTCATCCCGATGACGGTCAGCATCGTCAGCACGATGAGCATGATCCAGGCGCGGTTCTGTTCCCGACGCGTGAGGGTGTTGGGTGAAGTCATACCGAAAGTGTAGCGATACCAGTTTTGGTGTCAAGCCAGTTTTGTGGTCGGTCCACGATAGGGTGAGGGGCATGACGACCCCAGAGCCCCTCGGGCGCCGCGAACGGAAGAAGGCCGCGACCCGCAAGGCGATCTCCGACGTCGCGACGATGATGTTCCTGGAGCGCGGCTTCGACAACGTGAGCATCCGCGAGGTCGCGGACGCCGCCGACGTCTCCCCCACCACCGTCTTCGCGCACTTTCCGCAGAAGGAAGCCCTCGTCTTCGACGAGGACGACGAGCAGCGCGACCGGCTGGTGGCCGCCGTGCGCGACCGGCCGGCCGGCAGCACGATCAACCGCGCGATCCACGACTTCTACGCCGCCGAGCTCCGCGCGAACGTCGATGAGCACGGCAACGACGTCACTCGCATCTTCATGCGCTTCCTCAACGAGACCCCGGCGCTGCGCGACTACGCGGCGAAGATGTGGCTCCGGCACGAGGACGCCCTCGCCGATGCCATCGCCGAGGAGCTCGGTCTCGCCCAGCCGATGGCCGAGATCCGCGTCTACGCCCGCTTCGTGCTGCAGATGCAGCTGCTCGTCAATGACAGCGACGACCCTCTCGCCACCGTCGACGCGGGCTTCCGACTGCTCGACAGCGGGTGGGGCCCGATCGAGGCAGCCATCACCGAGCCCGAGGCGTGATCACATCGGCTCGAGAAATTGATCTAGCCCTCCGCGGGAACGGACGCGGCTAGCGTCGCGGATCCGTTCCGTCAACCCGATCGCCCGGCACGAACACTGCGCCTACCGTCGAGCGGACAGACGACGAGGAGGCGGAGATGTTCGAAGCTCACCACGACAGGAAGCCCCGGCATGCGATCGTGACGGCGGCGGACTCCGGGATCGGTCGCGCCACCGCCGTGGCGCTCGGCGCCGCGGGAATCGACGTCGGCGTCACCTGGCACTCCGACCGCCTGGGTGCGGAGGCGACCGCGGAAGAGGTGCGCACGCATGGCGCCCGCGCCGTCGTCGCACAGCTCGATGTCACCGACATCCCGCGCTCGGGCGATGTGATCGACGGGCTGATCGCGGAGCTGGGCGGCATCGACGTCTTCGTGAACAACGCCGGAGCCGGCGTGAGCACGCCGTTCCTCGATCTCACCCTCGAGGACTGGAACCGGGTGCTGCTCACCGACCTCACGGGCGCGTTCTTCTGCCTCCAGCGAGCGGCTCGGGCGATGGTGGCCGGCGAGCGCGGCGGTCGGCTGATCTCGGTGACGAGCGTGCACGCGCACCAGCCGATGGTCGGCTCCAGCGCCTACGACGCGGCGAAGCACGGACTGAACGGACTCATGAAGAATCTCGCACTCGAACTCGGCGCCCACGGCATCAGCGCCGTGAGCGTGGCACCGGGCGAGATCGCGACGCCGATGACCGGCCAGACCGACACCGACCCGCACACGGAGCATCGACCGGGCATCCCCCTGGGGCGGCCCGGCGACGCCCGAGAGGTCGCCGCCCTCATCGCGTTCCTCGCGTCACCGGAGGCGGCCTACATCTCCGGAACATCGCTCGTCGTCGACGGCGGCATGCTGCAGATGGGCCCGCAGGCCGGTGCGAGCATCTCGAGCGACGACTGGCGCACGGTCTGACGGCTCGACGATCCAGCGAGCGGCGGCACCTCAGTCCTCGCGGGGCCGACGGCGCAGACTCTTGACGTCGGTGCGGCGCTGCTTGGCCTTCAGTCGGCGTTCCTTCGAGCCCCGACTGGGCTTGGTCGGCCGCCGCGGAGGTGACGGTGGCCGCAGCGCCTCGGCCACCAGGGCGACGAGCCGATCTCGCGCCGCGTCCCGGTTGCGAATCTGCGCACGATGCTCGGACGCGGCGATCGTCAGGACCCCGTCGACCAGGCGCCCGCTCAGCCGCTCGAGGAGCCGCTCGCGCTGATACGGGGTGAGTGCCGCGGAGGTCGCCGCGTCCCAGACGAGTTCCGCGCGCGAATCGGCGGTGTTCACCCCCTGCCCTCCCGGGCCCGACGACCGCGAGAAGCGCCATGACAGCTCGGCCTCGGGGATCGTGAGACCCGACGAGACCCGCAGACCGGGTCGATGGGCGGAAGGCATACCTCCATCATCGGGGCTAACGGGGGCCAGGGCATCGCCCCCTTGTCCGGGAAGGGCGGTGCTATATACCGCTGGGGGCGCGGGCGTGTTCGCGCCCCCAGCTCCGAGGCGGAAATACGGTGAGCACATGCCGACGTTCAGCGACTACGTGATCTACGTCGACGAGAGCGGAGACCACAGCCTCACGAACATCAATCCGCAGTTCCCGCTGTTCGTGCTCTCTTTCTGCATCTTCCCGGTGGACGACTACATCTCGACCGTCGTTCCGCAGGTTCAGGGGATGAAGTTCGAGTTCTTCGGGCACGACATGGTGATCTTCCACGAGCGGGAGATCCGCAAGTCGACCCCGCCGTTCGACGTCCTCTTGAATGCGAGTGTCCGTGCTCGGTTCATGGCGCGGATGAACGGCATCATCTCGGGTTCCCGGTTCGGAATCGTGGCGTGTGTCATAGACAAGGAGGAGTTCCGGGCGCGACGTGGGCACGACGTGAATCCGTACCATGTCGCACTCGAGTTCGGTCTGGAACGAATCTTCCTCCAGCTTCAGCAGCGCGGACAAGCACGACGGACCGCACGGGTCGTTTTCGAGAGCCGGGGAGCCAAGGAGGATCAGGATCTGGAACTCGAATTCCGGAGAATCATGGATACGACCCGGATGCGGGGCATGCCCGAAACGCTGGCCTTCCATTGCGCTCCGAAGAGCGCCAACAGCTCGGGCCTTCAGATCGCAGACATGACTGCACGACCGATCGGACTCCACGTGATGCGTCCCGAGCAGTCGAATCGCGCCTGGGATCTGATCAGCACCAAGCTGGTGCGCTCCAGCGACGGGCGCATCGAGGGATACGGACTCAAGGTCTACCCGTAAAAGCGAAAGGCCTCCGAGATTCCCGGAGGCCGAACGCCGATCGAGCATTCCCGATCCACTTGCTACAACCCTATTCGACTCTGGGTTGTTCCACTACACCGCTCACGGAGAGCAGAGCGCCGCGCGTGTCGAGCGTAGGAGCCGCCGCAGCGGGCGCTGTTCACCGCACGGTCAACTCGGTCCCCTGCCCCACATCGACGACCACCCCGACGTACGAGGGAATGGTCTTCGCCATCTCCTCTTGCAGCTCGTCGAGCGGCGGCGTCGACCCGTCGGGGGTCGTGAGGGAGATCGTGGCGGTCAGTCCACTCCACTGCACGGCACCGTGGATGTGTGCATCCGTATCCCCTGCAAGCCAGTCGGTCGTCGTGTTCTGGATCTCGACCGACCACCGGGCGACGGCGACGGAGGCGATCGAGTTCGCGGCGAGCGGGATGGCGATGATGAGGCTCAGAGTCGCGACGATCGCGTAGGCGCGGCGTCGATTGGCGGTGGGTGAGGATCCGGGGTCGCGGGCGTAACCGGCCATCGTGAACACGATGCTTCCGGCGATCACCAGGGCGAAGACGTTCGAGAGGAACGGTACGAGCGCGCCGAGGGCCTGTGGCCACTGCCCCTGCCCCGCGCAGACTCCGACCACCCCGAGCGGCGGTACGAGCGAGATCGCGATCGCGACACCCGGCAGCACCGCGCTGAGGTCTTTCCGGCACATCGCGAAGCCGCCGGCGAGCCCGGTCGCGAGCGCGGCCATCAGATCCATCAGGCTCGGCGACGTGCGCCCGATCACCTGCGAGTTGGTCGACAGACTCTCCGGTGTCGCGACGAAGACGGCGAGCGCCAGCCCGAGCGCGACGACGATGCCGACCCCACTGAGGACCCACAGGATCGAGGACACCACCAGGCGTAGATGCCCCGTGACGATCCCCCAGGCGATGCCGAGGATCGGCGTACCCAGCGGCGCGATGATCATCGCCCCGATCACCGTCGCCGTCGAGTCCGTCAGCACCCCCGCGATCGCGATGACCCCCGACAGCGTGAGCATGATGAGGAATCCGGAACGTTTGCTGAGGGTGTCTCCCGCGCTCAGATTGACTGCGTCGTCCAGCGCCTCGGCCGACAGCCGCTGCGACCGCGGGATCAGCGTCTGCGTCAATCGCGACATGTTCGGGTCCCTCGCCCTGCCTCGCATGCGTTCGTCATAGCCGAAAGCTAGGGGCGCGCGAGGCGGCGCGCAAGCATCCCGTCGCCCACACCGAACGAGGCCACGTCAGGTCGACATCGACGTGCCGGGCTGGCAGGGTGAAGGGATGCGACGCAACGAGAGCAGCACCGGCATCCAGTGGGGATTGCTCCTCTTCGGCGCCCTCTTCGGGCTGGTCTGCGCGGTGCTGATCCTCACCGAAGTGCTGAGCCCGACCCTGTGGTTCACCGTCGCCGCGATGGGCTGCCTGGTGCTCTCGCAGGCGCTCCTGATCCGTTCGAAGGGGCGGAACCGCTGACGGTTCCGCCCGACGACTGCCGGCCGGTCTGAATTGGACGCGACGGCGGGAGTCGAACCCGCAACGCCATCAGATATGAGCTGAGGCCCGGGACCGCCCGGATCGCCGCGATGGGGATGACGTTACCCGGCCGTGATCTGACCCGCCAGGACCGTTGCCTGGGATAACCCTATGAGTCTGAGGATGACGGATGCCGGTCACCCGGCGTCATCCGGATCCGGAGCGTCGAGGGCGCGCAGCAGCCGCGCGACGGCCTCGCGGAGCTCTGACCGGTGGGGCTCCGCGAGCGCCACCGCGTACTCGACGCCCTCGGGGATCCACAGCAGCGCGTACATCGCCTCGCGCCAGTCCGAACCGCCGAAGGGCCACCGCGTGCGGTCGTCGCCGACGGCCGTCGCGCCCTGCGACCAGGGGCCGAAGCGGTCCTGCATCTCGGCGAGAGGCAGCTCCATCACCGCAGCCGCCTCGACCTTCTGCGGCGACCACGACGAGGCGATGAGCACGCGCTCCTCGATCTCCTCCTCGGTGATGTCACGCCGGGTGAAAAGCACGCGCGTATGCTCCACCGCGGCGATGCGGTCGACACGGAACGTGCGCCAGTCCGCACGGTCGAGGTCCCAGCAGAGCAGGAACCACTTGCGGCCGGCCGGCGCCAGCGCGTGCGGCTCGACCCGGCGCACGCTCTCCCGCCCCTCGCCGTCGACGTATCGCAGGCGCAGCCTCTCGGTGTCACGAGTCGCGAGTGCGATCTCGCCCAGCACCTCCGGCGAGACCACCGGACCGTCGCCGATGCGCGGCGCCTGCACCGACGCGGCGAGCGCGTTCACCCGCTGGCGCAGCGCCGAGGGCAGCACCTGCTCGAGCTTGGCCAGGGCCGTGAGCGTGACCTCGGGACCGCCGACGAGCTGCTGGGTGGCGGCGACGCGCAGGCCGATCGCCATCGTGACCGCCTCGTCGTCGTTCAGCAGAAGCGGTGGCACCGCACTTCCGGCCTCGAGGCGGTAGCCGCCGGCGACGCCCGGGGTCGACTCCACGCGGTACCCCAGTTCGCGCAGCCGGTCCACGTCGCGTCGCACGGTGCGCTCGGTGACGCCCAGCCGGGTGGCGAGTTCGGTGCCCGGCCAGTGCCGGTGGGTCTGCAGCAGGTTGAGCAGAGCGAGTGCACGCGAGGTGGTATCGGTCATGAGTCTCAGATTGCCAGATGATGCGGACAGGATCTGTCCGCATGGCTTTCTACGCTCACTCCCATGAACGAATCCCTCATCGAGACCGAAGGCCTGACCAAGGTCTTCACCGTCAAGAAGACGCCGGTGCACGCCGTGACCGACGTCTCCTTCACCGCCGTGCGCGGCGAACTCGTCGCCTTCCTCGGACCGAACGGTGCCGGAAAGTCGACGACCCTGCGGATGCTGACCACTCTGATCCCGCCCACCTCGGGGAGCGCGCGAGTGGTCGGGCACGACATCCGCACCGACGCGGCCGGGGTGCGCGCCCGCATCGGCTACGTCGGCCAGCTCACGAGCGGCAGCTTCTCGCAGCGCGTGCGCGACGAGCTGCTGAGCCAGGGCGCCTTCTACGGGATGTCCCGGCGCGACAGCACGAAGCGGGCCGACGAGCTGATCGAGTCGCTCGACCTCTCCTCCTTCGCAACTCGCAGCGTGCAGCAGCTCAGCGGCGGACAGAAGCGCCGGCTCGACATCGCCCTCGGGCTCATGCACGCGCCGCCGCTGATCTTCCTCGACGAGCCCTCCACCGGACTCGACCCGCAGAGCAGGGCGAACCTGTGGGAGCACATCCTCGATCTGCGCACGCAGCACGGTACCACGGTCTTCCTCACCACGCACTACCTGGAAGAGGCCGACCGTTACGCCGAACGCGTGATGGTCATGGACAAGGGGCGCATCATCGCCGACGACGACGCCGCCTCCCTCAAGGCGACACTGGCCGGCGACGTACTGACCTTCGGATTCGCGGATGCCGCCGAGGCGGCGAGCGCCCGTGCCGTGGTGGCCCGTCTCAGCAGCGCTGAAGTCACCGTCGACGGCGAAGCCATCTCGCTCGCGGTGCCGGACGGCGACCGACTGCTGCCGGTGATCGTGCGCGAGCTCGACGCCGCCGGCATCCTCGTCCGCCGCGCGACCGGAGTGCCACCCACGCTGGACGACGTGTTCCTCGCCCTCACCGGCCGCACACTGCGCGACGCCGGCGAAGGAGCGGATGCCGTGGGCGAGGCATCCGAATCCGCCGAAACCCCCACCCCCTCAGCGAACAGCACGACAGGAGTCCTCTCATGACCACCACCGACACCCTCGTGCGCCCCAACCTCGCGCGCGACACCCGGAACGTGCTGACGCGTGAGCTCAAGCCCGTGCTCCGCGATCCGTTCACGCTGATCTTCAGCCTGCTGCAGCCGCTCGTCTTCCTCGGACTGTTCGCTCCTCTGCTGATCGGCGACTCGGGGCAGCCGGCCGGCGAGACCCTGGCCTGGTTCGTGCCGGGCGTGCTCGTGATGATCGTGCTGTTCGGCACCGGGGCCACCGGCTCGAACCTGCAGTACGAGATGATGACCGGCTCGCACGAGCGCACCCTGGTCGCCCCGCTCGCCCGCTCCTCGCTGCTGGTCGGGCGCGCCCTCAAGGAGATCGCACCGATCGTGGTGCAGGCGCTCGTGATCGTGTTGATCGCCTGGCCGTTCGGTTTCGCCGCCGACATCCCCGGCCTGTTGATCGGGCTCGCACTGCTGGCCGTGTTCGGTGTGGGCCTGGGCTCACTGTCGTACTCGCTGGCTCTGGCGACGAAAGACCGGGAGTGGCTGTTCTGGGGAGTGCAGCAGTCGCTGATCTTCCCGCTGCTGATCCTCTCCGGCATGCTGCTGCCGCTCGACGATGCACCGGAGTGGATGCGTGCCGTGGCATCGGTCAACCCGGTGAACTGGGTCGTGCAGGCCGAGCGAGCGCTGTTCGCCGGTGACCTGGGAGATGTGACCGTGCTCTGGGGCTGGGTGTCGGCACTGGCGGTCGCGGTGGTCGGGCTGATCGTCGGAGTGCGCGCCATCCGCCGCAGCAACTGACCCGATCCGACGGTGCGCCGCGGCGTGGGGATGCCGAAGCCCAGACGCAGCGGCGCACCGCCGGCGTGTTCCGGCTCGCCGCGCCGCGCACGGTGCGATGCGTCTGGGTTTCGGCAGGCCGGCGTCCGGCGGCCGGCCCCGAGCGTCAGTCGTTCGTCACGACGAACTTGCCCCGGCTCCCACCCGCGGCGAGGTCGGCGAGCCCCTCGGGCAGGCGGTCGAACGGGTACGTCTTCGCGACGACGGGGCGGATCGCGCCGCTGTCGACGAGAGCCGTGATCTGGCGCAGCTGCTCGCCGTCGGCACGCATGAAGAGGAACTCGTACCGCACGCCGAGCTTCTTCGCCTGCGCCCGAACCTTGCGGCTGAGCCCCGCGACGGCCAGCCGCACGAAAGCGTTCAGTCCCTTCGCGCGGGCGAATGCCGGGTCGGGCGGTCCCGAGATGCCGACGACGAGTCCGCCCGGCTTCAGCACCCGCAGCGACTTCTCGAGGTTCTCGCCGCCGAGGCTGTCCAGCACGAAGTCGTAGCCGGACAGCTCCTCGGCGAAGTCCTGCCGGCGGTAGTCGATCACGATGTCGGCGCCGAGCTCGCGGACGAAGTCGGCGTTCGCCGCACTGGCCGTCGTGGCGACCGTGGCTCCGAGGTGGGCGGCGAGTTGGATGGCGATCGACCCGACGCCACCGGCACCCGCATGGATGAGCACCTTCTGCCCCGCCCGGACGTTGCCGCGCTCGACCAGGGCCTGCCAGGCCGTGAGGGCGACCAGCGGGAGCGATCCGGCCTCGGCCATCGAGAGCCCGGCCGGCATCGGAGCGAGATCCTTCTCGGCGACGGCGATGCGCTCGGCGAACGTCCCGATGCGCGAGCCGTCCGCGGTGGCGTACACACGATCGCCGGGACGGAATCCCTCGACGAGTCGACCGAGACGGATCACCGTGCCCGCCAGATCGTTGCCGAGCACGAGCGGGAGCTCGTAGGGCAGGATCTGCGCGAACTCCCCCTGCCGGATCTTCTCGTCGAGCTGATTGAGACCCGCAGCCTCGACGCGGACCAGGACGTCCCGATCGCCCACCTCGGGTTCGGCGACTTCCCGCTCCTCGAGCGGCTGCTTGTACTTCGTGATGACGAATGCACGCATGGTGTTCGGCTCCTCCGACCTTTTCGCGGGTCTCAGACGCTCGCCCGCAGCTGCGGGTAGAGGGCGTCCAGCGGGGCGCTGAGGCCCGCCTTGACCTGCACCGAGATCTCATCCGCGAGCACTTCGTACTCGTCGCGCTCCGTCGCATCCAGCACGGCGCGGACGAGGTCGGCCGGATCGGTCTTCGGGTCCGTGACGTGCTCGGCCATAGCCGTGTCGACGTAGCCGACGTGCACACCCACGACGTGCACTCCCGCCGGAGCGAGCTCGAGGCGGAGCGAGTTCGTCGCCGACCACAGCGCCGCCTTCGTTGCACTGTAGATGCCGGCCACCGCGAACCAGGAGAGGGCGGAATGGATGTCGATGATCGCGGCCCCCGGGCGCCCGGCGAGAAGCGGCGCATAGGCGCGCGCGAGGAAGAGTGGGCCCAGGAAGTTCGTCTCGACGTTCCGGCGGATGTCGTCGTCCGAGTGCGTGAGGATCCCGGCGGTCGGCACCGACGCACCGGCGTTGTTGATGAGCACGGTCACGTCGGGCGCGGCCTCGACGGCGGCGCGGATCGACTCCGCATCCGTCACGTCGAGCGCGAGGGGGACGACGCGTTCGTCGTCCCAGGTGCGCGGTGTGCGAGCGCTCGCGTAGACCTTGGCGGCGCCGCGGGCGAGTGCCTGGTGGACGAACTGCGTGCCGATGCCTCCGTTCGCTCCGGTGACGAGGACGACTGCTCCGTGGAGTGAAGGCATGGACTGCTCTCTTCTTTGCGATGATGAGGGATAGTTGAGCGTGCGCATAAGCGACTCTCGTCATAACTGAGTGCAATCAGTTTCTATTCCCGAAGGATGAACATGTCGACCTCCGCCTCGAACGCCCTCGGTCGTCGCGAGCGCAACAAGCAGCAGAAGCTCGAACGGATCACGGCCGCCGCGTCAGAGCTGTTCGCCGAGCACGGCATCGACGACGTCACCACGCTGCAGATCGCCGAGCGGGCCGACGTCGGCACGGGCACCCTTTTCCTCTACGCGAAGACCAAGGGCGAGCTGCTGCTCCTCGTGCAGAACGCGCACTACTCCGTCGCCCTCGAGAAGGGGATCGCTGCGGCCGAGGCGACCCCTGATATGCGAGACGCGATCGTCGCGCTGCTGCGGCCGATCGTCGCCTGCAATCGCGTCCAGGTCGAGAACGGACGCACCTACCTGCGCGAGATGGTGTTCGCCGAACCCACCGACGGGCACCACGCCGAGGCGCTCCGCATCGTGGACGGGACCGAACAGGCGGCGGCGGCGATCCTCCGCCGCGACCCGAAGACGAGTGAGGAGCGTGCCGCCGCCCTCGCCCGCATCGTGTCCGCCATCACGTTCCTCACCCTGACGGCGAGCACGAACGTCGACCTCAGCGTCGACGAACTCGTCGGCGAGATCGACCGCCAGATCGGCGCTCTCCTCGGAGAGTGAGTCCGACGGTTCAGCGCCGGATCGAGTCGTCGAACGGGTTCGGCTCGAGCGTGTAGTCGGTCGACGCGTCGGACCAGGTGCCGCCGCCTGCCGGAGCCCGGCGCGTGCGGGTCGCTGCCATCGCGCGGGTGGCGGGAACGCCGATCGCGAGCGCCACCCTCCCCTGCGCCGTGCGATCCTCGGCCCCGAGCACGCTCGCCCGATGCCAGGCCTCGTGCAGGGCGCCTCCTCGGGCCGCCGGGACACGCCGCGCCGGCAACGCCCCCGAGCGCCGCAGGGCGACGAGCTGCTCGACCCGCTCCCACCACGTCGACTCCACCTCGGGATGGAAATAGTTGTCGCGGAGCCAGTCCGGATGCGGATGCCGGAACCGCCCGGCGACGACCTCGCTCCGACCGCCCAGCAGTCCGCTCCCCACGAACACCGTGTTCAACAGACTCTTGCTCACCCCGAACGAGTCGAGGGCGATCACGGGCACCCCGAGGGCAGTGGCCTCGATCGCGGCGGTCGAGCTCACCGTGACCAGACCGGCCGCGGTCTGCAGAGCGGTGGACATCGAGTCGTACGAGAACACCAGGTTCCGGGGCAGGCTCGACGGCAGCAACCCCATGTAGGGCTCGCGTTCGAGGTGCGTCTCCGACTCGCCCGGCCGCGACCGCAGCTTCACCACCACGCGTCGAGCGGGCTCGGCCTCCGCCGCCCGAACCAGCATGGCCGCGATCTCGGCACGCTCATCCTTCCCGACGGGCACGAGCGCCTGCGCGGCGAACACGATGTCGGTCGCGGGAGGTCGCTCCGCCACCGTCTGGGACGGGCGTTCGGCGACCGCGATGCCACCGCGACCGCCCGCAGCAGCGTCGATCCGCATCCGCTCCGGGCGCAGCATCCGCTGCCGACGCCGGGCGAACGGCAGGGTCGCGAGAGCAACCGGCGTCTGCACGCCGATGCGCCGCCCGAGCTCTTCGAACGCCCGTACCTCGCGATGCGAGTGCACCACCAGCAGGTCGGTGTGACGGCGATAGTCGAGCGCCCCGCGCTGCGCGGGAATCGCCATCCCCGGCAGGCCCGAGACGGTGACCGGTCGATGCTCCAGCGCGTCGATCACCCGTCCCATCAGGCGGACGAACGGCCCGCGCCCCGCGAGCAGCACCACGTCCGGCCGCTGCCCGGCCAGCCAGTCCGCCGCCTCCGCGAAGCCGATGCGGGTGACGTCGTCGGGGCCGAGTGTCGTGCCGGCGAGCGCGGTGCGCTGCTGCTCGGCGCTGGCCGTGAGCGGGGTGCGCACGACCAGCAGGTGCGGCTGCAGACCCGGCACCGATCCGAGAAGGGATGCCGCCCACTTCACGAAGGAGTCGGCGTCCGCGATGGCGACGACGCGGATGCCGGGGGCGTCGGTCATGCGGAGACGCGACGCAGCTTCGCCATCGGCGCGCGCTCGCTGTCGAACACACGCTTGACGCCGTCGCCGGTCGCCCGCTCGATCACCCGGATGTCGCGCACGAGGTGCTCGAGGCCGGTCGGCTCGAGGGAGGCGGCGTGGTCGGAGCCCCACATCGTGCGGTCGAGCGTGATGTGACGCTCGACCGCGACCGCACCGATCGCCACGGCGGCGAGCGAGATCTGGAGGCCGCGCTCGTGCCCCGAGTAGCCGACGGGCACACCGGGGTAGCGGTCGCGCAGGGTGGCGATCACGCGCAGGTTCGCCTCTTCGGGCTCGAGCGGGTATGTCGAGGTCGCATGCATGAGGACCACGCGGTCCGTGCCGAGCGTGTCGAGCGCCCGGTCGATCTGCTCGATGGTCGACATGCCGGTAGAGAGGATGACGGGCTTGCCGGTCTCGCGCAGCGCGACCAGCAGCTCCGTGTCGGTGAGGCTCGCCGAGGCGACCTTGTGCGCCACGACATTGAGGTCCTCGAGGAAGGCGACGCTCGGCACGTCCCACGGCGACGCGAACCAGTCCAGGCCGAGCATGGTGGCGTGGTCGCCGATCTCGACGTACTCCTCGCGGCCGAACTCGACGCGACGACGGTAGTCGAGGTAGCTCATGACGCCCCACGGCGTCTCGCGCGGAACATCGCGCATGTGCTCGGGAGTGGAGATCTCGGGCGTGCGCTTCTGGAACTTCACGGCGTCGGCACCGGCGCGGGCCGCGACATCGATGAGCTTCTTCGCGATGTCGACATCGCCGTTGTGGTTGAGTCCGATCTCGGCGATGACGTAGGCAGGACGCCCGCCGCCGATCACTCGTGAGCCGATGCTGACAGTCATGATTCCTCCGGTCGTCGAGCGCTGGTGCAGCCCCTCCCTCCTGATTACGGGGCGAGAGTGAACACCGGGCGACGGCCGGGTTACCGGCATCGGTCAGCTCGACAACACCCGTTCGATCAGCTCCCGCACCGCGCCCTCGCCACCCCGGCGACGCAGCACGACCCTGGCCTCTTCGATGACGAGCGGATGCGCGTTCGCGACCGCGACCGGCCACCCCACGATCCGCAGCGCCGGGAGGTCGTTCACGTCGTTGCCGAGGTAGGCGATGTCGGCGAGGGGCACGTCGTTCTCCCGGGCCCACTTCCGCAGCGCCGTCTCCTTGTCATCGATGCCGTGCAGGACCGGCACGCGGAGTTTGTCGGCACGAGCGCGGACGACCGGGTTCACCTCGGTCGACAGGATCAGCAGGGGTATCCCGGCGCGGCGCAGCAGGGCCACGCCCATCCCGTCCTCGCGACTGACCCGCACCCGTTCCCCGCCGTCGGCATCGATGATCGCGGTGTCGTCGGTGTGCACGCCGTCGAAGTCGGTCACGACCGCCCGCACCGGGATGCGTTCTGGAACCTCGTGCAGGGTGGCGAGAGCGCGGGCGACCCGGAGCTGATCCGCATCGTCGATCTCGATCGCCGTCCACTCCGGTACCGCCGCGATGCGGATCCTGCCGAAGAACCGATGCCGGCTCTCACGGAAGCCGTCGGCGCGGAACACGTAGAAGGCGCCGGTCTCGAGGTGGTGCGGTTCGCGGTCCTGGCGCCGCGGGCGGTGAGCCGCCTCGTGGTTGATCGCGACCGCGCTCCCGTCGGCATCCTCCCGCCACAGGAACCCGTAGGTCTCATGGGCCGCGAACACGCTGTCGGCCCGGTCGGCGCGGATCTCCTCGACGGCCGCGGCGAGCGCGTCGCTCGGGATGAACGGAGAGGTCGCCTGCAGGAACGCCACGACCTCCACGCGTTCACCCTGTGCCTCGAGGTCGTCGAGGGCATGCAGGATCGCGCTCTCCGAGGTCGCGGTGTCACCGGCGAGCTCGGCGGGTCGGCGGATGACGCGGGCGCCTGCGGCGGTCGCGACCGCCGCGATCTCGTCGTCGTCGGTGGAGACCACGACCAGGTCGATGCCGGATGCCGCAGCCGCTGCCCGGACGGCGCGCTCGACCAGCGGCACCCCACCCACCCGCTGGAGGTTCTTGCGCGGAACCTGCTTCGATCCGCCGCGCGCCGGGATGATCGCCACCGTGAGGGGCTGCTGCTCGTCCATGTCGTTCATCCTCGCGTCATCGCGTCATCGTCGTCGTCGTCATCGCCCGCGCAGCGCCTTCCAGGCACGGCCGACGCGTCGCCGGGCGCCGAGGGCGTGGAGCCGCCACTCCTCGACCCTGCCCACTCCCCCGGCGGGGCGCAACGCCCGACGCGCGGCGCTCTCCCTCGGCGCCCCCGGCAGCCGCAGCTCCGCCAGCCGTCGCGGCGCGAAGTACCGATCCCGCTCGACCGGGTCGAGGCCCCGCAGCAGTTCTTCGGCACGACCGCGCAGGTGGGCGGCGTTCTCGGGCTGCATCGCATAGCCCACCGCGTCGACCAACAGCTGCAGCCGGTCGGGGTCGCCGTAGGGCGAATCGTCGCGGGTGAGGGCGTCGACCAGGGTCATGGGGATGCGGTTGCTGTTCTCGAACGGTGTCAGCGCCGCCAGCATCCGGTCGTTGCCCGCCGACCCGATCTCCCGGCCGAAGAGCGTGTGCACGGTCGGCAAGGCGGTCGAGAATCCGGCGACGACGGCCAGTGCGTCGAGCCGTTCGGCCAACAGCTCCGCCGCGAGCGGGCCGCGATACTCCACGAAGTCGATCCCGTGGACGTGCGCCCGATCGCGGACCGCCGCGGTCACCAACGGCGGCACCGCGGGGTGCGGCTTGAAGACGATGCGCTGCGGAGCCCACCGCGCGGCGCGGTCGATCAGCTGCTTCTGCAGGTCGATCTCCGCGGCGGGTGTCATGAGTCCGAGCGCCGACAGGTACTGGCCGAGCACCAGCACGCTCGGCACGTCGTCATCGGCGCCTGGGTCACCGGCATCCGTCTCTCGCAGCACCGCCGCGAACGCCGGCGGAGGAACCGGGACGACCTCGGCCCGAGGGGAACCCACGAGGGGTCGCACGCCCGGCACCACGTCTGCGTGGACGACTCGTTCGATGCGCGCCGCGACCGCATACGGCAGTCGCACGCGCATCGGCGAGTACGTCATGAGCCCATCCCCCACGATCGTGATCCGCGCGTGCGGGAACAGCGCCATCAGCGTGCGGGCCGGCGCGACCTGGGGACTCTGCACGAAGAGCTCCAGGTCTCGCGGATCGAGTTGCCACGCCCGCTCGAACAGCCGCTCCAGCATCGGGAGGTCGGCCTCGGCAGGTTCCCACCCGCTCGGATGCAGCGGACCGAGCATCTCCT
Organism: Microbacterium sp. GQ128; assembly: GCF_059758615.1. NCBI lineage: Bacteria > Bacillati > Actinomycetota > Actinomycetes > Micrococcales > Microbacteriaceae > Microbacterium > Microbacterium sp. GQ128. The sequence continues at coordinate 229,639 of NZ_JCAXDY010000004.1, forward strand.
CCAGCGGCTCGACGCGGTCGAACCGCTGGCGCAGCGGTCCGAGCACGGGGTCGTCCGCGATGCCGACAGCCGTCTCCGGCACCCGGCTCGAGGTGAACGGCACGAGGATGCGCTCCGCCCCACCGTCGCGGCCGAGGAGTCCGGCGTCGATCGCCGCGGCGGCCGTGGCGAGCCCGTAGGCGCTGTGCAGCGCGAAGAGCTGAGTCATACCGACCGCCCCGCCTGCCGGAGAACCCGCGCCAGCACCCGTCGGCGCGGCCCGTCGAAGCGGGTCAGGGTCTCGTCGAGTTCGGCATCCGGCAGGCGACGGAGCATGTCCCGGATGCCACCGCGCATCTCGGCACGCAGCCGCGGGTGCATGCGGCGAGCGCGCACCAGGTGGTGGGAGCTGAGCGCGAGCGCGGTCCACACGACCTTCGGCAGGAAGCGCTCCGCCTCGGGGTCCTCCTCGACCACGGCGATGACCTCGTCCATCGCCCGGGCGAAGTCGAGCTGCCGCCGATCCCTCGCCTGCGTGAGGGAGGTCGCGACGCCGCGCCGGTACAGCAGCGCGGGCGCGTCCACGACCGCGAACGACCGTGCGCGAAGGTGTAGCCGCCAGATCCAGGGCCGGTCCTCCGCCGTGAACAGCCCCTCCGGGAACTGCGCCAGTCCGTCGTCGAGGACCCGTCGGTGGAAGACACCCGCCCATGCGTAGGGGTAGTCGACCATCGTGGATTCGTTCTCGGGCAGGATCGCCTCGCGCGGCACGACCACACGTTCGCGCCACGGGTGCGGGGCGCGAATGAGCGATCGGTGCGTACCGGTGACCGTGACGTGGTCGGTGCGGAGGAAGTCGCAGTCCAGCTCGCGCAACCGCGACACGAGCACCTCGAGCCGCCGCGGCTGCATCCAGTCGTCACCGTCGAGGAAGCAGAAGGCATCACCCTCGACGCGTTCCAGGCCCTGGTTGCGGGCGGTCGCGAGGCCCCGGGCGATGGGGTTCCGGATGACCTCGACGTGCGGGAGCCGCTCCGCATACGCGCGCATGAGCGCTCCCGTGTCGTCGCGCGAGCCGTCGTCGATCGCGACGAGCTTGAGTGCCGACGCATCCTCGAACTGACGGGTGAGTGTCTCGAGCGTCGTCCCGATGTACTCGCCGGCGTCTTTCGCGGGCAGGATGACGGTGACGAGGGGTGTGCGCACGGAACTCCAGGGACTGGCGGTGTTCCGGAATCGTGCCAGGTCGCCGTTGCCGGACGGCGACGCGAAGGTGAACGATCGGTGTCCGCACACGACCCAGCCTCGTGGTGGCAGTGAGGTGTGGCCCCGTACCCGAACGGAGCCACACCTCCCAGTGCTGCGCACTGCCGAACGCGGAGCGTTCGGGGAGCAGGGCCGCCGATGGCGACCCCACCCGCCACGAGCCCTGCTGACCCCCATCAGCCGGACTCGGGACGTGTGACATCGTCGCGTTCCCTCCCCCAGAGGTGCCCGCGACGACACGTAACATGATACATGTCGCATTTCGTGAAGCTGTACATAGGCCGAGATACAGGACACGAGTCGCGACGGTGTTCGCGAGGACACGTCCCATCGGGGACGATGGGAGCATGCTCTGGCCGTTCGGATCGATATGGCGTCCGGTGCGACGGAAGCAGCGCGAGACGGTGGATCTGCGTTGGTTGACTGCCCGCACCTGGACTCGACGCTGGTACCCGCAGGGCATCGACCTCGGAGAGTGGCGGGGGCGACGCACCCTGGCGGTGAGCTGGTTCCGGCAGCAGCTCGACGGCGTGCACCTCGCCTCCCGCGTGACCTTCATCGACCTCGAGCGCTCGCGCCATCTGGACGTGCTGCTCGCCATTCCCGGCGACGACGGCGAGCTGGAACCGGCGCCGATCCACGCCGGTGGACTCGCCTGGTTCGACGACCGTCTCTTCGTCGCGGCGACCGGTCGGGGCATCTGGGAGTTCGACCTCGCCGACGTGCGGCAGGTCCACGGCGCCAGCGCTCAGCGCATCGCCGGCAGGCGACCTCGGCGCGGTCGCACCACGGCACTCGTCGCCGTCCGCACGCGCGTGCATCCCGTCGCGCTGCGCTGCTCGTACTTGGGCCGGGTGTTCGACGAGCACGGCGCTCCGCTCCGGCGTGTGCTCATCGGCGAGCACCGCACCGACGACAGCGGGCGGATAGGCGAGTTCTCCATCCCCGAGGACGCCGACGGCCGATTCGCTGAGGAGCACATGTTCACGCCCGGCATCCCCCGCATGCAGGGCGCCGTGCGCTGGGGAGACCGCCACTTCGTGTCGCAGTCCGACGGCCTGCGACCCGGGGCGCTGTGGAGCGGGCCGCGGACGGCGCTGAAACAGGACGACGTGCCCCTCCCGGTCGGCTGCGAAGACCTGGCGCTCGACATCGACGCGGGGCTGCTCTGGTCGCTCGGGGAGCACCCGTGGCATCGGGTCGTGCGCGGCATCCCGTTCGCTCGGCTGGGGATCGAGGTCCCGGGCGCCGAGCGGCCCGCGCGGCGAACGTAGACTGGAGGGGTGAAGAAGCCCGCGCCTTTCCTCGTCTACACCGTGCTGCGGCTGCTGGCGTTCCTCGTCCCGCTCGCCATCCTCTGGTTCTTCTTCCCGATCTTCCGCGAGTACTGGTGGCTCGCCGCGATCTTCGCCGCGCTCATCGGCATGAGCATCTCGATGCTGTTCCTGCGCACGCCGCTCGCCGACGCCTCGGCACGACTCGCGGAGCGCCGCGAGAGCCGGTCATCCGGCGGCCAGGCCGATGCCGACGCCGAGGACCAGGCGATCGACGCGAACGACCCCACCGGCCCCACCGACCCGAAGGCCTGACCGCCCTCCCTGTCCCGCGCTCCCGCCACGTCCGGCGCTCCCGCCACGTCCGGCGCCCCCGCCACGTCCGGCGCGACACAACTTCGGATATCGACGACGGCGCGCCGCGGCATCCGCACCCCGTTCGGCGTGTCGTGTCACATCTCCGAAGTTGTGCGAGAAGCGGAAGCGGCTGCGACGGGGAGCGGGCCGGACGGCGAACCGGGACGGCTCCGCCGGACGGCAAACCGGGGCAGGTCAGCCGACGAACGCCCAGAACAGGGCGCCGGCGTACAGGAGTGATGTCAGCGACGTCAGCGCGAGCGCGGTCACCAGCTCCCTCGGCCGCCGGTAGGCCCAGACGATCACGATGGCCGGGAGCCCGGCCAGCAGCGCGAGGAGCGAGATCCAGGCGATCGGGTAGAGCAGTGCGATGGCCACGGCGATCCCGAACGGTGCCAGGACGAAGAGAGTGAACAGCACCTGCGTTGCGCGGCGTCCGATCAAGACCGTGAGGGTGCGCTTTCCGACCTCGCGGTCCTGGTCGATGTCACGCAGGTTGTTGGCGAGCAGCACGGCACACGCGAACAGGCCGGCTGCGATGGCCCCGAGCCAGGCCTGCAGCGGCAGCTCGAAGACCTGCACCCAGGTCGTGCCGAGCGTGGCGACGAGGCCGAAGAACACGAACACGAAGACCTCGCCGAGGCCGTAATACCCGTAGGGGCGCTTGCCTCCCGTGTAGAACCAGGCCGCGACGATGCACGCGGCACCGACCGCCAGCATCCACCACTGCCCGGTGCGCACGACGATCGCGAGGCCGACGAGGGCGGCGAGCGCGAAGAAGATCAGTCCGATGACCAGGACGGTGCGCGGCTTCACGCGCCCGGATGCCGTGAGTCGCGCGGGTCCGACCCGGTGGGCGTCGGTGCCGCGGACGCCGTCGCTGTAGTCGTTCGTGAAGTTCACGCCGATCTGCAGCAGCACCGCGACGGCGAGGCACGCGAGCGCGATCACCCAGTGGAATTCGGGACCCGTGCTGCGCGCCGCACCGGTCCCGATGATCACCGGGGCGATCGCGAGCGGGAGGGTGCGCAGCCGTGCGGCTCCGATCCAATCGGATGCGGTGACCGGCCCCGCCTCGACGACCGGACGCCGCGCCGGGTTGCCGCTGGTGCGGGCCGGGGCGTGCTTCGCGGTCCGACTCTTCTTCTTGCGCTGGGAGGATGCTGCCACGCAGGGAATCCTACTGGCCGGGCCGATGCCGGACCTCAGCGGGGCGACGGATCAGGGGTTCGGATTGCTGTCCTTGCCGTCGAGCCACAGCGTGTCGGAGGCGTCGGAGTGCGCACCGCCTGTGCCGACGTGCTTGGCGCTGATCTGCGGCCCCTTGGTGATCACGTGCACGAGGGCCATTGCGTGACCCTGTCCCAGCCCGTAATCCTCTTTGAGCCACGCGACGATGGGGGTGGCCCTGGTCGTGGCGTCGAACCCCTTCTCTGTCGCGAGCTCGATGAACTGTCGCGGGGTCAGCCCCGTCTTGGTCTCGATGTTGTCGAGGTATGCCTGGAAGGACATGGTGCTCCTGGTGCTCAGTCCTCGTCGAGGAACGTCTGGATGATGGTGGCGGAAGCGTGGATGCCGATGATCTTGAGGACCCCGTCCCCTACGTTCGTGAAGCAGTGCGGAACGTATGCGGGCCCGGTCGCGGTGTCGCCCGCACCGGCGACGAAAGTCTCCTCGCCCACGGTGATGCGGGCAAGCCCCTCGATCACGACCCAGGTCTCGGCATACGGATGCCAGTGGAACCCGGGGCCTTCGCCGGGCTGATTCTCGACGAAGAAGTAGGACACCTCCGCGCCGTGCTCGGCGCCGACGAACCTGCGGCTGCGGCCTGTGCCGATGCGGATGTCGGTGCCGGCGACGACCGGGATGGAAGGGGTTGTGCTGTTCATGACCTCAGTCTCGACAGTCGTCGGCGCCGGCCCTAGAGTTTCGATGTGGATCGAAACAACGCGCCGGCCGAAGGCATCGAGCACCCCGACCACCGCGTCGAGTTCCACCTGAGCCCCGGCGACGTCGAAGCGGTGCGATTCGGGATCTCCCCCGGTCACGAGCTGGCCCACGCGGTCCGAGTGCTGCTGCGCCCCGCCGCGCACCCGCTGCAGTGGGGGTGGCTGCGAGCCGTGCGCGACCGCCTGCCCCGAGACGAGTTCGCCCTGCTGACGACCGTGGTCGGCGATGACGGGTATCTGCCCGACTTCCTGACGACCGCACCGCGGTGGGACCTGACGCCGGAGGCCGAGCTCGACGAGCTGCGCGGCGCACCCCTCGGTCCGATGCGCGTCGACTTCGGGAAGATGGTGCTGCGCTCGACCGGGGCCCGCCGAAAGGCGCTGGGCGAGATGCAGGGGCGGCCGGCACGGGCGCGCTCGATGATCGCCGACGCCTGGGCCGCGGTATGGGACGCCGCGCTGGCTCCCGTCTGGCCACAGCTCGAACGCCTGTTGCGCGCCGACATCGCGGTCCGCTCCCGCACGATCGCGAGCGCCGGTATCGCCTCCATGGCCGGAGACCTGCACCCTCAGGTGACCTGGGGAGAAGGCGCCGTCCGGGTCTCGCTGCGCCGCCACAGTGAACAGGTCGACTGCCGGGGAAGCGGCCTGGTGCTGGTGCCGTCGGTCATGTCGTCGTGGGGATGCATGGTGCTCACCGAGCCACCGGCGCAGCCGACGCTGTTCTACCCGGCCCGGGGCGTCACTGCCGGCTGGGCCCGGGACGCCGCCGAGACCACAGAGGCGCTCGGCGCGCTGCTGGGTCCGGCACGAGCGGGCATCCTGCTCCGAGCGGGCACCGCCCGCACGACGTCGCAGGTCGCACAGGAAGCCGGCATCGCGATATCGACCGCGTCGCATCACCTCGCCGTGCTGCGAGACGCGGGGCTGATCGGCAGCGAGCGCGACGGCGCTCGGATGCTGCACCTGCGCACTCCACTCGGTGAGGCGATGGTGGGCGCGGTACTCTGACGCGCTCCCGGCTACTCGGCCGAGCCCACCGGGATGATCGGCCGGTGCTCGTAGTAGGTCTGCAGCACGACGGTGGTGCGAGTGCTGACGTTGGCGGCGAGACGGACATCGCGGACCAGCTCCTCCAGCGCACGCGGCGACGGGACCCGCACGAACAGCATGTAGCTCGCATCGCCGGCGATGGAGTGGCAGGCCTCGATCGCGTCGAGGTGCTCGAGCAGTTCGGGGGCGTTGTCGGGCTGCGCCGGGTCGAGCGGGGTGATCTCGATGAACGCCGAGAGTGGGGTACCCACCTGCTCGGGGTCGAGGATCGCCTGATATCCGGAGATGACTCCCCTCGTCTCCAGCCGGCGCAGACGCGACTGCACGGCCGAGACCGACAGGCCCACGGCTTCCGACAGTTGGGAGAGCGTGGCGCGCCCGTCACGGGAGATCGCGGTCAGGATCGCGCGGTCGACAGAATCATCCATGGCTGTAAGATTATCGTCAGGATTCCGTATATGCCGGAATCTTTCCGTTGAAAACTCCGATCGGAGGTCCCGATGTCCCTTCTTTCCGCCAACAGTTCCGCTGTCCAGGCCATCGTCGGCGAACCCGAGGTCGTCGAGGACGCGTCGATCGCCGAGCAGTCCGCCGCCTGGACGCAGCTCAAGGACGCCGCGATCACCATCCGCGAGATGCAGATCAAGGACGGCTCGATCCCGGATGCCGCGCACCACGCCGCGGCCCGCGAGCTCGTCGGGGCGATCACCGCCGCGATCCGTGCACTCGCCCCCGCCTTCCCGCACGACGCCGAGTATCTCAACGCCTCCGTGGTCGACTTCGACCGCTGGGCGTCCGAGGACTTCGGCGTGCCGGACTTCCTCGACTCGCTGATGGCCTTCCAGCCGCAGCAGACCCGCGTCGACGGCATCCGTCACCTCGTCGTCTTCCCGATGTACACGCAGAACGGCTCGAGCGACCGCCTGGTCGAGGCGCTGATCGTCGAGACCATCTGGCCGGAGTTCATCGCCGCGCTCGAAGCGGGCGACTACGGCAACAAGCTGTTCGTCTCGCTGCGCCTCGTCGACTTCACACCCGGATACGACACCAACTCGGCCGTGCTGTTCCCCGAGACGGTCGCGATGCGCGAGATCCCGACCTTCACCTGGGGCGCGATCTTCCAGGACCGCGAGGCCGCCCGCTACCGTCGCGTCACCCGCGCCGCGGCGGAGATCACCAACCTCGATCTGCCGGAGCGGGCCGCCGCGATGCTCGACGACCAGCAGGTGGCCGAGAAGACGTTCGTGATGTGGGACATCATCCACGACCGCACCCACATGCGCGGCGACCTGCCCTTCGACCCGTTCATGATCAAGCAGCGGATGCCGTTCTTCCTCTACTCGCTGGAGGAGATGCGCTGCGACATGACGGCGTTCCGCGAGTCGGTGAAGATCGAGCGTGCGCTCGCCGCCCGGATCGCCGCCGGCGAAGAGCTCACCGAGACCGAGCAGGAGATGCACGACTACGCGCACCTCGTGCAGTACGCGGTGATCTTCGACCGGATCTTCCGCTTCTCGATCACCGGCACCCGCATCCGCAACTACGACGCGGTCGGCGGACAGCTGCTGTTCGCGTGGCTGCACCAGCGCGGCGTGCTGCACTGGACCGACACCGCTCTCACCTTCGACTGGGACGCCGTGCCGGACGCCGTCGTGGCGCTCGGCGACGCGATCGACGACCTGTACTGGCACTCGATCGACCGTCCCAAGATCGCGCACTGGCTCGCCGCGTACGAGCTCGTCCGCGGCACGCTCACCCCGCACCCGGCCTCGCAGTGGGCTCGCGGTCTCTCGGACGAGATCCTCGCCGGGGCGCCGAAGGGCTATACGGATGCCGTGATGGACGATGAGTTCCCGCTGTCGATGTTCTTCGAGACCCTCCACAAGAAGATGAAGCCCGTCATCGAATCGACCGTCGGCATCCGCGGTACGGACGACGGATGACCACGCGCGCACTGCGCGCGTTCCGAGTGTGACGCTGGGGCGCACCGCGCTGCGGCCGGAACCTGTTCTGTGGATCTCTCCGCGGGTTCCGGCCGCAGAAGCCCCTCCGAACCGGAAGAGTGAGCGACATGGATGAACTCATCGAATCGAGACCGTCCGGCCGAACCGTGGTGCTCGCGGGAGCGACGAGTGCGGCGGGGCGGGCGGTGGCACGGGCTCTGCACGGCGCGGGGGCTCGCGTGATCGCGACCGGCCGTTCTGTCGAAGGGCTGCAGGCGTTGGCGGATGTCGGCGCGGAGGTGTTCCTCGCGGACGCGACCTCGCTCGACGAGATGACGGTGCTGGCGGCGCAGGTCGGCCACGTCGATGCGGTGGTCCCGCTCGTCGGCGGCTGGCGCGGAGGCGGAGGGCTCGCCGGGCAGTCGGACGAGGACTTCGCCGCACTGCTGCCCGCGCTCGAGGCCGTTCGCGCGACGAGCCGCGCGTTCGACGCGGCCCTTCGCGCATCGGGAGCGGGCCGGTTCGCGATCGTGTCGTCGACGGCTGTCGCGCGGCCCCTCGCCGGCGGGGCGAACTACGCCGCAGTGAAGGCGGCGAGCGAGGCGTGGACCCGGGCCGTCGCCCAGGGGTATGCCAAGTCCGCGCGCGATGCCGGGGAGCCGCTGCGCGCGGCATCCGTCGTGTTCCGGGCCAAGGCGCTCGATCCCGAGGTCCTGGCCGCGCGGGTCCTCACCCTGTGGGATACGGACGCCGCCGACCTCAACGACCGGGTGTTCGACCTCGACTGACACTACCTCCGGGACGATCTGCGGACGGGACGATCCGCCGACGGAGTGACGATCTGCGGAGCTTCTCCTGGTGAAACCTCGGGGAATCGTCCGGGGCTCGGGGAATCGTCCGACCCTCAGCGAGACTCGGGCGGCATGCCGGGTACCACGGGCGGAGCCTCGGTGCGCCGGGCACGGTCCGACTCGGTCGATGACGACTCCGCCACGACTTCCGCACCGGCATCGCCGCGGTCTCCGTCGTCCGCGTCGCCGTGGTCGATCTCCTGCTCCGGCGCCTCCGCGTAGAGCTCGGTGAGCTTGCGGTACGACCGGGTGAAGAACGCCAGCGTCGCGGCGACCACCATGATCAGCCCCGCGAACAGGCAGATCAGCGCGATGCCGCGAGCCTCGCCCTCGCCGAGCAGCCAGCCCCACCTCTGCTGGCCCTCGCGGGTGTCCATGTACGGGATGATCAGGAACTCGGCGATCGGGGCGATCAGGAACGCGGTGATCGGGGCGGCCGCGGCCTCCATCGCCGCAGCCACACCGAACACGCGGCCCTGGCGTTCGTATGGCACGACCTTCTGGATGATGGTCTGCTCCGCGGCCTCGACCGGGGGCACGAGTGCCATGTACGCCCACATGCCGATCACGTACAGCGGCCACCACTCGCGCAGCATGAACACCGAGCCGAGCAGCCCCATCGCGATCACGACGAGCAGCATGGTGCGCATGGGCTTGGGGCCGAGCCCGAACTTCGCCACCAGGCCACCGCCGACGAGGAACCCGGTCGAGGCGAAGGCCAGCGCGAAGCCCCAGGTCTGCGCGTCGAACAGCGTGAGCCCGTACGGGTCCATGAGCGCCATGTAGACGCCGCCGATGAGGTTGTTGAAGGTCGAGAAGATGATCAGCGCGAACAGCCCGGGAGCGAGTCGGATGGCCCGCACGCTGCCGCGGAAGTCGAGAGCGCTGGAGGCGTTCGGGTCGGGCTCGGGCGTGCCTTCCGGGATGCGGATGAACAGCAGGTGCGCGAACGTGAGCGCCATGGCCGCGATCGCGATCGCGAGGGTCCATCCCATGCCGAGGAACCCGATCGACAGCCCCGAGAACACGCTCGTGACGAGGAACGCGATGCCCTGCACCGTGCCGACGAGTCCGTTGGCGTTCGCGCGCTTGTCTTCGGGAATGAGCAGGGTCACCGTCGTGGACAGCGCGATGTTGCGCAGTTGCTCGATCACGCCGCCGAAGAGGATGACGCCCGAGAACAGCCAGAACCACGGGCCGCCCAGGTCGAGCAGTGCGGCTTCAGGTTGCCAGAGATAGAGGAGCCCCGCCACCAGGAAGGCCGCGGCGGAGATGACACTCGAGATCACCATGACCGTGTGCTTGCGGTTGCGATCGACGATCGTGCCGAACGCCATCGCGAAGAACGCGACGAACAGCATGTACGCCCCGCCGATGATGCCCGTGGCCAGGACCGACTGCGTCTCGATGTAGACCCAGAACGTGAGCGCGAACCAGAGGAAGCTCGTCGTCACGTTCGCGATGAGCGTGTTGACGAGGACGTTGGCGAAGGCCGTCTTCGCTGCGGTGCGCTCCATGGGTACGAGGGTAGGGCGGGCATCCGACATCCGGAAGACCCTCCCCGCCCGGTGCACCCGGATCGGACGATTAGGCTGGATCGGTGAGCATCCAGCATGACCCCGCGATCCGGGGCTTCGCCAGTGACAACTACTCCGGCATCCACCCCGAGGTCCTCGAGGCCATCGCCGCGGCGAACGGTGGGCACCAGAGCGCCTACGGCGAGGACGCGTACACCGCGCGCCTGCAGGAGGTCTTCCAGGCGCACTTCGGCGAGGGTGTCGAGGCGTTCCCGGTGTTCAACGGCACGGGCGCGAACGTCACCGGCCTGCAGTCCATGCTTCCGCGCTGGGGCGCGGTGATCGCGGCATCCACCGCCCACATCGACGTCGACGAGGCGGCGGCACCCGAGAAGATCGGCGGCTTCAAGCTGCTCACGGTCCCCACCGACGACGGCAAGCTCACCCCCGAGCTCATCGATCTCGAGGCCTGGGGCTGGGGCGACGAGCACCGCGCGCAGCCGCTGGTGGTCTCGATCACGCAGTCGACCGAGCTCGGCACGCTCTACACCGCCGACGAGATCCGCACGATCGCCGACCACGTGCACGAGCGTGGCATGAAGCTGCACCTCGACGGGGCCCGCCTCTCGAACGCCGCCGCCGCCCTCGACCTGCCGCTGCGGGCGTTCACCCGCGACGCCGGCGTCGATGTGCTCACCTTCGGCGGCACCAAGAACGGAGCGATGCTCGGCGAGGCGATCGTGGTGCTGAACCCCGACGCCGCCGACGGCCTGAAGTACTCGCGCAAGTTCAACATGCAGCTGTCGTCGAAGATGCGGTTCGTGTCGGCGCAGCTGATCGCGCTGCTCGAGGGCGACCTGTGGCTGCGCAACGCGAAGCACGCGAATGCGATGGCGGCGCGCCTGCGTTCCGAGATCGAGGCCGGCATCGCCGACGGATCCATCCAGGGCGTCGACTTCACGCAGCCGACCCAGTCCAACGGTGTCTTCGCGATCCTGCCCGACGGTGTCGCCGACCAGCTCCGCGATTCGTTCCGGTTCTACGACTGGGACGCGGCTCGCAAGGAAGTGCGCTGGATGTGCGGCTTCGACACCGAAGAGGCCGACGTCGACGCGTTCGTCGCGGAGTTGTCCCGCCTCACCACGCGCTGACCCACCGGGCGCCCCTCGGGCGTCGCCTCGAACCCCACGGCCGTCGGTCTCGACGGTGGGGCCGAGGCGGGAGGCCGCCGGTCCGGCGTCAGCGCTTCGACTTGCGGTAGCCCGCCTTGACGGCTGCGCTCTCGCTGGAGAAGCACGCCTCGGGCTTGGTCTTGTTGTAGTACTGGCCGCGCGGCACGTGGTAGATCATCGAGCTCGCGTTGCCCTTGATCGGCGCCCAGGAGGGGCAGTTCCAGGCCGAGATCGGCTTGGTGCGCGCCGGGTAGCTCACGACCCCGGTCTTGCCGGACGTGCGGGCGGCGGCGATGTAGCCGCTCTTCGTGCCCGTGACCCGCACCGTGATGGTCCCCTTCACCAGGGCGGCCGTGACGACCAGCGTCGAGCCCGTCGCCCGGCTGATGGCCTTGCCGTTGCGGTACCACTGGTAGCTCAGCTTCGTGCCGCTCGTCCAGGTGCCGGGGACCGCCGTGAGCTTCGAGCCGACGATCGTCGAGCCGCTGATCCGCGGAACCGGAGCCGTCAGGATGCCCTTCACCGCGGCCGTCGCCTTCGAGCGCTTGGCGGCCGTCGCGTAGCCCGCCTTGGTCCCGGTGACCACGACCGTGACGGGCTTCACCGCGGCAGCTGCGGGGAGTTTGAACGACGCGGCGGTGGCCTTGGCGACCGCGACGCCGTTGATGTACCACTGGTACGTCAACCGGGTGCCGGCCGTCCAGGTCCCGGTCTTCACCTTGAGGGTCTGTCCGACCGTCGCGGTGCCGGTGATCGCGGGCACGGGCGCGACCAGCGGACGCACCACGACGGCCGTCGCGGCGGAGGTGGCGGACGTCGGGAAGTACGACGTCTTGGTGCCGGTGACGCGCACCGTGATCCTCTTGCCGGCGACGGCGGCGGGGAGCACGAGCGATGACGCGGTGGCCTTCGCGATCGCCGCCCCGTTCGCGTACCACTGGTAGGTGAAAGCGGTTCCGGCGGTCCATGCGCCCGGCGCGGCCTTGAGCGTCTGCCCGACCGTGGTGGTGCCGCTGATCGTCGGGACCGCCGTGTCCATCAGACGCAGGGCCTCGAGCTTCGCATCGACACCGGTGCGCGACTCGGTCGCCGCGAGCGGGAAGGACTTCGCCTTCGCGAAGCCGGGAGCATTGTCCCACCACTCCGAGGCGGCGCCGGCGGCGGCCGAGACGAAGGCGACACGGTAGTTCCCCGCCGGCAGACCGCCGACCGCGAAGGTTCCGGCGTCAGTCACGTAGTTCGCTGCGACTGCGGCGGCGCCGGTGCCGTCAGCCGGGTAGACCGCGACCGCGACCCGCTGGCCACTGAGGGCGACGGGAGCTGTCACCGATCCCGCGACGAGGGCCGACGGATCGAGCGTGACGTCGTACGACGCCCCGTCCACACCCAGCGTGAGGGCGTCGGAGCTGCCCGCGGCGAGCGGACCCGCGCGGTCGAGGACCGCACGACCCTCGGAGAGCACGCCGAGGACCACGTCGCCGAGGGGCGCGTCCATCGCATAGCTTCCGTCGGCGGCGACGGCGGCTGACGCGAGCGGCGAGAGCGGATCGGCCCCCGGAGCGTACGCCACGACGAAGGTGCGACCCCGCGTCAGGTCGATGCCGCCCGGGAACGTGATCCTCCCCGCTACGACGGCCGTGCCCTCCCCCGGCGCCGGCGACGCGACGGCGGCCGCCGCGGCGAGGGCGAGCGGGAGCCGGTCGGCGATGCCGGCGTGCGCAGGATCGACGACGACGGCGGTCGGCACCGGCGACGCCACGGCGGGCGCGGCGACGACGACGAACATCGACGCCAGCAGCGCGACAGCGACAGCGCCGGCGGCAGCGCGGATCGAACGGATCGAGGCGGCGAACACCATGGGGCATCCTTTTCAGGCAGGACGCGGTCGGTGACCGCGAGGAGTCGTGGCGCTCTGAGCAGATCACCTCCGTCATGAATACACGGGAAGGTGCTGCGAGGACAAGCTCTGCGGAGGAACTCCCGAGACGGCACCGGCGCGACGTCAGGATTCGACGACGCGGGTGAACTCCTCGCGGGTGGTGCGCAGGTGCGCGCGCATCGCGGCATCCGCAGCCTCGGCGTCGCCACGTCGCACGGCGTCGAGGATCTGCTCGTGCGCGTGCCAGCTCGACTCCTTCACGAAGTCGAAGCTCATCAGGTCGACGGGCTCGAACATGCGCACCCTCGCCTCCTCGACGGCGTCGCGGACGAAGGAGTTGCCGGATGCCTCGGCGAGCGCGATGTGGAAGTCGGTGTCGGCGATGCGTGACTCGGCCTTCGTGACGGCGGCGGCGAGGTCGCGCTGCGCCAGCGCCATCGCCTCCAGGTCGGCGGCGCTGCGGCGGGCCGCGGCCAGCGCCGCCCCTCCGGACTCGACGATCGAACGGAACTCGGTGAGCTCGCCGATCTCGGCCGAACGCGTGCGCACCTCCTCGCGGATGAGCCGCGGGTCGAGCGCGGCGTCCTGCACGAACGCCCCGCCGGACGCGCCGCGCGAGATCACGATCTGCCCGCTCCCCTCGAGGATGCGCAGCGCCTGCCGCAGGGTCTCGCGCGAGACGCCGAGCTGCTCGGCGAGCCGCCGCTCCGGCGGAAGCCGATCACCGGGGCGGATGCGGCCGAGCGCCATCTCGCGCCGCAGGAACCCGGCGACGGCCTGGTAACCCGACACGGGCTGCAGCACGGCACGGGAGAAGTCGTGCGGCGCGTCGTCACGCTCGCTCATCCGTGCTCCTCCGATCAGAGGGGCAGACCCGGGCGGTCGGAGCCCACGATCTGCTTCCCCACGAAGAAGTCAAGCACATCGTCGTCTCCGTGCCCGCCCAGCCCGCTCGCGCCGAAGAAGCTCTGCGCCGACTCGGGCGACATGTCGAGCACGCTCGTGCCGTTGACCTTGACCTCGCCGGCGACGAGCCGTGTGCCGAGTGCGGCTGCGGCCTCCTCGTCGGCGCCGAACACGTAGCCGGCGAGTCCGACCTGCCCGGTGTTCGCGAGGGCCACGGCCTCGTCCTCGTCGGCGTAACCGCCCACGAGCAGCAGGGGTCCGAAGACCTCGTCGGCGAGGCCCGGCCCGTCGAGGACCGCCACCGTCGGCTCGAAGAACCACCCCTGTGCGGGCACCTGCGTGACGCGCAGCAGCTCGGCACCGGCCTGCGCCAGACGCTCCCGCTGTTCGACGAGCTCGTCCCGCCGCGCGGCGAACGCGACCGGTCCCACCTCGGTCCCCTCGTCCAGGCTCGATCCGATGGCCCGGCGGTCGAACTCGGCGATCAGGAGGCCGGCGAGCTCCTCCCGCCGCGCACGGTCGACGAGCACCCGGCGGGGTGCCTCGCACCACTGTCCCGACAGCTTGAGCACGCCGTCGGCCAGGGCCTTCGCGGCCGCGGGGAGATCGGCATCCGTCCGGACGATGGCCGCGTTGTTCGAGCCCAACTCCAGCTGCAGCCGCGCGAAGCGCGGAGCGGCGGTCGCGGCGATCGCGCGCCCGGTCGGAGTGGAGCCGGTCATCGAGATCGCGGCGATGCGCTCGTCGGCGACGAGGGTGCGCCCGACACCGCCGCTGCCCTGCACGAGTCCGACCACTCCGTCGGGGATGCCGACCGCGTGCACGCCCTCGAGCAGCAGCTGGGCGCTCCACGGCGAGAACGAGGAGGGCTTGAGCACGACGGTCGCGCCCGCGGCCAGCGCGAACGCCGTCTTCTTGACCGCCATGGCGGACGGGGCGTTCCACGGCAGGATCAGCGCGGTCGGACCCCACGGCACACGGTGCAGTCGCACCGGCCCGTGCTCGGCGGCGAGCACGCGGGAATCGCCGACCGCGACCGCGCGTCGTGCCGCATCCCTCAGCGTCGCTCCGTTCGCCCCGCCGAAGAGCCGGGTGACCGAGATCGGCACCCCGCTGTTGAGCGCGTCGAGACGGGCGACCTCCTCGGCGCGTTCGTCGAGCCAGTCGGCGAGGGCGGCCAGCTTCTCGGCCCGGCGCTCCGGGGCGAGACCGCGCCAGCGCGCGTCATCGTGCGCCTCCTGCGCGGCGGTCACCGCGCGGCCGACCTGATCGAGCGAGCTCGATGCCGAGGCCACCAGGGCCTCCCCCGTGTTCGGGTCGTGCAGCCAGGTGCCGTCGCTCTCGGGGCTGTCCTCGGCGACGCCGCCGATCCAGGTGCGCAGGGCGGGGTACGTCATGTCAGATCCGATCGAAGTAGCGGTGCAGGTCCCAGTCGGTGACACGCGCCATGAACGTCGTCCACTCGTGATCGAGCAGCACCTGCTGGTGCGAGATCAGCTCGGGCGCGAGCAGCTCCTGCACGAGCGCGCTCTCGCCGAACAGGATGCTCGCCTGCCGGGGATCCGCGGGCATCGCACCGTCGGCGGGGAGGTCGTAGGCGCTTCCGACCACGGCGTCGCCGAGCACGATCTCCTTCTCCATGCCGTCACGCGCCGAGGCCAGCACCCCGGTGAGGGTGAAGTACGGATTGGTGTCGGCGCCGGGCAGGCGGAACTCGAAGCGCAGCGCCTGCGGCGAATGCCCCACCACGCGCACCGTCGTGGTGCGGTTGTCGAATCCCCAGGTCTGTCCACTCCCCGCCACGTCGGACGAGTTGCTGCGACGGTAGGAGTTGACGGTCGGCGCGTACCAGGCCATCAGCGCGGGAGCGTGTTCGAGCGCGCCGGCGATCGCCGACCGCATCCGTCCGCTGAGGCGATCCGCAGCCGATTCGTCCCAGAACACCGCGGTGCCCTCGTCGTCGACGAAAGACACGTGCACGTGGCAGGACGACCCGGGCTGGTCGTTGAGCGGTCGGGCCATGAACGTCGCCGACATGCCGGCGCGCGCGGCCGTGTCGCGCACCGCCAGCTTGTAGAGCGCGTGCCGGTCGGCCATCTCCAGCGGGTCGCCGTACTCGAACGTCATCTCCCACTGCCCGAGACCCCATTCGCTCTGCGCGGCCTCGACGAGGATGCCGCTGGCACGGAGGTCGGCACGCAGCTTCTGGAAGAACGGCTCGTAGAGGTTGCCCTCGTGGATCATGAAGTCCGACGGCGTGAGGGTGGTCGGGTCGAGGTCGCGGAACCCCGAGCGGCGCAGCTCCCTGGGGTCGTTGCGGAACAGGTAGAACTCCAGTTCCGTCCCCGCGAGCGGGGTGAGCCCGAGCTCCCGGATGCGGGCGAGCTCCTGCTTCAGGATCACGCGGGGCGAGAGCGGCATGGGCTCGTGCGTGTGCACGTCGACCGGGTCGGCGAGGCAGATCGCCACGCCCTCGAGCCAGGCCGCCGGGCGGAGCGTCTCGAGGTCGGGGATCAGCGTGACGTCGGGGACGCCGTTGTGCATGCCGCACAGCGCGAACTTGTTGGCATCGATCAGCTCCAGCCCCTGGTCGATGTCCCACGCCCAGGCACAGGTGCAGATGTCGACGCCGTTCGCCACGACGCGGCCGAAGCCCTCGACGGGGATGCGGCGGCCCACGAGTCGGCCCTGCAGGTCGGGCGTCGCCACGATCACGGTGCGGATGCCGGCTGCCTCCAGCTCGTCCGGAGCCAGGCGCACGTCGTCGATCATCGCGTCAGCCACCCTCCGTCGACGGGGAGCTGGATGCCGTCGATCCACGACGCCTCGTCGCTGAGCAGCCAGGAGACCGCGGAGGCGATGTCGGCGGGCACGCCCACGCGCGGCACCAGCAGGCGCTGCTTCATGAACTCCAGCGCCTCCGGGCTCGTGACGCTCTCGTAGTCGAAGAAGTCCGTCGCGATGGGGCCGGGTGCCACGCAGTTGACGCGGATGTTCTTCGCCGCGAGCTCGACCGCGAGCGCCTTGGTGAGCATCGGGACGCCGCCCTTGCTCGCGTTGTAGTGCGGCTGCGCGGTGCCGGTGCTCGTCACGACCACCAGGGCCTCGACGGTCGACAGGTTCACGATCGCGCCGCCGCCGGACTCGGCGATGAGCGGGGCGACCTCCTGCGCGACGAGGAACTGTCCCTTGAGGTTGATGTCGAACACGAAGTCCCACGCCTCCTCGGTGAGGGTCTCGAACGAGTGCTCCGTGACGACCCCGGCGTTGTTCACCAGGAGGTGCAGCGACCCCCACGCCTCACGGGCGACGTCGACCGCCGCGCGGATCTGCTCCCGGGAGCGCACGTCCACCACGGCCGCGAGGGCGATGCCACCCGCCTCCTCGATGAGGCGGACGGTCTCGTCCGCGCCATCGGCGGAGACGTCGGTCACGAGGATGCGTGCTCCTTCGCTCGCGAGCCGAAGCGCCGTCTCCCGTCCGATGCCGGAGCCTGCGCCCGTGATGAGGGCGTTCTTGTCTGCGTGTCGCATTTCTTCTCCTTGTTCGGTGACGCCTAGGCGACGTTCTGTGTGGCGGGCGCGGTGTCGCGCGTCGCGCGGGCGGCGGCCTGGTCGACCAGCCAGCCGAAGACCGGGTCGGCCTCGAAGGTCTCGGGATGCCACTGCACGCCGACGACCGGGAGTCCCTCCAGCTCGATGGCCTCGACGACGCCGTCCGGCGCCCAGCCGGTGACGACGATGCCTCGGCCGGGAACATCGACCGCTTGATGATGGAACGAGTTGACGCGGGTCGTCTCGCCGTAGAGGACCTGCGCGACACTGCCCGGCGCCGTGCGCACCTCGTGCACGCGGTGCGCGCGAGGGTATGCGTAGGAGCCGTGCGACTCCCCCTCTCCCGGTGCCAGGTGCGAGTGGAGCGTGCCGCCGCGGACGACGTTGAGGAGCTGTGCGCCACGGCACACTCCGAGCAGCGGGATGCCGCCGGTGATGGCGGCCTCGATCAGCCCGGCCTCGAACGCGTCGCGCTGCGGGTCGATCAGCGGGGTGAACGGTCCCGGTGTCTGCCCGTAGAGGCGGGGGTCGACGTCGTCGCCTCCCACGATCACGATGCCGTCGAGGCGCTCGGCCAGCTCCGCCGGCACGGCATCCATCGGCAGGTGCACCGGCAGCCCGCCGGCGCGGAGCACGGAGGTCGAGTACTCGCTGAGGTAGGCCTCGAGCGGAGCGTCGGCGAAGCCGTGCGGTGCGCCGATCGCCGCTCCGCGCAGGCGTCGTCCGGAGATGCCGATCAGGGGTCGGGGCAGGGCGGGGGTGCTGATGATGTCCATCCTTCAGGTGCGGGAGCGGGTGTCGAGGTCAGGCGTTCTCGTCGAATCGGCGCACGATCTGGGCATACGCCTCCGGGGCCTTCGCCCGCATGATCGCGGCCTGCACGAGGCCGATCACGGGGGCGATGACCACGACCCCGACGAGGGTGATGCTGATCGGGCCCCAAGCGGGGTTCCCCTCGGCGTCGACGTCGCTCACGAGCAGCGGGAAGTTCGCGGCGATGAGCACGGCGGACACGGCGAGACCGAGGAAGCCGAGGATCGGGGCGATGACGGTGTGCCAGGGGCTGCGCAGCACCCGGGTGCGGGCGAAGTAGACCACGACCGAGAGGCACGTGACCGCCATCAGGATCACGATCGCCAGCGTGCCGATGCCGGCGAACCAGGAGAAGATGTTCTCCGGCGCGAAGCCGATCAGCGCCAGCACGATGATCGCGATGCCCGAGGTCGCCACCTGCACGATCGAGGCGACGTGCGGCGAACCGTGCTGCGCGTGCACCGTGCCGACGCGGTCGGGCAGCACCCGGGCGTTGGCCATGGCGTGGTGGTAGCGGGTCAGCACGTTGTGCAGCGACAGCACGGCGGCGAACATGCTCCCGAGGAACAGCACCGCGACGGCGATCGAGCCGACCGGGCCGAGGTACTGCTCGGTGACGCGGGTGATCAGCGTGGTGGGGTCGGCGGCCGCCTCCTCGATGATGGCGCCTTCGCCGACGCCGACCACGATCGCCCAGGCGGCGAAGGCGTAGAAGACGCCGATCACGATCGCGGACGCGTAGGTGGCGCGCGGGATCGTGCGCTCGGGCGTGCGCACCTCGTCGCGGTAGACGACGGTCGACTCGAACCCGATGAAGCTCGCGATCGCGAACATCAGGCCGAGCGCGGGAGCACCGGAGAGGACGTTCTGCAGCAGGAACGACCCGAAGGTCACGCCCTCCGCGCCGCCGGTCACGAGGATGACGATCCCGAGCAGCACGACGATGCCGATCTCGGCGAGCAGCACGACCACGAGCACGCGGGAGCTGAGCTCGATCTGCCGATAGCCGAGTGCACCGACCAGGGCCACGGAGGCGAGGGTGAGCAGCCACCACGGGATCTCGGGGCCGCCGAGGAGGACGATGCTCGAGCTGATCGTCGCGCCCAGGTAGGAGAACACCGCGATCTGCACGGTCGTGTAGCAGACGAGGGCGAGGTAGGCGGTGGCGAGACCGGGCGTGCGGCCGAGCCCGTGGGTCGCGAACACGAAGAACGATCCCGCTTTGGGCAGGAAGCGGCTCATCGCCGTGAGGCCCACCGAGAACAGCAGCAGGATCACGGTGGCCACGAGGAACATCACCGGGAAGCCGATGCCGTTTCCCACGAGGAAGCCGATGGGCACGAGCCCGCCGACGACCGTGAGCGGAGCGGCGGCCGCGATCACCATGAAGGTGACGGAGACCGCCCCGAGGTTCCCGCGGAGATTGCGCTCCTGGGGTGCTGCCGTGCTGTGCGACGTCGTTGTCGAAGCATCCATGTCGAAGCATCCTTTTGCCGATTGGACTAATGGTCTACTTTCTAGCCCATTACCCTCGGCGGCGCAATAGTCGTCGGCAGAACCTGCATGCCGACCCGGCCTCTTGCGTGCGAACCGGCCCCCTAGGACGGTGCACAAGGGGGTGGTTCGCACACAAGGGGACGGCTCGACGCCGGGACGGGCGGACGAGAGCGGCGGAGACGACGGGACGCGACTAGCGGAGAAGGCCGAGGTAGGCGAGGGCCTGGCGGATGAGGGTGCCGCGACCGCTCTCCATCTCGGCGGCGACCGCGTCGGATCCCGCGGCCTCCGGCGAGAACCAGGTGACCTCGAGGGCGTCCTGACGCGGTTCGCACGTGCCGGTCACCGGCACGACGAAGGCCAGCGACACGGCGTGCTGCCGGTCGTCGTGGAACGCGCTCACGCCCGGGATCGGGAAGTACTCCGCCACGGTGAACGGGAGCGGCTGCGGTGGCAGCAGCGGGAAGGCCATCGGCCCGAGGTCGTTCTCGACGTGACGGAAGAGGGCGTCGCGGATGGTCTCGCCGAAGCGGACGCGACCCGACACGATCGTGCGGGTCATCTCCCCCATCGGCGTGGAGCGCAGGAGGATGCCGATCTCGATCACCTGACCGGAGCCGTCGGTGCGCACCGGGATCGCCTCGACGTAGAGCATCGGCAGTCGGCGCCGCGCCTCTTCGAGTTCGAACTCGCTCAGCCAGCCGGGGTTGCCGTCGGAGACCGGCGGGTTCGAGTCCGCGAACGCGCCGAGACCATCGTCTTCGGGCTCCGGATCGGGATCAGGTGTGCGGACCGCCATGTGTCCTTTCTACCAGCCGCCTCCCCCGACCGACACCGCGTGCACGTCGGTCGCCCCTGGCAGGATGACGGTGTGAGCGAGAACCTGACGATCGACGACACGGCGACCCGCTGGTCGGCCGCCGACCGCGGACGGATGCCGCTGCTGGTGCTGCTGCACGGCTACGGAGCCGACGAGCACGACCTGTTCGGGCTCGTCCCCTACCTCCCCGAGGGCATCGCCATCGCCTCCGTCGCCGCGCCCCTCGCACCGCCGTGGCCGATGCCGGGGCGGTCCTGGTATGCGATCGAAGGGCTCGACGGACGCAGCCCCGAGGCGGTCACGGTCGCCGCCGAGGCGCTGCTGCGGTGGCTCGATGACGCGGCGGGTGACGCCCCTTCCGTCGCGCTGCTCGGCTTCTCGCAGGGAGCGGCGGTGTCGTTGCAGGCACTTCGCCTGGCACCCGAGCGCTTCGGCGCGGTCGTGGCACTCAGCGGCTACGTGGCAGCGGGCGAGCTGCCGAACGACGAGGAACTGGCCGAACTGCGCCCGCCCGTGTTCTGGGGGCGCGGCACGCACGACGACGTCATCCCGCCCGAGCTGGTCGACCACACCGCCCAGTGGCTTCCCGGCCACTCCGACCTGTCGGGCCGGGTCTACACCGGACTCACGCACAGCATCTCCGAAGAGGAGCTGACCGACGTGCACCGGTTCCTCACGAAATGGCTCGACGGGATCGCGAAGAGCTGATCAGCGAATCCGACACGCCCGGGAGTTGCGCAATCCTGATAACCCCGGATATCGTCGTGGAGTCCTGTCCGCCGTGTCTGGAAGTCCTTTGATCTGATCCGTCGCCTCCGCGCTCTTCTTTCCGCGCGCTGACCCGACGATCGCCGACTCCACGGCTGACCTCCCTCCTCCCGCGACGCTTCCGCGTCCGGTCGAGGACCGGCAGAGGTCCGGTGTCAGTGCACCCTCGCACTCGACAGGAGAAACTCATGTCAACTCCCACCCTTCACGCGTCGGTCATCCTCGACCGGCTCACCTTCACCTGGCCTGACGGTTCGGTCGCGCTCGACGGCGTCTCCGGCGCCTTCGGCTCCGGACGCACCGGACTCGTCGGTCGCAACGGGGCCGGCAAGTCGACGCTGCTGCGGCTGATGGCCGGCGAGCTCGAACCGACGTCGGGCGTCGTCACGGCATCCGGCGAGGTCGCCTACCTCCCCCAGCAGCTGACCCTCGATGTCGACCGCCGCGTCGCCGAACTTCTCGGCGTCTCCGTGGCGCTCGACGCCGTGCGGGCGATCAGCGCCGGCGACGTCGACCCCGCCCACTTCGATGCGGTCGGCGACGACTGGGACATCGAAGCCCGCGCAGAGGCGTCGCTGGCGGAGGCGGGGCTCGCCCCGGACTTCCTCGACCGCAGGGTCGGCGAGCTGTCCGGAGGCGAGGCCGTGCTCGTCGCGATCGC
The DNA here is from genome assembly GCF_059758615.1 of Microbacterium sp. GQ128. NCBI lineage: Bacteria > Bacillati > Actinomycetota > Actinomycetes > Micrococcales > Microbacteriaceae > Microbacterium > Microbacterium sp. GQ128. The sequence goes on from NZ_JCAXDY010000004.1 coordinate 251,898, forward strand.
CGGCATCCGTCTGCGTCGCGCGCCGATCACGCTCCTCGACGAGCCGACCAACAACCTCGACCGCGACGCCAGGGCGAAGCTCGCGGCGATGGTGCGCGCCTGGAAGGGCACGCTCATCGTCGTCAGCCACGACCTGTCGCTGCTCGAGCTGATGGACGACACCGCCGAGCTCTATGCCCAGACGCTGAGCGTGTTCGGCGGACCGTACTCGGAGTGGCGCGCGTGGCTGGACGCGGAGCAGGATGCCGCGAAGCAGGCCGAGGTCGCGGCCGCGCAGGTGCTCCGTAAGGAGAAGCGTCAGCGGATCGAGGCCGAGGTGAAGCTCGCCCACCGCGCCCGCACGGCGAAGAAGGCCGAGATCGAGAAGCGGGTCCCGAAGATCATCGCGCACGGTCGCAAGATGGCCGCTGAGGTGTCGGCGGGCAAGTTGCGCACCGAGGTCGGGGCGAAGGAGGAGGCCGCACACGCCGCGCGCGAGGAGGCCGGGCGCCGCGTGCGCTCGGACTCCTCGATGAAGATCGAGCTGCCCGATCCGCAGGTGTCGCGCAGCCGCCGCATCGCGACGGTCGGCGACGAGGAGCGGGCGTGGGTGATCCAGGGCCCGGAACGCGTGGCGCTGATCGGCCGGAACGGCGCCGGCAAGACCACGCTGCTCGAGTGGTTGGTCGCGGGTGGTGTTCATGACTCAGGAAAAACGGCATCCAGCGCACCGGATCGGGCGGTTGAGGCCGAGTCCGACACGGAAGTCCTGAGTTATGAACGGCCCACCCTGCACATCGAGGCCCACACCGACCTGATCGGCTACCTGCCGCAGCGGGTCGACGGCCTCGACGAGGAGCGATCGGTGTTCGAGAACATCGCCGCCGCAGCACCCCCGGTTCCGGAGAAGGAGCTGCGCAACCGGCTCGCCCGGTTCCTGATCCGCGGGGCGACGGCAGAGCGTCCGGTGTCCGCGCTCTCCGGCGGCGAGCGCTTCCGCGTCGCACTGGCGAAACTGCTCCTCGCCGATCCCGCCCCGCACCTCGTGGTGCTCGACGAGCCGACGAACAACCTCGACGTCGACACGGTCGACCAGTTGGTCGAGGCGTTGCGCGCCTATCGGGGAGCCGTGCTCGTGGTCAGCCACGACGACGCGTTCCTGCGCCGACTCGACCTCGATCTGACGCTCGAGATCGACCGCGAGGGGTCGCTGCAGCAGGTGTCGCTGTGACACCGACGGTCACGGGGACGGCGGCTCATCGTGCTCGGCGCCATCCGTGGACCCCGACCGCCTCGAGTCGTCGTCGTGCTCGCGCACAGGCCCGTGCGAACCCTCCGCGCGGGCCTGTGCGGCGGCGGCCGCTTCCTCCGCATCCGCCGCGGTGATCGCCTGCGTGATCGCCTGCACGTACACGGCGCTGCCCGCCGGCTCGGGGTGGATGCCGTCGCCCGCCAGCCGTTCCGGATGGGGCGCGATCGCGGCGTCCCAATCGGCGACCACGACGTTCGGATGCGCCTCGGCGAAAGCGGCGAGCGCCGAATTCGCACCCGGGATCCAGTCGCGGTCTGCGTGCGCGTTGACGAGCACGAGCGTCCGATCGGCGCCGATCACACCGAGCACCCGGTCGAGCTGATCCGCGCCGACCTCGCCGTTGGTCGCGAGGCCGAGCACGACGATCGGTCGCAGACGCCCGTCGACCGCATCGGCGGTGAGGATGTCGGATGCCACCCACATGCTGCGCGACACCTCCGCATCGATCTCGATGCCGGGGAGGACGGACTGGAGCTCCGGCGCCGCGGCGAGCATGACCGAGTCACCGACGGCGGTGACTCGGCACCGGTGACCGGCTGCGGGGACGGAGGGGTCTGCCGTCACCCTCGGTTCCGGAGTGGGGGCTCCGGTGTCGGTCGGCGCCGGCGTCGAGTGCCCTCTGCCCCGGGTCTTCGGTGAGTCGTCGCCGAGAGCGGAGCGTCCGCGGGCGACGAGCCGCTCCGCTTCCGAGACGTCATCGTGCGCGACGGCGACCGCGATGGTACCGAGCGCGAGCACGGCGACGACGGCGCCCGCGACGATCGGACGCACCGCTGGTCGACGCGCGGAACGCGAGCGGGAGGCCGAGGACGGGCGCCGACGGAACGGTTCCTCCACGAAGATGAACGATGCTGCGGCGGCGGCGATGGAGAGCCCGGCGGTGCAGACGGCGAGCAGGATCGGCGCCGATCGGAGTGGAGTCGCACCCAGGATCAGCAGCAGCGGCCAGTGCCACAGATAGATCGCGTACGACCGCTCACCGAGCCAGCGCAGCGGAGCGATGTCGAGCATCCTTCCGAGAGCGGGGACGGTGGCAGCGGACCAGACGAGGCCGGCGGCGGCGACACTCGCGACCAGGAGTCCGCCGTGCGCGGGGAACCAGCCCGCCGCCGACATGCCCATCGAGGTCACGCCGAGCACCACCAGTGACAGGCAGCCGACGACCACGCGGGCGACGGCAGGGCGACGCGATGCCGCCCGCAGGTCAGCGGAGCCCAGACCGACGGCGAGCGCCACTCCGATCAGCAGGCCGAACGCATGGGTGTCGGTGCCGAAGTACGCGCGTGTCGGCGAGCCGAACGGCGTTCCGCTCAGCAACGCCATGGCCAGGGACGAGATGCCGGCGAGTGCGAGCACTCCCGCCAAAATGGCCCGTCGCCGGAACCGGAGCGCGAACAGCAGCAGCACGGGGCAGAGCAGATAGAACTGCTCCTCGACGGCCAGCGACCAGAGGTTCGTGAACAGCTCGGGCGCCGGGGCGTGGAAGTAGTCGCCATCCGCCGCGATCGCGAGCCAGTTCGAGCTGAAGGTCATGGCGCCGATAAGCTGACGCCGGATGCCGTCGAGCAGTTCGGGATCCACCAGGAAGGCCAGCGGCACACACACGGCGAGCACGGCTGCGAGCGCCGGCAAGATGCGTCCTGCCCGTCGACCCCAGAACGCTCGCAGATCGATCCGGCCCGAGGAATCGTGCTCGACGAGCAGCAGTCTGGTGACGATGAACCCGCTCACCACGAAGAACACGTCGACGCCGATGAACCCTCCGGGAACGGCAGCCGGAACCAGGTGGTATCCGAGAACGGCGATGACGGCCAGCGCGCGGAGTCCGGTGAGCCCACCGACGCGCGCCCGCGCGGGCCGCTTGACGGAGGTGGTTGGCGCGGATGCGGGCGGCATAGCCATCACGGTAACATTTCACACGTCACCCGCTATGTGCTGAGCCTGTGTGCTCAGCTGTTCATCGCATCGTCGTCATACCAGCCCGGCTTCGTAGGCGAGGATCACCGCCTGCACCCGGTCGCGGAGGTCGAGCTTCTGCAGGATGCGTCCGACATGGGTCTTCACGGTCGACTCGGAGACGAAGAGAGTCTGGCCGATCTCGGTGTTGTTGTAGCCCTTCGCGATCGCGAGGAGCACCTCCCGCTCCCGCTCTGTGAGCACGTCCAACCTCGGATCGACCGTCTCGGTCTGCCGCGGCAGGCGGGTGGCGAACAGGTCGAGCATCGACCGGGTGACTCGCGGGGAGACGAGGGCGTCACCGGCGGCGATCGCACGGATGGCTTCGGTCAGCTGCGCGGGCGGCGTGTTCTTCAACAGGAACCCGCTCGCACCGGCCCGCAGGCTCCCGAACGCGTACTCGTCGAGGTCGAACGTCGTGAGCACCAGTACTCGGCTCGCCGGCGTCCCTCGAACGATGCGCCTGGTCGCCTCGATGCCGTCCATCTCCGGCATCCGGATGTCCATCAGGATCACATCGGGCCGCAGATCTTCCGCCACGTGCACGGCTTCGGCGCCGGACGCGGCCTCGCCGATGACGCGCATGTCGTCCTCGGCGTCGAGCACCATCCGCATCCCGCGACGGATCAATTCATGGTCGTCGACGATGAGCACGCGAATCTGCTGTTCGCTCATGAGCCCTCCTCCTGTTCGGGGATCTCCACCCGCACCCGCCAGCCGCCGCCGGGCACGGGGCCCGCTTCCACCGTTCCCCCTGCGAGGCGGGCGCGTTCACGGATGCCGACGAGGCCGCGCCCCGATCCGACCGAGGCCGCCGGTGGCCCCTGCCGCCCGTCGTCGGTGATCTCGATGACGAGGAGGTCGGCCCGGAAGTCCAGGCTCACGAGAACCTCGCGCGGTTCCTTCGCGTACCGGAGGGCGTTCGTGAGGGCTTCCTGCACGATGCGGTGGATCGTGTTCTGCACGGCGGGCGACGACGGTGCTGTTCCCTCCGTGCGCACCGTCACCGGCAGCCCCGCGGTGCGGAAGGTCTCGACCAGCGCAGCCAGCTCGCTCAACCCGGGGTTCGGCCGCAGCGGGCTCTGCTCCTCGCCGTCGCCGCCATCGCCGCTGTCGTCGCCGAGAGCACCGAGCAGCTGCCGCATCTCGACGAGGGACTGCCGACCGACCTCGCCGATCTCCTGGATGGCGCTGCGCGACCGCTGCGGATCCTTCTCGGCGAGCGCGCTCGCGCCGTCGGCGAGCGACACCATCACCGAGACGCTGTGTGCCACGACGTCGTGGATCTCGCGGGTGATCCTGGCGCGCTCCGCCAGTGTCGCGATGCGTGCCTGCTGGTCGCGTTCGCGCGCGAGCTGGTTGGCGCGGTCGAGGATCGCCCCGATGTACCGGCGTCGATCACCCACGGTCACCCCGACGAGCGCGGCGATCAGCATCACGACGAGGAACAGCAGACTCCCGGGGACGGAGGTGAAGGCGTCCTCTGGCGCGCCTCGGCGCAACCAGTCCAGAGCGGGGAAGACGAGGACACCGGCCAGCACCGTCACCCCGAACGCGATCCATCCGCTGCGGTTCGACCGGTAGACGAAGAGGGCGTAGAGCGCGAGGCCGAGTCCGAACGGCTCCGCCGGGGTGTCCGACACGAAGGCGACGACCGCGACGACGGCGAACACCGCGAACGTGAGCCAGGGCCGCTGGCGACGCAGGAGGAGTCCGGCGGCAGCGACCACACCGAGCACGAGCGGAACGATGATCGAGACGTCCGGCGACCAGACTCCCGATGCCAGCGGGGTGACCAGCGCCAGGAACGTGCTGAGGAGCAGATAGAAGAAGGCGAGCAGCCCGTCGAACAGCCAGGGGTGCCGGCTCCAGAACCGCCGCACCACCCCGGGAGGCCGCGGCAGATTCATCGCGCGGACCTCGCCCTCGGCGGGTGCTGACTCTCGCATGGGACGACTCTACGCACCGCACCCGTCGCGTTCCGTCAGCCGGCGACGGCGACGAGTGTTCCCGTGGCGGGGCATCGCACGACGGTCCGGTCGACGGCGCTCCCCCGCGATACCGGCTCCCACGTCTGCCTGCGCACCGCGCGCGGCCGCTGCGAGACCGCCGTCTCGACGCCGAGGATCGCGAGCCATCCCATCCCGATCGTCGTCGCGACGAGTTCGAGGATACTGCCGATGTCGGTGCGGAACTGCAGGAGCGAGAGCATGCCGCCCGCCGCGGCGATCAGCGCGGTCGAGATACCGGCGCCCAGCGACAGGATCCGCAGCATCGCGCGGTCCTTCACGAACGACACCTGCAGCATCGCGAACGCGGCGAGCGCGAACGCGAGCACGGCGACCGTCGTGTGCACGAGGTCCTGCCAGGTGAACGTGGGACCGACCGGCAGTGGGCATCCGGTGGTGCACGGCACCTGCGAGGCGACCAGGAACAGCGACGACGCGATCGCCACGGAGAACGACGGCGACCAGATGCTCAGCCACGGCACCGTCGAGCGCAGACCGCGCGCGGCCCAGGCGACCGAGAAGCCCCCGGCGACGAGCAGGAGCAGCGCGAGCTCGAACCACCCGGCCGTCGGTTCACCGGCAGCCCCGAGTCCGCTCACGTAGAGCACCCGATCGATGCTCAGCCGAGCGATCCAGATGATCGTCAGGGCGACCGCGACGAGGACGCTTCCGGCGATCGCGACGAGAGCGCGGAGGGCGGTTCGGGCAGGAGCGGAAGCGGTCTGTTCGGTGGGCATAAGGAGACGGTATGAGCGGAGGCATCCGCGTCGCGTCGGACCGAAGTGCCCACTGCGGAGGGGCGTGGTACCGGGGTACGACGTCACTCGCAAGCTCGTCGCGCGACCCTTTCCGCCCCGATGTCCCCGGCCTCGACGAAGATGGAGGGATGAGCGACGTGCTCGAACGCTTCACCCCGGCCACGCAGGACTGGTTCCGGGGTGCGTTCCCCGCGCCCACTCCCGCGCAGGCGGGCGCGTGGGACGCAATTTCCGCGGGCAAGCACGCACTCGTAGTGGCTCCGACCGGCTCGGGCAAGACGCTCTCGGCCTTCCTCTGGGCGATCGACAGCGTGTTCCGCGAGCGAATGAGCGAGACCGCCCCGCCCGCGAAGGGCGAGCCGCGCACGCGCATCCTCTACATCTCGCCGCTGAAGGCCCTCGGCGTCGACGTCGAGCGCAACCTGCGCTCCCCGCTCATCGGCATCGGGCAGTCGGCCCGGCGGCTGGGCGTGCCCTCACCCGCGGTGACGGTCGGCGTGCGCTCGGGGGACACGACCTCGAGCGACCGTCGCAAGCTGGTCTCCGACCCACCCGACATCCTCATCACGACCCCCGAGTCGCTGTACCTCATGCTCACGAGCCGCGCGGGGGAGACGCTGCGCGGGGTGCACACGGTGATCATCGACGAGGTGCACGCGGTCGCCGCCACCAAACGCGGAGCGCACCTCGCCGTGAGCCTGGAGCGCCTCGACGCACTGCGCCGACTCAACGGCATCGACACCCCGGCTCAGCGCATCGGACTCTCGGCCACGGTCCGCCCCATCGACGAGGTGGCGCGTTTCCTCGGCGGCTCGGCACCGGTCGAGATTGTCGCACCTCCCGCATCGAAGACCTTCGAGCTCGGGGTGGTCGTGCCGATGGACGACATGACCAACCCACCACCGCCGCCCGGAGTGCCGGGGGAAGCGGCGGACGCCGAGTACAGCGAGGTCACCGGTTCGGTCTGGCCGCACGTCGAAGAGGCGATCGTCGATCGCATCCTGCAGAACAACTCCACGATCGTGTTCGCCAACTCCCGCCGACTGGCCGAGCGCCTCACCGGGCGCCTGAACGAGATCTACTCCGAGCGGATCGGGGTCGAACTTCCGGCCGCGACCGTGCCCGCCGCGATGATGGCGCAGGCCGGGGCCACCGCGGGCGCCGATCCCGTGCTCGCCAAGGCGCACCACGGCTCGGTGTCGAAGGAGCAGCGCGCCCAGGTCGAGGAGGAGCTCAAGTCGGGCGTGCTGCGCTGCGTCGTCGCGACGAGCAGCCTCGAGCTCGGCATCGACATGGGCGCGGTCGACCTCGTGATCCAGGTCGAGGCCCCTCCTTCGGCCGCCTCTGGGCTGCAGCGCGTCGGCCGCGCCGGGCACCAGGTGGGCGAGATCAGCCGCGCCGCGCTCTTCCCGAAGCACCGCGGCGACGTGCTGCACACCGCGATCGTGACCGAGCGGATGCTGGCGGGCAAGATCGAGGCGATCCAGGTGCCGCGCAACCCGCTCGACATCCTCGCGCAGCAGACCGTGGCGGCGAGCGCGCTCGGAGCCATCGGCGTCGAGGAATGGTTCGAGACGGTCCGCCGCTCCGCACCCTTCCAGGCGCTGCCCCGCTCGGCCTACGAAGCGACACTCGACCTGCTGGCCGGACGCTTCCCGTCCGACGAGTTCGCCGAGCTGCGGCCGCGGCTCGTGTGGGATCGCGATGCCGGCACCCTCACCGGAAGGCCCGGCGCGCAGCGCATCGCCGTGACCAGCGGCGGCACGATCCCCGATCGCGGCCTGTTCGGGGTGTTCGTGGCCGGCGAGACGACCGGCGCCCGCGTCGGCGAGCTCGACGAGGAGATGGTCTACGAGTCGCGGGTGGGCGACGTGTTCACGCTCGGGACGACGAGCTGGCGCATCGCCGAGATCACCCACGACCGCGTGAACGTCATCCCCGCCTACGGGCAGCCCGGAAAGGTGCCGTTCTGGCACGGCGACGGCATCGGTCGACCGTTCGAGCTCGGCGAAGCCCTGGGCGCGTTCTCCCGTGAGGTGTCGGCGGCCACTCCCGAGAAGGCGGCGCAGCGACTGATCGAGGCTGGCCTCGACGAACAGGCGCGGGCGAACCTCATGGCCCACCTGACCGAGCAGCGCGAGGCGACGGGCACCCTTCCGACCGACCGCACGCTCACGGTCGAGCGCGGTCGCGACGAGGTGGGCGACTGGCGGGTCATCCTGCATTCTCCCTACGGCATGAAGGTGCACGCACCGTGGGCCCTTGCGATCAACGCCCGGGTGCGCGAACGCCTCGGCGTCGAAGGCTCGGCGGTCGCGAGCGACGACGGCATCATCGTGCGCATCCCCGATGCCGAGGCCGAGCCGCCCGGAGCCGAGCTCTTCGTGTTCGAGCCCGACGAGCTGGAGCACCTGGTCACCGAGGAGGTGGGCGGCTCGGCGCTGTTCGCCTCGCGGTTCCGGGAGTGCGCGGCGCGGGCGCTGCTCATGCCGCGGATGAACCCGAACAAGCGCACGCCGTTGTGGCAGCAGCGGCAGCGGTCGGCGCAGCTGCTCGAGGTGGCCCGGCGGCATCCGACCTTCCCGGTGATCCTCGAGACGCTGCGCGAGGTGCTGCAGGACGTCTACGACCTGCCCTCCCTGCGCAAGCTCGCGACCTCCATCGCCGACCGCCGCATCCGGCTGGTCGAGACCGAGCCCGGCCAGCCGTCGCCCTACGCCCGCGACCTGCTGTTCGGCTACGTCGGCGCCTTCATGTACGAGGGCGACTCGCCCCTCGCCGAGCGCCGGGCCGCGGCCCTCTCGGTCGACCCCGCCCTTCTCGGCGAACTTCTGGGGACCGTCGAGCTCCGCGAGCTGCTCGACCCGGATGTGATCGCCCAGTTCGAGCGGGAGGCGCAGCGGCTCGACCCCGACCGCCGTGCACGCGGACTCGAGGGTGTCGCCGACCTGCTGCGGATGCTCGGACCACTCGACGCGGAAGAGGTGGCGGCACGCCTCGACCCGGCGAGCGTGCTCGAGACGGAAGCGGAGACCGTCGACACTGCGACCGCCACCGCGCTGCTGAACGATCTGATCACCGCCCGACGCGCGATCCCGGTGACGATCGGCGGTGTGAGCCGGGTGGCCGCGATCGAAGACGCAGGACGACTGCGCGATGCGCTCGGCGTCGCTCTCCCGACGGGCATCCCGGTGGCGTTCCTCGAACCGCTGGCCGACCCGCTGGGAGACCTCGTCGCCCGCCACGCCCGCACGCACGGCCCCTTCACGACGGATGCCGTCGCCACCCGGTTCGGACTCGGCTCCGCGGTCGCCCGCCACACCCTGCAGCGGCTGGAGAACGCCCGCCGTCTCACGAGCGGCTACTTCCTGCCGGAGGCTGCCGGCAGCGGCGACGCGATCGAATGGTGCGACAGCGAGGTGCTGCGTCGCCTGCGGATGCGCTCGCTCGCGGCCATCCGCGGTTCGGTCGAGCCGGTCTCCCCCGAGGCCTATGCACGGTTCCTCCCCGACTGGCAGCACGTGGGCCGGCCACTGGAGGGCGTCGACGGCGTCCTGAGCGTCATCGAGCAGTTCGCAGGGGTGCCGATCCCCGCGAGTGCGTGGGAATCGCTGGTCCTGCCCTCGCGGGTGCGCGACTACTCCCCCGCGATGCTCGACGAGCTCACGGCGGCGGGCGAGGTCATCTGGTCCGGTCACGGCACTCTCCCGGGTCGCGACGGCTGGGTGTCGCTGCATCCGGTCGACCTCGCGCCCTTCACCCTCCCGGAGCGGGATGCCGAGATCGCATCCGACTCGTTGGAGTCGCGCATCCTCATCGCGCTCGACGTCGGCGGCGCCTACTTCGCGGCACAGCTCAAAGACATGGCGGCGGCCGAGAACGAGCAGTCCGTGCTCGAGGCACTGTGGTCGCTGACGTGGTCGGGCTACGTGACGAACGATACGTTCGGCCCGATCCGCTCGCTCCTCGCGGGCGGCTCGCAGGCTCACAAGGTGAAGCGCCGAGCACCCCGCGCCCGCACCTATCGCGGCGTATCCTTCACGGGTTCCGCGGCGCCGCGGCCGGCGTCGATCGGCGGACGCTGGTCCCTGCTGCCGGCGCTCGAGACGGATGCCGCCCGCCGCGCCACCGTCACCGCAGGCCTCCTGCTCGACCGCTACGGGGTCGTCACCCGCGGCGCCGTGCAGGCCGAGGGCGTTCCCGGCGGCTTCGCCCAGGCGTACCGCGTACTCGCCGGTTTCGAGGAGGCGGGCCATTGCCGTCGCGGCTACGTGATCGAGAAGCTCGGGGCCGCGCAGTTCGCCGCCTCCGGCACGGTCGACCGCCTCCGCACCTACGCCGGGCTCGCCGATCCGCCGCCCCGCAAGGCCGTGACCCTCGCGGCCACCGATCCTGCGAACCCCTACGGCGCGGCCCTCGGCTGGCCCAAGCTCGACGGGGTGTCGCACCGCCCCGGCCGCAAGGCGGGCGGCCTGGTGGTGCTCGTCGACGGCACTCTCGTGCTCTCCCTCGAACGCGGTGGCCGCACGGTGCTGTCGTTCAGCGACGACGGCGAGGTGCTGCGCGCCGCAGCAGCCGACCTGGCCGCCACCGCACGCGCCCGACGACTGGACACCCTGACCGTCGAGAAGATCAACGGCGAGGGCGTCTACGGCACCGAGCTGGCGCTCGCCCTCCAGGAGGCGGGCTTCGTGGCCACTCCGCGCGGTTACACGCTCCGCAAGGTGGTCTGAGCCATCCAGAGTGGTACCATAAGTGGTACCAGAAGGGATGCACATGGCCATCACCACGAGCGAAGCGCGCCGCGATCTGTTCGGTCTGATCGAGCGCGTCAACCTCGATCATTCCGAGATCGAGATCGTGTCCCGACGCGGAGCAGCCGTCCTCATGTCGAAGGCCGAGTACGACTCGCTGATCGAGACCAGCCATCTCCTGCGCTCCCCCGCGAACGCGAACCGCCTGCTCACAGCTCTCGCCTCCGCGCAGGCCGGCGAGGTCACGGAACACGAGCTCGACGAGGCATGACCTCGCGAGTGCTCGTCTGGACGCCGCAGGGATGGGAGGACTACGTCCATTGGCAGACCGAGGATCGCCGCACGCTGAAACGCATCAACCTCCTTCTGAGCGATCTCCTGCGCGATGACCCCTTCGAGGGGATCGGCAAGCCGGAACCGCTCAAGCACGCTCTTGCCGGAGCCTGGTCTCGGCGCATCGATGAGACGAACCGACTGGTCTACACCGCCAACGACCATCAGGTCATCATCCTGCAAGCCCGCTACCACTACTGACACACCTACGCTGGAAGCCATGATCCGAGAGTTCGCCGCCGGCATCCGCACCCTGCTGCGCGGATTCGGGCTGTGGCGCACCCGACCGGGTCTCATGCTGCTCGGTCTGATCCCGGCGATCATCGCGGTCATCGTGCTCGCCGCCGCCCTGGTCCCCCTCGTGATCGGCATGCCGTCGATCTCCACTTGGCTGACGCCGTTCGCCGACGGATGGATCGAGCCGTGGCGAGGGTTGCTGCGCACCGCTGTGGGACTGGTCGTCGTCGCTGCCGCCCTGGCTCTCGCCAGCGTGGTGTTCAGCGCGCTGACGCTGACCATCGGCGACCCCTTCTATCAGCGCATCTGGCATGCCGTCGAGGTCGACCTCGGCTCGCCCCCGCCCGCCGACGGCGGCAGCTTCTGGACCACTCTCGGCGAAGGGCTCCGGCTCGTCCTGCTCGGCATCCTGATCGCGATCGGCGTGCTCCTGATCGGCCTCATCCCGGCGGTCGGCGGCTTCCTCGGTCCGGTTTCGGGTGTCGTCCTGACCGGGCGGCTGCTGGCACGCGAGCTCACCGGCCGCGCCTTCGACGCGCGCGACCTCAGCCCGGCCGATCGTTCCGCGCTGTTCTCGGGCAGCCGCGCGCGGGTGCTCGGTTTCGGCGTCGCGACGCAGCTCTGCTTCCTGATCCCCGGCGGGGCGGTCGCGATCATGCCGGCCGCAGTGGCCGGCAGCACGATGCTCGCGCGCGATCTGCTCGCCCGCACCGCCGTCACCGCAGCATCGTCGCCGGGAGCACCGGTGACTCCTCCCCCGCCCCCACCACATGCCCAGCCGTCGCCGCTTCCGCCGCCCCCGCAGCTCGGCGCGGGATCCGGAGCCTCCTGATGCCCGAGGGCGACACCGTCTTCCGCACCGCGAGGCGCCTCGACGAGGCCATCGCCGGTGCCGAGGTCACCCGTTTCGACCTTCGCGTGCCCCGCTTCGCGACGCTCGACCTGACCGGTCAGCCCGTGCACGGAGTCGTCCCGCGCGGCAAGCACCTGCTCATGCGGATCGGCGACAGCACCCTGCATTCGCATCTGCGCATGGATGGCGCGTGGTTCACCTACCGCCGAGGCGAGAAGTGGCGGCATCCGGCCTTCAAGGTCCGTGCGATAGTCGGCACCTCGGAGCGTGAGGCCGTCGGCGTCGACATCGCCGAGATCGAGGTCGTCCCCACTCGCGACGAGGACCAGCTCGTCGGCTACCTCGGCCCCGATCCGCTCGCGGACGACTGGGATGCGGCCGAGGCCCTCCGACGACTCGGAGCCGACACCCGCAGCATCCACGTCGCCCTCCTCGATCAGCGCAACGTCGCGGGATTCGGCAACGAGTACGCCGCAGAGCTCCTGTTCCTGCGCGGCATCCTGCCGACGCGGCCGACGCCCGAGGTCGACCTGGCCGCCCTCCTCGACCTCGGGGTGCGCACCATCCGCACCAACCGCGACCGCCGCCACCGCACCTTCACGGGCATCGACCGTCCGGGCCAGGGCACCTGGGTCTACGGCCGCGCCGGGCGCCCGTGCCGCCGCTGCGGAACCCTCATCCGGCGCGGCGAGCAGGGCGCCGATCCGACCCGTGAGCGCATCACGTTCTGGTGTCCGGTCTGCCAGCGCTGACCTCGCAGCGCCGCTGACACCTCGATCGCATCGGTCACTCGCTGCGGAGCCCGTGCACCGGCCGGGCGTTCGCCGGCGGGGTCCCGACCTCCTGAACGGTGTGACCGCTGCAGGCGCGGGTCGTCATGCGGGCCTGCTCGATGCGGGACACGACGAACCAGCGCATGGCGTCGCGCAGAAGGCACCAGCCGACCAGGTACCACTGGCCGTTCGTGGAGGCGAACATCACGGGCTCGACCTCACGAGCGGTCGTGGCACCGGCGAGGGAGGTGTAACGGATCCTGATCGTCCGCTGCTCTGCCATCGCCTCCTCGATCACCGACCGGACAGCGCGGGAGGACGGGGGCGATCCATCGACCCACACCCGACGCCCCAGCTCGGCTGCCCTCTCCCGCGTGCGGGGATCGAGAACGTCCAGGATCTTCTGCACCCCCGCCGATGCCAGGTCGGAGTACGGAGCATCGGGCGCCGCCGACACAGCCGCCAGAAGCGCCACAGCCTGTGCCGGCGACAGGGTGACGGGCGGCAGGGATGCACTCGACGCCAACCCGTAGCCGCCGCCGGGCCCCGGGCGCGACCACACCGCCGCGCCGCTGCTCGCCAGCGCGGCGAGGTCTCGCTTCACCGTCCGCACCGATACCTCGAACTCAGTCGCGAGGCGCTCGGCCGTGTATCCGCGCGTGCCGTTGCGGCGCAGCATCTCCGTGAGCGCATGGAGCCGTTCGGTTCGCTTCACCGCCGGCACCTCGTGGAATTCATGACAGAAATAGTGCCATACAGCTGTCCGGAGCGGCTGCGAGCATCGAGATATGACGACAGAAACACGGAATCCGACCATCCTCCTCATCGCGGGCCACTGGCTCGGCGCCTGGGCCTGGGACGAGGTGCGGGAGGGCCTGACAGCGAACGGTCAGGACGCGGTCGCTCTCACGCTCCCCGGCCTCGACCCTCACGATCCCGAGCGATCCTCCCGGACCCTCGACGATCAGGCCGCGGCGATCCAAGAGGCCATGACACGCGCGGGCGCCTCGGCGGAGCGGCCCGTGGTGCTCGTGGGCCACAGCGGGGCCAACGCTCCGCTCAGCATCGTCCTCGACCGGCATCCGGAGCTCATCCGCCGGATCGTCTGGGTCGACTCCGGCCCCGTCGCACCCGGGAGCGTCTTCGCGCCCGAGCTCCCCGACACGGTGGAAGAGCTGCCGTTGCCGCCGTTCGATGTCCTCGGAGAGCAGGCCAGCCTCGAAGGTCTGAGCGCCGAGATGCTCGAGCGCTTCCGTGCCCGCGCCGTCCCCGAGCCCGGGCCGGTGCTCCGGCAGCCCGTCGAACTCACGAACGACGCGCGCCGCCGGGTCCCCACCACCCTGGTCTGCTGCTCCCTCCCGAGCGCGCAGATGTTGGAGCTCGCCCGCGCCGGGCATCCGATGTTCGCCGAGGTCGACGCCCTCGATGATCTTGTGGTCATAGACCTCCCGACCGGGCATTGGCCGATGTGGAGCCGGCCTGCGGATCTCGCGAAGACGATCGGTTCCGTGGCCTCGCGCGCCGACTGATGCGCGCAACTGCGCCACGCTGGAGCACTATCGGGGTCGACTGACCGCCATGATCATGGCACGAGCTGACTACTCCGAGGGGATCGGCTCCTCCTGCTGCGCCCGATAACGAGCGTCCTCTTTTCGCACCTGACGCGCTATGAGCCAGCGGGTGGTGAAGCCGAGAATGATGACGGCTGCGATGGCAGCAGGCCAGGCGATGGGCGCCGGTACGTAGTGCACGCACAGCATGAAGGCGACAGGCATGGTCAAAAGGCCGACGATGAAGACGACCGGTGGGGAGTTGGTGCTCATCCGCGGCGGAACCCGGCCGCCCCGAGCAGAGCCCTCAGGCGACTGCTGGTCAGCATTGGATGATTCCACCGACTGTCCCTCCGAGGAATGCTCCGAGCGAGGAGTGTTCACGGGGAACTCCCTTTCTCATTGATGGACTCCGGCCATATAACATGCTACCTGTTACCGTACGTCTCTCTCTGGAGGCCGGAGGGAACCTCCCCCGCGACCCCTACATCCATCCGCGGGAATGAATCCGCCCCTGCCGTGGTTGTTGATATATCCGGAGAACTCCGGAGCACGGGAGGAATCGTGGGTAAGAACTACGTCGACATCGAGAACGACCAGGGCGCGACGCTGCGGTACCGCAAGCACGCGAATGGTCGAGGTCTCGTCGCGCATGGCGCGAAGGTGCATCCGAAGGCGCACATCGAGGCGGGTGCCTATATCGAACCGGGCGCGCGCATCGGCGCCGGGGCGACCATCGCCCGCGGCGCCTGGATCGACGAAGACGCCGTGGTCGGCGAGGGCGCGTTCGTCGACGCGCACGCGCACATCGGCCAGGGCGCTGCGGTCGGCGATCACGCCTACGTGGGTGTTCGCACCGACGTCGGCGCCGGAGCGCGCATCGTCCGCGGCGCCAGGATCGGCGACGACGAGACGGTCGCCGCAGGCCTCACCATCGCGACGGACCAGAAAGGCCTCTGGCTCGCGGCCTGACCGCGCCGCACTCGACCTGAGCGGGTCGCGTGGCCCGACTACAGCAGTCGCCGCTCCGACGCCCAGGCGGTGAGTTCGTGCCGCGACGAGAGCTGCAGCTTACGCAGCACGGATGAGACGTGGGTCTCCACGGTCTTGATCGAGATGAACAGCTCGGACGCGACCTCTTTGTAGGCGTAGCCGCGGGCGATCAGTCGCATGACCTCCTGCTCGCGCGCCGAGAGCCGGTCGAGCTCATCCGTCGCGGTCGCGGTCTCGCCCGCAACCGCCCCGAACGCGTCGAGCACGAAGCCGGCGAGCCGCGGAGAGAACACCGCATCGCCGTCGGCCACAGCATGCACGGCCTTGCTGACCTCGATGCCGGACGATCCCTTGGTGATGTATCCCCTCGCCCCGGCACGGATCACGCGCACGACATCGGCCGCGGCATCCGACACGCTCAGCGCGAGGAATCGTGCCGCGGTCGGCACCGAGCCGCGGATCACGGCCTCTCCCCCGGTCGCATCGTCACCGGGGCCGCCGGGCAGATGCACGTCGAGCAGCACCACATCGGGCTGCGTCTCGCCGATCACGGCGATGGCGGACGGCACATCCGCCGCCTCGCCCACGACGTCGACGCTCGCATCGAGGTCGGCGCGCAGACCGGAGCGGAAGATCGAGTGGTCGTCGACGATCACGACGCGGATGCTGTCAGCCACGGTTCTCCTCCCTGGTGGGCGCGGGTCGCGCGGGCGGCCGGTCCTGGTGCGCGCTCGACGCGATGCTGAGATGCACCTCGGTGCCGTTCTCGTCGCTGCGGACGCCACCCGAGCCGCCGGCGCGGCGCATCCGGCCGATGATCGACTCCCGCACCCCGAGGCGGTCGCTCGGCACCTCGTCGAGCGAGAACCCGGCACCGCGGTCGCGGATGAAGACGTCGACACCGGTCGCGCTGCCCTCGATGTACACCGAGATCTGGCCGCCCGCGTGCCGGGCCGCGTTCAGGATCGCCTCTCGGGCCGCGGCCGCCAGCTCACCACTCGCGCGCTCGGCAGACAGGCCGGCCGAGACCACGTCGATGCGCACGGGGTAGTCGAGTTCGAGCGCCCCCGCATAGTCGCGCAGATCCGTCGGCAGGTCGCTGTCGGCCGGGGCGTCGCCGTCGTACAGCCACGCCCGCAGCTCGCGCTCCTGCGCCCTGGCGAGACGCGCGGCCTCGCTGGAGGCCCCGGCCCTGTTCTGGATCAGGGCGAGCGTCTGCAGCACGGAGTCGTGCAGGTGCGCGGCCATCTGGCTGCGCTGCTCCTCGCGGATGCGGCGGACCCGCTCACCGGAGAGCTCGCGCCATCGGGGTATCAGCGCCGACGAGGCCACGGCGGCGAGCCCGGCGAGCGGGAGAAGCACCAGTGCCACGCCCGACCGGGCGACGGGCCAGGACAGCAGCACCGTGAACAGCAGCGCCAGCAGCAGGATCGAGACGACCCGCACGGTCATCGTGTGCCGCGGCCCGCGAGCCGTGTCGGTGCGATCGATGAGGGTGGCCCACAGCCCGGCACCGGTCGCGAACGCTGCCGCGCCACCCACCACGACGGCGGCCAGGTCCGGGGGGATCGACCCGCTCAGCCAGTCGCTGCCCCCACGCCAGACCAGCACGACGAGCATCCCCACGGCCGCGGGGGCGAGCAGCAGCCAGGCCACCGGCATCCGCCTCGTCGGTGCACTCTCGCCCTCGGCCCACGGCGTGAAGACCCAGCACCAGGCATAGAGCAGGATGCCGGCGCCCCCGCACAGGGCGAGCGCGATGAACAGCGCCCGCACCAGCCCCACGCGCACGCCGAGGTGACGGGCGAGACCGGCAGTCACGCCGGCCACCAGACAGTCCCGGTCGCGGGTCAGCGGCGGGCGCGGCGGAGCCGCCACGCGCGGAGGTCGCGCAGAAGCGTGCGCCGAAGAGGACATGACGCCATCCAATCATCCGCGTGCCCTGCCCGGGTCCTCCCCGGCGCAGAATCAGGGGTCGCTCAGGGGTTCCCCCCATGGCAGGGAACCGACCGCTGCCGCCAGGATCGAAGCATGACGATTCCGACTGCGCCACCGCCCCCCGCCGACCACGCCGCTCCGGCCACCGGCACACCGGGCCCCGGCATCCCTCGCGGAGCCGAACGCTTCCTCCTCTGGGTCGCCGGGCTCGGCGTCGCCCGGTCCGAGGGCTGGCTCGGCGGCGTCTCGGCGGGCATCGCCGCACGCCTGCGGATCGACCCGCTGATCGTCCGCGGCGTCCTCGTGGTCGCGGCCCTCTTCGGCCTGCCGGTCATCTTCCTCTACGCCGCGGCCTGGGCGCTGCTGCCGGATGTCGACGGCCGGGTGCACGTCCGCGATCTGCTCCGTCGCGACTACCAGCCGGTGCAGTGGGGCATCCTCGCGATGGCTGTGATCGGCCTGTTCCCGACCGCTCCGCTCGCCGGACGCCTCTTCGGGCTCGGCTACGACGGCTGGTCGGCCCTGTCTCTCATGAGCTGGATCATCGGCCTCGTGCTCGTCGCCGTCCTGCTCATCCTGATCGTGCGTGCTGCGAGCCGCACCCCGGGTGCTTCCGCGCCGGATCTGCCGATGGCTTCCGCAGATCAGGCGGCCCCGGCCGCGTCCGTCACCCTCGGCGGTTCGGGTACCGCCGAGGGGACGGACGCCACACTCCCGTACGGCGCCTACGCCGCGGCTGATGCCGACACCGCGAACACCGTGGTCGCATCCGATGGCTCGGCATCCGAGCTCCCGCCCCTCGACCCCGCAGCGACGGCGGCGATACCGCCCGCACCTCCCGCACTGCTTCCCCCTGGTTCGCAGGACCCGGCCGCCCTCGAGGCGTGGCGCGCCCAGAACGCCGCCTGGAAGGAACAGGACCAGGCATGGCGACGTCAGCAGCAGGATGCCGAGCGCGCCGCCCGTGACCAGCTGCGCCGTGAGCGCCAGGCCGAGGCCGCCGTGTTCGCCTCCGAGGCCGCCGAGCGTCGCCGCATCCGCCGCGCATCGAACCCGCGCGCCGGCTTCGCATTCGCCGCGACCATCCTCGGTCTCGCGATCATCACCGGGGCCGCCGTCGGTCTCGTCGCGGGTGGCGAACTGGTCGGTGTCGCCCTCGGACTGCTCGCCGCCGCCCTCATCCTGGCGCTCGGCATGATCGTCGCCGGAGCCTTCCGCCGACGCAGCGGCTTCCTGGCCTTCGCGACCGTCATCACCCTGGTGGGTGGGCTCATCGTCGGCGGGTTCTCCACCCTGCAGGGCTTCACCCTCGGCTGGGCGTCGGTCACGAACTACCGCGCGGAGCACATCCGGCAGCCGTTCGGCGAGCTCAACGTGTCGCTGAACCAGCACGACGACGCGCCCCGGCCGATCGTGATCGAGAAGGGCTCCGGCACGACCTTCATCCAGGTGGATCCGGGCGTCCAACTGCAGCTGCGTGCGACCGTCGACACGGCGGACATCACCTGGACCCGCGTCGACGCCGAGTACTACAACGTCATCGATTCCGGCACCTGGTCGGCCACGCAGCGCGGCGGGGAGTCGGTCGTCGTCGAGAACATCTCTGCGGAGAACGCGTCGACCACCACCATCCAACCCGTCACCATCGATCAGAACAGCGGCGAGATCTCCATCACCGTCGTCGAGCCGAAGAAGGAAGACCAGTGATGAGCACTCCCCCGATCACCGAGACGACCATCCGTCCCCGCACCCGCTGGGCGGCCATCATCTGGGGACTCCTGTTCGCATCCATCGCCGCCGTCGCGCTCAGCCAGCTCGCCGACGCCACCCGTCGTGAAGCGATCGCGGACACGCTGATGACCATGACGCCCACGACGATCACCGCGATCGTCCTGCTCACCGCCGGGGTGCTGCTGCTCGTCGGCGGGGCCGCGGGTCTCATCCGTCGTGCACAGCGGAAGCTGGCGGCGGCGTCCGAGGACCGACGAGAGGTGCCGGGCGCGCTCGCCGAGTAGCCTTGTCCCCATGGCGAATCAGGGAAGACGGCCCGCGAAGGGCGCAGGCCGCGGCACACCCGTACGCCGGAACAAGGCCGCTCCCGCCGAGCGGTTCCCCCCGCAGAAGCCCAAGAAGAAGACGGCCAAGGTCGTCTTCGATGCCCCGCAGACCGAGCCAGAGGCACCGCGCACCTTCCGTCTGGGCGCGGTGCCCGGTGCGACTCCGGGCAAGTGGATCGACGCGTGGAAGCAGCGGATGCCGCGCGTGCCACTCGAACTCGTGCCGATCGAGGCCGCCACGCAGCGCACCGCCCTCGACGAGGTCGACGCCGCGCTGGTGCGACTGCCCCTGACGGACGAGTCGCTGCACATCATCCCCCTGTACGACGAGCTCCCGGTCGTCGTCGCCGCGGCCGACTCGCATCTGATGGCCGCGGAGGAGCTCACGGCCGCCGACCTGGAAGGCGAGGTCGTGATCGGCCTCACCGACGACGTGCTCGGTGCTCTCGACCTGCCCGGGACGACACCGGCGAGGTTCGCCGCGCTGCCGACCGACCAGGCGATCGTGACCGCGGCATCCGGCGTCGGCATCGTGATCGTGCCGATGTCGCTCGCCCGCATGCATCACCGCAAGGATGCCGATCACCGCGTCCTCGCCGACGGACCGACCTCGACCGTCGCTCTCGTCTGGCCGCGCGAGCGCACCACGCCCGACGTCGAGACGTTCGTCGGCATCGTCCGCGGTCGCACCGCGAACTCCTCCCGGTGACCGGCGACGTTCGTCGCGCTCGTTAGAATCTCCTGATGGCCTCGCTCCTCTACGTCTGCGTGCGCCCCGAGCTCGGGGCGGCGGATGCCGAGCACGCATCGTTCCGGCGGGCACTCGGCGTCGACGTCGTCGACCGGCTCGACCTGCTGCAGACGCCGCTCGACATCGCACGGGTGCGCGGCTACGACGGGGTCGTGGTCGGCGGGTCTCCGTACAACGTCTCCGACGCCGTGAAATCCACGGAGCAGCTGCGTGTCGAGGCCGACCTGCGCACCCTCGCCGATGCGGCGATCGCCGCGGAGGTCGCCGTGTTCTTCACCTGCTTCAGCATCGGCGTCGTGACCCGCATGCTCGGCGGCGAGGTCGTCACCGACACCCCGGAGCCCGCGAGCGCCACCGTGATCGACGTGACCGAGGCCGGCGCCGCCGACCCCGTGTTCGGCCCCAGCGGCTCCGCGCTGACGGTCTTCACGGCGCACAAGGAGAGTGCAGAGAGCACCCCGACCGGTGCGGTGCTGCTCGCGACCAACGACGTCTGCCCTGTGCAGGCCTACCGGGTGGGCACGCACCTCTACGCGGCGCAGTTCCACCCCGAGCCCACTCCCCGCGACTTCGCCGACCGGATGACGTTCTACCGCACCACCGGCTACTTCGACCCCGACGAGTTCGACGCGGTGCAGCAGCAGGTGCTCGCGGCATCGGTCACCGAGGGCGCTGCACTCCTGCGGCGATTCGCCGAGACGTTCGCCTGAATCGGGCCGGGCTGAGTCAGGCCGGATCGAATCAGCTCGCCGACGTCAGCTCGCCACTCCGTCACGCAGCAGAGCGACGCGCTCGCGCAGGTATGCCTCCAGGGGCATGAACCCGCCCGCCGTGCTCCAACGCACCGACGGGACCCCGTCGACCAGAGACAGCGGACCCGACGAGCCCCCGGCATCCACCGCATCGACGTCGATCACGCTCCACCCCACGTGCACGACCTCGCCCTCGCCGAAGCCACCGCGCAGAGCCTCGGCCCGGCGCTCGGCACGCTCTCGCGCCGACTCGGCCGTGTAGCCACGGCGGCCGGGGTCGGCCGCCCGCAGCACCTCGGCGGTCGCCAGCGCGTGGGTCTCGGTCAGCAGCAGCACGCCCAGATGCCAGGCTTCGCCCACCCGCACGATGCGGCGGCCCCGCCACCGGGAGTCGCGCTGCTCGCCGAGACCCTCCTTCGGAGACCCGGCGAGATCGGCCACGGCGGCCGTCAGCAGAGCGGATGCCGAGGTCACAGCTCCCCCTGCAGCGACTCGCCCGCGCGTGCCGGACCGACGACCTCTTCGCGATCCCCACGGAGGGTCATGCCGATCAGCGGATACAGCAGTACCGACAGCATGCCTGCTCCGACGAGGGCCGCGGCCGTGCCGGTGTCGAGCATGTCCTGATCCACGCCGATGGCGGTGACCGCGACGATGATCGGCAGGCCGGTGGCGGCGAGCAGGCCGAGCGCCGCACGGTCGCGCACGCTCATCCCCGCTGGCGCCGAGAGCTGCGCGGCCGCACCGCGGATCACGAGCAGCGCGATCAGGAAGATCGGCACCAGCGCCAGCGCCGTGGGCGAGGTGAGCAGCGCCTGCAGGTCGAACGTGACGCCGGTGTACAGGAAGAAGATCGGCACGAGGAAGCCGAACGCGATGGCCTCGATCTTGCTCTCGACCTGCTCGGCGGATTCCTTGGGCGCCCGCGCCATGATGATGCGCCAGACCGCGCCGGCTACGAACGCGCCCAGCAGCATGTCGAGGTCGAGCATCACGCTGAGTCCGACCAGCGCCGCGATGAGCAGGATCACGAAGCGCACCCCGAACTGGTCGGAGGTGTGCAGGGTGGCCAGGACGATGCGGTGCAGACGACCGTGCGGCACGCGATGCGCCAGCAGCACTGCGAGGCCGGCCAGCACGACGAAGGTCAGCAGGACCGCCGTGGCGATGGGCGTGGTCCGCGTGCTCAGGAAGATCGAGATCGCGATCAGGGGCAGGAACTCGCCGACGGCCCCGATCGTGCTGATCGCCCGACCGAAGGGTGTGTCGAGCTCGCGCGCATCGCGCAGGATGGGCATCAGCGTGCCGAGCGCCGTGGAGCTGAGCGCGATCCCGATCACGACCATCCCCTCGCCCGGCGCGAAGAAGAAGCCGAGCCCGATGCCCAGCAGCACGCTGAGCAGCCAGCCCGCTGAAGCCCGGGCGAGCGGCTTCCCGGCCACCATCTTGAAGTCGATCTCGGTGCCGGCCACGAAGAACAGCAGCGCCAGACCGAAGTCGCTGAGCTTCTCCAGCAGCGGCCCCGGCTCGACCCAGCCGAGCACGGCGGGTCCGACGAGGATGCCGAGCACGAGCTCGAACACCACGATGGGCACCCGCACCACCGGGCGCACGCCGCGGGCGAGCAGGGGCGCGGCGACGGCCAACAGGGGGATCAGCACCAGGCCGAGGTCACTCGCTTCCACGAGACTCAGAGTAGCGAGTCGCCTCCCGCGATTCGCCCCCGCTGTGCATCCACGGCAGAATCGATGCACACCCTCGAGGAGCCCCCATGTCTCAGCCCGATACCGCCCGCCTGCTCATCGCCTGCGACGACCAGCCCGGCATCGTCGCCGCTGTCGCCGGGGTGCTCGCCCAGCACGGCGCGAACATCATCTCGCTCGACCAGCACTCCACCGATTCCGAGGGCGGACGCTTCTTCCAGCGCACCGTGATCCACCTCGACGGGCTCTCCGCCGCACGCCCGGCCCTCGAAGCCGACATCGCCGCCGTGGCCGAGCGCTTCGGGATGGAGTGGTCGCTGCACGACGTGGCCCGGCGCAAGCGCGTCGCGATCTTCGTCTCCAAGTACGACCACTGCCTGATGGAGCTGCTGTGGCGCACGCAGCGCGGCCAGCTCGACATCGACATCACGATGGTCGTCTCCAACCACCCCGATCTGGCGGAGTCCGTCCGCTCCTTCGGGGTGCCGTTCGTGCACATCCCCTCCGGCGACAAAGCCGCGATGGAGCAGCGTCAGCTGGAACTGCTGCACGGAAACGTCGACCTGGTGGTGCTCGCCCGCTACATGCAGATCCTGACCGACGACTTCATCACGCGCCTCGAGGTGCCGGTGATCAACATCCACCACTCGTTCCTGCCCGCGTTCATCGGCGCGAACCCGTACGCGCGCGCCAAGGACCGCGGCGTCAAGCTCATCGGCGCGACCGCGCACTACGCGACGGCCGACCTCGACGAGGGCCCGATCATCGAGCAGGATGTCACGCGCGTGACCCACTCCGAGTCGGCGGCTCAGCTGCAGAGCCGCGGTGCCGACGTCGAGCGCCTGGTGCTCGCCCGCGCCGTGCAGTGGCACGCCGAGGACCGCGTGATCGTGCACGGCAAGTCCACGGTCATCCTCTAGCCCCCGGTCCTCCGCCCCGGTCCGCACCATCCGCCCCGGTCCGCACCCCGCGCTCCGGTCCGCACCCGCCGCCCCGGTCCGCACCCGCCGCCCCGGTCCGCATCCTCCGCCCCGGTCCGCATCCTCCGCCCCGGTCGCAGTTCCTGCCGCCCCGAGGCCGTCAGCGCGGCAGGAAGTGCGACCGGAACACAGCAGCGCGGCAGGAAGTGCGACCGGAACACAGCAGCGCGGCAGGAACTGCGACCGGAACACAGCAGCGCGGCAGGAACTGCGACCGGAACACAGCAGAGCGAGCGTCAGGGAGCTTCCGGAACCCCTGCGAGCAGCTCGGCGAACACCTCGGCGGCGGAGTCGTACTGCACGAGCGGTGCGGCCTGACCCATCCACAGCGACTGCAGCTCACCCAGGTTCTGCTGTCCGGCCGCGGTGCGGAAGCGGCCCGTGAGCCAGTTCTGCATCGGGAACGGCGCGATCGTGCCGCTCGCCTCGATCGCCCGCACGGCGCGGTTACGTGTGCCGCGCGCCAGTCGCCCGCTCATCGCCCGCGTGAGCACGGTCTCGTCGGCGGCGGTCGAGCGGATGGCGTCGCGATGCGCCTGGTTCGTGGCCGACTCCGACGTCGCGAGGAACGCCGTCCCGACCTGCACGCCCGAAGCCCCCAGCGCGAACGCCGCGGCCACCCCACGCCGATCGGCGATCCCACCCGCCGCGATCACGGGCACTCCGACCGCGTCCACGACCTGCGGCACCAGGGCGAACGTCCCCACCAGCGACTCCTCGGCCGGGCGCAGGAACGACACCCGGTGGCCGGCCGCTTCTGCTCCGGTCGCGACGACGGCATCCACGCCCGCCTCGTCCAGGGCGACGGCCTCGGCCACGGTGGTCGCTGTACCGACGACACGGATGCCGCGGCGACGCGCCTCTTCGACGATCGCCGCTGTCGGCACGCCGAACACCACGCTCAGCACTGCGGGCGCGATCTCCCAGATCGCCTCGAGCTGTTCCTCGAGCGGCGGGTTGTACCGCTCCGGCCGGGCCGGCACGTCGACACCGACCGCCTCGTAGAACGGCTGCAGCGCCTGCGCGAAGATCGCGTGCTGCGGATTCGGTTCGACCTCGTCGCCCGTGGGGAGCCAGACGTTGACCGCGAACGGCCGGTCGGTCGCCGCACGCAGCTCGGCCCCGGTCGCGCGGATGCGGTCGCCGTCGTAGCCGTACAGGCCGAACGAGCCGAGTCCGCCGGCGTTGCTCACCGCGGCGGTGAGCGAGGTCGAGGAGAGCCCGCCGAACGGGCCGAGGATGATCGGATGCTCGATCCCGAGCAGGGCGCGAAGGTCACTCATGCTTCGACGTTACGCCCGCAGCGCAGGCGGACGGTCGACCGTGACGGCCGGTCTCGCAGGCCCCGGTGCTACCCTCGGCTGCAGAAGGGAGTGCGCATGAGCGAGTGGTTCGGGCAGATGCTGAGCTTCGTCGCGACCGCACTCGGACTCGTCTCGATGCCGGATGCCGCGGCCCTCGGCCTCGCCATCGCGCTGCTCGCCGTGACGGCGCTCACGCTCGCGATCGTGCTGAGCGTGCGCCCCGGAGCCACCTCAGACGCCCCGCATCCGCTGCGGGCCATCGACGTCGGAACCCTTCTCACGCAGAGCGATCCTGATGCTGCAGGGCATCCGCGCCCACGGGCGCCGGGAGTCGCGACCGCCGCGTAGTCCGTCCGTACGACGGGACAGCGCGGCCTTCGCCGACCCTTCCCGACGCCACGAACGGACACTTCCATGGACCCCTTTGCCTTCCCCCCTCTCGCCGCCCTGCTCGACGCCGCCTACGGCGCACTGACCGGGCTCGCCGACCTCCTCACCCCGATCGCCGGGGCCTCCGCCGCCGCCCTCGCCGTCGTGCTCGTCACGCTGCTGGTGCGGGCACTGCTCATCCCGGTCGGCATCTCGCAGGCCAAGGCCGAGCAGACCAGGGCGCGCCTCGCCCCGAAGCTGCGCGAGCTGCAGCGCCGCCACAAGAAGAACCCCGAACGCCTGCAGAAGGAGATGATGGCGCTGAACAAGGCCGAGAACACCTCTCCGTTCGCAGGCATGCTCCCGGTGCTCGCGCAGGCCCCGGTCGTCGGCATCCTCTACACGCTGTTCCTCCGGCCGGAGATCGCCGGGCACCCGAACGAGCTGCTCGCGCACGACCTGTTCGGCGCTCCGCTGGGCACGAGCCTGGTCTCGGCGCTGTTCGGCGGCACGGCGACGCCTGCGACGTTCCTCGTCTTCGGGGTGCTGCTCGCGGTGATGATCGCGGTCGCCGAGGTCACTCGCCGGGTGTTCCGCCCGACGCCCGTCGAGGGCGACGAGTCGCCGCTCAACTCCCCGACGATGCTGCGTGTGATGTCGTCCCTGCACTACCTGACGGCGGTGTTCGCGGCGTTCGTACCGCTCGCGGCTGCGCTGTATCTGACCGTCACCGTGGTGTGGACGCTCGTGCAGCGCGTCATCCTGCGTCGACGGTTCCCGCTGCCGACGCCCGCGGTCAGTCGGGCAGCGGTATCGGGGCGGTGAAGGGGCCGGAAGGGCCGCCGTCACGGCGGTCCTTCCGCACGCCGAGCGTGGTCCCCACACTGGCGGCGATCACGAGGGCGACCGCCAGCATCCGCAACGGAGTCGCGTCCTGACCGAGGATCAGCCAGCCGGCCAACGTCGCGAACGCGGGCTCCAGACTCAGGAGCACGCCGAACACGCGCTGCGGCAGACGACGCAGCGCGGCCAGTTCGAAGCTGTACGGGATCACCGACGACAGCACCGCGGTGATGGCGGCGAGCAGCAGCAGCTGCGGATCCATCGCGACGGTCGACGCTGCCGGGATGCCGACCGGGATGAGCAGCACGGCCGCCACGACGAGCCCCATCGCGAGGCCGCTGTTGCCCGGGATGAGGGCGCCGACGCGGGCGCTCATGCGGATGTACATCACCCAGAACCCGGCGGCGATGAGGATGAACACGAGCCCGAGCGGGTCGAGCGGCTCGGCCCCGATCAGGCCGTCGATGCCCAGCGCGACCATGCCGAGGAGGGCGACGCCGACCCAGGCGGCATCCGCGAGGCGACGGGTCAGCACCGCGGCGAGCACGAGCGGACCGAGGAACTCGATCGCGACCGCCGGGCCGAGCGGGATGCGGTCGATCGCGGCGTAGAAGAAGCCGTTCATCGCGGCGAGCGAGACGCCGAAGAGCACGGCGGCGAGCCACTGCGGGCGGGTCCACTTGCCGGGCCGCGGCCGCACGATGACGACGAGGAGGATCGCGGCGATCGCGACGCGCAGCGAGGTCACACCCCACGGCCCGAGCACCGGGAAAAGCTGTGCAGCCACGGCCGCCCCGAAGGGCAGCGAGAGGCACGAGCCGATGACGAGTGCGACGCCCACGAGGGGGCCGGACGCCGCGGGCTTCTGCACCAGACAAGCTTAGGCGGGCGGCCCGCGGCCCGCGTCGCCGCGTCGCCGCGTCGCCGAGACCCCCGGTACGCGCCGAGACCCCGGGCTGCATGCGCCGCTACCCGGGGGTTTCGACGCGAAAGCGGGGTCTCGGCGGCAGAACCGGGCTCAGAGCGGCTTGCCGCCCGTCACCGCGATCACCGAGCCCGACGTGTACGAAGACTCGGCCGAGGCGAGGTACACGTATGCCCCCGCGAGCTCCGCCGGCTGGCCCGCGCGTCCGAGCGGCGTGTCCTGGCCGAAGGTCGCCAACCGCTCGGCATCCCAGCCGGTCGCGGGGATCAGCGGCGTCCAGATCGGACCGGGCGCCACGGCGTTCACCCGGATGCCCTTGGGGCCGGCCTCCTCGGCGAGTGCCTTCACGAAAGCGACCTGAGCGGCCTTGGTCATCGCGTAGTCGATGAGGCCCGGCGACGGATTGTAGGCCTGGACGGATGCCGTCACGATGATGCTCGCGCCGGGCTCCAGGTCGGGGTATGCGGCGCGGGCCGAGAACAGCAGGCCGACGAGGTTCGTGTCGAACACGCGCCGCATCCGGTCGGTCTCCAGGCTCCCGAAGCCGTCGATGTCGTGCTGGTAGGCGGCATTGAGCACGAGGGTGTCGAGTCCGCCGAGTTCGCTCCGCGTCCGGGCGACGATATCGGTCGCGAAGGCCTCGTCGCGCAGGTCGCCGGCGAAGCTCACACCCGTGCGTCCGGCTTCCCGGACCAGGGCGAGAGTGTCCTCCGCGTCGTCCTGCTCCTCCGGCATGTGTGCGATCGCGACATCGGCGCCCTCTCGCGCGAAGGCGATCGCGACGGCTCGCCCGATGCCAGAGTCGCCACCGGTGATGAGTGCGCGGCGCCCTGCCAGGCGGCCGTGGCCGACGTAGCTCTCCTCGCCGTGGTCGGGGTCAGGACGTGTCAGCTCCGTGAGCCCTGGCTGATCCTGCTGCTGCGCGGGGAAGCCTTCTTCGCGATGCGCGTGCCGCGGGTCGGAATTGCTGTCGGTCATGGCCGATCCTCCTCGTCTCGGGGTGTCCGACCGACTCTTCCCGATCGACGGCCGCCGGTGCAGGGGGTTGACAGCCCGGCAGGGAGGCGGCGACGTGAGGGGTTCCATCCCCCGCCGCTCTCGAGGCGGAGCACGACGGCAGCGGCGCGGTCGCCGCAGCGGGTCAGAGCTGAGGCGTGACCGGGATCTCTTCCGTGCCGGGCTCCGTACCGGCCTCGGCGGGCTCGGGTACGAGGTACAGGCCGCTCGGCGCGTTCGCGGTGAAGGCCAGGGCCTCGATCCACGCCCGATTGATGGACGGCTGGCGGCTACCGAAGTACTTGAACACCAGGGAGCTGCCCGGCTGGATCCACACGGTCGTGCGTCCGCCACCGACGCTCGCATCTTCACGCCAGCTGAACGGGAACGGCTCCCCGCGCCGCAGCTTGGCCGTGATGACCAACTGCAGGTGGGTGAGAGCGCGGTCCTCGATCTCGGTCTTCACTCCGCCTTCGTAGACGAACTTGCCCATTCTGTGCTCCTTGGTCGCAGCCTGGCCGAGACGACGGCTCACCCCATTCTCGCTCACGCGGCGACAGTATTCCGCCTCTGTTCCGCACGAAGGCGGATGCGTGTCCGCCATCGCGAAGTCAACCCCCTCGGCAGAACGCGCACCCCCGCCTAATCTCGGATACCCGAGCTCGAGGAGGCCACTGCCATGAACGCACGACACATCGACGACCGCCCCGACGAGGGCTACACCCCCGGAACCACACACGCCGAGTGGGGCGCGGGCAACCCGCGGCTGCGCATCACCCGCGACGACGAGCGCACCGAATTCGCGCTCGAAGCAGATGAGGTGCGGATCGGGTCCGCCGAGGGCAACGAGCTGCGCCTGGCCGACACCGACCCGGTGCACGCCACGATCACGCACGATGACCGCGACGAGTACGTGCTGACCCTGCACGGCGCAGGTGAGATGAACGCCAGTGCCGGCGCAGACGCCACGCACCCCGGCGACGACACCGAGACGCTCCGCACCGGAGCGCACTTCACGGCGGGGCCGTGGACACTGGTGTTCGCCCGCGACGAGTTCGCCGACCACGGGCGCCCGTACGGCGGCCGCAAGGGTGGCGAGTACTCGGATCAGCCGCTGCAGCCACCGCGTCCGGACTACGACGGCGACGGATCCACGCAGGACGGGTCTGCTCAGCCCGACGCGGCGGAGAACGCGTAGGGAAGTCGCGGGCTGAAGGGCATCTCCCAGTGACCGAACACATCGATCGACTGAGCGACCTCGCGCGCGAACGCGGCCTCCGTGTGGCCGTGGCCGAATCTCTCACCTCCGGCCAGCTGGCGAGCACGGTGGGAGCGGGTTCCGAGGCGTCCGAGTGGTTCGCCGGCGGCGTCGTGGCGTATCTGACCGATGTGAAGGAGCGCGTGCTCGGGCTCGTCCCCGGCACGGATCCGTGTTCCGCGGCGTGCGCCGAGCAGCTCGCGACGGGGGCTCGCGACCTGCTCGACGCCGACCTCTGCGTGTCGACGACCGGAGTCGGCGGGCCCGATCCCGAGGGAGGTCATGCCCCGGGCACGGTCTACCTCGGATGGGCGACTGCCGATGCCGTCGGACACCGTCGGCTGGCGCTCACCGGCGACCCCGAAGAGGTGCTGGCGGCGACGGTCGAGGCTGCCGTCCGGCTGCTCGCCTTCCATGCGGAAGGTCTGCGACAGGCGGGTCCTCGCCGGAGCGGGCAACAGCCCGCGTAGGTCGTCGGTGTGGCTGGCTGGCGCCGGCGGTCAGCGCCCCGGCAGCAGGCCGATCCGCAGGGGTGCGCCGGGCGCCGCCGCCTCCGCGAGCGCGGCATCGATCTCGTGGAGCCCGCGCACCGCGCCGACCGCGTCGCCGAACGGATAGGCGCGTCCGCGTCCCGCCAGGAACCCGACGGCTTCGGCGAGCTCGGCTCCCGTGTAGTTGTGGATGCCGGTGACGGTGACCAGGCGCCGCACGATGCTCTCGGCGTCGAACGGCACGGGGTCGGCGGGAAACACGCTGCCGACGAGCACCACCGTGCCGCCGACGGCCACCCCGTCGACGGCCGCGCTCACAGCATGCCCCGAGGCCTCGATCACGACGTCGGGCTCCCGGTCCAGACTCGTCGCCCCGAATCGGGCGGCGAGCGCGCGGCGTTCCGGGTTCGGGTCGAGGACCTCGACCGTCGCTCCCTGCTCCGCGGCGATCGCGGCGGCGGTGAGCCCGACGAGCCCGGCCCCGTGGATCCGCACGGCGGCACCCTCGAGGTCATGGTCGCGCGCAGCC
Organism: Microbacterium sp. GQ128; assembly: GCF_059758615.1. Classification (NCBI taxonomy): domain Bacteria; kingdom Bacillati; phylum Actinomycetota; class Actinomycetes; order Micrococcales; family Microbacteriaceae; genus Microbacterium; species Microbacterium sp. GQ128. The sequence continues at coordinate 282,301 of NZ_JCAXDY010000004.1, forward strand.
CTGGCCACAGCCGCCCAGGCCGTCGCGGTCGCACACCCTGCGGGGGCGAGGACGGATGCCGGCAGCGCCTCGGGCACGCGCACGATGGCGGTTCCCTCACGCAGCTGCACGTGACTCGCGAACGCACCGGTCAGGTCGCCGTGGGCGCCGACCCGGTCGTGCCCGTACTTTCCCAGGTTGCGGCACTTCTGCGGCATCCCCCGCAGGCATCGGTCGCAGCTCGCGCACGAGATCGTCACCGACCACACCACGCGATCGCCGATGCGCAGCGGTGTGCCGTCGACGGTGTTCGCACCGGTGTCGCCGGTCGCGATCACCCTGCCGACGCTCTCGTGACCGAGCACGAGAGGGGTCGGGGCGGATCGTCGTCCCTGCACCGTGTGCACGTCGGAGCCGCAGATCGTCGACATCTCGACCGCCACGAGCACGTCGCCGTCGGCGAGCGCGACCCCCGGCACCGCGATCGTCTCGTGCGGGTGGCCCTCGCCGATCCAGACCATCGCCGTCGCCGCCGGGCGCAGCGCGACGTCACGGCGGTGACCGGGTGGACGGACCAGCAGCGTTCCCATGTCGATCCCGCTCAGGAGGTGGCGACGAGGGGAAGCAGCTCGCGCTGCGCGAGCACGCCGCGGAGGGCCGTCACATCGCTCAGCACGGCATCCGCCCCCGCGGCGCTCAGCGCCGGGCGATCATGGGCACCGCTGAGCACACCGGCGACGAAGCCGGCACCGGCCCGACGCCCGGACTCGACGTCGCTGACGGTGTCTCCGGCGACGGCGACCGCCTGCACCGAGGAGGTCTGGGTGCGGAGCAGCGCCGTGAGCACGAGGTCGGGCGCAGGGCGGCCACGACCCGCGTCGACGGGAGACAGGGCGACGTCGACGAGGTCGCGCCAGCCGAGTCCGTCGATCAGCGCATCGCGGGTCACCGGCGCGAACCCGGTCGTCAGCACGACCTTCAGTCGGGCATCCTTCAGATCCTGGATGGCGTCCGCTGCGCCGGGGATCTCGGAGACACCCTGCTCGACGACGATCTCGGCGTACGCCGCCTCGAACGCGGCGGTGGCGCGTTCCGCCGCAGCCCGGTCGCCGGAGGCGAGGTGGGTGAACACGTCGATCTTCGACTGCCCCATCGTCACGCGCACGTAGTCGAGGGCTTCGGCCCACGGCATCCGGTCGGCGACGCCCGTGCGCTCGGCGGCGCGCTGGAACGCCTGCTCCACGACGCCGTCGTCGAGCACGGTGGTCCCCGCCATGTCGAGGACGATGAGTTCGAGAGAGGTGGTCATGATGTTCCTTCCATTGCTGCCGTCCACCCGAAAGCGGCGGAGAGGTTCTCCTCGGCGAGTCCGAGGCCCGTCGTCATCCCGATGCCGGTGGTCGCGGCGATCACCAGCACGCCGTCGTCGCCGCGGTCGATCAGGAACTCCTGCGGCCCCTTCGCGTAGACGCCCTGCCACCGCTCGATCACGCGCGGAGCCGGTGCGTCGAACAGCGCCGCAGCCTCGTCGAGGAACGCCGTGAAGGCCGCCTCGGGCTGAAACGGCGCCGGGGCGACCGCGGTCGCATGCGAGTCGCCGATGATGAGCGTTCCGTCCGGCAGCTGCGTGTACATCTGGTTGAGGTCGAGTGCGGCCAGGTCGGGGCGCTCGGTGTGCAGGCGCTCCCGCAGTGCGGTCGCCTCCGGACCGTCCGCGAACCGGCCGTAGCGCACGAGCGACCAGCCGGTGAGCAGCGGTGCGGCCAGCGGATGCCGGAACGACACCGCCGCCCGCATCATGTCGAGGGCGCAGCGCTCGATCCCGTGCCGCTCGGCGACCTCGGGGAGCAGTTGGTCGATGTCGTGGTTCACCGCGACGACGACGCTCCCGCCGCGGATCGGGCCGCGGGTGGTCTCGACCCGCCCCGCTCCCACCGCGGTGACCGCGGTCCGGAACCGGAACTCCACCCCGAGGCTCGCGAGATGACGCACGATCGCCGTGGCCGCGGTGCGCGGATCGGTCTGCAGGTCGACCTCGATGTGCGCGCCGCCGACGAGGCCCTCGGCCCGCAGCGGGGCGAGGCGCAGCAGCTCGTCGGCCTCGAGCATGCGGATGCCGCCGTCGCGGGATGCGGCATCGAGCACCGCGAGCTCGTCGCCGTGGCGGGCGGCCACGAGCGTGCCGGACTCGCGTAGCCAGAAGCCGGCGTCCTGGGCGAGGCGCAGCCAAAGCTCGCGGGAGACGTCGGCGTAGCGTCGCGCCTCCCCACCCTGTGCGCCGATGCAGAGGTGCCCGAAGTTGCGGATCGTCGCGCCGACCGGGGCGTCGGTGCGGTCGACCACGATCACGCGCAGCCCGCGACGTACCGCCGCATAGGCCGCGCCGAGACCGACGATGCCGGAGCCGACGACGACGACATCTGCCGTGTTCTGCGTGCCGTTCATCGGAACACCTTCCGCATCCACATGGCGAGCCCTTCGACCACGAGCACGGTGGCGAGGATCATCAGCACGATCGCGGTCACGGTCTCGTAGCGCGACCCCTGGCTCGCGTTGAGCAGGTAGTATCCGACGCCGCCGCCACCGACGATGCCGAGGATCGTCGCCGCACGGATGTTCGTGTCGAGCATGTAGAAGCTGTGTCCGATGAGCGCCTGCATCCCCTGCGGCACGGTCGCCGACGCGTAGGTCTGCAGACGCGTCGCGCCGACCGCGCGCAGCGCACGCTCGGGGCCGCGATCGACCTCTTCGAACGAGTCGGCGATGAGCTTGCCGAGCAGCCCGATGCCGCCGATCGCGAGGGCGATGACGCCCGCCTGCGCGCCGAGGCCGGTGATGACCACGAGCACGATCGCCAGGATCAGCTCGGGGATGCCGCGGATGCCGACGAGCAGCAGTCGAGCCGTTCCCCGTGCCCCTGAGCTCGGAGCGACGTTGCGCGCAGCGAGCGAGCCGAGCAGCAGCGACGGGAGCAGCGTGAGCACGGTGGCGGCGAGCGCGATCGCGACCGTGTCGCGCATGGCTTCGAACATCGCGCTCGCGTCGTAGCTGCCGAACGAGGGCGGCCAGAACCGGGCGGCGACCTCGGGAAGCTTGGCCCAGAAGGTGAAGAAGTCCATCCAGTTGATCTGGCTGACCACGACGCTGCCGATCACGACGAGCACGGCGACGACACCGGCGATCGTGTGGCGCACGCGCTGCGCGGTCCAGGGGCGCCGCACGGCCGTCTGCGGGCTGACGGCCCAGGCTGGTCGCGCGTCGGGTGCCGATGCGGCCCGCGCGCCGAGTCGCGGATGCAGCATCCGGTCCATCCAGGAGCGGGTGTGCCTCTGTTCCCCGAGCATCGCCCCGCGGACCAGGCTGGAGACGATCTCCATCATGATGCAGAGGATGAAGATGACGAGGGCGATGCCGAGGCCCTTGCCGTAGTTGAGCGACTTGAACGCGTACGACATCTCGAGGCCGAGTCCGGCGACGCCGACGTAGCCGAGCACGACGCTGCCGCGCAGGTTGATGTCGTTGCGGTGCAGCACCGTCGCGACCCAGCTGGGCAGCACTTGCGGCAGGATGCCGGCACTGAACTCCTGCATCTTCGAGCCGCCGGCGGCGCGGATGGCGAGACGGGGGCCTTCGTCGATCTGCTCGATCGCGTCGGCGAACATCTTCGAGATCATGCCGATCGAGTGGATGCCGATGGCGAGGATGCCGGGGAGCGTTCCGAGCGAGAACATCAGCACGAACGCCATCGCGAGGACCACGTCGGGCAGCGCACGGGTGAGCACGCCGATGAACCGGGCTGCCGCGCGCCAGCCGTTCCCCGGTGTCGTGTTGGACGCGGCGAGGTAGGCGATCGGCACGGACAGCACGGCGGCCAGCAGGGTTCCGACCAGCACGAGGCCGACGGTGAGGGCGATCAGCCAGGCCAGGTCGGCGGGCTCGGGGAACGACAGACCGCCGACGCGGGCCATGAAGTTCTCTGCGTTGCCCCAGCTCTGCACCATCGCCGGGATCGAGATGTCGACGTCGCGGACGGCGAGGATGCCGAGCACCACGAGGGCTACGAGGGTGAGGGATGCCGCGATGCGCTCCGCCGAGATCGGCCGCTTCGGTGCGCGCTCGGCGACGGTGTGGGCGCCGCCCCGGGGGGACGCTCCCCCGCTCTGGGTCGCCGAGCTCGTCGACGCGTCCAGCGCCGTCATGATGCCGCCACCTGCGCCGCCGCCACGACCAGCTCTTCCTGCACGGCGCGGATCTCGGCGGTGGTGGTCGCGACGCGACCGTAGATCTCCATGACCTCGGCCTTGGTGAGGTCGGTCGTGGGGGTGTCGAGCACGACCTCGCCGTGGCGGAGCCCGACGATGCGGTCGGCCCAGCTGATGGCGAGGTCGACCTGGTGCAGGCTGCACACCACGGTGAGTCCCTCGTCGGCGGCGATCTCGCGGATGAGAGCCATGACCTGCTCGCTGGACTCCGGGTCGAGCGAGGCGACCGGCTCGTCGGCGAGCAGGATGTCTGGCTTCTGCATGAGGGCACGGGCGATGGCGACGCGCTGCTGCTGTCCGCCGGAGAGGGTGTCGCTACGCTGGTAGGCACGGTCGAGCAGTCCCACGCGGTCGAGGTGCTCGAGCGCGGTGAGCTTGGCGGCCCGCGAGTAGCCCCAGAGTCCGAGGCGCGGCCCCCGCACGCTCGAGAGCGATCCGGTGAGCACGTTCTCGAGCACGGTGAGCGAGGGCACGAGCTCGAACTGCTGGAAGATGAAGCCGACGCGGCTGCGAAGGCCCCGGAGTCCACGGCCCTTCAGTGAGGGAACCTGCGAGCCGAGCACCTCCACCGAGCCTGCGGTGGGGACCTCGAGCCCGTCGAGGTGGCGCAGCAAGGTCGACTTCCCCGATCCGGAGAGGCCGAGGAGAACGATGATCTCGCCGCGGGAGACCTCGAGCGAGGCGCCCTTCAGTGCAGTGGTCGTGCCGAAGGTCTTCGTCACGCCGTCGAGACGGATGAGGGCGTCGGATGCCGAGGCGGTCATGTCGTAGCTCCTGTGATGTGGTGTGTCGAGCGGCGGGCCCTCCGGCTCGCCGCGCGGGGCGGACGAGGCGGAGGGCACCGGGTGAGGCGAAGGGGTCAGACCGGGCTCAGCCCTGGCACTGCTCCGCTTCGGTCTCCTTGCAGATGTCGCGGATCAGGTCGTAGTAGGCGTCGTCGACCGGCTTGGTGGCGTAGAAGACGCTGCGGAAGGAGTCGCTGTCAGCGCTGTCGATGCCCGCGGCGATGATGTCGTCGATGGTGACCTCGGAGAGCCCGTCGATGAGCTGCTTCGACACATCATCGGGAAGCGTCGAGGAGTACACGAGCGGGGCGCCGGGCACCATCGTCTCGTCGATGACCTTGACCTTGTCCGACTTCTCGGCCTCGGAGTCCTCGGCGAAACCGACCTCGCACTCGACGCCTTCGCCGACCTTGGTGACGCTGACGTCGTGCTTGCCCGCGAAGACCGGGGTGATGTCGGTCTTAGGGTCGACGCCGGCCTCGAGCAGGTTGTACGACGGGAACAGGTAACCCGAGGTCGAGGACGGGTCGACGAAGCAGACCTTCTTGCCCTTGAAGTCCTCGAGGCTGGAGATGTCGCTGTCCGCGGGGACGATCGCCTGCGAGTAGTAGCCGGGCTCCTGGCCCTCTTCCGTCACGATCGAGGAGATCGGGGTGAGCTTGGCGCCGTTGTTCGTGGCGGTGACGTAGGTGAACCCGGAGAACGAGGCCACGTCGACCTTGCCGGCGACAGCGGCCTCGATGAGCGCCGCGTAGTCGGTGGACTCGTGGTACTCGACGGTCTTGCCGGTGAGGTCGGCGATGTAGTCCATGAGCGGCTGGTAGTTCGTCTCGGTGTCGACCGAGTCGGGGACGACACCGAACACGAGGGTGTTCTCGTCGACGGCGAAACCGCTCGTGGTCGACGAGTCGTCGGCGCCGGGGGTGCCGGTGGCCTCGGCGGAACCGGCACAGGCGGCGAGGCCGAGGGCGAGGAGCGCGACGCCGGCGAGGGCGGGAAGAGCGCGAAGCTTCATGAGGACCTTTCAGGGTGTGAGGGGTGATCCACGGAAGACTCTCGCAGGTGGAACGCCGAGATATGTACCTAACTCGGATTTGTTCAGAGCTCGTTAACCGAGCATTCGTCTGGATGAACACTCCAGAAACGGGGTCGCTTTCTCCTGGCCTGACCAAGTAATGTACCTATGTGGCTGAAGCTGTGTACACCCAGATCGCCGACGACCTCCGCGCGCAGATCACTGCCGGAGGGCTTCGTCCCGGCGACGACGTCCCGACCGAGGCGGAGCTCGCCGAGAGATGGCACACCTCTCGTGGCCCGATCCGCAACGCTCTGGCGGCGCTGCGTGGCGAGGGCCTGATCGAGACCAGCCGGGGGCGACCGGCCAGGGTCGTCGCCCGCAAGGCGAATCAGTCGGTGGACGTGTCGGTGCCGTTCACGCGCTGGGCACGCGAGCTGGGGGTCTCCCCCGGGGCCGAGACCCAGGAGCTGAGCCTGCGCCGCGCCGGTGACATGGCGGCGGCGCTGGATGTCGACCCGAGCGACACGATCGTCAGTGTCGTGCGGCTGCGCCTCCTCGACGGAAGACCCACGATGCTCGAGCGCCTCAACTACACCGAGGTCGCGGGCCGGCCGCTGTTCGACGTGGATCTCGACCAGGTGTCGATCACCGAGCACCTCGCGTCGGTCGGGCACCCGATCGTCACGCTGCAGCACGTGATCGATGCGGTCGCCGCCGACGATCAGGATGCCGCCCTGCTGCGCGTTCCGCGCGGCACACCCATCCTCCGCCTGACCCGCACGTCCCGCGACGCGGAGGGGCGGATCTTCGAAGCTTCGGAGGACCGCTACCTGAGTGAGGTCGTGCGCTTCACGGTCGCCGCGTCCGGCATCTCGACCGACGGGCACTACATGCGCGCAGTCGGCGGATAGCGCAGACGAGGACGCCTGCTCGGAGGCCGCAGAATCGGCCGTTAACGCAGAAGGCGATCGCGAGCGCGCAAGTATTTCAGAAGCCAGAAAGACCGCGCCCGCGATCGCAGCGCTGGGGACGCTTTATCTGGGGAGCCTTCAGAATACGGCCGCCTGCAACACGTTCCACAGGGTCGAACGTCGAGACTTTCTTAGACTTTCGTCTAGAATCCCGCGGATCGTGGAAAGGGCGCTCCCACACTCTAGAGCATCAGACCACGGGAAGGCGGGCCGACACGACCCAGGATCCTTCCACTTCCCCGGCGCTGAATTCGCCGCTCGCGCCCATGACGCGCTCCGCCATGCGGCCGAGGCCCGTGCGGCTCGAGGAGAGCTCGCGCCGCGGCGTGGTCGGCAGAGGGCTGCGCAGCGTGAGGAGCGCCACCTCATCGTCCACGGCGAGGGTGATCTGCACCTCGCCGGGTCCGGCGTATTTGAGGATGTTCGTGGCCGACTCCCGCGTGATGCGTGCCAGCACGATCTCGACCGCTCGCGGAATTCGCTCGTCCTGCGGATCACCCGCTCGGACGACGGAGTGCCCGGCGGCTTCGAATTCCTCCGCCGCCTCGTCGATCGCGGCGGCGAGGTCGCCGGTCTGCACGCTCGACGACTGCGGTCCGTCGTCGGCGAGTTCGATCACGAAGCGGAGATCGGTCATCGCCTTGCGGGCGGCGACACGGATCGCCTCCTGAGAGTCGGAACTCGTCTGAGGGTCTTCGAGCATCTGCACGTGCAGCGCGACCACCGTGAGGTGGTGCGCGATGCTGTCGTGCAGCTCGCCGGCGATCCAGCGTCGCTCGGCGAGGACGGCCTGCCGTTCCTGCTCGGCGCGCGCCTCGAGTTCCCGTTCGAGGCGGCTGCCACGGGCGAACGCGAGCCGAAGGGCGAACCCGACGGCTCCGGCCACCGTGGCGAAGACGAGATAGAGACCGACGTTGACGTTGACACCGGGTTCCGCGGCGAAAGGAACGAGCGCCGCGGCGACCAGGAATCCGCCGGTGTACGAGAGGATCAGCGAGGTCCAGCCGAGCCTCATGACGAGGGCCGCCGAAACGGCGGCGGCTGTGAGGACCTGGAGTTCTGATCCGGGGATGAAGGAGAGCGCGAACACGACGGCGAGAGCGCACGTCGCGAAGAGCGGCTTCCAGAGATAGAGCGCGAACACTGCTGTGGACGCGACGCTCACCAAGAGAGCGACCGGGTTGACCCCCGGTGTGGTGAAGAAGCCGATGACGTCTGCGGCGATGGTGATCGAGACGATCACCAGAACGACGATCCGTTCTATCGCACTGAGCTTCTCGCCGCGGGTGAGGCGGAGCGTGTCCGCGGATTCCCGGGTCGAGTGGTCAAAGGCCATGCTTCACTATCTCCTATTTGCCAACTAGATTAGTTGTGGAGACCAAAGAACTTGCCAACCTGCTGCCAGAAAGTCATAACGTTCACCTCCATTTTGTAGTCGTTCGTCGATGTCTGTATTCATCTTCTCGGCGAATCACGGAGCGCACATCTGTCTCTCGTCTAGAGGTTTTTGGCCAAAGGTCTACATCACCATCGCCCGTCGCCCGCGCCGTTAGGCTTCCCCCATGCAGGAAATCCGTGTCGTGATCGTCGATGACGATCCCCTGGTCCGCTCGGCGCTGTCGCACTTCGTCTCCCGCGACCCCGAGATCACCGTGATTGCCCAGGCGGAAGACGGCGTGGAAGCGATCGCCACGGTCGAACGCGAGCAGCCGGACGTCGTGATGATGGACGTCCAGATGCCGGAGATGGACGGCATCGAGGCCACCGGTGTGATCGCGGAACGCTGGCCGCACATCCGCGTCCTCGCCGTCACGACCCTCGACGGCAGCGACACGGTGCTCCCCATGCTGAGCGCCGGCGCCTCCGGTTACCTCCTCAAGGACTCCAGCGCCGAAGAGATCGTCATCGGCGTTCGCGAGGTGCACAGCGGCGCGAGCTCGCTCTCCCCGCGGATCGCCTCGATGCTCATCAAGCACGTGCGCGACTCCACGCCCGTCGCCGCCGACGCCGATGCCCTCGAACCTCTCACCGAACGCGAGACCGAGGTGCTGAACTGCCTCGCGAAGGGCATGTCGAACGCCGAGATCGCGAAGGCTCTGATCGTCTCGGAGGGCACGGTGAAGGCGCACCTCGGACGCATGATGTCGAAGTGGCACCTGCGCGACCGCGTGCAGATCCTCGTCACGGCCGCGCACGCCGGGCTCGTCAGCTTCCGCTGATCACAGGGCCAGCAGGACGATCCCCGCGACCACGACGAGCGAGGCCGCGATCCGCCAGCCCGGACGCGACTCCCGGAGCACGAACACGCCGAACAGGCTCACCAGCACGACGCTCACCTCGCGCAGCGGCGCCACCAGCGCCACCGGAGCGATCTGGATCGCGGTCAGCACCAGGATGTACGACAGCGGCGACAGGATGCCGAAGACGAGGATCCGCCGCCACTGCGTGCGGCCGAGCGCCCAGACGGCGTCCCAGCGCCGACGCACCGCGATCGAGTAGAACGGCACCTGCAGCAGGCTCGTACCGACCATGAACGCGACCGGTGAGAGGTTCCAGGTGCGCACCGCGTGCGCGTCCCAGATCGTGTAGACCGCGATCGCGACACCCGTGAGCAAGCCGAACAGGATGCCGGGGTCGATGCGCCGGGAGCGGCTGCCGGTCCCCCGATCGACCAGGCCGATCGCCACGACGCCGACGATCACGGCCGCCACCCCGATCAGCGCCACCACGGAGGGCCGCTCCCCGAGCAGCAACACCGCCACGATCACCGACAGGAACGGGCCGGTGCCGCGGGCGGTCGCATAGACGGTGGAGAGGTTCCCCTCGCGGTAGCCGCGCTGCAGCACCGTCATGTAGGCGACGTGCAGCACCGCCGAGACCGAGACACCGAGAGCGAAGGAGCCGAGGTCGTCGGCGCCCAGACCGCCGGTGAACGGCACGACGCCGATCCACACGAGCGTGCTGCTCACGGCTCCCCACCAGAGGAACGGCGACCCCGCTCGGCTGACGCCGTGGGCGATGACGTTCCACGCAGCGTGGGCGATGGCCGCCCCGAAGACGAGGACGAACGCGAGAGGGGACACGACGAGACCCTTCCGTCCGGCGCGCGGCGCGACGAACAGGGTCCTCCGGGCTTTTGTCCTGTCAGATGACGGCCCTCCTGCGGAGGAGGACCGTGGCGCCGCTCGGACCAGACGGGTGTCAACCCCGGAACCCTAGGCGCTATCGGGACGAGGCTAACGCGCGATTGTGAACGCCCGGCAAACGAAGAGCTCCCCCGGCCGAGAGCGGAACGGCGCACGGCCCCCGACTACGCTCGAAGGACCGCCCGTCTCCAGGAAGGCCCGCCATGCCCGTCACCCCGGTCGCCCTCGCCCACGCCGAGGACCTCGCCGACTTCATCGCCGCCTCACCCTCGAGCTACCACGCGGCGGCGGAGGTCGCTCGACGACTGGAAGCCGCCGGATTCACACGGCTGCGCGAAGAGGATGCCTGGCCGACCGAGGCGGGCGGCCGGTACGTCATCGTGCGCGACGGCGCCGCGATCGCCTGGTCCGTGCCGGCGGATGCCACCGCGACGACCCCCGTGCAGATCTTCGGCGCGCACACCGACTCCCCCGGCTTCAAGCTCAAGCCGCAGCCGACGACGGGTTCGCGGGGCTGGCTGCAGGCCGCCGTCGAGGTGTACGGCGGACCGCTGCTGAACTCGTGGCTCGACCGCGAGCTGCGCCTCGCCGGGCGACTGGCGCTGGCCGACGGTCGTGTCGTGCTGGCGGACACCGGTCCCCTGCTGCGCCTGCCGCAGCTGGCGATCCACCTCGACCGCGGCGTGAACAACGGACTCGCCCTCGACAAGCAGACCGAGACGCAGCCGGTGTGGGGACTGGGTGACCCGACGGAAGCCGACATCCTGGCCGAGCTCGCCTCGTCCGCCGACGTTTCGGCGTCCGACATCCGCGGCTACGACGTGGTCGTCGCCGACTCCGCACGCGGGGCGGTGTTCGGCAAGGACGATGCGTTCTTCGCCTCCGGGCGCCTCGACGATCTCGCCTCGGTGCACGCCGGCCTGGTGGCCCTCGAAGCGCACGACCCGGCAGCGGGAGGGCCGATCGCCGTGCTCGCCGCCTTCGACCACGAGGAGCTCGGCTCGGAATCGCGCTCCGGTGCAGCAGGCCCCTTCCTCGAAGACGTGCTCGAGCGCGTGTACGCGGGGCTCGGCGCCGATGGATCCGCGCGCCGCCGGGCCTACGCCTCGTCGTGGTGCCTGTCGAGCGACGTCGGACACTCGGTGCACCCGAACTACGCCGCCAAGCACGACCCCGTGGTGCAGCCGGTGCTCGGCTCCGGATCGATCCTGAAGCTCAACGCCAACCAGCGGTACGCGACCGATGCCGTCGGCACCGCATCCTGGCGGTCCTGGTGCGAGCGCGCGGGCGTTGCGACGCAGGATTTCGTGTCGAACAACAGCGTCCCGTGCGGATCGACGATCGGCCCGATCACCGCGACGCGGCTCGGCATCCGCACCGTCGACGTCGGCATCCCGATCCTCTCGATGCACTCCGCGCGCGAGCTCGCCGGGGTCTCCGACCTGCATGACCTGACCCGCACCGCGCAGGCGTTCTTCGCCGGCTGACTCCGGGGGGCGATCCGCGAGGAATCCGCGCCGCGAAGTCCGCCCGGTGCCGTCCCGGCAGTGCCAGGATGTCAGCATGACGGACATCAAGCCGGCCCTGATCGAGCGTGCGGGCATCGAGATCATCCCCGAGTCCGAGCGGACCGCGAAGCCGCGCGACCTCTTCTGGCCCTGGTTCGCGGCGAACGTCTCGGTGTTCGGCATGTCGTACGGCTCGTTCGTGCTGGGCTTCGGCATCTCGTTCTGGCAGGCGACGATCGTCTCGGTGATCGGCATCGTCGTGTCCTTCCTGCTGTGCGGGCTCATCGCCATCGCCGGCAAGCGCGGGTCGGCGCCGACCATGGTCCTCTCGCGAGCGGCCTTCGGCGTGCACGGTCAGAAGGTGCCGGGCATCGTCTCGTGGCTGACGTCGATCGGGTGGGAGACGTTCCTCGCGATCATGGCCGTGCTCGCCACCGCCACCGTGATCACGCAGCTCGGCGGCGACGGCGACAGCATCGCGCTCAAGATCATCGCGACCGTGATCGTCGCAGCCCTGATCGTCACCGCATCCGTGCTCGGCTATCACACGATCATGAAGCTGCAGTCGGTGCTCACCTGGGTCACCGGCGTGGTCACCGTGCTCTACATCATCCTCGCGGCGCCGAGCATCGACCTCGCCGCGGTGCTGGCCCGCCCCGACGGCGGCATCGGCCAGGTGATCGGTGCGCTCGTCATGGTGATGACCGGGTTCGGACTCGGCTGGATCAACATCGCCGCCGACTGGTCGCGCTACCAGAAGCGCACGGCATCCGACGGGGCGATCGTCGCCTGGAACACGATCGGCGGATCGGTGGCACCGGTGATCCTCGTGGTGTTCGGTCTGCTGCTCGGCGGCTCGGACGACGACCTCATGGCGGCCATCGGCGCCGACCCGATCGGTGCGCTCGCCTCGATCCTGCCGCTGTGGGTGCTCGTGCCGTTCCTGCTCACGGCTGTGCTCGCCCTCGTCTCGGGCGCGGTGCTGGGCATCTACTCCTCGGGCCTCACGCTGCTCAGCCTCGGCATCCGCATCCCGCGCCCGTCCGCCGCGGCGATCGACGGGGTGATCCTCACGATCGGAACGATCTACGTGGTGTTCTTCGCGACGGACTTCCTCGGCCCGTTCCAGAGCTTCCTCATCACGCTCGGCGTGCCGCTGGCCTCGTGGGCCGGCATCCTGATCGCTGACATCCTCCGCCGGAAGAAGGACTACGACGAAGAGGCGCTGTTCGACAGCCGTGGCCGCTACGGGGCCTGGGACTGGACCTCGATCGGCACCATGGTCGTCACGAGCGTGATCGGCTGGGGCCTGGTCCTCAACGGCTTCGCCGAAGATGCGCCGTGGAACAACTGGCAGGGCTACCTGCTGTTCCTCGTCGGCGGCCCCGACGGCGCCTGGGCGTACGCCAATCTCGGAGTGTTCTTCGCGCTGGTGCTGTCGTTCCTCGTGACGTACTTCGCGCGGGCCGGGAAGATCCGCCGACAGGAGGGCGTGTGACCGCTCGGGCGCTCGATGACGCCTGGCTCGTGGTGATCGACCCGCAGGCGATCTTCGCTGCCCCCGACTCCGCCTGGGGCTCGCCGTTCTTCGCCGGGGCGATGCCGCGCATCCGCGCGCTGGCCGATGCGTTCGGCGACAGGGCGCTGGTGACCCGGTGGATGCCGACCGCCGACCGGTCGACCTCGTGGGGCGACTACTTCGCCACCTGGCCGTTCGCCGATCAGCCGCCCGGCGATCCGCTGTTCGACCTCGTCCCTGACGCGGTGGGGTTGTCGCCGCATCCGACCATCGACCTGCCGACGTTCGGCAAGTGGGGTCGTGAGATGGAAGCGGTCGTCGGACGCGGAGCTCACGTCGTGCTGGCCGGCGTCTCGACCGACTGCTGCGTCCTCTCGACGGCCTTGGCCGCGGCCGATGCCGGCGCGCACGTCACGATCGCGGCGGATGCGTGCGCCGGTTCGACCGCCGAGAACCACGCGGCCGCCCTGCAGGTCATGGGGCTCTATCCGCCGCAGATCACGATCAGCGACACGGCCGCCATCCTCGCCTGACGAAACGCCGAGCGGATGACGATCCGCCGACGAATTGACTTCGATCGTTCGGCGAATCGTCCGGGGCTCGGCGAACCGTCCGGCGCTCGGTCCGTCAGTGGCTCGGGTGATCGTCCGGGGCCCGGTCCGTCAGCCCGCGGCCCGCACGGCGGCCGCGATGTCGGACGGGGAGCCCTGCCAGGGAGCCCCGTGACCCGGAAGCACCCACGACGCCGACACGGCGGCCAGGCGGTCGAGTGAGGCGCGTGCCTCATCGGGCTCGTCCGTGAATGGCGCGGGCTGCGCACCGGTGCGCCCGGTCAGCACGTGCCGGGTGGTCAGAGCGTCACCGACGAAGACCGCGTCAACGGCGGGCACGTGCACCGCGATGCTGCCTGGCGAGTGCCCCGGCATGCCGATCACGACGGGAGCACCCGGCAGGTCGAGCACATCGCCGTCTGCCACCTCGGTCACCACGGATACGTGGTGCGTGCGCAGCGCGCTCTTGCGGATGCCGTAGGCGAAGAAGCCCAGCGTCGGGCCGAGCTTGGCCGGCCCCATCGGCGTCTTCGGCTTCTCGCCCGTGCGCACGCGGTGGCTGTCGGCCGCGTGGATGAACACCGGGACAGCCCCTTCCCGCCGCAGTCGCTCGGCGAAACCGATGTGGTCGCTGTCACCGTGGGTGAGGACGAGGCCGCGGATGTCGGAGAGGGGACGACCGATCTCGTCGAGCTCGCGCTGGAGATCGTGCCAGTGCCCGGGGAGACCTGCATCGATGAGGGTGATGCCCTCGGGCAGGTCGACGAGGTACGCGGCGACGATGTCGTTGCCGATGCGGCGGAGGTGGGGTGCGAGCTTCATGGCGGATCCTCTCGGGATGATTGCGATGGCTACGATACGTAGCTATCATGGCTATTGTCAATAGCCATGAAGGAGGATGCGATGCCGACACCCGAACGCACATCCACGGCGGAGATCGTCGAGGCCGGGCGGGAGATCCTCGAGACCGCCGGCCCTGCGGGGCTGACGATGCAGGCAGTCGCGACGCGGGTGGGCGTGCGCGCGCCGTCGCTGTACAAGCGGATCCGCGACCGAGACGCCCTGCTCGCCGCGGTGGCGACCGCATCCATCGAGGCGCTCACGGCTCGACTCGATCCCTCAGGCGACGACCTCACCGCCCTCGCGCGGGCGTATCGCGCGTTCGCACACGCGCATCCGGAGGGTTTCCGGATCATGTTCACCGTCGCCGCGCCGCAGGATGCGCTCGAGCGCTCGGCCGCGCCGGTCATCCGCGCCGCGTCCGCACTGGTCGGCGAAGACGATGCACTCGATGCCGCCCGCCTCTTCACCGCGTGGGCGACGGGTTTCCTTCAGATGGAGCTCTCGGGGGCCTTCCGCCTCGGGGGCGACGTCGACCGCGCCTTCGACTACGGGCTGCAGCGGCTCCTCGCCGGACTCACCAGCTGATCCCCCTCGGGCGTTCGAATCGCGTGAATGCGCGATTCGAACGGCGGCGGGGGCACCGGAGTGCTGGCACACTGATCGGTGGAGGGGTCCATGAGCATCGACGCACACACCGAAGAACCCGCACGCCCGACGAAGGTGCGCAAGCCGTGGCACCGGACGAAGGTGACGCTCGGCATCGTCGTGGCCGCGGTCGCCGTGGTCGCGATCGTCGGGACGATCACGCCCTGGCCTTCCGCGATGGTCATCCGTTCCGTGTTCACGAAGGGCGGGAACGAGACCGCAGCCGAGATGGACAAGCACGTCCCCGACACGAAGCTCTCCGTGCAGGAGGATGTCGCGTACGGTGACGACGGCGCCGACACCACGATGGACGTCTTCCGCCCGGCATCCGCCGACGGCCCCCTGCCGACCGTCGTCTGGATCCACGGCGGCGCCTGGATCTCGGGCTCGAAGGAGAATGTCGACCCGTACATGCGCATCCTCGCCGCCGAGGGCTACACGACCATCGCGGTCAATTACACGATCGGTCCGGAGGGCGTGTACCCGCTCGCCGTGCACCAGCTCGACGCCGCCCTCGCCTACATCGACGAGCACGCCGAAGAGCTGGGCGTCGATGCGAAGCAGATCGTCCTCGCGGGCGACTCCGCGGGAGGACAGCTGGCCAGCCAGATGGCGACCCTCATCACCAGCCCGGAGTACGCCGAGATCATGGGCATCACCCCGTCTCTCGGGGCCGACCAGCTGGCCGCGACCATCCTCAACTGCGGCGTGTACGACCTCGCGGCGCTGGCGCAGCTCGACGGGCTCGCCGGCTGGGGGTTGAAGTCGGCCATGTGGGCGTACTCGGGCACGAAAACCTGGGCCGAGGACTCGACCGGTGCCACGATGTCGACGATCGACTGGGTCACCGAGGACTTCCCCACGACCTACATCTCCGGCGGCAACGGCGACGGACTCACCTGGCTGCAGTCGATCCCGATGGCCCAGCGCCTGGACGAGCTCGGCGTCGACGTGACGACCCAGTTCTGGCCCGCACCGCACGAGCCGCAGCTCCCGCACGAGTATCAGTTCCACCTCGACCTGCCGGATGCACGGACCGCCCTGCAGAAGACGATCGACTTCCTGGACGCGAACACCACGCGCTGACGCGACCTTTCCTGATCCGCTCCGGCCGGACGGATGTCGGGAGAACGGACGGATGTCGGGAGAATCGCCGCGGATCCTTCCTGCATCCGTGATTCCTCCCGACGGATGGGCCGTCGCTCGGCGCACACCGACCCAGACATTTCACTTCTGTGACGCTCGCCGCAGAAGTGATATGTTCGGCGCATGCACACCGAGAACGAACGCGCCCTCGAGTCCGGGATCGTCACCGACCTGTCCGGACGGATGACCTACGGGTCATACCTGGCGCTGGACCAGCTGCTCACTGCGCAGCATCCGGTGAGCGAACCGCAGCACCACGACGAGATGCTGTTCATCATCCAGCATCAGACCACCGAGCTGTGGCTCAAGCAGCTCCTCCACGAACTCTCCTCCGCACGCGAGCTGCTGGCCCGCGACGACCTGCGCGAGGCACTCAAGCGCATCGCCCGGGTCAAGCGCATCCAGGACGTGATGACGCAGCAGTGGTCGGTGCTCGCCACCCTCACCCCCACCGAATACGCGCAGTTCCGCGGCGCACTCGGCAACTCGTCCGGCTTCCAGTCCGTGCAGTACCGCGCGGTGGAGTTCGCCCTCGGCAACAAGAACGAGAAGATGCTGAAGGTCTTCGCCGACCACCCCGCCAACCTCGCGCTGCTCACCGCCGAGTGGGAGAAGCCCACGCTGTACGACGAGTTCCTGCGCTTCGCCGCGCGTCGTGGGCTGCCGGTGCCGGCTGCGATCCTCGACCGCGATGTGCGCGAGCCCTACCGCGAGACGCCCGAACTCGTGCCCGCGATCCGCGAGATCTACCAGGACCCGAGCCGGTACTGGGATCTGTACGAGGCGTGCGAAGACCTGGTCGACCTCGAGGACAACTTCCAGTTCTGGCGCTTCCGACACCTCAAGACCGTCGCGCGCACGATCGGCATGAAGGTCGGCACCGGCGGCTCCAGCGGCGTCGGCTTCCTGCAGCGCGCCCTGGACCTCACGTTCTTCCCCGAGCTCTACACGGTGCGCACGGAGATCGGCAGCTGATGAAGGCCGTCACGTTCTTCGACGGGATCGGCTGGCGCGAGGGCGTCGTCGAGCTCGTCGAGGGGCGCGTGCGATTGCGGGATGAGGTTCCGGCCACCAGGCTCCCCCGCGTCGGCGGCGTCGTCGTCGGCGGATTCACCGACCACCACGTGCACCTGCAGCTCGTGGATCACGCCCAGCTGTCGGGTTCCCGCCTCGGGCGCGTGGTCGACCTCGGCGGAAATCCCGAGGTGGTCCGGCGGCTCGCCGTTCACGGCTCCGAGCACCCGGTCCGCATCGAGTTCGCCGGGGCCTTCCTGACTGCGCCGCTCGGTTACCCGTCCGACCGCGCCTGGGCACCGGACGGCTCGGTGCGCGAGATCTCCGATGCGGATGCTGCGGCCGCAGCCGTGACCGAGATGGCCGAGGCCGGAGCCTCGTGCATCAAGGTCACCAGCAACAGCGTCGCTGGGCCCGTCTTCACGGACGAGCTCCTGCGCACCATCGTCGAGCTGGCCGCCGACCACGGGCTCCTCGTCGTCGCGCACGCCGAGGGCGCGGGCGAAGCCGAGCGGGTCGTCCGTCTCGGCGCCGCCCGCCTCGCACACGCGCCCTTCACCGAACGCCTCGACGATGACGAGATCGCCCGGCAGGCGGCGAGCGCCTCCTGGATCTCGACCCTCGCGATCCACGACGGCCCCGAGCGCGAGGTCGCGATCGACAACGTCCGCCGTTTCCACGCGGCGGGCGGCACCGTGCTCTACGGCACCGACCTGGGCAACGGCCCGCTGCCGGTCGACCTGAACCCGCGCGAGATCGCCGCCCTCCGCGAGGCCGGGCTCGACGATGCCGCTGTCCTGCGGGCGCTCTCCCCGGTCGACCCGCTCGACCCCGACTCGAATCTCCTGCTGCTCCCCGGCAGCTCCCCCACGGCCGCCGACCCGCTCGCCGCCCACCCCCTCACCCCCGCCGACCTGAAGGTGTGACCATGACCGACCCCCGCGACACCGACCTGCTCGACACCGCCCGTGCCCTCGACGCCGCCGACCCGCTGCGCGCCCACCTCGACGCATTCGCCGAGGCACCGGGCGTCACGGCCTACCTCGACGGCAACTCGCTCGGCCGTCCGCTGCGCGACATCCCGGAGAAGCTCGCCGCGTTCGTGCGGGAGGACTGGGGCACCCGGCTGATCCGTTCCTGGGACGAGCAGTGGATGGCGCTGCCGATGGAGCTCGGAGACCGCATCGGCCGGGTGGCGCTCGGTGCCGCCGCCGGCCAGACCGTGGTGGCCGACTCGACGAGCGTGTTGATCTACAAGCTCATGCGCGCCGCCGCGGCCGCTGCCCCAGCCCGCACCGAGCTCGTGATCGAGGCCGGCAACTTCCCCACCGACAGGTTCCTCGCCGAGGGTGTCGCCGCCGAGACCGGCATGACCCTGCGCTGGCTGGAACCGGATCCGGTGCACGGCGTGACCGTCGCCGACGTCGAGGCCGTCGTCTCCGAGCGCACGGCCCTGGTCTCGCTGAGCCACGTCGATTACCGCTCCGGCGCCCTGGCGGACATGCCCGGCATCACGGCGGCTGTGCACGAAGCCGGAGCGCTCATGATGTGGGACCTCTGCCACTCGGCCGGCGTCGTGCCGATGCAGCTCGACGAGTGGGGCGTCGACATGGCGGTGGGCTGCACCTACAAGTACCTCAACGGCGGGCCGGGCTCCCCCGCGTTCGCCTACCTGCGCCACGGACTGCAGGGCGTGCTGCGTCAGCCGATCCAGGGCTGGTGGAGCGCGGCCGACATCTTCGCGATGGGTCCTGCGTACGTGCCGTCGGGCGACATCCGTCAGCTGCTGAGCGGCACCCCGCCGGTGACCTCGATGCTCGCGATGCAGGGGATGCTCGACCTCATCGAGCAGTCCACGATCGCCGGAGTCCGGGCGAAATCGCAGTCGCTGACCGACCTCGCGGTGCGTGCGTACGACCAGGTGCTCGCGCCCCTCGGTGTGCGGCTGCTGAGCCCGCGCGACGCCGATCTCCGGGGCGGCCATGTGACGATCGGCCACCCGGACTTCCGCGAAGTCACACGGCGACTGTGGGCCGACGGCATCATCCCCGACTTCCGCTTCCCGGACGGCATCCGGCTCGGGCTCTCCCCGCTGAGCACCTCGCACGTCGAGACGATCACCGGCGTGCTGGCCGTGCGTGACGCCCTGGAGTCCGGTGACTTCTGATTTCGCCGCCGCGCCCGTGCTCGACGACATCGATGCGCGCCCGGGCAGCACCGCCTCGTTGCTGCGGACGCTCATCGGAGTGTTCCTGCGCCCGCTCGGCGGCTGGATCTCGACGGCGGACCTGGTGTCGCTGGCCGGCGACCTCGGGATCGCGGCAGGCCCCGCCCGCACCGGCATCACGCGTCTGAAGCAGAAGGGGCTCCTGCTCGCGGAGCGCGATGACGGTATCGGCTACCGGCTCAACCCCGCGGCGATCGGGATGCTCGAGCGCGGTGACCGTCGCATCTTCGAGATGCGCGAGATGACGGATGCCGATCCCTGGTGCCTGGTCTCGTTCTCTATCCCCGAGAGCGCACGGAGCATCCGTCATCAGCTGCGTCGCCGCCTGCAGTGGATCGGCGCGGGCGTCGTGTCACCGGCGCTGTGGATCTGCCCCGGGCATCTCCAGGACGAGGTGGAGCAGATCCTCGAGGAGCTCGACGCGCGCCGCTGGGCGACCCTGTTCCAGGCATCCGCCCCCGCGACGGCCGGCACGCTCGTCGAGGCCTCCGCGCAGTGGTGGGACCTCGAGGCCCTGCGTACCGAGCACCTCACCTTTCAGGCCTCGCTCCGCACCCTGCCCGCCGAGCCGTTCGCCGCATACGTGCACCTCATCGACCGCTGGCGGGTGCTGCCGTACACCGATCCGGGGCTTCCCCCGTCGATGCTGCCGGCCGACTGGCCGGGACGCCGCAGCTTCGACGAGTTCGCCCGCCGGTCGGCGCAGCTGTCAGCACCCGCCTGGGCGCACGTGCGCGCCCGGATGGCCTAGCTCGGTCATCCACCCCCGCCGTTCCGGTCGCAGTTTCTGTCGCCCACGCGCCTCGCGAGCGGCAGAAACTGCGACCGCAGCAACCGAAGTCGGGATCAGCCGGCGACCTCGGCGACGAAGCCCGCGACGTGCTCCTGCAGACGCAGGATGCGCAGGTCGCGCGCGAACTCGCGATCGAAGCCCTGATAGGCGAGCGGCGGGAGGATGCGCACGTTGCGGTTGCAGCCGAACTCGGCGCACGTCAGAACGCCGACCGAGTCTCCCTTGCGCCCGGCAGCGCCGGCCTTGCGCGCCACGAACAGCTGCACGTCGTTGCGGAGCGTGACGTCTTCGCACCAGGAGCACTGCGCCCGGGCGATCACGCGCTGCTCGGCTCGCTGCAGGAAGACACCGACCGGGGCGTCGTCGATCCAGGTGATGACGTAGGCGCGGCGCGGCATCTTCGGGTCCACCCAGCCGAGGAAGTCGAGGCGATCGAAGTCGATCTCGGCGAAGCCGGGCGGGAGGGTCAGGTCGGAGACCTCCTTGCGGGAGGCGTTGAGGAAGGAGGCGCGGATGCCGCGCTCGTCGATGGGACGCATGAGAGAAGTGCTTTCGGATGGTCGCCGCGGCGGGCGAGTCGATCGGGTGAGGGTCCCGGACGGATGCCGGGGTATGACGCAGCACCGGGGACGGGGGTTCCGCCTCCGGCTGGTCCTCAGCCTCTGCCTGCGGCGCGGAAGGCGCCTGCAGCTCCGCTCTGCGCCCGAAGGGCGCTCATCGACGACAGCACCCCGAGAGCCTACACCCGTTTGTTTCACTGCGTGTCGGACGGCCTGGCTCCGACACCGAAGCCGTCTTAGTCTTTCCGGAACGTCGATCCCGAAGGAGACCACCGTGTCCACGCCGCTGAACCGCCTTTCGCCCCTCCCGGTGCGTGAGCGTGCGGCGTGCATGTGCACCCACGGCGACCGGTGCTCCTCGTTCGCACCCGGCCACGCGCTGCATCTGATCCAGGCGCGCATCGCTTCGGCGACGCCCGCGGGGTGGGTGGACGCCCTGATCGTGGCGACGGATGCCGTGAGCGGCGACCTCGTCGTGCGCACTCTGGACGGTGAGGTCCACGCACTGTGGAGCGCCTCGGGTGCCGCGCTCGAAGCGGCCCCGGGAACGCCGGTCGCACTGCACGTCCGCTACGGCGTGCTCGCCGTCGGGCGCACGCAGTTCAACGTCGCCACCGTCTGACCCGACCCGTCACCGTCTGACCCGACCCGTCACCGCCGGGCCGTGAAGAGCGACCGCCGCTCAGGCGCTCGCCATCATCATGTCCTTCATGGCCATGCAGGCATCCATGCACGCCTGGCATGCCTGAGCGCACATGCGGCACACGTCGCTGTCGTCGGCGTGCCGCATGCACTGGTCCATGCAGACCTGGCACATCGCGATGCACGCGTTGAGCATGGCCATCATCGCGGCCGGCGTCATGCCCTGCATCCGCATCATCGAGCGCATCATGGTGTTGCACATGTCCGCGCAGTTCATGCACGCCGGCGAACAGTCCATCATCTGCGTCGAGCACACCGTGCAGGCCTGCTCGCATGCGGCGCACGCATCCATGCACGCCTGCATGACGGACATGTCCATCATCCCCATGTCGGGCATCGACTCCATGTTCTTCGACATGGCGCCCATCATCATCGAGTCCATCGCTCACCGCTTCCTTCGAGGTCCGCGGGCAGGACCACCCGCCTGGCGCCAGGCTAGCCCCTCGCCGGGCCCGCGTCGATGGGGCGGAACGCTGACATGACCCGCGCTGATTGTCAATCCCGTGGCCCGTTCCGCGCCCGCGTGGAAGTGTCGGGATCAATCGAACCCGCCCCATGAGAGGAGCAAGCATGAGTGCTGCAGATGACATCAAGAACGCCGCCGAGAAGGCCGCCGGAAAGGTCAAGGAAGGCGTCGGCAAGCTCACCGACAACGAGCGACTCGAGACCGAGGGTCAGGCGGACCAGGTGAAGGCGTCGACCAAGCAGGCCGGCGAGAACGTCAAGGACGCGGCTCAGAAGACCGGCGACAGCGTGCGCGACGCGTTCGACAAGAAGTAGGACGAGAGTCCCCGGAAACTGAAAAGAGGTGGGGCCCGCCATCGGGCGGGCCCCACCTCTTCGGGATCAGACCTCGGTCAGACCTTGCGGCTGCCGCTGATCGCTCGGATCAACCAGGCGATCACAGCGATCGCGAGGAGGACGAGTCCGACCCACAGGAGGAACTGGAGCGACTGCACCAGTCCTCCGGTGATCGCGAGGATCACTGCGACGACGATGACGATGATCAGGAGGATGTTCATCGGTCTTTCCCTTCTTTCGGGGCGCGAACGCCCGACTGCGGTGACCCCACGCTAGCCTCCACGAGCCATCTCCCAGAGGGGGTTGACTTCCACCCTCCGAGTGCGCGAAAGGAAAGAGCACATGCCAGGACGACGGAACAATTCGCTGAAGGACCCCGAGCTGTACGAAGAGCTCAGGGACGACGGGGCTTCGAAGGAGAAGGCCGCACGGATCTCGAATGCCGCCGCCAAGGAAGGGCGCAGCGCCGTCGGGCGCCGGGGCGGAGAGCACGGAGACTACGACGACTGGACCGTCCCGGAGCTGCGCAAGCGGGCGAAGGAGCTGGGCCTGACCGGCTACAGCGGCAAGCGGAAGTCCGAGCTGATCTCCGCCCTCAGGAATCACTGAGGCCGGGGATGACCCGCTTCGGCGTCGAGGAGGAGTTCCTCTTCCTCGATGAGCACTCGCTGGCGCCCGTGGCTCTGGCCGCCGGCACGCGCGAGCGCATCACCCGGCTCCGCACGGGCGGCGAGGTCACGACGGAGTATCTGACTTCGCAGATCGAATGCCTCACCGAGCCCGTGTCGACCGGAGCGGATGCCGAGGCGCAGCTGCGTCACCTGCGGGAGCTGGTCGGGTGGCACGCCCAGGAGCAGCACGCGATCGCGGCCTCGTCCGGGACGCCCTTCGCGACGACGCGCTCTTCGACGATCTCCCCCTCCCCGCACTACGACGTGGTCGCCGAGCAGCTCGGCCATCTGAGCCGCGATCATGAGGTCAACGGGCTCCACGTGCACGTCGAGGTCCTGGATGAGGAGGAGCGCGTGCGCGCGCTCGACCGGGTGCGCGGCTGGCTGCCGGTGCTGCTCGCCCTCACCGGGAACAGCCCGTTCGTGGAGGGCCGTGACACGGGTTTCGCCAGCTGGCGCAGCATCCAGATCCGTCGGCTGCCCGCATCGTGGAGCCCGCCGCACTTCCGCGATCTCACCGACTACCGCGCGGGGGTGCAGCGGCTCATCGACCTCCATGCCATCGCCGATGCCGCGTCGCTCGCCTGGGCGGTGCGGATCTCGGACCGCTACCCCACGGTCGAGGTGCGGGTCTTCGATGCGCAGCTGACTCCGGAGGAATCGGTGCTCGCCGCGCTGCTCAGTCGCGCGATCGTGCGGGCGGACGACCAGCCGCCGGCCGCGATCGGCGCGGATGTGATCGACGCCTCGCTGTGGACCGCCGCGCGACGCGGTATGGATGCCCGCGTGATCGACCCGACCACCGGTGAGGTCGACGACGCCTGGGCCGTCGCCGAGCGGATGCAGGCCGTGATCGCCCCGGCGCTTCGCGAACTAGGCGATGAGGAGTGGGTGCGTGATGGGCTCGCGCGACTGCGCACCGGCGGTTCCGGCGCCACTCGGCAGCGCCACAGCGTCGCGCAGGACGGGACGGCCGGGCTCGCACGTCTCCTCCGCGCCGGAGCACCCGCACCCATTCCTGCACCGCCTGCACCGCCTGCACCGCGACTCGACGCCCAGGAAGAACGACAGGAGCCCGCACCGACACCGGCATCCTGACCGCCGTCGCCCCACTGTCCCTCGCCGGGAGTAATGTCGGCCTGTGGCCTCCTTCGCCCCTCTCCAGCGGCTCGTCATCTCGATCGCCGTGCTCGCATCGTTCGTGACGTTCCTCGACGGCACCGTCGTGAACGTCGCCCTGCCCGCGATCAGCCGTGAACTCGGCGGCGGCATCACCACTCAGCAGTGGGTGGTCGACGCATACCTGATCACGCTGAGCGCGCTCATCCTGCTCGCCGGCTCGGTCTCCGACGCCTATGGGCGCGTGCTCGTGATGCGCATCGGCCTGATCGCGTTCGGCGTGGCATCGATCGCCGTGGCCGCAGCCTTCGACCCGCTGATGCTGATCATCGCCCGTGCCGCGCAGGGTGCGGCCGGCGCGCTACTGGTGCCGAGTTCGCTCGCACTCATCACCGCGACCATGCGCGCCGACGTGCAGTCCAGGGCGATCGGCGTGTGGACCGCGTTCACCACCGCGGCGCAACTGGTGGGCCCGCTGCTCGGCGGCCTGTTCGTCGACTACCTCTCCTGGCGCTTCGTCTTCCTCATCAACGTGATCCCCATCGGCATCACCCTGCTGCTCCTCGCCCGTCTGAAGCTGCCGGAGCACCCGCGCGGCATCAAAGTCGACTGGTGGAGCGGCGCCCTGTGCGCGGTCGGCCTCGGCGCCGTGGTGTTCGCCCTGATCGAGCAGCCCAACATGGGGTGGCAGTCGCCGGCCATCTGGATCCCCGCGGTCGTCGGCGCTGCCCTGTTCGCCCTGTTCCTGTGGCGCCAGCAGCACTCGACCTCGCCGCTCATGCCGCTGTGGCTGTTCCGGGTGCGCGACTTCGGCTGGGGCAACCTCGCCACCCTCTTCGTGTACGCCGCCCTGTCGCTCAACGGGTTCGTGGTCGGCGTGTACCTGCAGCAGGGCGCGGGTCTCAGCGCCACGGCCGCCGGGCTCGCGAGCCTGCCGATGACCATCCTGATGATCCTCCTCTCCTCGCGCGCCGGGCAGTGGGCCGGCCGGTGGGGGCCGCGGATCTTCATGACGGTCGGCCCGCTGATCATGGCGGCCGGGGCGCTCATGCTGCTGCTCGTCGCGGCCGACTTCGACTACTGGTGGCAGGTGCTGCCGGCGATGATCGTGATGGGCCTCGGCCTCTCGCTCACCGTGGCGCCGCTGACCGCCGCGATCCTCGGGGCGATCGACGAGAACCACTCCGGCATCGCCTCGGCGGTGAACAACGCCGTCTCCCGCGTCGCCGGTCTCCTCGTCGTCGCGATGCTCTCGACCATCGTCGGCGGCACGCTCGACCTCGACGGGTTCCACAGCGCGGCCTGGGTCACCGCCGCGCTGCTCGTCGTGGGCGGAGTGGTGTCGTGGATCGGCATCCGCCGCAACCCGGCCGAACCGGCACCGGCAGACGTCGCCACCTCCGGCGCCCCGCAGTGAGCGTGACCGCGCGCACGCGCCGGGCCGGGACACTGCTCGCCGTCGCGATCCTGGCATCGGGGCTCGGCGGATGCGCGGTACCCTCCGACGCATCCGGGGCCGGCGAATCGCCCGCACCCGCCGCGTCCTACGACCTTCCGCCGGCCGGCGCGACCCCCGACTATCAGCTCGGCGGCGCCTACGAACCGGCGCCCCAGGTCGGGATCGTCGGCAGGGATCGGAGCGCGGAACCGGCCGAGGGCGTGTATTCGATCTGCTACGTCAATGGCTTCCAGACGCAGCCCACCGAACTCGACTCCTGGCCCCGCGACCTCCTGCTCCAGCGCGAGGGCGAGGTGGTCTTCGACCCGGACTGGCCCGACGAGGCACTGCTCGACACCTCCACACCCGAACGCCGCGAACGGATCGCCGCCGCCGTGATCCCCTGGATCGAGGGGTGCGCGGACGACGGCTTCGATGCGGTCGAGTTCGACAACCTCGACTCGTACTCGCGGTCGGACGGGGCCCTCTCGCTCGACGACAACCTGGCTCTGGCCGCCGCATTCGTCGACGCCGCCCATGCGGCCGGACTCGCGGCCGGACAGAAGAACGCCGCCGAAGATGCGGCTGTGCTGCACGACCAGGCCGGCTTCGACTTCGCCGTGACCGAGGAGTGCGCGGTCTACGTCGAGTGCGGCGCCTACGCGGCCGTCTACGGCGAGCACGTCATCGACATCGAGTACGCCGACGAGCTTCCCCGCCCGTTCGCCGAGATGTGTGCGGACGACGACTCCCCGGCGTCGATGGTGCTCCGCGACCGCGACCTGGTCACCCCGTCCGACGACGACCACGTCTTCGAGACCTGCCGCTGACTGGCGTCGGGCGACGGGGCCGCGCCACCCCGCGGCGCGTATGCCTCGCATGCACGTCCGCGTCAAGTCCCTGGAGCTGCCGGGTCGCACGCGGCAGGATGCGAAGCATCGCACCGATGGGAGCCCCGTTCATGACTGCATCCGCCCCGGCAACCGCCCCGGCCACAACCCTCCCCTTCACCGACCGCGGGGCGCTGAGCCGCGCCGTCATGTCGCGCCTGACGGGCGACGACGCTGCCGTCGACCACACGGCCCTCGCGAGCGCCGCCGTCGCCGCGAGCGCCGACATCGTGCGCGATGACGACATCCAGCTCGCGCTCTTCGTCCTCTACGCCTCGGCCTACGGGTCTCTCCCGCAGCTCGACGCCGACCTGGAGTGGGATCCCGCCCTCCTCGCCACCCGGCGCGTGCTCGAGGAGGCGTTCGAGAGCACGCTGCGCGCGAGGGTGCCGATGCCGGAGTCCCCCGAGCCGACCGTCGATGCCGTCGGGCGTGCTCTGTTCGCACTGGCCGCCGCCGACACGGGTCCGAGCGTCGCGCGGCACATGGCGAAGAAGGCCACCAGGGAGCAGGCGGAGGAGACGCTGATCCTGCGCTCGGTCTACACGCTGCGTGAGGCGGATCCGCACTCGTGGGCCATCCCCCGGTTGGAGGGACGTGCCAAGGCCGCGCTCGTCGAGATCCAGTCGGACGAGTACGGCGGAGGTCGTCCGCAGCGCGTGCATGCAGAGCTCTTCGCGCGCGCGATGCGGGCCGCCGGACTCGACGCGACCTACGGCGCGTACGTCGACGATATCCCGGCGATCACCCTCGCGTCTCACAACATGATGTCGCTGTTCGGGCTCAATCGCCGTCTCGTCGGCGCGATCGTCGGCCACCTGGCCGCCTACGAGATGACCTCGTCGATCCCCTGCCGCCTGTATGCGGACGGCCTGCACCGGCTGGGCTTCGATCCGGATGTGGCGGCCTACTTCGAAGAGCACGTCGAGGCGGATGCGGTGCACGAGCAGATCGCCGCACGCGACCTCGCCGGGAGTCTCGCCGAGTATCGTCCCGAGATGCTGCCGGACATCCTGTTCGGCGCGGTGGCCTGCCTGACCGTGGACGGCTGGAGCGGCGAGCACATCCTGGAGTCCTGGTCGGCCGGCACCTCTTCCCTCCGACCGCGGGTGGCGTCATGAGCGCCCGCAGCGAGCCCGCGTCGATCACGCCGTATCCGGACGGACCGCTGCTCGTGCGCGGTGCCGTCGAGCTGCACACGGCCGACGGGGAGACGATCGAGCCGCATCGCCGCACCATGGCCCTGTGCCGTTGCGGGCTGTCGGCGGTGAAGCCGTTCTGCGACGGCACCCACAAGGCGGCAGGCTTCCGGACCGACGACTGACGCGGCCTCAGCGGGTGAGGAGCGGATCGACACCGACCGCGACGAAGAGCACCGCGAGATAGACGATCGATGCCCGGAAGACCAGCATCGGCCGCAGCTCCGCACCCTGCCGGTCGCGGGCCCGCATACGGTGCGCGGAGAAGAGGAACCCCGCACCGGCGATCGACGCCGCAGCCCAATACAGCCCGGCCACCTCGGCGACGAACGGGAGCATGAGCGAGCACGCGACGGTCGCCCACGCGAACCCGGTCACCCGGACGGCGACGTAGCCGGGATCGCGCGTGGCCCCGAGCATCGGAACTCCGGCCCGCCGGTAGTCGTCGCGATATCTGATCGACAGCGGCCAGTAGTGCGCGGGGGTCCAGAAGAACACCACGAGGAACAGCACGACAGCAGGCCACTCGACGCTCCCCCGTACCGCGCTCCAGCCGACGAGCACGGGCATGCACCCGGCGATGCCACCCCAGACCACGTTCTGCTCCGTCCGACGCTTCAGCAGGAGCGTGTAGAAGACCACGTAGAGGATCAGGCCGGCCGCGGACAGCGCGGTGGGCAGCGGTCCGACTGCGGCGAGCATCCAGACCACGGACGCCGCAGCCAGCGCCCAGGCGAAAGCCAGCCCTCCCCGCGGAGAGATGACCCCGGTGACCAGCGGGCGCTGCGCCGTGCGTTCCATCTGCGCGTCGCTCTCGCGTTCCAGGTACATGTTGAAAGCGCCGGCCGAACCTGCGCTCAGCGCACCTCCGACCAGCACGGCGCCGATCAGCCCGAGGTCGGGCAGCCCATCTGCGGCGAAGACCATGACCGGGATCGTGGTGACGAGCAGCAGCTCCAGGATCCGCGGCTTGCTGAGTTCGATGTATGCCCACAGGATCCGCCGCACGCGCGCTCAGCCCTCGGGCCAGTAGTAGCTGTCGGGCAGCGCGCGGGCGCCGAAGATCGCCTGCCCGACGCGCACGCAGGTCGCCCCCTCCTCGACGGCGATCTCGTAGTCGCCGGACATGCCCATCGACAGCTCGCCGGCGCCGATGAGGTCGGGGGCGTCTTCTCTGGCCTGGTCTCGCAGCGTGCGAAGGAGCGAGAAGCACTCCCGCACCCGCTGGTCGTCGGGCGTCAGGATGGCGAGCGTCATCAACCCGCGCACGCGAAGGCTCTGGTACGAGGGCAGCGCCTCGAGGAAAGGCGGCAACTCCTCCGGCGGCATCCCGAACTTGGAGTCCTCGGCTGAGGTGTTCACCTGCACGAAGACGTCGAGACTGCGTCCGGCCGCCTGCAGACGACGATCGAGCGCTTCGGCGACCCGCAGCCGGTCGAGGGCCTGGAACTCCGTGGCGAAAGCGGCGACATCTCTGGCCTTGTTGGTCTGCAGATGCCCGATGATCGACCAGGACACGTCGAGGTCGGTCGTCTCGCCGTGCTTGCGCACCGCCTCCTGCACCTTGTTCTCTCCGAGCAGTCGCATGCCCGACTCGATGGCGACCCTGACGCGCTCGGTGGGGACGGTCTTGCTCACGGGAAGCAGCGTGATCTCCTCCGGCAGACGCCCGACGCGGCGAGCCGCCTCGTCGATGCGCATCCGGACCCCCGCGATGTTGTGGTGGAAGTCGTCGACGGTGAACGCCGTGGGGTATCGAGCATCGGCCCCGTTCGACCGTTCTGTTTTTGACATAGGCCAAAGACTAACATAGTCTTAGGCCATTATTTTTCGGGGCTCGACCATCCCGCACGCCCCCAGACGAAGGAGCCACCATGTCCCCGCTCGACGTGCTTCCCGGCCGCTCATCCGCTCCCGCCCTGCGCACCGAGGTGCCGGGGCCGCGGAGCCGAGCGATCCACGAGCGTCGCCAGAGATTCGTGGCCCGCGGCGTGGGCAGCGTGCTCCCGATCTACATCGACCACGCAGACGGCCCGTGGGTGACCGACGTCGACGGCAACCGCTTCCTCGACCTGGGCAGCGGCATCGGCGTGACCACGATCGGCCACGGCAACCGCGCCGCGATCACCGCTGCGGCGGCGCAGCTCGAGCAGGTCACGCACACCCTGTTCACCGTGACCCCCTACGAGGGATACGTGCGGCTCGCGGAGCGCCTCGCCGAGAAGACGCCGGGCGACCATGAGAAGCGCTCCTTCTTCGCAAACTCCGGGGCGGAAGCCGTGGAGAACGCGGTCAAGATCGCGCGGAGAAGCACCGGTCGACGCGCCGTCGCGGCGCTCGATCACGCCTTCCACGGGCGCACGAACCTCGCGCTCGCCATGAACCACAAGGCGGCGTACGGCACCGGGTTCGGCCCCTTCGCCCCCGACATCCACCGCGTGCCGAACTCGTACCCGTACCGCGACGGCCTCACGGGCGCACAGGCGGCGCAGCGCACGATCAGCCACCTCGAGCAGCGCATCGGCGTCACCGACCTCGCCGCGCTGATCGCGGAACCCATCCAGGGCGAGGGCGGTTTCGTCGTCCCTGCCGACGGCTACCTGCCCGCACTGCAGGAGTGGTGCACCCGCAACGGCGTCGTGTTCATCGCGGACGAGATCCAGACCGGCCTCGGCCGCACGGGGACCTGGTTCGCGAGCGAGCGCTTCGGGGTCGTACCCGACCTGGTGCTCACCGCCAAGGGCATCGCGGCCGGCCTCCCGCTCGCCGGCGTCACGGGACGCGCCGAGATCATGGATGTCGCCGACCCCGGCACCCTCGGCGGCACGTTCGGCGGCAACCCGGTGTCCATCGCCGCAGCCCTGGCTGTCTTCGATGAGCTCGAGAGCGGAGAGTTCTTCGCCGAGGCCCTGCGCATCGGCGACCGGCTCGAACAGCAGCTGAACGACCTCGCCACGCGTCATTCGGTGATCGGCGATGTGCGCGGGATGGGCGCGATGTACGCGTTCGAGCTGACCGAGCCCGACACGTCCCGCCCGGCAGCCGGCGCGGCCTCCGCCATCGCGGCGGTCGCGGCGCAGGAGGGCGTCCTTCTCCTGACCGCGGGCAGCGATGCGAACGTGATCCGCTTCCTGCCGACCCTCACCACCACCGATGAGCAGCTCGACATCGCGCTGGACGTGATCGATCGCGCCTTGACGGCACTCGCCTGAGCCGTGTTCGACCGACCGTCCGCACAGGTCGCTTCGGATCACCATCACCCCGATAGGAGTTCCATGCCCACGAAGATCGCCATCAACGGACTCGGGCGGATCGGGCGCAACCAGCTCCGCCTCCTGATGGCCCGCAGATCCGAGCTGGAGCTGGTCGCGCTGAACGACCCGCGCGGCACTCGCGCCATCGCCGACCTCCTCGAGAGCGACCGGGGACTCGGACGGTCGACGAGCGGGGCGCGGCATGACGACAAGCATCTGTTCGTAAACGGCCACGCGATCCGCGCGTACTCCGAACACGACCGCCGATCCCTGCCGTGGGGCGAAATCGGCGTCGACATCGTGATCGAGGCGACCGGTCAGGCCGTCCGCGCCGACGCCGCGAGGGAACATCTCGCGGCCGGAGCTCGGAAGGTGATCATGACGTCGCCCGCCGCCGGCGATGACGGGACGCTCGTGCTCGGCGTGAACGACGAGTCCTACGATCCCGACCGGCACCACGTCATCTCCAGCGGTTCATGCACCACCCTCTGCCTGGCGCCGGTGGTGCAGGTGTTCGATGAGGCTTTCGAGATCGACACCGCGCTGATGACGACGATCCACTCCGGCTCCGTGGACGACCGACTCCAGGACGTCCCGCACGCCGACCTGCTCCCTGCGGGCACCCGAGACGCGAGGATCACCGCGAGCAGCATCGGGGCCGCCGAGGCCGTGACCCGGGTCCTCCCGCACCTCGATGGTCGACTCGAGGGGACCGCGCTGCGTGCACCCGCCCTCAACGGATCGATCACACATCTCACCGTCACGGCGACCCGCACCGTGACCGCCGACGAGGTGAGGGGGGCCTATCAGAAGGTCTCGGAGGGGAGGCTCAAGGGAATCCTGCGTTGCGCCGACGACGAGATCGCCGTCTCCGACTCGGTCATCGACCCGCACTCGTCGATACTGGACACCACGCTGATCCGCGTGATCGGCCCCCAGGTGAAGATCTCCGCCTGGTACGACGACGAGTGGGGATACTCGCACCGTCTCACCGAGCTCGTCGCGCACGTCGGAAGGACTTTGACACCATGACGGACCCCGCATCGCCGCCACGCCTCGCCCTCGCATTCCGGCACGTGCACTTCGAAGATCTGGGCATGCTCGAACCGCTGCTGATCGAGCGCGGCTATCACGTGGAGTACGTCGACCTCGGCACGCAGGCGATCGACATCGAGCGCGTCGACGATGCCGACCTGCTCATCGTGCTGGGTGGCCCGATCGGGGTGTACGACACCGCGACCTATCCGTTCCTGCACGCGTCGAAGGAGGCGATCGCCCACCGGCTGCGCCAGGGCCGGGCGCTGCTGGGCATCTGCCTGGGTGCACAGCTGATCGCCGAGGAGATGGGCGCCGAGGTGCGTCCCACGGGTGCGGTGGAGATCGGCTATGCCCCACTCGAGCTCACCACGGAAGGGCTCGACTCCCCCCTCCGCCCCCTCGACGGACTTCCCGTCCTGCACTGGCACGGCGATGCCTTCACCATTCCCGACGG
Organism: Microbacterium sp. GQ128; assembly: GCF_059758615.1. Taxonomy (NCBI): domain Bacteria; kingdom Bacillati; phylum Actinomycetota; class Actinomycetes; order Micrococcales; family Microbacteriaceae; genus Microbacterium; species Microbacterium sp. GQ128. The sequence goes on from NZ_JCAXDY010000004.1 coordinate 314,834, forward strand.
CGCCCGCCATCTGGCTCGCACTCCGGACTTCCCGAACCAGGCGTTCTGCACCGACGCCGTGCTCGCACTGCAGTTCCACCTCGAGGCCGACCATCGCACGATCGGGAACTGGCTCATCGGACACTCGCACGAACTGCATCACCACGGCATCGACCCGCGCACGATACGCGAGCAGGCCAGGATCCACGGTCCGCGGCTCGAGGCCGCTGCTCGCACCGCGATCGGCGCCTGGCTGGACGACGTCGAAGGCCGGGCACGCTCCACCGACGCGGGCTAGGCCGGCACGACGAAGGGCCGGGACCTCACGGACCCGGCCCTTTCTCTGCGGCGGTTCAGCTCGCGCGGCGCAGTGCCACGCTCGGGAAGTCCACCGGGACGTCGAGGGCGATGTTCACGTAGTTCGTGAACAGGTTCAGCGCCACCTGACCGATGGTCTCGACGATCTGCTCGTCGTTCCACCCCTGCGCGCGGACCGCGTCGACATCGGCCGAAGACACCTGACCGCGGGCGTCGACGAGCTTCAGCGCGAACGCGAGCAGCGCCGCGGTGCGCGGATCGGCGGACTCGCCGAGCTGTGCTGCGGCGAGCGTCTCGCGCGTCAGGCCGGCCTTCTTGCCGAGCGCGGTGTGCGCGGCGAGGCAGTAGTCGCACGAATTGCGGTCGGCGACCGCCACGGCGATCTGCTCGCCGAGCGCCGCACCGAGGGTGCCGCCCCCGTACGCACCGAATGCGCTCCACATGCTCGTCAGGGCAGCCGGGGAGTTGGCGACGGCGCGGAACATCGCCGGCACGGTGCCGAAGGCACCATGGATCTGGTCGAGCTGCTCCTTGACGGGACCGGTGGCCGCTTCGCGTTCGATGAGTGAGACGTTGGGCATGTGATGCTCCTTCGTTAGCCGAGTGAGGCCGATCGGCCCCACCTCGAGTCTTCCGGGAACCGTCGGACGATGCGCACCAGAACGTCTTGCATTCATGACGAATCGTCCAGATACTGGAGGTATGCCCTCCGTCGACCGCCTCACTGCGCTGCTCGAGCGGTTCCGCGTGCGCACGCGCCTGTTCCACTCCGGCCCCCTGTGCGGCACGACGGTCTTCCCCGCGAGCAGCGGCCATGGCTACCTGCACGTGCTGCGTCGCGGCGAGATGGAGGTGACGCACCGCCGCCCCGACGGCAGCACCGAGCGCGAGCTCATCACACGACCCAGCCTGCTGTTCTTCCCCCGCCCGCTCGATCACACGTTCCTCAACGCGCCGACCGACGAATCGGACTTCGCCTGCGCGACTCTGGACTTCGACGGCGGTGCCACTCATCCGCTCGTGCGCACGCTCCCCTCGACGATCGTCCTGCCCCTCGACGAGGTCGCCGCCCTCTCGCCGGCGCTCGATCTGCTGTTCTCCGAGGTCGATAACGTCCGCTGCGGACGCCCGCTCGTCGCCGACCGCATGTTCGAGGTGGTCCTGATCCAGCTGCTGCGGTGGATGCTCGACAACAGCGGTCGACTCGATCTCCCGCCCGGCCTGCTTCCCGGTCTTGCGGACGAGCGCCTCGCCCCGGCACTGGTCGCCATGCACGAGGCACCCGGCGACCCCTGGAACCTGGAGTCGCTGGCCCGCCGGTCGAACATGTCGCGCAGCGCATTCGCCGCACGCTTCAAGGACGTGCTCGGGCGATCGCCGGGAGACCACCTCACCGACTGGCGGCTGACCGTCGCACAGGAGCAGCTCCGCGCCGGGATGTCGGTCAGCACCGTCGCCGCCGAGCTCGGCTACGCCAGCGCCTCGGCGTTCTCGCGGGTCTTCGCCCAGCGCATCGGCCATTCGCCGCGCGCGTGGCTCGCGCTGGCCGCCTGACCCGGCCGCAGAAGTCCGGCGCTCACCCGCCGGCCGACATCACGGCCTCGAGACCGGTGACGACCCGGTCGAGGTCGTCGGGCGTGAGCGACGGGTGCACCGGGATCGAGAGCACCTCCTGCGCGGCCCGCTCGGTCTCGGGCAAATCGGCGTCGGGAGCGTATCGCTGCAGCGAGGGCAGCCGGTGGTTGGGGATCGGGTAGTAGACGCCCGCGCCGACCCCGTGCTCGTCGCGCAGCGCATCTCGCACGCGGTCGCGCTCACCGTCGGCGATGCGCACCGTGTATTGGTGATACACGTGCTCGGCGCCGTCGGCGACCCGAGGGATCGTGAGCCCGTCGATGCCGGCGAGCGCCGCATCCAGCACCGCCGAGTTCTGCTGCCGCTGCCGGGTCCACTCCCCCACTTTCCGCAACTGCACGCGCCCCACGGCCGCATGCACCTCGCTCATGCGGTTGTTGTACCCGACGATCTCGTTCGCGTACTGCGTCTCCATCCCCTGGTTGCGCAGCAGCCGCATGGTGCGGGCGATGTCCTCGTCCGCGCACGCGACGATGCCGCCTTCGATGGCCGTCATGTTCTTGGTCGGATACAGGCTGAACATCCCGAATGCGCCGATGGTGCCGGCCGGACGACCGCGCCAGGCCGCGCCGTGCGCCTGCGCCGCATCCTCGTAGATCGCCAGGCCGTGCTCGGCCGCCACAGCTTCGATCTCGTCGACGAGGAACGGATGCCCGTACAGGTGCACCGGCATGATGCCCTTCGTCCGCGGGGTGATCGCCGCGCGCACCCGCGCCGGATCGAGGGTGAAGTGCGCCGGCTCGATGTCGACGAACACCGGGGTCGCTCCCGCGAGGACGACGGAGTTCGCCACCGCGGCGAAGGTGAACGAGGGCACGATCACCTCGTCTCCCGGGCCCACCCCGGAAGCGATCAGGCCCAGCAGCTGCCCGCTCGTGCCCGAGTTGACCGCGACGGCAGTGCGCCCCTGCAGGAACTGCTCGGCGAACTCCGCCTCGAACGCGGCGACCTCCGGGCCCTGCGCGAGCATCCCGCTGCGCAGAACTCGCTCGACGGCCGCCACCTCCTCGTCGCCGATGAGCGGTTTGGCTGCGGGGATGAAAGCGTCGTCCATGAGGGATGCCCTTCGTCGGCGTCGGCTCTCTCGAGCCCGGTCTGAGGTGGAGGCAGGAATCGAACCTGCGTGCACGGTCTTGCGGACCGCGACCTGGCCACTCGGTCACTCCACCGGGTCGGAGGCGCTCAGCTCCCCGGCGGCGAATATCCGCTCAGGAAGGAGCCGAAGCGCCGGAGCGCATCGGTGAGCACGTCGGTCTCGGGGAGGAAGGCGATCCGGAGGTGATCGGGGGTGCGCAGGTTGAACGCCCTTCCGTGCACGAGGAGGATGCGCTCCGCATCGAGGAGGTCGAGGACCAGTCGCTCGTCGTCGTCGATGCGGTGCAGCTCCGGGTCGAGGCGCGGGAAGAGATACAGCCCGCCACCCGCGGCCTGGGCGCGGACACCCGGAATCGCGTTGAACGCATCGAGCGCCGCATCCCGTTGCCGCGTGAGCCGGCCATCGGGAGCGACCAGCGCGTCGAGCGACTCATCCTGCGTCAGTGCCGCCGTGATCGCATGCTGCGCGGGCACCGACGCGCACATCCGCATGGATGCCAGCAGTCGGACGCCCGAGAGGAACGGGTCGTCGGCGTCGAACCCCGTGGTCGTCATCCAGGCGGCACGGTAGCCGGCGACACGATGGGTCTTGGACAGCCCGGCGAACGTGACGCAGGGCACGTCCGACGCGACCTGCGCAGTGGAGTGATGCACGAAGCCCGGATAGACGACACGGTCGTAGATCTCGTCGGAGAGCAGCAGCAGTCCGTGACGCCGGGCGAGCTCGGCGATCTGCTCGAGCACTTCGCGCCCGTACACCGCTCCGGTCGGGTTGTTCGGGTTGATGATGACGATCGCCGCTGTGCGCGGGCCGATCAGCGACTCCATGGCCGCGACATCCGGAATCCAGCCCTCGGACTCGACGCAGGGATAGTGCACCGCCCGCCCTCCGGACAGCACGGTCGATGCGGTCCACAGCGGATAGTCCGGGCTCGGGATCAGCACCTCGTCGCCCGGTTCGAGCAGCGCCTGCAGCGTCAGCCCGACGAGCTCGGAGACGCCGTTGCCGACCGTGATGTCGTCGATCGAGAGAGCGGGGAAGCCGCGGCGGTGGGCGTAGTGCGCGGCGATGGCCTCGCGCGTCTCGGGCAGACCAGCCGATTCCGAGTACCCGTGCGCGTGCGGGAGCGCGGAGCGCAGTGCCTCGACGATCGCCGCCGGAGCCTCGAACCCGAAAGGGGCCGGGTTGCCGACGTCGAGCCGGAGGATGGACTCGCCACTCCGCTCGAGCTCGGCTGCTCGCGCGGCCACGGGTCCGCGCAGCTCGTACAGCACGCCTTCGAGACGAGAGGAGCGTCCGATGCGGTGCGTCGCGCCCGCCGTACTGCCCGCGGTCATGCCGCGGCCCGCACGCCGGCGATGACGGTGGCGAGGTCGTCGACGAGACGCTGTGCATCGGCGTCGTCGAGGTCGTGCACGGTCAGACGCAGGCGCGAGCCGCCGGGCGAGCTCTCCGGATCGAGCGCGAACTCCGCACCGGAGCGGACCAGCCAGCCCCGCACTGCCAGAAGACGGGCGGCCTCGGCCGTATCGCCCTGGACGTCGACCCAGACGTTGAGTCCGTCATCGCTCTGCGCGCGCACTCCTCGTGCGGCCAGCAGCGCGACGAACGCGAGGTTGCGTGCCGCATAGTGTGCGCCGGCCTCGGCGATCAGTCGCTGCGTGCTGGCATCGCGCAGCATCCCTGCGGCGAGCCGCTGCATCACGTGGCTCACCCACATCGTGCCGGGGCTGAGCCGCAGGGCCAGCCGGTTCGCGGTGACCGGATCGGATGCCGTGACGGCGAGGCGCATGTCGGGTCCGAGGAACTTCGACACCGAGCGCACCAGCGCCCACCGCTCGTGCGTGGGCGCGATGATGCTCGAATACGGCGTCGTGGAGAGCAGCGAGAAGTGGTCGTCTTCGATGATCAGGACGTGCGGGTGGTCGGCGAGCACCTCACGAAGAGCCATCGCCCGCGCCGCCGTGATGCCGACACCGGTCGGATTGTGCGCACGAGGCGTGCACACGATCGCGCGCGCGCCGCTCTCCAGGGCGGTGCGCAGCCCCTCGACGGTCATGCCCTCGCGGTCGACGGGGATCGCGACGGGCGCGTACCCGGCGAGGCGCGCCGTGTGGATGCTGGAGAGGAAGCACGGGTCTTCGAGGCCGACGCGGTCGCCCTGCACCAGGCTCTGGGCGAGCAGGCGCTCGACGGCGTCCACGGCCCCGGCGGTGATCGACAGACGGAACGGGCGAGGGTGGTCGGCGGCGATCCACTCCGTGGCCCATTCGGCCAGGGCGGGGTCGATCACGGATTCCCCGTAGAGCACGTGCGCGGGCTCGACACCGGCGAAGGCGGCAGCGAGGTCAGGAAGGTGCGCAGCATCGGGATTGCCGCTTCCGATGTCGCGGAGCACCGTCCCCGCGGTGAAGCCCTCGTCGCGATTCTGCGCGGGACCGAGCACCGTCGTGCCTGTGCGCCCACCCGTGATCGCGACGCGCGCCGTGACCAGCGAACGGTAGGCGGCGAGCACCGTGTTGCGGTTGACGCCGAGCCGCGTCGCGAGCGCTCGCACCGAGGGAAGATGATCGCCCGGGGCGATCTCGCCGCGCTCCACGAGATCGCGCACGCTCTCGGAGATCTCGGCGGCGGTGGAACCGGTGATGCGGTCGGAGACGACGTCGCGATCGGGTGCCTGAGCCATGGCTCGACGCTATTCGAGATTTTGACCTATGTCAAAATCTCCAAGGCGACGGGGGTTGTCGCGCCCGCGTCAGTGGCGCTCGTCGACCTCCTTCCCGAGCCGCTGTGAGATCCACACCGGGATGAAGGACGCGACGATGACGACCGTCGCGACGACGTTGACGACGTTGGCCTCGTTGGGCCGCGCCATCTGGTTCATGATCCACAGCGGCAGGGTGTCGACGCCGGGAGGAGCGGTGAAGATCGTGACGTACACCTCGTCGAAGCTGAGGGCGAAGGCGAGGATGGCGCCGGCGATGAGCGCACTGCGGAACTGCGGGAGGGTCACCAGCACGAACGTCTGCCACGGGCTCGCCCCGAGATCCTTCGACGCCTCCTCGATGCCGGGGTTCATCCGTCGGAGCCGGGCGAGCACGTTGTTGAACACCATGACGATGCAGAAGGTGCCGTGCGCGATGATCATGCCGTAGAAGCCGACCTGGATGCCGATGGGCTCGAGCAGCTGGTTGTAGGTGTTGTTGAGCGCGACACCGGTGACGATGCCCGGCAGGGCGATCGGCAGCACGACCAGGAGGTTCACGGCGCGCTGGCCGAAGAACGAATACCGCTGGAGCGCGAAGGCCACGAGCGTTCCGAGAATCACGGCGATCACCGTCGCACCGGAGGCGACGAGCACCGAGTTCAGCAGAGCTGCGCGCACGGGTTCGCTCGTGAACGCCTTGCCCCACCATTCGAGCGAGAAACCGCTCACCGGCCAGCTCACGATGCGGGCGGAGTTGAACGAGTTGAGCACGACGAGCGCGAGCGGGATGTACATGAACGCGAGCACGATCGCGACGATGACGCCGAGCACGATCTTGGAGGTGCGGGACAGTCTCAGCATGCGTGACTCACATCCTTTCCAGGGCACCGGTGCGCTGCACGCTCACCAGGTAGACGACGACGAACGCGATGGGGACCAGCGAGTACGCGGCCGCCAGCGGCGGGTTCAGGTTGATGTTCGACGCGATCACGCTGCCGATCATCTGCGTGTCACCGCCGACGAAGCGGGCGACGAGGTAGTCGCCGAGACTCAACGAGAACGTGAAGACCGATCCGGCGATCAGGGCCGGTTTGATGAGCGGGAGCACGACCGAGACGATCGTGCGCCACGACCCCGCGCCGAGATCGGCGGAGGCGTCGAAGAGATTCGGCGGCACCTGGCGGATCGCGGTGTAGACGGGCACCGCCATGTACGGCAGCCACAGATACGTGAGGGTCAGCACGACGGTCAGGATGCTGAAGCCGGGGCCGGAGAGTCCGAGGGGTGCGAGCAGCCAGTTCGCGAAGCCCTGCTCGGTGAACGTGATCCGCATCGCGAGCACCTTGACCAGGTATCCGGCCCACAGCGGCAGGGTGATCGAGACCGCGAGCAGCGCCCGCAGCCAGGGCGAGGCGACCTTCGCCATGAAGATGCCGAGGGGCACGGAGACGAGCACGGCGAGCACCGTCACGGCGAGCGCGATCCCGAGGGTGCGCAGCGACGTCGACAGGTAGGCGGGGTTGACGAAGAGCTGCTCGAAGTTGCGCAGCGTGAACCCGGGCTTCACCTTCGAGGTGAAGGGGTCGGTGATCCAGAAGGCGGTCACGAGGAGCATGACCAGCGAGAAGATGTAGATCCCGATGAGCCAGGTCATCGGAAGAGCGAGGAGCCCGGCGATGCGGAGGCGGCGCTTCATGTCGATCCCGTTCGTGGTGGCGGAAGATCTGCGGAGGTGAGGGGCGGGCGGGGAGACCCGCCCCTCGATGGGGGTCAGCCCTTGACCGAGAGCCAGGCGTCCGTCCACTGCTGGAAGTTCGTGCAGGTGACGTCGGTGCGGCCGTCGATGCACTGCTCGATCGGAGTCGTCCAGAACCACACGTCCTTGAAGTACTCCTCATCCGTGGCGTTGAAGTAGTCGCAGTGCGCCTTCGCCTCGTCGCTGGTGTCGCAGAAGGCGGCGTTCGCGGGCGCCATGCCGAAGTTCATCGCGATCGCGCCGTTCACCTCCGGCGAGGACGAGTAGTCCATCCACGCGTAGGCGCAGTTCGGGTTCTTCGACTCGGTCGCCATCATCCAGGCGTCCGACCACCCGGTCGAGCCCTCTTCCGGGAGCACGCTCTTGAACTTGTCATCCTCGGTCAGCTTGCGCAGCACCTCCCACGACGTGCCGAGCACCGTGGTGCCGCCCGCGAACGAGGTGATCTGCGCGGCAGGGTCGGACCAGTACTCGGAGACGATGTCGTTCTGCTGCTTGAGCAGGTCGATCGCCGCATCCAGCTGCTCCTGGTCGAGCGCGTACGGGTTCGTGATGCCGAGGTCGGGCTCGTGCGCCATCAGGTACACCGCGGCGTCGGCGATGTAGATCGGGGCGTCGTAGGCGATGACCTTGCCCGCGTAAGGGCTGTCCTTCTCCCACGCGATGTCCCAGCTGGTGGGCTCTTCGGTCACGACCTCGCTGTTGTACTGGAGGATGTTCGCGCCGCGGCCGATCGGGATGCCGTAGGACTTGCCGTTGATGGTGTCGTAGATCTGACCCTTCATGCCCTCGACGATGTCGTCGCCGAAGTTCGGGATGAGCTCGAGGTTGAGCGGCTGCACGTCGCCACCCGCGATCAGGCGCAGGCTCGCGTCGCCCGAGGCGGAGACCAGGTCGTAGTCGCCGGTGCGCATGAGCTGGACCATCTCGTCGCTGGTGCCGGCGACGCGGCGGTTCACGACGCAGCCGGTCTCGGTGGTGAAGGCGTCGCTCCAAGCGGGCTCGACGAAGCCACTCCAGGCGACGATGTTGACCTCGCCCTCGTAGTCGCCGAGCTCCTCCTGCATGGCGATGTCGGGAACGTCGATCTGGAGTCCGCCGCCTCCTTCGGCCGGCGCCTCCTCTCCGCCTGTGGAACAGCCGGACAGGGCCAGGGCGGCGACCGCGGTCATCGCCGCGGTGGCCAGGATCTTCTTACGCATGGATCGCTCCTTCGTGATCGGTGCTGCAGGTGTGTGCATGGGTGTTCGTGTGTTGCGGTGTTTCGGGTTCGGTGTTTCAGGGAAGCCGAGCCGCGTGGTCGGGAGACCAGACGGCACGGACGTGGTGCCCTCGGCCGAGATCGTCGTCGGCGGAGTGGCGCGCGTTCGGGCGCTCGGCGATGAGGTCGAGCCCCGCGTCGGTCGCAACGAGGTAGCGGGTGGCGGGGCCGGTGTAGACGACCTCGCTGATCGTGCCCGTGAGAGACACCTCGCCCGCGGCGAGCGCGGCATCCGGTCCGGTCAGCCTCATGCGTTCGGGCCGCACGCTCATGGTGCGCCGGTCGCCGGTCAGGCTCTCGGCCAGCTCTCCGCCGATGAGGTTCGACAGCCCGAGGAAGCGTGCGACGAACTCGGTCTGCGGGCGCTCGTACACTTCACGGGCGGTGCCGACCTGCTCGATCCCGCCGCCGTTGAACACCGCGACGCGGTCGCTGAGAGTGAGGGCCTCCTCCTGGTCGTGCGTGACGAAGATGAAGGTGATGCCGACCTCGCGCTGGATCTGCTTGAGCTCGATCTGCATCTGCTCGCGGAGTTGCTTGTCGAGCGCGCCGAGCGGCTCGTCGAGCAGCAGCACCTGGGGGCGCAGGATGAGGGCGCGGGCCAGCGCGATCCGCTGCCGCTGCCCGCCGGAGAGCTGGTGCGGCAGGCGGTCGGCGACGTGGTCGAGGCGCACCTGCTCCAGCGAGGTCTGCACCCGCGCGGCCCTGGCGCTCTTGCCCTCGCCGCGGACGCGCAGTCCGTAGCCGACGTTGTCGGCGATGGTCAGGTGCGGGAAGAGCGCGTAGTCCTGGAAGACGGTGTTGACCGGACGGGCGTGCGGAGGGGTCTTGGTCACGTCGACGCCGGAGAGGCGGATGCTGCCGGACGTGGTGTCTTCGAAGCCGGCGATCATGCGCAGCACCGTCGTCTTGCCCGAGCCGGAGGGGCCGAGCATCGACAGGAACTCCCCCGAGGCGACCTCGAGGTCGAGGTCGCGGACGGCGGTGAACTCGCCGAACGACTTGGTGACGCCGCTCAGGGTCACCGTCCCGTCGGGGCGGGCGGCCTCTGAGGCTGCGGGTGCTGCGGGTGCCGTGGCGATCATCTCGCGCTCCTCGGTCATCGTCGAACTCGGAAGATTCCCAAAACATATAAACCCAGAGGTAATATGTCAACAGCGAGTTTCTTGGGTATGGTGAGCGCGGAAGGGAGAATCGCAGAATGGCATCGAGCACGACGACGCATCCGACGCACGCCCCTGCCGCGCCCTCTCCCGACGCGGAGCACGAACAACCGCACCGACTGCAGGGGGCTCTGTTCCAGCCCATCGGCGACGAGGGCAGGGCCGAGCTCGTCGAGCGCCGACTGGTCGACGCGATCACCCGGGGCCACCTCCGTGCCGGCGAGCGCCTCCCCTCCGAGGCCGACCTCAGCAAGAGCCTCGGGGTCGCTCCGGTGACCGTGCGCGAGGCCCTGCTCGCCATGCGTGGCCGCGGCCTCGTCGTGACCCGACGGGGGCGCAACGGCGGCAGCTTCGTCGCTGCGCACGCCGATCCCCTGACCTTCGCGCGGGAAGCGGTGCGGCGCACCTCGCGCCTCGCCCTGCGCGACCTCGGCGCGCACTACGCCGCCATCACCGGTGCGTGCGTCCGCCTGGCCGCGAGGCGCGCGGATCCCAGCGAGACGCAGCGGGTGCGCCGCCGGATGGACCGGATCGACGAGCTCGACACCGAGGCGCAGCGCCGGCTGCTCGACGACGTGCAGATCGAGATCGTCGCCCTCAGCCAGTCCGCGCGACTGACGCGCGAGCAGATGAAGCTGCAGGCGGAGCTCTCGCCCTACCTGCGCCTCGTCGCGCACGAGACCGAGAACCTTCGACGACAGGCGGCGCACCTCGCCGCCGTCATCGACGCCGTGGAGGCCGGAGACCCCGACGCCGCCGGGGCGAGGACCGAGCTCATGGCCGCCGAGACCATCGACGCGCTGATCCGGCTCCAGGCCGCGAACGGCTAGTTCCGAATACCCGCATCGACGTGCACAGGAGGACGCGATGAACACAGCAACCGACACCGCCACCCAGGCCGCGGCCGCGATCGTGGAGGACTACTTCGCCGCGCCCGTGCGGGCCCTGGTCGACTGGGTGGGCCCCTTCGCCACCCAGGTCGCCGGGGCCAGGGCCACCGGACCGCTCACCCGCTCGAAGATCGATGCCCTGGTGCGCCCGCACGCCCTGAAGACACTCGACCTGCGCGGCGTTCCCGTCTACGGCGCCGGGTTCATCGCGGCGATCGATCTGCTCGCCGACGCCCACAGCCACCTGGCGTGGTGGCAGGGCGACGACCGACGCCAGCTCGTGCTCGCCTCGCAGTCGCTCAACAAGGAGAACATCGATTACAGCGCGCTCGAGTGGTACCGCGTGCCGATGACCACCGGCGAGCCACATGTGGCCGGCCCGTACGTCGACTACCTCTGCAGCGACGAGTACACGATCACGATCGCCGTGCCCGCCGATGTGGACGGACAGCGGATCGGCGTCGCCGGACTCGACCTGCTCGTCTCGGCGGTCGAGCGGGACCTGACCCACCGGTTCGCCACGCTGGGCAGCGAGGTCACGCTGACGAACGGCGTCGGGCGCGTGGTGGTGTCGACCGACCCGCGATGGGCGACCGGCGACTCGGTGCGCGGCAGCGGTCTCGCCGATCTGCCGCGGGTCGCGTGCCCCACCGTCGCGCTCGATGTGATCGTCGGCTGAGCTGACGAACCTGACCCGTGCGCGCGTCGGTGGCACCGGGCACACTGGGGGCATGACCGACGGCTACGATCCGGAATTCCTCGCAGCGCCCGTCCCCCTCCCGCACCCGGCACAGGCGGTGCGCCCGCTCCCCTATCCGCGTTTCACGGTGCTCCTCGATCCCGCGCGGCGGCTCGCCACAATGACCGCGGTGAACATCGACGGCGCGTCCCTGCAGGATCTCCCGCGCACGGGCGAGTGGCGGCTCGACGAACGCGTACCGGCCGCAGAGCAGACCGGACCCGAGGTATACGCGCGCAACGACCTCGACCGCGGGCACCTCGTGCGCCGCCGTGATCCCGGATGGGGGTCGGCCGACGCGGCCCGAGCCGCCACCGAAGCGACGTTCTTCTACCCGAACGCCGCACCGCAGGCTGCGGGTTTCAACCAGTCGAAGGAGCTCTGGCTCGGCCTCGAAGACCATGTACTGGCCTACGCCGAGACCACCGATCAGCGGGTGTCGGTCTTCACCGCGCCGATCCTCGCCGACGCCGATCCGCCCTATCGGGGCATCCGGATCCCGCTGCGGTTCTGGAAGATCGCCGCCTGGCAGGGTTCCGAGGGGCTCGCCGCCACCGGCTTCGTGCTCGATCAGTCCGAGCTCGTCGACACGCGGGAGGGGGCGCTCGCCGTGCCGCCTCTCGGGGCCTTCCGCACCTTCCAAGTGCCGGTCGCCGACATCGCGGCCCTGACCGGCATCGACTTGGGACCGCTGCCGGAAGCGGATGTGCGAGAGCGAAGGGGCGCCCGCGAGATGGGATGGCGGAGTCTGGACTCTGCGGACGACATCCTGTTGTGACGCGGCCCGACGAGGCACACTGGACCGATGGAGTTCAGCGGAGTGATCCCGATGGATGCGCCGGACCCGAGCATCGAGTCGGAGGCCCGGGTACGCGGCCTTCCCTTCCCCGTCTTCGAGCTCAGGCCGCAACCGGCGCTCACCCGCATACCGATCGCCGGCTTCACGGAGATCGGCGCCGCGACCGGGCGCGAAGAGATCTCCGCGGCGTTCAGCTACACGCTGTGGCGGTATCCCGACGACCACGCCGACCCGCGCAATGAAGTCGAGCTGGACGAGGCGACGAGGCGTTCCCTCGAAGACGAACCTCCGTGGGGACGACCCACCTGGCTGATCGAGCAGGTGAAGGTGTTCCGCTACCCGATGCTGTGGGAGGCGGTGCGCACCACCTGGAATGCCTCGCCTGCCCGCGAGGGGACCAGCCTCGCCGAGCAGCTCGCCGCCCACACCAACCACATCCTGCGCAACCAGTTCCGCGAAGAGCTCGGGCTCTCCTGGGATCCGCGCGCCGACGACGACGCGTGGGCTGCCACGACCACCGCGGCATTCGAGACCTCGGTCGAGGTCGACGGACGTGATCACCCCGCGTTGCAGATCGACACCGACCCGTTCGTCTACGGCGTCGGATTCCGGATCGACGAGCATGTCGTGTGCACGGCCGTGGTTCCGCGCGACGCTCTGCCCCTCGTCGACCTCTCCTTCACGCTGTTCTCGACGCGGGAAGAGGAGCCTCATCCCTAAGCGTCGAGAGCTTTACGACGTTGTATCATCAAGGACGGTGTTGACGTCTGGGAGGTCGAATGGCAGCCACCCTCCACGACGTGGCGAATCTCGCCGGCGTCTCGATAAAGACGGTCTCGAACGTCGTCAACGACTATCCGCACGTCAAGGAGTCGACGAGAACCCGCGTTCGCGAGGCGATCGAGGAGCTCAACTACCAGCCGAACCTGTCGGCACGCTCGCTGCGTTCCGGGCGGAGCGGGGTGATCGGGCTGGTGCTTCCCGAGTTGAGCCTCAGCTACTTCGGGGAACTCGCTGACGCGGTCATCGCCGAGGCGGAGAAGCACGGTCTCGTGGTCTTGATCGAGAAGACCGGCGCCGACCGCGACCGCGAGATCGCCGTTCTGACGAGCCCGCGCATGCAACTCACCGACGGACTCATCTTCAGCCCGCTCGGCATGGGCCCGGCGGATGCTCATCACTTCGAGGTCGACTTCCCGGTGGTGCTGCTCGGTGAGCGCATCTTCGGCGGACCGGTCGATCACGTCACCATGCGCAACGTCGAGGCTGCGCAGGCCGCGACGGAACTCCTCCTGAAGGCCGGGCGACGACGCATCGCCCTCGTCGGCGCGCACGTCGATGAGGATGTCGGGTCCGCCGCCCTGCGCACGCAGGGCTACGAGCAGGCACTCGCCGCAGCCGGCATCGAGGTCGATCCGTCGCTGGTGCGGTACACGACCCTCTGGCATCGATCGAACGGCGCCGCCGCGATCCGAGACCTTCTGAACGACGGCGTCGAGTTCGATGCCGTCTTCGGGCTCAACGACGCCCTCGCGCTGGGTGCGATGCGCGCCCTCCAGGAGGCCGGTCTCCGCATCCCCGACGACGTCTCGGTGGTGGGCTTCGACGACATCGACGAGGCCCAGTACACGCTCCCGAGCCTGTCGACCATCGATCCCGGCCGGGAGCAGATCGCCGCTCTCGCCGTGGAGCTCCTCCTCGCCCGCATCCGCGACGGCGGCGGTCGACCAGCGGAGCCTCGAGAAGTGCTGGTCGACTTCGAGGTGGTCGTCCGCGAATCCGCCGTCCCTGCGGACTGAACCGCGTCGGGCAGAGACGCGGAGCGGCCGATGTCTCCGACCGCTCCGCGCCCCTCATTACTCCGGCGTCACTGGATGCCCTCCTTGATGAGGCGCCACTCCTGGCATGCCGCCCCTGTCGGACCCCACTGCTGCGCGACCGCCCCGTCGGCCGTCGAGCACGAGCCGATCTCGAGAAGCTTCGCACTGTTCGCGTTGGCGATGGTCCAGTAGCCCGCGCTGTTGGGCGACAGGTTCCAGCGTTGGGTCGCGGTGCCGCTCGCCGACCGCTGGACTGCGTCGGTGCCGTCTGCCGTGGAGGCGCCCGGGATCTCGAGGAGCTTCCGACTGTTCTTGTTCACCAGCTCGAACGTTCCCCCGGTCGCGGGCTGGACCTTCCACACCTGAGTGGCGTTCGCCGTCGGCCCCCACTGCCCGGCGGCGGCGCCGTCGGTCGTGAGCGCGGACAGGATCTCGAGCACCTTGCCGCTGTTGCGGTTCTGCACCTGGAAGGTCGCCGGCAGGGTCGTGCCGCTCTTGTGGAGCTGGATCTGATCGAGTTCCGCGAAGGTTCCCGAGTAGGCGAACCGCACCGTGTTCGAACCAGCGTTGAGGGTCACGGTCTTCTGCGCCCAGAGGTAGCGCCCCCAGTCAGCGGTGGCGGGATAGCTGATGTTCGTCGCTGTCCCTCCGTTCACCGAGACCGCGTGACCGCTCGTGGACCCCATGCCGTTGGCGTACCTCACGTTCAGCTCGTAGGTACCCGCCTGCGGAGCATCGACGGTGAAGGTCACCGTGCTGTCCGCGAAGTTGATGTTGCCGACCTTGCTCCCGTTCGAGGCGTCGCCGTGCGTCACGAGGGCGGTATTCGTCCGTGCAGCGTTCTCCGCCTCGTACGAGGTAGCCGTGAGCGGGATCGTCCCGACCCGGATGTCGTTGTAGAGGTAGGTCTGACTGGGGTTCGACGGGTTCGGCCGGTAGTTGTCGACGTTCACCGCCTGGTACAGCGTGCGTCCGTCGGGGCTGTAGTCGATCCCCTGCGCGAAGCCTGTGATCGAGCTCGGACCGTTGAACGTCACCGCGAAGGGCAGTCGCTCCCACGGGCCGGCGCCGAGGTTGTAGTTGACGAAGAAGTTCTGGCCGCCGTCGAGGTTGCCGGCGGCGTCGAGCCCCCATTTCGAGGCGACGACGATCATTCCCTTCGGTCCCCCGGTGGGCACCCACTTCACCGTCGGGGAGGATCCGATCCCACGGCCGTCGGCGAGTTCGACCGGCGTGCCCAGACTCGTCGTCGAACCCCAGTTGAGGCCATCGGGCGACTTCTTGAAGAACACCGGCGAGGCGTTCGAGAACGCGTATCCCTGAGCGTTGACCACTTCGTAGGTCGCGATGTACGAGCCGTCGGGCAACTTGTCCACCGTGATCATGCCGGGACGATGCGTGGAGTCGGTGGGCGCCGACACGTTCGAGAGGGCGCCCCATGTCAGACCGCCGTCGAGCGAGCGCCGGTAGGAGACGGCCTGAAGGACGCCGTTCGCCTTCTGCCGCTCATCCGAGAAGTAGGCGACGACCCCTCCCCCTCCGTCGATCGCCAGAGTCGGCTCCCAGACGGTCGTGGTCGTGGAAGTCGGCGAGGGGTCGTAGATCGCCGGTCCGCCCGTGTCGATCGTGCTCACGTAGCTCCAGGATGACCCTCGGTCGGTGCTCTTGTAGACGACGAGCTTGGTCACCGACGACGCGGCGTTGCGGTCGGCCGGCCTGATCTGACCGGTGAGCAGGATGGTGCCCGCCGCGAGGTTCCCGGTCGTCTGCGGCACCTCGAAGAGGAAAGGCTGCGCCAGGCGGTCGAGCTGTGTCGTGCTCTCCTGACCGGCGGTCCCGGGGAACTGCAGTCCCGGGTTGACCGCCGAGATCTTCTGCCAGCTCGCGCCGTCGTTCGTGCTCCGGAAGATCGGCCATTCCTGGTGGCACGCCAGGGCGGGGTTCGCGAGGCACGCCTGTGTATCCGTCGCGGGGTTGGAGCTGGGGTTCACGTCCTTGATCAGGCGTCCGTCGTCGAACGTGTTCAGCAACGTCCCGTTGGAGGTGCCGTTGTGCTTGAGGGCGATGATCTTCGCGTAGGCCGTGCCCGTCGCGTCTCCGCCCTCGTCGTTGAACGACGAACCGTTCGGTGGCGCGTACACCAGGGATCCGTTGCCCGTCGTCACCGCCTGCGCACTCGTGGCGACGAACCCCGTCGCCACGAGTGCCAGCGTCGCAGCGAGGGCGGACAGTCCTGCCAGCCTCCCGCGAGATCTCTGTACCGATAACCGCTTCATTGCGTCCTCCAGGTCTGAGGTCCTGACGCGGGGATCCCCATCAGGATTTACATCGTTGTAAATGGAGAATCGCACAACGTTGTAAATCCGTCAAGAGTCGCGACGATCAGGCCCGCGAATGCCGCAGGAAGGCGTCGGCCACCGGCGTGCGATGCCGCTGGAGCACGCCGTCCTCGTCTTCCTCGAGCGCCCACAGGCCCATGCGGAGGCGGTAGTCCATGGGCTTCCCGTCGCCCGGGCGATACGACCACTCGACCATGTCCGTGATACACCACCACGTGTACCCGATGACGTCGACGCCGGCCGCGCGGAGTTCCTCGATCGCTGCGATCGACGCATCCATCCAGGCGATCCGCTCATCGACGGTGCCGGTGTAGCTCGTCTCCGTCAGGAAGACGGGCCGGCCGTACCGCGCGGCGAACGACTCGATGACGTCGGCCAGCCCTGGGGTGCCGGCATCCAGGCGCGGCCGAAGATCGCGGGGGCCACCCGAATGCACGACGCCCGCTTCGAACACCTCCGTGGAGTGCTGCGGGTAGTAGTTGACCCCGACGACGTCCGGCATCGCCGTGTTCTCGAGAGCCCAGGCGAAGTCCTCGTCGGTGAACCCGTTCTCCCGCAGGTACGGGGCGAGCGGGTGGTCGTCGCCGACGCGGCCCATCACGAGGTCCTGCACGATGTACGCGCGCTGCCGCAGGTGCTCATGGGTCTCGCTGTGCGCGGCGGTGTCCCCGGCGAACCGGAACGATGCCTCTACGTGCACGAAGTCGGCATCCGGATCGACGGCGGCGATGGCCCGCTGCGTCGTGACGATCCCGCGCGAGATCCCGCGCAGGACCTCGACGAACCCGCGGTCACCGGAACGGTACGGCGGCCACTGCGCGAACTCGCCGCAGTACATGATGTTGAGCAGCGGCTCGTTGAGCGGGGTGTAGTGGCGGATCCGACCCCGATACCGCTCGGCGACGGCGGCCGCGTACTCGGCGACGCGCTCCGGATACTCCGGGTTGACGAACTGATCCTCCAGCCAGAGCGGCGTCCCGTAGTGGACGAGGTCGGCGATGAGTTCGATCCCCAGCTCGTCGAAGCGATCGATCACCGCATCGAGCCACTCCCAGTCCCACACGCCGGGCTCCGGATTGACGCGGTACCAGGGGATCCCCCACCGCACCATCTCGCTGCCGACTTCGGCGCAGTAGCCGAGATCCTCCGACCAGAAGCGGTAGTGCTGCATGAGTTCGTACTCATCCAGCGCGCGCTCCCCCGGTCGCGTCTGCGGGATGAAGGTGTCTTCCACTCCCATGGCGAATCGCAGGCGTCCGTCCTCGAACCAGTTCACGTCGTCATTCTCCTTCTCGGATCGCGGGGATCCGTTCGATGTCTCTGCCGCGCGTCGGGCTCGGGCGCCGGACACACGGCGGCCCGCACCGATCGCGAGCGTCGGTGCGGGCAGTCGTGCAGCAGGGTCAGCCGGCCAGGGCCGCCTCCATCTCCTCCTGCGCGGTGCGGAGCAGATCCGCAGGATCGCCCCCGGCGAGCGCCTTCTGCGTAGCAGTGTCGAGTGCGGTGAGCACATCCGTCGACGGGATGACGCCGGGCAGGAGTGCGGCACCGTATTGCGACTGCTCCGTGAGGGCTGAGACGACGGGGTTCTCCGCGACATCCTCCGCCGATACCTCCGACGTGAGCGGGGGCCAGCCGGAAGCGAGCGACCACGTGACCATGTTCTCCTTCTGGTAGAACCAGGTGAAGAACTTCTCGGCCGCGGCCTTCTCCTCCGCCGACGCCTGCGCGGTGATGCTCATGTCGACGGCGAGGGCCGAGGCGACGATGCCGTCAGGGCCCGCCGGGAGCGGTGCGATGCCGTAGTCGATGCCCGACTCCTCGGAGACGGTGGCGAGCCACGGGCCGCCGAGGGTCATCGCGACCTTCCCCGCGCTGAAGAGTCCGTCGGCGTCCGCCCCGGTGAGGCCGGTCGGCGAGAACTTTCCGGCGGCGACCGCATCGGACCAGTACGTGAGCGTCTCCACGTTCTCGGGCGAATCGACCACGACGTCGCCGTCGGCGGTCACCACATCGCCACCACCGCTCTTGAACAGAGACGGCCAGACGCCGTTGCCCACGGTCGCGTTGTCCTGGAGTGCGAGTCCGTACTGCTCCGGCTCACCGTCTCCGTTCGCGTCGACGGTAAGGGCGGTAGCGGCCGCGACCCACTCGTCCCACGTCGTCGGCACGGAGACACCGGCGGCCTCGAACATCGCGACGTTGTAGAACATCGTCAGCGGAGTGAAGCTCAGCGGAGCCCCGAAGCGCTCGCCGTCGACGATGCCGGTATCGACGGCGCCGGGGTTGAGGACATCCGCGGCGCTGTCGCTCTCGTACCAGTCGTCGAGCGGCTGGAGAGCGCCCTTCGACGCGAAGACCGGGATGTTCTCCGGCGGGATCGCCATGAGCTGCGGCCCCTTCTTCGCGGTCAGTGCCGGGAGCGCCGAGTCGAGGAGCGTCGCCCAGGGCTTGACCGCCGGGGTGATCTTCACCTCGTCCTGAGACTCGTTGAACTCGGCGACGAGATCGTTCAGCACCTCGCCATCCGCCTCGGTGTAGCCGTGCCAGAAATCGAGCTCGATGACCCCGCCCTCTTCGGATGGGGTGCCGGCCGACGAGCAGCCGGCCAGGGCGAGCAGAAGGACGCTCGCGAACGCTGCGGGTAGTGCTTTCTTCATCAGGGGAACCTCCACTGTTCGACCACTCTGTCGGCGCGGAGGACGGGTGTCCTCATCATCGCTTTACAACGTTGTAAGTAAACGTTATAGAGGTTATGGTTCTCGATGTTCCGAGAAATGTCAAGCCGCTCGGGCCGCCATCCGCACAGCGCTCGCCCGCGGCGGCCCGAGAACCGGAATCGCGAGTTGACGAGCCGCCCCGAGGTCCTTACTGTGTGGGTTACAACGTTGTAGAGAGAGTGACGATGACTGCCACGACTTCCCCACCCGCCCGACGCCGGCGCCCTCCGGCGCAGCTCGGCGGACGCGGCCCGATCGGCGGCGCCGCGAAGCGCCGCCTCACGATCCTCGCCTTCCTCGTGCCCGCGCTGACGATCCTCGCCCTGTTCGTCTTCTGGCCGATGGTGTCCGCACTCCGACTCTCCTTCACCGATGCGAGCGGGTTCGGCCTCGAGGAGTACGTGGGGTTCGCCAACTACATCGAGGTCTTCACCGACCCCGAGATGCTCCAGTCGATGAGCAACACGGTGCTCTACACCGTGCTCTTCACTCCCCTGGCCGTCGTGCTCGCACTCCTGCTCGCCCTCGCACTCAACAGCCCGAACCTGCCGCTGCGAGGCATGTTCCGCACGTGGCTGTTCCTGCCGTTCATCGTCTCCCTCGCCGTCGCCGCGTTCGCCTGGCAGTACTTGCTCGACCCGCAGGTCGGTCTGCTGAACTACTGGCTGCAGGCCTTCGGCATCCGCATCGGCAACGTGCTCCAGGATCCGGTGCTCGCGATGCCGACCGTGGTCCTGGTCGCGGTGTGGAAGAACTTCGCCTTCTACATGATCGTCTTCCTCGCCGGGCTCCAGGAGATCCCGAAGAGCCTGTACGAGGCGGCGAACATGGACGGCGCCGGCCCCCTCGCGCGCTTCCGCAACGTCACCCTCCCGCTGCTGGGCAACACCACGGGATTCGTGCTCATCATCGCGACGATCGCCGCACTCCAGGCTTTCGACCAGATCTACGTCCTCACCGGCGGCGGGCCGTACCGCAGCACGCAGACGATCGTCATGCAGATCTACCAGTCCGGATTCCGTGATCTCGAGCTCGGCTTCGCCTCTGCGGTGTCGTACGTGCTGCTCATCGCGACGCTCCTGCTGAGCCTCGTCCAGTTCGCCCTCTCGGGCCGTCGAGCGAAGGACGCCGCATGATCGACATCGCCCTCTCCCGGCGCCGACCCACGCGACTCCGGGTCGGACGCGGACTCTACTTCCTGGCGATGCTGTTCGTCACGCTCCTGATCCTGCTGCCGATCCTCATCATCGTCTTCACCGCCTTCAAGCCGGTGGCCGAGGTCAACGCCTTCCCGCCCTCGCTCGTGCCGGGGGCATGGACCCTCGACAACTTCGAGCGGATCTTCACGGACCTGCCCTTCGCCCGCCTGATCGTCAACAGCTTCATCTTCGCGGGCGGCGTCACCATCTGTGCACTCGTCTTCGATTCTCTGGCCGCCTACGTGCTCGCCCGCATCGACTTCCGCGGGAGCCGCGTGCTCCTCGTCGTGATCGTGGCAAGCCTGATGATCCCGTTCCAGGCGACGCTCATCCCGATCTACCAGCTGGTGTCGGACTTCGGCTGGGTGAACACCTTCTGGGGCCTCATCATCCCCCGCGCGGCCGATGCCTTCGGGATCTTCTTCCTCCGCCAGTTCTTCCTGTCCCTGCCGCGCGACCTCGACAACGCCGCCCGCATCGACGGGGCTTCGGAGTTCCGGATCTTCCGCAGCGTCGTGCTCCCCAATGCGGTCCCCGCGCTTCTCACGCTGGGCATCTACACGTTCGTCAACAACTGGAACGATCTGCTGTGGCCGCTCGTCTTCACCACGGAGCAGGAGATGGGCACCATCACCTCCGGGCTCACGCTGCTCACGGGGCCCAGCGGCATCATCCCCTACGGCGTGATGATGGCCGGCTCCCTGATCGCTGTGGTGCCGCTCGCGATCATGTTCCTCTTCGTCCAACGACGCTTCATCGAGAGCGTCGCGAGCACCGGGCTCAAGTAGACCGACCATCCGCACGCCGGCCGCGACCCGCTCGCCAGGACCGTGAAGATCCGACCGAAAGGCAGAAATGACCGCCGCACGATTGACCTTCGACACCCAGCATCCGGTCGGGGCTGTGAACCGCCGAGTCTTCGGCTCCTTCGTGGAGCACCTCGGTCGATCCGTCTACGACGGCATCTACGAACCCGGACACCCGACCGCCGATGCGGAGGGTTTTCGCTCCGACGTGAAGGCGCTGGTGGCCGAACTCGGTGTGAGCGCGATCCGCTACCCCGGTGGCAACTTCGTCTCCGGATTCCGGTGGGAGGACAGCGTGGGCCCGCGGTCGCAGCGCCCCGCCCGGCTAGACCTCGCCTGGCATTCGGCGGAATCGAACGAAGTGGGCCTGCACGAGTTCGCGTCGTGGCTGGAGTCCGTCGGCAGTGAGCTCATGCTCGCGGTCAACCTGGGCACGCGCGGAACTCTGGAGGCACTCGACCTCTTGGAATACACCAACCTGAGCTCGGGATCGGCGCGGGCGGACGAACGGGCGGCGAACGGCCGGGCCGAGCCGTTCGACGTGCGGATGTGGTGCCTCGGGAACGAGATGGACGGGCCATGGCAGCTCGGTCACCGTTCGGCGGACGACTACGGCAAGCTCGCGGCACAGACGGCACGCGCCATGCGGATGTTCGATCCCTCGCTCGAGCTGGTCGTCTGCGGCTCCTCGAGCCGATCGATGCCGACCTTCGGGGACTGGGAGCGCGTCGTCCTCTCGCACACGTACGACGACATCGACTACATCTCCTGCCATGCCTACTACGAGGAGAAGGACGGCGACCTCGGGAGTTTCCTCGCATCGTCGGTCGACATGGACGAGTTCATCTCTTCGGTGATCGCGACTGTCGATCACGTCAAGGCAGCGAAGCGCAGCGACCACGTCGTGAACCTCTCGTTCGACGAGTGGAACGTCTGGTACAACACCCGGTTCGAGACCGTGGACAAGATCACCGGTGCGCAGAACTGGCCGACGGCGCCGCGACTCCTCGAAGACGCGTACTCGGTGGCGGACGCCGTGGTGGTGGGCAGCCTCCTCATCTCACTGCTGCGCCGGGCGGACAGGGTGACCAGCGCCTCACTCGCTCAACTGGTCAACGTGATCGCTCCGATCATGACGGAGCCGGGCGGCATCGCCTGGAAGCAGACGACGTTCTTCCCCTTCGCCGTCACCTCGGAGCTCGCATCCGGGCATTCCGTCCCGACCCATGTCGAGTGCGACCGCTATGAGACCGACACGTACGGGAATGTTCCGGTCATCGACGCCGTGACGACTTTCGACTCCGCCACGGCCAGCGTCAGCGTGTTCATGGTGAACCGATCGCAGACCGACCCGGTGACGCTCTCCTTCGACGTCTCGGAGTTCGGCGCTGTGCTGAAGGCGCAGGCCCGCACGCTCAGCGACGACGACGTCTACGCGGTGAACACCCTCGAGGATCCCGAGCGCGTGACCCTTCGACCGAACGAGACGCTGGTCATCTCCGACGGCGCCGCGGTCATCGAGCTGCCGCCCGTCTCGTGGACGGCCATCAGTCTCCGGGTCGCACCGGCGGCGCCTGCGGAGCCGCGCACGTCGGAGGGCGAGGCCCCGTGAGCCCTCAGACCCCGGCGCGCACGCCCTCCAGCGACGGGTAGTCGGTGTACCCCTCGGCCGTGCGCCCGTAGAACAGCTGCGGGCGCGGGTCGTTGAGCTCAACCCCCTCACGCCAGCGCTCGACCAGGTCGGGGTTGGCGATCACGGGGCGTCCTGCCGCAACGGCATCCGCCCACCCGTCGGCGACCAGCGCTTCGGCATCCTCCCGCGTCGTGACCACTCCGAAGCCCGTGTTGACGATCAGGGGCGCGCCCGCCGTGCGCCGGATGTGCTGCACGAGCTCGCTCGTCGGTGCGGCACTGAGCACGTCGATGAACGCGAGGCCGAGCGGCGCGAGCCCTTCGGCGACAGCCGCGTAGGTCGCGTGGACGTCTGCGTCGTCCTCTTCGAGCACGCCCTGGATGTTGTGCTGCGGCGACAGCCGGATGCCGATGCGGTCTGCCCCCACCGCGTCAGCGACGGCCGCCGTGACCTCGATCGCGAAGCGGGCGCGGTTCTCGGGCGACCCGCCGTATCGGTCGTCGCGGATGTTCGACACCGGCGAGAGGAACTCGTGCACCAGGTAGCCGTTCGCACCGTGCACCTCGACGCCGTCGAAGCCGGCGGCGATCGCGTTGCGCGCGGCCTGCGCGAACTGCTCGACGACCTCGGGGATCTCGTCGAGGGTGAGTGCGTGAGCGATCGGGAGGTCGACCTTGCCCACGGGCGTGTGGGTCTGACCGGGTGCGGCGAGCGCGCTCGGGGCGACCACACGAGGCTGCCCCGAGATCTCCGGGTGCCCTACTCGCCCACCGTGCATCAGCTGCATGACGATCGTGCCGCCCGCTTCGTGGACTGCGTCGGTGACGGGCCGCCAGCCCTCGATCTGCGCGGGCGTGACGATGCCCGGCTGCCCCGCGTACGACTTGCCTTCGGCAGCCGGCCACGTGCCCTCGGAGATGATGAGGCCCTGACCCGCGCGCTGCCGGTAGTACTCCACCATCACCTCGGTGGGCACCCCGTCGTCGTCCGCGCGCGTGCGGGTGAGCGGCGCCATGACGACGCGATTGGACAGCTGCAGGGCGCCGAAGACGGCCGGTTCGAAAAGAGTCACAGTGGGAGGTAAGGCGCGGACTGACCGGGGTATTCCCCCGCCCCGCCGCCCGAACGCAATGCTCGGCCGCGCCCTTGCTGAGCACAACTTCGGATTCCGCGGCCGCCGCGCCGCTCAATCCGCCGGGCCGACGGCGTGTCCGCCCCGATCTCCGAAGTTGTGCTCAGGGAAGAAGTTGTGCTCAGGGAAGAAGTTGTGCTCAGGGAAGAAGTTGTGCTCAGGGAAGAAGTTGTGCTCAGGGAAGGTGTGCGGCGGGAGGCTGGAGACTCCCGGGACTCAGTTGCCGCCGAGCGCGGCCAGAAGTTCGGCGAAGTGGTCGAGGTCGGCGGCCGTCCACTTGCGCAGCCGCTCGCCGATGCGCCCCTCGTAACGGGAGCGGGCGACGGCGATCCGCTCCTGCGCCAGGTCGGTCGCGACGAGGACGCGCGCGCGGCGGTCATCGGGATCGTGCACACTCTCGACGAGTCCGAGCTGCTCGAGCTGGCGCACCTGACGACTCACCGCCGACTTGTCGGTCTGCAGGTGCTCGATGATCGCGCCGGCCGATGTCGCCTTGCCCGTCGCGATGGACGTGAGCACCTGGTAGCCGAGCGGCTGGAGATCGGGATGCACGGTCGCCGCGGCCTCGCGCCAGCTGATGCGGATGCGGGCGAAGAGTCGACCGAGTTCCTGCTCGACTCTGGTGACGGCCTGATCGAGGTCCGCTCCGCCCAGAAGATCCTCGTCAGAGGGTGATGCGGGGGTGTCGGCGGGGGCGTCGGGAGAGGCGCTCATGCTCGCCAGTGTACGGCGAAGCCCCGCAGTCGTTGGCGACAGCGGGGCTTCACTCAGACCTCTGCGAGAAGACGGAAGACCTTGGACGCGGCCTGGATCTCGTCGGGCGTCAGCTCGTCGACCACGGCCTGCAAGCGGGTGCCGTACTCACGGCGGACCTCGGCGAGCGCGGCACAGGCCGACGGCGTCGCGCTCAGCACCCGCAGCCGCCCGTCCCGCTCGTCCGGCCGGGACTCGAGAAGCCCCGCCTCCTCCAGCATCCGCACCTGGCGACTGATGACGGACTTGTCCATCTCGAACCGCTCGGCCAGCTCGTGCGCGTTCGCGGTGCCCGCCCGGGCGATGAACGTCAGCAGCTTGTACCCGGCCACCTGCAGCTCGGGGTGCACCCGAGCTGCAGACTCCTTCCAGAGCGACCTGGTCCTCGCGAAGATGAGGTTCAGGTGCGCCTGGAGGTCACCGAGCGCACTGTCGACATCCGTCGACGCGACCGCTTCGGGGGCGAGCATCTCAGCGCTCCTGGTCCCGATCTTCGCGTTCGAGAACGCGCACCGAACCGGTCGCGGGAGAGGCGGACTCCGCACCCCCGAGCCGGATGGCTCCGGTGGAGAGCGACGCGCCGACCTCGGCCTCGGAGACCTCGATCATCGACTCCTCCGCCTGCTCGAGCATCTGCTCGGCGGCGTTCTTCGTCGACAGCGGCTTGTTCTTGATGAACGCGATCGCGATGATGGCGATCACCGCGAGCGGGATGGCGATGACGAACGAATCTGCAATGCCGTGCCCGTAGGCGCCCTCGACGATCGTGCGGATCGTGTCGGGGAGTTGACCGACCTTCGGCACATCACCCGAGGCGAGGTGCTTGAGCGCCTCGACCTCGGCGGGCGTCGTCGGTGTGAAGCCGTCGAGCGAGTCGGTGATGTACGACGCGACGCTGGTCGACAGCATCGCCCCCATCACGGTGACGCCGATGGTGCCGGCGATCGTGCGGAAGAAGTTCACGTTCGACGACGCGGCGCCCAGCTGCTGCGGAGCCGTGTCGTTCTGCACGATGAGCGTGAGGTTCTGCATGACCATGCCGAGACCCGCACCGAGGATGAACATGTACACCGCGACCAGCGGGAACGGGGTGTCGTAGCGCAGGGTGGCCATCAGGCTGACGCCGATGGTGGCGAGGATCGAGCCCGTCAGCATCCAGCCCTTCCACTTGCCGAAGCGGCTCACGAGCTGGCCGATGATGATCGACGCGCCCATCTGTCCGATGATCATCGGGATGGTCATGAGGCCGGACTCGGTGGGCGTGGCGCCACGAGCCAGCTGGAAGTACTGCGCGAGGAACACCGAGGTGGCGAACATCGAGACGCCGATGGCGATCGAGGCGATGACCGACAGCGTGAAGGTGCGGTTGCGGAACAGCGACATCGGCACGATCGGTTCCTTGACGAAGAACTCGACCGCGATGAAGGCGGCGATCGCGACTCCGGCGATCACGGCGAGCATGATGCTCGTCGAGGAGTCCCAGCCGAACTGGCTGCCGCCCATCGAGACCCAGATGAGCAGGGTCGAGACACCGACGGCGAGGAGCACGATGCCGAAGTAGTCGATCGAGACCTTGGTGTCGCGCTGGGGCTTGGGCAGGTGCAGGGTGAACTGCAGCAGCACGAGGGCGAGGATCGCGAACGGCACGCCGACGAAGAAGTTGGAGCGCCAGCCCCACACATCGGTGAGGAGGCCGCCGAGCAGCGGGCCGCCGATGGTGCCGAGGGCCATGATGCCGCCGACGACGCCCATGTACTTGCCGCGCTCACGCGGGGAGATGATGAGGGCCACGGCGATCATGACGAGCGACATCAGGCCGCCGACGCCGATGCCCTGGATGACGCGGACCGCGATGAGCATGTTCGTGTCGGTCGAGAAGCCGGCGATCACGGTGCCGACCGTGAAGAGGATGAGGGAGATCTGGACGAGCACCTTGCGGTCGACCAGGTCGGCGAGCTTGCCCCAGATCGGGGTGGAGACGGCGGTGGCCAGAAGGCTCGCGGTGATGACCCAGGTGTACTGGGACTGGGTGCCGCCGAGGTCGGCGATGATGACCGGCATCGAGGTCGACACGACGGTGCCCGAGAGCACGGCGACGAACATGCCGACGACGAGTCCGGAGATCGCGGTGAAGACCTCGCGAGCCGAGCGGGTGGCTTCGGGTGCTGAGGATGGGGTGTTTGTCACTTGGTTTGACGCTCCTGCGTAGAAAGTTGACCGAGGTCAACCATACTCCGATAGTTGCGAAAGCGCAACTATCGGACGGGGTGTTCACAACTCCTCGAGCAAGAGCGCGAAACCGCACGTCAGGCTCCCCGATCGCGAGCACCCCGACGATCCTGAGGAGTTGCGTACGCAGGCTCCGCGGCGGGCATGGCAGATTGGAGGCATGGCCGCCTTCGGAATCCCCGTCACGCTCGCCGGACTCTTCCTCTTCCACACCGCGCTGTGGATGACCGTGCGCGCCAACGCCGAGGTGCCGATCCCGTTCTGGCGGAACGCTCAGACCGTGCCGCCCCGGTCGAACGCGCTGAGAGCGGTGGGTGCGGGTCTGCTGGTCCTCGGCGCCGTGACGCTCGCGTCGAGCGGATGGTGGTGGCCACTACTGGTGGTGCTGGCGGGTCCGGGCGTCGCCCTCGGCGCGATCACCTTTCACAATCGCGGCGTTGAGCACACGACCGGGACCTCCGAAGCCTGACCTGTCGGGCGGGATGCGCCTCCGTCCCCGACGTCGGGCCCCGCTCCAGCCTCGTCTTCAGACCCGCTTTCGACTTCGACTCCGGCACGGCTCGCCGTCGAGCGCGAGGCGCGCGCCTCGCTCACGAGCACCGCAGCCACACCGCCGGCGCACAACGCGAAGCCGAGGACGGTGAGCACCGTGAGCGGCTCCCCCAGCAGGAGCGCTCCCGCCAGCGCGGTCGTCGGAGCGATCAGGAAGAGCAAGGCATTCAGCGCGGTGATGCCCACCCGGCGCAGCAGCCACCAATAGAGCCCGTAGGCCGCGAGCGTCGGAACCACCGCCGCGAACCCGACAGCCACCCAGAATGACGCGGATGCCGGCGGCACGAGCGCCCCGAAGACTGCGGCAACCGGCACGAGCGCCAGCGCCGTCACGGTCACGTGAATGGTGAGCGTGACGAGCGTGCCGGTCCGCGGTTCCGAACGGCGCTGCAGGAACGTTCCGACGATCAGGCTGGCCATCGCCAGAGCCGGCCAGACATAGGCGACCGGGTGCGCAGTCGAGTCGTCGAGCTGCGAGCGCACCACCAGCAGCACTCCCCCGGCGCCGATCAGGAGCCCGGCCCACTGCGCCGCGCGCACACGCAGTCCGAGCAACGGGCCGACGAGGACGGCGATGATGAGCGGCTGCACGGCGTCGATCAGCGCCGTGGTGCCGGTGGCGACACCCGAGGCGATGGCCGCGTACACCGCCGTGCAGTATCCGAACTGGGCGAAGAGACCGATGACCGCCTGACGCCCCACGTCGCCGCGCGTGACGCCACGCCCGGCCCCGGTGAATCCGACCACTGCGAGCAGCATCACGGCCAGCGGGACGAATCGCCACACCAGCAGAGCGAGGGGCGAGACATCGATCGGCACCATCGCCGGGACGAGGAAGCCGGAGCTCCAGGTGACGACGAAGGCCACGGATGCCCCGACCGTCACCCCGACACGAACTATACCGACCTGTATACCCATTCCTGTGACTATACAGGTTGGTATACTCGTTGTCATGGCCACCCCCGTTCCCGAGCTCGCTCCCCTCACTCCCGGCGCCGCCCGGGTGCTCGATGCCGCGTCGCTGCTGTTCTACGAGCGCGGTATCCACGCGGTGGGCGTCGACACGATCGCCGAGGCGGCGGGCGTCACCAAGAAGACGCTGTATGACCGGTTCGGGTCGAAGGAAGCACTGGTCGTCTCCTACCTGCAGCACCGCGATGCGCGGTGGCGGGACCATGTGGCCGAACATCTCTCCCGCGTGCCGGAGCCCGGTATCGCGCGCGTACTCGCCGTGTTCGACGCGGCCATCGCCTGGTCGGACGAGAACAGCCCCAAGGGCTGCAGCGCGATCAACGCGCGCGCCGAGATCGGTGACGGCCACGACGGCCATCCGGTCTTCCCCGAGGTGGCACGACAGAAGTCCTGGCTGCTCGACCTCTTCGCCGAGTTGTGCCGGGAGGCCGGCGCCGCGAACCCCGACCTGATGTCGAAAGCCCTGATGCTGCTCTACGAGGGCGCCATCGTCACGGTCGGCATGGAGACCTTCGCCGCGCCGTTCGAGGTGGCACGCCGACTGGCCCGCACGACGCTGGAGCAGGATCCGGGGCTTCTCTCACCGGGAAGATGACCCCCTAAGCCGAACAATGCCCGCGCGTGATGCTCCCGCGGATGCGGCTCGGGGAGTAGCTTTTCAGCGTGTCGACGGATTCGCGGAGTGAGCGGGCGCATATCGCCCCGGCCGAGCTCGACGCGGCGATCGGCGACGTCGACTGGACGGTGCCGCCGCCCGGGTCGAGGGCTTCAAGATTCTCCGCACCGAGCGGCGAGCTGGCCGTGGTGTCGCTGGGCGATCCCACACATCCGCGCGTGGTCCTGGTGCCCGGCGCGACGGGTTCGAAAGAGGACTTCGCGCTGATGCTGCCGCTCCTGGCGGATGCCGGGTTCTTCGTGCAGTCGTTCGACCTCGCCGGGCAGTACGAATCACACGCCGCCGGGGCGCACACGACGTACACGTACGAGCTGTTCATCGCCGACCTCATCGCCTTCCTCGAAGCAGGTACGCCCGCGCACCTGCTGGGCTACTCGTTCGCCGGCACGATCGCGCAGCTGGTCGCCGTCCGGCGCCCCGAGCTCGTGCTCTCCCTGACACTCCTGACCACTCCCCCCGGCGTCGGCAACGTCTTCGCGACCATGAAGTGGCTGGGTCCGATAGCTCCGATCGCGAGCCCTCGTCGAGGTGCCGGACTCATGATCTGGGGGATCGTGACGAACAAGAACCGGGTTCCGCCCCGGAGGCTCGAGTTCGTCCGTTCCCGGTTCGCCCTCACGAGCAGACGCAGCGTCGACGAGATCGTCGGACTCATGATGACCGCCCCGGATGTGCGGGGCCGCGTGCGGGCGCTGCCGATCCCCAAGCTGGTCGTCGCCGGCTCGCACGACCTGTGGCCGCTGGCCGCCCACGAACGGTACGCCCACGACATCGACGCCGAGTTCCGCGCCTACCCCACCGGCCACAGCCCGAGCGAGACGACTCCGCATCAGCTCACGGCCGACCTGCTCGAGCTGTACGCGCGCGCCGACGGGTGACTCAGCCGCGGAGCGCCGCCGCGTCGGCCTCACGCCGCGCCCGCCGCCGCACGTGCAGCGGCTCGTGCGGCAGATGCAGCCGGACCGTGGGGAGCACGTAGCTCAACCGCCGACGGAGAGCCGCCCAGTCCCGGAACGGACGCGCCGACACCTCGACGACGAGACTCCGGTCCCGCAGCACGGTCATCTCGGGGCGCACGTGGAACGACAGGTCGAAGTCGTCGTGGATGTTCCGCTCCTCGCGGTGCACCTCGCCGCTCAGCATCCGCCAGGTCTCGGCACGCATCGCCATGTTCGAGCCGAAGAGCGGCGCATGCCCGAGCAGAGGGGTGAGCACGGTGTACATGCCTCCGATGTAGAGGTGCTCCCCGATCCAGTGCACGAGCGGCGTGGAACCGTAGAAGCTCGGGTCGCCCGTGAGGAAGTCGAGGCCGTCGTGGCTGCGGAACGTCCGCTCGATCCGCTCGATCCAGTCGGGCCTCGGTCGCGAGTCGGCGTCCAATCGCGCGATGATGTCGCCGGTCGCCCCGTCATAGCCGGCCGCCGAGGCGCGAGGGATGCCCTGGACCGACTCGGTCACCACTCGTGCGCCGTACCGCTCGGCGACCTCCACGGTGTCATCGGTGCTGCCGTTGTCGACGACGACGACCTCGTCGGCTCTGCGCGTCTGCCGATCGAGGGCGCGCAGGCACTGTTCGAGAAGGACGGCGTCGTTCCGCACCGGGATCACCACCGAGACGGAACGGGGGAAGACGGTCGTCATCGTTCTCCTGTCCTGTCCTGTGCGAGGGCGTCGGTGACAGTCTCCACCCGGCGGTCGATTCAGGCGGCGATTGAGAGAGGATGGACGGATGATCCGAGTAGTGGTGTTCGACCTCGACGGAGTGATCCGTCACTTCGATCCTGCCTACGTGGCCGAGATCGAGCGCCGCCACGATCTCGAGTCGGGAACGATCGCGGGCACCGCTTTCTCCGCTCCTCTGATCGACGAGGTCACCACAGGGAGGATCACCCGCGCGGAGTGGATGCACCGGATCGGCGAGCGGATCGGCAACACGACGGCGGCCACGGAGTGGGGCGTTCACCCTGCCGTGGTCGACGGGGACGTGCTGGCCCTGTCCGATGAGGTCCGTGCCGCGGGGCTCCGCACGGCGGTGCTCACCAACGGCACCGACACCATCCCGACCGAGCTCGCCGCCCACGGCATCACCGACCGCTTCGACGCCGTCTTCAACTCCGCCGAGATCGGCTTCGCGAAACCCGATGCACGCGCGTTCCAGCATGTGCTCGATGCGCTCGAGGTGGAAGCGTCCGAGGTGCTCTTCACCGACGATTCCCCGTCGAAGCTCGCCGGAGCGGAGAGACTGTCGATCCACACTCACCTCTTCGCGGGAGCGGACGACCTGCGCGCGCGGCTGATCGCGGTGGGGGTCGGGATCGAAAGCCCCACGCATGAGGCTCTCGAGGAAGCGAAGTGACCCGGGCGCGCGGACGTCGGGCGCGCGTCGCACGCGGTTTCGCCGCATCGCTCGCCGTGCTGGCGGGCGTGGGCGCGATCGCATACCGCCGCATCATGTTCCCGCCGGTCCCCCGCCGGCGGGACGCGCAGGTGACCATCGCCGCCGTGGGTGACAGCAACACCTACGGGGCAGGCGCGCTGCTGCGGGGCCGCCATCGCCACTCGTATCCTGCGCAACTCGAGCGGATCCTCGGCGACGGATACCAGGTGCTCAACTACGGCGTGAATCGGTGCACGCTGCAGCAGGAAGGCGACTGGCCCTACGACGCGACTCCCCAGGCCACGGCGTCCCTGCAGGCGGGAGCGGACATCGTGCTCATCATGCTCGGCTCGAACGATGCCCGCGGCGACAACTGGAATGCGGAGCGCTACCGGTCCCAGCTCGTCGCGTTCGTCGAGCGCTATCGCACGCGCGGCGCGACCGTCTTCCTGCTGACTCCCCCCGTCGCGTTCCCCAATCGCCGCGGGGTCCACGAGCGGATCATCGCCGACGAGGTGGCCCCGATCGTGCGCGCCGTCGCGAGCACTCTGGGGGTCGATCTGATCGATGTCTTCGACGTCACCAGCCAGTCCGTCACGCGGCATCCGGACGGCATCCACCTCGATGTCCGCGCCAGCGCCCTCGTCGCTGAAGCGGTCGCCGACGCGATACGGATGCCGCAGCGACCGGGCCACCCCCACACTCACCCGGACGGGTGATCCGCTGCCCCGAAGCCGCATGAGAGCATGAGGGCGATGCGGTCCGAGGCCTCTATGACGAGTCTCCGTCGGCACGCCTGGCTGCGTGTCGACGTCATCGTGGCGCTCATCGCCCTCGTGATCCTGCTGCCGTCGAGCATCGCGATCCTCACAGAGCCGGCCACCCGCCCCGAGCCGTGGATCCTCGCGCTCATGATCGCCCTATACGTGGTGCTGCACCTCGCGACGCTGCTCGCCGTCCGGCACCCGACCGCCGCCATCGTGATCGCGAACGCCGTCATGTGCGCTCTCGTGCTGGTCCCCGGCATCCGCGCGGCTTCCGGGGCGTTCCTCCCCTCGGCCGCGGCCTACCTCCTGGTCATCGGCCAGGTCGCCGCGCAGACCCGCACGACCGTGCGGGTGCTGGCGCTGGCGGGCGGCATCTTCGGCGCGGGCCTCATCGCCTTCACGGAACTGCGGCTCGACGATCCGGAACTCCGCCTCGGCGCATTCCTCGGACTCAGCGGCGCGATCGCCGCGGCCTGGGCGCTGGGGCTGGTCCTGAGGGTGCGACGCGACCAGGCCGAGGAGCGGATGGCGGCGCGCGTCTCACAGGCGATCGCAGACGAACGCGGACGGATCAACCGCGACCTGCACGATCTCGTCGCCCACTCGATGACGGTGATGATCGCCCAGGCCGAGGTCGCCCGCACCTTGCGCGCCGACGACCCCGACCGGAGCGACGCCGCTCTCGGCATCGTCGTGGACACCGGCCGCGAGGCTCTGCGCGGAATGCGCTCGGTCGTCTCCGACGATGCGCCGCGCGAGCCGTTGCCCACGATCGACTCCCTCGAGGAGCTGGTCGAGAGCGTACGCACCCCCTCGACAGACGCGCGACTGACGGAATCGGGCACCAGGACTCCGCTTCGCGCCGATGCCGCGCTGGCACTGCATCATGCGGTGCGCGAGGCGCTCACGAACGCGATCCGACACAATGCGCCTCCGGTCGCGATCGAGGTGCGGATCGATTGGGGGACGGATGCGGTGCAGGCGACGATCGAAGACGACGGAGGGTCCGGCCCGGTCGCGACCGACCTCGGCAGCGGCTTGGGCCTGGTCGGGATCACCGAGCGGGTGCGGCTCGCCGGCGGCATGCTCACCGCACACGGACGGGATCCGCGCGGATGGATCGTCACGGTGGATCTCCCGACCGAGAGGACCATCGGATGACCCTGCGCATCCTGATCGTCGACGACCAGGAGCTGTTCCGCACCGCCATCGCGCTGATGCTCGCGCGCGACCCGCGCCTGTCGGACGTGAGCACAGCGCCTTCGGGCGAAGCGGCGATCGAGCACGTGCGGGCGCATGCCGTCGACGTGGTCCTGATGGACATCCGGATGCCGGGGATGGACGGCATCGCCGCCACCCGCGAGGTGCTGCGGCTCCGCCCCGCCACCCGGGTGCTGATCCTGACCACGTTCGACCTGGACGAATACGTGTACGCCGCGATCCGCGAGGGGGCGAGCGGCTTCCTCACCAAGGACGCCAGCCCTGCGGAACTCGCGGATGCCGCGATCGCGGTGGCCGCCGGCGAGTCGGTGATGTCGTCGCGGGCCACCGAGGCGCTGATCGGATTCGTTCGCGATGGCGCTCCCGGGGCGGACCCGGCGTCGGCGCTCGCCGCCCTCAGCCCTCGGGAGCAGGAGGTCGCCCGCGCTCTCGCCACCGGCGCCTCGAACGACGACATCGCGCGAAAGCTGTTCCTCTCGGCGAACACGGTGAAGACGCACGTGAAGGCCGTCCTCGCGAAGCTCGGCGTGCCCGATCGGGTGCACGTCGTCATCTGGGCATACGAGAACGGCCTACTGCGACCGGGGCGCTGACCGCTCTCCCGCGCGGCAGATCGCTCATCCGGCAGGTTCACTCCTGCGGGTGAGGGGGATGACCCCTGCGGTCGAAGTCGGCGGCGGAACGCGTTCCTAGCGTGGAGATATGTCCACTCACACCCGTTTCCTCGTCCTCCTCGCCGCCGCTGTCGGCGCTCTGGCCGTGACCGTCACCAGCCTGGTGAGGATGCTCACCCCCGGCACCGACGCTCTGCCCTCGAGCCTGATCGGCAACCTCGGCCACGGTGTCGAACTCGCGCTCTCCCTCACGGGGGCGCTCGCCGCGCTCCTCGTATCCGTCTCCGCACTGTCGACCCGTGACCTCGCGAACCGCTCGGTGCCGCGGTGGCTCCTGCACACGCTCGGTCTCGTGGCCGGGGCGCTCCTCGCCATCACGATGCCCGGAGGGGTCATCGCCGCGGCGGGCTACACCTTCGCGATGATGGTCATCGTCGGAGTCCTGGCCCTCATCGTGCTCACGGTGCTGCGCCGTCCGTTGCTCGGCCTGCTGCTCGGCGCGTTGGTCGTCGGCGCCCTCGCCTACGCCGCCATCGGGCTCGAGGCCGGGCCGCTCGTCCCCCAGATCCTGGGCAGTTACGGCATCATCCTCCCGCAGGCCGGTCTCGCACTCGCGCATGTCGCCGCGGCAGCCGGGCTGCTGATCTGGATGATCGCCGACCCGTCGTCCCGTCGGAACCGATTCGCGCGCGATGTGCTCCGGCACTGCCGCGCGATCACGATCGTGGCGGCCGCGTGCGCTCTTCCCTACGCGGTCGCCCGCGCGAGCTGGCTGACCCCGTGGCCGCTGTTCGGCGGAAGCTCCGAGATGTTCGCCGCAGACCCGTCCGTCCGCGTGCTCGGTCTGGCGCTCGGCGCGGCCATGCTCACCGGAGGCGTGCTCACGCTGGGCCTGATCCTGCCCTGGGGCGAGCGGTTCCCCCGCTTCCTCGCGGGACTCGGCGGGCGGTCGGTCCCGCCCGGGCTGGCCATCGTCCCTGCGAGCCTCGTCAGCGTCCTGTTCACGGCGGCCGGCATCCAGTTCGCGCTGGAGGGAGTGGGCAACGTGGAGAACACGCTGTATGTGCTTCTGATGTTCCCGTTCTGGCTCTGGGGTCCGCTTCTGGGTCTCGCCACCTGGGCCTATGCGATGCGTCGGGCGACGCCGACCGCGGCGAAGCGGTCGGACTCCTCCGCCGCGCAGGTCACGGCCTAGCCGGTCGGCGCCTCGGATCCGTCCTGACGGTCCGAGGCGCCGTAGCCGGCGAGGAAGAGGTCGACGGCGCCGTCCACGGGACCGAGCTTCGTTTCGTCCCCGAGCATGCGGGCGTTGAGCGGCGCACCGATCACCAGCCAGGTGAACTGCTCAGCGGCGGCGCGGGGATCGTCGAGGCGGAGCCGCCCCTCGGCTGCGAGCGCGTTCAGCGCATCGGCGAGGTTCTGGATGTTCGTGTTCCAGCTCTCCTCCAGGTAGGTGGCCGCCACCTCCGCCTGCTCGGGCGCCTCGGCCGTCACGAGCCGGCGCATCGCCACCACCGGGG
This sequence comes from Microbacterium sp. GQ128, assembly GCF_059758615.1. Classification (NCBI taxonomy): domain Bacteria; kingdom Bacillati; phylum Actinomycetota; class Actinomycetes; order Micrococcales; family Microbacteriaceae; genus Microbacterium; species Microbacterium sp. GQ128. Next base: position 350,507 of record NZ_JCAXDY010000004.1, read on the forward strand.
GACTCAGAATGCCGGCCCGCATGGTCTCAGCCAGTTCGAGCAGACCCGCACGGGTGTCTTCGCTCGCGCGCAACCGATCGAGGGCGGGGCGCATCGCATCGCGACCGGCCATCGTCCAGTGATGCACGACGGCGGCGTACAGCGCGCTCTTCGACGCGTGCTCGCGGTAGAGCGACGCCTTCGAGATGCGGGCACGCTTGGCCACCTCGTCCATGGACGCACCGCGATAGCCGTGCTGCAGGAAGACATCGCGCGCGACGGCGATGAGGTCGGCGCCGGTGAGGCCGGACGGACGCCCGCGGGCCGGGAGGTCGGTGCTCATGGTCCGAGTTTAGTACTTGACAGTCCTAAAACCGCGATCTACTCTGAAGACCAGAAGTACTAGTCAGTACTAAAGGAGAAGCGACCATGATCGTCCTGGGCATCGCCATCGCCACCGTCGTCTCGTTCATCGCCAGCGCTGTTCTCTACGCGCTGCCGCCGGTCTCGGCCCTGGTCACTCGCACGAGCACCCCGCGGCCCGGCCTGTCGGTCGCCGCGCAGATGGGTTCGGTCGTGCTGCGCAGCCTTCTCGCGTCCGGCCTCGTCGCCGGGCTGATGGCCGCGGCCGGCTGGCACGGCGCCGCCACCGGCGCACTGCTCGGCCTCGCGCTCTCGGTGCTGCCGCTGATCCTGCTCCTGGGCGGCGTCGTGCACGAGAACACCGCACCTTCCGTGGCAGCCGTGCACCTGCTCGACTGGGTGATCAAGCTCACCATCATCGGGGCCATCGTCGGCCTCTTCGTCTGAACTCGCGGAACAGGAGAAAACCATGAGCACGCCACTCGACATCACCTTCACCGCGGTCCTCGGAAAGGTGCGCGAAGGCGACACCTGGACCTGCGTCCAACTCCCTGACTCGGCGACCATCTTCGGGACCCGCGGACTCGTCAAGGTTGCGGGGACCGTCGACGGCGAACCGTTCCGCGGGGCTTTCATGGCCCTCGGCGACGGCACGCACAAGCTGCCCGTCACTGCTGCGATCCGCAAGAGGATCGGTCGGACGGACGGCGACGAGGTCACCGTCCACCTGACCGAGCGCCTCAGCTGAGGCGTCGGCCAGGAACGCGGCTAGGCGTCTTCCGGGTCCTCCGCGAGGACGTCGCCCTCGTCCGTGTCGCCGCCGTCGCTCGGCACCACCGTCGGCGGGTTCCCCTTGCCGTCTTCGGTGCCGAGGTTGTCGTTCCCCTCGGTCCCGGGCCCGGGTTCGGTGCTGATGTCGTTCCGGTCGGTGCTGATGTCGTCGTTGCCGCCGCTCATGTGCGTTCCTTCCCGTCGGCGGACGCCGCAGGCTCCGCGTGTGCGGGAGGGCGTCCGTGTCGTTCCGAAGGTACGGCGGTGCGTGTACGGTCGCACGCCCCTTGACACCGCCGCGGACGGCGAGCAGCCTCGCGGATCAGCCGCAGAACGCGGAGGCGGAGTCCTTGAGCTGCTCGATCGCCTCGACGGTCTCGGGCGCCTGCAGGTCGGTCATCCCGCCGATCTTCTCCGCACCCGAGCGGATGAGGTCACCCAGCTGACCGTCGGTGTTCTCCGCCAGTCCGTTGAGGGAGGTGACCAGGTCGTCGCGCGCGGCATCCGCCTGCTCGGCTGAGAGCTCACCCTGATCGAGCAGCGTCTGGTACTGCCCGTAGGCGTCGTCGATCGTGGTGCAGGCCGCCTGCACGTCGACGCCGAGCGCATCGCCCGCCATCTGGGTCACCTGCGAACAGCCCGCCAGGAGGAGGCCGGCGGCGAGCACGAGCGGGAGGACGAGGATTCGGCGCATGCCCCGAGGGTATCCGGGCATGCTGAAGCGGGGCTGGTGATCGCACCGGCCCCGCTTCAGTGGATCATGCGGCGACGGCCTCCGACGACGAGACGAACGCCTCGAACCGCCCACCCGACTCGATGCGCTGCTCGTCGAGTCCGGCGATGCGGATCGTGCCCTCGACGCCGGTCGGAACGGAGAGCTCGTACCGGATCCCTTCGGCCGATCGCCGCCAGGATCCTTCGATCAGACCGTACGGCGACTCGAACGCGACGCGTGCGTGGTCCAGCCCGCCGCCGGGCTCGGGCGCCCACTCGATCCTCCGATACCCGGGGGCCGCCGGCGAGAGTCCGCCGATGACCCGGTGCATCCAGTCGGCGACGCTTCCCAGAGCGAAGTGGTTGAAGCTGGTCATCTCGCCAGGGTTGATCGATCCGTCGGGCAGCATGGAGTCCCAGCGCTCCCAGATCGTCGTCCCGCCCATGCGCACCGTGTAGAGCCACGACGGGCATTCGGTCTCGAGGATCAGGTCGTACGCCGTGTCGACGTGTCCGGTCTGGGACAGCGCGTCGCTGATGACCGGGGTCCCCGCGAATCCCGTAGCGATGCGGTTCCCCGCCTCGCGGACGAGCGCGGCGAGACGCCGGCCCGCGGTCGCCTCCTCGGTGGCGCTCAGGAGTCCGAAGCGGATGGCGAGCGCATACGCGGTCTGCGCGTCGGAGGTGAGTGTGCCGTCCGGTCGCACGTACTCGGCGCGGAAAGCGTCGCGTGCCTCCTCGGCGATCCGTGCGTAACGGTCGGCGTCGGCCGCGAGGCCGAGGAGCCGGGCGGTATCGGCCAGCCGTCGCGTCGAGAACGCGAAGTACGCGGAGGCGACCAGGTACCTGTCGGTACGCGCATCGGCCGGGTCGTGCGGCGGCGCCGCCGGGTCGAGCCAGTCACCCAGCTGGTGACCGTCGCGCCAGAGACGTGCGGATCCGGACTGCGTGATCATGCGCTCGACCCACTTGCGGCCGCTGTCGTACTGGCGGCGCAGCACCTCTCGGTCACCGAACCGCTCGTGGAGCGTCCAGGGCGTCAGCACCGAGACGTCTCCCCACACGGCCCCGGTCCGGATCGGGTTCCAGGTGGGACCGCCGGGGATGACCGGCACGAACCACGGGATGGTGCCGTCGGGGAGCTGTTCGAGAGCCACGTCGGTGAGCCAGTTCTCGAGGAAGCCGGCCGAGTCGTAGAGGAAGGATGCCGTGGGCGCGAAGACCTGCACATCGCCGGTCCACCCGAGGCGCTCGTCGCGCTGCGGGCAGTCGGTGGGGATGCTGAGGAAGTTGCCGCGCATGCCCCAGCGGACGTTCTCGTGCAGGCGGTTCAGGTCGGGGTTCGACGTCTCCAGCCATCCGGTGCGGCGCATGTCGCTGTGGATGACGCGCGCGACCACGTCCCCCTCCCCGATCTCCTCGAGGCCGGTGACCGTCGCGTAGCGGAAGCCGTGGAACGTGAACTTGGGCTCCCAGAACCGCGGCTCCCCGCCGTCGAGCGTGATGAGGTCGTGGGCGTCGGCCAGGCGCAGCGGTCGGATGCCGAGCTCTCCGTGCTCCAGCACCTCGGCGTGACGCAGGGCGATCACATGCCCCGCCGGCCCGTGCACCCGCACGCGAAGCCGCCCGACGAGGTTCTGACCGAAGTCGAGCAGGTGGGTCGTCTCGTCGACCCGGGTGACGGTGACGGGGGCGAGTTCCTCGGTGCAGCGCACCGGCGGCAGCGTCGGGGCGACCAGCGTCGCCGGATCGCGATGGCCGACGCGCACGGGGCTCCACCCGTCGTCGGCGCCTCCGGGGCGCGACCATCCGAGCTGCTCCTCGCGCGCATCGTGCTTCTCGCCGTCGTACAGGCCGGACACCAGGATCGGGCTCGGGGCGGTCGACCAGCTCTCATCCGTCGCGATGACCGTCTTCGTCCCGTCGTCGTGCACGACCTCGAGCTGAGCGATGAGGGCCTGGTCGGTGCCGTACAGGTCGCGGTAGCCCCCGTTGAAGCCGAGCCGTCCGCGATACCAGCCGTCGCCCAGCCATGCGCCGACGGTGTTCTCGCCCTCGACGAGCTGGTCGGTGACGTCGAAGGTCCAATACACGAGACGCTCGTCGTACTTCGTCCACCCCGGTGAGAACTCGTGGTCGCCGATGCGCGCACCGTTGATCTCCGCCTCGTAGAGCCCGTGCGCCGTGACGTACAGGCGTGCACGCGAGACCGGACGATCGAGTCGGAAGGTCCGCCGCACGAGTGCGGGACGGCGTTCGGTGTCGGGGGGCTCGTGCCACGACGCGCCGACCGGTGCGGCAACCCAGTCCGCGGCATCCAGCAGTCCCGCCTCGGCGGTCGTCTGCTCGCTCCACGACGACCAGCGCTGATCCTCGCCGCGGACGCGCACCCGCACCCGCACCTGCTCGCGGGAGGAGAGCGGTTCGAACGGCCACGCGACGAGCACCTGATCGGCGTTCGTGCCGGAGGCGACGACCGTTTCGCCCGCGCGCTCGCACTCGAGCTGCCACCCGTGCTGGGTCCATCCCTCCGGCGCCTCGGTCTTCCAGGAGAGCCGCGGCGTGCGGGCCCCCAGCCCGAGGGTGTCGTCGATGTGCTCGAACCGGGGAGCGGAGACCTTCACGAACGTCCTTTCAGTGGTGGGCGCGCTCATCCCTTGACCGCTCCGGCCGTGAGGCCCTTCTGGATGCGCTGGTTGAGAACCAGGTAGATGATCAGGAGGGCGAACACGTTGATGCTGATGGCGGCGAAGAGCGGACCGTATTGGGTCGTGCCGAACTGGCCGTTGAAGTTGAGCAGTCCGACCTGCAGGGTGCGCAGGCTGCCGGAGTTGGCGAAGGTCAGCGCGATGAGCAGGTCGTTCCAGAAGAAGAAGAACTGCACGAGGCCGACCGTGAACAGTCCGTTCTTCATCATCGGCAGCGCGATGGAGAAGAACTGCCGGTAGATGCTGGCGCCGTCGAGCGTCGCTGCCTCGAACACCTCCCGCGGGATCGCACGGAAGTACGTCGCCATCAGGAAGACGGTCAGCGGCAGACCCGTGGCCGTGTAGGTGATGATCAGCGGCCAGAGCGAGCCGGTGAGCCCGAGCTGGAAGTAGGTGCTGAACAGCGGGAGCAGGATCATCTGCGTCGGCACCATGATGCCGGCGAGGAAGATGATGAGCACCCCGCTGCGACCCTTCCAGACGAGAACCTCGAGGGCGAACGCCGCTGCGGTGCCGAGGAGCAGCATGAGGAAGAGCGAAGGCAGCACCGTGATGGCGCTGTTGAAGAGGGACTGGCCGAGACCGGCCGTGTCCCAGGCGACGATGTAGTTGTCGAAGTTCCACTGCTCCGGAAGCGCCCAGGTGGGTGCCTCCAGGAACTCCCGCTGGCTCTTGAACGAGCCCAGCAGCAGCCAGATCAGCGGGTAGCCGACGATGACGAGTAGCACGGCGACGAGCAGCCAGATGGGTGCGCGGCGGAGCATCCGGGTCGCGCGGCGGGATACGGGCGTCGACGTGCTCATGCCACGCCTCCCTTCTTCGCCGTGCGGGCATTGGCACGGAAGATGAACACGGTCACGACAAGGCAGATGATGGTGAGCAGCATCGCGATGGTCGAGCCGTAGCCGTAGTTGCCGTAGGTGAACGCGTTGTCGAACATCGAGATCGTGAGCGGGCTGGTCGAGGTGCCAGGGCCTCCGTTGGTCAGGGCGAGCACGCTGTCGAAGACCTTCAGGGTTCCGTTGATCGAGAAGATCAAGGACGAGATCAGCACCGGGGCGGAGAGCGGCAGCACCACGTGGCGGACGAGCTTCCATCCGCTGGCGCCGTCGAGGCGGGCCGACTCCAGCACATCCTCGGGGATGTCGATCAGCCCGGCGTAGAGCAGCACGCCGTAGAAGCCCATGGAGCGCCAGATGTCCATGATCGCGATGACGATGAACGCGCTCGCGCCGTCACCGAACCAGTCGACGGGGACCCCGCCGAGACCCGACAGCATCGAGTTGACGACACCCTCGGTCGGCGCGATCGAGAACAGCTGCTGGAAGAGCAGCGCGACGGCGACCGTCGGCATCACGACGGGGAAGAACACCAGGGTCCGGACGAGGCCGGATGCACGCTTGAGGGCGAAGACGTAGAGGAGCGAGAGCAGGTACCCGAGCAGGACCTGTCCGATGGTCACGACGGCGGCGTACTTCAGGGTGAACAGCAGCGCGGCGTGCACCTCGGAGTCGCCGATCAGCCGGACGAAGTTGTCGAGGCCGACGAACTCGAAGCCGACGATGGCGTTGCCTTCGAACAGCGTGTAGCCCAGCGACCAGAACACGGGGATGAGCATCACCACCGAGTAGATGAGCAAGGCGGGGCCGAGAAGGATGACGATCGCCTTGCGGTCGCCCAACACGTTCTGCATACGTTCTCCTGAAGGATGAGGGGCGGCGTACGAGGACGCCGCCCCTCTCGTTTTCTCGCTAGTCGAGGTCCGCCTGGATCATCGACATGAACTCCTCGGCGGAGACACTGCCGGTGATCAGCGGCGCGGCGTTGCGCTGGCTCGTGGTCGTGGCCTCGGCAGAGAACAGGGCCTCGAACCAGAGGACGGTGGTCTCCGTGCCGGCGACCTGCTCCTGGATGAGCTGCGTGAGCGGCGGCACGTCGGTGACCTCGGTGTTGAGCGCGAAGCCGGACACGCGGTTCTCCTGCTCGAGCGCCACGGAGCCGTAGTTCTCGGTGATGCAGGACAGCCAGGCCTCGGTGTCGTCGTTCACGGCCTTGGCGTTCATCGTGATGGGCAGGCCCACGTTGGCGGCGAGTTGCGAGCGGTCGCCCGCACCGCCCTCGACGCCGGGGAACGGCATGAAGCCGACGTTCTCCGCGCCGATCTGGTTGACCTCGGGGTCGTTCGCCTGGCTCAGGAACCACGAACCCATGTAGAACATCGCGGCGGAGCCGTTGAGGAACTGGTTCTCGCTGGTGGCCATGTCGATGGAGCCCACGCCCTGGCCGAAGTAGCCCTCGGCGCCGAGGTCGGCGATCGCCTGCGCGGCGGCCACGTACTCGGGGTCGGTGAGCTTCGCCTCGCCGTCGGCGACCTTCTGCAGCGCGTCCGGGCCGAGGTCGCGGAAGAGGTAGCCGGAGATCAGGCGGGTGATCGGCCAGCCCTGCTCGCCGCTCGCGGAGAACGGCTGGATGCCGGCCGCCTCGAGCTTCGCGGCGGCGGCGACCAGCTCGTCGAACGTCTGCGGCTCGTCGATGCCCTGATCGGCGAAGATCGCCTTGTTGTACCAGATGCCCTCGACGTTGTATTCGAAGGGCAGCACGCGGAAGCCGCCGTAGAGGTTCTCGATGGTCGAGATCGCCGCCGGCTCGATGTTGTCGATCACGTCGAGGTCGGTGAGGATCTCCTCGAAGTCGGCGACGTTGCCCGAATCGGCGAGGGTCTTGGTCAGTGCAGGGGCGTTGCCCGCACTGAAGAGCACCGGCAGGTCGCCCTGGCCGGCCTTGAGCTGCAGCTGTTGGTCGAGGTTCGACTGCGGGACCGTCTCGACGTCGAGCGGAAGGGTGTCGGCCTCGGCGGAGCAGGCATCACCGGCGAGCGTCTCCAGGATGGCGGGGACTTCGGTGTTCTCGACGTTCACGAACAGGGACAGCGAGTCCGTGCCCGCCGTCGATCCCCCGCCGCCACCGCAGGCGGTGAGTGCGAGGGCCGATGCTCCGGCGATGGCGGTGATCGCACCGCGTCTCCAGAGCCGTGCTGTGGTCAGCTTCATGATTCCTCCTTGAAACGGGCGAGCCGCGTTGATCACACACTTGAAGCGCTTCAGATAGTACGCTTGAAGCGCTCCAAGAAGCAAATGCCATTTCAATGAACGGACGACGACCACATGACCACCTCCTCCGATGCGGGCCGGCCCCGCCCGGTGATGGCCGACGTCGCCCGACATGCGGGCGTGGCGCTGGGCACCGTGTCGAACGTGCTGAACAATCCGCAGATCGTCGCGAAGGAGACGCGCGAGCGGGTGCTGAGCGCCATCGACGAACTCGGCTTCGTACGCAACAACGCCGCCCGCTCCCTCGTCACCGGGCGCGCGGACACCGTCGGATTCGTGGTCGTCGATGTCGGCAACTCGTTCTTCGTCGACATGGCTCGCGGCGTCGAGGAGGAACTCGATACGCACAACATCCGCCTCCTCCTCGCCAACAGCGACGTGAACCTCGCGAAGCAGGACTCCTACATCAGCGTGTTCGAGGAGGCGAAGGTGGCGGGCATCCTCCTCGCCCCGCTCGACGCCCCTCTCGACGCCGCTCGCGCAGCGCGCCACCGGGGCATGCCCGTCGTGCACGTGAACTGGCCGGGAGACGACGACGCCTGCGGTGTGGTCGTCGACGAGGAGCTCGGCGGCTACCTCGCCACCCGTCACCTGCTCGACCAGGGTCTACGCCGTCTGGCGTTCGCCGGCGGCCCGTTCTCACTCTCCGCGATCGCACAGCGCCACATCGGGGCGCAGCGGGCGGTCGCCGAAGTCGCCGATGCCCGGCTCGAGACGATCGAGACCCGCAGCATCACGGTCCGCGGCGGCTACGCGCTCGGCGAGATGCTCAGCTCCCGCCCCGTCGGCGAGCGTCCCGAAGGGCTCTTCGCCGCCGCCGACGCCCTGGCCGCGGGGGCGATCCAGACCATGCAGCTGGCCGGCATGCACGTGCCGTCCGACATCGCCGTGGTCGGCTACGACAACAACCACTTCGCGCAGGACAGCTCGATCCCGGTCACCAGCGTGGGTCAGCCGGGACACGAGATGGGACGCACCGCCGCTCAGGTGCTCTATGAAGAGATCGCGGATCCCGTGGGTCACACGCACCGTACGATCACGATGACGCCGACGCTCTTCGCCCGCGCGAGCTCGGCCGTCGTCTGACGCGGACGCACAGAGCGGCCCCCGGAACGGAATCCGTCCCGGGGGCCGCCCTGACTTCGCCCGCTGCTACCCGCCGGCGCCGACCAGCGTGAACGGCACGGTCGTGGCGTTGCCCGCCACGTCGTACACGACCAGCGTGTTCGCGCCGGCCTTGGCACCGAAGGCCCCCGGCTTCACGAAGTTGAGGTCGGACCAGACGTTGTCCGTCAGATCCTTCGCCACTCCGTTGACCGTCAGCCGGTCCACCTTGCCGCCGTCGTTGAGCTTGTACGACACCAGGCTGTAGGAGCCGTTCGCGCCCACGGTGTACTGGCCGCCCTCCTTGACCGTGACGGCGGGAGCCGTGACGTCGAGCGTGAACTTCACCGTGGTGGCATTGCCCGCCACGTCGTACACGACCAGAGTGTTCACGCCGGCGACGGCGCCGAACGCTCCCGGCTTCACGTGGTTCAGGTCGGACCAGGCGTTGTCGGTCAGATCCTTCTCGACCCCGTTGAGCGTCAGCCGATCGATCTTCCCCTCGTCGTGGAGCTTGAACGACACCCTGCTGTAGACGCCGTCGCGACCGACCGTGAACTCCGCACCGCTCTTGACGGTCGCCGCGGGGGCCGTGGTGTCCGTCGCAGCCGCCGTGACCGAGAGGTCGCGGAGACGCCCGAAGTTGTCGAACGAGCCGAAGCCCACCCGACCCTCGGGGAACGTCTTGTCGTTCGCGGTCATCAGCGGGGTGTCGAGTCCGTCGACGTAGACGGCGATGTCACCGCTGTCCACGCAGCGGACCACGCGCACGTCGTGCCACTCCTCGTCTGTGACCGCCGGAGGAGCACCGACCGCACCGTCCCACTGGTCATCGATCCGCTCGCGGTCGGCCTTGTTCACCTTGAAGATGCCGTTGTGCGGGTAGATCGAGTTGTCCTGCGAGAGGTGCGCGTAGTAGTACTCCGTGTCCGACTTCCAGCCGAAGACGATGATGACGTCGCGGTTGTTCACGGATGCCTTCTCGTCGAGCCGCACCTCGCCGGTGAGGTCGAACGATCCGAGCTCCGGTCCCTCGGTGAGCACGGCGTACTCGAACGGCCGGCGGATCCCGTCGTTCGGGTTGGTGCCCGCCTCGGTGAGCACGACCTCGTCACCGGGGAAGTCCCACTTGGCGGGGGTCCGCGGCGCCCAGTCGCCCTCCGCCATCACGTCCGTGATGACCTCGCCGTCCGGCGTGCAGGTGGGCGGCGTCGGCGGTTCGACCGGCGGCACGGCGTACAGCGCATACTGCGCGGCGACCTGCTCGGCGGTCGGAACCGTGTCGAGCAGCATGATGTCGTCCATCCGACCGTTGAACGGGTTCGCCTCACGCGTGTTCTGCGGGAAGCTGCCGCCGATCTTGATGCCGGCCGGTGCGGTGTCGGACGTGGATCCGCCACCCCACGGGTTGGACGCTGTGTACTTCCCCGCGAGCTCTTCACCGTTCATGAACAGCTTCATCTCGCCCGCCGCGAAGTCGAAGGTCGCGGCGAGGTGCACCCACTGCCCCTTCTTGAGGATCTCGTTCCACGGCAGGTCGGCCGCGAACGTCCAGGAGCCGGCGCCGTCGACGCGACGCCCGAGCGCCACGAGCTTGAGCTCGCCGTCGACCGTGATGACCTCGAGCAGCGCCCGCACCGCGTGACCGTCGGAGGTGCCGGTGAGCACGCCCGCGAGACCGATCGCGTTGTACACGTCGTCGGGGTTCGCGGTTCCCGAGTTCAGGGCGGGGTGATCTCCGGTCGGCTTGAACCATCCCATGACGGAGGCCTTGTCCGTGCCGGCGAACGCGTCGAGCGAATCGACGCCGTTCGCGTCGTAGATGCCCGCCTTCCAGTCGTCGTTCGACGCGGTCCGCGGACTCATCTGCTGCGTCTGCAGCGCCTCGCCCGCACCGGGGTAGGCCCGGTCGGCGACCCGCATCTCGACCCCGCCGTTGATCAGCGAGATGTCGGTGCCGGAGCGTCCCTGGTCGACCTCGATCGTCGGCTTCGCCGCATCCGGGTGGTCGAAGTCGTGGTGCGTGACCAGGTTCGGGGCGAGCGCCGGGAGGACGAACGGGTTGCTCGGCTCATCGACCGAACGCGCCCCTGTCACCTTCCAGATCTTGCCGTTCGCCTTGGAGACGAGGTAGAGCTCGCCGTCGGCGTCTGAGCCGAACCGCAGGTCGACGCGCTTGTCGCCGACCAGCTCCTGGAACGTGGTCTCCTGGCCGTCGGCGAAGACCCGCAGCTCCTCGATGGTGGCGAGGTCGTCGATGTCGCCGTCGTTGCGCACCATCTCCTCGGCATCCGTGGACAGCACCCAACCGCGCACCAGGTCCGTGAAGAGGTAGCGCCCCTGGAGTTCGGGGATGTCGCCGCGATAGACGAATCCACCGTTCACGGCCACTCCCGCATCACCGGTCTGGCCGGGGTCGCGGTTGTGATCGTAGGCGGCCACCGGGTAGGTGAAGCCGTTCTCGGCATCGTCCTTCGGCAGCGGGAAGATCTGCCGGTTCTCGGCCAGGAACGAACCTTCGCGCACCGACCAGCCGAAGTTGTCTCCCGGCTCGACGGCGTAGACCGACTCGACCTGCCACTCGCCGATGTGCGCGAGATACATGGTGTGGTCGCCCTCGGTGTCCCAGCTGATGCGGTGCGGGTCACGCATGCCGACCGCGTAGATCTCCGGCAGCGCATCGGCGTCATCGACGAACGGGTTGTCGTCCGGAACGCCGTACTCGCCGTTCTCGCTGTCGTCGCCCGTGGGATTCACGCGCAGGATCTTGCCCTGCGGTGTGGCCAGATCCTGCGGGTTGCCGTTGCCGACGCCGTTGCCGCCGTCTCCGACCAGGACGTAGAGGTTGCCGTAGTCGGCGTCGCCCTCCGAAACCGTCGGGTTGAACGCGATCTGCTGCACGGTGTGAACCCGACCGGCGAACGGGATGCGCATGACCTCGCGGTGCGTGCCGGCGAAGGTCGCCGCCGACAGGTCATCGGCCTTCCACTCGGTGATCACGCTGTGGAACGCGGTGGTGCCGAAGGCCGGGAAGTCCGGGGTGTCTTCGGTCAGCGCCGTGCCGCCCTCGGTGTGCACGGTGTAGAACAGCCCGTTCTCGGCGAAGTCGGGGTGGAACTCCGCGGAGCCGAGGCCCGTCCCGAGCCCTGCACTGTTGTGGAAGTTGTCGATGAACTCGTTCCGCACGTTGAGGTACGGCACGTATTCGCCCGACTCCTTGTCGACCAGATAGAGGATGTCGTTGTTGTCGGGCACCATCAGCCGGCCGGAGTCATCGGGCACCTCGTCGAGGTGCGTGATCCGGTTGTGGCGCACGAGGCGCTGGTCCTGCGTGGCCGGGGTGGTCTGCGACTTCGGCAGCTGCGCGAGCTCGGTCACCTCGATGCCGAGGTCGGCCAGCGCGGGGTCGGGCAGCGGGTTCAGCAGCGGCTCGTTCGCCGTGCCGCCCGGTGCGCAGTCGCCGGGGTTGCCCGTCGCGATCGCGAGGTTCTCGCCCGTGTTGTCGACGGCGACGTCGTCGAGCAGCAGGCGTCCCGTGCTGGTGGCGCCGTTCTTCCAGAAGAACCGGTCGAGCGCGCCGTTCACCGCCTGGCGGAAGCCGAACTGCTGCTCGGTGCCCTCGGGGAGGCGGGTCTGCTCCTCGTAGGCGCCGCCCTGGCTGTACACGGTGACCTTGTCGGCCGCGTTGTCGGCGACGATCCACACGCACTGCCAGGCATCCTTCGACCACACGCCCGCGGGCTTGAACGCGCCGCCGTCGCGGACGCGCAGCACCTCGTCGTTCTGGTTGTTCACGTAGGCGCGGCTGTTCACGTAGTCGTTCGGAGCATCCACATCGGTGATCCCGAAGGAGGTGTCGACGCTGCCGGTGCGCAGGAAGCGGAAGAACAGCGTGCCGGTCGTGCCCTCGGCGATGGCCGGGATCGCGCGATACGACTGCTGACCGCCGCCGACGGACTCGACGACCTGGTTGTTGCCGTTGAGTGGATCGGCGATCACACGGGGAGCCGCCGATGACGTCCATCCGTCCTGCCCGTTCAACGCGACGCGCTCGTAAGCCTCGAAGTCGACCAGCTCGGTGAACGGTTCCGCCGCGGCAGCGGGGCTCGCGGTCAGCAGAGCTCCGACGACGGCCGCCGCGGCGACCACCGCACCCGTTCGTCGTATGCCGAAGGATCGAGGAGGCGGTGCGGCCGACCGGGTGCTCGAGCTCGCGGGTCGCAGGATTCGTTCGTGCATCAGAAACCTCTCAACGTCGTCGTCGTGTGGTGTCGTGCCGATGGTCGTGCCCCTCTCCGGGGCGGCACTGCAGCGGAGAAGGCTCAAGCGGTACTGCAGCTCAGGGCGTAAACGCTTTCGCAAGCGCTTTCGCCGGATGGACGAGAAAGGCGGGAGGAGGCAGTCGCTGCCTCCTCCCGCCCGGGTTCATCCCGCGTCGGGGACGGCGGGCTTGCCGCCGAGATACAGCGCGGCGAGGGTCGGATCCGCGAGGAGCTCGGATGCAGGACCCGAGATGTGCACCCGACCGAGGTCGAGCACGCATCCGATGTCGGCGGTCTCGAGCGCCCGTCGCGCGTTCTGCTCGACGAGCAGCACCGCGGTACCGGCGTCTCGCATGCGCACGATCTGCTCGAAGACCTTCTCGGTCGTCTTGGGGTCGAGGCCCATCGACGGCTCGTCGAGGAGCACGACCTTCGGGCTCACCATGAGCGAGCGCGCGAACTCGACCTGCTTCTGCTGACCGCCCGAGAGCAGGCCGGCGAGCTGCTTCCAGCGCTCCCCCACGATCGGGAAGAGGTTCTGCACGAAGTCGACCCGCTCCTGAATCACCTTCTGATCCTTGAGGGTGAAGGCGCCGAGCATCACGTTCTCGCCGACCGTCATCTCGCGGAACACACTGTGCCCCTGCAGCACGTGAGCGAGCCCGTGCCGCAACATCGACTGCGGTCCCTCTCCGGTGATGTCGCGGCCGTCGACGCGGATGCTGCCGGAGCGGGGCTTGAGCATGCCGCTGGCCACCTTGAGCACGGTCGACTTGCCGGCACCGTTGGGCCCGACGAGGCAGACCACCGAACTGGGTGGCACCTCGACCGTGAGGCCGCGGAGCACGAGCGCCGCCCGGCCGTATCCGGCCTCGATGTCGCGCAGCTCGAGCAGGTTCTTCGCTTCAGACTCCAAGGTAGGCCTCCAGGACTCGCGGGTCTTGCTGGATGATCTCAGGCGTTCCCTCGGCGATCTGGCGTCCGCGGTCGAACACCACGACGTGGTCGCACAGGCTCATGACCATCTCCATGTTGTGCTCGACGATGATGAACGTCTTGCCCTCTTCGTTGAGCTCGCGCACCAGGGTGGCGATGCGTCCGATGAGGGCGGGGTTCACGCCACCGGCGGGCTCGTCGAGCATGATCGTGTCGGGCTCACCCATGAGCACGCCCGCCAGCTCCAGCAGCTTCTGCTGGCCGTAGCTGAGGTTGCGGGCCTCGGCGTGTTCGAGGTGGTCGATGCCGACACGTCGCAGCCAGCCGCGCGCCCGCTCCAACTCGTCCGGATCGTGGGCCGAGCGCAGCTGCTGGCGGATGCTCGTGCTGCGCACCGCCACGAGCAGGTTCTCCATCACGGTCATGCGCGGGAAGACCCGGCACAGCTGGAAGCTGCGGCCGATTCCGGCGCGGGCGATGCGGTCGGGCGACTTGCGGGTGATCGCCTGCCCCCGGTACCGCACCTCGCCCGAGTCGGGCTTGATCATTCCGGTGACGCAGTTGAAGAAGGTGGTCTTGCCCGAGCCGTTGGGCCCGATCAGGCCGTTGACCTTGCCTTCCTGGAAGGTGACCGTCGCACCGTCGACGGCGGTGACGCCACCGAAGGACTTGGTCATCTCGACCGTGCTCAGGCTCTCGAGCGTCGTGGGCTGTGCCGTGGGGGCGTTCATGACGACGTCTCCTTCTTCGAGGCATCCGATGTTCGGGCCGAAGCATCCGCTGCCCGCTTCTCGTTCTGCTCGAGCAGCTGGCCGGCGGTCAACTCGCGGATCGAGGCCTCGTTCGACGACCGCGTGAACAGTCCCTTCACGGCGGGGATGATGCCGTCGGGCATGAAGAGCACGACGATGCCGAGCAGGATGCCTGTGGCGATGAGGTGGAACTGCGTGTCGCCGAACTCGAGCTTGAAGTACTCGAGCGCGAGACCGACCACGACGGCTCCGAGCAGCGGGCCCAAGAGGTTGCGCACCCCGCCGAGCAGGGCCATCAGCACCATGTACGAGCCGATGAGGATCGAGAACTGGAAGATGGGATCCAGGTCGCCGAACCACAGCGCGTAGAGCCCGCCACCCAGCGACACGAACAGCGCCGACAGCACGTAGGCGATCAGCTTGTACCGCGTGGTGGGCACGCCGAGCGCCTGCGCCTTGTCTTCGTCTTCACGCACCGACTTGAGCGCGGTGCCGAACTTGGACCGGTCGATGATCCACCACACCACGAGTGCGAAAGCCAGGAGGCCCGCGAACAGGTAGTAGAAGATGCGGTGGTGCTCGGGCCGCAGCACATCGAACGGACGCGGGACGTTGAGCCCCTCGGAGCCTCCGGTTACCTCGCGCCAGCTCTGGAACACCAGCAGCATGATGAGCACGAAGGCGATCGACACGATCACGAACGAGGCGCCGCGCACCCGGAGGGCGGCGATGCCGATCGGGATCGCGATGATCGAGACGAACACGGCCGCGAGGATCCAGGCGACGAAGCCCGGCAGTGCCAGGTACTTGATGAGGAGGCCGGTGCCGTAGGCGCCGAGTCCGAAGTAGGCGGCGTGCCCGAGCGAGATGTATCCCGTGAACCCACCCATGAAGTTCCACCCCGTCGACAGCACGGCGTAGTTGAGGATGACGACGCCCGCCGACAGGATGTACGGGTTCGGGGCGATGGTCGGGAACGAGAGGACGAGGGCTGCGCCCACCACGAGGAGGACGATCCGCACCCACTTCGACGACGAGCGCCGCACGGGGGCGGGGGGAGCGATCACGACCGTTTCGGTGGCGATCGGCTCTCTGCTAGAAACGCTGGGCAAGACGACCTCCGAAGAATCCTTGCGGACGGAACATGAGCGTGGCGAACAGGGCGACGTAGAACACCGTCTGTGCCCAGGTCGGCCCCAGCGGGAGCTGGAGCAGGCTCTGTGCGACGCCGAGGACGAGAGCCGCGATGGCGGCGCCCGGGATGCTGCCGAGTCCGCCGACGACGATGATCGCCATGAGCGGTCCGATCCAGTGCCAGTGCAGCGACGGGTAGATCGTGGCGTCGAGCGAGAGCGCGGTGCCGCCGATCGCCGCCGTGGCGAGTCCGAGTCCGAACCCGTAGCCGGCGACCCGGTCGGTGTTGATGCCGACCAGTCGCGCGGCCTCGGGGTGCTGGATCGTTGCCCGCAGCGCCTGCCCGAACTTCGTGTACTTCAGCAGCACGAACAGGAGCGCGAGGGCCACGGCCGCCAGCCCGAAGGCGATGAGCTTGACCACCGGCACCTGGGCACCGAAGAAGTCGAGGCTCGCACTCGCATACGGCAGGGGGATACGGCGCTGGGTTCCGGTGAAGAAGAACCCGAGCGCCCCCTCGATGATCAGCGCCACGGCGAACGTCAGCAGCACCGACATCATGGTCAGGGTCAGCGGCTTGAGCCTCGAGACGAGCAGTCGCTGCATCACGACACCCGTCAGGAAGAACAGGGGCACCGTGACGACGAGCGACACGAGGGGGTCGATGCCGGTCTCCCGGTTGAACCACCACGCGAGGTACGCGGCCAGGATGAGGAAGGCGGAGTGCGCGATCATGACGACGCGCATGATTCCGAAGTACAGCGTGAGCCCGGCCGCCAGGAGGGCGTAGAGCCCTCCCAGCAGGATGCCGAGGATCAGGCTTTGCAGCAGCAGTGCTCCACTCACGATGTGCGGATCACCACGTCGGCTTCGGGAAGAGGAAGTCGGCTTCCTTGACGTCGTCCGGGAGGACGATCAGGATCTCGCCGTCGATCCACTGCTGGATGAGGTGCGCGCCGGTGGGCTTGCCCGTCTCGTCCCAGCTGAGCTCGCCGACGACGGTCTCCACGGAGTTGTCGCGCAGCCAGTCGATGAGCTCCTGCTGGCACTCGCCCTGCTCGGCGCAGCCCGCGGCCTCGACCGCCGCGGCGACGACCTGACCGGTCGTGTAGGCGTTGGCCTCGTCTTCCGAGGGCGGGTTGCCGTGCATCTCGGTGTACTTCTCGACGAACTCGATGTTGCTGGGGAACTGCGACTTCGGCGAGTAGCCGGTGGGGGCGAGGATGCCCTCGGTCGCACCGCCGATCGCAGCGGCGAACTCCGGGTTGGTCGGTGCGGTCGAGAACGCCGCGAGCTCGGGCTGATAGTTCAGCTGCTGGAGCGCGATGATCAGGTTGACGGCGTCCTGGTACTGCGTGCCGCCGATCACCATGTCGGCATCCGACTGCGCGATCTTGGCCGCGATGGTGGAGAAGTCGGTCGTGTTCGGCGGGTAGACCTCGTCCACCACGACCTCGACGCCGCCCTCTTCGAGCTTGTCGCGGAGGCCGTAGGCGGTACCCTGCGCGAAGGGGTCGTCCATCGCGGCGACGGCGACCGTCTCGGGGCGCTCTTCTTCGGGAAGCGCGAGCAGGTATTCGGCGAGGTTGTTGTAGTGGTCGTTCGCGATCGCGGGGGCCGCGTAGAAGAGGTTGTCGAAGCCCTGCTCGAAGACCTCTTCCGCCGCACCGGCCGGCTCGACGAAGAGCATGCCGTACTCCTGCGCGACGCGAGCCGAGGGCACGACGAGGCGGGTCGAGAACGGGCCGAACACGAGGTCGACGCCGTCCTGCGCGATCAGCGACTCGTAGTCGGAGACCACGCGGTCGGCGTTCGACTGGTCATCGAGGATCTTCAACTCGACCTGGCGTCCGAGGAGGCCGCCGTTCTCGTTGACGATGTCGCGCCAGGCCTCATAGCCCCGCTCGACGCCCTTGCCGGGTTCGGAGAAGTCGCCGGTGAGCGGCAGCGAGATGCCGATCACGATCGGATCGTCGGATCCACCCCCTTCCGCCTCATCGCCGGGGGCCGAGCAGGCCGAAACCGTGAGCGCGGCGATCGACAGCGTTCCGATCGCTGCCGCGATCCGTCGACCGTGTCTGGGTGCAGTCATCCGAGTCTCCTACGTCATCGTAGCGAAAGCGCTTTCGTAAGCGCTTCCGCCACTATAGTGGGACTGAAGAACGAAGAGCAACCTACCTCGCAATCAGCGTTGATCTTGCTCCACAGGGGGAGGTTTCGTGAAGCGTGAAGGCGCGCCACGACTCATCGATGTGGCCGAAACCGCAGGGGTCTCCCTGGCGAGCGCATCGCGGGCCATGAGCGGCGGCTCCGGCATCTCTCCGGAAGTGGCAGCGCACGTGCGCGTCATCGCCAAGCAGCTCGGCTACGAACCCAACATGCACGCGCGAGGGCTCGCCGGCGGGCTCGTTCCGACTATCGGACTCGTGGTGCACGAGATCGGCGACCCCTACTTCTCCGACATCGCGAGCGGCGTGATCCGCAGCGCGACGCTCGAGCACCGATCCGTGCAGATCGCCCAGGCCGACCGCACTCCCGACAGCGAGCTCGCGCAGGTCAAGTCGCTGCTGCGCCAGCGCGTCGGCTCGATCATCATCGCCGGCTCCGGGTACGCCGACCCCGGGCGCGAGCAGGGGATGACCGAAGCGCTGCTCGACTTCACGCTCTCCGGAGGCCGCGCCGCGGTCATCGGCCGCCACCACCTTCCCGTCGACGCCGTGCTGCCCGACAACCACCGTGCGGGCATCTCGGTCGGACGCCACCTGGCCGAGCTGGGGCACCGCCGGATCGGCGTCGTCGCCGGCCCGCTCGAACTCAACACAGTCGCCGACCGCATCGCCGGGCTGCGAGAGGGAACGAGCGACCCCGACCTGGAACTCGTCATCGTCTCGCACGAGTTCACCCGCGAGGGCGGCATCGCAGGGGCGCGCGAGCTGCTCGACCGCGACGTCACCGCCATCGTCGGCCTCAACGACGCCATGGCCATCGGCATCCTCAGCGAGCTGCGGCAGCACGGCATCCGTGTGCCGGAGGAGATGTCGGTCGTCGGCTTCGACGACATCTCCGTCGCCCCGGATGTGGCGCCCGCTCTCACCACCGCGCGCATCCCGATGTTCGAGATGGGCCAGCACGCCGTCTCCCTCATCCTCCGCCCCGCGAGCGATGAGGCACGGACGATCGAGACCGCACACGAGCTCATCATCCGTCAGTCGTCCGGGCCGCCGCGCGGCTGAGCAGGGCCATGACGACCACTCGAACCCGATCGCGACGGGTTGAAGACACGATCCGCAGCGCGGAGATCGAGGGGCTGGAGGTCACGCCCGAGACGCGCGCTGACGCCGACTCCTACGCGGACGGCACCATCGATTCGGACGAACTCGTAGACCGGGTACGAGCCCGGTATGGACTCTCCTGAGTTCATCAGACGCGCCAATAGCGGCGGGACAAATATCCGTTTCGACGGACTTTCTGTCTAAAACGGATATTCGGTCAGGAGCTGCCGACGGTCGAGACCAGCTTCTTCATCACCTGGTTGATCGTGAAGGACGCCGACTCCTGCCGCGCCGGGAACTCAGCCAGTGTGCCGAGCATCTTGGCGACGTAGGCCTGTGCCGGCACGAACAGGAACACGTGGTCGAGCACCCAGTCCCAATAGGTGTTGGAGGTGATGTCGGCCCGCTCGTACGGATCGGTGCGCAGGTTGAACAGCTTCGGGAAGCGCAGCTCGATGTACGGCTCCTGCCACACCAGCAGGGTGCCGACGGCGCGCTGCTCCAGGAACACCAGCTTCCAGTGGTCGAAGCGGAGGGCCGTGAGGTCGCCGTCGTCCGAGACGTAGAAGAAGTGTCGACGCGGGCTGTGCTCGACCGCACCCGTGATGTAGTCGAGCTGGTTGTGCCCGTCGAGGTGCACCTTGTACTCGGTGCCGTGCAGCTCGGTGCCCGCCTTCAGGCGCTCGGCCACGTCGTCGTCGCCGACCGCCGCGAGCAGCGTCACGAACCAGTCGTTGTGGCTCACGATGCCGTTGAGCGTCGTCCCCGCGGGAATGTGTCCGGGCCAGCGGACCATCGCGGGCACCCGGTACGCGCCCTCCCAGTTGGAGTTCTTCTCGTTGCGGAACGGGGTCATGCCCGCATCCGGCCAGCTGTTCATGTGCGGGCCGTTGTCGGTGGAGTACATGACGATCGTGTTCTCGGCCAGCCCGAGCTCGTCGAGCAGGTCGAGCAGGCTGCCCACGACGTCGTCGTGGTCGAGCATCGTGTCGTGGTACTCCGACTGCCACCGCCCCGCGCGCCCCTTGCTCTCTTCCTTGGTGTGCGTCCGGAAATGCATGTGCGTGGAGTTGAACCAGACGAAGAACGGGGTGTCGTCGGCGGCCTGCGTGCGGATGAAGTCGGCGGCCGCGTCGCGGAACTCCTCGTCGACCGTCTCCATGCGCTTCTTCGTCAGCGGACCGGTGTCATCGATGCGCTGCGTGCCGTCGGTGTTCGCCCAGGTGTGGAGCACCCCACGCGGTCGGAACTTCTCGCTGAACCCGGGGTACTCCTCGTCGGTCGGGTAGTCCGGGTGCTCCGGCTCCTCCTCCGCGTTGAGGTGGTAGAGGTTGCCGAAGAACTCGTCGAAGCCGTGGGCGGTCGGCAGGTGCTCGTCGCGGTCGCCGAGGTGGTTCTTGCCGAACTGGCCGGTGGCGTAGCCGTGGTGCTTGAGCGCATCGGCGATGGTGGGGTCCTCGGGCTGGAGCCCCAGCGGGGCCCCCGGCATCCCCACCTTCGTCAAGCCCGTGCGATACGGGTTCTGCCCGGTGATGAAGGCCGCCCGCCCTGCGGTGCAGCTCTGCTCGCCGTAGTAGTCGGTGAACGTCACGCCCTCGTCGGCGATCCGGTCGATGTTCGGCGTCCGGTAGCCCATGAGACCGTCGGAATACGTGCTGAGGTTGCTGATGCCGATGTCATCGCCCCAGATGATGAGGATGTTGGGCTTCTCAGCCATGGGTGACTCCTTGCTTCAACCGGTGAGACGGGCGGGTGCCCTCGGTCGTAGCCAAGCACTCCCCCGGGCCTGGGCCCAGGGGCGGGTCACTCGGAGCGGGTGAGGCGGAATCCGATGTGCGACATCCCGGTGTCTTCGGCCTGCGGCGAGCGCGCCGCGGGCCGGAAGCGCAGGCAGTAGTCCGGCGAGCACAGGTGCGAGCCGCCCTTGAGGACGCGCCGGGGGATGTCGGGGAAACCGTCCTGCGCGCTGGCTGCGGCGAGCAGGTTCGTCCGCTTGCCCGCATCGACCGGGGTGTCCGAGAGCCGCAGGTGACGCGGCGTGTAGAAGTCGGTCGTCCACTCCCAGACGTTGGCGATCATGTCGTAGAGGCCGTAGCCGTTGGGCGGGTAGGAGCCGACGGGGGCCGTGCCGCCCACCCCCTGGTTGTCGTAGGGGAAGCGGCCGAGCCAGGAGTTCGCCTGCGCGACCCCGTCGGGGTAGGCCTCGTCGCCCCATGCGAACGCCGCACCCTCGAGTCCCCCGCGCGCCGCGTACTCGTGTTCGGCCTCGGTGGGCAGCCGCATCCCCACCCAGTCGGCGTAGGCGACGGCATCCTCGAACGCGATGTGGACGACCGGATGCTGCAGCCGATCGTCGATCGACGAGTCGGGGCCCAACGGACGGCGCCAGAACGCCCCCGGCTGCCAGCGCCACCAGTTGCGCCAGTCACCCAGGTTCGTAGGGCCCGACGTCGGGGTGAACACCATCGCTCCCGGGACGAGATCGGCGGGATCGGCACCCGCGAAGGACGCAGGATCGAGCGGACGCTCGGCGACCGTGACGTACCCGGTCGCGTCGACGAACTCGGCGTACTGCTCGTTGGTGACCTGGTAGCGATCGATGAAGAACGACGCGACCTCGCGCTGGTGCGCCGGCCGCTCATCGGGATAGAAGTCGTCGGACCCCATCAGGAACGTGCCGCCGGGGATGTGGACCATGTCGCGCGAGTTCGTCACGAGACTCAGCGTAGTGTCCGGCCGCATCGGGGGGACCGGGAGTATTCCGGCCGGTGGACCCTGCGCTCAGCGGGACGCGTCGAACGTCCGGGTGCTCCCCACAGCGGACGGAACGCGAGCTCGGCCGCACCGACGAGCAGCCGATCGGAGCCGAGTTCGGCGGCGCGGATCGCGACAGCGGCGGCGCTCTCGGGCATCGCCAGTCGCGAGACCTCGTCGACCAGCCGGTCGTGCGCCCCCTCGTCGACCAGCGCCAGGAAGCCCCCGAGGATCACGAGAGCCGGATTGAGCACGTTGACCGCGTTCGCCAGCGCGCTTCCGAGGATCTTCGCCTGCCGGACGAGTTCCGCCTGCACCTCGGGCGCCTCGGCAGCGGCGAGAGCTGCGGCGAGCTCGTCGTCGTCGGCGTCGTCGAGCCCGAGGAGGTCGAGCAGATGCCGGCGATTCACCTCGTCTTCCAGCACCCCGTCGTCGGTGCGACGGTCGGCGCCGTCGATGCCGGGCCGGTTGTGCCCGAACTCTCCCGCGTAGCCGCTCGCGCCGGTGGCGGCCAGACCATGGATCACGAGTCCGCCGCCGATGCCGGAGGCGCCGCCGTTGAGGTACACGAGCTCATCGATGCCGCGGCCGGCGCCGAAGAGGTGCTCGGCGAGCGCGCCGAGGGTCGCGTCGTTGTCGACGGCGGTACGGATGCCGGTCGCCTCCTGGATCATCGCGGCCAGCGGCTCGTCGATCCAGCCGAGGTGCGGGGCGTTGCGCACCACGCCGTCGGCCGAGCGCACGAGCCCCGGCACCGCGACGCCGATGCCGATCACGGCGCAGTCGGCGAGGGCATCCGTCCGCCAGTTGTCGACACGCTCGGCGACGAGGGCGGCGACGTCGGCCGTGGTCGGTGTGGCGGTGTTGACGATGCGCTCGCGCACGCGGATGCTGCGGTCGAGGGCGACGGCGGCGATCTCGACCGCGTCGACCTCGGGGTGCACGCTGATCGCGACGACGTCGGCGGACGGCGCGACCACCGGAGAGGGGCGACCGGCTCGTGCCGAAGATTCCGGCGGCCGCTCGTCGACGAGTCCGGCGCCGACGAGCTCTGCCACGAGCGCGGCGATGGTCGAGCGGTTGAGCCCCGTCGCCTCGGTCAGGGCCGAGCGAGAGCGGGGACCTTCGTGGTGGACGATCGAGAGGATCCACGCCAGGTTCGCTTCGCGGGAGCGCGGGGCAGCGGATTCAGGGGGCACGTTCCCACTTTAGGGGTGCGGATGCCGCCTGTCATCGGTTATGTTGTGAAGCACAACTTATTGCGTCCGCGCATCCCGTGCGCCCGCAGCATTCGCAGAGGAGCGATCATGCCCAACCCCACCCGCGACGACAAGTTCTCCTTCGGGCTCTGGACCGTCGGCTACAACGGCACCGACCCGTTCGGCGGCCCGACCCGTCCGGCACTCGACGTCGTGCACGCGGTCGAGAAGCTCGCCGAGCTCGGCGCCTACGGCCTCACCTTCCACGACGACGACCTCTTCGCGTTCGGATCGACGGATGCCGAGCGCCAGACGCAGATCGACCGCCTCAAGGGCGCGCTCGCCGACACCGGCCTGATCGTGCCGATGGTCACCACGAACCTCTTCAGCGCCCCGGTCTTCAAGGACGGCGGCTTCACCTCGAACGACCGCCAGGTGCGCCGCTTCGCCCTGCGCAAGGTGTTCCGCCAGCTCGACCTCGGCGCCGAGCTCGGTGCCAAGACCTTCGTCATGTGGGGCGGGCGCGAGGGCGCGGAGTACGACTCCGCGAAGGATGTGCGCGCGGCGCTGGAGCGCTACCGCGAGGCCGTGAACCTGCTCGGCGACTACGTGACCGACAAGGGCTACGACATCCGCTTCGCGATCGAGCCGAAGCCCAACGAGCCCCGCGGCGACATCCTGCTGCCGACGCTCGGCCACGCGATCGCGTTCATCGACTCGCTCGAGCGCCCCGAGCTCGTGGGCGTGAACCCCGAGGTCGGGCACGAGCAGATGGCCGGGCTCAACTTCACGGCCGGCATCGCTCAGGCGCTGTTCCACGGCAAGCTCTTCCACATCGACCTCAACGGTCAGCGCGGCATCAAGTACGACCAGGACCTGGTGTTCGGTCACGGCGACCTGCACAACGCGTTCTCGCTCGTCGACCTGCTCGAGAACGGCGGCCCCGGCGGCGTTCCCGCCTACGACGGCCCGCGCCACTTCGACTACAAGCCCTCGCGCACCGAGGACGAGGCCGGCGTCTGGGCCTCCGCCGCGGCCAACATGCGCACATACCTGCTGCTGAAGGAGCGCGCCGCGGCCTTCCGCGCCGACCCCGAGGTGCAGGAGGCCCTGGCCGCCGCGAAGGTCGCCGAGCTCTCGACCCCGACGCTGAACGACGGCGAGTCGTACGACGACTTCCTCGCCGACCGGTCGGCCTACGAGGACTTCGACGCGAACGCGTACCTCGGCGGCAAGGGCTTCGGCTTCGTGCGCCTGCAGCAGCTCGCCACCGAGCACCTGCTCGGCGCCCGCTGAGTCCGGCGATGGCACTCGTTCTCGGGGTCGACTCCTCGACCCAGTCCTGCAAGGTGGTCGTCGTCGACTCCGAGACGGGTGCCGTCGTGCGCTCCGGCCGCGCCCCGCATCCCGATGGCACCTCGGTCGATCCCGAGGCGTGGTGGGTCGCGCTTCAGGCGGCCATCGCGGAGGCCGGCGGCCTCGATCATGTTGAATCCTGGGCGATCGGCGGGCAGCAGCACGGCCTGGTCGCCCTCGACGCCGAGGGTCGCGTCATCCGCGACGCCCTGCTGTGGAACGACACCCGGTCCGCGCAGGCGGCGGAAGACCTGATCGGCGAGTTCGGGGCGGCTGCCCTCGCCGATCGCACCGGCCTCGTGCCGGTCGCCTCGTTCACGATCACGAAGCTGCGCTGGCTGCGCGACCACGAGCCCGAGAACGCGGCTCACGTCGCGGCCGTCGCCCTGCCGCACGACTGGCTGACGTGGCGGCTGCGCGGGTTCGGCCCCGAGCGCCCCGACCTCGACGAGCTGGTGACCGACCGGTCGGACGCCTCGGGCACCGGCTACTGGAACCCGGCGACCGGTGAGTACGACCGCGAGCTGCTGGTCGCCGCACTGGGCCACGACGCGATCCTGCCGCGTGTGCTCGGGCCGCGCGAGTCCGTGACGGATGCCGCGGGGCTCCGTGTCGCCCCCGGCGCGGGAGACAACGCCGCGGTCGCGTTGGGTCTCGGTGCTCGGACGGGCGACGTGGTCGTTTCGATCGGCACCTCGGGCACCATCTTCGCCGTGACGGATCGCCCGGTGGCGGAGCCGACCGGCATCGTCGCGGGCTTCGCGGATGCCGACGGCGGCTACCTGCCGCTGGTCTGCACGCTCAACGCCGCGCGCGTGCTCGACGTGATCGCGCGCCTGCTCGGGGTGGACCACGACGGGTTGAGCGCGCTCGCCCTGACCGCCGAACCGGGCGCCGGCGGACTCGAACTCGTGCCGTACTTCGAGGGCGAGCGCTCCCCCAACCTGCCCGACGCCACCGCGAGCCTGACCGCCATGACACTCGCCTCCACCACCCGGGAGAACCTCGCCAGAGCCGCGGTCGAGGGCATGCTCGGCGGACTGCGCTTCGGGCTCGACGCGCTGCGCGAGCTCGGCATCCCGCTCGAACGTGTGCTGCTCGTGGGCGGGGGCGCCCAGTCGCAGGCCGTGCGTGAGATCGCCCCGCTGGTCTTCGAGCTGCCGGTCGAGGTGCCGGAGGCCGCGGAGTATGTCGCCGTCGGCATGGCGCGCCAGGCGGCATCGGTGCTCTGACAGGATCGGGGCATGATCACCGTTCACCTGCGCTACGAGATCGACCCCGACAAGCTCGAAGAGTTCACCGAGTACGGTCGCACCTGGATCCGCCTCGTGGCCAAGCACGGCGGCACGCACCACGGCTACTTCCTGCCGAGCGAGGGAGACAGCGACGAGGCGTTCGCGCTCTTCACCTTCCCCTCGCTCGCCGAGTACGAGGTCTACCGCACCGCCTCGAAGACCGACCCGGAATGCATCGAGGCGTTCGACTTCGCGCGCCGCACGCAGTGCATCCGCCGCTACGAGCGTCGCTTCCTGAGCCCGGTCTTCGACGGAGCGTAGCCATGGACGCACCGGCGATCGACGTCTCTGCGCTCACGGACGTCGCCACCCTGTCGACCCCGCGTCTTCGACTCGAACCCCTGGGCATCGTGCATCTCGACCACGTGTGGGACAGCCTGTTCGATGAGGAGACCCTCCGGCTCACCGGCACCCGTCAGGCCTTCACCCGCGAGGCGGTCGTGCGACACCTCGAGTCGCTCGCGACCCGTGACGATCGCGCGGACTGGGCGATCATCGACCGCGAGACGGAGGAGTACGTCGGCGAGATCGTGCTCAACGAGCTGAACGAAGGCGACGCGTCGATCAACTTCCGCGTCATGCTCGCCGCCGGCCGCCCGGGCCGTGGCTACGGCACCGAGGCCACCCGCGCCGTTCTCGATTACGCGTTCGATCGGATCGGGGTACACCGGGTCGAGCTCGACGTGTACTCGTTCAACCCCCGCGCGCAGCGCTCCTATGAGAAGGCGGGCTTCCGATACGAGGGTCGCCAGAGGGACACGCTGTTCTGGGACGGCGAATGGGCCGACTCCATCCTCATGGCGGTGCTGAGCACCGACGAGCGGCCGGTCGCTCCCTAAGCTGGAGTCGATGTCTGACGTCCCCGCAGCTGCGAATGCCCCCATCGTCGTGATCGGCGCCGGTGTGATCGGCGCCTCGGTCGCACATCATCTGGCTCGCGCGGAACACGACGTGATCGTGCTCGACAGCGGGACACCGGGGGCGGGGGTCACGGCCGCGTCGTTCGCCTGGGTCGGCATGGCCAAGAGCCCCGCCGACACCTACGCCGGTTCTGTTCGTCAGCGTGCACGGCCGGAGTTCGATCGCGTCCTCACAGAACTCACCGCACCCATCGGGCTCCGTCCCTTCGGCGCGGTCACCTGGGAGGAATCCGAGGATCTGACCCGGGCCTTCGTCGCCGACCATCAGGCCGCGGGACACCGGATGGAGCTGCTCACGGCGCGCGAAGCGTTGATGCGGGAGCCGGGCCTTCGCGAAGCACCCGATGTCGTGGCCTACGCCCCCGATGATGTCGGCATCGACCCCGTCGCCTACACCCGCGCCCTGCTGCAGAGCGCGCAGGCGCACGGCGCGGAGGTGCGGACCGGCATGACCGTACTGCGGGTGCTCAGCGATGGCGGCCGGGTGCGAGGCGTTCTCACCGACCGCGGCGAACTCGAGGCGAAGAGCGTCGTCGTCGCGGCCGGCACCGCCTCCGTGGGCATCGCCGCATCCGCCGGAGTCGACATCGACGTCGTGGGGTCGCCATGCTGCCTGCTGCGCTTCTCCACGCCTCGCCCGCTCGTGCGCGGCATCCTCTCCACCCCTGAGCTCGAGGTTCGCCAGCTGGACGACACCACCCTCCTCGCCGCAGAAGACGTTCCCGAGGGCTTCTCCGGCGATCCGAGAGACCTCGCCGTTGCCACCCTCGCCGCGATCCGCAGCTCTTTCGTCGACGCCGAAGACGTCCGCCTCGAACATGCCGTCATCGCCGACCGCCCGATCCCGGCGGGCGGTCGACCCCTGGTCGGGCCGGTGCCCGCGATGCCCGGCCTCCATCTGGCGATCGCCCACCCCGGCGTGATCCTGTCGGCCGAGATCGGGCGCCGGGTCGCCGCCGACCACACCTTGCTCTGAGGCCGCGAGGCGCGATCAGCCTTCGAGGTTCCTGCGCAGCGCGGCCGTGATGTCGTCGACCTGGGCGAGCTGTTCGGGCGTGAGCGCGTCGACGAACAGGGAGCGGATGGCGTGCAGGTGCGGCACGTTCGCCGCCCGGAACGCTTCGGCTCCGGTCTCGGTGAGGAGAACGTCGACGCCGTGCGCGCCGTCGGCGCACGGGACGCGTCGGACCAGCCCGCGCTTCTCCATCCGCCCGAGGTGGTGTGACAGCCGACTGCGCTCCCAGTCGATGAGGGCCGCGAGCTCGGACGAGCGCGCCCTGCGTCCGTCGGCCTCGCTCAGCGCGAGCAGCACCTGGTAATCGCCGGAGGAGAGCGCCGACTCGCTCTGCAATTGCGCGGCCAGACGAGAGCGGAGGATCTCGCTCGTCTCGACGAAGCCCCGCCAGATGCGCAGCTGCTCGGGTGTCGGCGTGCGGCGACGTCGTTCTTCGGTCATGGCGCCTTCCGGGAATTGATACGTCAATCATACGGTTGCATGCAGTTGACACGTCAATCCGGAGGGACCGGTGCCGTGGAGAAGGGTCGTGATGGACATGACGGAACTCGAGTTCGGGCTGAACTCCTTCGGCGAGGTGGCGACGGACGGCGGTCGCATCCTGTCGGACGGCGAGACGCTGCGGCTGCTCGTCGAAGAGGCGCAGCTCGCCGAATCGGTGGGCCTCGACGTGTTCAGCGTCGGCGAGCATTACCGCGAGGGGCACATGGACTCCGCGACCCCCGTGCTGCTGGCCGCCGCTGCGCAGGCCACGTCGACGATCGGGCTCGGCTCGTCGGTCACGGTGCTCTCGACGCAGGACCCGGTGCGTCTGTACCAGGAGTTCGCGACCGTCGACGGGCTCTCGAACGGACGCGCCCAGCTCATCCTCGGACGGGCGTCGGCGATCGAGTCGTTCCCGCTCTTCGGGTACGACATCGCCGAGTACGAGCGGATCTTCGAGGAGAAGCTCGACCTGTTCCTGCGCCTGATGCGCGAAGACCGGGTCACCTGGAACGGCTCCTACCGCAGCCCTCTCGAGAACGTGCGACTGCAGCCGCGCATGCCGGAGGGCGGCATCCCGGCGTGGATCGGGATCGGCGGCAGCCCCGACTCCGTCATCCGCGCCGCCGAGAACGGACTGCCTCTGATGATGGCGATCATCGGCGGACGCCCCGAACGTTTCGCCGGCCACGCGCGCCTGTACCTGCGTGCACTGGAGCAGTTCGGGCGGGCGGAGCTGCCGATCGGGCAGCACTCGCTCGGCCTCATCGCCGACACCGACGATGAGGCGAAGAACGTGCACTGGAAGCACTGGGAACCCGTCGTGACGCAGATGAGCAAGGAGCGCGGCTTCTACGCACCCACACTCGAGCGCTACGAGGAGGAGGTCGACACCGGCGCGCTGTACGTCGGCTCCCCCGAGACCGTCGCGCACAAGCTTGCGGCCGCCGTGCGGAGCAATCACCTGTCCCGGTTCGACCTGAAGTACGACATCATGCACCTGCCGAAGGACGTGCGCGAGCGCAGCATCCGCCTCTTCGGAGAGAAGGTCGCCCCGCGCGTGCGCGAGCTGCTCGCCGACGACCCGGGCGAAGGCGCATTCGGCGACCCCGGTGTGGCCCGGATCACGAAAGACGGCAAGGCCGTCCACGCGTGAGGGAAAACGACATGAACGACATGGACGACACCATCACGACCATCGGCATCCTCGGCGCGGGCAAGGTGGGCACCACGATCGCCCGCCTCGCCCTCGCCGCGGGATACCGCGTGCTCATCGCCGGCTCGGGCACTCCGGAGCGGATCGCGCTCACCATCGACATCTTCGCGCCGGGCGCGACCGCGGTGACGGCCGAAGAGGCGGCAGCCGATGCGGATGCCGTCATCCTGGCCCTTCCGCTGGGCAAGTACCGGACGCTCCCGGCCGAACAGCTGCGCGGGACGTTGGTGCTCGACGCCATGAACTACTGGTGGGAGACCGACGGGATCCGCGACGATCTGAGCGATCCGCGCACCTCCACCAGCGAGCTCGTGCAGGAGTTCCTGCCGGAGTCCCGGGTCGTGAAGGCCCTGAACCACATGGGCTATCACGACCTCGAAGACGAGTCCCGACCGGCAGGAGCAGCCGGGCGCAAGGCCATCGCCGTCGCGGGTGACGAACCTGGCGACCTCGCCCGCGTCGCGGAGGTGATCGACCGGCTCGGCTTCGACGCCGTGATCATCGACACCCTGTCGGCCGGAGCGGTGCTCCAACCCGGGAACCCGGCGTTCGGAGCCGACGTCACCGCCGACGAGCTGCGCGGACTGATCGGGGTGACCTCGCCGACCGCGCCGCGATGAGCGACGGAGGTCCGGGCAGGGGCCGCGACGCGGGCTAGGCTCCCAGGAGCCGTCGACGACCATGGAGGCACCGATGCCCACTCCCCCCAGGCTGCGCGCGAGCGCACTCGTACTCGCCGGGATCCTGGCCTGCGCCGGCTGCTCCGCGGCGAGCGTCCCCAGCGCGCCGACGGCCGTCGGCGACGACTTCCCCGGCACCTGCCTGCCCGCAGAGGTCTCCTGGCCGTCCGACTTCCTCGAGTCGCTTCCCGGGGAGTCCGAGGCGATCGGCGGCACCATCGTGGGCCTGCGCCTCGAGTGGGTCGACGACGACTTCGCGTGGCGGCTGCGCAGCGCCGACACCCGTGAGGACATGTTCGGCGAGCGCGTCGACGACCCGAGCTTCGGCCGGGAGTCGCTGGTCGACGTCCGCACCCTCGAGGTCCTCTCGACCGGCGAGACGGAGCTCACCGAGGCGGAGCAGCAGCTGAACGGCAGCAGCGCCTACAGCGTGGCCCAGCTCTCGGGCGAGGAGTACCCGAGTCCGCTCATCGTCGAGATGGCGCGGGTGATGGACGACGGCTCGCCCGTGTGGCAGCTCACGATGTGCGACACCGCCACCAACGAGCTGACGGTCACGACCCTGAACTGACGCGCACACCCGTCCGGAGCATTCAGCTAACTTGCACGCTCGTGTGCACGTATTGTGTAAACTCGTCCTGTGAAACAGAGCTGGCGGGTCTACAAGCGCGACGTCAAGAGACTCTCCCGCGTACCCAAAGCCTGGATCATCATCATCGGGGTGCTCATCACCCCGGCCCTGTACGCGTGGTTCAACATCAACGCCTTCTGGGACCCCTACGCCAACACCGCGAACATCCGCGTCGCAGTGGTCGATCTCGACGAGGGCGCCACGTCCGACCTCACCGGTCATGTCGACATCGGCGAGCAGGTGACCGCGCAGCTCGAAGACGACGATCAGCTCGGCTGGACCTTCATGGGTGAGGACGAGGCGCAGGAGGCCGTGAAGAAGGGCGACGTCTACGCCGCCATCGTCATCCCCGCACAGTTCAGCGAAGACCTGCTCAGCATCACCAGCGGCGACTTCACCCAGCCGGCGCTGGAGTACTACGTCAATGAGAAGGCCGGGGCGATCGCGCCCAAGATCACCGACGTCGGCGCATCCGAACTCGACAAGCAGGTCACCACCGCCTTCAAGGAGCAGGTGGCTCTCGCCGCGACGAACGCCCTCAAAGACGTCGGCGCCTCCACCGAGCTGCGGCTGCTGAACGCCAGGGACAACACCCTCAACGCGTTCGACCAGGCCGCGCAGACCATCTCGTCGGCGCGGGAGAACCTCGCCGAGACGCAGGACGGGCTCACCTCGTCTCGCGGCACGCTCGCCTCTGCACGGAGCACGCTCGGCGACGTCGACAAGACGCTCGGCGACGTGCAGAAGTCGCTCGCCCAGACGCAGTCGATCATCGCCGAGACGCAGAAGGAGGTGATCGCCTTCACCGACAGCGCCACCACCGCGTTCCTCCAGGGCACCACGCTGCTCGCCGATGCGTCGTCGAAGGCGAACGTCTCGATCACCCGTCTCACCCAGAGCCTCGAGCAGGCGGGCGTGCGCATCGACGCCGGGATCGACGACGTCTCGAACGTGCTCGAGGCGAACGAAGCGGCCGCCGCGCGTCTGCAGGCCCTCGTGGACGGCACCGACCTCAGCGACGAGACGAAGCACCAGCTCACCGAGGTCATCGCCTCGCTGCAGCAGCGCAACGCCACCGACCAGCAGCTGCTCGCCGACCTGAAGGACCTCAAGGCCAGCGCGTCCGACACCGTGGGCTCCGTTCAGGCGACGGCCGACGCGGTCGACAAGGCGATGCAGGACACCAGGGATGCGTCGTCGGCGATGCGCGACATCCTCACCCGCACCGTCCCCTCGCTGAACAGCGCCATGTCGCAGCTGTCGTCGAGCGTCGGATCGCTCTCGGCGGCGCTGGATGCACAGAAGGGCGTGCTCGCCGAAGCCGATCAGCTGCTGGGCGGGTTGGACTCTCAGCTCGTGGCCACCTCGTCGGCACTGGAGAGCTTCGACGGCGACCTCGCCGGCATCGAGCAGGGCCTGCAGACCTCGCGCACCGACGTCGTCGCCCTCAACGCCGCATCCGAATGGGGTCTGCTGGGCACGCTCACCGACCTGGAGCCCGAGCAGATCGCCCAGTTCATCTCCTCCCCCGTCGAGGTCGACGAGCACCTGGTGTTCCCCGTCGACACCTACGGGTCGGCGATGGCCGCGCTCTTCACGAACCTGTCGCTGTGGATCGGCGCCTTCGTTCTCATGGTGATCTTCCGCGTCGAGGTCGACACCGAGGGCGTCGAGGGGGTCACCGTGCGCGAGGCCTACTTCGGCCGCTTCTTCCTCTTCGCGACGCTCGCCGTCGGCCAGGCGCTGATCGTGTGCACCGGAAACCTCATCATCGGCGTGCAGACCGTCAGCGCCGCCGCCTTCCTCGGCACCGGTGTGCTCATCGCCCTCGCCTACGTGAGCATCATCTACGCCCTCTGCGTCGCGTTCGGCCACGTCGGCCGCGGCCTGTGCATCCTGCTGGTGATCATGCAGATCCCCGGAGCATCCGGGCTGTACCCGATCGAGCTGATGCCCGGATTCTTCCGGGCGATCTATCCGCTCCTCCCGTTCTCGTACGGCATCGACGCGATGCGCGAGACGATCGGAGGGTTCTACGACGGCCACTACTGGCGGTACCTGGGCGCCCTCGCCGTGTTCGTCGCCCTGGCGTTCCTCATCGGGCTCGTGCTCCGCCGCCGGCTCGCGAACTTCACGCTGCTCTTCAACCGGCAGGTGCTCGCGACCGACCTCCTGATCGGCGAGAAGGTACAGGTCGTCGGCAGCGGGTACCGGCTCACCGACGTGATCCGCGCGCTCTCGAACCGCCGCGAGTACCGCGAAGACCTCGCTCGACGCGCCGAGCCGTTCACCCGCCGCTACCCGACCCTGTTGAAGGCGACGGTGCTCACGGGGGTCGCCGGGCTCGTCGTGCTCGGGGTCATCACCTGGGCACTCCCCGGATCGAAGGCGCTGCTGTTGGGCCTGTGGACGCTCTGGATCCTGCTCGTCATCGGATTCCTCGTGGCCATCGAGTACATCAAGCACAGCTTCGAGAACGGCGCGGAGGTCGCGGCTCTCGACGACGCCGAACTGCGTGAGCTCGCCCTCGTCGGGCCCGCCGGCCGCGACGCGGTCATGCCCGCCTCCGCGGATGCGTCACTCGACACGGTCGGGTACGCATCGGTCGCCACGACCGTGGCCGAGACGGCCGAGACGGCCGAGACGGCGGAGGCCCCGGATGCCCCGGATGCGCCTGCCGCCGGCGCGGAGGCCGATGCCCTGCTCACCGAGTGGTTCGAGCCGGAGCCGGACACGCAGCCGGTGCCAGAGCCGGAACCGGACACGCAGTCGGAGGCGGAAGCGGAGCCCCGGATCGGACCGGACGCCGAGCCGGATGCCGCCGAGCAGGATGCCGAGCCGGACACCGCGCCGACCACCGCCCAGCAGACCGAAGAAGAGCTCGCGGAAGAAGACGAGCGCACGAACGACGAACACCGGACCGCAGAAGGGGAGGACCGCGCATGAGGGACATCCTGCACCTGACGGCCCGCGACGTGCGGCACGCGACCCAGAACGTCATGGCGTGCATCGTCCTGTTCGGACTCGTCGTCATCCCGTCGCTGTTCACCTGGTTCAACGTCATCGCCAGCTGGGACCCGTTCGCGAACACGAAGGACCTGAAGATCGCGGTCGCGAGCACCGATGCCGGATACGAGAGCGACCTCGTGCCGATCCGCGTGAACGTCGGCGAGCAGGTCCTCGCTCAGCTCCGCGGGAACGACCAGCTCGACTGGGTCATCACCGATGAGCACGACGCGATCGACGGGACGAAGTCGGGCGAGTACTACGCCGCCATCGTGCTGCCCGAGACGTTCAGCGCCGACATGCTGACGTTCTACGCCGACGGCGGCGACCGCACGCACATCGCGCTCTACACGAACGAGAAGAAGAACGCCCTGGCACCGAAGATCACCGGGCAGGGTGCGGAAGGGGTCTCGTCCGCGATCAGCAGCACCTTCGCCGAGACGCTCGGCGACGTGGCTCTGGGCCTCGTCTCGTCGATGTCGGACTATCTCACCGATGAGGACACGCAGGCCGCACTCACCCGCATCGAGGCGCGCCTCGGGAGCGTGGGAGATCAACTGCGGTCCGGAGCGCACACGGCCGACACCTTCACTGCTCTGCTGGAGGCGAGTCGGCCGCTGCTCGACAGCGCCTCGGGCCTGGTCGGATCGGCCGGTGACGCGTTCACCGACACCTCCGGCGCGCTCGGCAGCGGGGTGGACGCGGCGGGCACGCTGAAGTCGACCCTGCAGACGGCGTCGCAGTCCCTGGCGGATGCACTCGCGGCGACGTCGAGCAGCTACGACGCCGTCGGCCAGCGTATCGACGAGTTGTACGCCGGCGCCGACTCGCTCAGCGGCAACCAGGTGCAGGCGATCACCACGCTCGCCGAGCGCGTGCAGCAGCAGATCGATCAGTACTCCGCGGTCAAGAACACCCTGGAGACGGAAATCGGACCGAACCTTCCCGAATCCGCGCAGCCCGACTTCGACGCCGTGATCAGCCGGCTCGACGAGGCCATCGCCCGGCAGCAGGCGCTGCAGGAGCGCCTCCAGACCGCGGCGACCGAGATCGCGGCCGGCAACGACTCGGCGCAGAGCTCGCACCAGGAGATCACCGCCGCGATCGCCGCGGCGAAGAAGGCGATCACGGACGCACGGAGCACGTACGACAACGGGCTGAAAGCCCAGCTGAACTCCCTCGCGTCGACCCTCACGCAGATCGGCTCCGACGTGTCGGCGATCCGCTCCGACCTCTCCGGCATTACGTCCGGCCTCTCCGGAGCATCCGATTCCGTGCAGTCGACGCTGTCACGCGCACAGGAGGCCACCACTCAGCTGTCGGCATCGCTGAACACGTTGGCCGACCGGTTCGACACCGTGCAGCAGGCGATGACGAAGGCCGCCGACACCGGCGATCTCAGCGAGCTGATGGGCGCCGACCCCGGCGTGCTCGCCACCTCCCTCGCCGAGCCCGTGCGCGTGGACCGCACTGCGGTGTTCCCGGTGGCCGGTTTCGGCGCGGCCATGGCTCCGCTGTACATGATCCTCGCCCTCTGGGTGGGTGCCCTGCTGATGACCGTGACGATCCGCGTCGATGTGAACGCCGAGACGCTCCCCGACCGCGCCGAGCTCACTCCGACGCAGAAGTACCTCGGCCGCTACGGCATCTTCGGCCTGGTCGGGCTCGCACAGAGCACGCTGCTGACCCTCGGGCTGATCCTCTTCGTGCAGGTCGAGCCCGCGCATCCGCTCCTGCTGATCCTGGCCGGGTGGGCGATCTCGACCGTGTTCACGCTCATCGTCTACACGGCCGTGGTCGCGTTCGGCAACGCGGGCAAGGCGCTTTCAGTGCTGCTCCTGGTGATCCAGATCTCGGGGTCGGGCGGCGCGTACCCGCTGCAGCTGCTCCCCGACTGGTTCCAGAGCATCAGCCCGTTCCTGCCCGCGACCTACGCCGTCAACATGGTGAGATCCGCGATCGCCGGCGTCTACCAGGGCGACTTCTGGTGGTCGCTGGGCGCGCTCGCGCTGTTCATCATCCCCGCGCTGCTCCTCGGTCTCGTCCTCCGGCGCCCCCTGATGACGTACAACCGCAAGCTCGTCGACGCGCTCGCGTCGACCAAGTTGATGTCGTGATTCCTGTGTCTCCGCGAAAGGACCCCGAAGTGACCGCACCGAATCCCCGACGTCGTCGCGATGCGCTCGCCAACCGCGAGGCCCTGCTGCGCGCGGCGCAGTCCGTGCTCGCGACCAACCCGACGGCATCGCTCGACGTGATCGCCCAGGCCGCCGGCCTCACGCGGCGGTCCGTCTACGGCCACTTCGCCGACCGCGACAGCCTGCTGCGCGAGGTGATCGCGGTCGGTGCGCAGCGGTTCAACGCGATCGCCGAGGCGACCGACGAATCCGATCCCCGGGTCACGCTCGCGCGCATGGCGACGCGACTGTGGCGGGAGGCCTCGGCCGTGCGCGCGTCCGCCAACATCGCCCTCGATGATGCGCATCTGACCGACACCGTGCTCGCCCTGGCACCGCTGCGCCGACGAATCCGCGACCTGACGAGGGCCGGAGTGGAATCCGGGGCGTTCCGCGGAGACATGCCGGCCGAGCTGCTCGCCTTCCTCATCGAGGAGACGGCGCGGGCGACCCTGCGCGAACTGCGGCTCACCACGACCGATGCCGACTCGACCGTCGTCCGCGTGGTGCTGAGCATCGTGGGCCTGTCGTGGACGGAGCAGGCCGAGCTCATCGACGCACACCCCGAGATCTTCGCGCAGGACTGAGGCCGCGGCGGGCGGTCCGCGTCCGGGAGAATGGACGATATGTCCGCGACACCCCGCCGGCCGCTGCTCTCCTCCGTGCGCCGCCTGCTGCACACCGACCCCTCCACGGTCGCGCACACGGAGGTGCTGCCCGTCATTGACGAACGCACCGTCCCCCGGGTCCTCGACCTCGCGACGCGCATCGGCGAGTCGATGTTCGCGGTCGGCGCGTCGGCCCATGAGGTGACCCTCGCGATCACCCGCGTGTGCGACGCGTACGGGATGAAGGGCGTGCAGGTCGACGTCACCTACAACTCGATCACCGTGTCGTTCCACCTGAGCGGCGAGGTGTGGCCCGAGACCCTGGTGCGCGTCGTGCGGGTCACCGCCCCCGATCACGCCAAGCTGCAGCGGGTGCAGGCGCTCGTCGCCGACATCGACGACGGGCTCGACCTGGAATCCGCGCGTACGGCGTTCCGGGCGATCCGGCGGGTCCCGTTCCGCTACCAGCAGCCGGTCGTGATCGTCGCGCGCGCCCTGCTCGCGGTCGGTGTCAGCATCATGCTCGGCGCCTCCCCGATCATCGTCGGTCTCACGTTCGTCGCCGCACTGTGCGCGGCACTCACCCAGGCGGGTCTCGCGCGACTGCGGGTGCCGCTGTTCTTCAGCCAGATCGCCGGAGGTTTCGTGACCACGGTCGTGGCGGTGGTGGTGTCGGCGCTGGGTTCGGCGGGGATCGAGCCGTTCGTCGGCATCCGGCCCTCCATCATCGTCGCCTCGGGCATCGTGCTGATGCTCGCCGGGCTCACCGTGGTCGGCGCAGCACAGGATGCGATCGACGGCTTCGCTCTCACCGCCGGCGGGCGCATCCTCGACCTCACCATGCAGACCCTCGGCGTGGTGATCGGCATCCTCGTCGGTCTCGAGCTCGGGAGCGTCCTGGGTTTCACCATGGACCTGCCAGACGACCCGGCGCCGTTCGGTCCGGTCCTGAACCAGTTCGTCGGCGCGATCATCATCGCGGTCGCCGTGGCGGTGTTCAACGGCGCCGGCATCCGCATCATCCTGGTGAGCGCTCTGCTCAGCGCGGTGACCCTTGCGGGCTACTCGGCTTCGGTGGCGCTGAACCTGCACCCGGCTGCGGCGAGCGCGGTCGGAGCTCTGCTCGCGAGCTTCCTCGGGATGCTGATCGCGCGCAACCTGCACGTTCCGTCGGTCGCGGTCACGACCGCGGCGATCGTCCCCCTCGTTCCCGGTGTCGCGGTGTTCCAGGGCCTGTTGGAGATGGTGCACGCCACCGGAACCTCCACGGGGATGCTGGTCGCCGGCGGATCGCTCATCGACGCCGCGGTGATCGGCATCGGGCTGGCGTCGGGTGCGTCGCTCGGTCTCTACCTCGGCACTCCCGTACGGGCGACTCTCGCGAGCGTCGCCAAGACCCGCGCTCGCGTGCGGCGCTGAGCACACCCCTGCACCCCTCGCTCCCCGTTCTCGCTCCCACTCTCACCTTCGCCGAGTGCACGGCTTCTCGCCGAACGCACGGGGTGTCCTCGTCGACAGGCCGTGCACTCGCGGGCAGGCCGTGCAGTCGGCGAACCACCGGCAGCCAGAGGCACCGCAACTTGAGCAATATATTGGCTGCGACGTATAATTTCCGTGAATTCCGGCGGGCTGAAGAGGCGCCCGTTCGACCGCACGATGCAGGAATCCGATGCGGTGCGCTCCTCGCCAGCCGAAGCCGGCCGACTGATTGGAGTGTTGAGATGTTCACGATGCCCGATCCCCGATTCGAGCTGCGGAAGATCACCGATACCGAGTGGCTGATCCTCGACCACCGCTACGCCGCAGATGACTCGCGCCGCACCGTCGCCTGCATCTATCAGGTCGACACGGTCGAGGTCGAGGCCGTCTGGCTGCGCGACCTGCCGCTCGCGACGTACTACATGTCTGCGGCGGACGTGCTGGAGGACGTGCAGCGGTTCCACTCGCCGAGCCGTTCCACACGCCCGGTCCCGATCCCGCACCTGCCTCCGCTGGCAACCGCCTGAGGTCGCCGGGCGCCGGCGGACGAGCCGCCGGCGCCCGGGATTGTCCGGCCCGGTGCACGGGTGTGTCAATGGGCACGCGTGCACCGGCCGACGGGGCGAGACTGATCGCCCTACCCCTCAGCCGAACGGAGCCTCCCATGTCAGACCCGCAGACGAACCCCGATGACGCTCCGCTCGTCGATGCCGTGGGCATCGACCCGGACATGCCGTCCACCGATGACAGCGAAGACGAGGATGAAGACGACGACGACGACATCGACGTGGCCGATCTCCCCTGACGTCTCGTCAACGATGGGCCCCGCCTCCTGAGGCGGGGCCCATCGTCTCGGGGCATGCGGAGCCGACAGTCTCCTGGGTATCAGCGGGCAGCGCCATCGGCCCGCCCTAGGCTTCAGACGTGCCCTCCCCCGCTGCCTCTCGTCGACGGACGGTCGCCAGGGTCGCGGGCGCATTCTTCGCCCTCGCCACGGCCGTGGTGGTCGGGCAGCTCGGGGTGTCGGCCTCGACCGCGGGCACGGCCTCCCTCCTGATCGGCCCGCTCGATGAGCGCAGCCTCTTGACCATCGCGATGCTGACCGCGTTCCTCTCCCTCGGCACCGGGCTCTGGAGCGTCGATCCACCTCGATGGATGCTGCCGCTCAAGATCGTCAGCATCGTCCTCGCCGCCTGCGCCGCGGCCCTCGCGGCCTTGGTCATGACGCTCGTGGGCGACGCGAAAGCCACGCCGCTGCTGCAGGGCGACTGCGACACGGGCTACGTCGTGGTCGAGCACCGGTCGCTGAGGGGGTCGAGCGGCACGGTGTACCGCCAGGACGGGTTCATCGCGACCTCGGTCGCTCGGACTTCCGGCGACGACTCCTACGAGCCGTTCGCGATGGGAGGGTACGCCGTGACCGAGGTGGATGGCACGCTAGACGTCTCGTACGCCGTCAACCGGCCGAACTCGTACTCGAATCCCGCTGGGACCTACGCGTCGTCGTTCTCGGTTCCCGTGCTCGAGGGGCGAACGCCGCAGTGCGGTCTCGAGGCGCACCGCGGACCGACCCTCGCTCCGACTCCAGCTTCGCCTTCCGAGCCCGCGCCCGCGACCGCCACGTCGGTCGACGACGAGATGACGGAGCTCGTGAGCGCCTCGTTCGACGCCGCCAGGGGGACTGTCGTCGATGCATCCGGTGCTCCGCTCGCCATCGCTGCTCTGCCCATCTCGTCGGCTCCGTGCACCACCGCTCCGGGAACGCGGCGCGAGCTGCAGCTCGACTTCCGCACCGATGACAACGCCCGATCCCTCGACGACATCCTCACGGTCTGGGACCGGGCCGGCTACGAGCAGGATCGCGCCATGCAGGAAGACATCCGCTACAGCGAGGACCGACCCGTGGAGCGGATGAGCATCAAGGACACGTCGAGCGTCGACGGGCTGCTTCACCTCACCGTAAGCTCGGTCTGCATCGTCGAGTAGCCCGCCGTCCTCGGGCGGAGGCTCTATCCGTCGCCCTTCTCCCCCTCCTTCTGCGCCTTCTCCGCCTCCTTCTGCGCCTTCTCCGCCTGCTTCCTGGCCTCTTCCTCAGCCTTCTGCTGCGCCTTCGCCGCCTCTTCGGCCGCTTTGTCGGCAGCCTTCTGCTCATCCTCCGACTGCTCGTCGTTCGGTTCGTCGACATCGGGCTCCGCGTCCTCGACCGGCACGGCGGGTTGCTCGGGAGCGTTCGCGGGTGTCGTCGACGGTTCCGGCGTCGGCGCGGGAGTCTGCTCGGTATCCACGGTGTCGGTCACGTCCGGGTCGACGGCGTTGAGTCCCGACAGCCACACTCCGGTCAGCACGGATGCCGCGACCACCGCCGCGGCCACCGCACCGCCGATGATCCCCCGGCGACGCCCACGGGCTCTGCGTTCCGCCTGACCGCGCGGGCGCACGGCTCCGGCGGGAAGGAGGAGAGTCGGGGTGGTCGCCGGCGATGACACCGCCTCCGCCATGCCCGCCCCCGCCACTCCCGCGCCCGCCACTCCCGCGGCCACCGCTGCCGGGACGGTGGGACGAGGCGGGACGGCAGGTCGGGGAGGCGCGGTCGGCGACGTCGCGAGTCGTGACGAGGCGGCGAACACCTCCGCGGCATGAGGGCGATCGACGGGGTCCGCCGCCAGCATCCGGGTCAGGAGGGTGGACCATTCGGCCCCCAGCGTTGCCGGCACCTCCGGGGTCTCGATGAGTCTGGCCATCGCGGCGCCGATGCCCTCGGCCTCCGGGAAGGCTCGCGTGCCGGTGAGTGCCTCCAGCAGCACCAGACCCAGCGAATAGATGTCAGCGGGCGGAGCGGGAGGCTCGCCTCGCAGCTGCTCCGGTGCGAGATACGCCGCGGTTCCGATGACGAGTCCGGGGGTGGTGAGCCGTGCCGCATCGACGAGGACGGAGATGCCGAAGTCCGCGAGCTTCGCCCCGGACCGACTGCCGGGGAGCGGAGTCCGCGACATCAACACGTTCGACGGCTTGATGTCGCGATGCACGATGCCCGCGCTGTGCACGACGTGCAGCGCCTCGGCCAGGTCGGCAGCGAGCCGGGCGACCTCCGGCGACGCCAGCGGCCCTTGGGCGATGCGGGCGGACAACGTCGGCCCGTCGACGAACTCCATCACCAGGTATTCGGCGCGCCCCGGAACGAGCAGAGCGTCGTACAGCGTGACCAGGCCGGGGTGGTTGAGGGAAGCGAGGACCGTCATCTCGCTGCGCGCACGGCTGGAGGGCTGTGCGTCGTCCATCTCATCGCGCAGCATCTTGATCGCCACCGTGCGACCGAGGAGGACGTCGTCCGCGCGATACACGCGCGCCATCCCGCCCTGCCCGACGCACTCGTGCAGCTGATAGCGCCCATCGAGCAGCGCTTCGGTAGGAAGCGAGTCATCGGTCATCGTCGAATCCTCCTGACGCCCGTCGGGTATCGGGCGGCGAAGGCCCACGATACGGTCTCGGCGCGCTCGAGGCCCGGGCCTTGACACGAGCCGGAACCATCCCGGCCTCCGCAACTCGTGGGAAGAGACCCGATCGGGAGGCGACGCGGCAGCACCCTGACGTCAGATGACGATCGCGCCGGGGGACGGCACTCGCATCGGCAGTCCGCCGTCAAGAATCCGCTGGACCATGGCCATGGCGCGATCGGTGAGCCCGTCACCGGGGTAGAAGTCTCCGTAAAGCTCCTCTGCCTCCTCCACCTCCGCGATTTCGCAGAGGGAGAGAAGCTGACGGATGTCGTCCACATCGCGTCCCGGCCGGTTGGCCCGGAGTTTCATCGCGAGGAGCGCCTCCTTCGAAGCGACTTGGATGACGACACCTGCTCGGTCGTAGATCGTCTCCCACTCCACTGGCCGACCGAACGTTGGCACGGAATCCGCATGTTCCACGGCGAAATTGAACCAGCCATCGCTCCAGCCCCGTCGATCGCCGACGCGTGAGGCCGCTGCGAGGACGGCGTCATCGCTTCCTGGCTGGATGTGAAGAGAGTCGAGGTCGCCGGTGGTGCGCCTGTTGAAGTATCTGATGGCGAGCGCGGCACCGCCGACGAGACGGATGCCGGCAGATTCACCCGCTGCGTGAAGCTCCCCTACGAGCTCCCGAAGCCCGGAGAGGATGTCGTCGCGATTCAGCGCGTCGCCCATCAGACGCTCGCAAGCGTGTCACGCCAGACGAGGACGCCGCGTTGGAAAAACTCAACTGGTACATCCGCGGGTGCCGGGGTCGGGTCTGCAGGATCGATATCGAGGGTACGCGGCACCGCGAGGCGTCGTTTCGGGGCGTCAACCCATGCGGGCGCGGGAATCCCTTCTTCCCTGAGACGGAGATCCACGAGGGCTGCGAGGGCAGCATCCCAGGCACGGTCGCCGGTCGGCTCCGGCTCAGCGAGGCCGAGAATGCCACGAACGAGTCCATGCTCGGCGACCAGGTTGTCGTTCAGCTGGACGAGTTCACGGAGAGCGCTGTACTTGTCGCCGGCCCGAAGATAACCGCGGATCGTCGCGGCGATGGTCGCCGCGTCATCCCGCCGGGTGGGCGCGGAATACAGCCGGTGGCCGGCGCCGCCGAGAAACCGTTCGATGGTGCTGAACTCGGCCTCGCGACCGCCTTCCACCCGGGAGACTCTGCCCTGGTCGACGTCGGCTCGTTGCGCGAGATCACGCTGGGTGAGGCCGCAGCTCTTTCTGGCGGCACGCACGAGTACTGATGCGTTGGTCATATCGCCACCCTTCAAGGAAATGTCTTTAGAGACATATTATACTGCCGGATCGTCGCCGAGCGGCGCAGAGTGCACCTCTCCAGCACGGGTACTGGAGAGATCGGAGGCCGCAAGCCCCCGGTACTCTCGTTCTCAGGAGAACGGAGCCGGCCATGAATGCTGCCGATGCGGTGGGGACCATCGCCGAGATCCTCTCGTGGATCGGCCTCGGGATCGGTCTCCCCCTCCTGCTCATCGTCCTGCTGGTGAAGGTGCACGATGGGCGCTGGCTGCCACAAGAGGTTTTCGTCCTCGAGGAGGACGGTCGATCACGGGCCCGTTGGTTCACCGCCGGGGACTTCTGGGAGCGCCCGCTCCGGGCGGACGAATCCGGTCACTGGCAGGGACGGGAAGAGGTCGACGCGTTCGTCAGCGAGCACCACCCGAACCTGATGCGCTTCGAGCCCCGCCGCCCCCTTCTCCATGCCGTTCACGTGCTCGGGATCAC
The DNA here is from genome assembly GCF_059758615.1 of Microbacterium sp. GQ128. Lineage (NCBI taxonomy): Bacteria > Bacillati > Actinomycetota > Actinomycetes > Micrococcales > Microbacteriaceae > Microbacterium > Microbacterium sp. GQ128. Next base: position 393,665 of record NZ_JCAXDY010000004.1, read on the forward strand.
CCTCGCCAGCGTGGGTGCGGCGGCGGTCGTGCTGTCGATCATCCTGCTGTTCGTCGGGTGAGGGGCTTCCGCGCGCCTCTCAATCCAGGCGCGACGAGAGCTCCTCGGCCAGCTGCGCGATGATCCGCCCGGCGTCGGAGAGACGAACGATGTTCGGATCGAGGTCGGCCAGCCGCGATGCGGGAGCGTGATGATCGCGCGCGAGCTTCAGGTTCGAGCGAAGATTCAGAGACGCGCCCGACAGTCCGGCTCGGAGCGCTTCGACGGCGACCGCGAGGTCCACGGCGAGGGAGGGGTTGCCGATCACGGCGAGCAGCCGCGCCTCGGTGAGGAGCGTCAGTCCGATCGTGCCGAGCTTCGCGACCGATTCCGCAGCTTCGATCGCGGCCACTCCGACGCGGTGATCACGATCGGGGTCGTCTGCGGGCAGGGCCAACGCGGCTCCGAAGCGCGCCGACACGATGCCGTCCTCCTCGACGGCCTGCAGCGCCTCGCTCCGCCGACGGGCCAGCCTGTCCGCGCATTCCTCGGCGTCAGCGCTGTCTGAGGTGTAGCCCGCCACCATGCCCATCAGCGACGCCGCGATACCGAGCATCACTCCGGATGCCGCGCCGCCGCCCGGGGAGCCGGTGGGGCGGCCGAGAGCCTCGAGCCACGAGTCCAGGGGACGGTCGACCGGGACGTCTGCGGGGTCCCGCGCTCGATCATCCGACATGGTGTCCCTCCCGCCGCGCAGCTCTTGCGGCGGCTGACGACGACTCTGCCCGAGACGGCCGCGGAATGAAGCGGGCTTGACACGCACGTGCTCGCGACGCCCGGGATCAGATCTCCGGAACCGGCCACGAAGGGCCGGGGAAGCGGCCGCCGCCGATATCGTCGGTAACGAATGGTCGTCGTCGAAGGGCTCATATGAACGACATCGGATCCCGCAGTTCTGCCGGTCCGCGCTTCGAGGTCGCACCGTGGAGCATCGCACGGGAGGGGCTGGATCCCGCGCGTCTCGCGCATGACGAGTCGGTCTTCGGGTTGTCGAACGGACACGTCGGCTGGCGGGGCAACCTCGACGAGGGCGATCCACGCGGGGTCGCCGGCAGCTATCTGAACGGCGTGTTCGAGGAGCACCCGATGCCCTACGCGGAAGAGGGATACGGCTATCCCCAGTCCGGCCAGACCGTGATCAACGTGCCGAACGGGCAGATCATCCGTCTCCTGGTCGATGATGAGCCGTTCGACGTGCAGCGGGGTGAGCTCCTCCACCACCGGCGGAACCTGGACCTCCGGGACGGCACCCTGCACCGCGAAGCCGAGTGGATCTCGCCGACCGACCGGCGCATCCGGGTCGAGTCCACCCGCATCGTCTCGTTCTCGCGCCGCTCGATCGCCGCCGTGCGCTACCGCGTGCACGCCGTCTCCCACGAGATCGCGATCACGATCCAGTCCGAAGCGCTGCCGAATGAGCCGCTCCCGATCACCCACTCCGACCCGCGCGTGCAGGAACTGCTCACGGCGCCGCTGGTCGGCGTCGACGCCGCCGTGATCGGCACTGCCGCGACCCTCATCCACCGGACGAGGGAGAGCGGTCTGTCGGTCGCAGTCAGCATGGACCATTCCGCGACTGCGTCCGGTCCCTTCCCGCCGACCCTGGTCACCGAAGCGTCTCCGGACCTCTCGCGCACCACCGTCCGCGTCGTCCTGGCGCCCGGCGAGCATGTCGAGCTGATCAAGCTCGTCGGCCACGACTGGTCGTCGACGACTTCTGCCTCCGCACTGCGGGATCGAACCGAGGCGGCCGTGGCCGATGCCGGGCGCGCCGGCTGGGACCGACTCGTGGACGAGCAGCGCGCGCGCCTGGACGAGTACTGGGCATGCGCCGATGTGGAGGTCGAGGGCGAGCCGCGACTGCAGCAGGCGGTGCGCTACGCGCTCTTCCAGGTCTTCCAGGCTTCCGTCCGCGCCGAACTCCGGTCGGTTCCCGGCAAGGGCCTGACCGGTTCCGGATACGAGGGGCACACCTTCTGGGACTTCGAGGCCTTCGTGCTGCCCGTTCTCACCTCCACCGCGCCGCATGCGGCGGAGCAGGCGCTCCGGTGGCGGCATTCGACACTCCCCCATGCGCGCGAGCGTGCGGAGCAGCTGCACCTCCGCGGCGCGACGTTCCCCTGGCGCACGATCGACGGCAGGGAGAGTTCGGGGTACTGGCCGGCGAGCACCGCCGCGTTCCACATCAACGCCGACATCGCCGGCGCCGTGCTCCACTACGTGCGCGCGACGGGCGACCACGCCTTCGAACGCGAGGCGGGCCTCGAGATGCTCGTCGAGACCGCTCGGCTGTGGATGTCGCTCGGCCGTCGGGACGCGGCCGGCGCCTTCCACATCGACGGCGTGACCGGCCCCGACGAGTACTCCGCGGTCGCCGACGACAACGTGTACACGAACCTCATGGCCCGTCTGAACCTCCGAGGCGCGGCGGCTTCCGCCCGGCGGCATCCGGAGGTCGCCCGCACACTCGGCGTCGACGAAGCGGAGCTCGACGACTGGCTGAGCGCGGCCGCGGCGATGTCGATACCCTTCGACGAGATCCGTGGAGTGCACCCGCAGTCCGCCGGCTTCACGGACCAGGACCTGTGGGATCTCGAGAACACGACCCCCGAGCAGTACCCGCTGCAAGAGCACTTCCCCTACTTCGACCTGTACCGGAAGCAGGTCGTGAAGCAGGCCGATCTCGTCCTCGCGCTGTTCTTCGCGCATGAGGCTTTCACGACGCGCGAGAAGGAACGGGCCTTCGCCTACTATGAGGCGATCACCGTGCGCGACTCCTCGCTCTCCGCCGCCGTCCAGGCGATCATCGCCGCCGAAGTCGGGCAACTCGACCTCGCATATGACTACCTCGCGGAAGCCGCCACCCTCGACCTCGACGACCTCCACGAGAACGCGAGCGAAGGCCCGCACATCGCGGCGCTGGCGGGAGTGTGGACGGCGATCACCGCCGGCTTCGCGGGCATGCGGGACTCCGACGACGGCTTGCGATTCGCTCCGCGGCTGCCGAAGCGCGTGAGCCGACTGAGCTTCGGCGTGCGCATCCACGGACAGACCCTCCGCGTGGACGTCACCGCGAACACGGCGACGTACCTGCTGAAGGATGGGCCATCGGTGACCGTCGGGCACTTCGGCGACCGGGTGGACCTGCGGGCCGGCGACCCCGTCACGCTCGAGATCCCCGACGCCACGAGTGCCGGACCACGACCGTCGCAGCCCCGGGGTCGCGAGCCCCGCCCGGCTGCCGAGGCATTCCGCTCGTAGGCCTCGTCTCGTCCGTCAGATCACCCGTCCGTCGCCGGGCCGCGAGACGCGAAGCCACCGATACCCGTAGGCAGGCACTTCGAGCTCGGCCGTGCCACCGGGGCCGAGCGGCAGATGCGAGGGCTCGAGAAGGTCGAGGAGGGTCGCCCCCTCGGGCTCGTCGGACAGCGAGAAGGTCGTCGTCACCGGCACCTCGGCGAAGTTGTGCACGGCGATGACACGACCGACGTCGGCGGCCAGCGAGTGCACCAGGAGAGACTCGGCAGGCTGATCGATCACCTCGAGCATGCCCCACCCCAGCTCCGGGGAGATGCGGTAGCGCGAGGTGAGGGCACGGATGAAGGACAACAGCGACCCGCTGTCCTCGAGCTGGTCGGCGACGTTGACGTGTTCCGGCGCGTAGCCGTCCGCGGGTGGCCGGGAGACGAGCCTCCGCGGTGCGGCATCCGAGAATCCGCCGTTGCGGTCGGTGGACCACTGCATCGGGGTGCGCACGGATTCACGGCCGGCGATCTCGATGTTCTCGCCCATGCCGATCTCCTCGCCGTAGAACAGCACGGGGGTGCCGGGCAGCGTGAAGAGCAGGCTGTACGCCATGCGGATCCGGCGCGGATCGCCTTCGAACATGGGCGGGAGACGGCGTGTGATCCCTCGCCCGAACACGCGCTGCCGTTCGTCGGGGGCGAAGGCCTCGAACACCTCCTGCCGTTCGGCGTCGCTGAGCTTGTCGAGGGTCAGCTCGTCGTGGTTGCGCAGGAAGTTCGCCCACTGCACCTCCGATCCGAGTGCGGGGCGCGCACGCAGCGCGGCGATCAGCGGGGCAGGATCCTTGCGTGCGAACGACAGGTACAGCGCCTGCATCCCCACGAAGTCGAACTGCATGGTGAGCTCGTCACCCTCATCGCCCCCGAAGTACTTCAGCTGCTCCTCGTACGGCAGGTTCACCTCTCCGAGCAGGATGGCCTCGCTCGACCGACGCTGCAGGAAGCGACGGATGTCGCGCAGCAGGTCGTGCGGCTCGGGGATGTCGGCCCCCTCCGGGATCTCCAGCAGGAACGGCACCGCATCGACCCGGAAACCGGAGATGCCCAGCTGCAGCCAGAATCCGATGACCTTCGCGATCTCGTCGCGCACGCGCGGGTTCGCGATGTTGAGGTCGGGCTGGTGTTCGTAGAAGCTGTGCTGGTACCACTGGCCGGATTTCTCGTCCTTTCCCCAGATGCCGTTCGCCTGCCCGGGGAACACCGCGTTCTTCTGTCCTTTGGGCGGCGGATCGCTGCGCCACACGTAGTAGTCCCGGAAGGGAGAGTCGACGCTGCGCTTGGCGGCGAGGAACCAGGGATGCCGGTCGGATGTGTGGTTGATCACCAGGTCGACGATCACCCGCATCCCGCGGTCGCGTGCGGTGCGGATCACCTCGACGAGGTCGCCGTGGGTGCCGAGGCGGGGGTCGACTCCGTAGAAGTCGCTGACGTCGTAGCCGTCGTCGCGATCCGGCGTCGGGTAGAACGGCATCAGCCAGAGGCAGGTCACACCCAGTTGCGAGAGGTAGTCGATCCGCCGCGCGAGCCCCTGCAGGTCGCCGACGCCGTCGCCGTCGGAGTCGAGGAAGGTCTCGACATCGAGGCAGTAGACCACGGCGGTCTTCCACCACAGGTCGCTGGTGTCGGTGATCTTCACAGTCGCTCCTTCAGGTCGGGGATCAGTTCGGATGCCGCGACCTCGAGGAACCGCGACTGGTCGGTGCCGACGTGGTGCAGATACACGCGGTCGAAGCCGATCCCCGCCAGGTCGGCGATGCGGCCGGCCAGCGACGACGCGTCATGGTCGATCAGGACGGACTTCCGCAGCCCCTCCTCGTCGAGCCCGGCCACGGCCGCCTCGAAGTCCTCCGGCTGCTCGAGATCCCACGTGGCCGGGGGCGAGAGCAGGCCGTTCTTCCACTCCTCGCGCGCGATGGCGAACGCGGCATCGTCGCTCTGAGCCAGGCTGAGATGCACCTGCAGGATGCAGGGGCCCGTGCCGCCCGCGTCGCGGTAACTCCGCACGACGCGGTGCAGGGCTGCCGGATCTTGGATGACCGTCGCGAGGCCATCCGCCCACGACGCCGCCCAGGCCGCCGTCTCGGCGCTCACCGCGGTCGCGAACAGCGGCGGGGGCTCGGCCGGCCGGCTCCAGACCCTGGCTCGATGCACGCGCACGAGGCCGTCGTGGTCGACCTCTTCGCCGTCCATCAGACGCCGGATCACGTCGACGCTCTCAAGCAGGCGTTCGTTGCGGACGGGCTTCGGCGGCCATCCTTCTCCGGTCACGTGCTCGTTGACGGCTTCGCCGCTCCCCATCGCCGCCCAGAATCGTCCGGGGAACATCTCCTCCAGCGTCGCGAAGGCCTGCGCGATCATCACCGGGTGGTACCGCTGCCCCGGCGCATTGACCATGCCGATCGAGAAGTGGGTGCGCGCGAGCGCGGCCGCGATCCAGCTCAGCGCGAACCCGGACTCGCCTTGGCCCGGAGTCCACGGCGCGAGGTGGTCCGAGCACATAGCCCCGTCGAAACCGGCACCCTCGGCACCGATCACGGCGTCGAGGAGCGCGCTCGGTGCGATCTGCTCGTGCGAGGCGTGGAATCCGATGAACACCATGCGCCGAGTCTTCCAACGAACGAGGAGCCCCGATAGTGGTGGACACCTGGCGGGCGGCCTGCGAAAATGCCCGGGCGGTTCCGTCGCCTTCGGGTGCAGATGCAGGACGGTTTCACGGTTGCAGGACGAATCGCCGTCGGATCTCCCGACATCCGTGAATCGGTCCTGCAAGTGGGACCGCGGACGACGTCGTTCCCGGGCAGGATGGACTCATGAGCGCCCATCCCTTGGAATCGCGACCCTGGCTCGACTCGTACGCGGCGGGCGTCCCCGCAGAGATCGACGAACCGACGCAGACCCTGCCCCAGATGCTGTCGGCGAGCGTGAAGGCGTTCGGCCGGCGTCCGGCACTCGACTTCTTCGGGGCGGTCACGACGTACCGGGAGCTCGGAGATCAGGTCGCGCGCGCAGCGGAGGGCCTGCGGCGGCTCGGGGTCGGCAAGGGCGACCGGGTCGCGCTGGTGCTGCCCAACTGCCCGCAGCACGTCGTGGCCTTCTACGCGACTCTCCGCCTCGGTGCGATCGTGGTCGAGCACAACCCTCTCTACACACCCCGCGAGTTGCGGCACCAGTTCGAGGATCACGGTGCGCGAGTCGCCATCGTGTGGGACAAGGCCGCCGACATGGTCGCCGGTTTTCCCGCCGATCTCAAGGTCGAGCACATCGTGAGCGTCGACATCACGGCAGCGATGCCGCTCTCGAAGCGCGTGGCGCTCCGCCTGCCGCTGCCCAAGGCGCGTGAGGCGCGGGCGAAGCTGACCGGCACACCGAAGGCACGGCATCTCGTCTCCTGGAAGAGCCTGGTCGACCACCGACATCTCTCCCGGCGCGTGCCCGGTCCCGCGTTGGGCGACACCGCGCTGCTGCAGTACACGAGCGGCACGACGGGCGTCCCGAAGGGGGCGATCCTCACCCACTCGAACCTCCGGGCCAACGCGATGCAGGGACACGCGTGGGTGCCAGGCCTCGTCGACGGACAGGAGACGTTCTACGGCGTGCTGCCGTTGTTCCACGCCTACGGCATGACGCTGTGCCTCACGTTCGCGATGAGTATCGGCGCACGGCTCGTCCTGTTCCCCACGTTCGATCTGGGGCTGGTCACGGCGGCGGCGCGCTCGACCCCGCCCACCTTCCTCCCTGCCGTACCGCCCATCTACGACGCGCTGGCACGAGCGGCCGCGCGTGGCACCATCGACCTCTCGACGGTGCGCTACGCGATCTCCGGCGCGATGAGCCTTCCGATCGCCACGGTGCAGCGGTGGGAAGAGGCGACCGGCGGCCTCCTCGTCGAGGGCTACGGCATGACCGAGAGCTCGCCGGTGGCGCTCGGCAATCCGATGGGGCCGACCCGTCGCCCGGGCACCGTCGGCGTGCCCTTCCCGAGCACGGAGATCCGCGTCGTCGACCCGGAGGACACGAACGTCGACAAGCCGGCCGGCGAGCGCGGGGAGCTCCTCATCCGCGGCCCGCAGGTGTTCCAGGGCTATTGGGGGCGTCCGGGTGAGACGGCGGATGCGCTGCTGGCCGACGGCTGGCTCCGCACCGGGGACATCGCCGAGGTCTCGGCCGACGGGTTCGTGAGCATCGTCGACCGCCTCAAGGAGCTCATCATCACGGGCGGCTTCAACGTGTCGCCCAGCGAGGTGGAGGACGCGCTCGTCGCGCACCCGGATGTCACCGCCGCGGCCGTCGTCGGGCTTCCGAGACCCCACGGTGGAGAGGATGTCGCTGCCGCGGTCGTGCTCCGCGAGGGCGCCGCCCTCGATGTGGATGCGCTGCGCGACTTCTGCCGCACCCGGCTCACGCCTTACAAGGTGCCGCGCCGCATCACCGCCGTCGACGACCTGCCCCGGTCGCTCATCGGCAAGGTGCTGCGTCGCCAGGTGCGCGACCGACTCCTCGAAGAGCGCTGAGACCGACGGCTGACCACCGCGACGGCGGCGACCGCGGCGACCGCCATAGTGTTCTTCGCCACCGGCGGTTGCCTCTACTCCCAGGTCGCCGTGTCCGGGTCGATGCCGTGATGACGCGCGGATTCGTCGACGCTCTGACGGAACCATGTGGCGAGACCCTCGCCGATGCCGTTGTAGTACGACGCGAACCCGGGATCGGTCTCGAACATCCTTGCCAGGCACACCTGCATCTGCTGAGACAGGGGGAAGAAGTTCGAGAAGAGCTCCCGGTGCCGCTCGGCGAGGCCGTCCGCCTCCGCGCTCCCCGGCTCGACACCTCGACCCACCGCATCGGCGAGATCCCGCTGCAGAATGGACATGGCCTCGGAGAGTGCGCGCCACTGGGCGGGTGAGCGCGACGCCGAGCGTTCCGCGAACTGGGCCCACTGCCTCGACCCTCCCCACTCCGCCCGCGCCGCGCGTGAGCGCGGCGGATCCCAGTCCTCGCCGAAGACCTCGCGCTGCTCGTCGTCGCTCAACAGGATGCCGCGCTCGTGCGCATCGGTCATGCGCGCGAGCCGTTCGTCGAGCTGTCGCAGATCGTCGATCCGCTCGGCGAGCTGGGCGCGCTGGTCCCGCAGCGTCTTGGTGATGTCGGAGGTCACGTCGTCGAGCACTTCACGAATCGCGTCGAGCGACAACCCGGCCTCGCGGTACGCCAGGATCCTGCTGAGACGCTCGAGGTCATCCCCGGTGTAGAGACGGTAGCCGGCAGCCGTGCGGCGAGAAGGCGATGCGAGGGCGATCTCATCCCAGTGGTGCAATGTGCGCACGGTCACTCCGAGCAGGTCGGCGGCCACGCCGACCGTCGCATCCTCGTCGAGCTCCCCGTCAACCATCGATGTCATTGTGCCCCTCCTTCGCGTCCGGTGCGAAGATCCCGACGGCGGCGAAGTCGCCCCCACGTCGCTGTCCGGGGTGAACGGCGTCGCCGCCGTGAACGTCACGTGCGCCCCCTCCGGCGTGACGACCGAGATGTCGCGCGTTCTCCACGCCGTGTCGTACGGGCCCGTCACCGAATCCGGCGAGAGCTTCCGGCATGCCTCGGCGACGGAGTCCACCTGTCCGAGGACGCAGGAGACGAACACCTGCACCGTCGAGGGTGCCGTCGGGGCCTCGTCGTCCGCAGGAACGAGCAGGACGTCCTGGAACGCCCACCGTCGCAGATGCACGATCTGCCCCGGAACGCTGAACAGGTCGACGAAGCCGAGCCCGCGGACCCAGAATTCCGTCGACGCCCGAATGTCTGTCGTCGGGATCTTCACGAACATCGGCATCGCGTAGATGCCGAGGAACGGGTCCGGCGCCGCGGCGTCGGGGCCGTCGGGAACGGGACTCATCTCGAATGCGTTGAAGTGATCGGTCATGAGAGACACTCTGGATCCTCACGCCACGTGAGGGTCAACCCGCTGATCCCGTCCCGCCCCCTCGCGATCATGCGAGGTGGCGGCCCAGCGCGTCGAGGAGCCCGCGGGTACCGGCCTCACGTCCCTGCCCGTCGGCCCAGAACTGGTCGAAGAAGACGCCGTGCTCCGTGTGGGTGAAGCGGGTGCCGGCATCGATCGGCTCGAACTCCAGGGAAGCCACGGACGTCGACATGTGGACCCCGTCGAGCCACATGTCGTACGTCGTGACGATGCGGATGTGTTCGACGATGTCGGTGTAGGTCGCCTCGTACCGCGAGACCGGACCGCCGTGGAACTTGCCCTCGTCGATGTCGCGTCCGCCGACCCGGAAGTCGAACACCCACTCCCGAGTGCGGATGCGGTCGGCGTCGCCCCACCAACTCCGCTTGCTGTCCTCGTCGGCGAACGCGGCCCAGACGTGCGCGAGGGGCGCGGGGTAGTCGCGGGTCAGGGTGAATCCGGAGTGCGCGAGTCGGCGTTCGATCGTCATCGCGACCTCCTATCGGGCCAGGGAGACGTGGATCACGCCGCTCTCGGCGACCTCGGTCGTCACTTGATGACTGAGCTCGAAGCCGACCAGCTCGTCCCACAGCCGATGCCCGCGTCCGAGGAAGATCGGGGTGACCATGAGGTGCAGGTCGTCGACCAGGCCCGCGCGCAGGAAGTCCCGTGCCGTTCGGTACCCTCCACCGATACGCACGTCGAGGTCGCCGGCGGCCTCCTTCGCCTCGGCGAGAACCTCTTCGATCGGGGCGTCGCGGAAGTGGAAGGTGGTTCCGCCGTTCATCGGAAGCGGCGCGCGGGGTGCACTGTGAGTGAGCACGTAGACGGCGGTGCCGAACGGGGGCGTGTCGCCCCACCAGCCCTTCCATTCCGGATCATCGGGGAAGGAATGGAGTCCGAACATCCCGGCGCCCATGATCTCGGAGCCGACGCCGTCGAAGAACGCGGCCGCGTGACGGTCGTCGACGCCGGTCGTGCCTGCGCCGCTCGTGTCGCCGAAGACGTTCTGGCGGAACGTGCGGGTGGCGGCGTACGCGGCGGTGAGGCGCGCCCAGTCCTCGCCCATCGGATTCTCGGGGGTCGCATCCGACGGCGTGTAGCCGTCCAGCGACGTGAACAGGTCCAGGCGGACACGGGTCATGTCAGTTCTCCTTCGGGGTCGTGCGAGCGAGGTGGATGCCGAGGCGGTCGGCCTGGTGCTCCGCGGGCGTGCGCTGCTCGCCGAGCCAGAGGTGCAGCACGTCCAGGGCGCCCGGTCGCAGGCTCACGGTGCGCACCCGCCCGAGCTTCTCCGACGTCGCGATCCCGGCGCTCTCGAGCACGCCCAGGTGCTGCATGAACGACGGCAATGCCATGTCGAACGGAGCCGCGAGATCGGAGACGACAGCGGGCGATTTCGCCAGCCGTTCCACGATGGCGCGACGCGTGGGGTCCGCGAGAGCGCGGAGCACGGCATCGATCCGATCGTGATACTTAGGCATGCACCTAAGTATTACGATGGATCGACATCCCGTCAATAGGTGCCGCGACTACGCTGAGACGTATGGCAGACGATGTTCGCAACGTGCTCGAAGCCCTCTCCACCATCGACGAGCACTGGCAGCCGCATCGGCTCACCAGCATCAACGACTACGACGTCAAGGTGGTCAAGCTGCAGGGTGAATTCGTCTGGCACACCCACCCCGACACCGACGAGCTGTTCATGGTCGCGAGCGGCCAGCTGACGATCCAGCTGCGTGATCGGGATGTCGTGCTGAACCCGAACGACGTGTTCGTCGTGCCGCGCGGAGTCGAGCACTGCCCGAAGGCGACGGACGAGGTGCACGCGATCCTGTTCGAGCCGAAGGGCACAGTGAACACCGGAGACGCCGGCGGCGACATGACCTCCGACCTGCACGAGTTCGACTGAGGTCATTACGGCTCAGCCGAGCGCCGTGAGCCGTGAGCCGTGAGCCGTGAGCCGACGCCTCACGTCCTGGGGAGCGCGAAGGCGGCGATGAGGGCGTTCGAGAGGACGGCGCTCATCGTGCGGGTCACGGCCTCCGCGGCTGCGGCCGCACCCCAGTCGCCACGCTCGATCGTCTTGGCGCGGGTGTAGACGTCTCCGCTCCACGGGATCTCACCGTTGAACTGCGGCAGTGTTCCGCTCGCGGAGAGGAGGGCGATGCTCGCGGCGGTCCGGGTGTCGGGTGTCTCGCCGTCCGTGAGGACGGAGCGCACCCGCTCGATCAGCGCGGCGCGTCGGTCGCTTCCCAGGGCGAGCTTCGTGGTCGGGAAGATGCCGAGCGATCTGCCCTGTTCTCTCGTGAGGTCGCCACGCTCCACGAGGCGATCGAGGACCGGCGCCCGGAGGTTCGGGCCGATCGCCGCGAGCACCGTCTGCACATCCCGCGGCTTCTGTTCGATGTACTCGAGCGCGGGCGCGAGCACCTCGTCGGGCGCAACGTGGGAGTCGAGCGCGTGGATGCGGTTCGTGAGCGCGCCCTCTTTGCGCACCTGGATCCGCTCCTGCAGCGCCAGGTCGCCGAGAGCGGCGCCGCCTAGCACATAGAAGAGGATGTTCTCCCCCGCGATCGAGCCCGAGTCGGGTTGGAAGAGCAGGAGCATCACGTCTTCGACCAGCAGGGGGTCACCGAGGTGCGGGCTCGGGGAATCGTCTGTGGAGCGGGCATCGTGCTGGTCCGTCATGGTCACTCTCTTTCGTCGTGTGCGGCATCGTGTGCGGCATCGTGTGCGGCATCGGCGCTCGGTGAGGAGCGCGACCCCGACGCCTGCTCCCGCGCGAGCACGGATGCTCGGCCGAGGACGTCGAGTTGCGCCTCGTTGTACAGCTCGGTGAAGGTCTCGAAGAATGCCTGCGCCGTGACGTGCGACCCCTTCGACAGGTGCTCGCTCTGCTCAATGAGCCAGGGGTAGTCGGTGAGGTGCTGCGCGATCACCGGCGCGAACATCTCGGCGATGCGTTGACGGGTCTCTTCGTCCGCATCGACCGGGAGTGCTTCGAACTCCGCACTCCCGTCGTCGGATTCGGTCTCGACCATCGTGCGCAGATCCGCCATCGCCGCCGGATCGTAGAGCTGCTCGTACACGAGCATGAGCGACCGCTCGGGCGTCGACAGTCTTCCCGCGACGTCCTCGAAGCCCGCGGGCAGGTCGGTCGTGGACGTTCCGTCGACGATGGCGCGGATCTCTGCCCGGGCACGCTGCAACCGCTCGATGCTCGCGGCGAGATCGGCATCGATCGCCAGCAGCGCCGCTTTCGGGGTGTCACCACCGGCGCCGACCGACTCGATCTGGGCCAACGGGACGCCGAGATCGCGGAGCCGGCGGATCTGCAGCAGCCGGACGAGGTGTCGGGCGCGGTACTGCTTGTAGCCGTTCGACATCCGCTCCGGCTCCTCGAGCAGGCCGGAGCGGTGGTAGTGACGCACCGTGTTCACGGTCGTCCCCGCGAGCTCGGCGAGTTCACTCGTGCTCCAGGGCATCGCCCATCCCTTCTGTCGAGGTTCCTGGCCGGGCCGCGGCCGCGGCGTTCCACCCCATTCAAGACCCTGTTCTCACAACAGGGTCAATACCCGCAGTCGGTCTTCCGAGGCGCTTGACCCTGTGGTGTGAACAGGGTCTGTACTGCTTCTCGCACCCCGCGACCACGAGCCCGCGACCGCGAGCCCGCGCCTGAGGGGAAAGAGAGAGACCGCCATGGTGGACAACCCCTACGAATGGCTGCAGAACGCCATCGACCAGCTTCCGGAATTCCTGCAGCCGCTTCTCGTCATGCTGGCGGGCGCGATCCCCTACATCGAGGGTGAGGGCGCCGCCGGCCTCGGCATCCTCGCGGGCATCGACCCGATCGTCGCCGCCGTCGCGGGAGCGGCGGGGAACATCCTGTGCGTGATCGGAGTGGTCTACCTCGGCTCGCGCGTGCGAGAGGGCGTCGTGGCGCGGAAAGCCGCTCGGACCGAAGCGCATCGTCTCGAGCCATCGCTCGTCGGCGGCGCAGGCTCGGGGACGGATGCCGGCGGAACTTCGCCGGGCGACGCGGATCCGGAGAAGTCTTCACGGAAGAGCAAGGGACGGGCCAGGCTTCGACGCTGGCTGGTGCGCTTCGGCGTTCCCGGCGCGAGCATCCTGGCTCCGCTTGCCCTTCCCACGATGCTGACGGCCGCTTTCTTCGTGGGATCCGGCGTCAGCAGACGCTGGGTGATCCTGTGGCAGGTCGTCGCGATCGTCTTGTGGACGAGTCTGATCGCCGTCGCGGCGACGGGCGCACTCGCCCTCCTCGGATGGTGACAGCGTATGGAGCGGCCGTTACACGGCCGCAGTGACACCTTCAGCCGAGCTCGTACTCCGGGGTCTCGGGTGGGTCCAGGGGCGGCCCCGACGGAGACTCGACGCCGCGGGTGAGCGCCTGCAGGTGACGGACCAGTTCGGGATCCTCCACCTCCGGTGCGCTGCTGCTGATCGCCTTCGCCACGATCTGGCTGGCCGGACCGATCAGGAACTTCGCCGACACGACCGTGCCGTCCTGCTCCCGCACCGGTATCTCGATGATCTCCGCGCGCTCGTCGTCCCCCAGCGCACGCCCGTACGCCAGCAGGGCATCCGCGATGTCGTCACCGGTCAGGAACTCCTCGCCGCCATACAGGATCGCTCGCATACTGCCGTTCTACGCCACGTCGGCCGTATCCCCGCGCCCCTTGCCCGCTCATCCGACGGGTGCTAGCGACTGTCAGCGGCCGACCGCGCCGAGCTCGTCACGAAGAAGAGCGGCGCCCGCGGTGAGCGCGCGCAGTTTGCCGCGCGCGACGTCACGGGGCAACGGCGCCAAGCCGCAGTTCGTGCTCGGCACGAGCTTGTCCGCATCGACGAAGCGGAGAGCATTGCGGAGGGTGTCCGCGACCTCTTCCGGGGTCTCGATCGTCTGGCTGGCGACGTCGATGGCTCCGAGCATGACTTTCTTGCCCCGGATGAGCTCGACGAGGTCGAGGGGAACGTGGGAGTGGTGGCTCTCCAGCGAGATGGTGTCGATGCTCGAGCGCTGCAGCAGCGGGAACGACGTCTCGTACTGCCGCCACTCGACCCCCAGAGTCGCCTTCCAGTCGGTGTTCGCCTTGATCCCGTAGCCGTAACAGATGTGCACCACGGTCTCGGCGCGCAGTCCCTCGGCGGCCCTCTCGAGTGCCGCGACTCCCCAGTCCCGCACGTCGTCGAAGAACACGTTGAACGCCGGCTCGTCGAACTGGATGATGTCGACGCCCGCCGCCTCGAGTTCCCTCGCCTCCTGGTTGACGATCGTCGCGAACTCCCAGGCCAGCTTCTCGCGGCTCTTGTAGTGGCGGTCGTAGAGCGTGTCGATCATCGTCATCGGACCGGGCAGTGCCCACTTGATCGGCTGATCGGTCTGCTGGCGGAGGAACTTCGCGTCCTCCACGAACACGGGCTTCTCCCGGCCCACGGCACCGACGACCGTCGGCACGCTGGCGTCGTAGCGGTCGCGGATCCGGACGGTCTCCCGCTGGTCGAAGTCGACGCCGGACAGATGCTCGATGAAGGTCGTGACGAAGTGCTGACGGGTCTGCTCCCCGTCGCTGATGATGTCGAGGCCCGCGAGTCGCTGCTCCTGGACGGCGATGCGCAGCGCATCCTGCCTGCCCTCGGCCAGCGCCTCGCCCTCCAGCTTCCAGGGAGACCAGAGGGTCTCCGGCTGCGCGAGCCAGGAGGGCTTGGGCAGGCTGCCGACGATCGAGGTGGGCAGGAGCGTGTTCACGATCGGCGATTCTCCGTTGCTCATGCGACGGAGACCAGGGCGTCGGCGGAGGAGCCGGCGGCCCACTTCTCGAGCAGCTCGCCGTGCGGCTTCATGAGGTGCTCTTCCGCGTACTTCCCCTGCTCGGCCGCGAGCCGACTGCGCTCGTCGCGATCGTAGGCGATCTTCGTCACCGAGTAGTCCTGCTGCTCGAGCGTCGGCCGATAGACCTTCGCGGCGGCCGAGTTGGCGTTGTAGATCTCCGGTCGGTAGATCTTCTGGAACGTCTCCATCGTGCTGATCGTGCCGATGAGCTGCAGGTTCGTGTAGTCGCCGAGCAGGTCACCGCGGAAGTAGAACGCCAGCGGCGCGACGCTGCCGCGCGGCATGAAGTACCGGACCGAGAGGCCCATCTTCCCGAAGTACTCGTCGGTCAGCGAAGGGTCCTTCTGCTCGTACTCGACACCGAGGATCGGGTGGTGGTTCTCGGTGCGACGGTACGTCTTGCTGGTCGAGACGCTGATGCAGATCACGGGCGACACCGTGAAGCGCTCCCGGTAGGCCTCCGAGTCGAGGAAGTGCTGGAAGAGCTTGCCGTGCAGGTCGCCGAAGTCGGAGGGAACGGTGAACCCTCCTGCTGCGGCGGTCGCCGCCGGGAGCCGCACGCTGAAGTCGAAATCGCGCACGTAGGACGAGAAGTTGTTCCCCACGATCCCGTGGCTGCGCTTTCCGGTCAGCCGGTCGATGATCTGGATATCCAGGACCTCGAGCAGCGGGAACTCCTGATCCTCTCCCGCTGCGGCGAACTGGACCGCGACGGAGACGATCTCGAGTTCGAGGGTGTAGCGGTCCCCGTCCGGGTTGTCCCAGCCCGCGAGATCGTTGAACCGACGGTCGATCATCGTCAGAGCGTTGCGGAGGTTCTGCTGACGGTGCTCGCCGCGCGCCAGGTTGGCGAAGTTCGTGGTGATGCGGGAGTTGTCCGACGGCGAATAGTCCTCATCGAAGCGGGTCGTCGTGATGCGGAACGTGAAGTCGTGAGCCATGAGGGGGTGCCAATCGGTGCGCTGATCGGCCGGGCTCGGCCTCGCGAAAGGGGATGCCTCCATGGTGCGACCTGAGCACCCCTATCGGGAAATACTCGGCGGCTATGCGGTGGCATAGTCTGAGGCTATGGTCAAGCGTTCGAGCGGCATCACACTGCAGCAGCTCACCTACTACATCGAGGTCGCCGCGGAAGGATCGATCAGTGCCGCCGCGGACCTGCTCTACGTCTCGCAGCCCACGATGTCGGCGGCGATGAAAGACCTCGAGAGCCGAGTGGGCCGCATGCTCCTCCTCCGCTCCGCCCGCGGCGTGACCCTCACCACGGATGGCGTGGAGTTCCTGGGGTACGCCAGACAGGTCGTCGAGCAGGTCGCGCTCCTCGAACAGCGCTACCTCGACCGGCCTCCGTCACGACGCCTGCTCGGGGTGTCGACGCAGCACTACTCGTTCGCGGTCGACGCGCTGGTCCGGATGGTGAAGGCGACCTCGGCGGCCGAGTACGAGTTCTCGCTTCGGGAGACCCGCACGTGGGACATCATCGAAGACGTCCGCACCCTCCGCAGCGAGCTGGGGATCCTTTACCGCAACGACTTCAACCGCAACGTCATCGACAAGCTGCTCCGCGACTCCGGGCTCGCGTTCCACCTGCTCTTCGTCGCCGAACCGCACATCTTCATCTCCCGCAAGAACCCCCTCGCCTCGCGGGATCGCGTGACCCTCGACGACCTCACCGAGGTGCCGCGCCTGACGTTCGACCAGGGCGCGAACAACTCCTTCTACTTCGCGGAGGAGATCCTCTCGACGCTCTCGAGCCCACAGGACATCCGCGTCTCCGACCGCGCGACCATCTTCAACCTCATGATCGGACTCGACGGGTACACCATCTCGACGGGAATCATCAGCGACGACCTCGACCCCGAGATCGTCGCCATCCCGCTCGACGTCGACGAGCGCATCGAGATCGGCTGGATCGGCCACTCCGCGATCCCGCTCACCGAGCAGGCGCAGCGCTACCTCGCCGAACTGCGAACCGTCGTCTCGAGCTTCGGTGTGACGCTGCTCGGGTGAGCTTGTCGGGATGAGCGGCGACAGGATCATCGATCCCGATCGTGGCGACCCCGGGGCCGAACTACTCCGACAGGGAGTGGCCGAGCACGGAGAAGGTCGCCAGCTGGGCCGCCGTGGCGCTCGCCCCTCGCCTGCTCACCAGCAGACCGACGACCGACTCGGTGACGAGCATCAGCGCTGCGCGCGAGGTGTACAGCAGCTCATCACGGAACGAGTCGTTGATCGGGGCGACGACGAGAGCCACGTCAGCCATCTCGGCGACCGGCGAGCGCGGGAACGACGTGATCGCGAGCACACGGGCACCGCTCGCCCGTGCGGCCGTCATCACGTCTATCGATGCGCGGTTCACCCCCGACCCGGACACGACCAGGCAGGCGGAGCCGGCGCCGAGCTGCGAGGCGGTGATCTGCTGACCGAGGGTGTCCGCCACGTACTCTGCAGGGCGCCCGGCGGAGGTCAGGCGCATCGAGAGATCGGCTCCGACCGGTGCGGAGAGGCCGTTGGCCGCGACGAGCAGCCGCGTCGCCCCGTCGAGCTCGGCGACGAAGGCCGCCAGGGTCTCCTCGGTGACGGCGGACACCGTGTGGGCAAGGCGGGATGCGAAGCGGTCGACGGCACCGCGCAGCGCCCCGAGCATCGTGGCATCGGCGGTGGTGTCCTGCCGGGGTGCGGAACTCGCCCGCTCCCGCGCGAGCGCGACACGCAGCTGCGGGTAGCCGTCGTAGCCGAGGGTCTGGGCGGTGCGGACCACGGTCGTGCGGCCCACCTCGACGGCATCCGCGATCTCCTGCGCCGTGCGCTCGATCGAGAGGTCGACATCCGCGGCGATCGCCTCGGCCACCCGACGCTCGCTCGGCTGCATCGACGGCGCCAGCATCGCGATGCGGGCCGTCGGCGGTGTCTCAGCGGGTCCCTGCCACATCGGCGCGCTCCTTCTTCGGTTCCACGATCGCCTTGACCCGCGGGCCGCGCATGATCCGGCGGCGGATCGCACCGGAGACCGTATCCATCAGCATCGTCGCGAGAACCACCACGATCAGCAGCATCCCGACCGTATCCCACTCGCGGAAGTTCGTGTAGTTGGCGAGCATGCTGCCGATACCCCCGGCGCCGACCAGTCCGAGCACCGCTGAGGTGCGGATGTTGATCTCGAAACGGTAGAGCGCGAACGACAACAGCGTCGGGGCTGCTGCGGGCCAGAGCGCCCACCGCGTGACCTGCGCCGTGTTGCCCCCTGCGGCCCGGACCGCCTCGGATGCGCCCTCCTGAACCGACTCGACCGTCTCGTAGACCCACTTGGCCTGCGTGCCGATTCCGGCGATCGCCAGCGCCAGCGCGCCGGTGAACGGGGTGAGGCCGGTGACGGTGAGCAGCAGCAGGGCGATGATGACCTCCGGAAGCGCACGGATCACGGCGAACACCCCGCGCAGCGGGAGCCGCACCCAGACGGGTCCGACGTTGTTCGCGGCGAGCATGCCGAGCGGAATGGACACGATCACGCAGCCGATCGCGCCGATCCACGCCATCGAGATCGACCGCCAGGTCTCGAACAGCGCCTGTGGCAGCTTCTCCCAATTGGGGTCGGCGAACATGAGCGTCAGGTAGTGCGCGATCTGGCCGGGCAGCGCGCCGAGGTCGTTCCACGGGATCGGGAGCCCTGCCGCCGCGGCCAGGACCACGACGCCGACGATGACGGCGACGACGGTCGGGACGAGCCGGGACGGATGCCGGGGCAGGTCGAGCCCGATGCCTCGCGCAGTGGTCGAGAGCGTCATACCAGTCGCCTCCGCAGGAAGTTCGAGAACACTTCGATGAGCACCACGACGACGAGGATCTCGAGCACGATCACCGCGACGTCGTCGTAGGCGTAGAACGCCCGCCGCTCGTCGAGAAGGCGGCCGATGCCGCCGGCGCCGACGATGCCGAGGATCGCCGAGATGCGCACGTTGAGCTCGAGGGTGTACAGCCACTGGTTCGCGAACAGTGGCCACGTCTGCGGCAGGACGACGCTGCGGTTGATCTGCGTCTGGCTGCCGCCGGTGGCACGTCCGGCCTCGATGACCGGCAGATCGGTGGAGTCGATCGCCTCCGACACCAGCTTGACGATGATGCCGATGTCGAAGAGGAGCAGGGTGAGGAGACCGGGCAGTGCACCGACGCCGACCATCGCGACCAGCACGGTCGCGTACACGAGGTCGGGGACGGATCGGATGACGTTGATGACGGTCCGCACCGCGATTCGGGTCGGGCTGTTCGGGTTGGTCGGGGCGGCGGCCCACAGCGTCAGCGGCACGGAGATCACCGCGGCCACAGCCGCGCCGACCACGGCCATCTGGAGCGTTTCGAGCATGGGCCCGAACGTGCGCGGGAGGAACGAGAAGTCCGGCTGCAGGAACTGCACGAGCAGCGCGGATCCGTTGTCCCAGTTGCGGATGAGCGCGCCGAAGTCCAGCTCGATGCCGCCGATCGCCGGGATGCAGGTGGCGACCGTGAACGCGGCGAAGGCCAGGACGACGAGGCCGGTGCGCAGCCGCGATGACGGCTTGGGGGGAACGACGAGGGGGCGGGCTTCGGTGGTCATGCGCCGAGCACATCCCTCGGCTGGATCGGACGCCCGTAGATCTGCTCGAAGTCGTGGTCTGCGGCATCCGCTGCCGGCCCGTCGTAGACGACCTCTCCGGCCCGCAGACCGATCATGCGCGTCGTGTACTGGCGGGCCAGGTCCATCAGATGGATGTTCACGAGCACGGTGAGGTGCTCGTCGAGGTTGACGCGGCGCAGGTCGTGCATGACCGCGTGCGCGGTGGGCGGGTCGAGACTGGCGACCGGCTCGTCGGCGAGCATGACGCGGGGCTGCTGCGTCAGAGCCCGGGCGATCGCGACGCGCTGCTTCTGGCCACCCGAGAGCTGTCCTGCACGATTCCAGACCTTCTCGAGCATGCCGACCGAGTCGAGCGCGCGCAGGGCGAGCTCACGATCCTGCGCCGTGCTCAGGCCGAGCACCGTGCGCCACGTCGCGGAGTGGGCGAACCGGCCGACCAGCACGTTGCGGTACACGCTGGCCCGGTCGGCGAGGTTGAACCCCTGGAAGATCATGCCGATGTGCCCTCGGGTCTCGCGGAGCCGACGTCCGCGCAGGCCCGTGACAGCGTGCGGACCGACGGTGACAGTACCGCTCGTGACGGGCACGAGACCGTTGATCGTGCGGATGAGCGTGGACTTGCCCGAACCGGAGAGGCCGACGACGGAGACCATCTCTCCGGCGGCGATGTCGAGGGACACACCGCGGAGGGCGCGGGTGCCGTTGGGATAGGTGACCGAGACGTCGTCGAGACGGATCGACCACGACGCGGAGGCCGGGAGCAGAGCTCCGGCCTCCGCGCGCTGCAGATCGGTGTGCATGTTCTCAGTTCGGTCGTATCAGTTCGAGAACTCGGCGAGGATCTCGCCGTAGCGGGTGATCTCGTCCTCGGCGGTCTCGCTGGTCCAGTCGGAGAGTCCGACGAGGTCGAACATCACGGATGCCGCCTCCTCGGACGAGTCCGCGTAATCGTCCAGCAGCGTGGTGAGCTCCGCGACGAGGTCGTCGGGAAGCGTCGAGGTGACCGCGACGCCGCCGTTGGGGATCATCTCGGTGTAGGCGAATGCCACGACCTTCTCGGCGATATCCGGGGCCTCCTCGGTCACGGTCGTGCGGGCGTCCCAGTACGCGAAGGAGACCTCGGCGTCGCCGTTGTAGACGGCGAGGACCGCGTTGTTGTTGCCTTCGACGGGCACCTGCGTGATCCCGGCATCCGTGTCGACGCCCTGCTCGCGCATCGCGACGACGGGGTACTGGTAGCCGGCCGGCGAGGTGGCGGCCTGGAGGGCGACCTTCGTGCCGTCGGCGATCTCGCCGAGCGCCTCGATGCCGGCGGGACCGGATCCGGTCGCATCCGCCGCGGCTTCCTCGATGCCGTTGCAGTAGGAGAGCTCGATGCCGCTGGCGGCGTAGGTCGACATGACCGGCTCGTCCTCGCAGTACTTGTCGGGGTTGTTCGTGTACGCCACCGAGGCGTACGAGGTGGCGCCGAAGCGCACGTCGCGGAGGATGAGCTCGGCGTCGTATCGCTCGGTCGCGTTGTACAGGGATCCGGCGTCGGTGATGATGACCTGCGCCTGGTCGGTGCCGAGGGCCTCGACCGTGGCCGCGTAGTCGGAGGCGACGACACCCTTCACCTCGATGTCGAGATTCTCGGACAGGTACGTGGTGAGCGGGTCGAGTGCCTGGGCGAGGTCTTCGCCCTCGACCGACGGCACCAGCGAAAGGGTGATGGAGGACGGCCATTCGGTGGCCTCGTCTGCCGTCTCGGCGGGTGCGCTGCTGCTGCAGCCGGCGAGCGCCAGGACGGCGACGGCGGCGATGCCCGTGGAGAGCAAGGACTTACGCATTCGGATCGTGCCTTTCGGTGAGGGTGGTGCTGCGGGGGGTACTGGAAGCCGCGGTCGCGGCCCAGGCTTCGATGTCGCCGTAGAGATCGGCGATGGTCCGGCCGCGCATCGTCACGGCGGCCGGAGAGCGTCCGGCGGTGGCGCCGACGAGCGCCGTCGCTGCGCCCTGCTCGGCGGCGGGCGCGAGGTCGAACTCGACGATGTCACCGACCGAGAGGACGGGCCCTTCGGCGACCGCCGCCCGGATGATGGGGATGAGCCCCGACGGCTTGCCGACCGTGAAGTGCAGGTCGTCGAACAGGTGCGTGACGCCCCACCCGTCCAGCACAGGACGGATGCCGGCACCCGGCGCATTGGTCGCGAGGACCACCCGGACCTGCGGATGGATGCGGTTCAGGAAGGCGGCGAGACCGGTCGGCGGCGCGATCGCCGCATGCTCGGAGCCCAGCAGCGCCCGCGACGACTGGTAGGCGGCTTCGAGCGCATCGGCCGTCACCCCATGTCCTGCGGCGAGCGTGCTGATCACGTCGTATCCATCGCGGGCGTCGGTCTCCCCACGTTCGAATGCGGCGAGGGCGGACATCGCGCGATCCGCGAACGTCGGGTCGTCGGCGGAGGTCGCGACGGCGCGGGCAAAGGCCTCGAGCGGTCCAGCGCCGAGCGCGATGGTGCCGTCGAAGTCGAGGACGAGAGTGGGAGGCACGGTTCTCCTGATCGGGATCGGACGATGCGTCCATGCTTACAGTCGTTTATGGACGGGATGACCACGCTGCGTGAACAGCGCGTGAACTCCGATTCCGCTGGCGCCGACCGCGCCAGTTACGCTCATCGTCGTGATCGATCGATTGGATGCCGCAGCCGCCGCACACGATGCCGCAGACGTGCTATCGATGTTCGTTTGGCTCGGTCCGGCGATCGATGCCGATGCTCGGGACGACCGTTTCGCCCGCTGGGGCCGATCCACCGTCGTGGACGAGAACGTCGGAGCGCCGGTGCTGTCGCGGTCGATGTTCGAGGCGCTGCACGACCGCGCCGGACTGGACGCGGCGTGGCCCGTCGGCAACGCCGGACTGCTGCACGTGTACGGCTACCTGCTCTCCACCACGCCCACCCCGTACGGCCCCAAGCGCGACCGCTGGCTCGGCGGCGACCTGGCCCGCGCGTGCGGACTGGCGGCGGATGCCTTCGTCCCCTGGGTCGGCGAGCGCACGCTCCTCGACCGGGTGACCGAGACCGCCGCGGGGCTGATCGCCGAGGCGCCCGTGCGACGGCAACCCCTGGGCGACCGGGAGGCCGTCATCGCGATCGCCGACCGGCAGCCGCACCCCTCGGCGCTCGCCTACGCGCTCGACTCCCCCGTGCAGGGCCGCCGCCTCATCACGATGTTCCCCGTCGTCGACCCGACCGCGCTGCTCGCCGACCTCGACGCCGAGTCTCCGCGCCTCCGCTGGAACGCCGTGGCGTGAGCGCTGCGGCCTCAGCCTGCCGACGCTCGAGGTCCCGCTGCCCTCATAAGTGTGCGATGGTGGGAACACCACCGTCGACCATCTCGGTCGCACCTCTTGGCACGGGTTTCGTGGCGAAAAGAGGTCACCCTCATGGGAAAGTTCATCTACGAAGGCGGAGTCAAGACGGAGCTGGAGGACCGCGCACTCACGCATGTGCAGCTGGTCATGACCGCGAAGCTCCGGCGCGGAGAGCCGTTCGGCTTCACGTGGAGAGAAGACCAGAGCGTGGGCGGCGGCCGGACGACGGTATGGATCCACGCCGGCAGCTCCCTCGTCTTCAAGTACAGCGGAAGCCGTCAGCCCGCGATCAACCGCGATTGGATCGAAGCCCTCGCCTTCACGGCGAACTCGCCGAGCGGCCTCTACCTCGTTCCCGAGCCGCAGCAGACCGCGCCCGCTGAGCGGGTCGACGTTCCCGCGCACGTCTAGCCGGCACTACCGTCGGCCCCCTCATGCTCACGACCGCTACCCGTGGGCACATCAGTAAGCAACCCCCCATGCGGATCAGCACACGCGGGAATACGGTCGCACCATGAACACGGAAGCCGACAGCATCACGCACGTCGCGATCGACGGGCGACGCTTCCGCCTGAACGGCGAGCGCGATCTCGTCGACCTCATGTCACAGATCGAGGCGGCTGCACGCTCGGAGCCGACGTTCGTGCACCTTTCCGACGGCGATGAGCTCGTCAGCGTCCTCGTCTCCTCGCGATCGAGGATCGTCATCACGGTGGAACGGGCGGGGATCGCGGCGATTGCGGACGAGCCTCCTCTCGCCCCGTTCCTCGACTGGGACTACTGACGCTCGCCCCGCGGGCTGCATGGTACGTCCATCCGTCGTCCAGGTCGAGGGAGGTGGGGAAAGTCGCCCGGCAGAGGAGCATGGCCTCCACCGAAGACCGAGCCGACGGAGGCATCATGTATTTCCACGTGCAGGAGTTCATCAACGAGATCGCTCAAGACGAGCCGGATCCCGCAGCCGCGAACGCCCTGCAGGAAGGGCTCGGCGGGCAGTTCGGTGAGATGCGGACGATGATGCAGTACCTCTTCCAGAGCATCAACTTCCGGGGCCCCGACGGCAAGCCCTACAAAGATCTCATCCAGGGCATCGGCACCGAGGAGATCAGCCACGTCGAGCTGATCGGCACGACCATCTCGCGACTGCTCGACGGTTCCCCTCAGTACCAGGGCAAGCCGACCGATCCGGTGGACGCGCCCGGCGCCGGGGGTGCCACGCCGCTGCGGATCGCCGTCGACACCAGCAACATCCACCACTATCTCGTCGGGGCCCAGGGGGCTCTTCCGGTCGACGCGGTGGGCAACCCGTGGTCGGGCAGTTACGTTTACAACTCGGGAAACCTCGTGCTCGACCTGCTCTACAACCTCATGCTCGAATCCACCGGCCGACTGCAGAAGTGCCGTCTGTACGAGATGACGGACAACAAGATGGCCCGAAGCACGATCTCGTACCTCATCGTCCGGGACCAGGCGCACGAGAACGCCTACGCCAAGGCGCTGGAGACGCTCGGCGTGAACTGGCGCACGTCCCTCCCGATCCCGAAGACGAACGCCGAGCAGTTCCCGGAGGTGAAGAAGCTCCTCGATCTGGGACTGCAGAGCAAGCAGTACTCGTTCGATCTCACGGCCCAGTCCGAAGCCGGCAAGATCTTCCAGGGTGCATCTCCCTCGAACGACGGCACCGAACTCGACGCCAGCGAGCAGGCACCTCCCGGGTCGCCGATGACCATCTCGCCGGAGCGCTTCGAGGAGTTCTCCCCCGGCGCGGACGAGGAGCTGCGGGCGCTGATCGAAGCGACCGCCGCGATGGAGATGGCAGACATCGACGCCACCTTCGGCCGCATGAAGTGAGACGCGAAGAGAACCGGCCCTGTCCCTCAGTCGAGGGGCAGGGCCGGTTCTCGTTCGCCGATGATTCAGCCGCCGGAGGGATTCTCGAGCGGCTCGCCGTTCTCGTCGGTGGTCTCGTCGTCCAGGAGTTCTTGCGTGCTCTCGGGGGCGCCACCGGATGCCGTGTCGGCTTCCTCATCCGCACCCGGCGTTCCCTGCGTGTTCTTCGGATCGCTCATCATCTCTCCTCTGTCTGGTTCGACGACCATACGCTCCCGCCTTCGCGGACCAGAGGGGGTTGACCGGAGCTAGGGGATGTCCTCGACGATGCCCTCATGCGCGTCCGCCAGGACGTTCAACGAGATCTCGCGGATGTCGACGACATGCTTGGCGAGATAGATGGGTCCGGTCTTCGCGCGAGTGGTGAAGGTGATCGTCACGGGGTTCGCCGGCGCAGAGGCATCCCGCCAGGTGCGTGTCGGCGCCATGTACGGAGCGAGTCGCAGCGAACCCAGGGAGGCGGTCTTGCGGTAGCGCGCGCCGAGGCAGGCGTACATCGTCCGCTCGTCATCCGCCTTCGGCTCGTGCGTCGCATCGATGACCTCGAGGGTGCTCGCGACCACCTTGGTGCCCGCCCGGACGATGCTCTCCCACGTGACGATGTCCATGCCGCGCTCGATCTCCAACAGGCGTGCACTCCAGCCCGTGGCGGGTGAGACGCGCCGCACGACCCGCTCGACCGTGAGGGCGTCCGCGCTCTGCGCCATGTGCTCGAGAGGGAGGACCGTCCCCGTCGGTGTCGGCGCCCGGTGCGCGACCTGCCGCCGTCTGCCCGTGCCGCGCTCGATCACGCCGTCTTCCTCGAGAAGGGCTCGAGGTGCTGTGACGTCGTCTGTCAGGAACGAGCAGGTACGGCAAAGCACCGCGGACGCGCTGCCATAGTGGCGCCAACCGGCACCAATCGACGCCGGTTGGACCGGAGGAAATCTGCAATGATTCGTCGTTCTCGGAAACTCGCCGCCGGCGCCATCACCGGCGCTGTCGCCGCGTCGCTGCTCTTCGCGGCACCGGCCATGGCTGAAGGCAGTCGCTCGAGCTCCATCCCCGCTCCGGGATGGACGGTTGGCACTCGATCCAGCACCTGGGCCGATTCGAACGGGGACTCCGCGGCAACGCGCGTGCGCCTGACATCGATTCAGCTCTACGTGCCGAACACTCCCATCTCCTGGACCAACATCAGTTCCACCCAGTTGCAGTTGCTCAAGGACGTGTGGGGAACGGGATGGGTGTCGCAGGGAAACAGAACAGCGGCACCGGGCGCGAACCAGGACTGGGGCGATGTCGCCGCAGGGACCTACCGATTCCAGTACAACGGCGGCACACCGGCCGGCCAGTCGTTCAAGGGGTCGGGCTCCGGAGTGTGGATCATCGCCGGCGGGGCGAACATCTCCTGGTAGCCACGGCACGGGCGCCTCGCCCGACGGTGGCCGAGACGGCCGCCTCACTGTGAGCCCGTTCGATGGGGGTCACGCGTTGCCGCGCGTGACCCCCATCCGAAAGCGGAAGAACATATGTCTGACGCCAAGAGCAACGCTGCAACGCACCGGAACAACTTCGACGCGATCCGGCTCATCGCCGCCCTGATCGTTCTCGTCTTCCACGCCTGGCCCCTCGGCGATTGGGGCAGCGCGCCACGGGTGATGGGTTGGCCCGTCTACACGGTCGCTGTGTTCGTGTTCTTCGCCGTGAGCGGTCAGCTCATCACGCAGAGCTGGTTCCGAGACCCGAGGGTCATTCCCTATGTCGTCAGGCGTGCCGGGCGCATCTTTCCTGCGCTGGCCGTGGTCGTCGTCGCGACGATCGTCGTCATCGGCCCGTTCTTCTCGAGCCTGACCACCACCCGGTACTTCAGTGACACCTCGACGTGGCAGTACTTGTGGAATCTTCTCCTGATCGCCCAGTACCCCCTGCCCGGTGTCTTCCTCGACAACCCATCGGATGCCGTGAACGGTTCGTTGTGGAGCCTCGGCCCCGAGGTCGCGTGCTACATCGGCGTCATGCTCGTCGGCGCGCTGGCGGTCCGACTTTCGACGTCCTTGCGAACCGCAACCACGGTACTGATCGGGGCGGCGCTGCTGATCGGTTACATCGCCACCGCGGGCGACGGCACCTTGCGCGCACTGAACATCACCTTCACCGCGATGATGATGTTCTTCGTCGGCGGTGTCTACGAGAGGTGGGGCGTGCGCCGGTCGCACGCCCTCGCCGGATGCCTCGTGGCAGCGCTGGCGATCATCACATTCATCGGAGACGAGTGGGTCGGGCAAGCTCTCCTCGTCGTGGCCCTTCCCTATCTGACGAGATACGTCGGCGGGGGTTCGACCCCGCTGCTGCGCGATGCAGCCCGCTTCGGCGACTACTCCTATGGCATCTATCTGTGGGGCTTCCTGATCCTGCAGGCCGTGATAGCCACGGTCCCTGCCGGTCAGCCGTGGCTGGTACTCATCTGCGCGGTCCCGCTCACCCTCCTGGCGGCTGCGACATCATGGTGGGTCGTCGAACGCCCGATGATGGCGCTGGCACGAAACCGGAGCGCGAAGCGCGTCTCCTCCTTCGCGCTGGTGGGGACATGACCTCAGGCATGGTCGCGGCCTGTCAGACGGCGGCCGACGCGGCGGGGTTCCTCGCGACGCTGCCGACATAGACCCCGGTCGCGGCGATGAGGAGGCATACCGAGCTGAGCAGCTGTGCCACCGAGGCCTCATCCATCACCGCCAGCGCCCACACTGACGGCAGGCCGAGAGAGTCGAAGCCGAGCAACATCGCTGTCAGCAGCGCCACGCCGGGCGCCATCAGCCAGGCCGGGCGGAGACCCGGTCGCGCGACGAGGACGGCAAGTGCCGATTGAAAGAGCAAGGGCACGAGTGCTTCACGAGCCCCGCCGAAGGCCAGCGCGGCGCTCACGCTCGAGACCCCGAGGACGCCGAAGAGCACGACCACGTCTCCGCCCCACGCCCAGCGGCGGGAGGTTCCGACGGACAGTTCGCGCGCACGCGTCGTCGTGATACCGACCCACCCCGCGGCTGCGACGGTGGCGAAGAGCACCGCGACCGGGACCGAGGCGAACTGCCCGCCGGCGAGCGTCGGGAACTCGAACCTGACGGACGGCGTGACGAAGGTTCCACCCCAGCCCACCAGGAAAGCCCAGGCCCCCACGCTGGCCATGCGGACGCGGAACCACCACCTCATCGCGTGCTCGGCGACGTGGTCTTCAGCGCTCGGGCGTACGCGCTGGATGCGCGTTCCCGCGGCGTTTCGCCTCGCTGGGCCAATGCGTAGAACTCGTCAACGGTCCCCGCGAACGTCACTGATCCCGCGTCGAGGACGACGACCCCACGGGCGAAGCTCCACAAGTCGTCCACCTCGTGCGTGCTGTACAGGATCGGGATCCGTGTGGAGAGCGTGGCGATGGTGTCGATCACGGACTCCCTCTGAGCCGGGTCCAGTCCGACCGTCGACTCATCGAGCAGGAGCAGCGTGGGTCGAGAGCACAGAGCGCCGGCGATGGCTGCCCTTCGCAGTTCGCCCCCCGAGAGGCCCAGGGAGGGTCGGTCGCTCAAACGCGTCAAGCCCACCAGCTCCAACGCGTGCTCCGATTCGCCCCACGCCTCGCGGTGGCTCATGCCCTTGAGCCACGCGGTGTATGCGACCAGCTCGCGAACAGAGAGCCCCCGCATGCCCGTCGGCGCTTGGGCCACGGCGGAGACGGTGCGGCGGATCTCCTTGCGGCCGGCGGCGGACCCAGTGGAGACGCCCGCGACTTCGATCCGCCCCCGACGAGCCCTCTCGGTCGCCGCCGAGAGGCCGATCAAGGTTGACTTGCCGGCACCGTTCGGGCCGAGCAGTGCAACGGGGAACTGAGTGAAATCGAAGGAGAACCCCTCGAAGACGAGGTGTCTGCGATATCGAAAGGAGACCTCATCGAATCTGAGAACGGCGTTCAACTGTCGCCCTTTCTGCATACGTCGGCTACTTTTTCCTGCCACCTGATGAACGTCGAGAAGCCCTCGCGGGCCGTCGAGAGGCCCAGCGCGTGGAGAAGATCGTCGCCGGCGCCCGAACCTTCGCGTTGAGCGAGAGCGTCGGGGGATGCTCCCAGAGCGATCGCCAACGCGTAGACGGCGCGGTCGCCTTCTGCGACGAGGGTTTCCTGCTCAGCAGCCGGACACGAGGCCTGACTTCGCACACCGTCCGCGAGGGAGATCGGAAGCTCATCACCGGACAGGTCACCCGGGCCGGCCGCGAACATCAGCGCGGAGAGCTCCTCGGCCTGGGCGGACGAACTCGTGATCACGGGCCCGATCTCGATTCCATTCGCCTTCAACGTCCCGACGTACATCGCGAGGCTGTCTATGAGCGGAACCGCATCATGTTCGGCGTCTCCGAACTCCGGCCACACGCATACCTCGACGCCGTCACGGTACTCACAATGCAGATCCCCGGGGGAGCGCGCTTCGTAGCCGGGGGGAGCGATCGAGGCGGTGAGCGGCGAGGAGAGCACCAGGATGGCCGTCGTGGCTCCCGCAGTCCAGACGATCGCCGGCAGACGCAGCCTGGCCGACGCGAGCACGATGGCGACCACGACGACGCCACCGAGCAGCATCGGAAGTACGAGCATCGGCCATGCGATCTCCTGATCGACTGTCTGCAGAACCAACGGCAGCGAGTACCCGAGCGCGAATCGCAGATGCTCAAGAGGCTCTGACACAAGAGGGAGCGAGATGAGGAGATACTGAGCGAGCGCTGCGACCACGACGGCGACGGCGGCCGGCAGAACCCTGCCGATCACGAAACCGATGAACACAGCGACGAGCACCATCGTGAGGAAGACGCCGAGCGGCCCGAACGATCGAAACGTCGGCGCGGAGCTTGGCGAGGCGCGCAAGATTACGATCGCGAGCGAGAGCAGATACCCGACCGAGATGGCGATCAGGGTGGGCATGATGTCCGCCAGCGTCCGTGTGGCGAGGGAACGATTGGTCGCAGCATGATTCGCGCGTATCCAGCGACTCGGTGTGCGGACGGAGATGGCGACCGCGGCTGCACTGAGTGGCATCCCGAGGATCGCTCCCCAGTTGGCGCTGGCAAACACCGCCTCCCACGTCGAGACCGCGTTCGGGTCGAAGTTCTGACTCAGGGTGATCACCATTGCGACAGGAATCGCGATCGACATCCACATTCCGGGATTGGTGGATATGGGTCGAACGAACGTGGGGCGATGCGCCAAAGCGCCTCCTTCTTCCTGGCCGCTGCTGACGTACCGAGTTGCCGGCGGGCCAGCGGGGGGCTTCACTCCACGGTAGCCACGTCGACGCCGTCCGAACCGGCGGCGTCGCGACAGAGAACATGTCTGTAAGGAACCGCGGACATCGGCCAATATCGCCTCCGTGTGTCAGGAATCGGGCGGATACGCAAAGGGGGGCGGGTACGCGTATTCCGGCGGCGCGCCCGTGCTGAGATCGTGGAAACAGATCCTTCCGGACACCGTCTCAGCCCTATGAAGAGGACTTGCCTTGAAGACGAAGCTGGTCGCGGCGATTGCAGCCGCCCTCCTGTCGATCGGCGTTGCGACGCCTGCACACGCCGATCCCACGGTGCATCCCGACGTGGCGTACGCCATCGATGCGGTCCCGGGGGGAACCATCGTCGAT
Source organism: Microbacterium sp. GQ128 (assembly GCF_059758615.1). Taxonomy (NCBI): domain Bacteria; kingdom Bacillati; phylum Actinomycetota; class Actinomycetes; order Micrococcales; family Microbacteriaceae; genus Microbacterium; species Microbacterium sp. GQ128. The sequence continues at coordinate 424,327 of NZ_JCAXDY010000004.1, forward strand.
GAGTACACCGTCGTCTGGCCGCAACTCGGGATGGAGCTCAGGGTCGCGACCGTGAGCGCCCGCGCCGTCGGCTCGTGCGCCACCGGCCAGTACTGCGCGTACTCCCAGGCAGACAGAGGCGGAACGAAGCTGAGCTGGACGACCTGCACGACGGTCAGCACCGCCGCCCTCGCGTCAGTGAAGTCGATCGCGAACGCCAGATCATCAGGAAAAGTGCAGGCTCGGAACGCTGCCGGCACGGTGCTCGCAACAGCCGCCGCGGGAACATCGACGAACGTATTCGGCCAGGTCAGCACCCTGCGGTGCGCAGCGTGACTCACGTTCTTCCGCGTTACCCTGTCTGAGCACGCGTCATCGTGAGTGAGGATCCCATGCACCGATATGGCATTCTCGCGGCGCTCGATATCGCGTTCGCAGGATTCCCCGCAGCCGGGAAGGCCTCCGCGCCCCCGTCGCGCGATCCACGCCTCGACGCCGTCGCCGCCGCGGGCGCTTCCGCTCCGCCGGTCGGCGACCCTCGCGCCGTCGTCTTCCGTCGGCTCTTCGATGAGTACTGGGCGCGCGTGCGCCGATACCTCGAATGCTACGTGGATGATCCTGACGACGTCGATGAGCTCACAGCCGAGGTCTTCGTCGTCGCCTGGCGAAAGCTGGACCCCGATCGCCCGATGGGTCTGACCTGGTTCCTGCGCACCGCCAACAACAAGTTGAAGGACAGAATGCGACGCTCTCGCTCGCGGACCCGAGCTATGGAGGCACTCGTTCGCGGCCTCGAGGATCCCGTCGAACCGCTCGACCCGTGGGAGAGTCTCGCGCTTCGGAACGCTCTGACGGCTCTCAGCGCGCGCGAACGGCAGGTCGTGGTCCTCACGTACTGGAATGACCTGACGGCAGGCGAAGTCGCAGAAGTCCTCCGAAGCAGCCAGGGGGCGGTATGGACCACGTTGACCCGAGCGCGGACGAAGCTGCGCGCCCACCTCGAAGAGCAGGGGACGAACCATGAATCGTCATGACGATGAGCTCGACCGCCTGTTCCGTGCCGCGCGTCCCGCCGAAGTCAGGAGCGACAGACCGCTCGGTGCTGCCGAGATCGCCCTTCGCGAGAACATCATTCGAGGAAACGTCCGGGCACCGAAGCGCCGCGCTCGACCCCGGATCATCTGGGCCGGCGCGACGGCCGCGGTGACGACGCTCGCCGTCGCCGTACTGGTGACGATCAGTGTCCTCTCGCCGGCACAGCAGGCCGTCGCCCTCACTCCGCCTCCGTTGCAGTACACGACGGCAGGCAGCATGAGCGACGTGGTGACCGACGCCGAACGCGCACTGTCGGCCTCCCCAGGTCCCGCACAGGCGTCGCACGTCGAGTCCGTCGTCTGGGGCTGGAGCGCGGAGATCGAACAGCAGCGGATCGAAGCCGTTCCCCAGGAGATCACCTTCGACTGGGGAGAGGGGGAGACGGCGACGACCACCATCGTCGCCGCCGATTCCTACTGGTCCGACGGGGACCGTCCCTCCGGCGTCGAGCCGAGCCCCTACCGACCGGGCGAGATCATCGACGAGGTGAAGACCGCTCCCGACGACTTCGACGCACCGGCTGCACTCACCTCGCTGACCGGCGATTCACGTGAGGAGCTGTTCGCAGCCCTCGGCGCCTTCGGCGTGTCCGAGAGCTCATCCTCGGGCGAGCTGCTCGCCGCCATCGATGGACTCATGCAGTACTGGACCTTGTCGAACGCACAGCATGCCGAACTCCTGGAAATCCTCATCGACGCGGGCGACGTCGAGGTTCTGGGTGCGACACGCGACCGACTGGGGCGTGATGTGATCGGCCTGCAGGTGTCTTCGACGATCCCCGAACGGACGGACACCGTTTTCGTCTCGCGCGACACCGGACGTCTCGTCGGGGTGGAGAGCGAGCTCATCGAACCCCGTGACGGACTCCCTGCCGGGGTCATCTCCTACGCGATGTGGGACGCAGCGCACTGACGACGACGCGCGTGGCGGCCTGAACCAGTCACCGAGACCCGCGCCAGTGTCATGATCGCGCGCATCCCCCGAGCGACGGATGCAGGAGCCCGGGACGCTTCGCGAAAGCGCACCTCGGACACGTCACGCCCCCGGGTACGGAGAAACCCCCTCACGAGGAGGGGGTTTCCATGGCGGTGACGGTGGGATTTGAACCCACGGTAGGGGGTTACCCTACACAACTTTTCGAGAGTTGCACCTTCGGCCGCTCGGACACGTCACCGCGGAATAGCTTACGCGACGCGCGGCCCGCACGCGAATCGACGGAAGCGGCTCACCAGGCCGCGGCGACTTCGGCATGCGTGCGCAGGATGCCCTCGGTCGAGCCGGCGGGTGCGCGGCCGATGCCGCACTCGGTCGCGACGCCGAAATCGGTCACGAACGGGGCGGCTGCGGCGATGCGACGCGCGGCACCTTCGGCACCGTCCTCCCGGTGCACGAGCCCGAGGTACAGCTCGTCGACGGGGGCGAGGTCGGCGAGCGGGGCGAAGTAGGCCGCGTCGTCGTGAGCGATCGGCACCGGCAGGTGCAGCCAGGTGAGCGGGCGAGCGGATGCCGCCACGACGGCGTTCGCATAGCGGACGAGGTTCCCGGCATCCGTCGGCTCGAAGAAGTGCTTCTCCCCCGCGTCGCCGTAGCAGAGGTGCACGCCCACCTCGACGTCGGTGGGCACGGCGTCGACCAGCGCGGCCAGGCGTGCGACGAGCCCGTCGAACGGGTCGCCGGGCCACCACGCCTCCATCACCGCGCCGTAGCCGGCCGCGCGCTCGATGATGCCCATCTCGCTGGCGACGTCCCACTGCACGGCGAGGTCGTCGTGCGGGATCGCGGCGAGGATCTCGTCGAGTTCGCGGAGGATCGCGGCGGTGTACACGGGTTCGATCGCGGCGCGGTCGTCGCCGTGGAAGAACGACGAGATGACAGCGAGCGGGGTCGGCAGCGACACCTGGAATCGGATGCCGGCGGGCACGGCCCCCTCGGCGCGGAGGCGCGTGAACACCGCGTACGACTCGATCGCGGCGGCGGCGTAGCCGAGCGGCGGCAGCGCGATGCTCGCAGCATCCACTCCCGCGGCGATGCGCAGGCCACGCGCGTCGATGCCGGCAGGGAACGGGATGGGCTCGTCGCCGATCCGCTCGATGCCGTCCGCCCGACCGATCACGTCGGGCTGGAACATGATCCAGTGGAACCGCTTGCCCACCTCACCGTCCGGGATGCGGCGGAGCCGGTCGCCGAGCAGGCCCGCCGCCGTGCGCATCGTGGTCTCGGCGTCGTCATAGTTCACGCTGCCCACGAGGAGGGCACCCTGCGGCTGAGTCATCCCCACAGAATATCGGCGCTCTCCCCTTCTTCCCCTCCCCTCCTCCCCTCCTCCAACGCCGAGCCACCCCCTTGCGTGCGACCCGGCCCCTTGCGCACGACCGAAAAGGGCCGGGTCGCACGCAGAGGGCTGGGTCGACCACGCCCGGCCCCGCCGCATTTGCACGGCGCGATCCCCTGCGAGAGCACCCGAACCCGGTTAGGATTGCCTAAGAACCCGCCGCCTGTGGGGGCAGCGATGACGGGAAGGGTACTCATCATGGGCTTCATCACGTCCGAGGCGCTGGCCGAGACGGGCTATGTCGCCCTCGACGACCACACCTCGCCCGCCGATCCGGCCGAGTGGCTCGGCCTCCAGTACGTCGGCTGGCGGTCCTCGGGCATCACGCGCTTCGCGCCGCTCACCAGCTATGCCGGCGACGTCGACTGCAACGGCTTCTGGAACCACACCCCGCCGCGCACCGACAAAGACGGTGTCTGGGTCGAGTCGCAGGTCGCGATCGCCCCCACCCTCCAGCGCCGAGCGCAGGAGCCGGGCGCCGGCATCGGCCGCTGCCGCGTGATCGAGCTGCAGCCCAACGAGTACGCCGACGCGATCTACAACCTGCACCAGGACGACAACAACCGCCTCAACGAAGAGGGCACCGGTTGGGTGGTCCGCGGATTCTTCAACCTCTCCGACGACACCGAGTCGATGCTGATCCTGCGCTCCGACCGCTTCGACCCGGCCACCGAGATCCGCCTGCCGCTGCGTGCGGGCTCCCGCATCATCGTCGACACCCAGCGCTTCTGGCACGCGGTCTGGCACCGCGGCACCGCCCCCCGCTATGCCCTGATTACCTCGTGGACGAGCGGACCCGAGCTCGACGCGTACATCGCCGCGAACCACGGCGACCCGCACCCTGCGACGGTCGACCTCGACCCGCAGTTCATCGACGACGCACAGGTCGAGCTGCACCGCCGCATCGAGGAGCGCCGCCGCGCCTTCGAAGCGCAGGGCATCGTGATGGAACCGCCCGTCGACATGAGCGTCTGAACGATCATGCCCGCGACGCCCGACGCCACCCTCGCCCCATGACCTCCGCCGCCGTGCTCACGGTGTCCGACCGCGGTGCGGCCGGCACCCGCGCCGACACGGCCGGGCCGCTCGCCGTCACCGCGCTCCGCGACGCCGGGTTCGACTGCGCCGATCCCGTCATCATCCCCGACGGAGCGGATGCCGTCGAGCAGGCGCTGCGAGACCAACTCGCCCACGGCACGCGGCTCATCGTCACCACCGGCGGCACCGGTATCGCCGCGCGCGACGAGACCCCCGAGGGCACCGCGCGCGTGCTCGAGCGACAGCTTCCGGGAATCCCCGAAGAGCTGAGGCGGCAGGGGGCGGCGAAGTTCCCCGCCGCGCTGCTCAGCCGCGGTCTCGCCGGCACCGCTCAGGGCGCGCTGATCGTGAACCTCCCCGGCTCCCCCGGCGGCGTCGCCGACGGCATGCCGGTCATCCTGTCGGTCGCCGCACACGTGATCGCCCAGCTCGACGGAGAGGACCACCGATGACCGTCGCTCTGGCCGCCATCAGCGACACCGCGCTGTCTCTCGACGCGCACCTCGCCGCCGTGGACGACGACCGTGCGGGCGCCGTCACGACGTTCCTCGGCCGCGTGCGCGACCACGACCCGGATGCCGCCGGGGAGGTCGTCGCCCTCGAGTACTCCTCGCACCCGGATGCCGAGCGGATCCTCCGCGACCTCGCCGAACGCGCTGTCGCCACCGGCGTGAGCGGTGAGGCGATCATCGCCGTGAGCCACCGCATCGGCCGCCTTCCCGTCGGCTCGGCCGCCGTGATCGTCGTGGTCGCCGCCGCGCATCGCGACGAGGCGTTCGTGGTGTGCCGCGAGATGATCGAGGCGATCAAGCGCGAACTCCCGGTCTGGAAGCGTCAGGTCGAGGCCGACGGCACCACAGCCTGGAAGGGCATCGGCGGCTGAGCCTCAGCCTCCGGCGAACGGAGGCAGCACGTCGACGGTCCCGACCCCCGCCAGCGCGAAGTCGTCGTCCACCCTGGCACCGTCGACGAGCAGCGCACAGCGGTCGAGAATCGCTCCCAGCGCCGGATGCGCGTCCACGAGCTCGGCCCGGAGCGCACCGAGGGTCGCGGCATCCGAGGGCTCGGTCGCACGGCCGGCCGCATCCTCGGCAGCCGCGAAGTACCGCACCGTCGCCATCAGTTCTGCCCCTCGGCAGCATGACCGTTCGCGAGCTCGACGATCGCGGCCACCGCCGCACGCACGTCTTCGGGTGAGCCGCCTGCCCGACCGGCGACGAGCCCCGCGACGAAGGCACTGAACGGCGCAGCGGGCCGCGCGACCCCGTTCGCGACGTCTCGAGCGAGGTCGAGGATCAACGCGATCGGCACATCCTCCGCGCTCAGGTCGAAGCGTTCGCGCAGCTCGGCGGCCCACGCGTCGAGCGCCTCCGGGGGAAGAGTGCGACTGTTCTCGGTCACGGTGTCTCCTCGAGTTCTTCTCGGGCGCGAGCCAGGTCGGCGGGCGAGTCGATGTCGGCGGTGATCCCCTCGTGGTCGATGACCCACTCGATGGCGAGGCCGCCGAGGAGGGCGCGGACGGAGGAATCCCGCTCGGTCTCGATGCGGTCGAGCGCGCGACGGACGGATGCCGTGCGATACAGACCGGCCAGCCACTGCGGATGCCCGTCCGCGGAGAACACGACGCCCTCGACGGATGCCGGGGCTGCGGCGTCATCGATGCGGTGGGCGAGCAATCCGCGCACGACCGCATCCGGTCGCGCGAGATCGCCGGCGAGGATCAGCAGCCACTCGGCCGACATCTGCGCGAGTCCCGCGGCGATCCCCGCCACCGGACCACCGAGCGGCGGCTCCTCCCTCGTCCAGACCACGTCGACCGCGTCGTCGAGCAGCGGTCCGACCGCCACGATCGGCGTCACCCCCGCATCGCCGAGCACATCCACTGTGCGCCCCAACAGCGATCGCCCATCCAGCGTGAGAAGCGGTTTGGCGATGCCGCCCATCCGACGCCCCTCGCCACCGACGAGCAGCACGGCGCCGACCCCGGCGTGCGACGAGGTCGTCACTCCCCCGGCCTCCGCCAGGAACCGCTACGTCCGCCCTCCTTGGCGACGATGCGGACGTTCTCGATCGTCACCGCGCGGTCCACACCTTTGATCATGTCGACGACGGCGAGCGCGGCGACCGATACGGCCGTGAGCGCCTCCATCTCGACCCCGGTGCGGTCAGCTGTGCGCACGGTCGCGCTGATGCGGATCCCCGCGTCTTCGACATCGAGGTCGACGACCGCGCCGTGCACGCCGATGACGTGCGCGAGCGGCAGAAGCTCCGGTGTGCGCTTGGCCGCCTGGATGCCGGCGATGCGGGCCACGGCGAGCACGTCGCCCTTGGGCACGGCGCCGTCTCGGAGCAGGGCCACCGTCTCCGGCGTGCAACGCACGAAGCCCGCGGCGGTCGCCGCCCGCACCGTCGGCTGCTTCTCGGTCACGTCGACCATGCGCGCGTGGCCGGCCGGATCCAGGTGGGTGAAGGTCATGACAGCTCCATCACGTCGATGAGGTCGCCGATCCAGACCTGTTCGATCTCGGCGGCGACGATGGCGTAGGCGGTGGCGGCCGCGAGGCCGACCGCGAGGTGAGAACCGGATCCGCCGCGGGTCGCGGGGTGCACCCGGCCATCGGCGTCGATCACGGCCGGCAGATACTGACGTCGGCCGGGAGGGGTGCGCCACCCGGTGCCGGCGGCGAGGGCTCGCCGGGGACGATGGATCTCACGACGACCCTGCATGCCCAGCAGCGCAGGGCGCACCAGCACCTCGAACGAGACCGCCACGCTCACCGGATTGCCGGGCAGTCCGAACAGCAGCATCCCGGCGTCGGTCACCCCGAACCCCTGCGGCTTGCCCGGCTGCATCGCGACCTGCACGAACTCCATCGCCTCGCTCAGCCCCTGGCGCACCGGCTCGTACGCGCCGGCGCTGACGCCCCCGGAGAAGATCACGGCATCGAGCCCGAGTGCGGTCGCACGGGCCACAGCCTCGGCGGGACCTGCACCATCGTCGCCGACGACCTCGCGGAACACGACCTCGGCCCCGGCCTCTGCCACGAGCCCGGCGAGCAGCAGGCCGTTCGACTCCGGAATCTGCCCTCGGAGCAACGGCTCCCCCGGAGACACGAGCTCGGCGCCGGTCGAGACGATGGCCACCCGCGGGCGCGGCGCGACGGCGACCCGAGCGATGCCGACGGATGCCAGCGCGGCCCGCTGTCGCGCGCCGAGCAGGGTTCCCGTCTCGAGGACGACAGCGCCGACCGCGGCATCCTCCCCCGCCCGACGCACGTGCGCACCCTCCGCCCGCGGTGCGCGAACGACTCGGATCTCGCCCAGGGAGCCGGCGAGGCCGCCGGCGGTGTCTTCGAAGGGCACGACCGTGTCGGCGGCGGACGGCACCGGCGCACCGGTCATGATGCGGGCGGCGGTTCCGGGGGCGAGCGGCGGATCCTCCCCGCTGCCCGCCGGGACGTCCGCCACGACCTGCAACACGGCCGGATCCTCATCAGATGCGGTGGCGACGTCGGCGAAGCGCACTGCGAAGCCGTCCATCGCGGAGTTCTCGAACACGGGAACGGGGTTTTGCGCGCGAGCCGGCTCCGACAGCGTGAAGCCGATCGCCTCGTCCAGAGTGCGTGTGACCGCCGGGCGGGTCCGCACCGCGCCGAGCACGACGGCGAGCTGTTCCTCGACCGTGCGCATGCCACTCATCGCGCGCCCCAGGCATCCATGCCGCCGGTCAGCACGACGGCATCCGCTCCTGCCTCACGCAGCGCCACCGCAGCCCGCACCGCGCGCAGTCCGCGTTGGCAGACGACCACGACCCGACCCTCGGCGGCGAATGCCCCGGGCTGGCCGAGAACCTCCGCGAGGGGAGCGTGCCGGGAGCCGGGGATCGCCCCGGCGGCGACCTCGTCCGCCTCACGCACGTCGAGCACGAGCGCGCCGGCGGCGATCTCGTCGTCGAGTGCATCCGCGGCGACGAAGGGCACCTCGGCGCGGCCGGAAGGCGTGGTCGCTACTCCGCTCCCCTCCCCCCGTCCCCGCAGCGGGACCTCGCTCATGCGTCCCCGCAGCGCGTCGATCAGCAGCACACGGCCGAACAGCGGTTCACCGATACCGGCGATGAGCTTGATGGCCTCCATCGCGAGCACCGATCCGACCTGGAGGCAGAGCGCCCCGAGCACTCCGACCGTGGCGCAGCTCGGCAGCTCGCCGACGCCCTCGGGCGGGTACAGGTCACTGAGCACCACCGGTGACACTCCCGCGGGCGGAGCCGACCAGAACACCGTGACCTGCGCGGCGAACTCCTGCACGACACCCCACACCAGCGGCACCTCGAGACGCTCGCACGCCGCAGCCACGAGGGTGCGCGTCTCGAACGTGTCGGAGCCGTCGATGACGAGATCGGCGTCGGCGAGCAGCGCCTCGGCGTTGGCCGCGGTGAGTCGTTCGCGCACGGGCACCACGGTCGTCTCGGGAGCGAGATCGGCCGCGACGCGCACCGCGCTGTCGACCTTGGGCGCGTCGACGTCGGCCAGGCGGTGCAGCACCTGCCGCTGCAGGTTCGACAGTTCGACAACGTCGTCGTCGATGACCGTGAGGGTGCCGACACCCGCTGCGGCGAGCGCGAGCACGACAGGTGATCCGAGCCCGCCCGCACCGATGACCGCCACATGGGCCGCGCGCAGCCGTCGCTGGCCGAGCTCCCCCAGGTCGGCGAGTACGAGGTGCCGTGCGGTCCGCTCGGATTCGGCCGCGCTGAGTGCCGCGACGGGCTCGACGAGCGGAGGCAGCGGCATGCGCTCAGGGTACCCCGGGCGGGATGCCGTGGGCTCCGGCGAGCGCCGGAGAAATGCCCCGCCGAGGCGGTGATCGCCTCGCCGATCTCCGTGGATGCGGAATATTCACGACGAACACCGTGGATCTGCGGAACCCTCCCCTCTAGGCTCGGGCTGTGACCAGCTACCGCATCGCCGAAGCCGCTCGACTGCTCGGCGTGAGCGACGACACGGTCCGTCGCTGGATCGACCAGGACGCCTTGCCGGTCACCGCCGACAGTCCCGCCCGCATCCCCGGCGAAGCCCTCGCTCAGCACGCGGTCGCCCTCGCCGCGGCTCCGCCCACTCCCGGCGACGTGCTCTCCAGCGCCCGCAACCGCTTCACGGGACTCGTCACCCGCGTGCAGATCGACGGCGTCATGGCCCAGGTCGACATCCAGGCGGGTCCTCATCGATTCGTGTCGCTGCTCTCCGCCGAGGCCGTGCGCGAGCTCGATCTGCAGCCGGGGTCGCTGGCCGTCGCGGTGATCAAAGCGACCACCGTGATCGTGGAGACACCGCGGTGACCGGCAGGCTCCTCCCCGGATCGGCCGCGTTGGTCGTCGCCCTGCTGCTGGGCGGATGCTCTGCCGCCTCCTCCGCGGATCCCTCGCCTTCTGCCGCCGATGGAGAGCTCACCGGCGAGGCCACCGTCTTCGCCGCAGCCTCGCTCAGCCCGGCCTTCGACGAGATCGCGGCGGCCTTCACCGACGAGCATCCGTCGGTCGACGTCGCGCCGATCGTGTACGACGGGTCGAGCGTGCTCGTGACGCAGCTCGCCGAGGGCGCGCACGCCGACGTGCTCGCCACCGCCGACGAGCGCACGATGCAGACCCTCGTCGACACCGGACTCGCCGACGACCCGGCGCCTTTCGCGACGAACACCCTCGTGGTCGCGATGCCCGCCGGAAACCCCGCCGGGATCACCTCGCTGGCCGACCTCGCGGAGGCGACCACGGTGCTGTGCGCGCCCGAAGTGCCCTGCGGGGCGGCGTCGCAGAGGCTGCTCGACGGCGCCGGCGTCTCGGTCACGGCGGCCAGTCTCGAGCAGAACGTCTCCGCCGTGCTGCAGAAGATCGTCGCCGGTGAAGCGGATGCCGGCCTGGTCTATGCGACGGACGTGGTGGGAGAAGACGTCGAGAGCTTCGCCCCGGACGGCAGCGACGGGGTCGTGAACCGCTATCCGATCGTCGCTCTCGACGGAGCGACGGATGCCGGCCGGGCGTTCGTCGAGTTCGTGCGGGGTCCGATCGGCCGTCAGATCCTCGCCGACCACGGGTTCGGTGCGCCATGACCGCGATCGCGTGGCGAGGCGGAGCATGACAAGAACGAGCATGACGAGGATGCGGCAGGTCGACACGGGAGCGGCACCTCCCTTCCTCCTCGTCGCGCCCGCCGTGCTCGGCATCCTTCTGCTCGCGCTGCCGCTGATCTCCCTGCTCACGCGTGCGTCGTGGTCGACGTTCTGGGCCGACATCACCTCGACGGTCGCGCTGGACGCCCTCCGCCTCTCGCTCACCACAGGCCTCGCGGCGACCGCGCTGTGCATCGTGCTCGGCCTTCCGCTCGCGCTCCTGATCGCCCGCGCGGGGCCGCGGACCTCGGCCCTGTTGCGGGCACTCGTCGCGGTGCCGCTGGTGCTGCCGCCGATGGTCGGCGGCGTCGCGCTGCTGTTCCTCCTCGGCCGCTCCAGTCCGCTCGGGGGTCTGATCGCCGCGTGGTTCGGCACGGGCATCCCGTTCACCCCCGTGGCCGTGGTGCTGGCGCAGGCGTTCGTGGCTCTGCCGTTCCTCGTGCTCGCGGTCGAGGGGACCATCCGCAGCACGGGAAGCCGGTACGAGCGCACGGCCGCCACGCTGGGAGCATCGCCGAGCACGGTGCTGTGGCGGGTGACGCTGCCGCTCGCCGCTCCCGGCATCGTGGTCGGAGTCATCCTGTGCTTCGCCCGCGCCATCGGCGAGTTCGGGGCCACGGCGCTGTTCGCCGGCAACGCCCCCGGAGTGACGCAGACCATGCCGCTCGCGATCTACACGGCCTTCAACGGAGCGGGCGCCGGCCGCGAGACGGCTGTGGCCCTGTCTATCCTGCTGCTGGGGACCGCCGTCGCCGTGCTGCTGCTCGTACGGGCGTGGCGCCCGGGGGCACTCCGATGACCGGCGACCGCGTCGACGGCTCACTCGACGATGCTCGCGACGCCGGCGTCCTCGACGCGCACGTCGTCGTGCAGCACGCCGGGCTCGACGCCGAGCTCCGCGTCGCCGCAGGCGAGCTCGTCGCGATCATGGGCCCGAGCGGTGCCGGCAAGACCTCTCTGCTGGAAGCGATCGCCGGGCTCGTGCGGCTCGATGCCGGACACGTCGACCTCGACGGGGACCGCCTCTCCGGACCTCGGCAGCACACCCCGCCGTCGCGCCGTTCGATCGGTCTGCTCGGGCAGGACGCTCTGCTGTTCCCGCATATGACCGCGGCGCAGAACATCGCCTTCGCTGCCCGGGCCGGCGGCGGCACCCGCGAAGAGTCCACCCGACGCGAGACCGAGTGGCTGGACCGCATCGGCCTCGCCGGGTACGGCTCACGGCGGCCCGACGAGCTCTCCGGCGGACAGCGCCAGCGCATCGCCCTCGCGCGGGCCCTCGCCGCGTCGCCTCGGCTGCTGCTGCTCGACGAGCCGTTCACCTCGCTCGATGTCGAGGCCGCGGCTCAGCTGCGCGAGGTCGTGCGCGAACAGCGCGGAACCACCACGACGATCCTCGTCTCGCACGGCATCCTCGATGCTCAGGCTCTCGCGGAGCGGCTGGTGATCGTGCAGGCCGGGCGCATCGTTCAGGATGCCGCCGTCGCCGAGGTGCTGGCCTCCCCGGCGACCCCCTTCGCCGCCGCCGTCGCCGACTCGGCTCGCTGACGAGGTCATCCCCCGCGGATACCTGCGCGCGGAGGCGGCGTATCAGGGACGCCGCAGACGCTCCGGGTCCGGAGTGGAGATGGGATCCCACCCTCGCTTCGGCGCCCTGGATCCGTTCTGGTCGTCGCGGGAGCGGTAGACGATGTACGGGCGGAACAGGTACCCGACCGGCGCCGAGAACACGTGCACGAGGCGGGTGAACGGCCACAGCGCGAACAGAAGTGTGGCCGTGAGCACATGCAGCTGGAACAGCAGCGGCACATCGAGCATCAGGTCGGGTCGCGGCTGGAGGATGATCAGCTGGCGCAACCACGGCGAGACCGTCTCGCGGTAATGGAAACCACCGCCGAACACCTGGTGCACCACGGTGGCAGCGGTGCCGAACAGGAGCGTCGCCCCCAGGAACACGTACATCACCTTGTCCATGACGGTGGTCGCCAGGAACACGGCCGCGACCGTGCGGCGTCGGTAGATGAGGATGGCGAGCCCCGCCAGGGTCAGTAGCGCCGCCGCCGTCCCGAGCACGGTCGCCCCGATGTGATACATCTCCTCGTTGATGCCGATCGCGTACAGCCACTCCCGCGGGATGAGGAGTCCGACCACGTGCCCGGCGATCACCATGAGGATGCCGAGGTGGAACATCGGCGATCCCCAGCGCAGCAGCCTGTTCTCGTACGTCTGCGAGGAGCGGGTCGTCCAGCCGAACTTGTCGTAGCGATACCGCCAGATGTGACCGACGACGAAGATCGCCGCGCACACGTACGGCAGCGCGACCCACAGGATGATCTGCAGACTCATATCGATTCCCTCGCTCGGAATGCGGGCATCGGGAGGCTCAGCCCGACCGTCTCCGCGGGCGGCCCTTCATTCACCAGTGCGAGCACTCGCTCTCTCGTCGCCTGGTCGACCTTCGGCAACGACAGCGTCACGGCGCGCACGGGATCGGCCCAGCGACTACCCATGCTCTCCAGGGCCGCCCGCAGCACTTCGACGCCTTCTCGGTGCGCGGCCAGGAGAGCGTCGGCGATGGGAGACCCCGACAGCGCCGAGAACTCCAGCACCGCCGGCAGGAAGTCGGGCAGGTCGGCCGCGTCGAATTCCCAGCCCGCGGCACGGTACGCCTCGAGGAACGTGACGAGTGCGGTGCCGCGACGCCGAGTGTCACCGGTCGCGTAGTAGCTCAGGTACAACGAGCACTTCCGCTTCAGGTCGAACGTCGTCACGTATTCGCGCTGCAGCCCCGATGCACCATCACGCTCCGCCCCGTCGAGGAACCGCGTCATCGGGTCGGCCACGGCGCGGGGCAGCGCTGCGATGTGCGCGCGCAGGACCGGGATCCGATCGAACCACGCGGCGTCCGGATACTCCAGCAGCAGCGACGCGAGCATGTGCACCGTCCGACGCTGCCCCGCGGTGAGCGCCGCAGGAGCCAGCGTGTCGGGAAGCGGGCGCAACGGTGTGACCCGTTCCGTCCGGTCCCGGATGGGGAGCACGCTGCTCACGACTTCGCCTCCGGTGGGAACATGCCGCCCGGTCGGCCGTTGCCGTCCCAGTTCAGCAGGTTCAGGCGATTCGGGGTCGACGGTCTGTCGGCGGTCTGCCGGTCGGCCAACACGTGGAAGTTCTCCACGGCGACCGGCGTCGGATAACCGCTGTTCGCGCCGAAGGGGCCGGCACCGCCCATGCCCGGCCCGTCTTCATAGTCGAGCGAACAGGCCATCTCCTCCAGCTCGTGCGCTCTCTCCGCGTGCGCTGCCGGGATCACGTATCGCTCCTCGTACTTCGCGATCGCGAGCAGCCGGTACATCTCCTCGATCTCGGTACCGGTCATGCCGACGGCCGCCGCGATGCGCTCGTCGCGCTCGTCATCGATGCTGACCCCGCGCATGTAGGACCGCATCGCCGCGAGCTTGCGCAGCGATGCGTCCACCGGTTTCGGATCGCCCGCGGTGAACATCTCGGCGAGGTATCCGATCGGGATCCGGAGCTTGTCGATCGCGGCGAAGAGCGTGCGCGCATCTTCGCCGTCGTTGCCCGACCCGGTGATCACGTCGACGACCGGCGACAGCGGCGGGATGTACCAGACCATCGGCATCGTCCGATACTCGGGGTGCAGGGGAAGCGCGACCTTGTACTTCTGGATCAACCGATGGATCGGGCTTCGCTGGGCCGCCTCGATCCAGTCCTCGGGGATCCCGTCACGACGTGCGGCCTCGATCACTGCCGGGTCGTTCGGGTCGAGGATCACCGAACGCTGCGCCTCGAGGAGCTCGTGCTCGTCCTCCACCGCCGCAGCTTCGGCGACCCGATCGACGTCGTAGAGCACCAGCCCGAGGTACCGCAGTCGGCCGACGCAGGTCTCCGAGCACACGGTGGGCAGCCCGACCTCGATCCGCGGGTAGCACATCGTGCATTTCTCGGCCTTGCCGGTCTTGTGATTGAAGTAGACCTTCTTGTACGGGCAGCCCGACACGCACATGCGCCACCCGCGACATGCATCCTGATCCACGAGGACGATGCCGTCCTCTTCCCGCTTGTACATCGCACCCGACGGACACGAGGCCACGCACGAGGGATTGAGGCAGTGCTCGCAGATGCGGGGCAGGTAGAACATGAAGGCCTTCTGGAATTCGGCCTCGACCTGCTCGCTCATCTTCTGCAGGATCGGGTCCTCCTGCATCGTCTCGATGGAACCGCCCAGGTCGTCGTCCCAGTTGGCCGACCACGAGATCTTCATGTCCTTGCCGGTGATCAGACTCTTCGGTCGGGCCACCGGAGTGTGCTCACCGCTCGGAGCGTTGACGAGCATGTCGTAGTCGTACGTCCAGGGCTCGTAATAGTCGTCGATGCCCGGCAGCTTCGGGTTGGAGAAGATGCGCATGAGCTTCGCCAACCGTCCACCGCTGCGCAGGCGCAGCCGACCGCGCTTGTCGCGCACCCAGCCACCGCCCCACTTCTCCTGATCCTGATAGCCGCGCGGGTACCCGACGCCCGGTCGTGTCTCGACGTTGTTGAACCAGACGTACTCCATGCCGGTGCGGTTCGTCCATGCCTGCTTGCACGTGACCGAGCAGGTGTGACACCCGATGCACTTGTCGAGGTTCATCACCATCGACATCTGCGCCATGACCTTCATCGGTACCGCACCTCCTGGTCGCGGCGGCGGATCGTGGTGACCTCGTCGCGCTGGTTCCCGGTCGGGCCGAGATAGTTGAACGCCCACGACAGCTGCGCGTAGCCGCCGATCAGATGGCTGGGCTTGAGCAGGATGCGGGTGAGGGAGTTGTGGATGCCACCGCGCTGGCCACTGATCTCCGAGATGGGCACATCCACCGTTCGATCCTTCGCGTGGTACATGTACACGGTCCCCTCGGGCATGCGGTGCGACACGTTCGCCCGCGCGACCACCACGCCGTTGCGGTTGTAGGACTCGATCCAGTCGTTGTCGCGGACACCGATCTTCTCGGCGTCCTGCGGACTCATCCAGATGGTGGGGCCGCCGCGCGACAGCGACAGCATGAAGAGGTTGTCCTGATACTCCGAGTGGATCGACCACTTGGAGTGCGGCGTCAGATAGCGCACATGCACCTCTGCGGCGCCGTTGGTTCCGGGGACGACGTCGCCGAACAGCCGGTGCATGTCGAGCGGCGGGCGATAGATGGGCAGCGCCTCGCCGAGCTCGTCCATCCAGTCGTGGTCGAGGTAGAAGTGCTGGCGACCGGTCAGGGTGTGCCAGGGCTTGAGGTGCTCGACGTTTATCGCGAAAGCCGTGTAGCGGCGCCCTCCGTGTTCCGATCCCGACCATTCCGGAGACGTAATCACGCTGCGCGGCTGCACCGAGACGTCGGAGAAGGTCAGGTGCGTCCCTTCGTGCTCCTCGGCGAGGAACGCCATCTCCTGGCCGGTGTGCTTTCCGAGCGCCTGGAAGCCCTGCACCGCGAGGCGGCCGTTGCTCGTGCCCGAGAACGCGAGGATCATCTCGCACGCACGACGGTCGCTGTCCAGGCGCACCGATCCGGCATAGGGACCAGCCTCGACGACGCCGTTGCTCCTCTTGAGCTTCTCGATCTCGGGCTCGGCCCGATACGTGATGCCCTTGGTGGTCATGCCCAGCTTCTGCGTGAGCGGTCCGAGCGCCTTCCACCGAGCGAACAGATTCGGGTAGTCGCGCTCGACGACGACGAGCTTCGGCATCGTCACGCCCGGCACGCGCGGCAGGTCCTCCACCTTGCCGTGAGGCGTCGCCATCGCGTCGGGGGTGTCGTGCTGCAGAGGCGCCGCCACGAGGTCCCGCCGCACACCCAGGTGGGTGCGGGCCATCTCGCTGAACTTCTCCGCCAGCATCCCGAACGTGTCGAAGTCGGTCTTGGTCTGCCAAGGCGGCGCGATCGCCGGGTTGAACGCATGGATGAACGGGTGCATGTCGGTCGACGAGAGGTCATGCTTCTCGTACCAGGTCGCCGCCGGCAGCACGATGTCGCTGAAGAGCGTGGTGCTCGTCATGCGGAAATCTGCCGTCATCAGCAGATCGAGCTTGCCCTCCGGAGCCTCGTCCCGCCAGGTCATGGTCGTCGGACGAGAGCCGGGCGCGGTTTCGTCGGCGCGGATCGCCGCGTCGGTGCCGAGCAGATGCTTGAGGAAGTACTCGTTGCCCTTGCCCGAGGAGCCGAGGATGTTCGCTCGCCACACCAGGACGACGCGAGGGAAGTTCTCCGGCGCGTCCGGATCCTCCACGGCGAACTTCAGGGAACCGTCGTCGAGGCTGTCGACGACGTGCTGCGCCGGCTCCTTTCCGAGAGCATCGGCCTCGTCGCACAGATCGAGCGGGTTGCGGTCGAACGTCGGGTAGCTGGGCATCCATCCGCGCTGCACGGACTCGACGAGACAGTCGGCCGTGGTGCGGTCGGCGAAGCGGCCGAGACCCAACGGAGACGAGAGCTGGTCGGCCGGGAGTCCGTCGTAACGCCACTGATCGGTCGCCAGGTACCAGAATGCGGTGCCGATGGTGTGACGCGGAGGGCGGCCCCAGTCTGCGGCGGCCGCGTACTGCTGGTATCCCGTGATCGGACGCACCTTCTCCTGCCCGACGTAGTGCGCCCAGCCGCCGCCGTTCACCCCCTGGCATCCGGTCATGGTCGTCAGCGCCAAGAAGGTGCGGTAGATCGTGTCGGAGTGGAACCAGTGATTCGTGCCGGCGCCCATGAGGATCATCGACCGACCGCCCGACCGCTCGGCGTTGTCGGCGAACTCGCGTGCGATGCGAAGCGCCTGCGGGGCGGGCACCGCCGTGTGCTCCTCCTGCCACGCCGGCGTCCCCGGACTGCTCGCGTCGTCGTAGCCCGTCGGCCACGCACCCGGCAGCCCTTCGCGACCGACGCCGTACTGCGCGAGCATGAGGTCGAAAACGGTCGTGACCTTCCGCCCGGCGACCGTGCGCACCGGAACGCCGCGCACGACGACGCCCGCCCCCCCGGCATGCTCCTGACCCGGCTCCGGGTCGAGGTCGAAGCGCGGCAGCCGCACCTCGACGGCGTCATGATCACCCGGCAGGTCGCTGATCGAGAGCGGCGGAACGACGTCGCCGAGGTCGAGATTCCAACGCCCCTCGTCCTCTGCCGTGAACCGGTGGCCGAGGGAGCCGTTCGGAACCACAGGGTTCCCGACGGCGTCGAACAGCACCGGCTTGAAGTCCGCGCGCGCCTGCGCTGCCGCATCCCCGTCGAGATCCGAGGCGGTGACGAACTTGCCGGGCACCAGCCCGCCGTCTCGCTCTTCCAGAGCCACGAGGAAGGGCGCATCGGTGTAGCGCCGCATGTAGTCCTCGAACCGCGGTGTCCGCTTCTCGACGAAGTGCTCGCGGAGGATGACATGCCCCATCGCCAGAGCGAGTGCGGCGTCCGTACCCGGGTGGGGCGCGACCCATTCGTCGGCGAACTTGGTGTTGTCGGTGTAGTCCGGCGAGACCGTGACGACCTTCTGGCCGCGGTAGCGCGCCTCGGCCATGAAGTGCGCGTCCGGCGTGCGCGTGACGGGGACGTTCGACCCCCACATGATGAGGTAGCCCGCGTTCCACCAGTCGGCGGACTCGGGGACGTCGGTCTGATCGCCGAACACCTGGGGGCTCGCCACGGGCAGGTCGGCGTACCAGTCGTAGAACGACAGCATCGTTCCGCCGAGCAGGTTGAGGAAGCGGGAGCCCGCGCCATGGGAGACCATCGACATGGCCGGGATCGGCGAGAAGCCCGCCACCCGGTCAGGGCCGTACTTCTTCACCGTGTGCACGTGGGCCGCGGCCGCGATCTCGAGCACCTCGTCCCAGGTCGCACGGATCAGACCGCCCTTGCCGCGGACACGTTTGTAGGCGGTGGACTTCTCCGGATCCTCGACGATCGAGGCCCAGGCGTCGACGGGGTCGGCGTGCACGGCTCGCGCTTCGCGGTAGAGCTGGGCGAGGGTTTCTCGGATGTACGGATAGCGCACCCGGGTCGGCGAGTACGTGTACCAGCTGAAGGCAGCGCCGCGGGGGCATCCGCGCGGTTCGTACTCCGGAGAGTCGGGGCCGATGGAGGGGTAGTCGGTCTGCTGCGCCTCCCATGTGATGATGCCGTCCTTGACGTACACCTTCCAGGAGCAGGAGCCCGTGCAGTTCACGCCGTGCGTGGACCGCACCACCTTGTCGTGCGACCAGCGATCGCGGTAGAACGCGTCGCCCGAGCGGCCGCCCTCCAGAAACAGCGAGCGGAGATCGGAGGAGACCTCGCCCGGCCGCATGAACCTGCCGAGGCTCACCAGCCCGTCGGCGAGAGCACCGTCGGTGGAGTGCGGACTCTCGGTTCGGATGCCAGGGGTCATCGTGTCTCCTTCAGGCGGCCTTTGACTCAGCATCCAACACCCGGACATGTACCCGCACAAGGGTGCGCCGTGTTAATCCGCGAAGCAATTAGCACGGGAGAACAGGGTGGTGGGCGGGGTGCTCGCGGGGCTACTCTCGTCGCTCAGAGGAGGAACCACCCATGAGTTCTGCCGCATCTTCTCCCGCCCGGTCCGAGCTCAAAGGCGGCTTCGCGCAGGTGATCCTCGCGACCCTCGCCTCCACGGTCGGCTTCTGGGCCTGGATGGCGATCGCACCGCTGCAGAAGGCGTACGCCACCGAGATGGGCCTCGATGAGGGGCAGATCTCCCTGATGCTCGCCACGCCCGTGCTGGTGGGTGCACTCGGACGCATCGTCGTCGGCGCGATGACCGACCGCTTCGGCGGGCGGAAGATGTTCACCGCCGTGCTGCTGATCTCGGTTCCGGCCGTGCTCCTCGTCGCGGTGGCAGGAGAGATCCGCAGCTTCCCTCTGCTTCTGATCGCCGGGTTCTATCTCGGTGTCGCCGGAACGATCTTCGCGGTCGGCATCCCCTTCTCGAGCGCGTGGTTCCCGCCGGCTCGACGCGGGTTCGCGAACGGCGTGTTCGGTATGGGGATGATCGGAACGGCCGTCTCGGCGTTCTTCACCCCCCGCCTGGTGGAGTCGATCGGGTACCTCCCGACGCACCTGGTGATCGCGGGGGCGCTGGCCGTACTGGCCGTGCTGTCGTGGTTCTTCCTCCGCGACTCGCCCGTCTGGCGTCCCAACACCGAGCGGTTCGTGCCCAAGGTCGTCGGCGCGCTGAAGCTCGCGGTGACGTGGGAGATGGCGTTCCTCTACGGCATCGTGTTCGGTGGATTCGTCGCGTTCTCGACCTTCCTGCCCAAGTACCTCACCACGATCTATCCCGACGACGTCGACGTCGTCGGAGCGGGGACGCGAACCGCTCTCTTCGCCGCGGCGGCGGTCATCGCGCGTCCCATCGGCGGCGTGCTGGCCGATCGCTTCGGCCCCAAGGTGATCGCACTGATCTCGCTCGGGGGGATCGTGTCCCTCGCGTACATCGTGGGCCAGCAGCCGCCCGAAGGTATCGTCACCGGGGTCACCTTCATCCTGATGGCCGCTGCGATGGGGCTCGGCATGGGTGCGGTCTTCGCCTGGATCGGTCCATCGACGCCACCGGAGAAGGTCGGATCCGTCAGCGGCATCGTCGCGGCAGCGGGAGGCCTCGGCGGATACTTCCCGCCCCTGGTCATGGGAGCCACGTACAACGCCGACACCAACTCCTACTCCCTGGGCCTCTGGCTTCTCGTGTTCGTCGGCGCCTTCGCCCTGGTGGTCGCGGGAATGCTCCGAGACGTGGGCGGAAAGCGTAATCTGGGACGATCGTGACCACCGTTCCCGTGCAGATCGGACGCCGGATGCCGCTGGCGCCGGCCGAGACCTCCACGGCCTCCACCCGTGCACTCCTGGACACGCATGGCCGCAGTCACCGGGATCTCCGCATCTCGCTCACCGACCGCTGCTCGTTGCGCTGCACCTATTGCATGCCGGAGCAGGGCAACGAGTGGCTCGCTCGCGAGTCGATCCTGTCGGTCGACGAGATCGTCCGGGTCGCCCGCATCGCCGCGGCGGCGGGCATCACCACGTTCCGCCTCACGGGCGGCGAACCGCTGCTGCGTCGCGACATCGTCGACATCGTGCGCCGACTGCGGGAGATCGACACCGACGACGGCCCCGTGCAGGTCGCGATGACGACGAACGGAATCCGCCTCGACGAGGTGATCGACGACCTGATCTCCGCGGGCCTGAGCCGCCTGAACATCTCGATCGACACACTGCGCCCCGACAGGTTCGCCGCCTTGACGCGACGTGACCGCCTCGACGACGTGCTGCGTGGGATCGCGGCGACCTCATCATCCGGATTGCGCCCGCTCAAGCTGAACACGGTCGCGATGCGCGGGGTCAACGAAGACGAGCTGTGCGACCTCGTCGATTTCGCGATCGCGCACGGAGCCGAACTGCGCTTCATCGAGCAGATGCCGCTGGACGCCGGTCACACCTGGGATCGGGATCGGATGGTCACCCGTGAGGAGATCCTCGACACGCTCGCCGAGCGCTGGACGCTGACAGAGATCCCCGGCCGCGGCGGGGCACCTGCCGAGCGTTGGCGTCTCGATGGCGGGGTGGCGACGGTCGGCGTGATCGCCTCTGTCACGGCTCCCTTCTGCGGCGCATGCGATCGTCTGCGACTGACGGCCGACGGGCAGCTGCGGAACTGCCTGTTCTCCACCGATGAGTTCGACCTCCTTCCTGTGCTTCGAGCCACGGGCGGCGCGGGCTCCGACGCGGCGGTCGACGACGTGCTGCGGCGCTGCGTCTGGGCCAAGCTCCCCGGTCACGCGATCAACGACCCGGCCTTCCTCCAGCCGGCGCGCGGCATGAACGCCATCGGAGGCTGAGTCCGGCGCCGAGCGCCTGCTCGAACGCGCCTCAGCGCGTGCGCCCTCCGTCGAGCCGCACCACGCGGTCGACCGTTCCTGCGGGCGGCGCCACGTGCGAGATGAGCAGCACCGACTGCTCCCCCGCCGCCTCGAGCAGGTCGCGCAGCAGGGCGTCCGATGCGTCGGGATCCACGCCCGCCGTCGGCTCGTCGAGGACCAGCACGGGGAAGCCGCGCAGCAGCGCGCGGGCGAGGGCGATGCGCTGCGCCTGACCACCCGACACGAGCGCGCCACGGTCGCCGACCCTGGCATCGAGGCCACCGCGCTCCCGGGCCCACTCCCCGAGGCCGACCCGGTCGAGCACGGCGTACAGCTCGTCGTCGGTCGCCGTGTCGCGGGCGAAGAGCAGGTTCTGGCGGATGTCCTCGTCGAACAGTTGGGGGCTCTGCTCGCACAGGCCGATCACGCGTCGCAGCGCCGGCCCGGACAGCCCCGCCGCATCCCGCCCGTCGACCAGGTAGTCGCCCTCCACGCGGAGGAAGCCGACGAGGGCAGCCGCGAGCGAGCTCTTGCCCGCCCCGCTCGGTCCCGCCACCAGCACCCTCTCCCCCGGCTGCAGATCGAGGTCGACACCCGTCAGCGCGGGAGCACCACCGGGCCAGTCCGCACGGACCCCGCGCATCCGGATCGTCGGCGTGCCGTCGAGCTCGATATCGTCGCCGGCGTCGGGTCGGAGCTCGTCCGGCATCCGCTCCGGCAGCGCGTCGACGATGCGTTCCGCGCTCGAACGGACGCTCCGCCACGAAGCCGCAGCCACCGGAACCGCGCCGAAGATCTCGAACACCACCATCGGCACGAGGACCGCCACGGCCAACCACGGTCCGTCGATCGAGCCGTCGGCGAGCCCGGGCGCAGCGGCGAAGAGAGCCCAGACGGATGCCGCCCCGGCGACCGCGGACACGACGCCCGCCGCGATGGCCTGAGCCAGCGAGGCACGGTCGACGACGCGTCGCAGGCCCGCGTCCGCCGCTGCGATCCGCTCGCGTGCCTGCTCCTCCGCACCGTAGGCCAGGAGCACGTCGAGGCTGCCGAAGTAATCGACGAGCGCGGCCGAGAGCTCGGCCCGTCGCACGGACACGAGGGCTTCGGCGCGCGAGCCGAACACCCAGCCGAGTCCGATCGCCGCGGCCGCCGCGATCAACAGGCAGACCGCCAGCGTGAGGGCTGCCGGCGGCGAGACGAACGCGATGAAACCGACGGCCCCGACCGCCACGAGCGCGGCGACCCCGAGCGGCTGCACCACGCGCAGGGGCAGGTTCTGCAGGTTCTCGACGTCGTCCACGAGCGCGGTGAGCATCCGTCCGCGATCCATCGTGCCGAGACCGGCCGGAGAGAGCGGGGTCAGCCGACGCACCATGTCGGCACGTGTCGAGGCGAGCTGTCGCAGCGCCGCATCATGTCCGCTGAGGCGCTCGAGGTACCGGGTGACCGCACGGGACACCGCGAAGAACCGCACGCCGACGACCGCGATCGACAGCGGCACGAGCGAGTCCACGATGGAGGCGCTCACAATCAGCCAGCCACTCACCGCCAGCAGGCTCACCGCGGCGGCGGCCGACAGCACACCCCAGACCAGTCCGGGGAGGAAGCGTCCGATCGGCGGCTGCGCGAGCTTCAGGACGTCGCGGATGCGGTCGCTGCGCGAGTGCAGGGTGTCTGGTTCAGGGCGGCGCGCGGTCATGCGTTCACCCCCAGCGTCACCACGTGGTCGGCGATCTCCCGCGCCGTGCGACGGTGCGAGACCAGGAGGACCATCGCGCCGGCATCCGCTCGATCGCGCAGCGACCGCCAGAGCCGGGCCTCGGTCTCGGGGTCGAGAGCACTCGAGGGCTCATCGAGCGCGAGCACCCGGCGCGGGTCGGAGGCCTGGCGATACAGCGCCCGGGCGACCGCGACCCGCTGCGCCTGACCTCCCGACAGGCCGCTGCCCTGTACGCCGAGCTGGAGGGCGGGGTCGATGCCCTCGGCGCACGCGGCGTCGAGGGTCTCGCGGATGCGGTCGGCATCCGGTTCCGGGTCTCCGAGGGCGACGTTCTCCGCCACGGTCCCCCGCATCAGCCCCGGAGTCTGTCCGGCCCAGGCGAGCCACGCGGCCGGGGAGAGCCCGCGGATGTCGTGCCCGCCGAACGCGGCCGCGCCGTCGAAGTCGGCCGCGCCACGAAGCGCCGCGAGCAGCGACGACTTGCCCGCCCCGCTCAGCCCCTCGATCAGGGTGATCGTTCCCGGCTCGGCCGCGAACGACACGGGCGGCAGCTCCCGCACGCGCAGCCCTTCGACCACAAGGTCTCCCGGTTTCGCCGCATCCGCCGGTCCCACTTGCAGGACCGATTCACGGATGCCGGGCGCATTGCCGGCGATTCCTCCTGCATCCGTGGAAACGTCCTGCATCTGTACCCGAGCCCGCGCCGCGTCGAGCACCTCGAACACGTCTTCGGTCGCCGCAACCCCCTCGGCGGCCGCGTGGAACTGCACCCCCACCTGTCGGATCGGCAGGAATGCCTCGGGCGCGAGCAGCAGCACGAACAGCCCGACTTCGAGCGTCAGATCGCCCGACAGCAGACGGAACCCGACCGACACCGCGATCAGCGCGACCGCGAGCGAGGCCAGCAACTCCATCGCGAAGCCGGACAGGAAGGAGAACCGCAGCACCTTCATGGTCTCGCGGCGGTATTCGTCGGCCGTGACCTCGATGCGGTCGGCCGCACGGCGGTCACGCCCGAACAGCCGCAGCGTCGACAGCCCCTGCACCGTGTCCGCGAAGCGCGCGGCGAGAAGCTGCAGCGTCTGCCACTGCCGCGTCTGCACGGTGCGGGTCGCCATCCCGATCAGGATGAGGAACAGCGGGATGAGCGGCAGGGTGATGATCGCGGTGAGCCCGCTCGGCCAGTCCTGCCACCACATCACCGCGACGAGGACCGGCGTCGCGATCACGGTCAGCACGAGCTGCGGGATGTACCGCGCGAAATACGCGTCGAGTGCCTCCAGCCCATGCCCCGCGGTGACGGCGAGCTCGGTCTGGTTCCGCTGCGCGAGCCAGCCCGGTCCCAGTCGACCGACCGCCGAGATCAGGGCCGAGCGCAGCTGCATCCCGGTCTTCGCGGCCGCGCGCGTGCCCGCGGCATCCGATGCGGCGATCAGCAGTCCGCGCAGCAGCGCCGTGGCCAGCAGCCAGAGCAGCGATGCCGTGACGTCGCGCCCCGCGATCGCCCCGGTGACGGCATCCGTCAGCAGCCAGGCGAAGACGACCACGACCGCGGTCTGGACGACGCCGATCAACGCGGATGCCGCGAGGAACCCCCTCGCGGCACGCGCGTATCGCAGCAGTCTCGGGTCGACGGGTTTCACGCGTGCGCCGGAGCCCCCTCGATGGATTTCCGGGTGACACGCTTGCGGAACACCCAATAGGTCCACGCCTGGTAGGCGAGCACGAGCGGCATCGCGATCAGGGCGGTCCAGCTCATGATCTGCAGCGTATACGGAGTGCTGGAGGCGTTGGCGATCGTGAGGCTGTAGGCCGGGTCGATCGTCGACGGCATCACGAACGGGAAGAGGGCGCAGAACAGCATGACCACGGCGAACAGCACCGTGAGCATCCCGGAGAAGAACGCCCAGCCGTCACGCCGGACGAGCGAGAACCCGACGGCCGCGATGAGGCTGACTGCGGCGAGCGCGCCGGCACCGATGACGAGCCAGAGCAGCGGAGCCTCGCGTCCCATCGCGATCGCGACCGTCCAGATCACGGTGGCCGCCGCGACGAGGATCGTCGGGATGGCAGCTCGCTTCGCGAGGCGCCGCGCATCCTCGTGCACCTGACCGTCGGTCTTGAGTGCGACGAACAGCACACCGTGCAGGAAGAACAGCAGCAGCGTGGTGACGCCGACCAGCAGGGCATACGGGTTGAGCAGCGCGAAGAAGCCGCCGACGTAGATGTGGTTCTCGTCGATCGCCACACCCTGCACGATGTTGCCGAAGGCGACGCCCCACAGCAGCGCCGGGACGACCGAGCCGATCACGATCATCCTGTCGAAGCCGGCCTTCCACTTCTTGCTCTCACGCTGATGCCGATACTCGAACGAGACGCCGCGCAGGATCAGCGCGAGCAGGATCAGCAGCAGCGGCAGGTAGAAGCCACTGAACAGCGTGGCGTACCACTCGGGGAACGACGCGAACAGCACGGCGCCGGCGACGATGACCCAGGTCTCGTTGAGATCCCAGACCGGACCGATCGTGTTGATGACCTGCCGGCGCGAGACGTCGTCCTTGCCGAGGAACGGCAGCGACATGCCGACACCGAAGTCGAACCCGTCGAGCACGAAGTAGCCCACGAAGAAGAAGGCGACGATGAAGAACCAGAGTGTTGCGAGATCCATGATGCTCCTCCCTCTCAGTAGACGACCGACGGCAGCTGGGCCGTCTCCTCGTGCGGTTGCTCGTCGGTGTCCGGTCCCTTCTGCGCGGCCCGGATGATGAGGCGGACCTCGACGACGGCGAGCGCCGCGTAGATCGCCGTGAACGAGATCAGCGAGATCAGCACCTCGAGGCCGCTGACGCCGGGCGAGACACCGTCCTGGGTCGTCATCAACCCGAACACGATCCAGGGCTGCCTGCCCATCTCGGTGAAGACCCAGCCCATGATGTTGGCGGCCAGCGCGAGCGGGAACGACCAGATCGCGAGCTTCCACATCCACTGCGTCGGCGGCTTCTTGGCGCCCTTGCGGGTGAGCCACAGGCCGGCGACCGCGACGAGCGCGGCGGCGATGCCCAGGCCGATCATCCAGCGGAACGCCCAGTACGTGATCCACAGGACCGGGGCGAATTCCGTCAGCCCCGTGGCGGCGTATGTCTGGGCGTACTCGGCGTTCAGGTCGTTGATGCCGTGCACACACGCGTCGAGGGTGTGCGTCGACAGCAGCGACAGCAGGTACGGGACGCGGATGGAGAACAGTTCGGAGCTGCCGTCCGGCGTGCCCAGGGTGAAGAGGCTGAACGAGGCGTCCGGCCCGCAGACCGTGTTGAAGGTCGCCTCCGCTGCCGCCATCTTCATCGGCTGCGCGGCATACATCGCGAGTCCGAGCTGGTCGCCCGTGAGCACGACCCCGGCGGTGGAGACGATCATCGCCCACAGGCCGAACTTGAGCGAGATGCGCATGGTGTCGAAGTGCTGACCGCGCGAGAGGTGCCAGGCCGAGACCGAGATCACGACACCGGCCGCGAACATGAACGCACCGAAGATCGTGTGCGGGAACGCGGCGAGCGCGACGGGGTTGGTCAGCAGCGCCCAGAAGTCCGTCAGCTCGGCGCGGTTCGTCGCCTCGTTGAACGTGTAGCCGACCGGGTTCTGCATGAACGCGTTGGCCGCGATGATGAAGTACGCCGAGAGGATGCTGCCGATCGAGACGCACCAGATCGTGGCGAGGTGCAGCTTCTGCGGGAGCTTGTCCCAACCGAAGATCCACAGTCCGATGAAGGTCGCCTCGAAGAAGAAGGCCAGCAGGCCCTCGAACGCGAGCGGGGCGCCGAACACGTCGCCGACGAAGCGGGAGTAGTCGGACCAGTTCATCCCGAACTGGAACTCCTGCACGATGCCCGTGACGACACCCATGGCGAAGTTGATCAGGAAGATCTTGCCGAAGAAGCGGGTCAGGTGCAGGTACTGCACCTTGCCGGTGCGCACCCAGGCGGTCTGGAAGATCGCGGCCACCAGGGCCATGCCGATCGTCAGCGGCACGAACAGGTAGTGATAGACGGTCGTCAGCCCGAATTGCCATCGGGCGAGAGCGAGCGGATCAAGCCATTCCATGCGCTACTCCTGTTCTGTGAGGCCGTTGCCCCGCGCCGTGACGCCGTAGCGTCGTTCCCTCGGCCGGCCGCGCCGTGGCGTCGCGCAGCTGGACGGTGCAGTCCGAAGCGAGGACGGCGTCGTGGACGCACTCGGCTTCGAGTGGTCCGCCGGCCTCGTTCAGCACGCTCTGCATGAGTTCGAGATGCACGCGGCACAGCATCGGGCGGTCCTCGGAACGACTGGCCGCGTGCGGGCACGGGCTGAGGTCGACGGTGAGGCTGCCGTCGTCGACCACGGGTTCGAAGCCGCTCTCCTCCAGGTGCTCGACCAGCGCATCGAGCTGATAGGTGGCCTCGCGGCCGAGGTCCGACCCCGCGTCGGGGATCATGCTGCGCATCAGGTCTCCGCGGCGTGCGGCCGCCTTGGCCTTGTCGCGCGCCACCGGGCTCGACGCCCCCGGCGCGCCTGTGGCTGCCCGGTAGAGGGTGCGCGGCCGCCCTCGCGTCGTGCGGTGCTCGACCGTCGGGATGACGTGGCCGCCTTCGATCAGGCGCTGCAGGTGCTCACGGACGGTGTTGGGATGCAGATCCGTGGCTGCGCACAGTTCCGCGATCGTGAGTTCCGCACGCCCCGTCGAGCTTCCCGCTTCGAAGAGCAGATGCAGGATCTGCACCCGGGAGTAGCTCGATATCGGCCCGCAAACGGACCCGCCGTTGGCCATGATCCCAGTATCCCGCGATATTGGATTCGCGCACCGGTGCCCGGCCGTGAATAAACACCTGGTCGATAGGGATGTCCGATCCCGGCGATAGCCTGGGGGCATGGCCACCCGAAAACCCGCTCCCCCAGCCTACGTGTGCACGGAATGCGGGTGGACCACCGCGAAGTGGGTGGGCCGTTGCGGTGAATGCCAGCAGTGGGGCACCGTGCAGGAACAGGCGGCGCAGACCGGCATCCTCCGACGCGTGGGGCCCGTCGCTCCGACAGCGGATCGCGCTGCGCGACCGATCACCCAGATCACGACGCAGGATGCTCCGCGGCGCTCGAGCGGTGTCGGCGAGTTCGACCGGGTGCTCGGTGGCGGGATCGTTCCCGGAGCCGCCATCCTGCTCAGCGGCGAGCCGGGCGTCGGCAAATCGACCCTGCTGCTCGAGGTCGCGGCGCAGGCGGCTCGCGGCGGGCGCCGCGTCCTCTACGCGAGCGCCGAGGAGTCTCCGGGTCAGGTGCGGCTTCGCGCCGAACGCACCGGCGCCCTGCACGACGAGCTGTACCTGGCGAGCGAGACCGACCTGGCGACGATCCTC
This sequence comes from Microbacterium sp. GQ128, assembly GCF_059758615.1. Taxonomy (NCBI): domain Bacteria; kingdom Bacillati; phylum Actinomycetota; class Actinomycetes; order Micrococcales; family Microbacteriaceae; genus Microbacterium; species Microbacterium sp. GQ128. The sequence goes on from NZ_JCAXDY010000004.1 coordinate 452,925, forward strand.
GGCCACATCGACGAGGTGAAGCCGCAGCTCGTCATCGTCGACTCGGTGCAGACCGTCTCGTCGTCGCTGATCGACGGCGCCGCCGGGCAGCCGAGTCAGGTGCGCGAGGTCGCGGCGACCCTGATCCGCATCGCGAAGGATCGCGATCTACCGATCATCATCGTGGGTCACGTGACGAAAGACGGCCAGGTCGCCGGCCCCCGCGTGCTCGAGCACCTGGTCGACGTGGTGTGCCACTTCGAGGGAGACCGGCAGACGTCGCTGCGCTTCATCCGCGCGCTCAAGAACCGCTTCGGCCCGACCGACGAGGTCGGCTGCTTCGAGATGACGGGCGATGGGATCGCTGAGGTCCCCGACCCCTCGGGCCTCTTCCTCTCGCAGGGAGCCACCGAACCGGGCACCTGCGTGGCGATCTCGCTCGAGGGGCGTCGCGCGCTGCCGGTCGAGGTGCAGGCACTCACCGTTCCGAGCAACGCCCCCAACCCCCGCCGCATCGTGCACGGGGTCGACTCCTCCCGCGTGGCCATGGTGCTGGCCATTCTCGAGCGGCGCGCGAACATCAAGACGAGCACCCTCGACGTCTACGTGTCGACGGTGGGCGGCGTGCGCTTCACCGAACCGGCCGCCGACCTCGCGATCGCCATCGCGGTGGCCGGCTCGATTCAGCAGATCTCGGTGCCGCGCACCGTCGCCGCCGTGGGCGAGCTCAGCCTCGCGGGCGAGATCCGTCCGGTCACCCAGGCGGCGCAGCGTCGATCAGAGGCCGCCCGACTCGGCTACGACCAGGTCGTCGACGACCGGTCGAAGACCCTGCGCGCCGCGCTCGGAGATGTGCGCGCACGCAACACATCGCGCCGTTCCGATCGCGACATCCCGCCGTTCTGATCGATCCTTCGATCAGCACCCGTGTCGGAGTGCGTCAGGCGTCGAGCGCCTTGAGCAGCTCGGTCGGGTCCGCCTGCATCGGGTGCGGGCCCGCGATGTCGAGGAACACGGTCGTGATCGGGTGCGCCGCCAGGAATCGTCGCAGCCAGTCGGCCGAGTAGATGCCCACGCCGGGCGGGAGGTTCGCCGGCTTGTTCTTCGCGTCGCTGAACAGCAGCAGCGCGAGGTCGCCGGTGTTCGCGTCGCGGTAGGTCCACACCTCGCCGCTGTCGAGCGGATTGTCGCGGGCTCCCGGCTTGATCAGCGGCACGACCGTGGTGCCGTTGCGGAGGGCGAGGGCGACCGCTGCGACGTCCTGCTTCTCGAGGGCCAGAGCCAAAGCCTCCGACCGGAAGTCTTCGGGGGCGGGCTTCTTCTTCCCGGGTTTCGCCTTCTTCGCTGCCATGCATCCAGCTTAGGCAGGCGCCGAGGCGCCGCGCGCGGAATCAGCGGCGGAGACGATTGGGGCCCTCTCGAGTCCTCCATTGGGGACTGGGGTACTCGAGAGGGCCCTCGGACTCTCGGAGCGGCGGTGTCGAAGCGCTGGGGACGCTGTAGTTCGACGCCACTGGGGATGGCATGATGCCGCATGATGCGGAGAGTCACCTCAATGGTATCCCAAAGATCCGCACCTGTCTGCCTCAGACGGCCAACGTTCACCAGGTCGCGTCTTTCCGCACGGGAAACCGCTCAGTGCGACGCATTTCGAAGGCGCCGCGGGCCGATCGCTTCGAACTGCGAACTACGGATTCCGTGCAGGTCAGTAGAGGAGGATCTGCGTGGTCGTCACGCTCGTGAACCCGCCGATCGACACCTCGACGTGGTACGAGGCTCCCCCGCCTGGAGCGCGCTGGCGGTTCTCCTGGTCACAGGTCTCGACGCTGGAGCGGGTGCGATCCCAGGTCACCGGGTCCTTGCTGGTGACCGTCGTGCCGGCGGTGAGCGTGGCGATCATGCTGCTCGGGTTCTCCTGGCAGTCCGTGGACCGCCACCAGACGTCGGCGCCACTGGAGATCGTGAAGACCTGCGTCGTCGAGCCGACGTCGAGCGTGCAGTCCTTCGTGCCCTTGTTGGTGAGCGAGATGGAGAGCTTCGGCAGGACACCCGCCGGGTAGGTCTCCGCGTCGGTGACGGCTGTGACCTCGACGTCTTTCGCCTCGCACGCCACGATCGCCGGCGTCTGCTCCGCGGAAGGACTCGGCGACGGCGACTCCGAATCGGTCGGAGTCGTCGTGGGCGTCTCCGACGACGAGGAGGTCGGCTTCGGAGAGGCATCCGCGGCGGCCCAGGGCTTCGCGATCAGGAGCCAGATCCCGACGCCGACGGCAGCGACGAACAGAATGAGCCCGATCACCACGACCAGTCGCCGACGACGATAGACGGCAGCGGAACGACGGGGCATGGTTCCAGGTTAAGCGATCCTGCCCGTGCAGCCTGGGAGGCCGGGCGGGGGGCTGGCCTGTGCCCTCAGAGCACCTTGAGCATGCGCGTGTTGCCGAGCGTGTTCGGCTTGACGTGAGCGAGATCGAGGAACTCCTCGACACCCGCGTCGCCGCTGCGCAGCAGCTGGGAGTACACGTCGGGGTCGACGACCTGTTCGCCGATCGGCGTGAAGCCGCGGCGGCTGAAGAACTCGACCTCGAAGGTGAGGCAGAACAGGCGCGACAGCCCGAGCGTGCGTGCGTTCTCCTCGAGCCGGTCGACGATGGCCCGCCCGACACCGTGGTGGAGCCAGTCGTCCTGCACGAGCAGGGTGCGCACCTCGCCGAGGTCCTCCCAGAACACATGCAGCGCGCCGCATCCGATCAGCACGCCATCGGCCTCGGCGACGACGAACTCCTGCACGGCGCCATAGAGCACCGCCAGATCTTTGCCGAGCAGGATGCGCTGCTCGACGAGGGGCTGCAGCAGGTTGCGGATGCCGACGATGTCGGCGCTGCGCGCCGGCCGGACGATGTACTCGCTCACGCATCCACCCTAGAACCCGCGACTCCGAGCCGTTCCCAGATGCGCACAGTTTCGGAGATCCTCCCCGCGCGACACAACTTCGGAGATCCGCGACGACACGCCGGGACCCCGCGCCGGAGGACGGCGCGGCGTGCGCGATCTCCGAAGTTGTGCCGTCCTGCGCCGGACACAGGAAAGGGGCGGATGCCGCAGCATCCGCCCCTTTCGTGATTCAGCCGGAGGTCACTCCCCGCTGGCGACCGCCAGGTCGGGGGTGCCGGCGATCGCGCCGCCGCCGGTGTTGACGCCGACCGCGACGGGGCCGCCGTCGCGCGGACCGTGCTCGAACAGGAACTCCCCGTCCTTCGCATCGACCTTCACGTGGTCACCGGAGTTGAGCTCGCCGTGCAGGATCTTCTCCGACAGACGGTCCTCGACCTCGTGCTGCATCGCGCGACGCAGCGGTCGGGCGCCGAGCGCCGGGTCGAAGCCGATCTCGATGAGACGCTCCTTGGCGGACTGCGACAGCTCGATCGTCATGTCGCGGTCCAGCAGCCGCTCGCCGAGGCGCTTGGTGAACAGATCGACGATCTGCACCAGCTCGCTCTTCGACAGCTGCGGGAACACGATGATGTCGTCGACACGGTTGAGGAACTCGGGCTTGAAGTGCCGCTTGAGCTCTTCGTTCACCTTGCCCTTCATCCGGTCGTAGCTGGTCGAGTCGTTGCCCTCGATCTGGAAGCCGACGGGACCACCCGCGATGTCGCGTGCACCGAGGTTGGTGGTCATGATGATGACCGTGTTCTTGAAGTCCACGATCCGACCCTGGCCGTCGGTGAGCCGACCCTCTTCGAGGATCTGCAGCAGCGAGTTGAAGATGTCGGGGTGGGCCTTCTCGATCTCGTCGAACAGCACCACGCTGAACGGCTTGCGGCGCACCTTCTCGGTGAGCTGACCGCCCTCTTCGAATCCGACGAATCCGGGAGGGGCACCGAACAGACGCGAGACGGTGTGCTTCTCACCGAACTCGCTCATGTCGAGCGAGATGAGAGCTGCTTCGTCGTCGAACAGGAACTCGGCGAGCGCCTTGGCGAGCTCGGTCTTTCCGACACCCGTGGGGCCGGCGAAGATGAACGAGCCGGAGGGGCGCTTCGGGTCCTTGAGGCCGGCACGCTGGCGACGGATCGTCTTGGAGAGGGCGGCGATCGCCTCTTCCTGACCGATGACACGCTGGTGCAGAGCCTTCTCCATGAAGACGAGCCGGCTGGACTCCTCTTCCGTGAGCTTGAAGACGGGGATGCCGGTGGCCTGCGCGAGCACCTCGGCGATCAGTCCCTCGTCGACGACCGCGGAGGTCGCGACATCGCCCGCACGCCACTGCTTCTCGAGACGCAGACGCTCGGCGAGCAGGCTCTTCTCCTCGTCGCGGAGGGAGGCGGCCTTCTCGAAGTCCTGCTCCTCGGAGGCGATCTCCTTCTGCTCGCGCACGGCGGCGATCTTCTCGTCGAACTCGCGCAGCTCGGGCGGGCTCGACAGGATCGACAGACGCAGGCGTGCGCCGGCCTCGTCGATCAGGTCGATGGCCTTGTCCGGGAGGAACCGGTCGGAGACGTAGCGGTCGGCGAGATTCGCCGCGGCCACGATGGCACCGTCGGTGATCTGCACCTTGTGGTGCGCCTCGTAGCGGTCGCGCAGTCCCTTGAGGATGTTGATCGCATGCGGCAGCGTCGGCTCGTTGACCTGCACCGGCTGGAAGCGGCGCTCGAGCGCGGCATCCTTCTCGAAGTGCTTGCGGTACTCGTCGAGCGTGGTGGCACCGATCGTCTGCAGCTCACCACGGGCGAGCAGCGGCTTCAGGATGCTGGCCGCGTCGATCGCACCCTCGGCGGCACCCGCACCCACGAGGGTGTGGATCTCGTCGATGAAGACGATGATGTCGCCGCGCGTGCGGATCTCCTTGGTGACCTTCTTCAGGCGCTCCTCGAAGTCACCGCGGTAGCGGGAACCGGCGATGAGCGAGCCGAGGTCGAGCGAGTAGAGCTGCTTGTCCTTCAGCGTCTCGGGCACATCGCCCTTGACGATCGCCTGGGCGAGGCCCTCGACGACGGCGGTCTTTCCGACGCCGGGCTCGCCGATCAGGACGGGGTTGTTCTTGGAACGGCGGGAGAGGATCTGCATGACCCGCTCCGCCTCCTTCTCGCGCCCGATCACCGGGTCGAGCTTGTTGTCGCGCGCAGCCTGGGTGAGGTTGCGACCGAACTGGTCGAGCACCGCGGAACCACCCTGGGTGCCGGCCGGCGAGTCGTTGGTCTGCGCGCCGACGGATGCCGGCTCGCGTCCAGGGGCTCCGGAGAGCAGCTGGATGACCTGCTGGCGGACCTTGTTGAGGTCGGCGCCGAGCTTGACGAGCACCTGAGCGGCGACGCCCTCGCCCTCACGGATGAGGCCGAGCAGGATGTGCTCGGTGCCGATGTAGTTGTGGCCGAGCTGCAGAGCCTCGCGGAGGCTGAGCTCGAGCACCTTCTTGGCGCGCGGCGTGAACGGGATGTGCCCGGTCGGCTGCTGCTGGCCCTGGCCGATGATGTCCTGCACCTGCTCGCGCACGGCGTCGAGGGAGATGCCGAGGCTCTCGAGGGCCTTGGCGGCGACGCCTTCACCCTCGTGGATGAGGCCGAGCAGGATGTGCTCGGTCCCGATGTAGTTGTGGTTGAGCATCTTCGCCTCTTCTTGGGCGAGGACGACCACTCGACGGGCTCGGTCCGTGAATCTCTCGAACATGCTGTGACTCCTTATTCGCACGGGGCGAAGACGCGTGAAGCGCTTGTACATCGAGAGTAACCACCACGCAGGGCCGGTATGCCCGTGTTCGCCGTGGGCATACCGGGGGTTGACCGAGTTATCGACAGTCGTTATGTTAACGACAGTCGATAACAACGACCATGGATAAGGAGCACTCATGACCTCGCCGAAACAGGACACCCTGTCGCGTGGCGACACCGGCGCGCTCATCGCCTTCTGCCTCGCCGGAGCCGCGATCGCGGCGTACATCACGATCTTCTCCCTCATCCGCATCCTGACCCTGCTCGGGGGAGCGTCGGTTCCGGTGATGGTCGAATTCGTGGACCAGCCTGTCGAGGTACCGCTCGGAGCGGGCGGCGCCGACATCACCCTGGAGCTCGATCGCGCGGCCATCAACGCATCGGCGCTGCCCCCGATCGCCGTCACGACGGGCGTCATCGGGCAGATCCTCCAGATCGTCACGATCGTCCTCGTGATCGGCTGCCTCCTTTTGCTCGCGCGCAGCATCCTCTCCGGCATCGTGTTCAGCCGCCGCAACACCCGGCTCGTGATGGTGGCCGGGCTGAGCGGCCTGTTCGGCTACGCGGCCGTGCAGTTCTTCGACAACATGCTCGCCAACGCCACCGTCGCATCCGAGATCGACAACTCCATCCACAACGCCGTCATCAGCGTCGAGCCCTTCACCTTCATCCTGGCGGCGTTCGTGATCGCGATCATCGGCACAGCCTTCGTGGTCGGCGATCGACTGCAGCGCGAGACGGAAGGACTCGTCTGATGACCGCGACGAACACGACCAGCAGGGCCACCCGATCGGAGACGGCGGACGCCATCACCGTGATCCTCTACGCCGCCGCGGCGCTGGTCACGGTCGCGTTCGCCACGATCCTCCGCGTCGCGAGCACGTTCCGCGAGACGGGGATCGCCTGGACGATCCCGATCGACCAGCAGCCGATCTCGGCGACGACCGACTCGGGCGTCATCTCGATCGAAGGGTTCGCCGACGAGGCGATGGTCATCACGAGCGGCGTGGACACGGTGTCGATCGTCGCGATCGTCGCCGCCATCGCGCTGTGGGCGCTCGCGGCGCTCCTGGTCATCGCCAGCGTGACCTTAGTCGCCTGGAACTTCCTGCGCGGCCGGTTCTTCGTGCGCACGAACGTCCGGGCGTTCAACATCATCGGCTGGACGCTCGTGGGAGCGCCGATCCTGATCGTGATCCTGGAGACGATGGGACGCAACGGCGTGACCGCCGCCCTCGGTCTCGGCGAGGGGGAACCGGTGCATCCGATCGAGTTCTGGACGATCGCGCCGTTCTTCGCCGCCGGGGTGACCGTCGGCCTGGTCGCGGTCGCGTTCCGCCGCGGCATCCGCCTGCAGCACGAGAAGGCGGCGCTCGAGAAGGAAACGGAAGGACTCGTCTGATGCTCAGCTTCGGATCGGATGAGCTCGGGCAGTCCCTGCTCTACATCGGCATCGGTCTCGGCGTGATCGCCCTGATCGTCGCGGTCGTCGTGTGGAACAGCCGCCGCCGCGGCAGCCGTACGGTCGCGCTCGACGCCGCGCTCACCCTCTCGGGATGGTGGATCCTGCTGGGGATCTTGAGTGCCGTGACCTACATCATCAAGGCGTTCACGGTCGACTGGGCCGAGCTCGACGGGCAGACGTACGTATACCTGGACTGGCCCGCGAACCTGCCCTGCTCCGAATTCGGCGACAGCGCGACGACGATGCTCATGTGTGGCAGCGAACCGCTCTCGGAGTTCACCGTCGGGAACGCGTCCCTCGGGCTCCGGCTGCTCGCCGCGGCGGCCCAGCTGAGCACGGTGGCTCTGACGACCATGCCCGCCGTGATCCTCGCGGTCATCTGCTTTCACACGCTGCGCGGGCGCGTGTTCTCGCGCACCGTCACGCGGGCTCTCGTAGGCGGTGCCATCGCGGTGCTCGTGTTCGGCATCGCGGCCGACCTGCTGGGCGGCATCGCCGCGACCGCCGGGCTGCGCGAGGTGTTCCCGCCCGACAGCGAGTGGTACCCCTCGGCCTATCAACTCACCGTCACCCCTCTCCCCTTCGGGGCCGCGCTCGCGCTCATCGCCCTCGCCGCCGTCTTCCGCCAGGGCATGCGCCTCGAACAGGACCGGGCTCGCCTGCAGCAGGAGACCGAGCGCCTGCAGAAGGATACGGAGGGCCTGGTGTGACCCCGGCCGAGAGCGACGACGAGCTCACCGGCATCCACTGCCGGCTCGACGAGCTGCTCGCCGACCGCGGGATGACGCTGACCGAGCTGAGCGCCACCGTGGGCGTGAGCATCGTGAACCTGTCGGTGCTGAAGAACGACCGCGCCCGCGCCATCCGCTATTCGACGCTGCGCGCGATCTGCGAGGCGCTCGACTGCTCCCCCGGCGACCTGCTGGTGCTCGCGCCGCGCTGACGGGGAACCCCGGTTCCGGTCGCAGTTCCTGCCGCTCGTGGCGCGTTCAGGCGGCAGGAAGTGCGACCGGAAGCAGGCCTGCCGGCTACACCGAGCGGAATCAGGCTCGAGCGTCATCCGGCGTCACATCCGCCCAGGGAATTCCCAGGCAGACATAGCGTTGATCCTCAGGGCGCGCACTCGGCGCGCCGTGATTCTGGAGTCCCCACCCATGAGCACCACCGCACGCGCCCAGAAGGCGCCTGACACCCGCGGGCCGGTCCGGAAGCTGCTGACCTCGTTCGGCTTCCAGATCCTCGCCGCCCTCGTCCTCGGCATCGCCGCCGGTCTGATCGGCCGCCAGCTCGGGGCCACGGCAGAGAACCCGAACGGCTTGTCGGCCACCCTCGACACGATCGGCAGCTCGTACGTGACGCTGCTGCGCGCCGCCGTCGTCCCGTTGATCTTCACCGCGATCGTCGCGAGCATCTCGAACCTGCGCCGGGTGCAGAACGCCGCACGCCTGGCCGGGCAGACCATCCTGTGGTTCGCGTTCACCGCCTTCATCGCCGTGGTCATCGGCATCGTCCTCGGCCTCGTGATCCAGCCCGGCAGCCGCGCCGGCGAGGGCCTCGAGACCGGCGAACCGTACACCGTCGGCACCTGGTGGAACTTCCTGCTGGGCCTGATCCCGCAGAACTTCCTCGGCCTCACGGTCAGCACGTCGCCCGGCGAAGCCGACGGCACGTTCTCGTCGAGCGTCGGCTTCAACATCCTGCAGGTCATCGTGGTCGCTGCCGTCATCGGCATCGCGGCGCTCAAAGCCGGCAAGAAGGCCGAGCCCTTCCTGGTGTTCACCGAGTCGCTGCTGAAGGTCATCCAGCGCGTGCTGTGGTGGATCATCCGCATCGCCCCGCTCGGCACGTTCGGCCTCATCGGCTCGGCCGTGATCAAGTACGGCTGGGAGAAGCTCGCCTCCCTCGGCTGGTTCGCCGCCGCGGTCTACATCGGCCTCGCGCTCGTACTGTTCGTCGTGTACCCGATCCTGGTGCGCACCAACGGCCTGTCGATCAAGCAGTACTTCTCGGGCGTCTGGCCCGCCGTACAGCTGGCCTTCGTCAGCCGTTCCTCGATCGGCACGCTGCCGCTCACGGAGCGCGTCACCGAGCGCAACCTCGGCGTCCCCCGCTCCTACGCCTCCTTCGCCGTGCCGCTGGGCGCAACCACGAAGATGGACGGATGCGCCGCGATCTACCCGGCCATCGCCGCGATCTTCGTCGCGCAGTTCTTCGGCATCGAGCTGAACTTCGTGCAGTACCTGCTGATCGTGATCGTCTCGGTCGTCGGCTCCGCCGCCACCGCCGGCACCACCGGCGCGGTCGTCATGCTCACCCTGACGCTGTCGACCCTGGGCCTGCCGCTCGAGGGCGTCGGACTGCTGCTCGCGATCGACCCGATCCTCGACATGGGCCGCACCGCGGTCAACGTCGCGGGTCAGGCACTGATCCCGACGATCGTCGCCAAGCGCGAAGGCATCCTGAACGAGGAGCTCTACAACGCTCCCCGCGAGGGCCTGCCCTTCGCCGACGACTCCGGAGACGACGACGCTCCCGAGGCGGATGCCACCTCGGACAAGGAGCCGGTCGGCGCGCGCTGACCGCCCCCTCCCCTCGTGGGGCGAGCCACCCCCTTGAGTACGAACCGGCCCCTTGAATGCGAATTCAAGGGGCCGGTTCGCGCGTAAAGGGGTGGCTCGGCAAACGAGGCGGGGGTTTGGGGAAAACGCGGGCGTGCGGGTCAGGCGCGGCCGGGCTGGCGCGTGACACCGCGGGTGTCGAGTGCGAGCTCCTCGGCATCCATCGCCGCGATGAGTTCGCGCATCACCTCTTCGTCGAGATTGCCCGCGTCTCGCTCAGCGAGGAGGATCTCGCGGCGCACCTGCAGCCATCCCTTCGTCAGGGCCACGAGGTCGTCGTAGGACGGCCGGCTCGCGGCATCCTCCACCTTCTGGGCCTCGTCGGTGTCCTTCTCGACGCGGGTCATGCGCTTGGTGAACGCATCGAAGACGCTCAGATCGACCTCGCCGTACTTCGCCTCCCACTCGCGGCGCTTCTCGGCGAGGAACTCCTTGCCGGCCTCGCGGCTCTTCGCCCGAACCTCGGCGAGCGCCTCTTCGTCTTCCTTCTCATCGGCGTCGCAGGCGATGCCGAGACCGCGGATGAGCAGCGGCAGCGTGAGCCCCTGCAGAAGGAGAGTGCCGACGGTGACGATGAAGGCGACCACGACGATGGCATGCGAGGCCTCCGTGTCGAGCGTCGCGAGGTCGGCGGCGGCCACCGCGATCGCGAGGGTGACGACCCCGCGCATCCCTGCCCAGGAGATGACGGCACTGTCCTTCCAGGTGAGCTGCAGCCCGGCCATCCGTTCGCGCACGATCTGACTGCGCAGCTCGTCCGTGCTGTACTGCCGCCAGCGCCTCGACTGCTTGCGGCGCTCGTCGAAATCCCCCGACTGGATGCCGCGGTCGACGCGGGCGAGCCTTCGGCGGTCCTGGAAGTTCGCCCAGGCGCTCGTCGGATAGATGTAGAGAGGTCGCACGATCAGGACCACGAGCAGGACGGCGCCCGAGAGCAGCAGGATGTGCCCGACCGACTCGCTGCCGAGATCGCGAAGCACCCGCGGGAACTGCAGTCCGATGTAGGCGAACACGAAGCTCTCCAGCAGCAGGTCGGCGGACAGCCAGAGCGGCTTCTCCTGCTGGCGCGTCGTGTAGTCGGTGCGCGGGGAGTTGTAGCCGACGTAGAGACCCATCGCGACGACGGCGAGGACCCCGGAACCCAGCAGATGCTCGGCGATCGCGTAGGCGCCGAAGGGAGCGAGGAGCCCGAACGTGCCGATCACGACCGCATCGCTGATGCGCATCCGCAGTTGATGCAGGACGATCCCGAACACGAGGCCGATACCGACGCCGATCGCGACCGCGAGCAGGAACTGCCCGATGCCCTCCCAGACCGAGACGGTCGCCCCGGCCAGGATCGCCGCGAACACCCGGTACAGCGTGAGAGAGGTGGCGTCGTTGATGAGGCTCTCGCCCGAGAGGACCGTCATGATGCGGCGCGGCAGACCGAGGCGGCGGCCGATCGCCGCGGCGGACACCGCGTCGGGCGGGGCGACGATCGCGCCGAGCAGCAGCGCGCCGGGAAGCGTGAGCGCGGGGAAGATCCACCAGGCCACGAAGCCGACGGCGAGGGCGGTGATGAGCACGAGCCAGATCCCGAGCCGGCGGATCTGCGGGAGGCTGCGCTTGAATCCGACGAAGGACACGTCCAGCGCGGCCGAGTACAGCAGCGGTGGCAGCACCAGGCTGAGGAGCAGGTGCCCGTCGATGTCGATGTCGGGAACGAACGGGAGGAAGGAGACGGCGAGCGCGACGACCGTCACGAGCAGCGGTGCCGGCCACCCTCGTGAGCGCGCGAACGCCGCCACCGCGACCGAGCCGACGAGGACGTAGAAGATACCCGCTTCCATGAGGGAAGCGTATCGCCGCCGACTTGCCGGCCCAGACCCCGGGCTGCCGCCGAAACCCCGGGCCGCGTGCAGCCACACCCCGGGGTCTCGGCGGGAAAGCGGGGTCTCGGCGGGGGGACAAGGGGGAATGGAGGCGGCACGCCGCGTGTTGCAGGAGAGGATGTCCGATACAGCCCTCTCCGTCCTCGACCTCGTCCCGGTTCGCACCGGCCAGACCAGTGCCGAGGCCATCGCCGCCTCCCTGTCCCTCGCCGAGACCGCCGACCGGCTCGGCTACCGCCGCTACTGGTTCGCCGAGCACCACAACATGCCGTCGGTGGCATCCACCACTCCCCCGGTGCTGATCGCCGCAGCGGCCACCCGCACCTCCCGCATGCGCCTCGGCTCCGGCGGTGTGATGCTGCCGAACCACGCGCCGCTCATCGTCGCCGAGCAGTTCGCCGCCCTCGAGGCCATCGCACCCGGACGCATCGACCTGGGCCTCGGCCGCGCCCCCGGCAGCGACCCCGTCATCACCCAGCTGCTGCGCGGCTCGGGCACCACGAGCGACGTCGAGCAGTTCCCCCGCCACGTGCAGGACATCGCGGCGCTGCTCTCGGCCGAGGGCGCCGCGCTGCGGTTCACCTCGGGCGGCGAGTACACCGTGCGCGCGACGCCGGCCGCGACCGGCACCCCCGAGGTGTGGCTGCTCGGTTCGAGCGACTACTCCGCACAGCTGGCTGCGTCGCACGGTCTGCCCTACGTCTTCGCGAACCACTTCTCGGGGCAGGGCCTCGAGCGCGCGCTCGACCTGTACCGAACCGGCTACCGGCCGAGCGAGGAGCACCCGGAGCCGCGCACCTTCCTCACGGTCAACGCCGTCGCCGCGCCCACGCAGGAGGAGGCGGAGGCCCGCGCCCTGCCTCAGCTGCGCATGATGGCGCGACTGCGCCTGAACCAGCCGCTCGCCGCTCTCGAGACCGTCGAGCAGGCGGCCGCCGCCGAGACGAACGCCGCGACCGACGAGGTCGTGCAGGCGGCGCGCTCGCGGTGGATCGTCGGAACGGGTGAGAGTGTGTCCGCGGAGATCAACGCCTTCGCCGAACGGTACGGCGTCGACGAGGTCATGCTCTCTCCGGTCGCCGGCGCCTACGACGCCGAGCCGAACGACGCACCGACCGGTCGCGCGCAGACGCTGGAGCTCATCGCCGCCGCACTCCCCCGCTGACCCCGCACGCCTGTCAAGCCCTGGCTTTCCCGCCGGCACAGGCGTAGCGTCACCAGCAGTGCCGTCGACAGGGGCGCAGCCCCTTCGGCGATCGCACTGTCGGCAGCAGCAGAAGGAGTTCGATGATGAGCACCACCAAGACTCTCGCCCTCTGGGTCGCCTACGGCCGCAACGGCGTCGTCGGCAGCATCCGCCACGATGACACCGGTTACACCGTGACGATGGTCGGCTCGGATGAGGTGACCGGGACCTACCCGAACCTCGCTTCGGCCAAGGGCGCCCTGCACTCCCACATGGCTCCGGGCAGCGATTGGCCGCGCTTCCAGGAGCACTGAGCCGCGCCATCCGCCTGACCGTGCTGGGCGGTCGGGCGGGTGACGTCAGACGTCGGGTTCGCCGGAGAGGATGCCGCGCAGCCAGTCGCGCGCCTCGATGAAGACGTCGTCGGAGTAGCGCTCGGGATAGTGCACGATCTGCCGGTCGGCGCGCGGATACGAGCCGAGGAACACCACCCGGGGGCTGAACCGGCGAATGCCCAGGAGCGCATCCGCCATCCGCTCGTGCTCGATGTGGCCGTCGGCGTCGATCACGAACCGGTAGCGGCCGAGCTCGTCGCCGATCGGCCGGGACTCGATGAGCGACAGGTTGATGCCGCGGGTCGAGAACTGCTCGAGCATCTCGAGGAGCGAGCCGGGGTGGTCGTGCGGGAGTTCGACGATGAGCGAGGTCTTGTCCGCTCCGGTCGGCTCGGGCGAACGGGTCGTGCGGGTGACCAGCACGAAGCGGGTCACGGCCTGGGCGTTGTCGCCGATGCCATCCGCGAGCACGTCGACGTCGTAGTGGTTCACGATGCCGGGCGCCGCGATGGCGGCCTGCGCGGGGAGCGTGCCGTCGAGGACGCCGATCGCGGAGGCGACGTTGCTCGATGCGGGCACGTGCGAGTGCGAGGGGAGGTGCGCGCCGAGCCAGCCGTGGCACTGGGCGTAGGCGACCGGATGCGCCGCGATCACCTCTACCTGGTCGAGCGTGGTTCCCCGCGGCGCGACGAGCACGAAGTTCACCCGCACCAGATATTCGCCGACGATGCGCAGGCCCGGGAGCGTGGCGAGGGCGTCCTGCGTGGTGGAGACACCGCCCTCGATCGAGTTCTCGATCGCGATCATGGCGGCGTCGCTGCGGCCCTCGAGCACATCGGCCAGGGCCTCGCCCACGTTGTGCACGGAGCGCCACTGCTGACCGCGAGCCTCGGCCACCTGTTCCAGCGCCGCCTCCGTGAAGGTTCCAGCGGGGCCCAGATAGCTGTAGGTACGGCGTTCAGTCACGGGTTTCACCTTATCCCTCAGCCGACAGTCCGATATGCGGATGACGTCGCGGATGCGAACCTGCCGAACAGGGGGCAGACTGAAGAGATGACCAGCCGTGCCGGCCTCCCCGCGGAGGAAAGTGACCTGATCGATGTCGACGAGCTGATCGCCGCATACTACGACCGCACGCCGAATCCCGATGTCGCCGCCGAGCGGGTCGTGTTCGGCACCAGCGGCCACCGGGGGTCGTCGCTGTCGAACAGCTTCAACGAGAACCACATCCTCGCCACGACGCAGGCGATCGTGGACTACCGCGCAGCTCAGGGCATCACCGGCCCGCTGTTCCTCGGTCGCGACACGCATGCGCTCTCGCTGCCCGCTGAGCGCAGCGCGATCGAGGTGCTCCTCGCCAACGGCGTGGACGTGCGCGTCGACTCCCGCGACTCGTGGGTGCCGACGCCGGCGCTCAGCCACGCGATCCTCACCTACAACCGCGGACGTGCGGCGGATGACCCGGGTCGCGCCGACGGCATCGTCGTGACCCCGTCGCACAACCCTCCGCGTGACGGCGGCTTCAAGTACAACCCGCCGCACGGCGGACCCGCCGACACGGATGCCACCGGTTGGATCGCCGACCGGGCGAACGCGCTCATCGCCGCGGGGCTCGACGGCGTCAAGCTCGTGCGCTTCGCCGACGTCGACTGGGATGGACTCAACGGCTACGACTTCCGCGACGCCTACGTGCGCGACCTGCCCTCCATCATCGACATCGATGCGATCCGCAGCGCCGGGGTCAGCATCGGCGCCGACCCCCTCGGCGGCGCATCCGTCGAGTACTGGTCGCTGATCGCCGAGATGCACGATCTCGACCTCACCGTCGTGAACCCCGAGGTCGACCCGACCTGGCGCTTCATGACCCTGGACTGGGACGAGAAGATCCGGATGGATCCGTCGTCGCCGTCGGCGATGGCCTCGCTGGTCGCGAAGAAGGGCTCATACGACGTCCTCACCGGCAACGACGCGGATGCCGACCGGCACGGCATCGTCACTCCGGATGCCGGGCTGATGAACCCGAACCACTACCTCGCCGTCGCGATCGACTATCTCTTCTCGCACCGGCAGGACTGGCCGCGGGATGCCGCGATCGGGAAGACCCTCGTGTCGTCGATGATCATCGATCGGGTCGCCGAGTCACTCGGCCGGCGCCTGTTGGAGGTGCCCGTCGGGTTCAAGTGGTTCGTGCCCGGTCTGCTCGACGGCTCGGTCGCCTTCGGCGGCGAAGAGTCCGCCGGCGCGTCTTTCCTCCGCCGCGACGGCTCGGTCTGGTCGACCGACAAGGACGGCATCCTGCTGTGCCTGCTGGCCGCCGAGATCATCGCCGTCACCGGCAAGACCCCCTCGGAGCGGTACCGCGAGCTGGAGGCTGCGTTCGGAGCCTCGGCCTACCAGCGCGTCGATGCTCCGGCGACGCCCGAGCAGAAGGCGACGCTCGCGAAGCTCGCTCCGGAAGCCGTGACGGCGACGACCCTCGCCGGTGAGGAGATCTCAGCCAAGCTCTCGCACGCCCCCGGCAACGGTGCGGCCATCGGCGGGCTCAAGGTGCAGACGGAGCACGCCTGGTTCGCCGCCCGGCCGTCGGGCACCGAAGACGTGTACAAGCTCTACGCCGAGAGCCTGCGCGGCCCGGAGCACCTCGCCGAGGTGCAGGCCGAGGCACGCGCTGTGGTGTCGGCCGCGCTGGGCGACTGAGGCAGCCGACGCGGCGCCGGAGTATTCGCGAGCCGGGCGGTCAGGAGGCCGCAGTACGCGCGAGCACGGCGCCGGCCTCGCGCAGCCAGCGCGCGGGATCCGCGATCGCCGCGTCGGATGAGCCCGCGAGGTCGGAGAGAGAGACGGATGCCGCGAACGGCGTGGTGTCCGCATCCGCCGTGATGCGCCCGGCGGCGAGCAGCGCGCGGGTGCCCGCGGCGGCGGCAAGGCCGGCCAGAAACGAGGGCACCTTGCCGTCGCCGGATTGTCCGTCGAAGGAGCCCTCGCCGGTGATGACGACGTCGGCATTCGCGATCGCGGCGGCGAGGCCGATGAGCTCGGCCACCTCGGCGGCACCGGGGGCGAGCACCCCGCCCCAGACGACGAGCGCGGCACCGGTGCCTCCGGCTGCGCCGTATCCCTCCCCCGCAGGATCGATGCCCAGCAGGTCGGCCAGGCGGCGCAGACCGTCGTCGACGCGCGCGATGTCCTCTGTTGCGCGCAGCCCCTTCTGCGGGCCGAACACCGCGGCGGCACCGCGCGGACCGGTGAGCGGGTTGGTGACGTCGGTCAGCACCCGCACCTCCGGCGCCGCGCGCAACCCGGTCAGGTCGGCCGAGACGATGTCGGCGAGACCCCGTGCACCGCGGGCGACGGGTGCGCCGGACGCGTCGAGGAACCGCGCACCCAGCGCGGTCAGCATCCCGGTGCCGCCGTCGGTCGACGCGCTCGATCCGATGCCGACGACGAGACACGAGACCCCATGATCGAGGGCGTCGGCCATAACCTGGCCCAAACCCGTCGTGTCGGCATCCCAGGGCTGCAACTCGTCGAGGAGCTCGATTCCGGACGTCGAGCCGAGATCGACCACTGCTGTGCCCGCGGGGGCTGCCGGTGTCGGCGGGAGCAGCAGCCAGGAGGTATTCACGCGCGTTCTCGCGGGCCCGTCCACCACCACCGGCATCCGCACCGCGCCGTCGACCGCGGCCTCGAATGCGGCGACCGTGCCTTCGCCGCCGTCCGCCATCGGCCGATGCACGAACTCGGCGGCCGGGTCGACCGCAGCCCAGCCCTCGGCGAGTGCCGTCGTCGCGTCGGCCGCCGTGATCGTGCCTTTGAAACTGTCCGGCGCCAGCACGACCCTGGTCATCGCGGGATGCCCGGGGTGCTCGCCCGCACCACGACCTCGACGGGGAGGGGCGCCTGCTCCCAGTCGGCATCGACCGTCGCCCGGAAGGCCTGATAACCCATTTCGGTCAGCGGCACGCGGACCGTCGTCAACGCAGGGGACACATCGCTGCTGGCCGGCACGTCGTCGAAGCCGCAGACCGCGATGTCGGCGCCGATCTCACGACCCGCCTCGCGGATGGCGGACATCGCGCCGATCGCCACGACGTCGCTGATCGCGAAGACGAGAGTCCCCGTGGGCACCCCGTCGGCCAGGGCGGACGCCATGCCCTCCGTTCCCGATTCGCGCCGGAAGTCCCCCCGCCGCACGCTCTCCACCACACCGCCGGATGCCTCGAACCCCGCGCGGAACCCCGCCAGACGGTCGTCGGAGGTGCGCACACCATCGGCGGCACCGAGGACGATCGCGGAGCGGTAGCCCAGCTCCGCCATCCGCCGGGCGAGCGTCTCGGCACCGGAGCGGTTGTCGATCTCGATGCGTCGATCGGCGTCGCCGTCCGGCCCGAAGGCGACCACTCTTCCGCCGAGGCGGGCGAACTCGGCGAGCTCCCGCGCGGTGTCGACCTCCATCGGCTCCTGCGTGCGGGAGGCCGCGAGGATCAGCCCGCGCGGACGCTGGCCCCGTAGGGCATGCACGATCCGCGCTTCCCGCGCCTGATCGCGTTCGGTGATCGCGATCGTCACGACCAGCCCATGCTCGTCGGCACCGCGCGCGACGCCCGATGCGATCAGACCGAAGTAGGGGTCGGCGATATCCGCGACGAGCAGAGCGATGACAGGAGACGTTCCCCGGGCGGTGGCCTGAGCGGAGACGTTGGCCGTGTAGCCGAGCTTCGCTGCGGCGGCTTCGACGCGCTCGCGGAACGACTCGGCGACCTTGCGCTCCGAGCCGTTGAGCGCACGCGAGGCCGTGGCCAAGGAGACACCGGCCTCACGCGCCACATCGTGCAACGTGGGCGCCGGGCCGCGCGGATGGCGCGACGCGCGCTCCGATGACGGCCGCTCCGCGGGCGATGCGGGGTTGGTCATGTCTCCGAGCCTACTTCCCGGGTCTTCGTCACGCGGGCCTCTCCAGGTGATCGCGGAGGGCTGTCGCTTCGCGTGCGAGCAGGGCGGGATCGTCGTCCGGCACGAACTCGAGGAGGGCATCGCGCGGGGGCGCCGCGGCGGCCCTGGCCTCGGCGAAGAACCGTGTCCACAGCGCATCCCGCGCGCGCAGCGGCAACCGCTCGCGCTCCGGCCACCAGGAGAAGACGTGGGCCGCGCTCGTGTGCGCAGCCAGCGCGCGGTACTCCTCCAGCACGGTATCGACGGAAGCACCGACCGTCGGCTGCCAGTAGGTCGACAGTGCCGGGCTGTCGACCTCGTCGAGAAGCCGCAGTGTCGTCGGCGCCGTGTCGGCGAGCGTTCCGGAGTGGAACTCGAGCGCGAGCGTGATGCCGCGACCCTCCCCCTCTGCTGCAGCGTCCTGCAACCGGTCGACCACAGCGTTCCAGTCATCGGGTGTCGCGGCATCCGAGCCGACCACGCCCGCCCAGATGCGCACCCGGTCCGCCCCGAGCGCCTCGGCGCTGTCGAGCACCGGAGTGAGGGGCTCGTCCGCTCCGGCACGGAAGTACGACCCGTACGAGGCGACCGCGAGGCCGGCGTCCGCGGTGAGGCGGGCGATCTCCCCGGCTCGGACGACATCGCCCGGGGGCACGTGCACATCGCCGCCCCACTCGATCGCCTCGAGCCCGGCATCCGCTGCGAGCTCGACGATCCGCTCCGGCGCGAGCGCACGGAAGGTCACCGAGCACAGTCCTGGACGGATGCGGGTCATGGTGTCATCCTCTCAAGTCGCGACCGGTGGCCCACCCGCCGGTACGGATGCAGGACCGATGCACAGTGGTCGGGCCGAAGGCCCCGTTTCCGTCCTGCATCCGTGCATCCGTCCGACATGTGGGACCCGACCGGCGACCGGCGCGCGTCATCCGACGTGCGGGGAGACGGCCGCGCCGAAGGTCTCGGCCGTGCGGCGCACGACGTTCTCGGGGGAATCCGCCCAGATGGAGGCGTTGAAGATCTCGACCTCGATGTCGCGGTCGTACCCGGTCGCCATCACGGCACGGGTGAGCGAGCCGAAGTCGATCACTCCGTCACCGGTGTAGTGCCGGGAGAGCAGCACGTCGGCCGGAAGGGGCGTCTTCCAGTCGCACACCTGGTACGTGGCGATGCGGCCTTCGCGACCCGCGCGCGCGATCTGGTCGAGCACCTGCGGGTCCCACCAGATGTGGAAGGTGTCGACCGCGGCGCCCACCACCGCGGGCTCGAAGTCGGCGGCGATGTCGAGCGCCTGACCGAGCGTCGAGACGACGGCACGATCGGAGGCGTACATCGGATGCAGCGGCTCGATCGCGAGCGTGACCCCCGCGGCCGCGGCCTCGGGGGCGAGCACACCGATCGCATCTCGGACGCGCTCGCGCGCCCCGATCAGGTCGCGGGACCCCTCGGGCAGGCCGCCCGCGACGAGCACGAGCACCGCGGTCGAGCCCTCGGCACCCGCGGCGGCCAGGGTCGCGGTCTCCTCGATCGCCCGACGGTTGTCGTCGAGCGCGGCATCCCGCTCCGCCCCGGCGGGCAGCGTGAAGAAGCCGCCGCGGCAGTGCGTCGTGAAGCGCAGCCCCGAGTCGGTGAGCATCCGAGCGGCGACGTCGAGGCCGACCTCGTTGACCGGTTCTCGCCACAGTCCGATGGCCTGGATGCCGGCGTCGGCGGTGACCCTCAGGGCCGTGGCGAGGTCGGCGTACTTGATGGTGGCCTGGTTGATCGACAGGCGCGGGTCCGGCCCGGCAGTGTCCACCTGTCGGACGGATGCACGGATGTCGGGGGATTCCCCGGCGATTCCACCGACAGGCGTGCTTTCTCCCTGCAGGTGTGCGGCCGCGGGCGTCGAACCCGGCACCGCGCTCATGCGTCGACCCCGTTCAGGCGCAGCATCCCGTGCCAGCGCTCGCGGGCGAGGTCGGGCTGCTCCAGCGCGAGCGAGGCATTGGCCAGCTCGACGATCCGGCTCAGGTGCGGGAGGCTGCGCGCGGAGTGCAGGCCTCCCACCATCTGGAACGCCGGCTGGTGGCCGTTGAGCCAGGCCAGGAAGGCGACGCCGGTCTTGTAATAGAAGGTCGGCGCGGCGAAGACCTGTCGGCTGAGTTCCTCGGTGGGACCGAGGATGCGCAAGTAGGCCTCCGGGTCGCCGGCATCCAGCGCCTGGATCGCCGCCGACGCCACCGGAGTGATCGCCGCGAACGCCCCGAGCAGAGCGTCGGAGTGCCCCGCGCCGTCGCCGACGGTGTCGCCGCCGATCAGGCTCACGTAGTTGAAGTCGTCGCCGGTGAACATGCGCACACCATCGGGGAGCCGCTCGCGCACCGAGATCTCGGACTCGGCGTTGAGGAGGCTCATCTTGACGCCGGCGACCTTGCCCGGGTTCCCCTCGATCACATCGAGCAGCACCGCGGATGCCGTCTGCCAGTCGTCGGCGCCGAAGTATCCGGCCAGCTCGGGGTCGAAGGCCGTGCCGAGCCAATGCAGCACCACGGGCACGGTCGCGCGCGACAGCACCTCGCGGTAGACGCGGCGGTAGTCGTCGGCATCCGTGGCGACGCGGGCGAGGTGGCGGGAGGCCATGAGCACGGGGCCGGCGCCCTGCTCCTCGGTGAAGTGCAGCTGCTCGAGGTAGGCCGCGATCACCTGCTCGAGCGAGATGTGCGACTCGGCCACGTGGTCGGTGTTGACGCCGACCACGACGGAGCCGCCCTCCTCGCGGGCGACCTCGGCGCTGCGCGCGATCAGCTCACGGGTGGCCGCGGCATCCAGTCCCATGTTCCGCTGCGCGGTGTCCATGGCGTCGGCGACACCGAGACCCCAGGAATACACGTTGCGGCGGAACGCGAGCGTGGCGTCCCAGTCGATGTCGGCCGGCTGCCCCGGGGTGTTGTCGGCGTGCACCTTCGGCACCACGTGGGCGGCGGCATAGGCGACGCGGCTCTGCAGCGGAGTGGTCGGACGGCTGTACGCGCCGGAGTCGTTGAGGGCGACGTCGGCGGTCTCACCGGTCGCCCGCAGGAGTCGGAGGGTGCTCATGCGCGCCTCAGTCCAGCGCCAGCGGCTCGAGGGCGATCTTGCGGCCCTCGGCGCTCGAGGTAAGACCGGCCTCGGCGAACTGCACTCCGCGGGCGCCGGCGAGGAGGTCGAACGGGTAGTCCGTCCCCTCGACGTACGAGACCAGGTACTCCTCCCACTGCTGGCGGAAGCCGTTGAGGAACACGTCGTTGGTGGGCACCTTCTGCCAGTCGGCGTCGTAGTCGCGGGTGTCTTCCAGGTCGGGGTTCCACACCGGCTTCGGGGTGGCGTTGCGGGGCTGGATCTTCGCACCGAACAGCCCGACCACCGCCGAGCCGTGCGTGCCGTCGACCTGGAACTCGACGAGCTCGTCGCGGTTCACGCGCACGGTCCAGGAGGAGTTGATCTCGGCGATCACGCCGCCCTCGATCTCGAAGATGCCGTATGCCGCGTCTTCGGCCGTGGCCGTGTAGTGCTCGCCCTTCTCGTCCCAGCGGTCGGCGATGTGCACGGCCGCCTGCGCGTAGACGCTCTTGACCTCGCCGAACAGGTTCTCGAGCACGTAGTTCCAGTGCGGGAACATGTCGGTGATGATGCCGCCGCCGTCTTCGGTGCGGTAGTTCCAGCTCGGGCGCTGCGCGGGCTGCCAGTCGCCCTCGAACACCCAGTAGCCGAACTCGCCGCGCACCGAGAGGATGCGGCCGAAGAACCCGGAGTCGATCAGGCGCTTGAGCTTCTGCAGGCCGGGCAGGTAGAGCTTGTCGTGCACGACGCCGGTCTTGATGCCCGCCTCCTTCGC
Source organism: Microbacterium sp. GQ128 (assembly GCF_059758615.1). Taxonomy (NCBI): domain Bacteria; kingdom Bacillati; phylum Actinomycetota; class Actinomycetes; order Micrococcales; family Microbacteriaceae; genus Microbacterium; species Microbacterium sp. GQ128. The sequence goes on from NZ_JCAXDY010000004.1 coordinate 474,878, forward strand.
GAGGCGCGCGAGTTCGAGTGCCTCCTCGAGCGATTCGGCAGTGGGCTTCTCGGTGTAGATCGCCTTGCCCGCGGCGATGGCCTTGCGGATCGCGGTGGCGCGGGCCTTGGTCACCAGGAAGTCGGCGTAGATCTCCCACTGCGGGTCGGCGAGGGCGGCGTCGAGGTCGGTCGTCCAGTCCTCGATGCCGTGCTTCGCGGCGAGCTCGGCGAGCTTGGTCTCGCTGCGACCGACGAGGATCGGCTTCACCGTGATGCGGGAGCCGTCGGGCAGCTCGATGCCGCCCTCCTCGCGGATCGCGAGGATCGAGCGCACCAGGTGCTGTCGGTATCCCATGCGTCCGGAGACGCCGTTCATGATGATGCCGATCTCACGGGTGTTCGCCTGGGTCATGGTGTTCCGTTTCTCTCGCGGGAAGCTGTCCGCGCTTCCTTCGACTCTGACTGGAAAGCGCTTTCCGAGATCATGCCATGAGATGAGAGGAGAGCGCAACCGAAGCGCTTTCAGCCGGAGGTCAGGCGGTGCTGTCGCGCTCGACGAGCTCGGTCGGGATGACCGCAGGGGCCTCGTCCTGCGGCGTGCCCTCGATCGCTTCCACCAGCGCCGACACCGCGCGGTGGGCGAGAGCGGTGAAATCCTGCCGGATCGTGGTCAGCGGTGGGCGGTAGTTCGCCGCATCAGGCACATCGTCGAAGCCGATGACCGCGACATCTTCGGGCACTCTCCGGCCGGATTCGGAGAGGGCGCGCAGCACGCCGAGCGCCATCTGGTCGTTGACGCAGAAGATCGCGGTGGCCTCGGCGAGCGCGTGCCCGGCCGAGTATCCCGAGTCGGCACTCCAGTCGCCGCGGACCACGGCGGGCGGGCGGATGCCGGCGGCGACGAGCGTCTCCCGCCACCCCCGCTCGCGCTCGGCAGCTGCGAAGGAGTCCGCGGGACCGGCGAGGTGGTGCACGGTGTCGTGCCCGAGGCCGAGCAGCCGAGCCGTGGCGACGGCCGCGCCGCCTGCGTGGTCGCTGTGCACGGAGGTGAAGCCCGCATCGGTCGGGGCGTCGACGACCACCAACCGCAGACCGGCGGGGGGCCGCACCGCGGGGACGAGCGCCGACGCCTCGTTGAGGACGATCGCGCCGTCGACCTCCTGCTCGGCCAGACGCTCGAACGCCTCGGCGACGCCGTCGGTCGCGGTCACGAGTGTCAGCGCGTATCCGCGTTCCGCCGCCGCTTCGGCTGTGGCCTGCAGCATCCGCGAGTTGCCGACCGTGGCGAGGGTGGTGACCACGAGGCCGATGGTCTGCGAGCGCCCGGTACGCAGGGCGCGAGCCGCACGGTGCGGGCGATACCCGAGCTCGGACATCGCGCTCTCGACCCGGGAGCGGGTGGCGGGGTCGACGCGGGGGCTGCCGTTGACGACCCGGGACACGGTCTGACCCGAGACTCCGGCGCGGGCGGCGACCATCGCCATCGACACGCGACCCGAGGACGATCGAGGCCGCCCGGAGCGCGGTTCACCGGCCAGGTCGTGTTCGTCTCCCACGCACATTCTCCGTTCGCCACCCGTGCACAACTCCGCGTGTTGACGTTACCACGGCTCTGTGGCTACCATGTTTACGTGAACACGCACGATCTTCCTGAGTTGCGCACCGAGACCCTCGGCGCCGGTGTCATCAAACGCGCCACCACCCTCGCCGACGGCCGCGACCTCATCTACTACGACGATCCGGGCACTTCGCTCGGAGCCGAGCGCGCGGTCGATGCCCGCGCCCTCGACCCGCGCCCCGAGACCGCGACCATGCGCCTCGACGTGCTCACCGGCGACTGGATCACGGTCGCCGCGAACCGGCAGAACCGCGTCATGATGCCCAGTGCCGACGCCGACCCGCTCGCACCGCAGACCCCCGGCAACCCGTCCGAGGTGCCCTCGCGCTACGACGTCGCGGTGTTCGAGAACCGCTCCCCCGCGTTCGGGCCCGCCCTCGCCGAGGCCGTCGGCACTGCGCCGCAGGCATCGAATGCGCCCCGCGGACTCGACGACCTCGCCGCCCTGGGCCTCGGTCGCACCCGCACCTCGGTCGGCCGCTGCGAGGTCGTCTGCTTCAGCCCCGACCACGAAGGCTCGTTCGGCACGCTGTCCGTCACGCGTGCCCGCACGGTCATCGAGGCCTGGGCCGACCGCACGGCCGCGATCTCGAAGCTGCCCGGCATCCAGCAGATCTTCCCGTTCGAGAACCGCGGGGAGGCGATCGGCGTGACCCTGCCGCATCCGCACGGCCAGATCTACGCCTACCCCTACGTGACGCCCCGCACCACGCGGCTGCTCGAGTCGATCGACCGCACCGCGCCCGACCTGTTCCAGCACATCCTCGAGTCCGAGCAGGCCTCTGAGCGCGTGGTGTTCCGCGGCGAGCACTGGACGGCCTTCGTCCCCTTCGCCGCCCGCTGGCCCCTCGAGGTGCACCTGATGCCGCACCGTCACGTGCCCGACTTCGCCGAGACGACCGAGGCCGAACGCGACGAGCTCGCGCCGCTCTACCTGCGGCTGCTCCGCGGCGTCGACGCCCTGTACGAGACCCCGACCCCGTACATCGCCGCCTGGCACCAGGCCCCCGTGCACGTCGGCCGGGACACCGTGCGCCTGCACCTGCAGCTGACGAGTCCGCGCCGGGCCGCCGACAAGCTCAAGTTCCTCGCCGGCTCCGAGGCTGCGATGGGGGCGTGGGCCGCGGAGGTCCCGCCCGAGGTCGGCGCCACACGCCTGCGCGAGGCTATCGGACGCGTCTCCGAGGACGAGACCTCCGAAGGAGCATCCGCATGACCGCCGCCCACGACGACGCCCGCGCGCTCTTCGCCGACCTCACCGGACGGGAGCCCGACGGCCTCTGGTCGGCTCCGGGACGCGTCAACCTCATCGGCGAGCACACCGACTACAACGACGGCTTCGTGCTGCCGTTCGCCATCCCCCAGCGCACGGTCGCCGCGGTCGGGCTGCGCGACGACGACCGCGGCCGCGTCCTGGTCGGGTCGACCTTCGCGGAGGAACCGGTGGAGGTCGGCCTCGACGAGCTCGACGAGCTCTTCCCGACCGCGCCGGGTGCGCGCCCCGCCGTTCCGGAGTGGGCCGCCTACCCGCTCGGAGTCGCCTGGGCGCTGCGCCAGGCGACAGAGCGCTCGGGACACTTCCGCGGCCTCGACATCGCGATCGCCTCCGACGTCCCGGTGGGCGCGGGGCTCTCCTCCTCCGCCGCGATCGAGGGGGCGACGGCATCCGCCCTGAACGAGCTCTGGGGAACGGGTCTCGACGCCACGGCTCTGGCCCGCGTCGGTCGGCGTGCCGAGAACGAGGCCGTCGGGGCTCCCACCGGCATCATGGACCAGATGGCGTCGATGCTCGGTCAGCCCGACACCGCGATCTTCCTCGACTGCCGCTCGCTCGAGGCCCAGCCGGTGCCGCTCGGTGTCGCCGAAGCCGGACTCGCGATCCTCGTGATCGACACCCGCGTCCAGCACGCCCACTCCACGGGCGGCTACCGCGAGCGTCGGGCGTCGTGCGAACTCGGCGCGTCGCTCATGGGCGTGCCGGCCCTGCGCGACGTGTCGATCGCCGACCTGTCGCGTGCCGAAGAGCTGATGGACGACGTGACCTTCCGCCGCGTGCGTCACATCGTCACCGAGAACCAGCGCGTGCTCGACACCGTCCGAGTTCTGCGCGAGCAGGGCGCGAGGGCCGTCGGCGACCTCCTGGTGGCATCGCATGTGTCGATGCGCGACGACTTCGAGATCTCGACCGTCGAGCTCGACACCGCCGTCGACACCGCGCTGGCCGCCGGCGCTCTCGGCGCCCGCATGACGGGCGGCGGTTTCGGCGGTGCCGCGATCGCGCTGATCGAACAGGATGCCGTCGACGCCGTGTCGGATGCGGTGACCGCCGCGTTCGCCGCCTCGGGATTCGACGCCCCGCACCTGTTCACGGTCACCCCGTCCGCAGGTCCGCTGCGCGACGCCTGAGAGAATGATCGATCGAGCCGCGACCACGCCGCGGCAGGAGAGGAACGCAATGTCCTGGATCGTCACCGGCGGCGCCGGCTACATCGGAGCCCACGTCGTCCGTGCCCTCGCGGAAGCCGGGCTCACGCCGGTCGTGCTCGACGACCTCTCCAGCGGCGTCGCGTCGTTCGTGCCCGAGGGCGTGCCCTTCGTGCAGGGCAGCATCCTCGATCGTGCGCTCGTCGAGAAGACGCTGCGCGACCACGACGCCCAGGGCGTCATCCACGTCGCGGGGTACAAGTACGCCGGCGTCTCGGTGCAGCGCCCCCTGCACACCTACGCGCAGAACGTCGAGGGCACCCGGATCATCCTCGAGGCGATGGAGGCCGCCGGAGTCTCGAACATCGTGTTCTCGTCGTCGGCCGCCGTGTTCGGCACCCCCGACGTCGCACTCGTCGTCGAAGACACCGCCAAGAAGCCGGCGAGCCCGTACGGGGAGTCGAAGCTCATCGGCGAGTGGCTGCTGCGCGACCAGGCGATCGCGACGGCCGACTCCGAGCGTCCGCTGCGGCACACCTCGCTGCGGTACTTCAACGTGGTGGGGTCCGCCGATCCGACCGTCTACGACGTCAGCCCGCACAACCTCTTCCCGATCGTGTTCGAGGCGCTGCTCGCGGGCAAGACCCCGAAGATCTTCGGCGATGACTACGACACCGCCGACGGCACCAACGTGCGCGACTACGTGCACGTGGGCGACATCGCCGCCGCGCACGTCGCCGCTGCACAGCGCCTCGCCGACGGCCGCCCCATCGAGGCGGCGTACAACCTCGGCTCGGGCGACGGGCTCAGCGTGAAGCAGATCATGGATGCCGTCGCCCGCGTGACCGGCATCGACTTCAGCCCCGAGATCGGCCCTCGTCGCCCCGGAGACCCCGACCGCATCGTGGCGACCGGCGAGCTCGCGGCCCGCGATCTCGACTGGACCATGCGGTACACGGTCGACGAGATGGTGCGCACGGGGTGGGAGGCGCGGCGGGCTGCGTCCGTCTGAGCTGGATTTCTCGTGGGGCGGGCTCCGGGTCGCGCCGCTGCTCGCAGAGCGGGGTACCCCTCCCCGCAAGCGGGGACCCCTCCCCGATGCTCGCATCGGCGCGGCCCTGCGCCCTCGGGCCCAGCGGTCGGCTCGGCGCACGTGGATGGCGCGCCTCCTCGTGCTGAGTATGGGAGAAGGCCTCAGACGTCGCGGGCGCGGATCGGGTAGAGCCAGAAACAGAGCCAGGCGAGGGCGGTGAACCCGAGCGGGATCACAGCGAGCATCAGACGGATGCCGCCGTCGACGCTCTCGGGCTGCGCGTCGCCGAGGGTGGCATCGAACCCGGAGGCCGTGAGCACCAACGCGGCGACGATCGCCTGCAGCACCACGGAGCCGCGCACCACGAAGCCGTTCACCCCGAAATAGGCGCCTTCGCGGCGGTGCCCGGTGCGCACGGCATCCTCGTCGATGATCTGCGCGAGCATGACCTCGAGCAGCTGCAGCAGGCCGCCGACGCCCACACCGACCGCAACGCCGACCAGCGCCGCACCGAGCACGTTCGACGGCGCCACGTAGCCGAGCACGGCGACGCCGAACACCGCCACGCTCCACAGCACAGCCGTGCGCGGTGAGGTGCGGCGGACGACCGCGCTCCACAGCACGATCGAGGGGATCGCGGTGACGAAGATGGCTCCGAGGAGCAGGCTCCCCTCCCCCTCAGCCGCGCCCAGCGAGTACCGCACGTAGAAGGGGATCGCGGCGAGGATCACGGCGATCGAGGTCTGCACGAACAGCGACCCGAGCACGTACGGGACGAAGGCCCGGTTGCGGAACGTGTAGTTCAGCTGGTCGCCCCACCGCATGGCCTCCGACGCCGCTTCCGGGACACGGCGCTCGATCATCCCGCCGAAGAACGACCACACGAGCAGCACCAGGCACACCGTGCCGAGCACGAGAGCCATGCCGGGCCAGCCGATCGAGTCGTACAGGGCGGGCGCACCGGCCGTTCCCAGCACCATGCCGAGGATCGCGAAGATCTGCCGCGGGACGTTGCCTCGGGCGCGCTCCTCTGTGGTGCGGAAGATCTCGGGGAACAGCGCGGAGATGTTCAGCACCACGACGACGAACGCGATGTCGTACACGGCGACGACCACGAGGAACCATAGGATGAGACCCGCGGCCGGGAGCTCGGGCGGCATCCACACCAGCGCGAAGGCGACAACGAGCGGCACGATGCCCAGCCCGATCCACGGGATGCGTCGACCCCAGGGTGTGCGCATCCGGTCGGAGATCGTGCCGACGAGCGGATTCAGCACCGCGTTCAGGATGCCGTGGGCGATCATCGCCACGGCCACCCATCCGGCCGGCACCGCGAGGTGCGAGACGTAGAAGTAGACGACGAAGGCCGAGAAGGTCTGCGCCATGAGCTGGGTCGGGAACCCGGATGCTCCGAACGCGATCGTCTGCGCCCTGGTCGGCGCGGCATCCAGCCGTCGATCGCGCAGGCGATCGCCCAGGACGGTCATCGAACGCCCGCCCGCTGCAGGTCGCGCAGGTCGCGCCAGCCGATGCGCACGAGAGCCTCGTCTTCGATGGCCTGCAGCACGGCCGGGTCTGTGAGCAGACGCAGCTCGTATCCGCGCTTCGCCGCGCTGAAGTCGACCGCGGCGCGGAGCTCGTCGTCGTCGATCATCGGATGCAGGTAGATCTCGGTGACACCGGCGGGAACGGCACGCAGCAGTGCGATGAAGCCGTCGCGCACCTGCTCGTAGGTCTCCTCATCCGGCTCGCCCTCCCGGAGGAGTTCGAACGGATGCGACCACAGTCGGTCGATGATCACGACACCCATCGCGTCGGCAGCGGAGGCCGCGTCGTCGAGCTTCGCCTGCAGCGCGGCATCCTCTCCCACCCCGTCCATGGTGCGCGGCAGTCGGAACGGGAGGCCGTTGCGGGCGGCCAGCTCGAACACCGGGCGCAGGAAGTCGTGGCCGGTGACGAGGCCGTAGACCGAGCCCATGTGGTTGTCGAGGTGCGTCACGTCGACACCGGCGTCGAGCGCGGCGTGCAGCTGGGCGGCGAGCTCGGCGGCGACGTCGTCGTCGGTCGCGGACCGCTCGACGGACGCGACATCGACCGGGAAGAAGCCGTCGGCGTCGACGAGGCTCGTCGCGGTGCCGGTCAGCGGGCGCCAGCGGTAGCGGCGCCATTCGCTGGTGAGCACCAGGTGCACACCGATGTCGAGATCGGTGCGGGATGCCGCGAAGGTCAGGGCCTCCGGCGACCACGAACACGGGACCATCACGGTCGTCGAGTCGATGCGCCCGGTCGTGAGCAGGTCGACGATCGCGGTGTTCGCCGCGTGGCACATGCCGAAGTCGTCGGCGTTGAGGATGATCGCCCGCGCACCGGGTGCGAGGCCGAGGCGGTCGGCGAGGTCGGAGGGGGCGGTCATCAGGTGTCCTGTCGGGTGGGGACGGTGGGGCGATCGGGGGGGGGTGTGGCTCAGCGGCCGGTCTTCGCAGCCGGGGTCAGGATGCGGGTGAACAGCATGCTCCGGAGGGCGGATGCCGCTTCGTCGACGGCGCCGACCAGCGGGGCCTCCGGGCCGAACGAGGAGACGAGGAACCGCAGCGGCAGTTGGGCCGCATACTCGTCGGCGACGCGCTGGATGGCCTCGACCAGCACGGGATGGGCTGCTTTGCCGCTGAGGATGAATGCCTCGGGATCGAGCACGAGACCAACACTGCCGGCGACGAGCACGATGCGCTTGCCGATCTCGGCGACGACCCGGGTCGCGGCCTCGTCGCCGCGGCCGGCCGCCTCGAGGTGATCCTCCAATGAGGCGTCGGCGTCCCGCCCGACCCCGAGCGCGAGATCTCCGACGACGGCGTCGCTCACGATGGGAGCCCCGATCGGAAGGGGAGTCTGCGGCAGATACATGACCTCGCCCGCGACACCCGAGAATCCGCGGTGCAGTGCCCCGTCGATCACGATGCCGGCGCCCAGGCCGTCGTCGAGGAGTAACAGAGCGAAGCTGGCGAGGTCGCCGCCGACGCCTGCCGTGAGTTCGGCGAGGGCGGCGAGGTTGACGTCGTTCTCGATACGCACGGGGCAGCCGAGGGCCGCAGTCAGCGCGGCACGGAAGGCGCCGCCGTCCGGACCCAGATCGTCGCGGATGCCGCCGTCGGCGGTGACGATCCCGGGGATGCCGACCACGGCGAGGTGGATCGCCGCCTTCGCCGCCTTGACCGAGAGGCGGCATCGGTCGACGAGAGCGACGATGTGCTCGACGCGATCCCCCTGGGTCGGCAGCACGTCGTGCTCCTCGGCGTGCACGACTCCGCGGGCGTCGACGAGCACCACGTGCGCGGCATGGTGGTCGATGTGCACGGCGGCGGCGAACCCGAGCCGCGGATGCAGGGCGACGCGGCCCGCGGCGGGCCCTCGCGTCTCGCGATCGACGCCCGCGGCGGCGACGGCTCCGGCCGCATCCAGCATCCGCAGCACCTGGGTGACGGCCGTGCGGGACAGGCCTGTCGTCGACATCAGCTCCGCGCGGGTCTGCGGACCGCTGCGCGCGAGCGCCTCCAGGATTGCGCGACCGTTGAGCGTGCGTAGCAGGCCCTGCGGTCCCGCGAGTGGTCTGGACATGTGCTCCGGCGTCTGCTCTCGATTCACGGACCGCGCCAGGCACGGGGCCGGGCGCAGTGCCCGCAAGCATGCCACATCGAGTCGCACAGGTCGACACTTCACGCCGAGTCGGCTCGACGCCATTCATGCTCTGAGCGGTGTCGAGGGGTGTCTCGTCGATGTGGCCGTGGGTCGTGGTTTCGGGGGTCGTGGCGTCGCTGGTTGTGGTGTGCGCCATTGTCGGGTGGGGTCCCACCAGGCGGGTCCGCGGACGTGGGGGGTGCCGTCCATCATGCGGATTTCCCATCCGGAGGTGGTGAGGGTGCGGTGGTGGTGCCAGCAGAGGGCGACGCCGTTGTCGGTGTGGGTGGGTCCGCCGTG
>NZ_JCAXDY010000005.1:0-330998 GCF_059758615.1 Microbacterium sp. GQ128
ATTGTGCTGGAGAAGAACAGAAGAGCCATCCCATACGGGGTGGCTCTTCTGCGTTAAGCCACGGAACGCGGGGGCGCTCTCAGCGTTTGAGGCGCGACTCAAGCATCGCCGCGCACTCCTGCACGGCTGCGGCCAGCAACTCCTCATCCAGATCTGCGCGCCCCCACGTGACGGCCACGGCGGCGACCGGCCACCCGGCAGCATCGAGCACCGCAGCTCCGACACTGCGCAGCCCATCAGCGATCTCGCTGTTCTCGGTCGCATACCCGCGCGAGCGCACTTCGCGCAGCAACTCCCGTAGTTCTCGCGGCGTCCGGGGGCCGAGGCCGGTGCGGTCGGGGAATGCCGAAAGATCGGGATACAGCGCTCGCACCTGTTCGCGGGGGAGCGCGGCGAGCATCGCCCGCCCCGAGGCGGTGAGGTGAGCGGGCAGCCGCACGCCGACGTCGGTCACGAGAGCGGGGCGTCGCGGTGCTCGCTCCTCGACGATGTAGAGCACATCGCCGCCGCTCATGACGGCGAGGTGAGCGCTCTCGCCCAAGCGGTCGGAGAGCGCGGCCACCAGCGGCCGGCCTCTCCGCGCCAGCGGCTGCTGTCGTGTGTACCCGCCAGCGAGCTCGAACGCCGAGGCGCCGAGCCCCCACCGTCGTTCCTCACGCAGGTGCAGGACGAACCCGTGAGCGGCGAGCGTCGTCAGCAGGTGGTACACCGTGGATCGCGGCAGCTCGAGCTCGCGTGCGATCGCTGAGGCGGCCACCGGGGCGGGACGTGCGGCGAGAAAGCTCAGGATGCGGAGGGTGTTCTCCGCCGCAGGTACCTGCGCGCCGCCGTCCGACGCGGTGCCTGCCTTGTCTGGAATCACAGACAAAGCATCGCACGATCGGGTGCCGCTCACGACACGTCGGGTGTGGAATCGACCCATGACTGTTCCTGTCCCCGTTGTCGTCGGCGCGGCCCCGCTGTCGCCCGCTGATGTCGTCGCCGTCGCCCGTCACGATGCGCCCGTGCAGATCGCTGGGGATGCTCTCGGTCGTGTCGCCGAAACCCGTCGCGTGATCGACGGTCTCGCCGCAGACCCGCATCCGCACTACGGCGTCTCCACCGGGTTCGGTGCGCTCGCGACCACCTTCATCGCACCCGACCGGCGCCTGCAGCTGCAGGCCAGCCTGATCCGCTCCCACGCCGCCGGCACCGGCGCCGAGGTGGAGCGAGAGGTCGTCCGCGGGTTGCAGCTGCTGCGCCTGCAGACGCTCAGCTCCGGACGCACCGGTGTGCGTCCCGTCGTCGTCGAGACGTATGCGGCCATGCTCAACTCCGGGATCACCCCGCTCGTCCGCGAGTACGGGTCGCTCGGGTGCTCCGGCGATCTCGCACCCCTCGCACACATCGCCCTCGCCGCGATGGGTGAGGGCGACGTGCGCGACGCATCCGGCGCGCTGCTGCCCGCAGCGGACGCCCTCGCGGCGGCGGGCATCGCTCCCCTCGTGCTCGTCGAGAAGGAAGGGCTCGCGCTCATCAACGGCACCGACGGCATGCTCGGAATGCTGGTGCTCGCGCTGCACGATCTCGAAGTGCTCCTGCTCACCGCCGATGTCGCTGCGGCGATGTCGATCGAGTCCCAGCTCGGCACCGATGCCGTGTTCGCCGCCGACCTCATGGCGCTGCGACCGCAGACGGGTCAGGCCGAATCGGCGGGCAACCTGCGCGCGTTCCTGTCGGACTCCCCGATGGTCGCAAGCCACAAGGGACCCGAGGATGGGCGCGTCCAGGATGCCTATTCACTCCGGTGCTCGCCCCAGGTGCACGGGGCGGCCCGCGACACCGTGGCACACGCGTCGATGATCGCCGGCCGCGAGCTCGCCAGCGTGATCGACAACCCGGTCATCACCTTGGATGGACGGATCGAGTCGAACGGTAATTTCCACGGGGCGCCGGTCGCTGCTGTCCTCGACTTCCTCGCCATCTCGGTCGCCGATGTCGCTTCGGTCTCTGAACGCCGAACCGACCGCGCACTGGATCCGGCACGCAGCCACGGTCTCCCGCCGTTCCTGGCCGACGAGGTGGGCGTCGACTCCGGTCTCATGATCGCGCAGTACGCGGCAGCGGGTATCGTCTCCGAGCTCAAGCGCCTCGCGGTGCCGGCATCGGTCGACTCGATCCCGTCGTCCGCCATGCAGGAGGATCACGTCTCGATGGGATGGGCCGCAGCCCGCAAGCTGCGCCGGGCGATCGACGGCCTCGGGCGCGTGCTCGCGATCGAGATCCTCACCGCGTCCCGTGCGCTCGACCTGCGATCCCCGCTGCAGGCGGGACCCGCGACCGGCGCTGTGCGCGACCTGGTCCGCACGGTCGCCGCCGGCCCCGGCCCCGATCGCTTCCTCTCCCCGGAGATGGAAGCCGTCACCGTCCTCGTCCAGTCGGGCGACGTCGCCCGCATCGCAAAGGAGCACATCGATGGCTGATAACACGACGTCTGAGAGCACCGCGTCTGAGAGCACCGCCGCAGGACCCCGTGTCGTCCGCGCCGCGCGCGGCAACACCCGCACCGCGAAGAGCTGGGGTGCCGAAGCCGCCAAGCGCATGCTGATGAACAACCTCGACCCCGAGGTCGCCGAGCACCCGGAGGACCTCGTCGTCTACGGCGGAACCGGCAAGGCTGCCCGCAGCTGGGAGGCGTACGACGCGATCGTGCGCACACTCGACGAACTCGATCCCGATGAGACCCTGCTCGTACAGTCCGGCAAGCCGGTCGGTGTCTTCCGCACTCACGAGTGGGCTCCGCGCGTGCTCATCGCCAACTCGAACCTGGTGGGGGACTGGGCGACCTGGCCGGAGTTCCGCCGCCTCGAAGAACTCGGCCTCATCATGTACGGGCAGATGACCGCGGGTTCGTGGATCTACATCGGCACCCAGGGCATCCTGCAGGGGACATACGAGACCTTCGCCGCAGTGGCGCGCTCACTCGGGCGGGATTCCCTGCGAGGCACCCTCACGCTCACCGGCGGTGCCGGCGGCATGGGCGGTGCCCAGCCTCTGGCCGTGACCATGAACGACGGCGCGGTGCTGATCGTCGACGTCGACGAATCGCGTCTCGCCCGTCGCGTGGAGCACGGCTACCTCGACGAGTACACGACCGATCTGGATGCCGCCGTCTCCCGGGTCGTCGCAGCGAAGGAGGCCGGCGAGGCACTCTCGGTCGGCGTCGTCGGCAATGCGGCGGAAGTCTTCCCGGAACTGCTGCGCCGCGGTGTGCCGATCGACATCGTGACCGATCAGACCAGCGCGCACGACCCGCTCGCATACCTGCCGGTCGGCATCGGAGTCGAGGAGTGGAAACAGGAGGCCGAGCGCGACGCCGAGGAGTTCACCCGCCGCTCACGCGAATCCATGGCTGCGCACGTCGAAGCGATGGTGGCGTTCCAGGATGCCGGGGCCGCCGTGTTCGACTACGGCAACTCGATCAGAGCCGAAGCGCAGCTGGGCGGATACGACCGGGCCTTCGCCTTCCCCGGATTCGTGCCGGCCTACATCCGTCCGCAGTTCGAAGAGGGGCGCGGCCCGTTCCGCTGGGCGGCTCTCTCCGGAGACCCGGAGGACATCTACAAGACCGACCGGGCGATCGCCGAACTCTTCCCCGAGGACGCGGCGCTGCACCGCTGGCTGGAGAAGGCCGCCGAGAAGGTGCATTTCGAAGGCCTTCCCGCGCGCATCTGCTGGCTCGGCTACAAGGAGCGACACCTCGCCGGGCTGAAGTTCAATGAGATGGTCGCATCGGGCGAGCTCTCGGCACCGATCGTGATCGGACGGGATCACCTCGACTCGGGGTCGGTCGCCTCGCCGTACCGCGAGACCGAGGCGATGAAGGACGGCTCCGATGCCATCGCGGACTGGCCGTTGCTCAACGCACTCCTGAACACCGCGTCCGGCGCCTCCTGGGTGTCCCTGCACCACGGCGGCGGTGTCGGCATCGGCCGCTCGATCCATGCCGGCCAGGTCACGGTCGCCGACGGCTCGGCCCTCGCCGCGGAGAAGCTCGAACGCGTGCTCACGAACGATCCAGGCACCGGCGTGATGCGCCACGTGGATGCGGGATACGACCGTGCCCGCGAGGTCGCGCGCGAGCGTGGCCTGAACATCCCGATGCTCTGACACACTCGAAGGATCTCGAACGGGAGGAACGGCGATGCGCACGCTGCTGACCAACATCGCAGAACTCACCACCAATATCGCCGCCGATGGCGACCCGTGCGGAACGCTGAGCGATGCGGCCGTCCTGATCGAGGACGACAGGATCGCCTGGGTCGGCGCGGCGGCGGATGCGCCGGCGGCCGACGAGACGGTGGATGCCGGTGGCCGAGCCGTGCTCCCCGGATTCGTGGACAGCCACAGCCACCTCGTGTTCGCCGGCGACCGTGCCGCGGAGTTCGAGGCGCGTATGGCCGGGCAGAAGTACGCCGCCGGGGGCATCCGCTCCACCGTCGCCGCCACCCGGGCAGCGAGTGACGACGAGCTGCGCTCTCGACTTCGCGGGTTCCTCGCCGAGATGCTCGCGCAGGGGACGACCACCGTCGAGATCAAAAGCGGCTACGGGCTGAGCGTCGCCGACGAGGAGAGACTCGTGCGCCTGGCGGCGGAGGTCACACCGGAGGTGACCTTCCTCGGCGCGCACGTCGTTCCCGCGGAGTACGCCGACCACCCGGATGAGTACGTGGACCTGGTCACGGGGCCCATGCTCGACGCCTGCGCACCGCACGCGAAGTGGATCGACGTGTTCTGTGAGACCGGTGCGTTCACGGTGGCGCAATCACGGCGGGTGCTCGAGGCGGGGATCGCGCGCGGACTCGCGCCGCGCGTGCATGCGAGCCAGCTCGGACCGGGCGACGGCGTGCGCCTCGCGGTCGATCTGGGCGCAGCATCCATCGACCACGGCACGTATCTCACCGAGGCCGACATCGACGCACTCGCTCAGAGCTCCACCGTGCTGACCCTGCTTCCGGGAGTCGAGTTCTCGACCAGACAGCCGTACCCCGACGCGCGCCGCCTGATCGATGCGGGCGTCACCGTGGCCCTCGCGTGCGACACCAATCCGGGATCGAGCTTCACCTCGTCGATGCCGTTCTGCATCGCGATCGCTGTGCGCGACATGGGACTGACTCCGGCCGAAGCCGTCTGGGCGGCGACCGCAGGGGGCGCCCGTGCGCTGCGGCGCGACGACGTCGGAATCATCGCCCCCGGCGCGCGCGCCGACCTCGTGCTGCTCGATGCCCCCACCCGCGTGCATCTCGCGTACCGCCCGGGCGTGCCGCTGGTGCGTCAGGTGTGGAAGGACGGCGCGACCGTCGGATGACGGACGCTCAGCCGGCGGCGGCCGCGAGGACCGCGCGCAGTCGTGATGCGCCGTCGCCGCCGACGGTGATCACGCGCACGTCGTCGTCGTGCTCGAGGTCTTCTGCGATCTCCTGCAGCGCCTGATCCATCGCCTCGCGGAGCTCGGGGTCCTCATCGTCGGGGACATGGATCGGACGCTCACCGTCCAACGGCACCACGACGAGCAGGTCGATGCTCTCCGCCGACTCCTCGACGATCCTCGATGCGCGCGCGAGGAGTGCTCCGTCGCTGCGCCCCAGTCGCTCCAACGCGATGAGGTAGGCGAGGAAGTCGAGCGGCCCGCGCTCGGCGATGACATCGTCATCGGCGGACAGCTCCTGCAGGCGCACGGTCGCGATCCGCAGTTGGGCGGCGAAGCCGGCCTCGCCGGCCGGTTCTTCGAGATCGAGATCCTCGAAGGGGTCGCCCAGCGTGCGGTATTCGGGGTGCACGGCGTGGAAGTCCGAGATCAATGTGCTCTTCCCGCTCGCGTGCGTGCCGGAGACGACGATCCTCATCGGCGCGACGCGAGACCAGCGAGCAGTTCGAGCACGCACAGCGCCGCGAGCCGGACCGTGCGGGCATCCTCGGCATCGGCGGTGGCGTCGACTTCGGCGATGTCGGCGCTCACGACGCGGGGATCCGAGGCCACGGCGTGGGTCAGCGCGCGCAGCTCCCACGCCTGGAGTCCGCCCGGCACGCTCGCGGGGCAGCCCGGCGCCACCGATCGATCGCAGACGTCGACGTCGATGTCGAGGTGCACGCGGGAGTCCTCGCCGGCGCCCGCGACCTCGAGGGCCTCAGCGACCACGTCGTCGATGCCGCGCCGGCGCAGCTCGTCGAGGGTGGTCACCCGGATGCCCCACTCGGCGGCACGCCGGGCGTAGGCGGCGGAGTTCGCGAAGTCGGCGATCCCGATCTGCACGATCCTGGACGGATCGATCCGCACGGTGTCGAGCGGCGACGCGGCCGGCACGTCTTCGACCAGGCGGCGGACCGGCGTGCCGTTCGAGATGCCATCGCGAAGGTCGAAGTGCGCGTCGAACGTGATCAGCCCCGTCGCCTCGGCGCCGAGGGCGACCGGGTAGGTGAGCGAGTTGTCGCCGCCGAGCGCGATCACGAGGTCGGCGGCACCGGCGAGTTCGCGCACGCGGGAGATGACCCTCGCCTCGCCGGCGGACCCGTCGGGGTCGGTCACGTCGCCGGCGTCGGCGATGCGCAGCACCTCGTCGAGTTCGATCGCGGGCGGGCCCATCAGCGCCGTTCCATACCGGGGGAGTGCCTCGCGGATCGCGGTCGGCGTCGCATGGGCACCCGTCGGCGAGAGCGACGTGCGCCAGGTGGGCACGCCGAGCAGCACCGCATCGGCCGTGCCGCTGAAGACGGGCCAGGCTCCGGCGCGTGGCCAGAGCGGGTCGTGACTCAGCTGTCGGGATGCGGGTGCCATGTCAGACTCCGGGGATCAGGGCGTGGGCGATCGTGAAGATGGCGAGGCCGGCGAGGGCGCCGACGAACGTGCCGTTCAGGCGGATGTACTGCAGGTCGCGGCCGACCATGAGTTCGATCTTCTCGGTGGTCTCGGCCGGGTCCCAGCGCTCGACGGTGTCGGTGATGATCGAGGCGATGTCGTGGCGGTAGCGGTCGACGAGGAAGACGGCCGCATCGGACACCCAGGTGTCCACCCGGGTCTGCAGCGCGGCATCCGTCGTCAGGCGTTCGCCGACCTCCTGCAGCGCCTGCACCGCGCGTCGGCGCAGCCCGCTCTCGGGGTCTGCGAGGGCGGTGAGGAGCCCGTTCTTCGCGGTGTTCCAGGCCTCGGCGGCCAGAGCGCCGACCCGAGGGCTGTCGAACAGCGACGCCTTCGCGTTCTCGAGCTTGGCGCGCGTGGCGGGGTCGTTCTGCAGATTGTCGGCCAGGCGGCCGAGGTAGCCGTCGATGGCGATGCGAGCCGGGTGCCGGGGATCGGCCTGCACGGCGTGGACGAACTTGATCGCCTCGTTGTACACGGTGTCGTCGACGAAGCGATGCGCGAGCTTCGGCACCCAGCCGGGAAGGCGCCGCGAGACGAGCCCCGAGAACGACTCGGCGTTGGCCTCGAGCCAGCGTCCGATGCTGTCGACGGCGAGATCGACGGCGCCGTGATGGGCGTCGGCCTCGACGATCTTCTCCAGCCAGGCGCCCGCGGGCGGGCCCCATTCGGGAGCGACGAGGTGCTCGCGGGCGAGGTCGGTGATGAGGTCGCGTACGTCGTCGTCGCTCAGCGCATTGAGCACCGCCGTCGCGATCGTCGCACCCTCGGCACCGACGCGCTCGGCATGGGGAGCCTCGCGCAGCCACTCGCCGGCGCGGAGGGCGATGTGCGTGCTCGACAGCTTGGTGCGCACGACGTCGCCCGCCAGGAAGTTCGTCTCGACGAACTCGCCGAGGCTCCGGCCGATCTCGTCTTTGCGGCTCGGGATGATCGCGGTGTGCGGGATCGGCAGCCCCAGCGGACGACGGAACAGTGCGGTCACGGCGAACCAGTCGGCGAGCGCACCCACCATCCCGCCCTCCGCCGCTGCTCGGAAATAGGCCAGCCAGTCGAACCGCTGCTGGAAAGCGAAGGCGAACACGAAGACCACGGCCATGAACACCAGAGCTCCGAGGGCGACGGCCTTCATCCGGCGGAGCGCGCGGAGGCGTTCCTGGTCAGCGGGCGAGAGCTGCGTCATCGGTGTTCGCGGCATGACGTCATCCTTTCACGGGCGGTAGCCTCGAGACGTGATCGAAGACATCAAGAAGCGCGCCCTGCACCGCACGAGCATCCTCGAGGGGCAGATGCGCGGCGTCGCGCGGATGATCGAGAACGAGGAGTACTGCATGGACATCATCACGCAGTCCCGCGCGATCCAGCGCTCCCTCGAGTCGCTGAACCGGCTGCTGCTGGAGAACCACCTCCGCACGCACGTCACCGACATGTTCGACGCGGGCGGAGAGGAACGCGACAAGGCCGTGGTCGAGCTGCTCAAGGCGTTCGACTTCGACTCCAAGTAGGCGCGGCTCTCCGTTCGCCTCAGCCGGCGGTGGCCTCGTCGGCCACGCTCAGGGCCTCGTCGAGCACGGACAGGCCGCGGACCAGATCGTCCTCGCTGATCACTAGCGGCGGGGCCACGTGCATGCGGTTGAAGTGCGTGAACGGCCAGACGCCCGCTTTCTTGGCCGCCGCAGCGAAGGCACCCATCGGGGCGGCATCCGCACCCGAGGCGTTGAACGGCACGAGCGGTTCTCGTGTCTCCTGGTCGCGCACCAGTTCGACCGCCCAGAAGAGCCCGAGACCGCGCACATCGCCGACGCTCGGGTGCGTCTCGGCCCAGGTTCGCAGGGTAGGACCGACGATGCGCTCGCCGAGGTCGCGCACGCGCTCCATGATGCCGTCGCGGCGGAACACCTCGAATGTCGCGACACCCGCCGCGCACGCCAGCGGGTGGCCCGAGTAGGTCAGTCCGCCCGCGAACGGCATCGTGTCGAAGGCGCTCGCGATGCGGTCGGAGATCACCACACCGCCCAGGGGCACGTAGCCGGAGTTCACACCCTTCGCGAAGGTGATCAGGTCGGGTCGGGCATCGAACGCATCGATGCCGAACCATTCGCCGAGCCGCCCGAATCCGACCATGACCTCGTCGGCGATGTACACGATGCCGTAGCGGTCGCACAGCTCGCGCACACCCTGCAGGTAGCCGGGCGGCGGCACCAGCACGCCGTTGGTGCCGACGACGGTCTCGATGATGATTGCCGCGATCGTCTGCGGCCCCTCGAGCTGGATGGTCTGCTCCAGATGTGCGAGCGCCCGCTCGGACTCCTGCTCCGGCGTCTCGGCATGGAAGGGCGAGCGGTACAGGTAGGGCCCGAAGAAGCGCACCGCTCCGGAGTCGACGGTGTCGTTCGCCCAGCGCCGCGGGTCGCCGGTCAGTGAGATCGCGGTCGAGGTGGAGCCGTGGTAGCTGCGGTACATCGACAGCACCTTGCGGCGGCCGGTGAACTGGCGGGCCATGCGCACCGCGTACTCGTTCGCCTCGGCGCCGCCGTTGGTGAAGAACACCTTCTCCAGCCCCTCCGGCGCGACCTCGGCGATCAGACGCGCGAGCTCGCCGCGCACGTCGTTCGCGATCGACGGCTGGATCGTCGCGAGACGCCCGGCCTGCTTCTGGATCGCCGCGACCAGATCCGGATGCTGGTGCCCGAGATTCAGGTTCACGAGCTGGCTGGAGAAATCGAGGTAGGCATTGCCCTGGTAGTCCCAGAACGTCGAGCCCTCGCCCCCGGCGACGGGTAGCGGGTCGATCAGGCCCTGCGCGCTCCAGGAGTGGAACACGTGGCCGCGGTCATCCGCACGCACCTGCGCCTCGGCCTCGGGGGCGGGGAGCGGGTGCGAGACGCCGTGGCGGTCGGTGAAGTTCGTCATCGTGGTGTGCTCCTCGTCAGTGGTTGCTCGGGAAGCCGAGATCGATCTGGGAAGGGGTGTGGTCGGGCCAGCGGGTGGTGACGACCTTGGAGCGCGTGTAGAAGTGCACCGACTCGGGTCCGTAGATGTGGGAGTCGCCGAACAGCGAGTCCTTCCATCCGCCGAAAGAGTAGGCGCCGATCGGCACCGGGATCGGCACGTTGACGCCGACCATCCCGACCTCGATGTCGAACTCGTACTGCCGTGCCGTGCCGCCGTCGCGCGTGAAGATCGCCGTGCCGTTGCCGTAGGCGTTGGCATTGACCAGCTCGACCGCTTCGGCGTAGGTCTCGACGCGCACCACCGACAGCACCGGGCCGAAGATCTCGTCGTCGTAGACCTTCATGCCGGGGGAGACGCGGTCGATCAGGCTGACGCCGAGGAAGAACCCGTCGGAGTCGAACGTCTTCTGCGTCCCGTCGACGACGACGCTCGCACCCTCCGCTTCGGCGCCCGTCACGTAGGAGGCGACCTTGTCGCGGTGCTCGCGGGTGATGAGCGGACCCATCTCGCTCGCGGCGTCGGCGCCCGGACCGATCTTCAGACCGTCGATGCGCGAAGAGATCGCGGCGACGAGGTCATCGGCGATGTCGCCCACCGCGACCAGCACCGAGACCGCCATGCAGCGCTCGCCGGCGGAGCCGTAGGCGGCGGAGACCGCAGCGTCGGCTGCCGCGTCGATGTCGGCATCCGGCATCACGACCATGTGGTTCTTCGCGCCGCCGAGCGCCTGCACGCGTTTGCCGGCGGCCGAGGCGCGCTGGTAGATCGAGCGGGCGATCGGGGAGGAGCCGACGAAGCTCACCGCGTCGACCCGGGCGGAGTCGAGGATCGCGTCGACGGCCTCCTTGTCGCCGTTGATGACGTTGAGCACGCCGGCGGGGAGGCCCGCCTCGGCGAAGAGCTTCGCGAGCCACACCGCAGCCGACGGATCCTTCTCGCTGGGCTTGAGCACGACCGTGTTGCCGCAGGCGATAGCCGAGGCCACCATCCACAGCGGCACCATGACCGGGAAGTTGAAGGGGGTGATGGCGGCGACGACGCCGACGGGCTGCTTGACCGAGTGCACGTCGACGCCGCGCGAGACCTGCTCGCTGCGCTCGCCCTTGAGCAGGTGCACGAGACCGGCCGCGAACTCGACGTTCTCGATGCCGCGCGAGACCTCGCCCGCCGCATCCGAGAGCACCTTGCCGTGTTCGGACGTGACGATCGCGGCGAGCTCGGGCGTGCGCTCCTTGAGCAGCTGGCGCAGGCGGAAGAACACATCGGCGCGCTTGATCAGGCTGGTCTCGCGCCAGGCGGGGAGAGCGGCCGCAGCGGCGGCGATGGCGGAATCCACCTCTGCGGTCGAGGCGAAGGCGACCTGCTTCGACACCTGGCCGGTGGCGGGATCGAAGATCTGACCGGTGCGGGCCGCTTCGGCGGTCTCCACTCCGTTGATGACGTGACGGACGATGTCCACGATGTTCCTCCGACTGCTGAAGATCTGACTATCGAACACTCTGACCGAGGTTCGGTACGCTGGGGCTCCTCAATGATCACAGAGCGGAAGAGCGGCCAGTGGTGTCAGAACGTCAGGACTTCTCGTTGAATCGGACAGATCGTCCGACGTCGCCGAGCGTGCTGCTCACGGTCGCCGAGGTGCTCACCGAGCCCGCACTGCAGGCCGGCGCACCGGAAGTGGTGGTCGGCGGGGCCGCGCTCGACGCCGAGGTGCGCTGGGCCCACGTCTCGGACAGTGCCGGAGTCGCCCGGCTGCTCGACGGCGGGGAGCTGCTGCTCAGCACCGGCGCCGGGTGGCCGGCAGGTGCAGTGGATCTGGCCGCATTCGTGCGCGACCTGCACCGGGCGGGGATCGCCGGCATCGTGTTGGAGCTCGGCGTCGCACACGCTCGGGTGCCGGGGGCCGTGGTCGATGCCTGCGTCGAGGCGGGGCTCGCCTTGATCGCCCTCACGCGCGAGGTCAAGTTCGTCGTGGTCACCGAGGCTGTGCATCGGGCCCTGATCGCGGCCCAGACCGACGCGCTCCACGAGCGACAGCGGCTGCACGAACTGTTCACGGCGCTCAGCCTGCAGGGCGCACCAGCCGACATCGTGGTGGCCGAGACCGCGCGGGCGCTGGGCTCTCCTGTCGTGCTGCAGAACTTGGCAGGTGAGGTGATCGCCGTCGAAGGGCTTCGCGTTCCGGTTGCCGAGGTGCTCGCGCGACTCGACGACGTCGCGGAGGTCGTCCCCGTGCAGGCGCGGGGGACGCGCTGGGGGATGCTGTCGACGCTGGCCGGATCCGCGCATCCGGCCGGCCGACTCACGGTGCTCGAGCAGGGGGCGACGGCGCTGGCCTTCGGATGCCTCGCCGATGGAGGAGACGCCGAGTGGGCGATCCTGGTGCAGAGGAGCCTGATCGACGATCTGCTCGGAGCGCGATTCGCGAGCCCGGATGACATCGCGGCACGTCTCGCCGCCGGCGGCTTCGGGTTCGTCGACCGCCACTGTCACGGCATCGTCGCCCGCGGCGTGGTGTCTGCGGGCGAGCTCGCCTCCCGCGCGAGGGAGTCGGGCTGTGCGGCCGTCGCCGCACGTGTGGAGCAGGACGATGTCGCCCTGCTGTCGGTGCCGGCATCCGTTCCCCTCACCGACGCGCTGCTCGCCCACATCGCAGGGCCCGATCGCACGGTCTTCGTCGGCCCCGCTGCTGACGACGTCCTCGGTCTGCTCGCCTCGGTGAGCGCCGCGCAGGATCTGGCCGAGGGCGATCCCACGGGACACGCGCCGCGCGTGCGGCGGGTCGAGGACCGCCCGCTCGAACGACTCGTCGCCGCGCTACGGGACGATCACCGGCTGCACGAGCACAGCGAACGGATGCTGGCGCCGCTCGTGGCACATGACCGCGAGCGGCGAGGGGATCTGCTGGGAGTGCTGGCCGCGCTCGTCGCGCACCCCGGCAATCGATCGGCGGCTGCTGCGGCCAGTCACCTCTCCCGATCCGTCTTCTACCAGCGCCTCGCCTTGATCGGCGACCTGCTGGACGCCGATCTCGACGACGGCGAGACCCTCGCGGCGCTGCACCTCGCCCTCGCTGCTCGCCGTCGCACAGCGCGCTGACTGACGCCGAGGCCCCGCTTTTCCGACGAGGCCCCGCTCTGCCGATGCCGGGAAGTCGGGGTGTCGGCGCGAAGCCGGGGTCTCGGGCGGGCTACAACACCGACTGCGCCCGCGTCAGCACATCCCGGAGGATCTGCTCGATCTCGCGGAACTCCGCCGGCCCCACGGTGAGCGGGGGTGCGAGCTGGATGACGGGGTCGCCGCGGTCGTCGGCGCGGCAGTACAGCCCGGCCTCGAACAGGGCGGGGGAGAGAAACCCGCGCAGCAGTCGCTCGGACTCGGCTTCGTCGAAGGTCTCCTTGGTGCCCTTGTCCTTCACGAGCTCGATGCCGAAGAAGTATCCGTCTCCGCGCACGTCGCCGACCAACGGCAGGTCGAGCAGCTTCTCGAGCTCGGCGCGGAACAGCGGCGAGTTCTCGCGCACGCGGGCGTTGAGCCCCTCCTCGTCGAAGATCGCGAGGTTCTCCAGGGCGACCGCGGCAGACACCGGATGTCCGCCGAACGTGTAGCCGTGGGGAAGGAGACCTCGCCCTTCGAGAACGGCTCGTAGATGCGGTCACTGATGATCGTCGCACCGATGGGGGAGTAGCCGCTCGTCATGCCCTTGGCGCAGGTGATCATGTCGGGCACGTAGCCGAGACCGCTGCACGCGAAGGTGTGACCGAGGCGACCGAACGCGCAGATGACCTCGTCCGAGACCAGCAGCACGTCATGACGGTCGCAGATCTCGCGCACCCGGGCGAAGTATCCGGGAGGCGGCGGGAAGCACCCGCCGGAGTTCTGCACCGGCTCCAGGAAGACCGCGGCGACCGTGTCGGCGCCCTCGAACAGGATCATCTCCTCGATGCGGTCGGCCGCCCAACGCCCGAACGCCTCGAGGTCGTCGGCCGGCCCGCCCATCTCGGCCGCGCGGTAGAAGTTGGTGTTGGGCACGCGGAAGCCGCCCGGGGTGACCGGCTCGAACATCGACTTCATCGCGGGGATGCCGGTGATCGCCAGCGCTCCCTGTGGGGTGCCGTGATACGCCACCGCGCGGGAGATCACCTTGTGCTTGGTGGGCTTGCCCTGCAGCTTCCAATAATGCTTGGCGAGCTTGAACGCGGTCTCCACGGCCTCGCCGCCACCGGTGGAGAAGAAGACCCGGTTGAGGTCGCCCGGAGCTTCGTCCGCAAGACGGTCGGCCAGCTCGATCGCCGCCGGATGCGCGTACGACCACAGCGGGAAGAACGCCAGCTCGGATGCCTGCGCCGCAGCGGCCTCGGCGAGTCGCCTCCGACCGTGTCCGGCGTTCACGACGAACAGGCCGGCGAGGCCGTCGAAGTACTCCTTGCCCTGCGCATCCCAGATCCGGTGCCCGTCGCCTTTGACGATGATGGGCACACCCGACTCGGCCATCGTGGACTGTCGGGCGAAGTGCATCCAGAGATGGTCCTTCGCCATCGCCTGCAGCTGAGGCTCGGACGGGATGGTGCGGCTGGTGTTCATCTGGTCCCCCAGTTGTAGAGCTGCTTCTGCAGTTTCGCGTAGATGAAGGTCTCGGTGGAGAGGACGCCGTCGATCGGGCGGATGACGTCGTTGATCAGTGACAGCAGGTGGTCGTCGTCCTCGCAGACCACCTCCGCGAGGACGTCGAACGATCCGACGGTGATCACCACGTAGTCGATCGCATCGATCGCGGCGACGGCCTCGGCCACGTGCCGCGTGTCTCCGGCCACACGGATGCCGATCATCGCCTGCCGGGGAAAACCCAACTGCATCGGATCGGTCACGGCGACGATCTGCATCACGCCGGTCTCGGTCAGCCGCTGCACCCGCTGCCGCACGGCGGCCTCGCTCAGGCCGACCACCCGGCCGATGTCGGAGTAGGAGCGGCGCCCGTCTTCCTGGAGCAGCTCGATGATGGTCTTGGCGATCGCGTCGAGTGGGGGATTCTTCTTGACCGGACCCATGCTGCGATCCTGGCACTCGTCCTGGCGTCAGGCAACCGATTCGGTGGTCCTACAGCAATTCATCTGCGGAATCGGCGGAAAAGCTGCTCAGCCCTCGATCGGCCCCAGCAACGCGCTCGCCGCGGTGGAGTGCGCCGATTCGGGGTCGGAGGGGTGGAACGCGCCGGCCAGCACGTCGCGGTAGAGACGTGACAGCTCGTTGGCGGAGAAGTAGGAGCCGCCGCCCGCGACGAGCATCGCCTCGTCGACGACGTGCTTGGCCATCGTGATCGCGCGGTGCTTGACGCCCGAGAGCAGCGGGAACCAGCGTGCGCCGTTGTCGACCCGGTCGTCCACGTCGCGGGCGAGGGCCGCGATCTGCGGAGGCAGCGCGTCGTAGGCCAGCCCCATGTCGGCGATACGCCAACGGATGTCCGGGTCCTGGCTGTAGGCGAGGCCCGTCTTCTTGGAGTGCCGCTTCTGCGCGGTCGCGACCGCCAGCTCGAGCGCCCGCCCGGCGATGCCGGTGTAGACCGAGGCCAGCAGGATCTCGAACACCGAGAAGATGCCGAACACGATCGGGTCGGGGCTGGGACCGGGGTCGATGCGACGCACCACGTGCGCGGCATCCGCGATGGCGCCGTTCAGCCGCGTGGTGCGGCTCTGCGTACCCCGCATGCCCAGGGTGTCCCAGTCGTCGGACGTGGTCACGGCATCCGTTCGCTCGACGAAGGCGAACACGAGCTTCGGGGCATCCGGGCTCGTGGTGTCGAGCCCGTGCAGTCCGAGCCGCGTCCACACGGGAGCGAGGGAGGTGAAGATCTTGGTGCCGGTGAAGGTGTAGCCGCCGTCACCGTCGGGCACGGCGGTGGTGTCGCTGCCGAACAGGACGAGGTCGTTGCCGCCCTCGCTGATGCCGAAGGCGAAGACCTCGCCGGCGACCGCGCCGTCCTGCACGAACTCGAGGCCCGGAACGCCGCGGTCGGAGAACACCTTCGCGACGCCGGTCCACACCAGGTGCATGTTGATGGCCAGCGCCGTCGCCGGAGCGGCGCCCGCCAGACGCTGCTGCAGGATCGCGGCCTCGGCGAGCCCGAGCCCCGCGCCGCCGCGCTCGGTCGGCACGAGGATCGAGAGGTAGCCGGCGGCCCGCAGCTCGTCCAGATCCTGCTGGGGGAACGTGTTCTCGCGGTCGTGGATCGGCGCGCGCTCCCTGATCCGCTCGAGAAGGTCGTCGGGAAGGAAGGCTGTGGGGTCGAACGTGCTCATGCGAGTGCCTCCAGAAGCTGTCGGACCGATTCATCCGGGCGATCACGGTGCAGCGAATGCCCTGCGCCCTCGACGACGGACAGGGTGATCAGCGGATTCGCGGCGAGGACCTCGTCGGCGAGGTCACCCGTGAAGATGCTGTAGACGGCGGGATCGGCACCGATCACATGCGTCGGCACGGTGAGGCGCGCGGCGTCGGCCCGCACATCCCACGGCTGGTTCTGCACGCTGGTCTGCTCCACCGCCCACGCGCTGGCGCGCAGGACGGCATCGACCTTGAGCTCCTGATCCTGCGGATGCCAGTGCGGATGCTCCTGCTGCACGACCTCGAGCCGGGTGTCGGCGAAGGCGCGCTCCTGGCTCCGGCGGACGATGGCCGCGTCACGCCCGTCGACATGGATCGCGGGGTCGATGAGCACGAGGCGTCGCGTCCAGTCGGGGTCGGATGCCGCCGCGACCGTGCTCGCCGCGCCGCCGAGCGAGTGGCCGATGACCGCGTCCCAGGCCCCGCCGTGCTCCGGGTGGGTGGCGGCGAGGTCGGCGCCGAACGCGGCCACGGAGTAGTCGAGGGAGCGCGGGGCGTCACCATGACCCCGGAGATCGATGGCTGTCGCATGCCATCCGGCGTCGGCGAGAGCGTCCCCCAGGCGCCACATCAGCGCGCCCGAAGAGCCGAGACCGTGGACCAGAAGCGCCCGTCGAGAGGCCGACGGAGCGCCCCACCAGAGGCGGGGGAGCGTGAGCGGTGCAGGCATGGCACCAGCCTACGACCGGGCGCGCACAGAAGGGATGCACCCGGATGGATGCATCCCCTCTGCCGGCCTGCCGGTCCGGTCAGTCGGTGCTGATCGCGATCAGTCCCGAGGGGAACCGGTCACGCGCCGACACGTAGATCTCGCCGTCGGTGGGGTTCACCGAGACGCCGTAGACCTTGTTGCCGTATGCATGGGCGCTCAGACGGGCGACCAGCGAGAGGTCCGCCGTCGAGTAGACCGACACCCCGCTCGCATCGAAGGTCGCCGACTGGTGCCCGGCGATGAGTCGTCCGGCTGTGGTGTCGACGGCCAGCGATCGCAGGTCGGCGTTCGCCATCGGGATGGTCCCGACGAGCTCCCAGGTTCCACCGGCGAACACCCGCACACCGTCCACCGATCCCTCCGCGTCGGCCGTGCTGACGTACAGACGGTCGTTGACCCCGTCCCAGGCGACCCCGTGCGAACGCCAGGCCGACTCGCCCGCGGGTGTGACGGTGATCGGCGCGCCCGTGGCGGCATCCATGATCTCGACGCCCGACCCGCGCGTCGCTCCGAACACCAGCCCCGTCTCGGGGTCGACGTCGATGCCGCGGACGTTCGCCGTGAACGCGTACGGCCCGCGCTTCAGGTCGCCGCTGGCGGCATCCATCACGAGCCACTGGTTCGAATAGGCGACGTACAGCTCGCCCGTCGACTCGTCGAGCGCGACGTCTCGCACACCTTCGTCTGCCGCGGTCGGAGCCGGCACGTCGAGCGTGCGCACGATGGCATCCGTCTCCGGGTCGATCTCCCAGACGCGCGCCGGGCGCATCTCGTTGCCGACGAAGAGGTTGCCGGTGCGACTGTCGACGACTGACCCGACCGGCCGATCATCCGACTCGGGGACGTCGGTCGCCGAGGGGATCACCGACAGCGAGCGGGCCGTGAACACCGGGGTCTCCGGGTCCGTCGGGTCCGTCGGATCGGTCGGGTCCGTCGGGTCCGTCGGGTCCGTCGGATCGGTCGGATCCGTGGGATCGGTCGGATCCGTGGGATCGGTCGGATCCGTGGGGTCGACCTTGCGGACGCTGACGGTGACGGCTGCGGAGGTGAGTTCCTCGCCTGGCGGGTTGAGGCGGAAGTCGCGGTTGGAGACGAACACGCGCTGGTGCTCCTCGTCGACCGTGATGCCGTAGCCGTCCTTGCCGTACTTCGGTCCCGCGAAGTCGCCGAGCAGTGCGCCTGTCGCGAGGTCGTGCACGGAGAACCCGCCGCGATCGGCCGTCGTCCCGGTGTAGCCGACGTAGAGCAGGCCGTTCGTCGAGTCGATGTCGACCTGACGGGGGTTGGCCCTGCTCGTGCGCTCCCACAGCTTCGCGAACCCGTTCGATGCGTCGAAGGCCTCCAGGTTGATCACGTCCGTGAGGTCGTGGAACTTGGTGCTGACGACGGTGCCGGTGGTGGGGTCGGCGGCGACGTAGTAGGCGTCTGCGGTGCCGTTGATGACTCCGAGGGAGGCCCCGGTCTCGGCGTCGAGGACTTCGATGCCGCGGGAGGGGACGGCGACGTAGACGTGTCCGAGTTTCGGGTCGACGTCGATCGAGCGGTTGGACTCGATCGTGGGGAAGGGTCCTCGGACGACTTGTCCGAAGGTGTCGGGGGCGATGGACACGACGAGCCAGTTGCGGTTCTGCTGTCCGACGTAGAGGAGGTTCTTCTCGTCGTCGATGCCGATGTCGCGGATGTTCTCCGGCAGTGTCATCTCGCCGAGGACCTTGTCGGTGTCGGGGTCGATCTCGAAGATCTTCCGACTGTTCTGGTCGCCCAGATACAGCAGGTCGCGCGATTCGGAATAGGCCATGCCCGCGGGCAGGCTCGCCTTCGAACGATCCACCGATGCCAGGTGCCCCGCCGATTCGTAGCTCAGGGTCTCCGGGAGCACCCGTTCGCTGACGGTGACGGCTGCGGAGGTGAGTTCCTCTCCGGGCGGGTTGAGGCGGAAGTCGCGGTTGGAGACGAACACGCGCTGGTGCTCCTCGTCGACCGTGATGCCGTAGCCGTCCTTCCCGTACTTCGGATCGGCGAAGTCGCCGAGCGCCTTCCCGGTAGTGAGGTCGTGCACCGAGAATCCGCCCGCGCCCTTGCCCGTACCGGTGTAGCCGACGTACAGCAGGCCGTTGGTGGAGTCGATGTCGAGCTGACGCGGGTTCGCGCGAGTCGCCTTGGACCACAGTTTCTTGAAGCCGTTGTCGGCATCGAAGGCCTCGACGTTCACGACATTCGTGAGGTCGTGGAACTTGGTGCTGACGACGGTGCCGGTGGTGGGGTCGGCGGCGACGTAGTAGGCGTCTGCGGTGCCGTTGATGACTCCGAGGGAGGCCCCGGTCTCGGCGTCGAGGACTTCGATGCCGCGGGAGGGGACGGCGACGTAGACGTGTCCGAGTTTCGGGTCGACGTCGATCGAGCGGTTGGACTCGATCGTGGGGAAGGGTCCTCGGACGACTTGTCCGAAGGTGTCGATGCCGATGGACACGACGAGCCAGTTGCGGTTCTGCTGTCCGACGTAGAGCAGGTTCTTCTCGTCGTCGATGCCGATGTCGCGGATGTTCTCCGGCAGTGTCATCTCGCCCAGGACCTTGTCGGTGTCCGGGTCGATCTCGAAGATCTTCCGACCGTTCTGGTCGCCGAGATACAGCAGGTCCCGTGACTCGGAGTACGCCATGCCCGCGGGCAGGCTCGCCTTCGAACGGTCCACCGACGCGAGCTGTCCGGTGACCTCGTAGTCGACCTCGCCGGTCGGCACGTCGGGCGTGACCTCACCCGGGTCCGGGTTGCCGCCGCAGCCGAGGCACGGCTGCACGGGACCCGTCGGGATCTCCTGCGGGTCGACCCCGTCGGTGACGAGCTTGCCCTTGTCGTCCTTCTTGATGGTCACACCGTCGAAGAACTTGCCGTCGGCCGTGCGCGATTCGTACCGGAGCGTGCCCTCGGTGACGTCGACGAGCTGGTAGAACTGCTTGCCGCCGTCGAGCCGACGCAGGTGCGCGCCGTTCTCCTTCCACAGGCGCGGGCCGTACTCGTACAGCTTCACGCTCGCGCTCGAACCGACGTAGACCGGTCCGGTCGCGCTCTTCTTGGGGTCGGCACCCGCCGGGAGGTTCTGCTCCGCGGCGAGGGTGTTGCCGCGGCCGTAGGCGTGGTCGTGCCCCTGGAGCACCAGGTCGACGTTGTACTTCTCCAGGAGGGAGCCCCAGACGGTGCGGATGCCGAGATTGTTGCGGCCCTCGTCGAGGGAGTACACGGGGTGGTGGAACAGCACGACGGTCCACTCGTTCGCGTTGTCGGCGAGCACCCCTTCGAGCCATTCGGCCTGGACGCGCAGGCCCTCCTCGGACGAGATGTTGCTGTTGAGGGAGATGAAGCGCACGCCTTCGCGGTCGGTGTAGTACACCGTGCCGGCGAGCTCGTCGTAGATGTCGCCCTCGCCGCTCGGACCGTTGTCCGGGTAGGGGAGCTGTGCGCGCCAGGTGCGGGACAGGCCACCGTCGTACTCGTGATTGCCCGGCGTCGTGATGAGGTTCTGCGTGCCCAGAGAGTAGGAGAAGGCGTCGAACAGCTCACCCCACTGCTCGTCCGAGTTCGCGTCGTTCACGAGGTCGCCGATCTGCACCACTGCATCTGCGTTCGGCCGGTCGCGGAAGGCATTGCGCAGCACGCGCGAGCCGTCGCTGAGGATGCCGTTCTGGATGTCGCCGAGGAAGATGAACGAGGTCGTCTTATCGGTCGCGCTGGCCGTGGCGAAGTCCTGCCATTCGGAGAAGTTCGTCCCGTCGCCCACGCGGTACATGTACTCGACACCGGGCTGCAGGCCCGTGATGGTGGCGGTGTGCATGTTCTGGGTGTAGCCGATATCGGTGGTGACCTCGGTGTGGGCGGCTTCCGCTTCGAGCACGCCACCCGGGTAGGGGGCGGGCGTCATGGTGCGGTACTGCACCAGTCCGCGGTCGGTGGTCGCCGATGTGCGCCAGGTCACGCTCTGCTGCGTGGTGGCGTCGGCGGCGGGAGTGAGGACGATCCGGTCGGGGATCGCGGAGGGCTCCCAGCGGGAAGGGGTGTCCTCCGCCGCCTGCGCACTGGGCGCAGGGGCGGTGAGGACGCCGCCCGACAGGAGCACGGCTCCCGCGAGGGCGCAGGCGGCGAGTCGCCACGGGGTGCGGCGCCGCGTGAAGGGGGTGGTCATCGAGATCAATGCCTTTCGGGAGTGAGGAAGGTGCCGGTCACGCGGCGGAGCGGGAGCGGGAACGGGTGCGGAGGATCACGGCGGCGCCGGCCGCGGTGATGAGGATGCCGATCAGGGCGAGGCCGCCTCCGGCCCACCCGGTCGCAGCGAGGGAGCCGCCGCCGTCCGACGGCTGCGTCACGATGATCGCGATGCGTCCGGTGGCGTCGGAGCCCAGGCCGGTCACGACGATCTCGTGCTCGCCGGGTGCGGTGTCGGCGGGGATGCGTACGGTCGCGGCCAGCGCACCGTCGTCGTCGCTCGAGGCGACGGCCAGCTGCACCGGTGTCGAGTGCAGCTCGATCGAGGCGCGTTCGCCGGGCTCGAGGCCCTTCGCCTGCAGCTCGATCTCCTCGCCGGGAGCGACCTGCGCGGTGGAGAGGGTGATCGAGACGCCATCCGGGTCCACGGGGTCCACCGGGTCGACGGGATCCACCGGGTCGACGGGGTCCACGGGGTCGACCGGGTCGACGGCTCCCGGCAGACCGTCGCGCGTCGAGCCGGGGCCTGCCGCCCACGCCGTGTCGTCGCTCACGAGCTTGCTGCCGTCTTTCGCCATCTCGATCGTGAAGGAGTCGAACAGGGCGCCGTCGACGGTTCGTGCCTCGACGTGGAACTCGTCGTCGGTGACGTCGACCGTCTGGAACAGCTGCACGTCACGCCCGGTGACACGGAGGTTCGCGTCGTTGGCCGTCCAGTTGTTGTCCTCCGCAGGGTCGGGGACGTACATCTTCGGTCCCGCGACGGAGACGAGGTACACCGGTCCGGTGTGGCTCTTCTTCGGGTCGGCACCCGCGGGCAGGTTCTTCTCGTTGGCGATCAGGTTGCCGCGACCGTAGGCGTGGTCGTGGCCCTGGACGACGAGGTCGACGCCGTACTTCTCGAACAGCGGCATCCAGGCGTCGCGCAGCACCGCGTTGTCGCGGCCGGACGTCACCGAGAAGACCGGGTGGTGGAAGGCCACGACGGTCCAGGTGTTCGGGTTCTCGGCGAGCTGGGCCTCGAGCCACTTCGTCTGCGTCGACAGGCTCGCGGGGTCGAACGCCTGCGTGCTGTTGAGGGTGATGAAGCGCACGCCCTGGTAGTCGACGGAGTAGACGGTCTCGCCGAGGTCGGCGCCCTCCGGGCCGTTGGACGGATACTCGAACTGCGCGTCCCAGTGCTTCGACAGCTCCGGGCCCGGGTAGTACTCGTGGTTGCCGGTGGCGGCGATCACGTTGAGGTACTGGTTCGAGAACGCGGCGGCCTCATGCCACTCGCCCCATTCGGCATCCGAGGTTTCGGTGTCGATCAGGTCACCGGCGTGCACGACCGTGCGTGCGTACGGGCGGGCCTCGAACGCGGCGCGGAGGGCGCGGGAGGTGAACGCCTTGTTGTCGTTCTGTGCGTCGCCCTGCACGAGGAAGCTGAAGTTGCCCGGCTTGTCGCTCGCCGTGGTGAACTCGAGCCACTCGCTCCAGGTGGTGCCGTCGCCCACCCGGTACAGATACGTCGTCGCGGCCTTCAGCTGATCCACCGTCGCCGAGTGGTGGGCGATCTCGTAACCGAAGTTCGACTCGAATCCGGTGGTGGTGGCGGTGATCGTGCGGGCGGCGGCCACGTCGACGGGGGTCGCGGTGAGCGGGGCGAGCTGCACCTGCGGCGACGTGATGTCCGAGGAGGTGCGCCAGCTGATGCTCTGGCTCGTCTCGGGGGTCGCGGTCGGGGTGAGGATCACGCGATCCGGCACGGCCGAGGGGACGAACACCGTCGCGGGGGCGACGGCGGGCGGGTTGAGACCTCCCGCGGCGACGGCGACGCCGCCTCCGAGGAACGAGAGGCCGACAGCGGCGGCGAGGCCGCCCGCGGTGAACGCGGCAGTGCGCCGCAGGGTCAGGGATCGTGGCAAGCGCGCCATCGCAGGCAGCACCTTTCGTCGGGATTCGAGAGGGGTGATGGCGCGCTGCAACAGGGTGGAGGAGGCGCCATTCGCGAAGCTACTAGCGCGGGGCGCAGCGAAACGGCGGTTCCCGTGAGGCGTCATCCGTCGTTCATCGAAAGGCGACGAGCGTTCATCGAGCGGTCGCTTGACGCCGCTCGGCGATCTCTGAACGTGCGTTCAGTGAAAGGGGGAGTGCTTCCCCGAACGTGATCCCGCGCGTCAGTCGAGCGGCGGCAGCGCCGGCAGGTCGGCCGCGATCAGCAGCACCCTCTCGGCCGCGGCGTGACCCGCGGAGAGGCGTGCGGCGAGGTCGGCGCCGTCGAGGGTCGCCGCCAGGAAGCCGGAGGCGAAAGCATCGCCGGCGCCGACCGGCTCGACCACGTCGACCACGGGCGCGGGGACGAACACCGGCTCGGCATCGCCGTCGAACGCGGTCGCGCCGACGTCGCCGTCCTTGACGATGAGGAGTGCGCAGTTCGGCAGGAAGGCGCGGATCTCCGCCGGGGTCACGGTTCCCCAGATGCGTTCGGCCTCGTCGCGTCCGACGAAGGTGATGTCGGCGGCGTCGGCCAGTCGTGCGAGGGTCTCGGCCGCGTCCTCCCGGCTCCACAGCGGGCGGCGGTCGTTCACGTCGAAGGACACGAGTGCACCGGCCGTGCGTGCGTCGACGAAGAGACGGTCCACCATCTCGCGGCAGGATGCGGAGAGCGCGGGCGTGATCCCGGTGGTGTGCACGATGCGTACGCCCTCGAGCCGCTCTGTCGGCAGGAACCCCGCCTCCATGTGCGAGGCGGCGGAGCCTCGGCGGTAGTAGTAGACGGAGGAGGACTCGACGCCCGGATCCTTGAACATCACGCCGGTGGGGGTGGCGCCGTCGCGCTCGACCCACAGTTCCACGCCGCGTCGCTCGAGCTCCGACGCGATGCGGTCGCCGAGCGGATCGGCGCCGAGGCGGGAGGCCCAGGCCACGCGGTGCCCGGTCGCTGCGACCCCGGCGGAGACGTTCGACTCGGCGCCGGCGATGCCGATCGTCGCGTGACCGGCTGTCGCGAGTGCGGCGTCGCTCGGTGTGATCAGCGCCATGGTCTCGCCGATGCAGACGATCTCGGGTGCGGAGACGGGGGTGGAGGTGGAGCTCATGAGGGGGTGACCGCCAGGGGTTCGGTGTCGGGATGCGGGCTCGCGTCGCGATGACGCAGGTCGGGGAAGGAACGGACGAAGACGATGGAGACGAGCAGACCGACCGCGGCGAAGATCGTGGCGGCGAGGTAGGCGCCGCGCCAGTCGCTGACGTCGACGAGGAAACCGGCGACGGCGGATCCTGCCGCCGCGCCGATGAGCTGCCCGGTGCCGGCCCAGCCGAAGGCTTCAGCGGTCTCGCTGAACTTCACGCTGGCCGAGGTGATGGCGAAGAGCACGGCGAGGGCGGGGGCGATGCCGATGCCGGCGAGGATGAGGGTGCCGCCCAGCCAGAACACGTTGAGCATGACCATCGTGAGGCCGAGGCCGATCGTGACGATCAGCAGGCGGCGTGCCATGGCCCACGGCCCGATCGGGATGTGGCCGAACGCCAGGCCGCCGGCCAGGCTCCCCGCCGAGAACACGGCAAGCACGAGTCCGGCCGCGAGGCTGCCGTGCTCGAAGGTCGCGACGACGCCCACCTCCACCGCGGAACAGGCCCCGATCAGCAGGAAGCCGATCACCGTCGCCAGCAGCACGGGCGGTTTGAGGACCACCTTGCCGAGCGCATTGCGGCTGCGCGGGATGCGCACCCGGCCGACCTCGGGGGAGAGGATGAACCAGGCGCCGCCGCCGACGAGGATGATCGCCACCAGCAGCAGGCCCTCCGGCGTGCCGATCTGGGTGGAGACCAGGGTGATGACGACCGGCGCCAGCACCCAGATGATCTCCTGCAGCGAGGCGTCGAGGGAGAACAGTGGCGTCAGGTTCGAGGAGTTGACGAGCTTGGGGTAGATCGTGCGGACGGCGGCCTGCACGGGGGGAGTGGAGAGCCCCGCGACCATGCCGAGCAGCATGTAGCCGGGCACGTCGAGCGGAAGCAGCGCGAGTCCGAGCACGGCGACGACGCAGACCGAGAGGGTGAGGGTGAGCACCCGCCGCATGCCCCAGACGCCCATCCACCGGCTCGTGATCGGGCCGGCGACGGCCTGCCCGACGCTGGTCGCGGCGAGGACGAGGCCGGCGGAGCCGTACGACCCGGTCTGCTGCTCGACGTGCAGCAGGATCGCGAGGGACATCATCCCGTTGGGGAAGCGCGCGGTCAGCTGAGCCGCGATCATGCGCGCCACTCCGGGCGTGCGAAGAAGGTCCCGATATCCCGCCACCAGACAACGGTACCGGGCCTCGAGGGTGGTCGTGGAAGACGGGGTGTGACGACACGCCCGCGACACGCCGAAGGTCCGATTCCACAGGAAACGAAATGTCCGAGGGGCGTCGTAGCGTGCCCCCTGTGGATGGATCGCTCACAGGGGCTTCCCAGCCGCGATTTCTCGGGGTTCGTGAGCCACGCGAAGGGGTCTCGGCCTGTGGAAGAAACGGTGGAGAACCTGTGTTGTATCTGTAGAGAACGGTGGATAACTACACGGATGTAACTACTACCCCTTGTGGTCGCCCCCAATGTCGGTCCCCATATGTAGTATTGAAGTCCCGGCAGGGGGTCTACCGGGAAAACGCCTGATTAGCAGCAGGCCAGAGATTTGAGGGGTTACGAAAAGATGTCGATCACGGTCTACACAAAGCCTTCCTGCGTTCAGTGCAACGCCACCTACCGCGCCCTCGATGCCAAGGGCATCGAGTACGAGATCCTCGACCTTTCCGAGGACCCGACGGCGCTCGAGCAGGTCAAGGCGCTCGGCTACCTGCAGGCACCCGTCGTCGTCACCGACGAGGGCCACTGGTCGGGCTTCCGTCCCGACAAGATCGACGAGCTCGCCTCCCGTCTGGCGTGACGCCCCATGAGCGCCGTCGCGACCGCAGCGCCGCTCCTGATCTACTTCTCGAGCGTGTCGGGTAACACTGCGCGCTTCATCGAGAAACTCGGATTCCCGTCCCGACGCATCCCCCTCCACCGCCACGAAGAAGACCTCGTCATCGACGAGCCTTTCGTGCTGGTCACCCCCACCTACGGCGGGGGTGCGGGGCGCGGCGTCGAGAAGGGCGCCGTCCCCAAACAGGTGATCCGGTTTCTCAACGACGAGCGCAACCGGCGCCACATCCGCGGAGTGATCTCCGCGGGCAACACCAACTTCGGCGATGCGTTCTGCCTCGCCGGTGACATCATCAGCCGCAAGTGCCACGTGCCTCACTTGTATCGGCTCGAGATCTTCGGCACACAAGACGATGTGGATCGCGTGAGCGACGGATTGGAACGACGGTGGCAGCTTCAGTGACCGAGACAGTGGCATTCAAGGCGAACCCCTCTTACGAGGGGCTCGACTATCACGCCCTCAACGCGATGCTCAACCTGTACGACGCGAACGGGAAGATCCAGTTCGACGCCGACAAGCGCGCCGCGCGGGAGTACTTCCTGCAGCACGTGAACCAGAACACGGTGTTCTTCCACTCGCTCAAGGAGCGTCTGGACTACCTCGTGGAGAAGGAGTACTACGAGGGCGCCGTCATCGAGAAGTACTCGATGGAGTTCATCCAGAAGCTCAACGACCTCGCCTACGGCAAGAAGTTCCGCTTCGAGACGTTCCTCGGGGCGTTCAAGTACTACACGAGCTACACGCTGAAGACCTTCGACGGCAAGCGCTACCTCGAGCGCTTCGAGGACCGCGTCGTCATGACCGCCCTCGGTCTCGCCGACGGTGACGAGAAGCTCGCCGTCGCCCTCGTCGAGGAGATCATCTCCGGCCGCTTCCAGCCGGCCACCCCGACCTTCCTCAACGCCGGCAAGGCACAGCGCGGCGAGCTCGTCAGCTGCTTCCTGCTGCGCATCGAAGACAACATGGAGTCGATCGCCCGCGGCATCAACTCCGCGCTGCAGCTCTCCAAGCGCGGCGGCGGCGTGGCCCTGCTGCTCTCGAACATCCGCGAGTCGGGTGCGCCGATCAAGCAGATCGAGAACCAGTCCTCGGGCATCATCCCCGTGATGAAGCTCCTCGAAGACAGCTTCAGCTACGCCAACCAG
The DNA here is from genome assembly GCF_059758615.1 of Microbacterium sp. GQ128. Classification (NCBI taxonomy): domain Bacteria; kingdom Bacillati; phylum Actinomycetota; class Actinomycetes; order Micrococcales; family Microbacteriaceae; genus Microbacterium; species Microbacterium sp. GQ128. The sequence goes on from NZ_JCAXDY010000005.1 coordinate 27,234, forward strand.
CTCGGTGCCCGTCAGGGTGCGGGCGCGGTGTACCTCAACGCCCACCACCCCGACATCATGCGCTTCCTCGACACCAAGCGTGAGAACGCCGACGAGAAGATCCGCATCAAGACGCTGTCGCTCGGTGTCGTCGTTCCCGACATCACGTTCGAGCTCGCCAAGAACGACGAGGACATGTACCTGTTCTCGCCGTACGACGTAGAGAAGGTCTACGGCGTGCCGTTCGGCGACATCTCGGTCACCGAGAAGTACCGCGAGATGGTCGACGACCCGCGCATCAAGAAGACCAAGATCAACGCGCGCGAGTTCTTCCAGACCGTTGCCGAGATCCAGTTCGAGTCCGGCTACCCGTACGTCATGTTCGAAGACACGGTGAACAAGGCCAACCCGATCAAGGGTCGGATCAACATGTCCAACCTCTGCAGCGAGATCCTGCAGGTGAACACGCCGACCACGTACAACGACGACCTGTCGTACGACAACATCGGCAAGGACATCTCCTGCAACCTCGGCTCGATGAACATCGCGCTGTCGATGGATGCCGACGACCTCGGCCAGACCGTCGAGACGGCCATCCGCGCCCTCACCGCGGTCAGCGACCAGAGCCACATCGGCTCTGTGCGCTCGATCGAGGACGGCAACGACCGCTCGCACGCCATCGGCCTCGGCCAGATGAACCTGCACGGCTACCTCGCTCGCGAGCACGTGTACTACGGCTCGGAAGAGGGCATCGACTTCACGAACATCTACTTCTACACGGTGCTGTTCCACGCGCTGCGTGCGTCGAACAACCTCGCCATCGAGCGCGGCACCACGTTCGACGGGTTCGAGGACTCGAAGTACGCGTCGGGGGAGTTCTTCGACAAGTACATCGACCAGGCGTGGGTCCCCGCGACCGAGAAGGTCAAGGAGCTCTTCGCCGGCAAGCACATCCCGACGCAGGACGACTGGGCCGAGCTGAAGGCGTCGATCCAGAAGCACGGCATCTACAACCAGAACCTGCAGGCAGTCCCGCCGACCGGCTCGATCTCGTACATCAACAACTCCACGTCGTCGATCCACCCGATCGCGTCGAAGATCGAGATCCGCAAGGAAGGCAAGCTCGGTCGCGTCTACTACCCGGCGGCGTTCATGACGAACGACAACCTGGAGTACTACCAGGACGCATACGAGATCGGCTACGAGAAGGTCATCGACACGTACGCGGCCGCCACGCAGCACGTCGACCAGGGCCTGTCGCTGACGCTGTTCTTCAAGGACACCGCCACCACGCGTGACATCAACAAGGCGCAGATCTACGCATGGCGCAAGGGCATCAAGACGATCTACTACATCCGCCTGCGTCAGCTGGCGCTCGAGGGCACCGACATGGCCGAGTGCGTCTCGTGCATGCTCTGACCCGTTGACCCGCGAACACAGCTGAACCCCGAGAGACGACGAAGAAAATGACTCCTGAAAGACTCAAGCTGGTCTCCAGCGTGCAGGCGATCAACTGGAACCGCATCCAGGACGACAAGGACCTCGAGGTCTGGAACCGTCTGGTGAACAACTTCTGGCTGCCGGAGAAGGTGCCGCTGTCCAACGACGTGCAGTCGTGGAACACGCTCACCCCCGACGAGCAGCTGCTCACCATGCGGGTGTTCACCGGTCTCACCCTGCTCGACACGATCCAGGGCACCGTGGGTGCGGTGTCGCTGATCCCCGACGCGATCACGCCTCACGAAGAGGCCGTGTACACGAACATCGCGTTCATGGAGTCGGTGCACGCGAAGAGCTACTCCTCGATCTTCTCGACGCTCGCGTCGACGAAGGAGATCGACGAGGCCTTCCGGTGGTCGACCGAGAATCCGAACCTTCAGAAGAAGGCTCAGATCATCATGGACTACTACCAGGGAGACGACCCGCTCAAGCGCAAGGTGGCCTCCACCCTGCTGGAGTCGTTCCTCTTCTACTCGGGGTTCTACCTGCCGATCTACTGGTCCTCGAAGGCGAAGCTGACGAACACGGCCGACCTGATCCGCCTCATCATCCGTGACGAGGCCGTGCACGGCTACTACATCGGCTACAAGTTCCAGAAGGGCCTCGAGAACGAGACCCAGGAGCGTCGCGACGAGCTCAAGGACTACACGTTCTCGCTGATGTACGAGCTCTACGACAACGAGGTGCAGTACACGCAGGACCTCTACGACGGCGTCGGTCTGACCGAAGACGTCAAGAAGTTCCTGCACTACAACGCCAACAAGGCCCTCATGAACCTGGGCTACGAGGCGATGTTCCCCTCCAGTGTCACGAACGTGAACCCGGCGATCCTGTCGGCGCTCTCGCCGAACGCCGACGAGAACCACGACTTCTTCTCGGGGTCGGGCTCGTCGTACGTCATCGGCAAGGCCGAGGCCACGGAAGACGACGACTGGGACTTCTGATCCTTCGGAGATGAACTCAGGCGCGCCCGTCGGCCAGGCGGGCGCGCCGCTCTTCCTCGCGCTTCGAGTACGTGGCGGCGCGGATCGCGTCGTCGGATTCCAGGCCCGTGCCCAAGGCCCCGCCGAGAGTCGCCGCCGATGCGACGAACCAGGTGAGCACGAACAGATCGCCGACGCCGACTGTTCGGCCGAGGGCTTCGCTCATCACCGTCGTGTCGAGCACGAAGAGCGCCCAGGCCAGGTTCACGACATACAGCGCCAGATAGCAGATGATGATGCCGATGGTCAGAGTCAGCAGCGTCGAGGTGTTGTAGAGACGGGATCTCTCCCGCGCCTGCGGTGAGTCATCGTCGGGACGGTCCCAGAGCCTGCCGTCGATCACGATCCAGGCGATGATGATCGCGATGGAAGCCAGCGTCGCCGCAGCCAGACGCCAGCCCGACAGCGAGATGGCGAGCGACCATATCGTCGGCTCGATCGTCGCCACCGCGCCGGTCGCCAGGGCGGCGACCAGTGCGGACTTGAGCCCGGCGGCGAGCAGCCACGGACGGTTGGCCAGCACCATGCCCAGAAGCACGCGCCCACGGGCGCTGAGCCGAGGCAGCGGCAGGCGCTGCTCCTCGGGCGAGGCGGGTTCGGCCATCCCGTCGACGAGCCCCTGCACCGCGTGGCGGGCGCGAGTCTGCACCCGGAAGCCGCCCAGGGCGGGCAGCGACAGCACCGCTGACAGGCGTCGAGGATCGATCGCGGCCAGCAGGTAGCGGCCGTCATCATCGCGAACGGGGAGCTCGGTGACGCCGATGACGAGATCCCACCGGTTCTGGTCGGCGTGCGCACGAAGTCGTTCCAGGGCGACGTCGACGTCTTCAGACCCGAGGGTGAACGGCTCGCTGACGAGTTCGACGATCCAGCCGTCGGCCTCAGCGGCGAGCGGCGGCCTGAGGTCGGTCATCCGACGGGCGACGGCCGTGGGCGAAGCCGGGTCGGCCACGAGGCCCACGCGGATCGGCTCCATCTCCGCAACCTACACCCGACACCAGTCGGCCGCATCGGCATCCGCAATTGCCGAGCACGGTATGTCGAGAACGATCCGCGCCGAACGGTGCGCCGCTTCTAGGAGGTCAGTCGTGCGACGCGGCCGGTCGGGACTCCGACCACACCGCCGCTCCTCTCGACCTGACCCGTGCCGGAGCGGTCGGACTCAGGCGTCCTGCGGGGCAGCGGCCCCACCACTCACTCCGAGACGATCGACTCGATCCGCGTCGAGCGTGCGAGCACACCCGCGAACACGAAGACAGCACAGCCGAAGGCCGTCTGGAGCAGCAGCGAGGGCAGACCGGCCGCGCCCCAGAACAGTGACAGGACGATCAGCAGGCCGCCGGCGATCATCGGTCCTGCGGCGATGCGGAGGAGCAGTGCACGTCTCGTCGCGGGGCGCGGAAGCAGCAGCACCATCGCGAGCGATCCGCTGCTGCCGATCAGCACGCCGAGTGCGGCCTGCAGCAACGCGGCCTGGCCGTACATCCACGCGGGATAGGACAGGGAACCGCCCGACCACGCCACGGACAACTGAGCGAGCAGCAGCCCGACCGGGCCGAGGATCGCGCCGACCACCGCACCCGCGAGAACCATCGCGACCGCGAGGCGGACGGCGTACCCCACGCTCCACCAGCGCTCGACCTCGGCGTGGTCAGCGTGCGTGTAGCCGCTCCCCGAAATGTCGGACATGCGTCGACTCTAGCGGCGGCGTCGACTGGGAGACACGCGCATCCGTCCCTAGACTTCGGGGATGCGTATGAGCCGAAGCCGACACCGCGAGACATGCCTCTGACACGTGAGAGCCTCCTCCACGAGATGGAAGTGGCTCTGGATCGTATCGGCGTCGGCATGAACGAGTGGCCCGACGGGGTCGACGTCAAGAAGCTGTCACCGCGTGATCAGCTCGTGGCCCTGCTGCTGATCATGGACGTCAGTCCCGCGCGGGTGAACGGGTGGCCGTTCCGGTCAGCGGAAGACAAGATCGTGACCTCCCTGCCACGGAAGACCCTGCCCTGGGACTCCGACACCGCGGTGTTCGCCCTGCAGGCGGCGCTGAAGGTCGATTGCATGAACTACATCTGCGGGCCGGCGTTGAGGGGTGCGGAGAAGGCGATGGCGGCGGGGCACGTCGGCCCCGCCCTGTACGAGGCGATCGACGCCTGCGCGACCCACCTCGCGGGCCTCATGCACGGGCGGATCGCGCCGCGCTGGAACGTCGACAAAGACCTCAAGACGGCCAATCGGCTGCTGGCCTCGTTCCTCCCGCCGGGTGTGCTCGACCTGACGGCGGTCCACGACGGCGACGAGTGGGCGGAACGGGCGCGGCAGCTGGCCCGTACACATCCGGTGGACGACGTCGAGCCCGTGGTGCGTCACCTCGCGCTCCTCGGGCACAAGGCGCCGTCCCAGACCTGGCAGCGGCAGCTGCAGGAGGTGCTTCGTCCGGCGACCGCCCGGCTTCTCGTCGCGGAGTGGGTCGGTGCGGCGCGGGAGACCGGGGTCGCCGCCGACGGTCATCTCTACGCGCCCTCGAACGAAGACCTGGTCCGGGCGACAGTGATCGCCGCGCGATCGATGTCCGAGGAGGAGGTGCCCTCGGAGGTGTTGGGAGCCTTGGTTCGACAGGGCGCCGAGACGCGGCCTCCCTCCACCGAGTCCCTGGCTCTTCGCGTGGCCAGTGCCGCCGTGGACACGCTCGCACAGCGCGGGACCGACAGCGACCTGGCCGAGTTGGAACGGCTCCTCGAAGACATCTCCCGCCGGGACCTGCTGAAGCGGATCGGCGCAGCGCTCGGACCGGAGGCCGTCGCACGCGCCGAGAAGCGCGATGCCGACCTCAAGAAGGAGAAGGCCGCGGCCGTGCGGGCGAAGGCGAGTCCCATCCCGAAGCTCCTGCGCGGTGAGGTCGACCGCATGCTGGACGAACGCGTGAACGGCACGATGCGCGAACTCGGCTTCCGCAAGTCGGGACGTACCTGGCGCCGATGGGTGGATGCACGTGTGGAGCTCGTGGACTTCTACTCCAGTGACCTCTACATGAGTGTTCAGTACGGGGTCCTGTTCGAAGGGCTGCATCCCGAGGACGGCCCGGCGCCGCAGCGCGACCCGAAGCGGGTCAAGTCCTTCGAACTCGACCTGCTCGTGTCCGAGACCGGGTGGTTCGCCGAGGAGGACGTCCTCGACCTGCTCGCCGAACGCGTGCGCACGGACATCGTCCCGTTCCTGGAGCGCTGCGGCGACCGCACCGCTCTCTTCGAGCTGCTGCTGCACGGGGTGGGTCTGCCGCCGGTGCTCCACCGCGGGGATCCGCGGTTCCGCGACACGGACTACTCGGTGTCGCTGCGCAATCGACCAGCTCAATCGGGTCTCGCGCTCGGAGCACTCGCCTGCATCGACGGCGATCGTGCCGGAGCGGAGAGCTGGCTCGACGCGGCAGATCGGCAGGTCGATCCCCTCAGCCACCATGCCACGAAATCCGAGATCGACTACTGGCGGGAGCGCACTGCCGCTCTGCCCGCGCCGTAGCGTCCAAATCGATGACGGAGAACACCCCCGCCACGACCACCCCCACCGACGCCCGCGTGCGCAGGACCGTGACCCGGAAGCTGGTGCGCAACCCGCTCCTCTGGGGTGCGGTGCTTCTGCTCGCCGCGATCGGCTTCACGCTCGCCGACGACGACCTGAGCTTCTTCCCCTTCCTGCTCATGCTGGTCGGTGGCTGGTGCTTCGGCTTCGCGTTCGTGAATGCGACCTTCGACATGGAGCCCGCTCGCAACGGTGCGATTTTCCACGTGATCGTGGCCGTCGTCCTGGGCGCGCTCGTCGTATCGGTGATCGAGTTCGGGGGAGACCTGCTCGACCCGTTCCCCGATGCCGTTCGCGGTGTCGCTGTGGTGCTGCAGATGGCGGCGATCCCCGCAGTCGGATGGATCTGGCTCGGCCTCCTCAGTCGCGTCACCGATCTGCTCACGCGGCGGGATGCGAAGAAGCGCCCGCCGCCCGTGACCCCGGAGTGGGAACGTGAGGAGAGCGGAGACGGGTCGATCGTTTGCTTCCCCGCCATCGAGCTCCGAATGCGCACCCTCACCCGGGCGATCGTGACGATCGTCGTGGTCTTCGGGCTTCTCGGCGTCGTCGCGCTGATCGCGCTCGATGACATCGCGATGCGGATGGGGCCGAGGATCGCCGTCATCCTCCTGGGGATCGTCATCGGGCTGCCCGTGTACCTGGGGTTCACCGCGATCCTGCGCCGCCGCACGGAAGCATGCTCCGTCGCCTTCGGCAACGATGAGCTTCGAGTCCGAGTGGGCACTGCGCTCCACACGATCCCGTTCCGCGACCTGGAGTATCTGCGGTGGCGGACCCGGAGCGAGTACGCGCGTGTCGAGGTGCGCGGCGCCGGTGCGGATCTGTCTCTGGTCGCCGGGCTCGCGAAGCCGCCGCGCGGTCTCTCCGCCGAGCTTCCCGCGTTGCCGAAGCGGGTCTACTGGCGACTCGAACTCGCCGGACTCGCGCTCGAGAAGTCGCGCCGGGACGAGGCCGTCACCTTCCGCCGGTGATCCGATCGGGCAGAGCGTCGGTGGCCCGTGCCATCATCCGAGCATGGAATCCCTCCGGCTCCGACTCTGGTCCGAGAACGACCTCGAACTGCTGCACGCCGCGAACACCCCGGCGATGACGGTCCATCTGAACGGCCCGGAGACCGAGGAGCAGATCGTCGAACGTCAGGCCCGCTACCTGCGGCTCGTGGCGTCGGGCGAGGCGAGGATGTTCGTGATCGAAGACGACGCGGGGGCGTCGCTCGGTTCGATCGGGTACTGGCGCATGGACTGGCGAGAAGAGCCCGCGCTGGAGACCGGCTGGTTCGTCCGGCCCGAGGCGCAGGGGCGCGGGGTGGCTTCGAGAGCCCTCGCGCTGGTCATCGACGATGCCCGCGAACATCGAGGGGACCGGCGGTTCCTGACGGCATTCCCCGGCGTCGACAACCCGGCGTCCAACGGCGTCTGCCGCCGGAACGGCTTCGCCCTGGCCGGCGCATTCACCGAGGAGTTCCGCGGCGCAGAGCTGACCGTGAACGAGTGGGTGCTCGACCTCACGGCGTGATCGACATCACCCCGCCGGGTACTCCTGCGCCTTGAGCAGCCGGGCGAGGTGCGCGGCGTTCCGCGCCGCCGTCCCGATCGCCGCGGCGACCTTCTCCGGGGTCTCGTCGAGATCCTTGTAGTCGGTGGTGTGCATCGCTTCGCCGTTCCAGTAGACCGAGCCCTGGGCCGGGACGGTGAAACCAACGTCGTTCAGCGACTGGAAGAGGATCGCCGCGATGTGGTGGGCTCCGTCCTCATTGCCGACGATGCCCGCGATGGCGACCTTGTCGAAGAGGGTGGGGCGCCCGCGGGCGTCGGTCTCGCCGAGCTCGGCGTCGAGCCGTTCGAGCACGCGCTGCGCGACGCTGGAATGCTGTCCCATCCACGTGGGAGTGGCGAACACGAGGATGTCGGCGTCAAGGATGCGTCGTCGCACGCTCGGCCACTCGTCGCCGTCACCCATGTCCTTCTGCACTCCGGGGCTGATCGACAGGTCGACGGCGCGGACCAGGTCACCCGTGATGCCGTGGCCGGCGAGTGCGTCGAGCAGTTGGGTCGCGAGGAGGTCGGAACTCGAGGAGGCGGGCGACGGCTTCAGCGTGCAGGAGACGGCGACCGCGGTCAGTGGTGTCTTCATGCTCCGAGCAGACCAGACGACGAAGAACGTGCACAGGGGGTTTCCGTGTCGGGGCTATCCTGGTAGATGGTACCGACGACAGGAGATCCCGTGATCCTCAGCTTCCTCTTCTTCATGATCCTCTTCATCGGAGGGATCCTGCTGATGGGCATCTCGTTCGGGCTGCCGGCCCTCAACGCGCTCGCCTTCTGCGGCGGCCTCCTGCTCGTCACGCTGGCGATGGCGTTCATGCTCCGTCAGGGCGGCTCGGCGACCCGCCGGTCGAACAACTGGTCGGGCAACGCCACCGAGTGATCCGTCGCGGTCGACGCCTCCGCGACGCCGGCCGCTCAACGTCGTTTGGCGAGCCTCGCCTCGAGGTTGGCCTTCACTGCGGGCCACTCCGGCTCGATGATCGAGTACTCCACGCTGTCGCGCAGCGCCCCGTTGCGGTAGCGGCTCATGGCCCGCATCACTCCGTCTTGCTTGGCGCCGAGCCGCTCGATCGCCGTGCGCGATTGGAAGTTGACCCACTGCGTGGTCAGGCCGACGCGGAAGACTCCGAGCGTCTCGAAGGCGTGCCGGAGCAGGAGGAGCTTGGATTCCGCATTGGTGCCGGTGCCATGCGCGGACGGACGGTTCCAGGTGTAGCCGATGTGGAGACGCGGAACGTCGGCGACGATGTCGTAGTACGAGGTGAGCCCGAGAACGCGTCCGTCGGCACCGAAGGCGGTGAAGGGGACCATCTCGCCCTTCTCGATGAGCGAGATCCGCCGATCGACCTCGGCGGCCATGCCGTCGGGGGCCGGAACAGATGTGTACCAGGCCGTCTTCCACAGGTCGCCCTCCTGCGCCGCGTCGACGAGGCCGTCGACGTGCGAGAGATCGAGCGGGCGGAGTTCGACGAGTTCGCCGGTGAGGGTGACGGGGGTGGGGGTGACGAGAAAGGCCATGACGGTATTCAACCAGCGACGGGTACGGCGCCCTGGCGCAGCAGTTGCTGATAGGCGATCACCAACTCGATCGTGACCCCCAACTCGAAGGCCAGACTGGCGAGGTGAGGCCCGCGGAGCTCTTCCGCCTCGGCGTAGGCCTGCGGGGTGATCAGCCGACACGCGGCCCATTCGTCGGCCTGGCGCTCCTGCTGCGCGCGGACCGTGGGCAGGCGAGCCGGGGCGTGCCCGAACCGCGCGTGCCCGAGCTCATGCGCGAGCACGCTGCGCGTCGTGCGCGCGCTCATGCCCGGGCTGAGGCGGATCGTGCGCGTCATCGGATCGAAGCCGCCGCGCGTGCGACCGGGGCGCTCGACGATGCGCAGGCTCTGGGCCTCGGCGAGGTGCAGAAGCTCGTCCATGGCTCTCCTCCTCACCGTGCCGGCCGGCATCGTGCGACGCGGCTAGTCGTAGAGGTCGTCCGTGTCCGAGTCGTGCGACGTGCGGGATTCGAAAGCGACCTCGCGGGTATCTTCTCGTGGACCGGCGACATCGGGGGTGGGGCGGATCGGAGTGATGCGCGCGGTCGTCTCGCCGTCTGCTCTGAGGCGTTCCTCCGCGCGGGCGAAGAGGACGTGGGGCTCGAGACCGAGAGCGTCGCAGACCGAGTACACGACCGGGACGGGGATGGCGCGCTTGCCGGTGACGTAGTTGTCCAGGGCGCTGCGTGCGATGCCGATGGTCCGCGCCATCGCCGCGATGCTGCTCCTTGACGCGGCGATCTCCGCGCGGATCTGACGCCCCACGGCGTCGTTGAATTCCTCGGCAGCTGTCTTCACCCGGCTCACGATAGCAGCGCCTCGACTCCAGAATGCCGCCATTATGGTGCACGAGGAGGCGCGGAGTGTCCGTGCGGGGTACTACCGTGTGCGTATGGGGACAGGATTGCGTCATATGTTGGCATCGACGGTGGATGGAGCCCGAGTGCACGCCGGGATGTCGTTCACTCGGCTTTCGGAGCTCTCGGGCATCGAGCCGGAAGCGCTCGCAGAGCTGCTGGAGGGGCAGACCGACTTCACGGTCGTCGACCTCGTCGGCATCGCCACGGCGCTCGACATCCCGATCACGAGACTTCTCCCGGTGTCCGCCGCCGACGACGGCTGATATCGGCCGCGCACAGTAGCGTGGTCCGCATGAAGACTGTGCCGTTCGGATCGTCCACCGCCCCCGCCGTCGTCGCCGGCATGATGCGCATCGACGACAAGGACGACGCGCACATCCGGGCGCTCTACGCCGCAGCCCGAGAGTCCGGCATCGACTTCTTCGACCACGCCGACATCTACGGCGGGAGCATGCATCACTGCGAGGCGCGCTTCGCCGGTGCGTTGAAGCACAGCGCCTCCGAGCGCGACGAGATCGTGTTGCAGACCAAGTGCGGGATCGTGCCGGCGCAGGGGATGTTCGATTTCTCCTACGAGCACATCGTCGCCCAGGTCGAAGGTTCGCTCGCCGCGCTCCAGACCGATCGCCTCGACGTGCTGCTGCTGCACCGCCCCGACATCCTCGTCGAGCCCGAAGAGGTCGCGCGCGCGTTCGACGAGCTGGAGGCCGCGGGCAAGGTCCGGGCTTTCGGCGTCTCGAACCACACGCCGCGACAGATCGATCTGCTCCGCACGGCCGTCCGCCAGCCGCTGGTCGCCAACCAGCTGCAGCTGTCGATCACCCACGCGCCGATCCTCGCTCAGCCGGTCGCGGCGAACATCGCCGGCCACGAGCAGAGCATCGTGCGCGACGGCGGCGGCATCGTGGAGTACTGCCGCATCAACGGCATCACGATCCAGGCCTGGTCGCCGTTCCAGGACGGCCGCGGTCACGGAGTGTTCCTCGGCGACCCCGAGTACCCGGAGCTGAACGCGGTGATCGATCGCCTCGCGGCGTCGTACGGCGTGACTCCGCTGGCCGTCGCGACCGCCTGGATCACCCGTCACCCCGCCGGCATGCAGGTGGTCCTCGGCACGACCACACCCGAACGCGTGCGCGAGGCCGCGATGGGTGCCGACCTCGAACTCACCCGGCCGGAGTGGTACGAGCTGTTCCGCGCCGCCGGACACCTGCTGCCATAGAAGTGGTTCGGGGTCGCGCGGCACCGTCACGCCGTCGTCTACCCTGAACTCATGCCGTTCCTGTTCTCGCTCCTCGTCATCGCCCTGATGATCGGCGCGCTGATCGACATCATCACCCGCGACAGCGCCCTGGTGAAGCACCTGCCGAAGATGGTGTGGATCATCATCGTGATCCTGCTGCCGCTCATCGGCAGCGTGCTGTGGTTCGCGATCGGACGCGAGTACGGGGAGTCGGGCGTTCCCATCCCCCGCATGCGGAGAGCCGAGCGGCCGGCCGCCACCCGCACCGACGTGCGCCCCTCGCCTCCGGCGGACACGCGCACGACCGAGCAGCAGATCGCCGATCTCGACCGTGAGATCGAGGAATGGCGGCTCCGCGAGGAGGTCGAGAAGCGTCGCCGCGACGGCGATGCCGCCTCCGGTTCCGCCGGAGCCTCCTCTTAGGCCGAGACCCCGCCGCGGTCGAAGGACTCGCGGATCGCCTCTTCCAGCTGCGGGTGACGGAACTCGAAGCCGGCGGCGGTGAGCTTCTCCGGCAGCACCCACCGGCTCTTCAGGACGAGTTCGGTCTCGGTGCGGATGCCGATGGCGCCGAGCTCCAGCATCCAGCGGGGCAGAGGCGGACCGATGCGAGCGCCCAGCACGCGACGGACGGTCGCCATGAACTCGACGTTGTCGACCGGATTCGGGGATGCGACGTTGACCGGTCCCTCGAGCGACGGCGTCCGCTCCACGAAGTCGATGATGCGCGCGACATCGTCGATGTGCACCCAGCTGAACCGCTGGCGCCCGCGGCGCGCACGGAAGTGATGAACGGTCCCGGCCCGGCGCCGCGCGGCACTCGCGGGCCACCGGCCGTCGTATTGCGGACCGCCGAGTCCCAGCCTGGCGAGGTTCTTCAGCGGCTCCAGCACGCCGCCGTGGCCGAGCACGATCGCGCTGCGCAGGGCGACGCGGCGGGTGGCGGGCAGCTCGTCGGCGAACAGCGCCCTCTCCCAGGCCTTCGCGACTTCGACAGAAAAGCCGGTGCCGAGCTCGCCCGTCGATTCGGTCATCGGACGGTCTTCGGCGTGCCGGTAGATCGTGGCCGTCGAGGAGTTCACCCAGACGGCGGGAGGCGCCGAGGCGCGGGCGATCGCCGTGCTCAGCGAGGTGGTGGTGTCGAGCCGCGACCGGAAGATCTCGGCGCGGTTCTCCGGCGTGTAGCGGCAGTTGACGCTCTTGCCGGCGAGCCCGATGACCAGGGATGCGCCGTCGATCGCGCGGTCGATCCCGACCTGATCGCCCCAGCGGAGGTCGGCGCCCGAGCGCGAGATCGTGACGACCTCACGGCCCTCGGCGCGGAGTCGGGAGACGAGGTGACTGCCCATGAATCCCGTGGATCCGCCGATCACGACCCGGCCTGCGTTCATGCGGTTTGCTCCTTCTCTGCGATGTGGGGGACATCGGCGATGCGGGGGACGCGGTACTCGAAGTCGCCCCGATATTCGTACACACGGCCGATGAGGGGTGCGTCGATCGTGAGCGCTACCTGTTGCCGGTCGATGTCGTCGTCGAAGCGCTCCGTGAGGCGGACCACCGGCGAGATCGGGCGGGGGATGCGGAAACGGAGGCGTCCGAGGCGAACGCCCACGGCCCGACTGGTGAGGCGGAGCGCGCCGTCGTGCACCTCGACGTCGAAGCAGGCAGCGACGAGTCCGGGCTCGCCGAGCTCGTCGACCACGCGGCCGTGTCGGGTGAGCGCGACCGCGTCGCGCATGACCCACGGGCCCCGGGCGAAGTGGAAGGTGCGCTCGCCGATGGCCCGCGACGCGATCGTGCGGTTCTCGATGCGGAAGGGGACGTCGCGCTCCCAGACGGCCGCGACGACCCCGCGACGTTCGAGGATGCGGAGCAGGGGCCAGAGCCATCGCCGCGGAGTGCCGACCACCTGGAACACGCCTTCGCCGATGCCGACGGCGCCGTCGGGGACCGCTGTGAAGTAGGCGCGCAGACGCGGGTGCAGGTCGTCGAGGCGGTCGCCGAGAGCCCGGGCATAGGGCGATTGCGGCACGGGCATCACCGTTCGAGCCTAGCTCGGCGGTCGCAGCAGCCGATCGAGCAGCGCGAGCGCCTCGTGCTGTGGCGCGGTCTCATCCAGCAGCCACTGCGTCTGGAGACCGTCCGACGCCGCGACGACGAGCGCAGCGACGGCATCCGCGTCGACGTCCGTGCGGATCCGCCCGCCTTCCTGCTGCCGACGCACGGTCTCGGCGAGTCGGTCGCGCAGGCGGGCGAATCGACCGGTGGCGAACGTGCGTGCCGCCGGGTGCCCCTCCTCGAGTGCCGACGCGACCAGGGTGGAGTACAGCTGCACGAGGCCGGGGATCGCACGGTTGAAGCGTGCGGACTCGATCATCATCTCGACCGGCGTCGCGTCGGTCGACGGGGGATCCGGCTGCCGCCCCGGTGCATTGCTCTCCTCGTAGACGGCGACGAGCAGCTCTTCCAGCGAGCCGAAGTAGTGCGTGAGGGCAGCGTGCGTGACGCCGACTTCGCGCGCGATCGCCCGCAGGCTCGTGCGGTCGGAGCCGCGTTCGGCGAAGACCTCGATGGCACGATCGAGGATCTCCTGTCGGCGAGCGATCCCCTTGGCGTAGGTGCCCCGTGGGCGGGGCTGCTCGGCAGGCTCTGGCGTCTCGGCGGGCATGGGGTGAGTCTAGCGAACCAAAACTTCCACGTGGAGGTATTTGGTGGTAGCGTGCCTGCACGGGGCAGTGACCCCGCACGTCACCGCAGACCGAAGGAGCACGACCGATGACGATTCAGACCTCCCTGCAGCTGTTCACCATCAAGGAACAGCTGGAAGCCGACCTCGAGGGCACGCTCTCGGCGGTCGCCGCCCGTGGCTTCACCGCCGTGGAGCCCTACGACTTCGTCCGCCGCGCCGAGCCGCTCGCCGCCGCGCTCTCCGCAGCCGGGCTGACCGCGCCGTCGGGGCACGCCTTCCTCGCCTCGGAGTCGTTCGTGAACCCGGACGGCAGTGGCACGACCATCCCCGTCCCCACGCCCGACGTCGTCTTCGCCGCAGCCCGGGTGCTGGGCATGGACACGGTCATCGACCCGTACACCGAGCCTGCCCGCTGGGAGTCGGTCGCGCAGATCGAGGAGACCGCCCGTCTGCTGAACGAGGCCGCCGAGATCGGTGCGACCGTCGGCGTCCGCGTCGGCTACCACAACCACGCCCATGAGCTGGAGGCCGTCTTCGACGGAGTGACCGGGCTGGAGGTCCTCGCCGGGCTGCTCGACGAGCGCGTCGTGCTCGAGGTCGACCTGTACTGGGTGGCGCGCGGCGGCGTCGACCCCGTCGCGCTGCTCCAGCGCCTGGGCGACCGCGTGATCGCCGTGCACGCGAAGGACGGCACGCTCGACCCGGCGCTCGCCGGCTCCTACCCGCCCGCCGATCAGGTGGCCGCGGGTGAGGGATCCGTTCCGCTCGTCGAGGCCATCGCCGCCGCCCCGGCGCTCGAACTCGCGATCGTCGAGTTCGACCACTACGAGGGCGACCTGTTCGACGCGATCGAGCGCAGCCGCGTCTTCCTCGACGAGAAGGTGGCCGGCTGATGGCGGGTCCTGTCGGCGTCGGCATCATCGGTGCCGGGAACATCAGCGACCAGTACCTGTCGAACCTCACCACCTTCCCGGATGTCCGGGTGATCGCGGTCGCCGACGTCATAGAGGAGCGGGCGAAGGCCCAGGCCGAGAAGTACGGCGTGCCGCGCTCCGGTGGTGTCGACGTGGTGCTCGACGACCCCGAGATCGACATCGTCGTGAACCTCACCATCCCCGCCGTGCACGTCGAGGTCTCCGAGGCGATCATCGCCGCGGCCAAGCACGTCTGGACCGAGAAGCCGATCGGCGTCAGCCGCGAGGAGTCGCGCCGGCTGCTGGAGAAGGCGGATGCCGCCGGCCTCCGCGTCGGCGTGGCCCCGGACACCGTGCTCGGGCCGGGCGTGCAGACCGCCAAGCGGGCGATCGCGCGCGGTGACATCGGACGCCCCTTGTTCGGGCAGACCACCTTCCAGTGGCAGGGGCCGGAGATCTTCCACCCCAACCCTGCGTTCCTGTACGCCAAGGGCGCGGGACCGCTGCTCGACATGGGCCCGTACTACGTGTCGACCCTCGTGCATGTGTTCGGACCGGTCGCCGCGGTCGCGGCTCTCGGACTGCAGGGGACGCCGACGCGTCGCGTGCAGGTCGGCGAGCTGGCCGGCCAGGAGTTCCCGGTCGAGATCCCCTCCACGCTCAGCGTGCTGATGGACTTCGAAGAGGGCGGACAGGCGCAGAGCCTGTACAGCACCGACTCGCCGCTGCTGCGGCAGGGGATCGTCGAGATCACCGGTACCGAGGGCACGATCGTGATCCCCGACCCGAACACCTTCGGGGGCCCGATCACCATCACACGCCCGCTCACGCGCCAGTTCGTACCGCCGGAGCCGATGACGCAGGAGATCGTCGACATCGCACAGGAGGGCGTGCTCTCCGGCCGCGGTGTCGGACTGCTCGACATGGCCCGTTCCATCGCCGCCGGACGCCCGCACGTCGCGACGGGGGAGTTCGGCTACCACGTGCTCGACACCCTCCTCTCGATCGAGGAGGCCGCCGAGTCGCGCAGCTTCGTCCCCGTCGAGAGCACGCTGGATCAGGTCGGCGCGATCGACGCCGGCTTCGACCCGTTCGAGGCCACGCTCTGAAGGCCGCCGCTCGGGGCGGCGGGGGTGCGTGTCAGCGCGCCTTCGCCGCCACGTAGCGGTCGACGCTCGCGGGGGACAGCACCTCGCGGGCGACCATGATCGCCGCACCCAGCACGGCAGCGCGGTCACCGGCCTGCGACTGCACGATCGCCAGGTGCTGCGTCGCCAGGGGGATCGACCGTCGATAGACGACCTCGCGCACGCCCGCGAGCAGGTGCTCGCCGGCGCGGGCGATGCTGCCGCCGAGCACGATGATCGACGGGTTCAGGAGGTTGACGACGGTCGCGAGGACCTCGCCCACATCGCGCCCCGCCTGACGGGTCGCCTCGATCGCGGCGGCGTTCCCGGCGCGGACCAGGTCGACGACATCCGACGGACCGTGCACGTCGAGCCCTTCCGCGCGGAGCGCGATCGCGAGGGCGGAGCCGCTGGCGAGGGCCTCGAGGTCGCGCTCGTCGCCGGGCTCGCGGGTCGATCCCGCGCCGGCGGGCACCTGCACGTGGCCCATGTCTCCCGCGGACCCCTGTGCGCCACGCTGCAGCTGTCCGCCCGCGATGATGCCGGCGCCGATGCCGGTCGAGACCTTGACGAAGACGAGGTCCTCGACCTGAGGCCAGCTCATCGCCTGCTCGCCGAGGGCCAGGATGTTGACGTCGTTGTCGACCAGCACCGGCACGTCGAAGGTCTTCTGCACGTAGGCGGGAACGTCGAACCGATCCCAGCCGGGCATGATGGGCGGGTTGGTGGGTCGGCCGGTGGAGTGCTCGACGGGGCCGGGGACGCCGATGCCGACGCCGACCAGGGGGAGTCCGCCGGCGGTCGAGTCGAGCAGGTCGGCGGCGTCTGCGAGGATCGTGTCGAGCAGGCTCTCGGGTCCGTCGCCGATGTCGATCGTGCGCGTGCGGGCATCGAGGATGACCGCGGCGAGGTCGGCCACCGCGACCGTCGCGTGCGTGGCACCGAGGTCGACGGCGAGCACGAGCCCGGCGCGCGGGTTGAAGGCCACGCGCGCGGGCGGGCGTCCGCCGGTCGAGACGGCCTCTCCGGCGGGGCGGACGAGGTCGGCGGCCAGGAGCGCGTCCACCCGCAGGGCCACGGTGGACCGGGCGAGGCCGGTGAGCACGGCGAGCTCCGCCTTCGTCCTGGCGTGACCGTCGCGGAGGATCTGGAAGATCTCTCCGATCCCCGATGCGATCGCCGGAGCCGGCCTGAGAACGTCAACCATTGCGTCAGTAAACCACAGCACTTCGGCGTCTCGCCGATCGACTTCCGATTTCCGTCAGATAACTTTTGACGAAGCTCTAGCAAAAGTCTGCAAGTCTGTGTCAGAATCGCCGCATGACAACGGATGTCACTGACACCGGTCTCGGGACGATCCGAGCCGGCATCCTCGGCGGAGGATTCATGGCCCGCGTGCATCGCACCGCGGC
Organism: Microbacterium sp. GQ128; assembly: GCF_059758615.1. NCBI lineage: Bacteria > Bacillati > Actinomycetota > Actinomycetes > Micrococcales > Microbacteriaceae > Microbacterium > Microbacterium sp. GQ128. Next base: position 44,614 of record NZ_JCAXDY010000005.1, read on the forward strand.
CCGCGACGCCGGCGGCGAACTGCGCGCCGTCGCCACTCGTTCCCGCGAAGGAAGCCGCGATGCCGCGCTGGCGCTCGGCGCCGGTCGAGCTGAGAGCGACGCGGCGGCTCTGCTGGAGGCGGGGGACATCGATGTCGTGCACGTCTGCACGCCGAACGCCACGCACGCCGAACTCGCTCTCCAGGCACTGCACGCCGGCAAGCACGTCGTGTGCGAGAAGCCGCTCGCGACGACGGCGCAGGACGCCAAGGTGCTCGCCGAGACCGCGGAGGCCCGCGGGCTGGTGGCGGCCGTACCGTTCATCTACCGCTATCACCCGATGGTGCGCGAGGCCCGGGCGCGGATCGCCCGCGGCGAGGCCGGCGACCTGCTCACCCTCGACTGCTCCTACCTGCAGGACTGGATGCTGCTGTCGAGCGACGACGACTGGCGGGTGCGCTCCGAGTCCGGTGGGGCATCCCGTGCCTTCGCCGACATCGGCTCGCACCTGTGCGACCTGATCGAGTTCGTGATCGGCGAGCGGATCCACGCGCTGAGCGCCCGCACCCGTCGCGTCTTCTCGGAGCGCTCCGGCCAGTCGGTCGACACCGAGGACATCGTCGCGGTGCTCGTCGAGACCGAGTCCGGTGCCCTCGGCACGCTGCTCATCTCGCAGATGGCCGCCGGCCGCAAGAACGCCCTGACCCTCGAACTGCACGGTTCGCGGCAGAGCCTGCGCTTCGAGCAGGAGCGGCCCGAGGAGCTGTGGATCGGCATGCGCGAGGAGTCCCGGCTGCTGCTGCGCGACCCCGCCACCGCCGACCCGGACTCCGCGCGGCTGCAGCGGGTTCCGGCCGGGCACGCGATGGGCTACCAGGATGCGTTCAACGGCTTCGTCGCCGACGTCTATGCGGCGATCGCGGGGGCGGCACCCGACGGGCTGCCGACGTTCGCGGACGGCTACCGCTCGGCCGTGCTGACGGAGGCCGTGCTCGCTTCGGCGGCAGACGGCGGACGATGGGTGGAGGTGACGGCATGATCGCTACCACGACAGAGCCCGTGCTGCAGGTGGCGGGCATCCGCAAGTCGTTCTTCGGCGTCGAGGTGCTCAAGGGGATCGACTTCGACGTGCGGCCCGGCGAGGTGCACGGCCTCGTCGGCGAGAACGGCGCCGGCAAGTCCACGCTCATGAAGATCATCGCCGGCGTGCAGCCGGCCGACGAGGGCACGATCTCGTATCTCAGCGAAGAGGTGCACCACGCGCACCCGCGGCAGGCGATGGATGCCGGCATCGTCACGGTCTTCCAGGAGTTCACCCTGCTGCCGGAGCGCACCGTCGCCCAGAACGTCTACCTCGGCCGCGAGCCGCGCCGGCGGGGATTCGTCGACCAGCGCGCCATGAACTCCCGGACCGCCGATCTGCTCACCGACCTCGGCGTCTCCTTCATCGAGCCGACCGCCCGCGTCGGCTCGCTCACGGTCGCCGAGCAGCAGATCGTCGAGATCGTCAAGGCGCTCTCGTTCGACGCGCGGATCATCTCGATGGACGAGCCGACCGCCGCGCTCAGCGACCGCGAGGTCGAGCTGCTCTACGCGATCATCCGCCGGCTCACCTCCCGCGGCGTCGCCGTGATCTACGTCTCGCACCGGTTGAAGGAGATCTTCGACCTGTGCGACCGCATCACCATCCTCAAGGACGGCGCGCTCGTCTCGACCGACGACACCGCGGCGCTCACCACCGACGAGCTCGTGCGACGCATGGTCGGCCGCTCCATCCAGTCGTACTTCCCGGACGCGGTCGAGGGTACGACGGTGGGGGAGGCGAAGCTCGAACTCGACGGTTGCGGCAACGCCTATGTCGACGGGGTGTCCCTCACGCTCCGTGCCGGGGAGATCGTCGGCATCGCCGGGCTGCAGGGCTCCGGACGCACGGAACTGGTGGAAGGGGTGTTCGGCATCCAGGCCTTCACCCGGGGCTCGATGCGGATCGACGGCGCGCCCGCGCGCATTCCGAACGCCCGTGCCGCGGTCCGCGCCGGCCTCGCCCTGGTGTCGGAGGACCGCAAAGCGCAGGGCCTCGCCCTCGGGCAGTCGGTCCTCGACAACGCGCTCCTCGTCGTCCGCAGCGTGTTCGCGGGCCGGACCGCCGCCTCCCGGCGCGAGGTGCCCGGCATCCTGAGCTCGCTCGAGGTGAGCTCGCAGGGCGTCGATCAGGAGGTGCGCTTCCTCTCCGGCGGCAACCAGCAGAAGGTGGTGCTGGCCAAGTGGCTGCTCACCCAGCCGCAGATCGTGCTCTTCGACGAGCCCACCCGCGGCATCGACGTCGGCGCGAAGTACGCCGTGTACCAGCTGATGCGCGAGCTCGCGGCGCAGGGGAAGGCCGTGCTGATGGTGTCGAGCGAACTGCCGGAGGTGATCGGCATGAGCGACCGGATCCTGGTCATGCACGACGGCGAGCTCGTCGCCGAGCTGCCGGCCGGGTCCGCGGAGCACGAGATCCTCGGGGCCGCCACCGGCGCCATCAATCCTGGAACCGCGACGGACGGAGGTGCGCGATGAAGCGTCTGAAGATCGACTCCACGGTCATCGTGCTCGGCATCCTGCTGCTCGTCCTCGTGATCGGCGCGATCCTGGTCGGCACCGTCGGGCGCAACTTCCTCAGCGCCGGCAACATCCGCGACATCCTGACCGGCATGAGCGTGCTTGGGCTCGTCGCCATCGGGCAGACGCTCGTGGTGCTCGGCGCCTCCCTCGACCTCTCGGTCACCTACGTGATCAGCCTGTCGAGTCTGCTGGCGGCCACGATGATGAACGACAACGCCGCGAACATCCCGGTGGCCGTGGTCGTCACGCTGCTCGTGTGCGCCGGTATCGGTCTCGTGAACGGCCTCATCGTCACGGTGCTCAAGGTGAACGGCTTCATCGCGACACTCGGCGTCGGCCTCATCCTGCAGGGCATCCTCAACACGAACTTCGAGGGGGCGGCGGGCAAGGTGCCCTGGGCCTTCCAGCTCATCGGCGCCACCGGCGTCGGACCCATCCCGGTCTCCACGCTCATCATGATCGTGCTGGCCGTGGTCATCTGGGTGCTCCTCAACCGCACCCGCACCGGAGCCCATCTGTATGCCGTGGGCGGCGACCCCGAGATCGCCCGGCTGTCAGGGGTCCGCATCCGGATGCCGCTCATCTGGGCGCACGTGCTCTGCTCGGTGTTCGCCGGGCTCGCGGGTCTGCTGCTCGCCAGCCGCCTCGGCGTCGGCAGCCCCACGGTCGGGCAGCAGGGCGGCTATGCGCTGCTGTCGATCGCGGCGGTCGTGCTCGGCGGAACGCTGCTGCTCGGTGGACGCGGCTCCATCTGGGGCACGATCGGCGGCGTGGCGATCCTCGCGGTCGTCGACAACGTGATGAGCGTCATGCAGGTCAACCCGTTCCTCAAGGACGTCGTGCGCGGTGTCGTGATCGTCGCCGCCGTAGCCGTGTACAGCCGGCGGTCGATCGTCCGCCGCCGTCCGCGCTTCGGTGCCGGAGGTACCCGCACCGGTGGGGACGATGCCGCGAAGGCGGCGGCACCCGAGATGGCCGCGGCCGCGTCGCAGCTCGCAGACGTCACCACCACCGCATCCGATATCGGCACCGCCGCGGAAGGAGGACGCTCATGAACGCGCTGCGCACCCTCGTGAGTCCCCGCGGGGCCGTGTTCCTGCTGCTCGTGCTGCTGCTGGTGGCCGTCACGATCCTCAACCCGAGCTTCGCCGAGCCTGGTCAGTTCATGCGCTTCATCCAGCGGGTGGCTCCCATCGCGATCGTCGCGATCGGCCAGTACTTCGTGATCATCGCCGGGGAGTTCGACCTCTCGCAGGGCTCGCTCATCACGGCGCAGGTGATCATCGCCGGCAACCTGGTCGGTCAGGACGACGCCCGCACCGTTCCGGTTCTGCTGCTCATGATCGTCTTCGCGGTGGCCGTCGGGCTCGTGAACGGGGTGATCACGACACTGCTGAAGGTGCCGTCGTTCATCGTGACGCTCGGCATGATGCTCGCCCTCCTGGGTGGAGTGATGTGGTGGACCGGGGGAGCGGCGACCGGGAACCCGGCCGACAGCTTCCGCGAGATCGGTCGCGGCGGCATCCGCGACGTGCCGTTCCTCGAGTTCATCCCCTGGGCCGTGCTGCTGCTCATCGTGTGGCTGGGACTCGGCATCTGGATCACCAAGCGGCCGCTGGGCAAGACGCTCATCGCGATCGGCGACAACGCCGGTGCGGTCGACTACGCCGGAGCCCGCCGCGCCTGGGTGACGACGCGCGCGTTCGTCATCTCGTCGCTCTCGGCCTCGCTGTCGGCCGTGCTCCTGGTCGGATACGCCGGTGTTCACCCCTCGGTCGGCCGTGGATACGAGTTCACCGCCATCACGGCCGTGGTGCTCGGCGGCGTCGTGCTGGGCGGTGGTCGCGGCTGGATCGTCGGCGCGGTCGCCGGTGCCTTCGCCCTCGAAGCCCTGTTCATGCTGCTCAACATCGCCGGGATTCCCTCGACGCTGCGCGATGCCGTGCAGGGCGTGATCATCATCGCCGCGGTCGCCTACTCCGCCGTCGCCTTCCGGGCACGGCGCAAGCGCGGCCCGCTGCCATCGGACATCCCTCCCGCAGAACCCCGAATCCCTGAAACAACCAGAATCCCTGAAACAACCAGCACCATCAACACAGAAACCAGAGGAGATTAGCAATGCGACGATCGATGAAGATCGCCACCGCAGGGGTGGCCCTCTTCGGCCTCATCGCGCTCGCCGGGTGTACGACAGACCCGTCCGTGGCGCCGGCGGAGTCGGAGAACCCCGAGGAGACGGCCGAGACGACAGAGTGGTTCGACCAGGAGCTCTTCGACAAGCAGGACGAGGAGCGCGGCGTCACTCCGCAGGGGCCCGAAGACGAGCCGTACCTGCAGCACATCAACGCCGAGATGGTCGACACGGCGGAGTTCGCGAGCGAGGGAGCCAAGAAGGCCTGCTTCGCCAACGCGTCGATCTCCAACCCGTGGCGCCAGACCGGCTGGATCACGATGAACGAGCAGCTGAAGGCGCTGCAGGAGGCCGGCGCGATCAGCGAGATGGAGACCCGCGACGCGCAGGACTCCGATGACACCCAGATCGCCGATATCGACTACTTCATCGCCGAGGGCGGGTGCGACGTCTTCCTCATCTCGCCGAACAGCACGGCGGCCATGACTCCGGCCGTCGAGCGGGCGTGTGAGACGGGCAAGCCGGTCATCGTGTTCGACCGCGGTGTGAACACCGACTGCCCGGTCACGTTCATCCACCCGATCGGCGGCTTCGCCTGGGGCATCGACACCGCCGAGTTCCTCATCGACAACCTCGAAGAGGGCGACAAGGTCGTAGCCCTCCGCATCCTCCCGGGTGTCGACGTGCTGGAGCACCGCTGGGCGGGAGCCGAGAAGCTCTTCGACGAGGCCGGCATCGAGGCCGTGGATCACTTCACGGGCGCCGACCCCGCCGAGATCAAGAGCATCATCAGCGACGAGCTCGCCAAGGGCGACGTGCACGGCATCTGGATGGACGCCGGTGACGGTGCGGTCGCAGCCATCGAGGCGTTCGAGGACGCCGGAGCGGACTACCCGGTCATGACCGGTGAGGACGAGATGAGCTTCCTGCGCAAGTGGAAGGACACGGGGCTCACGGGTCTCGCGCCGGTGTACTCCAACTTCCAGTGGCGCACCCCGCTGCTCGCGGCGCAGATGATCTTCGCCGGCGAAGAGGTTCCGAAGGAATGGGTCCTCCCGCAGAAGCCGATCACGGAGCCCGAGCTCGACGACTACCTGAAGGCCAACGAGGGCATGCCCGACGGCCACTACGCCAAGTTCGGCGGGGAGAACCTCCCCGGCTACCCGACGGTGTGGCAGGAGCGCCAGATCCCGTAACCGAAATCCGCTCCCACCCTTCCGCTCCGCGTCTGTGGAGTGGGAGGGTGGGAGCGCTTCACGATCACAAGGACAACGATGCCCCGCACGATCGCCGTCAACACCTGGGTGTGGACGTCTCCGCTGACCGACGCGACCCTCGAGCCGCTCGCCCGCAAGGCCAAGAACCTCGGTTACGACGCGCTGGAACTGCCGCTCGAGAGCGTCGGCGACTGGGATCCGGCGCGAACCCGTGATGTGCTCGACTCCCTCGGGCTGGGGGCGATCGTCGTCGGAGCCATGGGGCCCGGACGCTCTTTAGTCGCCCGAGTCGGCGATGTGGCCGCGACGCAGACCTACCTGCGCGCCTGCATCGCGGCGGCGCAGACACTCGGGGCAGAGGCCGTGGCCGGTCCGTTCTACGCGCCCACCGGTGTGACATGGCGAATGGATGCCGAGGAGCGCGCCGCGGTCGTGGGGGAGTTGCGGGAGAATCTCGCGCCGCTCGTCGCCGAGGCCGCAGAGGCGGGCATCACACTGGCGATCGAGCCGCTCAACCGCTACGAGACGAGCCTGCTCAACACGGTCGAGCAGAGCCTCGACGCGCTCGGGCCGCTGCTCGGTGCAGGTCTGGGGCTCGCGCTCGACACGTACCACCTCAACATCGAGGAGAAGAAGCCCGCCGAGGCGATCCGGGCCGCCGGTGCCGCGATCGCCCACGTGCAGGTGTGCGGGAGCGACCGCGGAGCAGTCGGGGACGACCACACCGACTGGCCCGGGATCTTCGTGGCCCTCGACGACGCCGGCTATCGCGGCCCGCTGGGGTTGGAGAGCTTCACGGGGGAGAACGCCACCATCGCGGTCGCGGCCTCCGTGTGGCGGCCGCTCGCTGCGAGTCAGGATGAGCTCGCCGCGCGCAGCATCGCCGCCCTCAGATCTTTCGATACGAAGCCTCACGAGTAATGGAGCATCCATGAGCACGCATCCGGTCACCCTCTTCACCGGCCAATGGGCGGACCTGCCGTTCGAGGAGGTCGCCCGCCTCGCTGCGGAGTGGGGTTATGACGGGCTGGAGGTCGCCGCCTCCGGTGATCATCTCGACCTGCGGCGTGCCGATGAGGACGACGCCTATGTGGCCTCGCGCCGGGAGATCCTCGACCGGCACGGGCTGAAGATCTTCGCCATCTCGAATCATCTCGCCGGTCAAGCCGTGTGCGATGCGCCGATCGACTTCCGACACCAGGCGATCCTGCGCGAGTACGTGTGGGGCGACGGCGAGGCGGAGGGCGTGCGGCAGCGGGCGGCCGAGGACATGAAGCGGGCGGCCCGCGTCGCGCGCAAGCTCGACATCGACACCGTGGTCGGGTTCACCGGCTCGTCGATCTGGCCGTATCTGGCGATGTTCCCGCCGGTTCCGGCATCCGTCATCGAGGGCGGGTTCGAGGACTTCGCCGCCCGGTGGAATCCGATCCTCGACGTGTTCGACGCGGAGGGCGTGCGGTTCGCGCACGAGGTGCATCCGGGCGAGATCGCCTACGACTACTGGTCGTCGGTGCGTGCGCTGGAGGCGATCGAGCACCGGGAGGCGTTCGGTTTCAACTGGGACCCGTCGCACATGATGTGGCAGAACATCGACCCGGTCGGGTTCATCGTGGACTTCGCGGACCGGATCTACCACGTGGACTGCAAGGACACTCGGATGCGTCCGCACAACGGCCGAGCCGGCGTGCTCGGCTCGCACCTGCCGTGGGGCGATCCCCGGCGGGGCTGGGACTTCGTCTCGACGGGCCACGGGGATGTGCCGTGGGAGGACTCGTTCCGCGCGCTGGATGCGATCGGCTACTCCGGCCCCATCTCGATCGAGTGGGAAGACGCCGGCATGGACCGTCTACACGGCGCCCCCGAGGCGCTGGCCTACGTGCGGTCGCTGCTGTGGCCGAAACCCGAAGCATCGTTCGACGCCGCATTCAGCAACCAGTGACCACCCCGACAGGAGCCCCATGCCGATTCAGCACACCGTCGTCTTCCGCCTGATCCATCCGGTCGGTTCCGCGGAGGAACAGGAGTTCCTGGCGACCGGCCACGCCGTGCTCACGTCGATCCCCGGGGTCGAGGACTTCACGATCCGTCGCCAGGTCAGCGCGAAGAGCGACTTCACGCACCAGTTCTCGATGGTGTTCGCCGATCAGAGCGTCTACGACGCCTATGACGCTCATCCGGCGCATCGGGCGTTCGTCGCGGAGCGGTGGCTGCCCGAGGTCGCCGAGTTCCAGGAGTACGACTTCGTGGACTGACTCTTCCGATCAGCCCGTGAGCTCGCGCAACCGCACCAGACGCTCGTGCCCGGTCTCTTCGAGTTCCGCGATGTCGTCGCGCGACTTGAGGAAATCGGAGAACGAGCGGTAGCCGAGGGCCTTCTCGCTGAACGACGGGTCCATGCGGCGCATGTGCGTCTTCACGGCGGAGCTGTGCAGCCACTCGTCGGCATCGGCCTTGTCGTGGCCGAGGCGCAGGGCACGCTCCAGCAGCTGCGTCGCCTCGCCCTGTTCGTCGAGCTTGGGCTCTTCGACCTTGGGCGCGGCAGCCTTCGACCTCGCCCGGCGCGGCGTCTTGGCCTTGGGTGCATCCGCCGCGTCAGCCGCGTCCGGCACGGCCTCGGGCGCGGGCTCCGCGACGGCCTCGGCCTTCGCGGCGACAGCGGGAGCCGCCTTCACCGGACGCACGACGCCGGGCAGCGAGTCGTACGACTCGAACTCGTCGCAGGCCGCGGCGAGCGACTTGGCCGTCGAGCCGGAGACACCCACGCCGATCACGTAGCGTCCGAGACGCTTGCAGCGCTGCGCGAGCGGCACGTAGTCGCTGTCGCCGGCGACGATCACGACGTGCGTGAGGTCGGGCAACCGGAACATGTCTTCGACGGCATCCACAGCGAGGCGGATGTCGGCGCCGTTCTTGGCGTAGGCCGCGGCGGGGAAGAGCTGCACCAGGTCGACGGCACGGGCCACGAGCTGCGAGCGGTACACGGCGTTCACGGGGGAGGACCAGTCGGCGTAGGCGCGCGTCAGCACGAGCGTGCCGAAGGACGCGGCGTAGTCGATGATGGCGCCGACCTCGATCATGGCGCGGCTGAGGCGCTCGACGACGTCGGGGTCGTTCGGGTTCTCGGTGATCCGCTGACGGTCCTTGCCGTAGGCGTTGCGCCCGTGCACCCGGTCGTACCAGGAGATGACGATGTTGTCGAAGTCGAGGTAGACGGCGACGCGGGCATCGGTGGCCTCGGCCATGATCAGGCCTCCTCACGGGGGTAGCGGACGCCGATCTGCGCCCTGATCTCATCGAGGGTGCCCATGATGGCGACGCTCTCGGCGATCGGAAGGATGTCGCCCTCGAGAATGCCGTCGCGCACCAGCCGCTCGGCGGCGAGGGCCTGGTACTGCATGCCACGTCCTTCGATCTCGGACACGTATTCCTCCTGCACCGTGCCGTCCGGGAGGATGACGCGGAATGTCGTGGCGGAGTACCAGACGCGGTCGATGTCGATCCGCGCCTCGGTGCCGATGACGCTGGCCGCATTCGGGCCGGATGCCCGCGAGGAGGAGAGCGTGGTCGAGATCGCGCCGCCCTCGTGCGTCATGACGGTGGCGACCTCGGAGTCGGCGCCGGTCTCGATCAGACGCCCGACGGCGCGGATGTCGGTGGGCGCGCCCAGGATGTCCCACACGAAGGAGATCGGGTAGATGCCGAGGTCGAGCAGCGCGCCGCCACCGAGCTCCAGGGCGTTGAGCCGGTGCGCCGGGTCGGAGGGCAGCAGCTGGGTGTGATCGGCGCTGACCGCGCGGATCTCGCCGAGGGTGCCATCGGCGATCAACTCGCGGATGCGGACCATGTGCGGCAGGTACCGCGTCCACATCGCCTCCATCACGAGGAGCCCCTTCTCGGCGGCGAGCGACTGCAGGTCTTCCGCCTCGGCGCGGTTCAGCGTGAACGCTTTCTCGGCGAGCACGTGCTTGCCGTTCTCGAGCGCGAGCCGCGCGTTCTCGTGGTGCATCGGATGCGGCGTGGAGACGTAGATGATGTCGACGTCGGGGTCGGCCACCAGCGCCTCGTACGAGGGATGTGCGTGCGCGATGCCGAAGCGGGCGGCGAACGCATCGGCCGACTCCTGGGAACGCGAGCCCACCGCCACGAGGTCGAGCCCCGCCGTGCGCAGATCGGATGCGAACGCGCCGGCGATGCCGCCGGTCGCGAGGATTCCCCAACGAAGACCAGTCATGGTCTCAGCGTACGGGGTGGCGTGCGCATGACGGACTGTTACACCCGATGACCCCCGGCATCGGTCGCGTGGCCGGGAGCGCGCGTGCGCTCCTACCGTGACGAGCATGACCGAACCCCTCATCATCGGCGCCATGGTGCGCACCCTGGGGGCGTACCCCTCGGGCTGGCGGCAGCCCGGCGCGCACCGCGATCCCGCCGCCGACGCCGCGATCCTGCGCCACATCGCTCGCGAGGGGGAGGATGCCGGACTCGACTACCTCTTCTTCGGCGACTGGCTCGCGACCGGTCCCGATCTGGAGTTCCGCGACCCGTACCTGCTGGCGCGCATCGACCCGGTGAGCGCGGTGCTGTTCCTCGCCGGAGTGACCTCGCGCATCGGCCTGATCGCCACGGTCAACACCACCTACGCCGACCCGTACACGACCGCCCGCTCGCTGGCGTCGCTCGACGTGCTCACCGGCGGGCGTGCGGGCGTGAACCTCGTCACGGGCGCCGAGCCGCGCGCGGCGGGCAACCACGGCCGCGATGCGCACGCCGACAATGAGACGCGCTACGACCGCGCCGAGGAGTTCGTCGAGGCGCTCCGACGCCTCTGGGACTCGTGGGACGAAGACGCCTGGATCGCGGATGCCGACCGCGGCGTGCTCATCGATCCGCAGGGGCTCCGTGCCGCCGACCTGCAGGGCTCGCAGGTGCGGGTCACCGGTCCGCTCAACGTCGCCCGCCCACCGCAGGGGCAGATCCCGATCGTGCACGCCGGCACGTCGCCGCGGTCGCGCGCGCTCGCCGCGACCGAGGCCGACCTCGCCCTGACGGCCGCGCCGACTCTCGCCGATGCGATCGCCACCCGCCGCCTGCTGCGGGACATCGCAGCCGAGGCCGGGCGATCTCCGGATGCGGTGAAGGTGATCGCCCCGGTGCTGCCCGTCGTCGCCGATACGGATGCCGACGCCCGCCGCATCGTGGAACGCCTGCTGGCACTCGTGCCGCTCGCCGAGGGGCATCAGGCCGCCCGCACCGCGTTCCCGCCGAACCGCACGGTGGCCGCGCTCGCCGACGCGTTCGACGTCGTCGCGGATGATCCGCTGCGCACGGCGGCATTCGACCGTCCTGTGACGGCCGTCGAGGCCGCGCGGCTGGGGGAGCGGGGTGCCGCGCTCGTCGAACGCCTCGCCGGTATCGCCGGCCTGAGCGTCTCGGAGTCCGGGAGCACGAGCGGCGATCCGCTCACCTGGCGGCACCTCGTGGCCGCCCACGCGGTGCCGGCGGCCTTCGTGGTCGGCGATGCCCGCACGATCGCGGACCATTTCGAGACCTGGCGCGACGAGGGCGCGGCGGACGGGTTCAACGTGCTGTCGGCCTTCCAACCCGCCCAGTTCGAGGCGTTCACGCGGCAGGCCGCCCCCGAGCTGCGCCGCCGCGGTCTGCTGCGAGACGCAGCGGATGGCGAGGGCGAGACCCTTCGCGACCGTCTGCGCATTTCCTCGTATGTCGACGCGTGACCACACGTGTCGTCGCGCGACACACGGTGTCCGCTGCCTCGCGGCACGGCCGCTCCGATTCCTACCGTGAACACATCCCGACACCCGAAGCCCAGGAGACCCTCCGCATGAACCGCCGTCTCATCCGTGCCGCCGCCATCGCGGTCCCGCTCGTCCTCGCGGGCAGCCTCGCCGCCTGCGCATCCTCGCCCGCCACCGGGAACGCCCCCGCCGAGGGCGGCGACCCCGTCACCGGCGGCACGCTCACCTACCTCGAGCACCAGGCGTACACGAACCTGTACCCGCCGCAGGCCGGCTTCTACCCGAACGGCGGCATCGTCAACAACATCGCCGCCCGCCTGACCTGGCAGAACCCGGAGACGCTCGAGATCGAGCCGTGGATCGCCTCGGACTGGACCGTGAACGCGGATGCCACCGAGTACACGTTCGACCTGAACCCCGATGTCACTTTCTCGGACGGCACGGTGCTCGACGCGGCGGCCGTCGCGAAGAACTTCGACACGTACGGTCTGGGCGACGCAGACCGCGGCCTGACGGTCTCCGAAGCCATCAACAACTACGCCAGCAGCGAGGTCGTCGACGAGGACACCGTGACGTTCCGCTTCAGCGCACCGTCGCCCGGTTTCTTGCAGGCGACCTCGACCATCAACTCGGGTCTGCTGTCGCCGGAGACGCTCGACGGCACGATCGAGGACTTCGGTGCGGGCAACGCGGCCGAGATCATCGGCTCCGGCCCGTTCACCGTCACGGACGAGAAGCTCGGCACCGAGTACACACTCACCGCACGCGACGACTACGAGTGGGGCCCGGACAGCGTCGACAACGCCGGGCGCCCCTACCTCGACGCCGTGCATGTGCTCATCACCCCCGAGGACTCGGTGCGCATCGGCTCGCTGCTCGCCGGTCAGGCCGACTACGTGCGCTACGTGCAGGCGTTCGACGAGGACCGCGTCGAAGGCGCCGGCTTCACGCTCTACGCGCCGCAGACCCGCGGCGTGAACAACTCGATCGCCCTGCGCCCGGAGAACCCGCTGCTGGGCGACATCCGCGTGCGCCAGGCGCTCATCGCCGCCGTGGACGCGCAGGAGGTCGTCGACACGCTCTTCACCGAGAATTACCCGGCGGCGACGTCGGTGCTCTCGTCGCAGGCCGTCGGCTACAAGGACGAGTCCGCGCACTACGCCTACGACCCCGACAAGGCCGAGGAGCTGCTCGACGAGGCGGGCTGGGAGCCCGGGGCCGACGGCATCCGTGAGAAGGACGGCGAGCGCCTGTCGATCACGGTCTACGAGGCCAAGCCGCAGCCGCTGTCGAAGCAGACGCTCGAGCTCGTGGCGCAGCAGCTGGCGAAGGTCGGCGTGGAGCTCTCGGTCAAGCCCGGCGATGCCGGCAGCGCGGCCGAAGACACCCGCGATCCGCTGAAGACCGGCTTCTACCACTCGATGGTCGGCCGTGCGGATCTCGACGTCATCAAGAGCCAGTACTTCACGAAGAACCGCGACGTGCTGATCTCGAAGGACCCGAAGCTCGACGAGCTGCTGCTCGCCGTGGCCTCCGAGCCCGACGCCGACAAGCGCATCGCCGCCTCTCAGGCCGTGCAGGACTACATCGCCGAGCAGGCGTACGTGATCCCGCTGTTCGAGGAGCCGCAGGTGTACGGCACCGCGACCTACGTGCACGGCGTCGCCTTCGAGTCGGTGGGGCGGCCGACGTTCTCCGGCGTCTGGCTCGCCGAGCACTGAGAGCGCCGGTGACACGATGAGCTTCGTCCTCCGACGAGCCGGGCAGGCCGCGATCGTTCTGATCGCGGCCTTCACGGCCACCTTCTTCCTGCTGCAGCTGCTGCCGGGCGATGCGATCCTGATCAAGTTCTCCGACCCCAGCCTCGGGCTGTCGCCGGACCAGCTCGACAGCATCCGGGCCACCTACGGCGCAGACCTGCCGTGGTGGGAGCAGTACGTGCACGCGGGCCTCGGCTTCCTCGCCGGGGACTTCGGGTTCTCGACCCAGTTCGGCACTCCGGTGCTGACGATGCTGGGCGAAGCCCTCCCCGCGACCCTGCTGCTCGCGTCGCTCGGACTCGTCGTGGCACTGATCCTCGCCGTCCTCATCGCGGGGCTCTCCTCCCTCGCCCCGTTCGCGTGGCTGCGTGACGGGCTGCGCCAGGTGCCGGGGCTGTTCGTGGCGGTCCCGGTCTTCTGGCTCGGCATCCTGCTCATCCAGGTGTTCTCGTTCGGGCTCGGCTGGGTGCCGATCGTCGGAGCCGACCCGGTCAGCGGACTCGTCCTGCCGGTGCTCACCCTCGCCGTGCCGATCTCGGCACCGCTCGCACAGGTGCTGGTGCGCTCGATCGACCAGGTGCAGGCGCAGCCGTTCGTCACGGTGGTGCGGGCGAAGGGCGCCCCGCCGCTGTGGGTGCTCACCCGCTCGGTGGCCCGCAACGCCGCCGTGCCGACCCTGACCATCGCCGGCGTGCTGTTCGGCGAACTCGTCGGCGGTGCCGTGGTGACCGAGACCGTGTTCGGCCGCACGGGCATCGGCCGCCTCACCGAGCAGGCCGTGGCGAACCAGGACATCCCGGTGCTGCAGGGCGTCGTGCTGCTCTCGGCCCTCGGCTTCGTGATCATCAGCTTCGCGGTCGACCTCGTGACCCCGCTCATCGACCCCCGCCAACGCACCGTCGCCCGCGCGTCGACGCGGCGCACGCTCCAGGAGGCGACCGCATGACCGCTCCCGTGATCATCGACCCCGTGGTCGGGCCTGAGCTCGATCCCGACCCACCCGTCGCGACCGAGGGCGGATCCACTCGCCGCCGCCGACTGCGCGGGCGCTCCTGGGGCCTGTACCTCGCCTTCGCCGTCGTCACGGTCGCCGTGCTCTGGGCCGTCATCCCGGGGGTGTTCGCCCCCGGCGACCCACTCACCGGCGTCCCGGCCGACAAGCTGCTGCCGCCGAGTGCCGCGCACTGGTTCGGCACCGACACCCTCGGCCGCGACCTGTTCGGCCGGGTCGTGCACGGCGCGGTGCACTCGCTCTCGGGAGCGCTCATCGCCGTCACGGTCGGCCTCGCGCTCGGCACGCTGATCGGTGCGGTCGCCGGGGCCGTCGGCGGTGTGGTCGACGATGTGCTGATGCGGGTCGTCGACGTGCTGCTCGCGATCCCCGGGCTGCTCCTGGCCCTCACCGTCATCATCCTGCTCGGCTTCGGCACCGTGAACGCCGCGATCGCGGTGGGTCTCGGCAGCGTCGCCGCGTTCGCCCGCCTCATGCGTGCCGAGGTCGCCCGTGTGCGGCGCACCGAGTACGTCGAGGCCGCCTTCGGCAGCGGCGGCACGTTCTTCACCGTCCTGCGACGGCACGTGCTGCCGAACTCGCTGACGCCGATCGTGGCGCTCGCCGCGCTGCAGTTCGGCACCGCGATCCTCGCGATCTCGACACTCGGATTCCTCGGCTACGGGGCACCGCCGCCCACGCCGGAGTGGGGCCTGCTGATCGCCGACGGCCGCAACTACGTGGGAACCGCGTGGTGGCTCACCGCCCTCCCCGGTCTCGTCGTGGTCATCGTCGTCCTCAGCGCCAACAGGATCAGCCACCGCATCGGAAGGAGCGCGAAGTGAGTGCCGTGATCAGCGCCACCGATCTGCGGATCTCGTACGCCGGGAAGCAGGTCGTGCACGGCGTCTCGTTCGAGATCGCCGAGGGCGAGACCCTGGCGCTCGTCGGGGAGTCGGGTTCCGGCAAGTCCACCACCGCGCACGCCCTGCTCGGGCTGCTGCCCGAGGGCGGGCGCGTCGACGGCGGACGCGTGCTCCTCGGCGACCTCGACATCTCGGGGTGGTCCGACCGTGCGCTGCGCGGCATCCGCGGGCCCGCGATCGGCCTCGTGCCGCAGGATCCGACCACCTCGCTCGACCCCGTGCGCACGATCGGCGCGCAGGTCGAGGAGATCCTCCGCCTGCACGGCCACCGGGATCGACGGTCGCGGCGTGCACGCGCCATCGAGCTGCTCGACCGCGTCGGCATCGACGACCCCGACCTGCGGGCGCGCCAGTATCCGCACGAACTCTCCGGCGGTATGCGCCAGCGCGTGCTCATCGCCACCGCGATCGCCCTGCGGCCCCGGCTGCTGATCGCCGACGAGCCGACCAGCGCCCTCGATGCCACGGTGCAGCGCAAGGTGCTCGACCTGCTCGACGAGCTGCAGCGCGAGGAGGGCACCAGCATCCTCCTCGTGACCCACGATCTCGGCGTCGCAGCCGACCGGGCGGAGCGGCTCGTCGTGCTCAAAGACGGGCGGATCGTCGAGCAGGGCTCCAGCGAGGCGGTGCTCGCGGCTCCGTTCGACCCTTACACGAAGCAGCTGCTCGCCGACGCTCCGGCGTTCGCGACGGGTTTCCGTCGCCCCGACGCCCCGCCGTTCCTCCGGGATGCCGCCGCCGTCGCCGCCGAGAACCCCTGGGCGATCGTCGCCGACGGACTCGTCAAGGAGTTCCGCGTGGCCGGGCGCGAGCGCTTCCGCGCCGTCGACGACGTGTCGTTCCGGGTGCGCAAGGGCACCACGCACGCTCTCGTGGGGGAGTCGGGCTCGGGCAAGACCACGACGGCGCGGCTCGTCACCCGCTTCCACCAGCCGGATGCCGGGACCATCGAGGTCGACGGCGACGACGTGACCCACGCGAAGCGCGAGCACCTGCGGGTGCTCCGCCGGCGCATCCAGCTCGTCTACCAGAACCCGTTCGCATCGCTCGACCCGCGCCAGCAGATCGCGGACATCGTGGCCGAGCCGCTGGTGAACTTCGACGTCGGGAACCGCGCCGAGCGGCGGGAGCGTGCACTCGCCCTCATCGATCGGGTCTCACTCCCCGCCGATGTCGCACGGCGCACTCCGCGCGAGCTCTCGGGCGGTCAGCGGCAGCGCGTCGCGATCGCCCGCGCGCTGGCGATCGATCCGGACATCGTGGTGCTCGACGAAGCGGTGTCGGCGCTAGACGTCACGGTGCAGGCCCGCATCCTCGAGCTGCTCTCCTCGCTGCAGGCCGAGCTCGGGCTCACCTACCTGTTCATCTCGCACGACCTCGCGGTGGTGCGGCGGATCAGCCACACGGTCTCGGTGATGCGCCGCGGCCGGATCGTCGAGGAGGGGCAGACGGAAGACCTCTTCCGCGACCCGCAGCACGACTACACCCGGGAGCTGCTGGCCGCAGTGCCCGGAACCAGAGAAGTCTCCGGCACCAGAGAGGTACCCGCATGACCGCACCCACCGTCGCCTTCTTCACCCGTCTGCTCGACGATGCCGCCCCCGCCGAACGGTACGCGTTCGCGACCGCGCAGATCCAGCAGGCCGAGCGCCACGGCATCGGGCGGGCCTGGGTCGCGCAGCACCACTTCCACGCGGCCGAGGGCGGGCTGCCCTCGCCGCTGGTGTTCCTCGCGCACGTCGCGGCCGTGACCTCCGCGATCCGCCTCGGCACGGGCGTGATCACGCTGCCGCTGGAGGATCCGGTGCGGGTGGCGGAGGATGCCGTGGTCGCCGATCTGCTCTCCGGGGGGCGCGTGGATCTGGGACTCGGCAGCGGCGGCACCCCGTCGTCGTTCGTGCCGTTCGGGGAGGACGTGCGCGACAAGGCGCCGACCTACGACCGGAAGCTGCGGACCCTGCTCGACGGTCTGGCCGGGCGTGACGTCGGTGCGGGCAACACCCTCTACCCGGATGCCGGGGACCTCGCCGACCGCGTGTGGCAGGCGACGTTCTCGGCTCCGGGTGGGCATCGCGCCGGCATCCACGGGCACGGTCTGCTGCTCTCGCGCACGCAGCCGCGCGGCGCCGACCGGCTGCACGCGCCGCTCTCCGCACTGCAGGATCCGATCATCGACGCCTACCTCGAGGCGCTGCCGGAGGGGGTGGCGCCGCGGATCACCGCCTCGCGCACCGTGTTCGTCGCCGACGACCGTGCCGAGGCGCTGCGCTTCGCCGAGGTCGGTCTGCGCCGGGCGGCAGAGGGCTTCCGCCGTCAGGGCCAGACGATCCCCGGTGACAGCATCGACGAGCTGATCTCCGCACTCGACACGCACCTGGGCACACCCGAGCAGGTGGCGGAGTCGCTCGCCGCCGACACCACTCTCGCCCGGGCGACCGAGGTCGCCTTCCAGGTGCACTCGGTCGACGCCCCGCACGAGCACGTGCTGCGCTCGATCGCGCTCTTCGCCGACGAGGTCGCCCCGGCCCTCGGCTACGCGCTCGCCCCGACCCCGCACCGCATCAGTACCGACCAGAACCTCACCCTCAAGGAGAACGCATGACCGACGACATCGTGGACCGGATCGCGGAGGTGACGCCGGAGCTGGATGCCCTGCGCCGCCGCCGTCCGGTGACCAGGGAGCAACTGCAGGCGAGCTTCGACGCCCTCTTCCGTCCGGTGAGCGTGGAGCACGTGTCGCAGGCCGAACGCGAGCTCGTGGCCGCCTTCGCCACCGGTCTCGCCGGTGCCGACGACCCGACCGCCGTGTTCTACGCCGCGCGTGCGCAGGAGGCCGACCCGCAGCCGGCTGCAGTCGTGATCGCTGAGGCCGCTGCGGCGGCGACCCAGGGACCGTTCGGCACCTACACCGAGCTGGGGTTGCAGGCCGAGAACACCGATGGCGTGCGCTACGTGCCGTCCGACGCCGTCATCGCGAGCGTGGGCGAGCGTCTCGCCGCCGCTCTCGCCCACACGCACCTGCTGGTGTTCCGCCCCCGCGAGGCCTCGGGGGCCGACCTCGGCCGCCTGCTCGACGCGGGCTGGTCGGCGGACGGCATCGTGACGCTGTCGCAGCTGGTGTCGTTCCTCGCCTTCCAGCAGCGCGTCATCACCGGGCTCCGTGTGCTCACCGCTGTGGGCTTGACCGCCGAAAACTCCGAGGAGGAGGCCGCATGACCGCCGAACAGAGCGTGCTGCAGCACGACGACGCTCCGCACCCGCACGCGTTCACCCGCGGTGAGGTCGGCTGGGTCCCGCACCTCGAGCCCCTCGCCGAGGACGAGCTGACCGAGCGTCACTACGACGGTCTCGTCGACGCCGCTCGTGCGAAGAACGACTACTTCCGCCTGCTGGCCCGCGACCCCGAGGTGCTGAAGGCGCGCACGCTCGTCGACAAGGACATCTTCTACAACGCCACGGAGGGTCTGCCCCGCGCCGATCGGGAGCTCGCGGCGACCGCGGCCTCCCGCCGCAACGGCTGCGTGTTCTGTGCCTCGGTGCACTCGCGCTTCGCCGCGCACCACAGCAAGCGTGTCGACGACGTCGACCTGCTTCTCGACGAGGGGGTGGACGCCGACCTCGGCGAGCGCTGGAACGCGATCGTCGCGGCATCCGTCGCCCTGACCGACACCCCGAACGCGTTCGGCGAGGACGAGATCGTGCGGCTGCGTGCCGCCGGACTCGACGACCTGGAGATCTCGGACCTCATCCACGGCGCCGCGTTCTTCAACTGGGCGAACCGGCTGATGCTGTCGATCGGACGGCCGGTGGCCCCGGCCTGATCGAGCTCTCCGGCCCCGCTGTCAGGGGACCAGGATGATCTTGCCCGAGGCGGCGCCGGATTCCATGAGCTCATGGGCCTGCGCCGCCTCGGTCAGCGGCAGCTGGGGGCCGAGCTCGATCACGAAGTCGCCGGCATCGAGGAGGTCGATCGTCTCGGGCAGCGCCTCGGCGCGCCAGGCGAGCTCCTCCTCGGTCAGGGGAACGGGTGAACCGCCGGAGAAGGCGCGGATGCCGAAGGATGCGGCATCCGGTCCGCGCACGATCGTCGCGATCCGGTCGCGGTCGGAGATGAGGGCGAGCGAGGTCTCGATGGCCTCGTCGGTGCCGGCGCAGTCCAGCGCCACGGTGACGGCCTCGGGGGCGGCGTCGCGCACGCGGTCGAGCAGGCCGTCGCCGTAGGCAACGGGGATGGCACCCAGCTCGCGCAGCTGGTCGTGGCGGGCGGGGCTCGCCGTCGCGATCACGGTCGCGCCCCAGGCGACGGCGAACTGCACCGCGGCCTGACCGACCGAGCCGGAGCCGCCGTGCACGAGCAGCACGTCGCCCTCGGTCACCCCGAGCGAGCGCAGCGCCTGGTAGGCGGTGCCCGCGGGGATCCCGATCGCCGCGCCCTCGGCTGTGGTGACGGAGTCGGGGAGCTTCGCGAGCTTCTCGGTCGAGATGGCGAGCGCCGACGCATAGGTGCCGTGGCCGTCGCGGATCGCCACGCGGTCGCCGACCGCGAAGTCGTCGACGCCCTCGCCGAGCAGCTCGATGACCCCTGCTCCGTCGAAGCCGACCGGACGCGGCTCGGTGATCGGGGGCGACGGCCGCTTGCCGCTGCGCAGCTTGGCGTCGATGGGGTTCGCCCCCGCCGCCTCGATGCGGACCACGACCTCGCCGCGGGCCGCGACGGGATCGGGGATCTCCATCAGGTGCAGGACATCGGGGGAGCCGAGCTCGGTGTAGACGATCGCGCGTGCCATGGATTCAGGCTACCCGCGCCGCGCCGCGCGCACGCCGTCGCGGATCAGCGCCCGGACAGCACCTTCATGATTCGCTGCGGCGACACCGGCTGCGCGGTGCCGAGACGCTGCGCGAACACGCTGACGCGGTACTCCTCCAGCAGCCAGCGCACCTCGACGAGCGCGGGGGGAGCGTCGCGGGGGAAGGGGATCGTGCCCCCGGCATCCTCGAACGCCTTCGCCATCCGCTCGTACTCGGTCGTGCGCGCGCGGTCCTTGCCCGGTTCGCTCGCGAGCGTCTTCAGCCGGTCGAGCATGCCTTCGAGGTACCGCGGGAAGTGTGCGAGACGGTCGACGCCGGCGGCCGAGACGAAGCCCGGATGCAGCAGTCCGCTCAACTGCGTGCGGATGTCGTTCAGCGGGCCGAGCAGGGCGAGCGAGTTCTGCGATTTGATGCCGCGTTCGACGTCGCGGGACTTCGTGAGGATGCGGGCCACCAGCGAGACGCACGCGAAGAGCTGATCCACCAGGACGGCTGAGACCGCATCGCGCACCCGCGCGAAGTCCGCTTCGCTGCGCACGATGCCGCCCGGCTCCGTCTGCTCGATGACCTGCCGCGCCACGGCCGCCCGGCAGTCCTCGATGAGGGCGGCGGCGGACGGGTAGGGCGAGGCGGCGAGCGCGAGCTTCTCCTGGCTCGTCAGGTGCTCCTGCACGTACGAGGAGGGGGAGGGGACGCCCAGCAGTACGAGCCGCAGCACGCCATCGCGGGTGGCGGCGACCGCGGCATCCGGGGTCGACTCGACCCGCACCGACACGCTCTTGCCCTGATCGACGATCGCCGGGTAGCCGCGCACGACGCCGCCGGCGACGCGGGTGTCGAGCACCTCGGGCAACTCTCCGAAGGTCCACGCCGTGAGGCCGGTCTGCTCCAGCTGCGGGCGCTTCGGCGCGCTCAGAGCCCCCGGCTTCGCGGGCCCTGACTTCGGCGGCGCCGCGATCGAGCGCGCCACGCTGCTGCGCGCACGGTCGGACAGCTGCGTCTGCAGTGCCCGCAGGTCACGCCCGGATCCGACCACCCGACCGCGCTCGTCGACCGCGCGGAAGTTCATGCGCAGGTGCGGCGGCACGCGTTCGTCGTCGAAGTCGGCGGCGGATACGAGCTGGTTGGCGAGCGGCTGGATGAGTCGGGCCAGCGCCTCCTTGAGCGTGCGCGGTGGCAGGCCGCCGTGTGATTCGGGCCCCTGCTCGGCCAGCTCGGCCCCGAACTTCTCGGCCCAGTCCGCGGCGGGGACGACGTGGCGGCGGATGGCCTTGGGGAGGGCGCGCAGCAGACCCGTCACGAGCTCGGCGCGCAGGCCCGGGACCTGCCAGTCGAATCCGCGGTCCTCGAGCTGCGCGAGCAGGGGCAGCGGCACGACCACGCTCACGCCGTCGTCGTCGGCACCCGGCTCGAACCGGTACGCCAGTCCCAGCACCTGGTCGCCCTGCGTCCATCGCGTCGGGAACTCGCGCTGGTCCGCCCGCTCCTCGTCGTCGATGAGGTCGCTCTCGCGCATGACGAGCAGCTTCGGCGTCGTCGCCATGGCCTCGCGCCACCAGCTCTCGAAGGAGCGCACGTCGAACACGTCGGCGGGGATGCGCTCGTCGTAGAACCGGAACACGGCCTCGTCGCCGGCGAGGATGTCGCGGCGGCGCTCGCGCTCCTCCAGCTTCTCGAGGCGCTTGCGCAGCTCGGCATTGCTGCGCCAGAACGCGCTCACCCGCTTGTCGATCCGCGTCGGATCCCACTCGCCCTCGACCAGTGCATGGCGCACGAAGAGCTCGCGCGAGGCCGCCCGGTCGATGCGCGCGAACTGCACGCGGCGACGCGGGATGATCTCGAGCCCGAACAGCGTCACCTTCTCGAAGGCGACGGCGGCACCGGCATCCTTCGACCAGTGCGGCTCGGTCACCTGCCGTTTGGCGAGGTCGCCGGCGAGGGACTCGGCCCAGGCCGGGTCGATCGCGGCGACCGTGCGCGCGAACGTGCGGGAGGTCTCCACGATCTCGGCTGCGATCACCGCCTGCGGGCTCTTCTTGCGCAGGCCCGAGCCGGGGAAGATCGAGAAGCGGATGCCGCGGGCGCCCCGGTACTCCGCGATGCGTCGACCCTTCGGCTCCTTCGCCGGGGAGTGCGACTTGCCCGCAGGGGCGGTGCGCTCGTCGAGGATGCCGATCTGCGAGAGCAGGCCGGACAGCAGGGCGCGATGGATGGCGTCGGGGTCGCTCGTGCCACCGGCGTCGCCCTCGCGGCCAGACGTCTTCACGAGCGTGCGCAGCTGACGGTGCACGTCGAACCACTCGCGCACCCGCACGTAGTTCAGGTGCTCGGAGCGGCACAGCCGGCGGAACGCGCTCGATCCGAGCTCGCGCTGCTGTTCGCGGAGGTGGTTCCAGAGGTTCAGCAGGGTCAGGAAGTCGCTGGTCGGGTCGACGAAGCGGGCGTGCAGGCGGTCGGCCTCCTCGCGGCGCTCCTCCGGCCGCTCCCGCACATCCTGGATCGTCATGCCCGACACGATCGCGAGCACGTCGCGCGTCACCGACGAGTGGGTCCCTGAGCCTCCGCCCTGGGTCCCTGAGCCCGTCGAAGGGCGCCCCGCCTCGATCAGCATCCGCGCGAACCGCGGGTCGATCGGCATCCGCGCGATGTCGCGGCCGGTGCGGGTGAGGTGCGGGGATCCGTCGCGACGCGAGGGCTCGACCGCACCGAGCTCGGTGAGCAGGTCGAACGCGGCCTTCACTCCTCGGGAGTCGGGCGGGGTGAGGAAGGGGAACGCGGTGATGTCGCCGAAGCCGAGCGACAGCATCTGCAGGATGACGGAGGCGAGGGAAGTGCGGAGGATCTCGGGCTCGGTGTACTCCGGGCGCCGGTCGTAGTCCTCCTCCGAGTAGAGGCGGATCGCGATACCGTCGCTGGTGCGGCCCGCGCGCCCGGATCGCTGGTTCGCCGAGGCCTGCGAGACCGCCTCGATCGGCAGCCGCTGCACCTTGGAGCGGTTGCTGTAGCGGGAGATGCGCGCGGTGCCCGTGTCGATCACGTACTTGATGCCGGGGACCGTGAGGCTCGTCTCGGCGACGTTCGTGGCGAGGATCACCCGGCGGCGTACGCCCGCCACCCGGCTGCGCTCGAACACGCGGTGCTGATCGGCGGCGGAGAGGCGTCCGAACAGCGGCAGCACCTCGGTGGGGGCGCGGTCGTTCGCGTAGGCGCCCCGCACGGCGTCGGCCGCATCCCGGATCTCGGCCTCGCCGGGGAGGAACACGAGCACGTCGCCCGGCGCCTCGCGGTCGAGCTCCCGGAGGGCGGCGACGATCGCCGACACCTCGTCCTCCGGTTCGGCCGGTGCGCTCTCGTCGTCCGCATCCTCGACCGGACCGCGGTAGCGGATCTCCACGGGGTAGGTGCGGCCCGAGACCTCGATGATCGGCGCCGGTGTGCCGTCCGGGGCGGCGAAGTGCTTCGCGAAGCTCTCCGGATCGATCGTGGCCGAGGTGATGATCACCTTGAGGTCGGGGCGCTCCGGCAGGATGCGGGCCAGGTAGCCGAGCAGGAAGTCGACGTTGAGGGAGCGCTCATGCGCCTCGTCGATGATGATCGTGTCGTAGCGCGTGAGCAGTCGATCGCGGTGGATCTCGTTGAGCAGGATGCCGTCGGTCATCAGAGCGATGCGGGTGGCATCGGAGACCTTGTCGGTGAAGCGCACCTTGTAGCCGACGAGCGTCCCCAGCTCGACCTGCAGCTCTTCCGCGACCCGCTCGGCGATCGTCCGCGCGGCGAGGCGGCGGGGCTGGGTGTGCGCGATGCGCTCCCGACCCAGCTCGAGCGCGATCTTCGGCAGCTGGGTCGTCTTCCCCGAGCCCGTGGCGCCCGCGACGATCACGACCTGGTGGTCGCGGATGGCGTCGCCGATCTCGCCCCTGGCAGCGCTGACGGGCAGCTCCGGGGGATAGGAGATCACGGGGGAGGACATAGCCCTCCATCGTATGACGGGAATCGCCCTCTACGATCATCTGGTGATCACCGCGCTCGCCCCCGTCCGTTGGTTCCGCGAGTTCGGGCGCCCGCCGCGCATCCTCGGTCTGGACGTCGCTCGGGGACTGGCGATCCTCGGCATGGCCGGCGCGCACGTCGGCGAGACCGAGGCCTTCGAGTGGCTCGACCCGACGACGTGGACCGACCTCGTGCACGGGCGGTCGTCGATCCTCTTCGCGCTCCTCGCCGGGGTGTCCATCGCCCTGATGACCGGACGCAGCGCGCTGCCGGAGCGCGAGCGCCTCCCGAGCATCCGCCTGAACCTGGTCGGACGCGGCGCCGTGATCTTCCTGATCGGACTTGCCCTGGAGATGCTGAACACCCCGATCGCGGTGATCCTCACGCTGTACGGCATCCTCTATGTCGCGGTGATCCCGTTCCTCCGGTGGCGTCCGTGGCAGCTGCTGCTCGCCGCGGCCGTGCTCGCTCTCCTCGGCCCCGCGCTACTCGCGTTCCTCGGCGCCGTGATGCTGCATCCGTTCGGCACCGGGATCGGCTTCGTGCTCTACGGCACCTACCCGATCACGGTGTGGCTCGCCCTCGTGCTCGGCGGCATGGCGTTGGGGCGGATGCACGTCGAACGAGTGCGCACCGCCGTGATCGCGCTCGTGGTCGGCGTCGTGCTCGCGGTCGTCGGCTACGGGCTCGGGGGCATCGGCCAGGCAGCGGGTTTCAGCACGCCTGCGGAGGACAGCAGTTCATCGTTCGTCGACAGCTTGTCATTCGTCGACAGCTCGTCATTCAGCGAGGGGTCGTTCCCCGAGAGCGATGGCGGCGCGGTGTCGACGCCGAGCGGGTGGGAGGGGTATCCGCAGGCGCTGTCGGCGTCGGATCCACTGGGCGCGGTGCTCGCTGCCGTGTTCGCGGTCGAGCCGCACAGCGGCGGAACCGCCGAGGTGCTCGGCTCCGGCGGCTTCGCGCTCACGGTGATCGCGCTGTGCCTGCTGCTGAGCCGACCGCTGCGGTGGCTGCTGCTGCCGTTGGGTGCGCTGGGCTCCATGCCGCTGACGGCATACAGTGCGCACGTGCTCTCGATCGTCCTCGTCGGCGGCCCCGGAGGGTTCTTCTCCAGCAACGCATTGTGGGCAGTGACCGCAGTCGGGCTGCTGGTGGCGACGACGCTCTGGTCGATGTTCTTCGGTCGAGGGCCGCTGGAACGACTCGTCGGTCGCGGGGCGGCTGCGATGGCGGCCGTCCCGCGGCGCTGACTGCCTGCGCTGAATTCTTTCTTCACCCGGCGGCCTCGACGTCGGATGCCGGTCATAGGCTGGAGCAATGAGCATTCCTGCACTCGAACTGAACGACGGCAATTCCATCCCGCAGCTCGGCTACGGCGTCTTCAAGGTGCCGCCGGCAGAGACCGAGCGCGCGGTGAGCGAGGCGCTCGAGATCGGCTACCGCCACATCGACACCGCCGCGATCTACGGCAACGAAGAGGGCGTCGGCGCCGCGATCGCGGCCTCCGGAATCGCCCGCGACGAGCTGTTCATCACGACCAAGCTCTGGAACGACCGCCACCACGACGACGAGCCGCGCGCGGCCATCGGCGAGAGCCTCGACAAGCTCGGCCTCGAGGAGGTCGACCTGTACCTGGTGCACTGGCCCACCCCGGCCAAGGACGACTATGTGCACGCCTTCGCGAAGCTCATCGAACTCCGTGAGGCGGGTCTCACCCGCAGCATCGGCGTCTCGAACTTCCTGGTGCCGCACCTGGAGCGCACGGTGAAGGAGACCGGCGTGGTGCCGGCGGTGAACCAGATCGAGCTGCACCCCGCCTACCAGCAGCGCGACGTGGTCGCCTGGGCCGACGCGAACGGCGTCAAGATCGAGGCCTGGGGTCCGCTCGGTCAGGGCAAGTACGACCTGTTCGGCACCCCCGCGGTGGCCGATGCCGCAGCCGCGCACGGGGTCACCCCCGCGCAGGCCGTGCTGCGCTGGCACCTGCAGAAGGGGATCATCGTGTTCCCGAAGTCGGTGCGCGCGGAGCGCCTGCGCGAGAACCTCGATGTCTTCGGCTTCGAGCTGACCGACGCCGAGATCTCGGCGATCGACGCCCTCGACCCGCTCGACGGCTCGGGTCGTGTCGGCTCGCACCCGGACGAGGTCAACTGACCCCGGTCGCCCATTCCGGCCCTCGGGCCCACATGACGCCCCGTGTCGCTCCGCGCGACACGGGGCGTCGTCGTGAGTAGCTTCGAGGCATGACAGCTCCGTTCCGCGTCGTGGCCGTGTCGGGATCCCTGCACGAGCCGAGCAAGACGACCGCCCT
This sequence comes from Microbacterium sp. GQ128, assembly GCF_059758615.1. Taxonomy (NCBI): domain Bacteria; kingdom Bacillati; phylum Actinomycetota; class Actinomycetes; order Micrococcales; family Microbacteriaceae; genus Microbacterium; species Microbacterium sp. GQ128. The sequence continues at coordinate 71,088 of NZ_JCAXDY010000005.1, forward strand.
CGTCCGCGCGATCACGGACGCGATCGCCGATCGTGCCGAGGTCGAGTCGCAGCTCATCGAGCTCACGCAGATCGGGCCGGGACTGGCCGGCGCGCTCCAGCGCGACCAGTTGCCGCCCGAGGTCGAGGCGCAGCTGCAGGCCATCGAGTCGGCCGACCTGCTGATCGTGGGCAGCCCCGTCTACCGGGCCTCGTTCACCGGACTCTTCAAGCACCTCTTCGACTTCGTCGGCCAGTACGACCTGGTGGGAAAGCCCGTGCTGCTCGCGGCGACCGGCGGCGGGGAGAAGCACGCGCTGATCATCGAGCACCAGCTGCGGCCGCTGTTCGCATTCTTCCAGGCGCTCACCCTCCCGGTCGGGGTCTACGCCAGCAACACCGATTTCGACGGGTACGAGATCGCCTCGGATGTGCTGCAGGCGCGCATCGCGCTGGCCGCCGAGCGTGCCCTGCCGCTGGTCGGCTACGCGGCAGCGCGCCCGGTCGAGCTTCTCGTCAGCTGACCGCGCGCCCTCCCCACGGCGTAGCGTGAGGGCATGACGAACCGGCTCGCCGACACGCTCAGCCCCTATCTCCGCCAGCACGCCGACAACCCCGTCGACTGGTACCCGTGGGGTGAGGAGGCGTTCGCCGAGGCCCGGCGCCGCGACGTTCCGCTGTTGATCTCGATTGGCTACTCGACCTGCCACTGGTGCCATGTGATGGCGCGGGAGTCGTTCGCCGACCCCGACACCGCCGCTCTCATCAACGACGGTTTCGTGGCGGTGAAGGTCGACCGCGAGGAGCATCCGCAGGTCGACGGCGCCTACATGGCCGCGGCATCCGCCTTCACGCAGAACCTGGGCTGGCCGCTCACGGTGTTCACCACGCCGCGGGGGCGCACGTTCTACGCCGGCACCTATTGGCCCCCGGAGGCCCGTGGCCAGATGCCCGGCTTCCGCGATGTGCTCGCCGCGGTGCTCGAGGCGTGGACGGTGCGGCGGGAACAGGCCGAGGAGTCGGCGGATGCCGTGACCGACGCCCTTGCCCGCGCGGCGGAGTCCACATGCTCGGACCTGCCCGACGTGGTGGCGATCGCGACGGCGGCGGAGACGATCGCGAAACGGGAGGACCGGGTCCACGGAGGTTTCGGCGGTGCCCCGAAGTTCCCCGTCGCCACGACGCTGCGGTTCCTGCAGCATCCGCTGGTGCGGGAGGGCGCTCCGCAGGCTGCAGCTTCGGCGGCACGGGCGCTCGCCGCGATGGCCGGGTCCGATCTCCGCGACGCCGACGGCGGCTTCTTCCGATACGCGACGCAGCGCGACTGGACGGTGCCGCACTATGAGCGGATGCTCACCGACAACGCGCAGCTGCTCGACATCGCGCGGGACGCCGGGGACGAGCCGACGGTGCGGGGGATCGCGGCCTTCCTGATCGACGTGCTTCGGCGCGACGGCGGCGGATTCGGAGCCGCGCAGGATTCGGAGTCCATGATCGACGGTGCCCGCAACGAGGGCGGCTACTACCTCCGCCCGGTCGCCGAGCGCGCCGAGCTGGAACCGCCCGCCATCGACGGCAAGGTGATCACCGGGTGGAACGGCCTCGCGATCGGCGCGCTGTCCCGGGCGGGGGTGGCAATCGGGGAGCAGGCCTGGATCGATGCCGCCGCTGCGGCCGCCGACCACGTGCTGCGGGTCAACCGGAACCCCGCGGGCGCTCTCGTCCGCACGTCGCTCGACGGCCGCGCATCCGCCGCCGTCGCGACCGCCGCGGACCTCGGACTCCTCGCCGACGGCCTGTTCGCGCTCGCCCTGGCGACCGGGGACGCGGAGTGGGCCGTGACCGCACGCGGCATCCTCGACGACGCTCTCGCCGGCACCGGTGGCGACGATCCGCTGCTCTCAGCGCAGGGGATCGCGACCTCTCCTGACCAGACCGACGGCGACCTGCCGTCCGATGCCGCAGCGGTCGCCGGGGCCGCGCTCACCGCCTGGTGGCTGGGTGCAGGAGACCGCTATCGCGAGGCCGCTGCTGCGACCGTGAGCGCCCTCGCGTCGCGCGCGATCGAGCAGCCGTTCGCCCACGGCACGCTGCTGCGGGTGGCTGCGGGCCTCGCCCTTCCTCCCCGGCAGCTCGTGGTGACGACGGCCGACCGCGACGGTGCGCTCGCCGCAGCAGCCCGGGCCGCGGATGCCGAGGTCATCGCCGTCGTCACTCCCGCGCAGGCGCAGGCGTTCGCCGAAGCCGGCTTCGAGCTGTTCGAGGGCAAGGATGCGGCCGCAGAACGCGCCTACGACTGCCGCGCGTTCGTGTGCCGGCTACCGGTGAGCGACCCGGCGGAGGTCTCGCCCGCGCGCTGAGATCAGCCCTGGTTGCGCGGATGCCGACGGGCAGTGCGCTCGTTGCCGCGGCGGTAGTTCCCGGTCAGTCGTGCCATCAGCAGCTGCGCATCGCCCTCCGCGGCCTCGGCGAGGAACTCCTGCGCCCGAGCACCACGGAGCACGGTCGCGGTGATCCCGTGATGGCGGATGACGACGTCGTCACCGCGCACCGCGAACTCGAATCCGGAGGGTGTGCCCATACGGCGAGCGTAGCGGGGGTTGCGGCCTTCGGCGTCGCCGGGACGCCTGCACAATCTGCACAGCGATTCCCCCGCAGGCACCGTCCGGTTGCGCGGGTTGCGCAGCATCCGATGAACCGATTGCCCAGTGCCCGGCATCCGTTCTACTGTTGCGCGACCCCACCCGCGATCACAGCAAGGATGCTCTGACGATGCCCCTCCCCACCCGCGCCGGACTCGACGCCGTTCCCGCGTACCGTCAGGGGCGCTCCGCCCCGGCCGGTGCCTCGAAGCTCTCCTCCAACGAATCGCCGCATCCGCCGCTCGCCTCGGTCGCACAGGCCGTGCGCGACCGGATCGACGGCATCAACCGCTACCCGGACATGAGTGCCGCCGCCCTTCGTGAGCGCCTCGCCGCCCGCTACGGCGTGGATCCCGCCGAGGTCACCGTCGGTGCGGGTTCGGTCGAGATCGCCGCGCAGCTCATCCACGCGGTGGTGGGCGACGGCGACGAGGTCGTCTTCGCCTGGCGGTCCTTCGAGGCGTACCCCTCGCTCGTCCGCATCGCCGGGGCCACGCCGGTCGCCGTGCCGCTCGATGCCGACCACGTGCACGACCTCGAAGCGATGCTCGCCGCGATCACCCCGCGCACCCGCCTGATCTTCGTGTGCAACCCGAACAACCCCACCGGGACCGTGGTCGGCGCCGACGAGCTGGAGCGCTTCGTCGCCGCCGTGCCGCACGACGTGCTCGTGGTCATCGACGAGGCGTACGTGCACTTCGACACGACCGAGAGCCGCGGTGCCGGCATCGAGCTGTTCCGCCGCCACCCGCACGTGGCCGTGCTGCACACCTTCTCTAAGGCCTACGGGCTCGCCGGGCTCCGCATCGGCTATGCGATCGCTCCGGCCGCCGTCGCCGAGAACCAGCGCAAGGTCGCCGTGCCGTTCGGCGTGACCGACCTCGCCCAGACCGCCGCCCTCGCCTCGCTGGATGCCGAGGACGAGCTGGCCGCACGCATCGACGAGGTCATCGAGCAACGAGAGCGCCTCCACGACGTGCTCACCGCAGCCGGCTGGCCCGCCGTCCGCTCGCAGGCGAACTTCGTCTGGGTTCCGTCCGGCGATCGCACCGCGGAGCTCGAGGAGCTGCTGCAGGCAGGAGGCGTGATCGCGCGGGCCTTCGCCGGGGAGGGCATCCGCATCTCCTCCGGTTCCCCGACCGACATCGATCGCGTCGAGCAGGCGCTCACCGTCGCTCGTGTGGAGGTCGGCGCATGACCGCTGAACGCGGAACCGAGATCCCGCCCACCACCACGACCACCAAGGGTCTGCATCCGGGGCTCACCCGTCGTCAGATCTCGATGATGGGGCTCGGCGGCGCGATCGGCGCCGGCCTGTTCGTCGGGTCCGGACAGGCGATCAGCATCGCCGGTCCCGCCGTCCTGGTCTCGTACCTCGTCGCGGGCGGCATCGTCGTGCTCGTGATGGCGATGCTGGCCGAGATGGTCGCGGCGCGACCCAGCTCCGGCGCTTTCAGCTCGTACGCGCAGAAGGCGATGGGCCGCAGCGCCGGCAGCGCGGTCGGCTGGCTCTACTGGATCCAGCTGGTCGTCGTGATCGCCGCCGAGGCGACGGGCGCCGGGGCGATCGTGGCGAACTGGACTCCCGGCATCCCCGCCTGGGTGTGGGTGCTGATCTTCGTCGTGGCGCTCACCGCGGTGAACCTGTTCGGCGTGCGCAACTACGGTCGCTTCGAGTTCTGGTTCGCGGCGATCAAGGTCGCGGCGATCATCGCCTTCCTCGTGGTGGGGGTGTGCGCGATCATCGGACTCATCCCGGGTGTGCCCGCGACCGGCATCGCGAACCTCGTCGACAACGGCGGCTTCGCCCCGAACGGCATCGCCGGCATCGCGGGCGCGCTCCTCATCGTGGTGTTCGCGTTCGGAGGCACCGAGGTCGTCGCGATCGCCGCCGCCGAGTCGAACGACCCCGCGCATAACATCCGCCGCATCGTGCGCGAGGTGCTCGTGCGCATCCTCGTCTTCTATGTCGGGTCGATCTTCGTGATCGTCTCGGTGCTGCCGTGGAACGACCCCGCGGTCAAGGACGGCCCGTTCTCGGCGGTGCTCGAAACCCTGAACGTGCCCGGCGTCGGCCTGGTGATGGACCTGATCGTGATCATCGCGCTGCTGTCGGCCATGAACGCGAACATCTACGGCGCCTCCCGCATGGCGTATTCGCTGGGGGAGCGCGGACTCGCTCCGCTGGCCGCCACTCGCACGAGCCTCAAGGGCGTGCCGTTCGTCGCCGTGCTCGCCTCGGTCGCCTTCGGCTTCGTGACGGTGGGACTCAACTGGGCCTTCCCCGACGTCGTCCTTCCGGCCCTCCTCAACGTCGTCGGCTCGACGCTGCTCGTGATCTGGACGGCCACGGCGATCGCGCAGATCATCCTCCGCACTCGCGCGGACCGCGCGGGCGAGGAGATGCCGATGCGGATGTGGGGTTTCCCGTGGCTGTCCTGGCTCTGCCTGGTGCTGCTCGCCGCGGTGATCGCGCTCGCGATGATCGATCCGGCAGCGCGCATCCAGCTGCTGTTGACCCTCGCGCTCACCGGTGTGCTGCTCCTCGTCGCCCGTGCGACCAGGGGAGTCGCCCGGCCCGGCGTGCCCCGGGAGTAGCCGATGCGCATCGATCGCCTCGACGCCCAGCTCATCCGGCTGCTCACCGAGTCGCCGCAGCTGCCGATCCTCGAGGTCGCGCGGCGGCTCGGGATCGCCCGCGGCACCGCGACGAGCCGTCTCGCGCGCCTGCATGAGGGCGGGGTGATCGAGGCGATCGTGCCGCGCGTCGACCCGGCCGGCTTCGGCTACGGCGTGGTCGCCTTCTGCCTGGTCGAGATCGATCAGAAGATCGGGCACGACGACGTGGCGACGGCCCTCGCCGACGCGGTGCCCGAGATCGTCGACATGCACACGGTCACGGGTGCGAGCGACATGCAGCTGCGGCTGGTGGCACGGGACGCCACCCGGCTGCAGGAGGTGCTCGACCGGGTCGCGCTGGTGCCCGGAGTCGCGCGCACGGCGTCATCGATCGCGATGCGCACGCACCTCTCCGGGCGCGTGCTCCCGCTGGTGGATCACGTCGCGACGGACGATCCCGCCTAGCGCCTCACACCCAGCCGGGCAGCCAGTTGTGCAGCAGCCAGAACTCGTACGGCACGCTCATCCCGGTCCACAGCGGCAGGAAGAACGCCGAGACCAGCACCACGAATACCAGGAAGATGATCACGGTGCGCTCGCCGGACTGCCGCCGGTACAGCGGATCCTCCCGCTTGCCGGCGATGATCCGCAGCGTCATCGCCAGGGCGAGCACGAGGAACGGCATCATCACGACCGTGTAGAACTGGAAGATCGTGCGCTCGGGGAACATCAGCCACGGCAGGTAGGTGACGGCGAGGCCCACGAGCGGAACGGTCAACTCCGGCCCGACCGGCTGCCGCGTGATCCAGCTGCGCACCAGCCGGTAGATCAGATACACGGCCGCCGCGACCCCGCCGTACCAGATGAGTGGATTGGGGACGGCGGAGATCACGCCGATGCAGTGATCCGTGCCGCATCCCGAGGGGGAGGGGTCGACCCAGACGGCGGTCGGGCGCAGCAGCAGCGGCCACTCCCACGCGGGGCTCGCATAGGGGTGCCCGCGGCTCAGGCCGACGTGGAATCCGAGCATCGACTCGTGGTACTTCCACAGGGCGAGCAGGGGGTTGGCGTCGCTCTTGCGGTCGTAGCCACCCGCGGTCACGAGCCAGCCCGTCCAACTGACGAGATAGACCGCGAGAGCCGGGAAGACGAGCAGCACGAAGGAGACGGGCCCCTGGCGGAAAGCGGCGGCGGTCGGCCACAGCACCACCCCGGCGCGGCGCCGAGCGAGGGCGTCCGTGACCACGACGTACAGCCCGAAGCCGGCGAGGACGTACAGTCCCGACCATTTCACGGCGCAGGCTGCGCCAAGGGCGAGCCCCGCGGCGATCAGCCACGGACGCCGCCACAGGACGGGTCCCCAGAACGGGTCGGGTGCGTCGGGGTCGCGTCGCTCGAGCACCGGGATCGTCCGCTGCCGGTCGATCAGCACGAACAGCACGCCGAGCAGGATGAAGAAGGTGAGGATGCCGTCGAGCAGGGCGATCCGGCTCATCACGATGCTGAGCCCGTCGATCGCGAGCAGGGTGCCGGCCACGCTCGCGACGACCACCGAGCCGCTGAGGCGTCGGGCGATCAGATACACCAGCAAGACCGATGCCGTGCCGAACAGGGCCGTGGCCAGCCGCCAGCCGCCGCTGTTCTCCGGGCCGCCGATCGCCATGCCCAGCGCGATCAGCCACTTGCCCAGCGGCGGATGCACGATGAACGCGCCCTGATCGGAGAGCGGAAGATCCTCGCCGCTCGGGAACGCCTGGTTCGCGCCATCGCCCCACGTGCCCTCGTAGCCCAGGGTCCACAGCGACCAGGCGTCTTTGACGTAGTAGGTCTCGTCGAACGCCAACTCGTGCGGATGGGCGACGCCGATGAGGCGGAGCACGGCGGCCACGGCGGTGATGACCAGCGGTGCGAGCCAGCGGATCGCGCGGCCCCAGTCGGGGTCGAGGAGCACGCGATCGCGGAGTCGTCCGTAGCGCGTCAGCCGTGCCTCGGGGGCGGGGAGCAGGGGCACGGGCGCGGTCACCGGTCCAGCCTAGACAACGCGCCTAAGCTGGGCGGGTGATCATCCTCGCCGCCACTCCGATCGGAAATCTCGGCGACGCGTCTCGCCGCCTGGTGGAGGTGCTGGAGAACGCCGAGGTCGTCGTCGCGGAAGACACCCGCACCACGGTGCGACTCCTGAAGGCGCTGCAGATCGAGAACCGTCCGCGCCTGATCGCGCTGCACGACCACAACGAGAAGCAGAAGGCCGCCGAGCTCGCCGCCCTCGCCGCGGAGACCGACATCGTGGTGATGAGCGACGCGGGGATGCCGACCGTGAGCGACCCCGGCTACGGGCTGGTCGCCGAGGCGGTGGCGCAGGGCGTGACGGTGACCGCGATCCCCGGTCCGAGCGCCGTGCTGATGGCGCTCGCGATCTCCGGTCTCCCCACCGACCGCTTTACCTTCGAGGGCTTCCTCCCGCGCAAGCCGGGGGAGCGCCGCTCGACCCTTCGCGCTCTCGCCGCCGAACCGCGGACCATGGTGTTCTTCGAGTCGCCGACCCGCCTCGCGAGCGCGCTCGCCGACATGGGGGCGGCGTTCGGAGACGAGCGCCGGATCGCGGTGTGCCGCGAGCTCACGAAGCTGTACGAGGAGGTGCGTCGCGGCACGGCGTCCGAGCTCGTCGCCTGGGCCGAGAACGGCGTGAAGGGCGAGATCGTCGTGGTCGTCGAGGGCGCAGCCCGTCGCGATGCCTCGCCGGAGGACGCGCTCGCCCAGGTGCAGAAGCTCGTCGCCGACGGCATCCGCCTGAAGGATGCCGCCTCCGAGGTGGCCGCCCTCACCGGTCTCTCCTCCCGTGACCTCTACCAGGCCGCGCTCGCCGCCCGTTCCGGAGGGGCATGACCGTGAGCAAGGCGGCGACCGTGTACGACGTGGCCGATCGGGCGGGCGTGTCGATCGCCACGGTGTCGCGCGTGCTGCGCTCGCCGGACGCGGTGCGCCCGGTCACGCGGGAGCGCGTGCTCGATGCCGTGGCCGCACTGGGTTACGTGCCCAGCGGCAGTGCCCGCGGGCTCGCGGAGCGCCGCACCGGGGTGCTCGGGCTGTATTTCCCCGGCTTCGACGCCGCCGAAGACGCTCCGCCGCTGGACGCGCTCTCCGCCGCCGATGCACCGCCGTTCGCGCTCGTCCGTGATGACGCGGATGCCGACGACGGGCACACCTCCATGCTCTTCCTCGACGAGGTGCTCCGCGGTGCGGAGCTGGAGGCGTGGAAGCAGGGCTTCGTGCTCATGGTCGGCGTCGGACGCGACGATCCCGACCGGTCGACGGTGCGAGACATGGCCGGCCGCGTCGACGGTCTGATGGTGCTCGCGAGCAGTGTGCCCGACGACGTGCTGGCGCGCCTCGCGCGGCGCATCCCGGTCGTGGTCCTCTCCGGCCCGCCGCGCGGCGACCACTACGACCACGTCACCGTGAGCAACGCCGAGGCGATGGCCGAGCTGACCCGGCATGTCCTGGCGCAGGTGGGGGATGGGCGGCTCGCCTTCCTCGCGGGACCCGCGGACTCGCCGGACGGCCAGCAGCGGTGGGAGGGGTTCGCGGCGGCGGTGACGGCTGCGGGCCGATCCCTCGACGACGTGAGCGTCCTCCGCGGCGATTTCACGCGCGGATCCGGCCGTCGTGCGGCCGAGGAGCTCGCCGCATCCGCTGCACCGGCGGCGCTGATCGCCGCGAACGATCAGATGGCGCTCGGCGCGCTCGACGTGTTCCGCGGCGCCGGGATCCGCGTGCCAGAAGACGTCCTCGTGACCGGGTTCGACGGCATCGAGGCGGCCGCGCTGTCGCGCCCCCCGCTCACCACGATCCGCCAGCCCATGATCGACCTGGGGCGCGCGGCGGTGCAGGTGCTCGCGCGGCGTCTGGAGAGCGTGGATGCCGAGCCGGTGCTGGCCCGCCTGCCGCTGCAGATCATCCTGCGCGAGAGCTCGCAGCGCCCTTCCTGACGCCCCGCGGCACGGCGCCACGCCGGTGTCAAGGGGTTGCTTTCGAAAAATGTATGCGCTTACAATCACTGAGGCGGCGCGGGCCGCCGGTCATGACAGAGACGACATGAGGTGGCAGATGTCCGGTGGCAGAACACCGAGAGGGCGCGTGATCCAGCGCTGGCGCAGAGCGGCGATCGTGGGCCTCGCGGCAGCAGCGGTCGCACTGAGCGGCTGCAGCATCCAGATCACGTCGCAACCCGATCCGTCGATCGGCGACGACACGATGCTGATCAACGCCGACAAGGGAAACCCGTTCTTCACGAAGAACTTCAACCCGTATCTCACCAACACGCGCACGGCGTCGCGGTGGATCTACGAGCCGCTGATCCTGGTCAACCCGCTCGACGGCACCCAGAACCCCTGGCTCGCCTCCGAATGGACCCAGCCCGACGCCCGCACCATCGTCATGACGATCCGCGACGACGTGGAGTGGAGCGACGGCGAGGACCTGACTCCCGACGACGTGGCCTTCACGTTCCAGCTCCTGAAGGACAACCCCGCGCTCGACATCAAGGGCGCGTGGCAGCACCTGGAGAGCGTCGAGACCGAGGGCGACGACGTGATCATGCACCTCCAGACCGAGGATGCGCCGTCGCTGCCGATCCTCGGCCAGACCATGATCGTGCCGGAGCACCTCTGGTCCGACGTGAAGGACCCTGCCACGTACCGCAACGAGACACCGGTCGGGACCGGGCCGTTCGTGCTGGGCAACTACAACGACCAGCAGTACTCGATGGACCGCAACCCCGATTACTGGCAGGCCGACAAGATCGAGATCGAGCACATCATCCTGCCCGCCACCAACTCGCAGCTCGACACCGTCAGCCGCGGGTACGACTGGGCCTACTCGTTCATCTCGGATGTTGAGGGCACCTGGGGTGCCGCGAGTCCGGACAACAAGTGGTGGTTCCCGCCGGGCGGTGTGATCGCCCTGATGCCGAACCTCGAGGTCGCCCCGTTCGACGACGTGAACGTGCGCCGAGGCATCGCGCTCTCCCTCGATCGCGAGGAGATCGCCGAGACCGCCTCCGAGGGCTACATGAAGCCGGCCGGTCAGACCGGACTCATCCTCCCGAACCAGGAGGAGTACCTCGACCCGAGCATCCCCGACGGCGGCATGATCACCCAGGATGCGGACGCCGCCCTCGAGGCCTTCGAGAAGGCCGGCTACACCCTCGACGGCGACCGGCTCGTGGACGCCGACGGCGAGCAGCTCGAATTCGCCCTCACCACGGCCAACGGCTTCACCGACTGGACCAGGGCCGCGCAGACCGTGCGCAGCCAGCTCGCCGAGGTCGGTGTGAAGGTCACGCTCAAGCTCCCGCAGCCCGCGGGCTACCAGAGCGCGATCAGCAACGGCGACTTCGAGATGGCGATCGGCGGCATGGGCAACGGCGACGTCTACCAGGCCTACAACAACCTGCTCTCGAGCGAGTTCTACGTGCCGTCGGGCGAACCGACCGCGAACAACTTCGAGCGCTACCGCTCGGATGACGTCGATGCGCTGCTGGCCGAATACCGCGAGACCGTCGACACGAACCGCCAGGCGGAGATCGTGAAGGAACTGCAGGGCGTCGTCTACGACGAACTGCCCGTGATCGGCCTGTACTACGGCGGCATCTGGGGTCTGTTCAACGACGCCAAGTTCACCGGCTGGCCCAGCGAGGAAGACCCGTACATGATTCCCCAGAACTACGACTCCGCGCCGCTGGGCATCTTCACGCGGCTCGAGCGAGTGAAGGAGGACGACAAGTGAAGTACGTGCTCCAGAAGTTCGGCCTGTTCGTGCTCACCCTGTGGGCCGCGGTCACCCTGAACTTCTTCCTCCCGCGCATGATGCCGGGCTCCCCGGCGGATGCCGCCATCGCCAAGCTGTCCCAGAACGGGCCGGTGTCGGATGCCACGCGCGCCGCCATCGAAGCCCAGCTGGGTGTGCCGACGGGTTCGCTGTGGGATCAGTACATCGCCTACCTCGGCCAGGTCGTCCGACTCGACTTCGGCGTCTCCTACACCTTCTATCCGCAGTCGGTGTCGAGCATGGTCTCGACCGCGCTGCCGTACACGATCGGCCTCGTCGGCATCGTCACGATCCTCGCGTTCGTGATCGGCACCCTGATCGGCGTCGCGGCCGCGTGGCGTCGAGGCACCTGGCTCGACACGCTGCCGACGCTGACCGGCTCGTTCCTCAGCACGTTCCCCTATTTCTGGACCGCGCTGCTGCTGCTGTTCTTCTTCGGCTACGTGCTGCACTGGTTCCCGACCACGGGCGCCTACTCCGCGACGACGACGCCCGGATTCACGTGGGAGTTCCTCGGCGACCTGCTGAGCCACGCGTTCCTGCCGGCCCTCACGATCCTGCTCACCTCCCTCGGCGGCTGGATCATCGGGATGCGCAACGCCATGATCAACACGCTCGGTGAGGACTACATCACCTTCGGCGAGGCGAACGGGCTGCACGGTCGCACGATCGCCCTCCGCTACGCCGCGCGCAACGCGATCCTGCCGAACCTCACCGGCTTCGGGCTCACGCTCGGCGGTGTCGTGGGCGGATCGATCCTCGTGGAGCAGGTCTTCGGCTATCCCGGAATCGGATACCTGCTCTTCAACGCCGTGATCGGGCAGGACTACCCGCTCATGCAGGCGCTCTTCCTGATGATCACCGTGAGCGTGCTCATCGCCAACTTCCTCGTGGACATCCTCTACGGGGTTCTCGACCCGAGGACACGCCGATGACTTCCACCATGAACGTCAAGATCCCCGCCGAGCGCATCGCCGCGCCCAGCCCGTGGCGCGCCTTCGGGCGCATGGTCGCCACCCTCTGGTCGAACGGCAAGGCCCGACTCGGCCTCTGCATCCTCGCCTTCTTCGTGCTGGTGGCGGTGTTCGCTCCGGTGCTCGCTCCCTACGGCGCGAAGGACAACGGCTTCGAACGCAACGCCGACGCCTCCTGGGAGCACTGGCTCGGGACGACGGCCGCGGGGGAGGACGTGCTCAGCCAGCTCATCTTCGGCGCGCAGGTCAGCCTCGTGGTCGGCTTCGCCGCCGGCATCCTCTCCACCATCGTGGCCGTGCTGATCGGCCTCAGCTGGGGGTACATGCGCGGTTTCCTCGGCGAGGTGGTCGGCTTCATCGTCAACCTCTTCCTCGTGATCCCGGGCCTGCCTCTCATGATCGTGATCGCCGCCTACCTGCAGAACGGCGGGATCCTGATGATCATCGCCGTGATCGTGGTGACCGGCTGGGCGTGGGGCGCTCGCGTGCTCCGCAGCCAGACCCAGTCGCTGCGCGGCAACGACTTCGTCACCTCGGCGCAGTTCTCGGGCGACAGCCGGACGCGCATCGTGTTCCGCGAGATCCTGCCGAACATGACGTCGATCATCGCCGGAACGCTCTTCGGGGCGGCGACGGCGGCGATCCTCGCCGAGGCGGGGCTGGAGTTCCTCGGACTCGGCGACTCCAGCATCGTCAGCTGGGGCACGATGCTCTACTGGGCGCAGAACTCCAATTCCCTGCTCACCGGGCAGTGGCTGCTGCTGTTCGCCCCGGGTCTGTGCATCGCACTGCTGGCTCTGAGCCTGACACTGATCAACTTCGGCGTGGACGGCATCTCCAATCCGCGCCTGCGAGAGGGGAAGGGCCGATGACCGCCATGGCACCCGAGACGACAACCACGGGCCACGACATCCTGCTCGACGTGCAGGGGCTATCGGTCGAATACGCGTCACCGGGAGCGACGCCGGTCGCCGCCGTCCACGACGTCTCGTTCTCGCTGCGTCGCGGGGAGTTCGTCGGACTGGTCGGCGAGTCGGGGTCGGGCAAGTCGACCCTCGGCTTCGCGCTGACGCGGCTGCAGAAACCGCCGGCGCGCATCAGCGGAGGCCGCATCCTCTTCGGAGGGCGCGACATCCGCGAGCTGGATGCCGAGGAGCTGCGTCGTCAGCGTCAGGGCGGTTTCGCCATGGTGCTGCAGTCGGGCATGAACGCACTGAACCCGGTGCGCACGGTGGGCAACCACTTCCGCGACATCTTCGCCGCCCACGGCCACGTGCCCAAGGGGGACCGGGATGCCCGGGCCCGCGAGCTCATCGGCAAGGTCGGGCTCGATGCATCGGTGCTCGCCCGCTACCCGGGGGAGCTCTCCGGCGGTATGCGCCAGCGCGCCTCGATCGCGCTCGCGCTTTCGCTCGAACCGCAGCTCATGGTGTTCGACGAGCCGACCACCGCGCTCGACGTGCTCGTGCAGCACGCGGTCATGGACACGATCAAGGAGCTGCAGCGGGCCGAGCAGTTCACGGCCATCCTGATCAGCCACGACCTCGGCATCGTGCTCGAGGCCACCGATCGGGTGATGGTGATGCACGAGGGACGCATCGTCGAAGACGCGCCGAGCATCGACATCCTGCAGCGGCCGCAGGACGAGTACACGCGGATGCTCCTGAGCCACTACGCCGACCCGCGGGCCAAGACCCTGTCGATCCCCGGCTTCGTCGACCTCGGCACACGGCGCAGCGAAGGCCGTGCGCGCACCGATGTCACCGAGACCCTGCCGACCGTGTCGTCGCGTGATTCGCGCCGTGCGGATGCGGCGATCGTGGTCGACGGGGTGTCGAAGCACTACGCGGCTCCGCGCCGTGGGCAGGAAGCGGTGACGGCGGTCGACGACGTGTCGTTCCGACTGGAACCGGGGGAGGCGCTCGCGCTCGTCGGCGCGTCCGGCTCGGGAAAGTCGACCATCGCCAAGATGCTCACCGGCGTCGAGAAGCCGACGTCCGGCACGGTCCGCTTCGGCGACACCGACGTGGCCACGCTCAAGCGACGAGGACTCCGTGATCTGCGCAAGGACGTGCAGATGGTGTTCCAGGATCCGTATGCGGCGCTCAACCCGCTGCACACCGTCGAGTACGCCCTCACCCGCCCGGTCATGAACTACACGAAGCTGCGCGGGCAGGAGGCGCGGGCTCGGGTGCTCGAGCTGTTGGAGACGGTGGGTCTCACCCCCGTCGAGCAGTTCGCGGCGAAGCTGCCGCATCAGCTCTCGGGTGGACAGCGGCAGCGCGTGGTGATCGCCCGGGCGCTCGCGAGCGACCCGCAGGTGCTGATCGCCGACGAGCCGGTGTCGATGCTCGACGTCTCGCTCCGCGCGGGTGTGCTGGCGCTGCTGGAGGATCTGCGCGAGAGGTGGGGCATCAGCATGCTCTACATCACGCACGATCTGCTCAGCGCGCGACTGGTCACGCAGAACATCCTGGTGCTCAACGGCGGCCGCGTGGTCGAACGCGGCGAGACCGCCGAGGTGCTGCAGCATCCGGAGGATCCGTACACGATCCAGCTGCTGGACGCCGTGCCCAACCCGGCACGAATTCACTGATCTTCCCGACGACATCCACAAAGAAAGGAGCACTCGTGCTCGCATTCCCCGACGGCTTCCTGTGGGGTGCCGCGACAGCGGCCCACCAGGTGGAGGGCAACAACACCACGAGCAACTGGTGGGCGATGGAACATGCGCCCGGCTCGCCCATGGTGGAGCCCTCCGGTGACGCCGCCGATCACTTCCACCGCTACCCGGAGGACATGCGGCTGCTCGCCGCGGCCGGGCTGAACTCCTACCGGTTCTCGGTGGAATGGGCGCGGATCGAGCCCGAGCGCGGCTTCGTCTCCCGGGCGATGCTCGACCATTACCGCCGCATGATCGACACGGCCCGCGAGAACGGGCTCGACCCCACGGTCACGCTCATGCACTTCACGGTGCCGCAGTGGTTCCAGAAAGACGGCTTCTGGCGCGCGGATGACGCGGTCGACCTGTTCGCCCGGTACGTCGAGACCGTGCTCCCGATCCTCGACGGCGTCGAGTACGTGTGCACCATCAACGAGCCGAACATCGCCGCGATGCTCGCCGGGGGAGAGGATGCCGCGAACCTCGTGGCCTTCGGCCTCCCGAACCCCGACCTCGCCGTGGCCGACACCCTGCTCGATGCGCACCACCGCGCCTCCGAGATCCTGCACTCGGTGCCGGGCGTCAAGGCCGGCTGGACGATCGCCACCCAGGCTTTCCTCTCCACCGGTGAGCCCGGCGCCGACGAGATGCTCGCCGAGTACGGCGACCCGCGCGACCACTGGTACCTGGATCAGTCGGCCGGCGACGACTTCGTCGGTGTGCAGGCCTACACGCGCACCTTCATCGGTCCGGAGGGCCCGCGCCCGGTGTCGCCCGATGTGGAGACGACGCTGACCGGATGGGAGTTCTTCCCCGAGGCGCTCGAGCTGGGTGTGCGCAGCGCGTGGGAGCGCAGCGGCGGTGTGCCGGTGCTCGTGACCGAGAACGGCATCGCGACCGCCGACGACACCCGCCGCATCGCCTACACGCAGGGTGCGCTCGAGGGGCTGCACCGCGCGATCTCCGACGGCATCGACGTGCGCGCGTACCAGCACTGGAGTGCGCTCGACAACTACGAGTGGGCCAGCGGCTTCGCCCCGACGTTCGGCCTGATCGGCTTCGACCGCGAGACGTTCGAGCGCTCGCCGAAGCCGTCGCTCGCCTGGCTCGGGGAGGTCGCGCGCCGCAACGCGCTCTGAGTTCGGGGTTACCCTCGGGACATGACCCCCGCGATGCACGCCAGGCGATCGGATACGCTCCGGGCCGCGGCCGCCGGTCTGGTCGCGGCCCTCGTCGCGGTCGGCCTGGCCGAGCTGGTCGCGGCGATCGTCGAGCCGAGCGCGAGCCCGTTCGCCGTGATCGGCAGCGGACTCATCGATCTCGCGCCGAGCTGGGCGAAGGACACGGCGATCGCGCTGTTCGGCACCGGCGACAAGGTGGCCTTGATCGTGGGCGTCGCCTTCGTCCTCGCGGTCGTCGCCGCGCTCGCCGGCATCCTGGAGCTGCGGCGCCCCCCGATCGGGGCCGTGATCCTCGCCGCCCTCGGCGCGCTCGCGGTGGTGGCCGCGATGATCCGCCCCGGCGCCGGGCCGTTCGCCTGGCTCCCCGGCCTCGTCGCCGGTCTCGTCGCGGTGATCGCCCTGCGGATGCTGGTGCAGCGGCTCCGGCCCGTCGCCGGACTGGCCCCTGATGACGTCGACCGGCGCCGGTTCCTGATCTGGACGACGGGTGCCGCGGCGGCGGGACTCGTGTTCCTGATCGTCGGGAACGTCGCGCGCGGGGCCACCCGTTCGATCGAAGCGGTCCGCGATGCGCTGCGGCTGCCGAAGGCCGCGCGAACGGCGGCACCGATCCCCGCGGGGGCAGACCTGAAGATTCCCGGCCTCGCTCCGGTCGTCACCCCGAACGCCGAGTTCTACCGCATCGACACCGCGCTGATCGTCCCTCGGATCGATCCGGCCGACTGGTCGCTGCGCATCCACGGCATGGTCGAGCGCGAGGTGCGCCTCACGTGGGACGAGCTGCTCGCCCTGCCGATGCAGGAGTCGGACGTGACGCTCGCCTGCGTGTCGAACGAGGTCGGCGGATCGCTGATCGGCAACGCCCGCTGGCTGGGCGTGCCGGTGCGGGAGCTGCTCGCCCGCGCGGGTGTCGACCCCGACGCGGACATGGTGCTGTCGACCTCGTCCGACGGCTTCACGGCATCCACACCGATCGAGGCCCTCACCGACGACCGCGACGCCCTGCTGGCCGTCGGCATGAACGGCGAGCCGCTGCCGATGGAACACGGCTTCCCGGCGCGACTCGTGGTCCCGGGGCTCTACGGCTACGTGTCCGCCACGAAGTGGGTCACCCAGCTGGAAGTCACCCGCTTCGACCGCGCCACCGCGTACTGGACCACACGCGGATGGTCTGAGCGCGGGCCGATCAAGCTGCAGTCGCGCATCGACGTGCCGCGTCGCGGCCAGTCGGTCCCGGCCGGTGACACGGTGATCGCGGGGATGGCGTGGCAGCAGCAGGTCGGCATCGCGGGGGTCGAGGTTCGTGTCGACGACGGGCCGTGGCGTCGTGCCGAGCTCGCGACCGCCATCTCCGCCGACACCTGGGTGCAGTGGAGCCTGGGCTGGACGGCGGAGAGCGGATCGCACACCATCGAGTGCCGGGCGCTCAGCGTCGAGGGGGAGACCCAGACGTCGGATCCGGCGCCGCCTGCACCCGACGGTGCACAGGGATGGCATCGCATCGACGTCTCGGTGGCCTGAGCGCGTAACCACCGGTGCCCGGACACCTAGAATTGCTCCATGCCCGCAGGCGAATCCTTCTACATCACCACGCCCATCTACTACCCGTCCGACGTGCCGCACATCGGCCACGGGTACACGACGGTGGCCGTCGACACGCTCGCACGGTGGCACCGCCAGGCGGGGGATGACACCTGGATGCTCACGGGCACCGACGAGCACGGTCAGAAGATGCTGCGCGCCGCGGCGGCGAACGGCGTCACGCCGCAGGAGTGGGTCGACAAGCTGGTCAGCGAGAGCTGGTTCCCGCTGCTGAAGACCCTCGACGTCGCGAACGACGACTTCATCCGCACGACGCAGGAGCGCCACGAGACGAACGTGCAGACGTTCTTCCAGCGGCTGTACGACCGCGGCTACATCTATGCGGGCGAGTACGAGGCGCTCTACTGCGTGGGCTGTGAGGAGTTCAAGCCGGAGTCGGAGATCGTCGACGGCACCGGTCCCTTCGAGGGGCTGAAGGTGTGCGCGATCCACTCGAAGCCGCTGGAGCTGCTGCAGGAGAAGAACTACTTCTTCAAGCTCAGTGAGTTCCAGGACCGTCTGCTCGAGCTGTACAAGACGCAGCCCGACTTCGTGCGCCCGGACTCGGCGCGCAACGAGGTCGTGTCGTTCGTGAGCCAGGGGCTCAAGGACCTGTCGATCTCACGCTCGACCTTCGACTGGGGCATCCCGCTGCCGTGGGACGAGTCGCACGTCATCTACGTGTGGGTCGACGCCCTGCTCAACTACGCCACGGCCGTCGGCTACGGCTCCGACGACGAGACGTTCGAGCGCCGCTGGCCCGCGTATCACGTGGTCGGCAAGGACATCCTGCGCTTCCACGCGGTGATCTGGCCCGCCCTCCTGATGGCGGCCGGGCTCGACGTGCCCAAGGGCGTCTTCGCGCATGGCTGGCTGCTCGTCGGCGGCGAGAAGATGTCGAAGTCGAAGCTCACCGGCATCGCGCCGACCGAGATCACCGACGTGTTCGGCTCCGACGCGTACCGCTTCTACTTCCTCTCCGCGATCGCGTTCGGCCAGGACGGCTCGTTCTCGTGGGAAGACCTGTCGGCCCGCTACCAGGCCGAGCTCGCGAACGGCTTCGGCAACCTCGCCTCGCGCACCACGGCGATGATCGAGAAGTACTTCGAGGGCGTCGTGCCGCCCGCGGCCGAGTACACCGAGAAAGACCTCGCGATCCAGAAGATCGTCGCGGACGCGGCCTCGAATGCGGATGCCGCCATCGCGCAGTTCCGCATCGACGAGGCGATCTCGGCGATCTGGACCATCGTCGACGCGCTCAACGGCTACATCACCGCGAACGAGCCGTGGGCGCTGGCCAAGCAGGCGAACAGCGGCGACGAGGACCAGCGCGCGCGCCTCGGCACCGTGCTGTACACCTGCGCCGAGGGACTGCGCGCTCTCGCTGTCCTGCTCTCGCCCGTGATGCCGCAATCGACCGAGAAGCTGTGGGTCGCACTCGGCGCCGCCGAGACCCTGGGCCGTCTGCAGGACCAGCCGCTCCGCGAGGCCGGAGCCTGGGGCGTGCTGCGCCCCGGCACCAGCGTCAACGGCCTCGCACCGCTGTTCCCGCGGGTGGAGTCCACGGCCTGAGCCAGGTCGGGGACGGAGAGGTCGGGCATGTCTATGTCGGGCACGTATGTGCAGCGCCGTGACGGCGACGGACGCAAGGATCTGAAGTATCCGGCCGCTCCTGAGCCGCTCACGGTCCCGGTGTACGACAACCATGCGCATCTGGAGATCGTCGACGGCGATGACCCGCTGTCGCTGACCGAGCAGCTCGATCGGGCGGCGGCCGTGGGCATCGCCGGCGTCATCCAGGCTTCGGGCGACATCGAGTCGTCGCGGTGGGCGGTCGAGGCCGCGGCATCCGATCCGCGCGTGCTCGCCGCCGTCGCCATCCATCCGAACGACGCGCCGACCTATGCCGAGCAAGGGCGCCTGGATGAGGCGATCGAGGTGATCGACGAGCTCGCGGCGCACCCGCGCACGCGGGCGATCGGCGAGACGGGACTCGACTTCTTCCGCACCGAGCCCGAGCGCCAGGCGCCGCAGTTCGCGTCGTTCGAGGCGCACATCGCGCTGGCGAAGAAGCACGGCATCGCGATGCAGATCCACGACCGCGACGCGCACGATGCCGTGTTGGAGACCCTCGACCGCGTCGGCGCCCCGGAGCGCACGGTGTTCCACTGCTTCTCGGGCGACGACGCCATGGCCCGCATCTGCGCCGATGCCGGGTACCACCTCTCCTTCGCGGGAAACGTGACGTTCAAGAACGCGCAGAACCTGCGGGATGCGCTGAAGGTCACCCCGCTCGACCGCATCCTCGTCGAGACGGATGCGCCGTTCCTCACTCCCGTACCCCTGCGCGGCCGCCCGAACGCGCCCTACCTCGTGCCGATCACCGTGCGCTTCATGGCAGCCGAGATCGGCATCGAGGTCGATGAGCTGTGCGCCCAGCTGGCCGAGAACACCCTGCGGGTCTACGGCTCGTTCGCCGACTGACTCTCCGGTTCGTCCACGGGCTTCGCCGACACGATCTGCGAGATCGGCTTCCACACCAGCAGCAGCGTGAGCGCCGCGCCGACGAAGGCGAACCACCAGGGTGCCGTGAGCCCCCAGACCTGGGCGATCACGCCGCCGAGCGCCTGGCCGACGACCATGCCGCCGAACACCCCGACCATGTTCACCGAGGCGACCCTGCCCTGCAGCTCGGCGGGGACCAGCCGCTGCCGCACGGTCGTGGAGATCGTGCCCCACACGAACGCGTAGGCGCCGAAGAAGAACATGATGACCAGGGCCACCCAGCCGGTCGTGGTGAGCGCGAACGACAGGTGCATGAGCACTTCGAGCGAGAGCACCACCCGCATCAGCGTCGCGAACGACACGTGCCGCTCCAGCCAGCCGAAGCTGAGGGTGGCGAGGATGCCGCCCGCCGCGGATGCCGTCGTGAGCGCACCATAGCCGACCGCGCCCATGTGCAGGTGTTCGGTCGCGTACAGCACGAGCACGCCCCAGGGCGCCGCCCAGGTGATGTTGAAGACCAGGATGATGATCACCAGCATGCGCACCGGTGGGTTGCGCCACAGCCAGCGGATGCCCTCGGCGATGTCGGTGTGCACGGGCGGGTGGGTGTCGGTCTCGCGAGGCGGGACGGGCGTCTTCGCCATGCGCGAGATGAGGACGACGGCGAAGCTCACACACACGACCTCGAGCAGGAAGGGCCACGCGGAGCCCGCGGCGAACAGGAACGCCCCCAGCGGCGGGCCGGCGAACTGATTCGCGACGAGGTACCCGGCCTGCAGGCGGGCGTTGCCGATGCCGAGGTCGGCGGGCTTCACGAGCATCGGCAGCAGCGTGCTGCCCGCTGTGTCGACGAAGACCTCGGCGGTGCCGTAGAGGAATGCGACCGCGAGCACGATCCAGATGTTCGCGACGCCCGTGACGAGGAACACGCAGAGCGCCGCGAGCACGACGGCTCGTGCGGCGTTGGCGAACATGACCAGGCGGCGTCGGTCGAAGCGGTCGGCGATCGCCCCGGCGTGCAGGCCGAACAGCAGCCAGGGGAGGAACTGCAGGATCGCGCCGGCCGCCACCAGGATCGGCGATGAGGTCATCGAGGCGATGAGCAGGGGGGCCGCGGCGAGTGCCACGCCGTCGCCGATGTTGCTGGTCCACGACGACGCGAGGAGCCAGCGGAAATCGCGGCCCATGCGGCGGGGCGCGACGAGTTCACCGAGAGAAGGCACCAGAGAACAATACAGAGGGCGGGGGACATCGGCGGGCGGGGGACACCGCGAGAGTAGGGGACAATGGCAGGATGACCGTCACCCTGCTCGGCGCCACCGAGATCCGCCGACTCGCCGCCGAGCTCGACGTCACTCCGACCAAGAAGCTCGGCCAGAACTTCGTCACCGACGCGAACACCGTCCGCAAGATCGTGCAGGCGGCCCGTGTGCAGCCGCACGAGCGCGTGGTCGAGGTCGGTCCGGGGCTCGGCTCCCTGACTCTCGCGATCCTCGAGACCGGGGCATCCGTCACCGCCGTCGAGATCGACCACCGCCTCGCGGCACGCCTCGCGCAGACCGCCGCCGAGCACGGTGTCGAGGCCGACCGGCTCACGGTCGTCGACGCGGATGCCCTCCGCATCACCGAACTGCCGGGGGAGCCCACCGTGCTGGTGGCGAATCTGCCGTACAACGTCTCGGTCCCGGTGCTGCTCCACTTCCTCGAGAACTTCGCGTACCTGCAGCGCGGCGTCGTGATGGTCCAGGCCGAGGTCGCCGAGCGGCTGGCCGCCAAGCCGGGCTCGAAGATCTACGGCTCGCCCAGCGTCAAGGCCGCCTGGTACGGCGAGTGGAAGCTCTCGGGCAACGTCTCGCGCCAGGTGTTCTGGCCGGTGCCGAACGTCGACAGCCTGCTCGTGGGCTTCGACCGCTCCGAGGGGGAGCGCGGCACGGAGGAGGAGCGGCGTCGCACGTTCCAGATCGTCGATGCGGCCTTCAACCAGCGTCGCAAGATGCTCCGCCAGGCGCTGTCGGGCATCTTCGGCAGCTCGGCAGCCGCCTCCGAGGTGCTGATCGCCGCCGGCGTCGCGCCGACGGCCCGCGGCGAAGACCTCACGGTCGAGGACTACCAGCGCATCGCTCAGCAGGCACCAGGGACTAATCTGGCACCGTGACCGACTCCCCCCGCTTCCGTCCCGATGTCCCCGAGCTGCACCGCCCGTACGCGGCGAACGAGAGCCGCTATCAGCAGTTCTCCTACCGCCAGGTCGGCACGTCCGGTCTGTACCTGCCCCCGATCTCGCTCGGCCTGTGGTGGAACTTCGGCGACAACATCCCGCTCGACAACCAGCGCGCCCTGTTGCGGCACGCGTTCGACCGCGGCATCACGCACTTCGACCTGGCGAACAACTACGGCCCGCCCTACGGTTCGGCCGAGAAGAACTTCGGCCGCATCTTCGCCGAGGACTTCCGCCCGTACCGCGACGAGCTGATCATCTCGTCGAAGGCCGGCTGGGACATGTGGCCCGGCCCCTACGGCGACTTCGCCAGCCGCAAGTACATCCTCGCGAGCGCCGAGCAGTCGCTGACCCGGATGGGCCTCGACTACGTCGACATCTTCTACTCCCATCGTGTCGACCCCGTCACGCCGATCGCCGAGACCGTGGGCGCGCTCGACACGCTCGTGCGCCAGGGCAAGGCTCTCTACGTGGGCATCTCCTCCTACAGCGCCGAGCGCACGGCCGAGGCCGTCGCCGTCGCGAAGGAGCTGGGTACGCCGCTGGTCATCCACCAGCCGGCCTACTCGATCCTGAACCGCTGGGTCGAAGACGGCCTGACCGACACCCTCGAGCAGTCGGGACTGGGCGCGATCGCCTTCACGCCGCTGGCACAGGGGCTGCTCACCGACAAGTACCTCGGCGACGGCACGGCCGAGCGTGCGCAGAAGCGCGGCTCGCTGCCGGACGGCCGCCTCACGGACGAGGCCGTGCAGACCCTGCGGTCGCTGAACGAGGTCGCGCAGGGGCGCGGCCAGTCTCTCGCGCAGCTGGCGCTGCAGTGGACGCTGCGCAATCCGGTCGTCGCATCGGCGCTGATCGGGGCCTCGCGTCCGGAACAGCTCGACGAGAACATCGCGGCCGTGAACGGTCCGGCCTTCACGACCGAGGAGCTGGCCCGCATCGACGAGCTCGCGGGTGCCATCGACGTCAACCTGTGGGCGAAGTCCTCGGAGCTGTGATCCGATCATGAGCCACGCCGCGTTCACCGATTCCGTGCACGTGCGCGCCCCGGGGAAGATCAACGTCTACCTCGGGGTCGGCGGGCGGCACGACGACGGCTACCACGCGCTGGCGACGGTCTTCCAGGCGGTCTCGCTGTATGAGGACGTGATCGCGCGGCCGGCCGACGACTTCTCGGTGACGGTCTCCGGTGTGGAGGACATCGGCTCCGTGCCGTTGGACGACCGCAACCTCGCGATGCGCGCCGCCAAGCTCCTCGCGCTCGCCGTCGACCATCGGGGCGGCGTCGCGCTCGAGATCCGCAAGAGCGTTCCCGTCGCCGGTGGCATGGGCGGAGGGTCGGCGGATGCCGCTGCCGCTCTGGTCGCCTGCGACGCGCTGTGGGGCACGGGGCTCTCGCCGGCGCGGTTGCACGACCTCGCCGCCCGTCTCGGCGCCGATGTGCCGTTCGCGCTGCACGGCGGCACGGCGGTCGGCACCGGCCGTGGCGATCAGCTCAATCCGGCGCTCGCACGCGGCCGCTTCGATTGGATCCTGGTCCCGAGCGACCAGGGACTCTCGACGCCGGTGGTCTATGAGCGCCTCGACCTGATGCGGGAGGAAGAGGGCGCTCTCGCCGACGACCCGCCGCTGTCACTCGATGTGCCGATCCCGGTGCTCCAGGCCCTGCGGACGGGCGACCCCGCCCAGCTCGCCGAGACCCTGTACAACGACCTGCAGGCCGCCGCGCTGTACGAGCGGCCCGACCTCGCCGAGACGATCCGTCAGGGAGTCGCCGCCGGGGCGCTCCAGGGCATCGTGTCCGGATCCGGCCCCACGGTCGCGCTGCTCTGCCCGAACCCCGAGACGGCGCAGGACGTGCAGTCCTCCCTGCGCGATATCGGCCTCGATCCGCTGCACGTGCACGGTCCGGTGCCCGGCGCCCGCATCATCGGCTGACCGCCGCGCACTACTCCGCGTTCAGCAGTGCGCTCACCCGGTAGGGGATCACCTCGCGCAGGAACAGGCTCGTCGAGGTGCGGAGGATCCCGGGGCACAGGCGTACCACCTCGGCCACGCGGTAGAGGTCGTCCGGGTCCTTCGCGACGACGCGTAGCAGCAGATCGGTGTCGCCGGCGGGTGCGAAGCACTCCAGAACCTCGGGTACGCGACTGAGCGCGTCGATCGCGGCGGTGATCTTGTGCTGATCGAGCTCGACGAGGATCGAGGCCGCGACGCCACGGCCCAGCGCCTGCGGGAGGATGCGGGAGCTGTGCGCGCGCAGGTACCCGCCGGACTCGAGTCGATCGAGCCGTGCGTGCACGGTGCCGCGGGCGAGGCCCAGATCCTGGGCGATCAGGGCGACCGGACGCCGGGGGTCCGTGTCGAGGACCCCGAGGATCCTCCGGTCGGTCTCATCGAGAGTGGCCATTTCGATCACCGTCGCCTTCCTTGCGCGGTCAATATTGATCGGATCGATCAATCGGAAATCACTCTATGGTCTGAATGCGCATCTCGTGGTGAGATATCTGTCAGAACGCAGGATGCCGGCCACGAGCGGGCATCACGCGCACTCGACGGAAGGCCACAAGCCGCACACGCCGGGTGTCGACGGCGACGGGCCACGAGCCTCAGCCGGCCCCGTCTCCTCAGTCGCCGGGCACGAGCAGCCGCAGCTGCACCATCGCGGAGAACCGCGCCTCCGGGTCGGTCAGGTCCAGCCCGCTGATCTCCGACAGCCGGCGCAGCCGATACCGGAACGTGTTGGGGTGCGTGTACACCCGGCCGGCCGCCACCGCCACGTCGCCGAAGGCGTCCAGCCAGGCTCGCAGCGTCTCCACCAGGTGAGTGCCCTTCTCCCGGTCCTGCGCCAGGAGCTGTGCGACGGGGCCGGTCGGCTGGTCGCCGCGGGCGCGGACCAGGTCGCCGAGCTCGACCAGCAGGGCCTCCATCTGCACCGCCGTGAAGCGCGCGACGGGTTCGCGCGACGGCGCCTGCCGGGCCACCCGCAGGGCGCGGTCGGCGTTCGCCCGCGAGGACGGGATGCCGGCGGCATCGCCGGCGACGGTGCCCACACCGATCCGTATCTCGCTGGTCGCCCCCAGGCGCCCGAGGAAGTCGGTCGCGACGCGTGCGGCGCGGCTGTCCGCATCGCTGTGCTCAGGGCGGGAATCCGAGTCGTCCTGCTCCGGACGGATGCCGACGACCGCGTACACGACGTTGCCGATCACGGCCACCGCGGAGCGGAGGTAGACGGCACCGAGGTGCACGGCGAAGGCGTCGGCGATGCGCTGCCGTTCGGCCACCCCGCGGGCGCCGGCGGACGGTTCGTCATCGGTCTCCTCCGCCGCCGACAGCGCGAGCACGACGCAGCGATGGTCGCTGAGGCGCAGCCGGCCGGTGGCATCCGCGGCACCGGGGCCGCCTTCGAGGATCGTGGCGAGCAGGTCGGCGCGGAGCCGGCGCTCGACATCGGCGCCGGCGCGCAGCCGCAGCATGTGCAGGGCGACGAGCCCGGCGGAGTCCTTCAGCGCGCGCACGCGATCGGGGGACAGCGGCTCCTGCACGGCCGCCCAGATCGAGCCGAGGATCTCGTCGCCGGCGCGTACCGCCAGCGCGACGCGGGGGAACGAGGGCAGCCCCTCGGTGTTGTGCACCGGGCCGACGTCGATCGGGTCCTGGCTGCGGTACAGCTCCTGGAAGACGCCGCGCTCCTCCAGCTGTCGCGCGAACCGCTCCGGCACCTGCCGACCCAGCACCGTCTCGATGCGGGCGGGATCCGCCTCGTGCTGTCGGCCGGAGAACGCGACGACCCGCGAGTTGCGGTCCTCGATCGTGACCGGGGCGTTCAGCAGCGTGGCGATCGCATTCGCGAGGGCGAAGAGGTCGCCCGACGGCATCCCGCCCAGTGTCGTGGCCGCCTGATCGCCGACATCGCCCTCGGCGATGAGCGAACGCAGCATGGCCGCCAACTGCGCCCACGAGGCTCCACGGGTGAGCGCCAGGACCGGGATCCCCGTGGCCTCGGAGGCATCGCGCACCGGCTGCTCCGCTCGCACCGGCGCGCGCAGCACCAGCGCGGAGGCGTGCTGGGCGGCGAGGGCCTGCAGCAGCTCGGCGATCTCGTCCGGATTGCTCAGGCCGACGCCGAGCACGAGCGCCCCGCGCATGGGCATCGTGTCGTCCAGGACATCGTGGATCACGACGGTCTCGATCTCGGCGTCGACGTCGGCCGCGCCGCTCACCACCTCGAGCAGGGTGTTGCCGAGGTCTTCGATGACCCGGCCGAGGCTGGCGCGGGGCCTTGTCGTCACGGACATGAGCACAGGGCCCAGGTTAGGCCGCGACCAGCGGGGAGCGATCTGTGGGGCACGACGAAATCGTAGCGACAGTTGGTCGATCTCGACAGGCTCGTCGTGCCCCGCATTGCATCAGCTCAGAAGGTGATCCACTCCGTGCGCACCGTCACCGCGTCCAAAGCAGCCGCATCCGGCGTGACGCCGATCCCCGGCCCGGTGGGCACCGCGAGCGTGCCGTCCTCCACGACGAACGGCTCGGTGATGTCGCGCGAGTAGTAACGGCCGGAGCCCGACGTGTCGCCGGGGAGCGTGAAGCCGGGCAGCGCCGCGAGTGCGACGTTCGCCGCACGGCCGATCCCGGTCTCGAGCATCCCGCCGCACCACACCGGGATGTCGTTGGCCACGCACACGTCGTGGATGCGACGGGCTTCGAGGTAGCCGCCGACGCGCCCCGGCTTGATGTTCACGATCGAGCAGGCGCCCAGGGCGATGGCGTCGGCTGCGGCGCGCGCCGACACGATCGACTCGTCGAGGCACACCGGCGTCGTGATGGCCTTCGCGAGCTGGGCGTGGCCGAGCAGATCCTCCTCGTCCAGCGGCTGCTCGATCAGGAGCAGGTCGAACGGGTCGAGCTTGGCGAGATGCCGTGCATCGCCCCGGTGGTAGGCGGTGTTCGCGTCGACCTGCAGCAGCACGTCGTCACCGAAGCGCTCCCGCACCGCACGGACCGGGTCGATGTCCCAGCCCGGCTCGATCTTCAGCTTGATGCGCACGTAGCCCTCGTCGAGGTAGCCGTCGACCGCGTCGAGCAGCTCGGGGATCGAGTCCATGATGCCGACCGAGACACCGCAGTCCACCCGATCGCGCACGGCGCCCAGTTCGCGGGAGAGCGGCACGCCCGTGGCCCGCAGCTCGGCGTCGAGGATCGCCAGCTCGACGGCGGCCTTCGACATGCGATGCCCCTTGAACTTCGCGAGAGCCGGAGCCACACCGCCGGCATCCAGGTCCTTCACCTGCGCGAGCGCCGGCAGCAGGAACCGGGTGATCACGTCGACGCTCGCCTCCACGTACTCGGAGGAGTACAGCGGATCGTTCATCGCGACGCCCTCGCCCCAGCCCTCCGCCTCGTCGGTGACGGCGCGCACGATCAGCGCCTCGCGCACGGTCTGTACGCCGAACGACGTCCGGAACGGCGACACCAGCGGCATCTCGATCACACGCAGCTCGAATCCGGTGAGCTTCATCCCTGTTCTCCTCTGTCGATGGTGTACGCGCCGGAGCGGTCGAACGAGAGCACGCGCCCTCCGCCCTCCAGCGCAGATCCGAGTGTCTCGCGCAGTGCCAGGCGCCAGGCGGTCGCTCGGGCAGGCTCCGTGAGGCGCAGGGACTCGATGTCGCGCGGCAGCGCCACCCGCACGAATCGTGCCTCGGTGCGATGCCGCAGCGGTCCGAGGTCTTCGCCGACGCTGAGCAGCGGCTCGGCCTCCGCGGCCTCGTGGCCGACCGCGGCCGACTCCCCGTGGCTGGCCGCGACAACCTCAGGGTCGCGCACGTACCAGGTCACCAGCATCCGATCGGTGTCGTCCGCGCCGTTGAGCGCGTCGGCCATGTGCCCGTAGAAGTTGCGGTGATACGAAGTGGGTGCGGCAGCGAGCTTCACGAGGTTGAAGTGCGCATTCCGGCTGATGAGCGGATCGAACGTCCAGGAGATCTCGTCGAGTCCCTCCTGCAGCGCCCATGCGCGCTGATGCACCTTCAGTGCGAAGCCGACGCTGCGCCCCCGCATGCGCGAGGAGACCCCGGCGATGTGGCTGTGCAGCGCGCGCTGCTCCGGGGCGGCGAAGAACCCGAAGCAGGCTCCCACCAGCTCATCGCCCTCGAAGGCCCCGCCCACGTAGCTGCCCGCCTTCGAAAGCGCCCGCAGGGTCTCCACGTTCACGGGGGAGTTCTCGCCCTGCTTGGTCCAGATGCTCTGGAACAGTTCTGCGACCCGCGTGAAATCGTCCACGTCGTTCAGCAGCCGGATCTCCACCCCCGCCGTCGCGGCGGCCGCGGTCGCTGCATCGGCGGCCTCCTCCGGTGAGGCGCTCTGCGCCGCCGCGTCCGTCATGCTCATGCCCTCTCACCGGCCAGCGCCGCGGAGATCAGTCCCCGCAGGAGCCGGATGCGCTCCGGGATCATCGCGACGATCACGTGCTCGTCGTCGGCGTGCGCGCCACCTCCCACTGCGCCGAGGCCGTCGAGCGTCGGGACTCCGAGCCCCGCGGTGAAGTTGCCGTCGGAAGCGCCGCCGACGGCGACCCCCTCGAACGGTGTCAGCTCCGACCGCTCGGCGATGGCGACGGCCTGAGCGAACAGGCCGGCTGAGGATTCCCGCTCCATCGGACGGCGGTTGGGTCCGCCTTCCACGCGCACGGACGATCCGGGGAGTCTCGTCGGGATCGCCCGGATCGCCGCGTCCACGCGCTCCTGCTCCGCGACGGTCCGCACCCGCACGTCGACCGCGAACTCCGCGTCGGCGGGCACGGTGTTCGTGGTGCTGCCCGCACGCACCAGCGTGGGGGTCACGGTGGTGCCGGCCACCGGGTCGCCGAGTTCATCGACCGCGAGCAGCAGATGCGCGGCCTCGACCGCGGCGTTGACACCGCGTTCCGGCTCCAGGCCCGCATGGGCCGCGCGACCCGAGGCGTGCACCCGGTACAGCGACACGCCCTTGCGCGCGATCTTCAGGGCTCCGCCGTCGGCAGCTGCCTCGAGGACGAGAGCCGCTGTGCAGCCGATCGCCTCCTGCCCGATCAGCGCACGCGAGCTGGGGGAGCCGAGCTCCTCGTCGCCCGTGATGAGGATGCTGACGCCCATGCGGTCGGGCAGCGCCGCCACGGCGTGCAGCGCCATCACGACGCCGGTCTTCATGTCGAAGCATCCGGGGCCGCGGAGCATACCGTCATCGATCCGGAAGGGATACCGCCGCAGCGATCCGAGCGGCCAGACCGTGTCGTGATGTCCGAGGAGCAGCACCCGGGGCTCCCCGAACCGCCACCGCAGATGCGCGCGACCGTCGAGGACGATCCGCTCGGGGGCCGCGCCGAGCAGTCGCTCGCCGAGCGCGGCGAGAACGTCGGCGCTGCGGGCGACGGCGTCGAGGTCGTCGGACGGCGACTCGCAGGAGACGAGGGTCTCGATGTCGGCGAGGACCAGGTCGAGGTCCACGTCCGCCTGCACCGTCATCACGACACCTTCGGCGCCGCGCGGACGCCGTGGTGCAGATAGCGCTCGCCGCTGGGCAGGGAGTAGAACACCACGGCGTGCCAGGCCTGTTCGCCCTCCGGTCGCATGACGAATTCGCCGCGGCGGACGGGCACCAGCGGATGCTCCTGGACGGGGTCGGGGAGCATCGCGGCGAGCGGCCCGTTGAGGGTCGTGCGCATGCGCAGGCCGTCCTCGTCGCGGAAGATCTCGGTGCGCACGCCCGAACGGTCGTAGACGCCCTCGAACTCGCTGAAGTCGTCGGAGAAGGGCTCTTCCGGCGGTACGAGCCCCGCGGGGATGGTGAGGTCGGCGAGCTCGGCGTAGATCTCGCCGAACAGTGCGTCGTAGAGGTCCCGGGTGTTGCCGCCGTTGCTCAGCAGCGTCACCGCCACGCCTTCATCCAGGAGGATGCGCAGGAACGACGACTGCCCGATGGTGTTGCCGTCGTGGCCGATGAGCTTGCGGCCGTCCCAGTCGAAGAGGATCCACCCGATGCCCCAGCTGTCGCCGAGGGAGTATGGGTCGGGCACATCGACCTCGTGCTGCTGCATGCGGCTCACGCTCGCCTCCGAGAGCACCCGGGTGCCGTCGGCCGCGAGTCCGCCGGTGAGGTGCATACGGGCGAACGCGAGGATGTCGGCGGTCGTGGAGTTGATCAGCCCCGCGGGGCCCATCGAGCGGGGCAGCATCCACGCCGGGGCGAGCTCGGGTCCGTCGTCGCCGACCACGGTGTGGCCGCTCGCGGCCCGGAACATGATCGCCTCCTCCGGAAGAGTCGAGGAGTGGGTGAGACCCAGCGGGGTGAACAGCTGATCGCGCATGGCCTGGTCCCAGGTCGTCCCGGTGATCTTCTCGATCACCCGCCCGGCGAGCACGAAGCCCGAGTTGCAGTACGACATCGTCGCCCCGAGCGGGTGGTTCTGCGCGACGCCGTCGAGCAGCGCCACGTACTTCTCGAGCGTGTCATCGCCGCGTCCGGTGTCGGTGAACACGTCGCCGTCGATGCCGCTCGTGTGGCTGAGCAGGTGGCGCATGGTCACGGTGCGCGTGACCTCGGGGTCGGACGAGGCGAACTCCGGCACGTAGTCGACGATCGGGGCGTCGAGGTCGAGCTTTCCCTCGTCGACCAGCCGCATGACCACCGACGCCGTCCACACCTTGCCCATCGAGCCGATCTGGAACACGGAGTCGTCGGTCGTCTCGATGCCCGTGCGGACGTTGAGTATGCCGTGATGCGCATGCACCGGCTCCTCGCCGAGGCGCAGGATGCCGAGCGTCGCACCGGGGACCTTGTGCGCCTCGGCCAGCGCACTCAGTCGCTGCTGCCAGTGCCGGGCGTCGAGGCGGGCGCGCACGGGCTTTCCGGCCGGCGGGGCGTACTGCTCGACCCAGTCGATCACGCGCTGCGAGAAGTCGGCCCGGTGCGAGGGCTTGCCGGAGAGCGGGAACAGGTGCGATCCGCCGGGGTAGAGCACCAGTCGGGTGGGCACACCGCGCTCGCGCAGCGCCGAGAACCACTGCTCGGCCTGACCTACGGGGCAGCGGTCGTCGGCCGCGCCGTGCAGGATCAGGGTGGGAGTGGTGACCCGGTCGACCTGCGTGTACGGGGACTGCGCCGCGATGCGCTCTGCGTCGCGCCAGGGCAGGCCGCCGTTCTCCTTCGCCGAGAGGTAGTGACCGAAGTCGGAGGTGCCGCCCATCGACAGGAGATCGGTGACGACCCCGCCGGCGACCGCCGCCGCGAAACGGTCGTCGCGCGAGGTGAGGAAGCAGGTCATGTAGCCGCCGTAGCTGTAGCCGGTGACGGCGAGCCGGGCCGGGTCCGCGATGCCCTCGGCGACGAGCTGGTCGATCGGCTCGAGGAAGTCGTTCGCGTCGTTCACACCCCAGCCGCCGGAGACCGCGGAGAAGAACTCGTCGCCGTAGCCGTCGCTCCCGCGCGGGTTGAGGGTGAGGATCGTCCAGCCGCGGCGCGCGAGCACCTGGTGGTACGGGTGAGTGAGGTCGGCAGCGCCGTTGGAGGCGTTGTGCGGACCGCCGTGGATGTCGAGCAGCAGCGGCTGCGGACCGGCGGTATCGGGGTCGCGGCGCAGCCATCCGGTCACGACCGTGCCGTCCGAGATCGTGAAGCGGCGCTCCTCGGCGACGACGAGGTCGAGGTCGGGCGTGCCGTAGTCGGTGAGCACCCGCGTCGTGCCGTCAGCGAGGTCGAGGAGCGCGACGTCGCCGAACGACTCCGGCGTCGCGAGCACGATCGCGGCGGAGGATGCTGCCACCGAGAGTCCTGACACGTTCGCGGTGCCGTCCACGAGGGCTGTGGCGCCCGTGCCGTCCGGCGCCACGCGGTACACGTGCGTGTAGCCGTTGTCACGCAGACAGAACACGATCTCCCCGTCGTCCGCGAACTGCGGCATGCCACCGGGGTAGCCGGGACCACCCGGCATGACGTTGCGGTCGAGGCTTCCCGTGATGCTCCGCGGTTCGCCGCCGTCGACCGGGAACAGCAGGAGGTCCGCGTTGCCGACCTCCGTGTCGGTGCGCCCGGCCGCGACGACATACTGGCCGTCCGGGGTCCAGCCCACGGCCGTCGCCTGCACGTCGGCGGCGCTCACCTGCACCGCCTCCCGGTTCGGGTCGGTGGAGGAGCGAACGAACACGGGGACCCGCATCGTCAGGTCCGCGTCGTCCTCGACGCTCGCGGAGTAGGCGATCCGCGTGCCGTCCGGCGACCAGAACGGGTCGGACGCGTGGGAGCGCCCGTGGGTCAGCACGGTGACCTTCTCCGAGGCGACGTCCAGAACGTGCAGCTGCTGCACGAGGGTGCCGAGGTTGCCCGCGCCGTCGGCCTTGTAGCCCAACCGGTCGGTGCTGGCCGGCGCCGAGCGCCGGGCGAGGATCGTCTCCGCGGTCTCGCCGGGGAGTGCGGCGCTGTCGACGGGGGCGGTGAAGGCGATGCGCGACCCGTCGGGGCTCCAGATCGGCGCGCCGGCGCCGAGCGGAAGGGTCGTGAGCCCGCGGGCCTCGCCGCCGCCGGCCGGGAGGAGCCAGATCTGCGCCGGGCCGTCCTGCGCGCGCAGGAACGCCAGCTGCGACCCGTCGGGGCTCCACACCGGGGTCGAGTCGGCTGTCGCGTGTGTGAGCGGGACGGGGTCACCGCCGGTCGTCGGCACCTGCCACAGGGCGCGCGTGTCCCGGTCGCCGTCGCGATCCGTCGTCCGCAGCACGAAGGCGATGCGGGCGCCGTCGGGTGACAGAGCCGGTTGCTCGGGGGTGCGGACGGAGAGCAGGTCGTCGACGGTGACACGGTTCATGGGAGCTCCAATCGGATGGTCAGTTCACTGTGTCCGCTGTGAGCGCGGCTGGTGTTGTCTGCGCGGCCGAAACCGTGGCGGTGCTTTGGGAGATGGGCACAGTTCCGAGCGGCGCGTCCGCGGGCAGCCCCGCGAAATGACAGGCCGCGCCCGCGGCGCCCGTGGGCAGCGGAGGTTCCGCGATCACGCAGATCTGGCGATCGGGGCGTGCCGCCGGTCCGATCGGGCACCGCGGGTGGAAGCGGCATCCGCTCGGCGGCGCATGCGGATCGGCGGGTTCCACGTCGACGGGGGCCAGCGGATCGACCGCCAGGAGGTTCCCGTGCCGGGTCGGCGCCGCTTGCAGCAGATCCCGCGTGTACGGGTGCTGCGGGTCGGCGAGCACCTGCTCGGTCGGCCCGAACTCGACGATGCGGCCGAGGTACATCACCGCGATGTGGTCGCTCAGGTAGCGCACGACCGACAGGTTGTGCGAGATGAACAGCATCGTCAGGTCGAGCTCGCTGCGGAGCTCCCGCACGAGGTTCAGGACGGAACCCTGCACCGACACGTCGAGCGCCGAGGTGATCTCGTCGGCGATCACGACCTCGGGCCGGGCGGCGAGAGCGCGGGCCAGGGCGATGCGCTGACGCTGCCCGCCGGAGAGCGCCGCCGGGAGCGACTGCGCGCGGTCGGCGTCGAGGCTCACCAGGTCGAGCAGGCGGGCGACCTCGGCACGGCGGGCGGTCGCTCCGCGGATGCCACGGGGGAGGGACTCGGCGATGGATTCGCCGATCGTCATGCGCGGGTCGAGCGAGGAGAACGGGTCCTGGAACACCATCTGGATCGGGCGACGTCGGCGGAAGCTGCGCACGTCCACGCCGTCGAGGGTGATCGAGCCCTCGCTGATGGGCGCGAGGCCGATCGCGGCGCGGGCGAGCGTGGACTTGCCGGATCCCGACTCGCCCACGAGCCCGACGACGGAACCCGACGGCACCGTGAGGCTCACGTCGTCGACGGCCGTGAGGCCGGATCGATGCGTGCCGTACCGGACGCTGACCTGATCGAAACGCAGCTCGCTCATCGCAGGACCGTCTCTTCCTCTTCCGCGGCCGTCTCATCAGCAACTGTCGCGATGGCCACCGGCACCGGCGCCTCGCCGCTGACCGGATGCCAGCAGGCGACCCGATGCCCCTCGGCATCCGCCACGAGTTCGGGATCGGTCTCCCGGCAGAGGTCGGTGGCGAGCGGGCAGCGGGCGGCGAACGCGCATCCCGCGGGGAAGGCACCCGGTGCCGGTGGTCGGCCGGGGATCACCTTGAGCGGTTCCCGGCGGTCGGCGTCGAGCTCGGGCACGACCTCGAGCAGTGCGCGGGTGTACGGGTGCCGGGCGTCGGTGTGGAGGGTGGCCGCCGGCAGGTCCTCCACGATGCGACCGGCGTACATCACCAGCACGCGATCACACGTCTGCGCGACGACCGCGATGTCGTGGCTGATGAGCAGGATCGCGGCATCGGTGTCGCGCCGTACTCCCGCCAGCAGCTGCAGCACCTGTCGCTGCACCGTCACGTCGAGAGCCGTCGTCGGCTCGTCCGCGATGATCAGGCGCGGATGGTTCATGAGGCCCATGGCGATCATCGCCCGCTGCCGCATACCGCCGGAGAACTCGTGCGGGTACTGGCGGGCGCGTCGTGACGCAGCGGGCACGCGCACCGACTGCAGGCGTTCGACCGCGCGGTCCATCGCCTGCTTCCGGGTGATGTCCTGGTGTTCGGAGGCGGCCTCGGCGAGCTGCGATCCGATCCTCCTGGTCGGGTTGAACGAGGTCATCGGGTCCTGGAAGACCATCGCCAGCGAGGTGCCGAGCAGGCTCCGCACAGCGCGGTCCGAGGTGGTCAGCAGCGGAGTGCCGCAGAAGTCCAGGTGCGCGGCGGTGACATCGCCCGGTCGCTCGATCAGGCGGGCGACGGCGAGGGCGGTGAGGCTCTTGCCCGACCCGGATTCGCCGACCACGCCGATGGCCTCTCCCCGCGACACCGTGAACGAGACGCCGCGCACCGGGGTGACCCAGCCGGCCGGCGTCGGGAAGGAGACACGGAGGTCGTCGACGACGAGCACCGCCTCGCCGCCGTCGACCGGCGCGGGCTGAGCGCCGCCGGGACGCGCGATCGTGGGGAGGGGCCGACGGCGTCGAGCGGAACGTCCGCCGAGCGCCGCCGCGGCGGTCTCGCCGAGGAGGTTGAAGGCGAGGCCGGCGATCACCACGGCCACCGCGGGTCCGAGCGCTGCCGCCGGGTTGAGGTAGATGCGGTTCAGACCCTCGCCGAGCAGGCGACCCCAGTCGTACTCGGGCACCTGGACGCCCAGCCCGAGGAATGACAGACCCGCGAAGGCGAGCAGTGCCGAACCGGCCGCCACGGTCGCGTTCACGATGAGCGGTTCGCCGATGTTCGGCAGGATGTGCCGGATCAGGATGCGCATGCGCGAGACTCCGGCCACCTGCGCGGCGGAGATGAAGTCGCGGCCGGCGATCGCGGCCGAGAGCGTCTGGGTGAGGCGGGCGAACTGCGGGGCCATGGCGAAACCGATCGCGAGCACGGCGCCCGTGGAGCCGACACCGAAGATGACCGCGAAGAACAGGGCGAGCAGGAGACCGGGGAAAGCGACCGCGATGTTCACGAAGCCGACGATCGGTCGGCCGAGCCACCGCGGGAGCACGGATGGCGCGGTGCCCAGCAGCGTGCCGGCGACGACGCCGATGATCACGGCGATCACGGCGAGCACCACCGAGAGCCGGGTGGCGACCAGCACGCGGGCGAGCACGTCGCGTCCGAGCGTGTCGGTGCCCAGCAGGTGCGCGGCGCTCGGTCCCTGCGTGATCTCGGTCGGGTTCACCTGCTCGGCCTGAGCGCCCCAGATCATCGGGGCGAAGATCGCGCCCAGGGTGACGAGCAGCATCAGGCTGAGAGCGGTGATGCCCAGTGGTGACCGGACGATGCCCGACCAGGCCGTACGTGCCGACATCATGCCTCCCGGATGGTGGATCGAGGGTCGAGGAGGGCGAGGATCACGTCGATCACGAGGTTCACGACGAGGACGCCGACGCCGTAGACGAGCACGATCCCCTGGACCACGGAGTAGTCCTTCGTGAGGATCGACTGCACGATCATGGTGCCCAGGCCCGGCCAGGCGAAGACGTTCTCGACCAGCACGGTCCCGGCGACCATGCCCGTCAGGAGCAGGCCGGTGAGCGTGAGGGTCGCCGTCATGGCGTTCGGCAGCGCGTGGCGCGAGTAGATGCGGTGCGGAGCGAGCCGCTTGGCGCGCGCGGTGCGGATGAAGTCCTGGCCGAGCACCGAGAGCACCTCGACGCGGATGATGCGCGAGAAGACCGCGATGGGTCCGACCGCGAGCGCCACCACGGGGAGGACGAGCGCGAACGGCGCGGTGTTGCCGGCGACCGGGAACCAGCCGAGGGAGACCGCGAACACGTAGACGAGTCCGACCGCGAGGAGGAACTCGGGAATCGCGGCCAGGATCACCGACCCGGTCGCGAACGCCAGCTCGAGGCCGCGCCGCCGCCCGCCTCTGGTGAGGACGGCCATCGTCACCCCGAGCGGGACCGAGACCAGCAGCACGAGGAGCACCGCGAGGAGGGCGAGCTGGAGGGTGGCCGGAAGGCGGGTGGCGATGATCTCCGACACCGGCTGGCTGGTGATCATCGACGTGCCCATGTCGCCGGTGAACAGACCGCCGATGTAGCGGAAGTACTGCACGATCAGCGGCTGGTCGAGCCCGAGCGCGGCACGTCTGGCCTCGACCAGCTCGGTCGGGGCGTTCATCCCGAGGGCCGCTCGCACCGGGTCGCCCGGCACGAGGTGGATCATGAGGAAGGCAGCCGTGACCAGCACCCACACCGAGAGCAGGAACTGCCCTCCGCGACGGACCAGGAAGGACACCCACGGGTTGTCCGACCGTGCGGATCTGATCAGTATCGCCTGCGTGGCGGTGGTGCTGGCCATCGGCTGCCTCCGGTCCCGGATCTACTCGTACATGCGGATCGACGTGGGGTCGATGCCGTCGCCCTCGGTGAATGTCGCCTTGGTCGCGAAGGTCGACCGCGTGATGTTCGCGTACGGCACGACGCTGGTCGTCTCGAACAACGCCTCCTCCGCGGCGGCCCAGTCGTCGCAGCCCTCGTTCCCGGCCTCGGCGGATGCCGCGGTCACGGCGGCGGTGTAGTCGGGGTTGTCGATCGAGGCGTAGTTGGTGCCGTTCGGGGGCGTCGGTCCGGAGTAGAACGGCACGAGCATGCTCGGCAGCGAGACCGTCAGCGGCGCCGCCGAGATGTCCCAGTCGCCGGTGGAGAAAAGCACCTCGCTGAGGGTCGGCGAGTCGACGGCGGTCACGCTGATGTCGACGCCGAGGTCCTTCCAGGCCGCCTGGGCGAGTTCGGCGGCGGCGTTGCCGGCATCTCCGAGCTGCGAGGAGTAGATCATCCGCAGGGTGAGCGTCTCGCCGTCCTTGGCACGCACCCCGTCGGAGCCGGCTTCCCACCCGGCGTCGTCGAGTGCCGCGGCGGCTGCCTTCACGTCCAGCTCGGGGAGGTGCCCCGAGACGGTGTCCGCCCGGCACGGGTTCGGCGACACCGTGACGAGTCCGGTCGGCACCGTCGCCTTGCCGCTGCCGATGACCTGGCGCATCTGCTCGAGGTCGACCGCCTGCATCAGCGCCTCGCGCACCGCCTGGTCGGCCGTGGGGCGCCCTTCCGCCTGGTTGAAGGTGAAGGACCCGCCGGGGGTCTCGATCGAGGTGTGGAAGAGCCCGGCGTCCTCCACTCGTGCGGTGTCCGGGCCGATCACCAGGGCCGCGTTGACCTCACCAGACAGCAGCAGGTTGGTCGCGGTGGTCTCGTTGGGCACGACGCGGAACACGACGGTGTCCGGCAGGCCCTTCTGCTCCGGGTCCCAGTCGCCCGGGCCCCAGGCGAAGTCGTCCCGGCGGGTGAGGGTGTACTGGCTGTTGGGTGCGATCTCGGTCATGGTGAACATCCCCGTCGAGCCCTCACCCTTCGCGAGCGCATCCGGGTCATCGATCACTGTGCCGCAGACGATCGAGATGCTGCCGATGTTCTCGATGAGGAACGAGTCCGGTCGTCCGCTGGTGACGGTGACCGTGCCGGCGTCGTCGTCGCCGACCGCGGCTGTTCCGGGCTGCACCTGCAGGCCCATGAGCGGCGAGCCGTTCGCGGGGTCCCCGATGTGGGTGATGTTCGCTGCGACGTCGGTCGCCGTCAGGGGAGTGCCGTCCTCGCACGAGAGGTCGTCTCGGAGCGTGAAGGTCGCGGTCGTCGTGTCCGCCTCCCACTTCTCGGCCAGGCCGGAGGCGATGCTGCCGTCTTCCGAGACCTCCACGAGGCGCGCGTAAAGGAAGCGGTCGATCGAGCGGGCGACGGACATCACGGTCACGAACGGATCCAGGCTGCCCGGGTCGGTCGAGATCACCGAGGTGAAGGTCTTGCCGTCGGCGAGGACGCCCTCGGGAGCGTCTCCGCCGCCGGGGGAAGCGCCTGCGGCACAGGACGTCAGGGCGAGCGCCGCAGCGCCGAGCAGCGCGATCAGCGGGGTACGAGAACGCATCAGAAGCCTCCAGCAGTGTTCGGGATGGTGCAGGTGGATGGTGCAGGGGGTGGGGCGGGTGCAGGTCAGAGTGCGCGCAGGTGCTCGACGGCGGCGAAGCCCGCACGACCGATCGAGGCGTCCACGAGCGGCTGCCTGTCGGCGAGGGACGCGGCGCGGGTGAAGACGGCGACCGCGTACTGCCGCCCGTCGGGATAGGTGACGACACCGGCTTCGTTGCGCCAGGTGGGGAGGGTGCCGGTCTTCGCCGCGATGCGGACACCGGACGGGAAGCCGGAGGTCAGCCGGTGCGGCCAGATCTGCAGCGCCATGATCTCGCGAGCCTGGCGGCAGGCCTCGGCCGACGCCGCCGTGTCCGTCCACAGGGCGTTCAGCAGCGTGGTGACGTCGCGGGGCGTGGAGTGCGACGTCCGGACAGGGTGCACGGCGTCGAGCGCGAGGATCTGCTCGGCCGTCGCGCCCTCGAAGAGCTCGTCCAGATCGCTGTCAGCTGCACCGCCCAGATCGGCGATGACCGAGGCGAAGAGGTCTTCGCAGCATCCGATGAGTCGCGTCTGCCTGAGCCCCAGATCGCTGATCACCCGGTTCACGGCCTCCGTGCCGAGGCGGTGGTAGATGACGTCGGTCGCGGCGTTGTCGCTCATCGTCATCATGTTCAGCGCGAGGTCGCGCCAGCTGGCCACGACGTCGTCCGCGAAGCCGGCCGTGCCCACGCCGCCGATGCGGTAGCGCGCCGTCACGGTGGTCCGCTCGGTCGGGTCGAGTTCACCGGCGGCGACCGCGCGGACGTAGGCGGTGAGGACGAGGACCTTGAACACCGAGGCGAGCACCACGGGCTCGTCGGCGCCGACGCTCACCTCCGCGCCGCCCTCGACGCCGATCTCCCGTGCGTGCAGGAAACCGGTGGCGCCGGCATCCGTGAAGATCTCCTGGATGTCGGACGAGATCGCCGACTCCGGCGCCGTGACCGTGCTCACGCGTCGACCCGGCGGTCGGCGCGTCCCGTGTGCAGGTACAGGGCGCGTCCGGTGCCGTCGTCGCCGACGAAGGCGTGCGGCATGCGCATCCCGTGCTCCTGCTTGCGGGGGAGCAGCGTGTCCCTCGTCCAGCCGACCAGCTCGACCGGCTCCGGTGCCGGGCCGAGCTCGGCGAAGATCCCCTTCATGGTGCGCTCCAGCCAGATGCGGCCGTCGTCATCGAGTCGCACGGTCGAGTCGGAGACCGACGACGAATACGTGCCGAGGATGCGGTCCACGTCGATCTCGACCGGCGTCTCGGGGATCGTGGGCAGGGCGGGCATCGTGACCCCGGCCAGCGCCTCGAGCACCCGGGAGGTGATGGCGTGGTAGGCGTCGACCGTCTGCCCGCCGTTGGTGAGGACCGCCACGGCTACCCCTGCGGAGGGGACCATCCGCAGGAACGCGTTCTGCCCGATCGTGCCTCCATCGTGGCCGATCACCGGGCCGCCTTCCCAGTCGAAGATCTCCCAGCCCAGGCCCCAGGCGTCGCCCATCAGACCGAGCTCGGGAAGGTCGACCTGCCGCTCCTGCATCGCCCGCACGCTCTGCTCCGAGAGCACGCGGGTCCCGTCAGAGGCGACGCCGCCGTCGAGGTGCATCCGGGCATAGCTCACCAGGTCGTGCGCCGTCATGGCGAGCATCGATCCGGCCGGAGCGTTGGAGCGCACGAGGCTCCACACCGGAGCGGGCACCGGCTCGTCGCTGCCCTCTGCGGGGATGTGCCCGAGCGCGGCGCGGAACATGATCGCCTCCGACGCCGTGGTGGCCACGTGGGTCAACCCCAGCGGACCGGCGAGGTGGGTGCGCAGGGCCTGGTCGTACGACGTGCCGCGCAGCACCTCGACGATGCGGCCGAGCACCACGAACGCGGCGTTGTTGTACGAGAAGCGCTCGCCGGGGGCGAAGAGCTGCGGGGCGTCGGCGATCGTGGCGAGGTACTTCTCCACCGCGTCGTCGCCCACTCCGGTGTCGTTGAACAGATCGCCCTCGAAACCGCTCACGTGACTCAGCAGCTGTCGAGCGGTGATCGCGCTGGCCGCCGCGTCGTCGCCGATCGCGAACGCGGGCACGGTGTCGCGCACGGGGGCGTCGATGTCGAGCAGGCCCTCGTCGACGAGCTGCATGATGAGCGTCGCCGTCCAGGTCTTCGTGATCGAGCCGATCTGGAAGACCGAGTCGACGTCGGCCTCGACACCGGTGTTGCGGTTCAGGATGCCGGCGGCGGTGGTGAAGATCTCGCCTCCGGACAGGATCGCGACGGATGCCGCGGGGATGTGCGCGTCGGCCAGCATCGTGGGAAGGTTCTCCCGCACCCAGCTGCCGATTTCGTTCAGGTCGGACACGTGCGCTCCTCTACATCGAGTGGGTCGTCGCATTCGGGGCGACGGCGATGGGGCCGAGACTATTCGCGTGCTCCGCCGGGCCGTTGGTGCCCGGCGACGAGACTTGCGCGCACCTTGGTTCGCCAGGACGAAGGATCAGCGCTTCATGCGTCTCCTCGGACGGCACGCCCCGGCAGGGCATCGGTCACGATCTCCCCGGCGTGCACGACGGGGGTGCCGTGCACGTAGAGCTGGCGGATGCCCCGGGAGGGTCTGGTCGGGTCGGAGTAGGTCGCGCGGTCGGTCAGCGTCGCCGGGTCCAGCACGACGATGTCGGCATCCGCGCCGACCGACAGGTGTCCCTTGCCCCGCATCCCGGAGGAGACCTCATCGAGCACGCGCGCCGGCAGGTAGGCGCAGCGCCGGAATGCTTCGACCCAGCTCCAGGTCCCGCTCTCGACGACCATCAGACGCAGCGACTTCGTGAACGTCCCCGCCGTGCGCGGGTGCGTGTGCCCGCCCGAGGGGAGGGGCCATTCTCGCTGCTCGTACACGGTGCGTCCGCCGGCCTCCACCCATGAGACGGGCATCGCGTCGCTCGCGACGATCGAGTCGGGGTAGGCGAGCGCGCGGTGCAGGTGCGCGCGGTCGAAGGGGTCGGCCTCGTCGAGGAAGGTCACGATGCACGTGGCGCCGGGGTCGGTCGCCCGCACCTCGCGCAGCCGCGCCTCGTCGGCGATGCGCTCGCCCGTGTCCACGAGGACGAGCGAGGACGGGGTGATGCCGAGGCCCTTGAGCTTCTCCGGAGCGAGGAAGAACGCGCCGATCGCCGTGCTGCCCGCACCGTAGGGATAGGCCTCGACCGTCACGCGCGAGCCGGCGGCGCGGCTGCGGTCGAGCAGGGCGAGCACGCGGTCGATGTGGCGCAGCGATGTGCTGTTCACGTGGCAGTGGTGCATCGCGGCACCCGTCTCGGCGGCGGCGCGGACCAGCTCCTCCGAGCCGTCGATCGGGGTGCGGGGATCGGCCTCGATCAGCTCCCGCACGTGCGTGAAGGTGGGAGCGTGCGCGGCGGCGGCGAGCCGGGAGAGGTCGAGGTACTCGTCCGGATCGGAGCGGGGCGCGTAGCCCATGAGTACACCGATCCCGAGGGCGCCGGCTCCGAGCTCGTCCTCGAGCAGGCCCAGCCAGCGTCGACGCTCGGCGGGGGAGGACGCCCGCTGCCACTCCGGCTTGCCGAGCAGGTCCATCGACGCGGTGAAGTCGGCGACGGGCACCCGGTCGAGGTGGGCGTACGCTCGCGCCTGCGACCAGGATGCGGAGAACCCGTAGTTCAAGGGGCGTCCGTCGGCGGCGGCGCGGGCGAGGGCCTCGGCGATCGGCATGAGGCCGGCTTCGAGGTCGAGTGCGGTGGTGACGCCGTCCATCGCCTGCAGCCGCTGTCCGGCGATCGAGTGCACGTGGCTGTGCAGATCGACGAACCCCGGGCCGACGATGAGACCCGTGGCGTCGACGATGTCGGCACCGGCCGGTGCGGCGAGGTCGTCGCCCACGGCGGCCACCCGTCCGTCCGCGATCAGGAGGTCGGCGATCCGATCGGATCCGCTCTTCGGGTCGATGACGCGCCCGCCGCGCAGCAGAGTGTCCACGCTGTCACGATGCCACGCGGGCGGAGGCGGTTCCGGTGCAGTTCGACGAAACCCCGCGAACCTTCCCGTGCCCCCGCACAACCGGAGACGCGCTCGACGGGGCGCGGAGAGGTGCGTCCGCGCGTCCCAGCAGACATAATGAATGTGACGATGTGACCGTGCACACGCGAGGAGGCGAAGTGATGTCCACCGCCTCCGAGCGCGCGCGCCTGCCCAGCATCCGCGACGTCGCGCGTCTCGCCGGGGTCTCCCATCAGACCGTGTCCCGGGTGCTGAACGATCATCCGAGCATCCGTCCCGAGACGAAGGCCAAGGTCCTCGACGCGATCGCCGTGCTCGACTACCGGCCGAACCTCGCCGCCAGGGCACTCGTCACCAGCAAGTCGAACATGCTGGGCATCCTCTCGGCGACGATCGGCGAGTTCGGTCCGACGTCGTCCATCGCGGGGATCGAGGATGCGGCGCGCGAGGAGGGGTACTCGGTGTCGACCCTGAACCTCCCCGCGACCACGCCGGAGGCGATCGGCAACGCGGTGCGGCAGCTGTCGCGTGAGCAGGTGGACGGGATCGTGGTGCTCGCGCCGCAGGTGCGGGTGTTCCATGTCCTGCGCGGCATGTCCGTCGACATGCCGTTCGTCACGCTGCAGACGGCTTCCGGTTCGGATGGGGTGAGTCTCTCCGCCGACCAGGTCGCCGGCGCCAGGGCGGCCACGGAGCATCTGATCTCGCTCGGCCACAGCGACATCCTGCACCTCGCGGGGCCGCAGGACTGGATCGAGGCCGAGTCGCGCATGCGCGGCTATCTCGACGGGCTGCGCGAGGCGGATCTGCCGACGTTCCCGCCGATCCGCGGCGACTGGACCGCGGATTTCGGGTACTTCGCGGGCAAGGAGCTCGCTCTCCGCCGCGACTTCACCGCCGTGTTCGCGGCGAACGACCTCATGGCGATCGGGCTGATGCACGGGTTCCGCGACTCCGGAATGCGTGTCCCGCACGACGTGAGCGTGATCGGTTTCGATGATATTCCCGTCGCGGCACATGTGGCTCCATCGCTCAGCACCGTGCACCAGGACTTCCCCGAGCTCGGACGTCGGGCCGTGCGGATCCTGCTCGCCCAGATCAGGGGTGAGCAGGTGCCGGAGTTCGGCCCGCTGCAGACGATCCTGCGTGCGCGCGAATCCGCCGCATCACGGTAGCGACACGAAATCGCCGCGCGGACTTGACATGGGTCCGACGGAAGACGACGATATACCGATGTGAACGGTCACATCGAAGGTGACCGCACGTCGCGAGGAAGATCCGTGAGCACTACAGCAACGTTGCCGACCGTGTCAGGCCCGATCTTGGAGATGCGCAGCATCACCAAGGAGTTCCCGGGCGTCAAGGCGCTGGCCGATGTCTCGATCACCGTCCGCGCAGGAGAGATCCACGCGATCTGCGGTGAGAACGGCGCCGGCAAGTCCACCCTGATGAAGGTCCTCTCCGGCGTGTACCCGTACGGCACCTACGAGGGCGAGATCCTGCTGTACGGCGAGGAGCAGCGCTTCAAGGACATCGTCGCCAGCGAGCAGGCCGGCATCGCGATCATCCACCAGGAGCTCGCGCTCATCCCCGAGCTCTCGGTCACCGAGAACATCTTCCTCGGCAACGAGATCGCCCGCGGCGGCCGCATCGACTGGCAGGCGCAGAAGGAGCGCACGATCGAGCTCCTCGCCCGCGTCGGACTGAGCGAGGACCCGGATGCGCAGATCAAGACCCTCGGCGTCGGCAAGCAGCAGCTGATCGAGATCGCGAAGGCGCTGAACAAGGAGGTCAAGCTCCTGATCCTCGACGAGCCGACCGCCGCGCTCAACGAGAACGACTCGCAGCACCTGCTCGACCTGATCCTCGGACTCAAGGCCAAGGGCATCGCGTCGATCATGATCAGCCACAAGCTCAACGAGATCGAGCAGATCGCCGACGAGATCACGATCATCCGCGACGGCCGCACGGTCGAGACGCTCGACATCTCGCGCGGCGAGATCAACGAGGACCGGATCATCCGCGGGATGGTCGGCCGCTCGCTGGAGAGCCGGTACCCCGACCGCACGCCCGAGATCGGCGAGGTGTTCTTCGAGGTCAAGGACTGGT
Source organism: Microbacterium sp. GQ128 (assembly GCF_059758615.1). NCBI lineage: Bacteria > Bacillati > Actinomycetota > Actinomycetes > Micrococcales > Microbacteriaceae > Microbacterium > Microbacterium sp. GQ128. The sequence goes on from NZ_JCAXDY010000005.1 coordinate 115,855, forward strand.
GGGTGCAGCATCCGACCGTCCCGGAGCGCATGGTCGTCAAGGGCTCGAGCATCAACGTCCGCCGGGGCGAGGTCGTCGGCATCGCCGGACTCATGGGCGCCGGGCGCACCGAGTTCGCGATGAGCATCTTCGGCCGCTCCTACGGCACCTTCCTCTCCGGCACCCTGATCAAGGACGGCCAGGAGGTCGCACTCCACGACGTGTCGTCGGCGATCAAGCACGGCCTGGCGTATGTCAGCGAGGACCGCAAGGTGCTCGGGCTCAACCTGCTCGACACCATCAAGCGGTCGGTCGTGGCCGCCAAGCTCTCCAAGATCGCCAAGCGCGGCGTGGTCGATGCGCGTGCCGAGTTCGCCGTGGCGGAGGACTACCGCAAGGCCCTGCGCATCAAGACGCCCTCGGTCGAGGAGGGGGTCGGCAAGCTCTCCGGCGGCAACCAGCAGAAGGTCGTGCTGGCGAAGTGGATGTTCACCGACCCCGACCTGCTGATCCTCGACGAGCCGACCCGCGGCATCGACGTGGGCGCGAAGTACGAGATCTACGCGATCATCAACCAGCTCGCAGCTCAAGGCAAGGGCGTCATCGTCATCTCCAGCGAGCTGCCCGAACTGCTCGGCATCTCCGACCGCATCTACACCGTCTTCGAAGGTCGGGTCACCGACTGCATCCCGGCCGACCAGGCGACACCCGAGGACCTCATGCGCAGCATGACCTCCACGAACCAGAAAGCATCCGCATGACCACCGACACCACCGCAACGAAGCGCGGCTTCCACTTCAAGGACATCACGAAGATGTTCGGGGGCGGCCAGTCGACCCTCCGTCAGTTCGGCATCCTGGGCAGCCTCGTCGTGATCCTGGTCGTCTTCCAGGTGCTCACCTGGATCTTCAAGGGCACCGGTCTGACGCTCTCGTCGGGCAACCTGATCAACGTCGTCAACCAGTACTCGTACATCCTGATCCTCGCGATCGGCATGGTGATGGTCATCATCATGGGGCACATCGACCTCTCGGTCGGCTCGGTAGCCGCGTTCACCGGCATCGTGGTCGCGAAGGCCATGGCCGACTGGAACCTCCCCTGGCCGCTCGGCGTGCTCCTCGGCCTCGGCGTCGGCGTGCTCGTGGGTGCCTGGCAAGGGTTCTGGGTGGCGTATGTGGGGGTGCCGGCGTTCATCGTGACGCTGGCGGGCATGCTGTTCTTCCGCGGCGCGAACCAGTGGGTCGGCGACTCGCAGTCGGTTCCGGTGCCGCAGGGCTTCAAGGTCATCGGCGCCGGCTACCTGCCGGAGCTGCCGTTCATCCCGGTGCCTTTCAACGTCTTCACCATGCTGCTCGCGCTGCTGGGCGTCGCGTGGATCGTGTTCTGGGAGATCCGTACCCGCCGCATCCAGCACAAGATGGGTGCCGACATGGCGCCGCTCTGGGTGAGCGTCACCAAGGTCGTGCTGATCTCCGCCGTGATCCTCGTCGCGGGATGGCTGTTCGCCACCGGCCGTGAGGGAACCAGCTTCCCGATCTCGGGCATCATCCTGCTCGCGCTCGTCATCCTCTACTCGTTCATCACGAACAACACCGTGTTCGGCCGACACATCTACGCGGTCGGCGGCAACCGGCAGGCCGCGCGCCTGTCGGGTGTGAAGGACCGCTGGGTCGACTTCTTCGTGATGATGAACATGTCGGTGCTCGCCTCGTTGGCCGGCATGATCTACGTCGCCAGGGCGACGGCGTCCGGACCGCAGGACGGCAACGGCTGGGAGCTGGATGCGATCGCCTCGGTGTTCATCGGTGGCGCGGCCGTCTCGGGCGGTATCGGAACCGTGATCGGGTCGATCATCGGTGGTCTCGTGATGGCGTTCCTGAACAACGGCCTCGCCCTGCTGGGCGCCGGCGCCGACGTGGTGTCGATGATCAAGGGCCTCGTGCTCCTGTTCGCCGTCGGTGTCGACGTCTGGAACAAGCAGCAGGGCCGCCCGTCGATCATCGGATTCCTCACGCGTCGCTTCGGCCGCAAGGAAGACCCGATGACCGACACCTTCGACCCGAAGGCGAACTACCCCACCAACCAGAAGTACGAAGCCCCCGCCGTCGACGAGACGCGCGGATAGTAGGGGTCGAGTCGCGCACCGCACACGCGTCGAGACCCACACACACCAGAGAAAGAGATCACATGAAGAAGATGCTTCTTACGGCGACAGCGATCGTCGCCGTGGGCGCTTTCGCCCTCACCGGCTGCTCCTCGGAGCGTGGCGGAGACACCGGAGCCGATGGTGGCGACGAGGCGGCAGCAGGCTTCGCCGCAGACGCCACGATCGGTGTCGCTCTCCCCGACAAGACCTCGGAGAACTGGGTCCTCGCCGGTCAGCTGTTCACCGACGGACTCGAGAAGGCCGGGTTCAAGGCCGACGTGCAGTACGCGCCGGCCAGCAACACGGTCGCCGAGCAGCAGAACCAGATCCAGGCGATGGTCACCGGTGGCGCCAAGGTCATCATCATCGGCGCCAAGGACGGCAAGCAGCTCGCGACGCAGGTCGAGGCCGCACGCGACGCCGGCGTCGCCGTCATCGCGTACGACCGTCTGATCGAGAACACCGAGGCCGTCGACTACTACGTCGCGTTCGACAACTTCGAGGTCGGCAAGCTCCAGGGTCAGGCACTCCTCGACGGTCTCGCCGAGCGTGCGGGCCACGAGGCTCCGTACAACATCGAGCTGTTCTCGGGCTCGCCGGATGACGCGAACTCCGCGGTGTTCTTCAACGGTGCCATGGAGGTCCTCCAGCCGAAGATCGACGACGGCACGCTGAAGGTCGTGTCCGGACAGACCGAGATCGCCCAGACGGCGACCGAGGGCTGGAAGGCCGAGAACGCACAGCGCCGCATGGACTCGATCCTCACGTCGACGTACAGCTCTGAGGCGCTCGACGGCGTCCTGTCCCCGAACGACACGCTCGCTCGCGCCATCATCACCTCGGTGCAGGGTGCGGGCAAGGACGTCCCGGTCGTCACCGGCCAGGACTCCGAGGTCGAGTCGGTGAAGTCGATCATGGAGGGCATCCAGTACTCCACGATCAACAAGGACACCACGCTCCTCGTCGAGCAGTCGATCAAGATGGTCGGCCAGCTCCAGAAGGGCGAAGAGGTCGACGTGAACGACGAAGAGCAGTACGACAACGGCGTGAAGGTGGTTCCCGCCTTCCTGCTGCCGCCGGTCATCGTCACGAAGGAGAACGCGGCCGAGGCATACGCCAACGTCCCGAGCCTCCTCGAGATCGTGAAGTCGTACGAGTAATCCCGCAGTGACCTGATCCTGCAGCGCTCGTCGCTGCGGATCCACGGGCCGTCCGGACCTTCGGGTTCGGGCGGCCCTTTTGCTGTGTCGTCGAGTCAGCCGCACCTGTTCAGAACGGAACGGGCACCGTGTCTGCGTCTGCCGCATCTGCCACGCACTCCGTGAACACCACCGTGTTCTGGGGCGGCGGTCGGTCGACGTATGTGCGTCCGGTCGGACTCGTCCACTCCAGCACGCCACCCGCTCGCTGCTCTACGTGCCAGGGGGAGTGGTGCTTGAGCATGTGATGTCGTCGGCAGAACGCCGCGAGATTCACATCGGTCGTCGCGCCCCCGGTCGAAGCCGCGTGATTGTGGTCGAGGTCGCACTTCCGTGCCGCGATCCCGCACCCGGGGAATCGGCACCGTTGATCCCGCGCGCGAAGATGCCGCCGCAACTGCTCGCTCGGCCGGTAGCGGTCGACCGCGAGCAAGGCGCCGGAGATCGGATGCGTCAACACGCGATCCCAGCCCACCGCGGAGCCTGCCAGCCTGCGGGCGGTCGTGATGTCGATCGGCGTCGTGCCGTCGAGCAGAGCGGGTGGCAGGGAATCGCCGGAGATTCCGCATGCTGCATCACCGGGCGCACGCACGAAAGCCGCGGCATCCGCAGCCTTCCGGTCGTCGTCCATCAACGACATCACCGGCACCGAAACCTCGACGCGGGCGCGGATCTCGCCGAGCAGCCCGTCGGTCGTGTCGTGTCCCGCGGGCGTTCCCGTGAGCAGGAGGTCGGCGAGGAGGTCGGCCCGCAACTGGTCGATCGTGCGGTCGTCTGCCGGATGGCCGTCGGAACCGGCTTCTTCAGCCGCTTCGGCCTTCTCGTGTTGAGCGCTGTCTTTCTTCACCGCATGCGCCATCTGCGAGAGCCGGTCGAACATGCCGTGGATGAGTGCGGCCGGCCCACGGGCGCCGAGCTCGGCCATCCCGTCGTCGAGATCTCTCGTCCAGACGCGCCGCCCCTTGCGGGCCTCCCGGTGCCGTTCCGTGACCGTGCGCTGCTGGAATCGTTCGGCCAACTGCCGCACGAGACGCCGCAGCCGGTTCGGAGACTCGGTCTCGGCGATCGCCACCGCCTCGGCGGCGTAGGCGGCGCGGTCGGCGGCATCGTCGAGGTGGGCGCCCGCATCGACGATCACCCGCGCATGCGCGCCACTGATGCGCCCGGCGCCCTGCGCCTCCCACACCGTCGGGAAGCGCTCGACGAGCCAGGAGGCATCGGCCATCCGCCGCTCGATCGTGCGGTCGCTGAGATGCTGTGCGGCGCCGATCTCGGCCGCCACCGTGCGGATCGCCATGTCGCCATGATCGGGATGTGCGGCCTCGCGGGCGATGTCGATCGCCAGGCGACCGGCCATCGCGAGCAGGCCGTCGCGCGCGGCCTGCATGCTGCTCAGCGTCGCCTCCGCCGCCTCGAGCGACGCCACCAGATCGGCGAGCATCGCCATCTGGGAGTCGGTCGCGTCGAGTAGTGCGGTCATGACTTCAGTCCATCACGGACCACCGACATTCGAAACTATGTTCACCGGGATTCCGGCATCCGCTCGTCGCTGCGAGCGCTAGTCCCAGATCGGGTCGTCGGGGTCGGGGGAGTCCGTGCCGTCGGCGTCGGTCATGATGCGCGCGTCGGCGATCCACGACGTCAGCTCATCGTCGTGCAGCATGTGCGGTCGCGGCGCGCCGAGAAGACCCGGGCTCGTCACCACTGCCAGCGGTTCGTCGCTCGCGAAGACGACGACATTGCCGAGCGGTCCTTCGTCGTCGTTCGGCTCCGCGTCGAGCACGACGGCGACGTGAGCAAAGACCGAGCGCAACGTGGCCGCCTGTCGCCGCGAATACTCGAACGGATGCCCGTCGAGCAGGTTCACTGCCACCACCCCGTCTGCGGCGGAGCGTGCGGCGACCCGGCGGTAGAACTCCTGACTCGCCACGTGATGTCGGATGACGGCGGCATCCCAGAGGTCGACGACGGTGAAGCGCGCATCCGCCCAATCGTCCGAGATCTCCGCGTCGGCGACCGCTCGTGCATCACCGAAGATGACGCGCACATCCGCGCCGGGGGGCAGGGGCAGAGCAGCGATCACGGCTTCATAGAGAGCGGCCTCGAACTCGACCACCAGCTGCGGTGATCCGGTGCGCGTGGCCTCGACGTAGCGTGCCAGCGTGAGCGCCCCGGCTCCCAGGTGCACGGTGAACAGCGGTGCACCGGGCTCGGCCGCGGCATCCATGGCCCGGGCGATGTGCTGGGTATAGGCGTATTCGAGTTCGGTGGGGTCCGTCATCGAGACGACGGACTGCGGGATCCCATCGACGCTGAGCTCGTAGCGACCGGGTCGCCTTCTCGATTGCACCAGCTTCGCCTTGCGATCGTCGAGCATGAGCGAGAACACCCGGCGTTTACTTGGCACCCGTCGATTTTAGGTCGGACGACGGCACCCACCGCGCGCGCGACTACCCTTGAAGGAACATGGCACATCTTCTCGGGGCTGAAGCCCTGCATCTCGAATATCCGACCAGGGTCGTCTTCGACTCCGTGACCCTCGGCATCGAAGAGGGTGACCGCATCGGCATCGTCGGCCGCAACGGCGACGGAAAGTCCAGCCTCCTCGGCATGCTCGCCGGCATCAAGGAGCCGAACTCCGGCCGCGTCACCGTGCGCGGCGGCACGCGTATCGGCGTGCTCGACCAGGCCGACAACCTGCCGGACGACCTCACGATCAGCGCGGCCGTCGTCGGCGACACCCCGGAGTACGAGTGGGCGGGCGACGCCCGCATCCGCGACGTGATCGAGGGTCTGCTCACCGACCTGCCGTGGGATGCCGAGATCGGCTCCCTCAGCGGTGGCCAGCGGCGCCGCGTGTCCCTCGCCAAACTGCTCACCGGCGACTGGGACGTCATCGCCCTCGACGAGCCCACCAACCACCTCGACGTCGAGGCGATCACCTGGCTCGCCGCGCATCTCAAGAAGCGCTGGTCGCCGAACTCGGGCGCCCTCATGGTCGTGACCCACGACCGGTGGTTCCTCGACGAGATCTGCACCGAGACCTGGGAGGTGCACGACCGCATCGTCGAGCCCTTCGAGGGCGGCTACGCGGCGTACATCCTCCAGCGCGTCGAGCGCGACCGGATGGCGGCGGCGACCGAGGCGAAGCGCCAGAACCTCGCCAAGAAGGAGCTCGCGTGGCTCCGCCGCGGCGCTCCGGCCCGCACGGCGAAGCCGAAGTTCCGCATCGACGCGGCCAACGAGCTCATCGCCGACGTGCCCGAGATCCGCGACAAGGTGTCGCTGCAGTCACTCGCCGTCTCGCGCCTCGGCAAGGACGTGGTCGACCTGCTCGACGTCGGAGTGACCTACCCGACGGCCGACGGCGGCGAGAAGGTCGTGCTCCGCGACATCGAGTGGCGCATCGCGCCGGGGGAGCGCACCGGCATCCTCGGGGTGAACGGCGCCGGCAAGTCCACCCTCCTCGGACTCATCTCCGGCACGGTGCAACCCACGGTCGGCCGGGTCAAGCGCGGCACGACCGTGAAGGTGCAGACCCTCACGCAGCGGCTCGACGAGCTCACCCAGCACTGGAAGGACCCGGTGCGCGTGATCATCTCGGGCCTGCGCACCTCGTACACGATGGGTGCGGGTTCCAAGGCACAGGACCTCACGCCCGGGCAGCTGCTCGAGCGCCTCGGGTTCGACTCCGCCCAGCTCTCCACCCCGGTGAAGGATCTCTCCGGTGGGCAGCAGCGTCGTCTGCAGCTGCTGCTCGTGCTGCTCGACCAGCCGAACGTGCTGATCCTCGACGAGCCCACGAACGACCTCGACACCGACATGCTCGCCGCGATCGAAGACCTCCTCGACTCCTGGTCCGGCACGCTCCTGGTCGTCAGCCACGACCGGTACTTCCTGGAGCGCGTCACCGACCAGCAGTACGCGATCCTTGACGGGCACCTGCGACACCTCCCCGGGGGCGTCGACGAGTACCTGCGACTGCGCCACCTGCAGGCATCGACGGGCTCGAAGCAGACCGCGACCGCGGCGGCGACCGCGACGACGACCCCGTCCGGGCTCGACGGCGCGGCTCTGCGCACCGCGCAGAAGGAGATCGCGTCGCTCGAGCGGCGCATCCAGAAGCTGACGCAGCAGGTCAACGCCGCCAAGACCGCGCTCGCCGATCACGACCAGGCGGACTACGCGGGCCTCGGTGATCGTATGAAGAAGATCAGCGACCAGCAGGCCGAGATCGAGGAGTTGGAGCTGCGCTGGTTCGAACTCACCGAGGAGATCGGCTGAGCGAGGAATATCCTTCTTCCAACGCTGTTGGGAGGTAGAGATGGAAGGCCTCGAAGTAACCGTCCTGCTCGGACTCACGATTCTCGTCGGAACCCTGATCGCCCCGCGCGTGCGTCTCGCGCTCCCGCTCGTCCTGGTCATCTTCGGACTGCTGCTCGGCTTCGTGCCGCAGCTGCGCGAGGTGCAGCTGCCGCCGGAGGCGGTGCTGCTGCTGTTCCTCCCGGTGATGCTGTTCTGGGAGAGCCTCACGACGTCGCTGCGCTCGATCCGCCGCGACTTCCGGTACATCCTGCCGATGAGCACGGTCCTCGTGGTCGCGTCGGCCTTCGCGGTCGCCGGCATCGGTGTGCTGTTCGGGATGCCGTGGGAGATCGCGCTCATCCTCGGCGCCGCGGTCGCCCCGCCGGATGCCACGGCTGTCGCGGCGCTCGGGCGGCTGCTGCCGCGTCGCATGTTCATGAAGCTGAAGGCCGAGAGCCTCACGAACGACGGCACGGCCCTCGTGCTGTACGCGATCGCGGTGTCGCTCGCGCTCGGCGGTCAGATCACTCCGCTCTCCGTCACGCTCGACGTGCTCATCTCGTACGTCGGCGGGGTCGCCGCCGGGGTCGCCATCGCCGGCCTGGGCTACCTCCTGCTGCGGCGCACCTCTTCGACGATCGTGATCAACGTCACGCTGCTGCTGATCCCGTTCACGGCATTTCTCGCGGCCGAGATGATCCACGCCTCCGGAGTGCTCGCGGTCGTCGTCGCGGGGCTCATCGTCGCCTACGTGTCGCCGCGGGTCACCACGGCATCTTCTCGCCGACAGGCCGATGCGGCGTGGCCGTTCGGTGTCTTCCTGCTCAACGGCGCCCTGTTCGTGCTGATCGGGCTCGAGGTGCAGTACGTCGCGCACGAGATCTCGGCGGCCGCGATCGGCCGCCTCGTGCTCATCACGCTCGCCGTGTGGGCGACTCTCCTGGTCGTGCGCTACGTGTTCCAGGTGCTGAACGTGCTGTTCCAGCGCCAGAGCGGCGGACGTCCGGCGCGGGGAGCACGCTCGCGGGCTCGGGTCGTGTCCACCATGGCCGGCATGCGCGGAGCGGTCTCGCTCGCGATCGCGCTGTCGGTCCCCGCCAGCATCGCCGAGGGCGGTGCAGTCTCCGGACGCGATGAGATCGTGTTCGTCACGGCGGGGGTGATCCTGCTGAGCCTGCTCGTGCAGGGTCCGATGCTCCCCGCACTCGTGCGCTGGGCGCGGTTCCCCGTCGATCACGTCGAGGACGAGGAGTACGAGCTCGCCGAGCGGGCGATCTCCGGCGCAGCCCTCGCGGCTCTCGACGACCTCGCCGCCGAGCACGGCATCGGTCAGGAGGTCCGCGACCGTGTGCGCACCGAGGGCTACGCGATGCTGGAGTTCGCGAACGCGCGGACGCTGGCGCGCGAGCAGGCCCTGGTGGATGCCGAGGCCGAGGCGCTCGACGAGATGCTCGACGAACCGGATCCGTTGAGCGCCGGCACCGCGGATGCTGCCGCAGAGGATCCGGCACCGACCGGGGGAGTGGATCGGGTCACGGTGCCCGATGCCACGGACGGAACGGTGCTGCAGATGATCGCGACTTCGGCCGACGTCGACCTCGCGCAGCGCTCGCCGCTGATCCGGCACGAGGAGCACACGCGTCTGAAGCTCGCGCTCATCGATCGCAAGCGCGAGGTGCTCCTCGGTTTGCGCGGCGCCGGCACGGTCGACGACATCGTCGTGCGCCGCATCTCGGCCCGCCTCGACCTCGAGCAGGTGCGTCTGCAGGGCATCGAGGAATACGACTGACCTGCGCACCTTCCCGGGCTGTGACGCCGTGTGACGACTCGATTCCGCAGGTTCGCGGGTGCCTGCCTAACGTATTCGAGTCCCCCAAGAGAGGAACCCCTTCCATGTCACGCCGCACCACTTCCGTCATCGCCGCGCTCGCCGCGGTCCCGCTCTTCGTCGCGCTCGCAGGATGCGCGACGGCTTCGTCCGAATCCGGCTCCGGCAGCGAGGGATCGACCGAGAACGAGGTCGTGAAGATCGGCGTCGTCGGCAAGGCCGACGAGCAGTGGCCGGCGTTCGTCGAGGCCGCGGCCGACGAGGGCATCACGGTCGAGGTGGTCGACTTCGGTTCCTACGAGCAGCCCAACCCGGCGCTCACCGAGGGCGAGATCGACCTCAACCAGTTCCAGCACATCGTGTACCTCGCCGAGTACAACAACGCCTCCGGCGAGGATCTGACCCCGATCGGGTCGACCGCGATCTACCCGCTCGGCCTGTACTCGACCAAGTACGACGATGTGAAGGACATCCCGAAGGGCGAGACCGTCGCCGTGCCGGATGACGCCTCCAACCAGGCCCGCGCGCTGAACGTGCTGCAGCAGGCCGGACTCGTCGAGCTGAAGAGCGGCGGCACCCCGTACTCCGACCTCGCCGACGTGGACACCGAGAAGTCCGATGTCAAGGTCAAGGCGCTGGAGGCCGCGATCATCCCGACGTCGCTGCCCGACGTCGCCGCAGCGATCATCAACAACGACTTCGTGCAGGATGCCGGTCTCACGTTCGAGGACGCGATCGCCCAGGACGACCCCGAGGACGCCAGTGCCCTCCCGTACGTGAACATCTTCGCCGCGCGCGCCGAGGATGCCGACAACGAGACCTACCTCAAGCTGGTCGAGATCTTCCAGACGAACGAGGACGTCCAGAAGGGCCTGCTGAAGTCGTCGGGCGACACCGCCGTGGCTCTGCAGACGCCGGTCGAGGATCTCGTCGCCTCGCTCGAGAAGGTCCAGAAGGACGCGGAGTCGAAGAAGTAGGACGTCGGGGGAATCCCACCTTCGTCCGATGAGGGAGAATCGGGTGGCGCGAAAAGCGTCACCCGATTCTTCGTTCCCGAAGCAGACCGGAGCAGCACATGCCGATCGTCACCCTGACGAACGTCTCCAAGACCTACCCGTCCCGCACCCGTGACGGGTCCGAGGTCGTCGCGGTCGACGACGTCACCCTCGAGATCGAGAAGGGCGACGTCTTCGGCATCATCGGATACTCGGGCGCCGGCAAATCCACGCTCGTGCGGCTGATCAACGCCCTCGAGCCGGCGACGAGCGGCACCATCACGGTGGACGGCGTCGACATCACCGCGCTCAAGGAGAGCGAGCTGCGCCGGGTCCGCGGCGGCATCGGCATGATCTTCCAGCAGTTCAACCTGTTCTCCTCGCGGAGCGTCAAGGCCAACGTCGCCTATCCGCTCAAGCTCGCGGGCTGGTCCAAGGACGACATCGAGAAGCGGGTCGCGGAGCTGCTCTCCTTCGTCGGTCTCGCCGACAAGGCCAAGGCCTACCCGGAACAGCTCTCGGGCGGCCAGAAGCAGCGTGTCGGCATCGCCCGCGCACTGGCGACGGGTCCGGCGATCCTGCTCGCCGACGAGGCCACCAGCGCCCTCGACCCGCAGACCACGCACGAGGTGCTCGATCTGCTCAAGCGGGTCAATCAGGAGCAGGGCGTCACGATCGTGATCATCACGCACGAGATGGATGTCATCCAGACCATCGCCACCAAGGTCGCGGTCATGGAGAACGGCCGCGTGATCGAGCACGGCGACGTGTTCGACGTCTTCTCCGCCCCGCAGAACCCGGCATCCCAGCGCTTCGTCGGCACGGTCGTGAAGGGCGTGCCGTCGCCGTCCGAGCTCGCCGTCCTGCGCGAGCGCCATCGCGGACGCCTGGTGACGTTCTCGTTCCGTGACGGCGACTCGTCGCAGGCGCAGGTGTTCCTCGACCTCGCCGGGGCGGGCCTCGACTTCGAGCTCGTGTTCGGCGGCATCAACGACATCCGCGGGCGGGCCTTCGGGCATCTGACGCTCGCGATCCGCGGCGACGCGGCGGCGATCGACGGTGCCCTGGCCCGCATCGCCGAACGCGTCGAAGTGACCGAGATCGCCGCAGAGGAGGCCCGCTGATGGATCGTCTGAACGAACTGTGGCCCGAGTTCTGGGCGGCCGCGCTCGAGACCCTCTACATGACGTCGTTCGCACTCGTGCTCGGCGGCATCCTCGGGCTCGCGATCGGCATCATCCTGTACGTCACGCGCCCCGGCGGACTCGCGCAGAACCGGGTGATCTCGGTGATCGTGAACCTCGTGGTGAACTTCTTCCGTCCGATCCCGTTCATCATCTTCCTCGTGGTCGCCCAGCCGCTTGCGCGCGCGGTCGTGGGCGTGGGGATCGGGACGACTGCCGGGGCCTTCATCATCGGTCTCGCCGCAGCGTTCGCGATCGGGCGCATCGTGGAGCAGCACCTCGTCTCGGTCTCTCCCGGAGTCATCGAGGCGGCGCGGGCGATGGGTGCGGGCCCCTGGCGCATCCTCTTCACCGTGGCCATCCCGGAGTCGCTCGGTCCGCTCATCCTCGGCTACACGTTCATCCTCGTGGCGCTGATCGACATGACGGCCATGGCGGGACTCGTCGGCGGTGGCGGACTCGGTGCCTTCGCGCAGATCTACGGCTTCCGGCAGTTCGAGCCGCTCGTGATGTGGGCGGCGATCGTCCTGATCGTCGTGTTCGTGCACTTCGTGCAGATGCTCGGCACGCGCCTGGCCCGCAAGGTCATGCGTCGCTGACGGGCGCTTCCTCGACGGGCGCTTCCTGCAAGGTGCGCCGGGTGGTGAACACCCGGTCCTTCCCGCTGATCGGGTCGACCAAGCGCAGCTCGCGCGCCAGCAGCTGCAGCGGGCGGTCGTAGTCGTCCGGCAGGTCGTCCTGCAGCTCGGGGTAGAAGCGGTCGTTGAGGATGCCGATGCCGAGGGCGGCGAGATGCACCCGCAGCTGGTGCATCTTGCCGCTGTGCGGGCGCAGCAGCGTGTGCACCACGCGGTCGTCGGTGCGGATCAACTCCACGGCCGTCTCGGAGTTCGGCTCCTTGGCGTCGTCGACCTGTACGCGCACCTGGCCGCGGAGCTTCTCGATGTTGTTGCGGTACACGAGGGGGAACGCGGGGAGAGGCCGGTCCTCGGGAAGCGCGGAGACCGCCTCGTAGACCTTCTGCACCTGCCGCTTCTCGAACAGCAGCTGGTAGGCGCCGCGGGTCGCGGGCCGCGTCGAGAACATCAGCAGCCCGGCCGTGGCGCGATCCAGGCGATGGATCGGCGCGAGGTCGGCGTTGTCGAGCAGGTTGCGCAGTCGCACCAGCGCGGAGTTCTGCAGGAACTTCCCGCCGGGCGTGGTGGGCAGGAAATGCGGCTTGTCGACGACCACGAGGTGGTCGTCATGGTGCAGGATCTCGATCTCGAACGGCATCCGGGTCTCGACGGCGGGCTCGCGGTAGTACCAGACGAACTCGACGCTGCCGAGCGGGGCGTCGCGGGGGACGGGCGAGCCGTCGGCGCGGACGATGTCGCCGCGGTCGAACCGTTCCAGCAGGCGCTCGGGATCGAGGTGGAAGAAGCGCTCGACCATGTACGCGGCGACGGTGGGCCAGGAGCCGCTGAGTGGCACGTGCAGCCGGGTCGCCCCGACGCCGTCGCGCACCGGGAGGGGAGAGGGCATGCCCATCGATCGGCCTCCGGAGAACAGTGTCGCGGGTCGCGAACGGGATGCTCCCACCCTAAGCGACCCGCGACGCCGCCTCCGTCGGTCAGTCGACTCCCGCGGCGAGCCAGTCATCGAACGATGTCGGCGCCACGCGGGCGTCGGGCGCGGGGAGGAGCACCTCGCCGGCGAACTCGACGCCCAGAGCGGCATCCCGCCACGCGGCCCGCAGCGGAAGATCCTGGCCGCGCGCGGCGAGGGTGCGTCGGGCCATGTCGACCGCGTCCTCCGTGCGGGGTCCCGCGATGTCGAAGGATGCCGAGAGCGGTGCCGTCGCGGCGGTCGCGACAAGCGCGGCGGCGACGTCGGCCGGGGCGATCGGCTGCAGCAGCAGCGGCGGCACGATCGCCTCGCCGTCGACGACGGTCCACTCGGCGATCATCGCCGGGAAGTCGTGGAACTGTGTCGCTCGCACGATCGTGAACGGCACCGCGCCCGCGGTGACCTCGCGCTCCTGGGCACGCTTGCCGTAGTAGTGCGGATTTCCGGCGACGGCGTCGAGCGCGGCGATCGACAGGGCGACGTGGTGACCGACGCCTGCCTCGGCCTCGGCGGTGAGAAGGTTGCGGGTGATCGTGGCGAAGGCGTGCTCGGCCTCCGCGATGTCGGCGACCGGGGGATTGGTCGCGTCGATCACGGCATCCACGCCCTCCAGCCGCTGGCGCAGGCCGACGCCCGTGAGCAGGTCGATCCCCTCGCTGCGGCTCAGCGAGACGGCCTCATGGCCCTCCCTCGTCAGCTCCGCCACGACCAGCCGTCCGATCCGACCCGTTCCACCTGCCACCGCGATGCGCATGTCCGCTCCTTAATCATGGATATTATGTGTCCACAATAGGCTGATGCGGATACACTGGGCAAGTGAAACTTCCGGAGACATCCGAGTGGGTGCTGCACACGGTCGCCGTGATCGCGCAGCTCCCCGCGGGGTCGACCGTCTCCGGCGCGCAGCTGGCCGAGCACTTCGGCGTTCCCGGCCCGTACCTGTCGAAGCAGCTCGCGAAGCTCGTGCGCTCCGGCATCCTCACCGGCAGCACCGGTCCGCGCGGCGGGTTCCGTCTTGCCAGGGAGCCCGAGCGGATCAGCATCCTCGACCTCGTCACCGCCGTCGACGGCGCCGCCGACCCGTACGTCTGCCGAGAGCTGCGGCAGCAGGGGCGCGGGGCGGCACGTCCCGAGGACTGCACGCGGCCCTGCGCGCTCGCGGCGGTCATGCGTCGGGCGCACGAGGCGTGGCGCGAGTCGCTGGCCGGTGTCACGGTCGCCGAGATCGTCGCCGGCCTCCCCGCCGGCGTCCCGGAGAAGAACCGCAGGCTGCTTCTCGACGCCGCAGACTGAAGCGCGACGTCAGGCGTCGATTCTCACGTGTCGATGCTCAGGCGTCGATGCTCAGGCGTCGATGCTCACGTGTCGAAGCTGAGGCTCAGCTTGCGCAGCAGCCCGGCGAGGCGATCCCGGTCCGAGCGCGAGAGCGCCTGCAGCAGATCGGCCTCGACGTCGACGAGACGGGTGATGGCGGCGTCCACACGGATGCGCCCGTCGTCGGTGAGCGTCACGAGCACGCTGCGTCCGTCGCCGGGGTCGGCCTCGCGGCGCACGAAACGGCGGCCGACGAGCCGGTCGATGCGGTTGGTCATGGTGCCGCTCGACACCAGGGTCTGCTGCAGCAGCTGCTTGGGCGAGAGCTGGAACGGCGTGCCCGCACGGCGCAGCGCCGACAGCACATCCCACTCCCAGTGCTCCAGGTCGCTACGGCGGAACACGTCACGGCGGGCGCGGTCCAGGTGGCGCGAGAGGCGGTCCATCCGGGAGAGCACCTCGAGGGGTGAGAAATCGAGGTCGGGTCGCTGCGTGTTCCACGCGCCGACGATCCGGTCGACCTCATCCGCCTCGCTCATCCGCCCATTATCGCGTGTGCGGCTCGTGCGCGACGGACGCCACGGGCAGCTCGAGGGTCATGAAGAAGCTGTACGGGTCGGGGAGGTACCGACCGAACGGGCCGGATTCCCGGAAGCCGGCCGCCGCGTACATCGCGCGCGCCGGGATGAAGAAGTCGTCGCTGCCGGTCTCGAGCGAGAGACGGCGGATGCCGCGCGACTGCGCATCGGCGAGGAGGAAGGTCAGCATCGACTTCCCGAGCCCGCGGCCGCGCAGCGCCGGATCGGTGCGCATCGACTTGAGCTCCTCATGGTCGTCCTCGACCGTGACCAGCGCACCGGTGGCGACCGGACGACCGTCGACGGAGCCCGCGAACAGCCGCACGCCGGGGGCGAGCAGGCGCTCGAAGACCAGTGCGTGACGGCTCTCCGCCGGCGCGGTGTGCTCCAACTCCGCGTGGTGCGCGACCAGGAATTCCGCGAGGGCGGGGGTCGCCGACTCGACCCTTTCGATCACGATGCTCATGGGGTCAGCATTCCAGAGTGGTGTTTCCGGATCATGACGGGGCGGGAGGACCGACGTCCGTGCACATCGGAACACAGGCCGGGGCATGGCAGACTTGATCCGCGGCGCCCTCGTGGGCGGCGCGGTCCGCCGTGGTGTAATGGCAGCACGACAGCCTTTGGAGCTGTTAGGTCTAGGTTCGAGTCCTGGCGGCGGAGCATGACTGGGAACAATCTCGCCATCATCGTCCTCGCTGCAGGTCAGGGCACGCGCATGAAGTCGCGTCTGCCCAAGGTGCTGCACCCGATCGGCGGGCGCCCGCTGGTGGGGCACGTGCTCACCACGGCCGGGCGGCTGCAGGCCGCGCACATCGAGGTGGTCGTGCGACACGAGCGCGACCAGGTGGTCGCCGCCCTCACGAAGGACTACCCCGACGCGGTGTTCATCGACCAGGATGACGTGCCGGGAACCGGCCGAGCCGTGCAGGTGGCGGTCGACGCGCTCCCCGAGGACTTCGACGGCGACGTGCTCGTGCTCTCCGGAGACTGCCCGCTCGCCGACGCCGAGACCCTCTCCGCGTTCGTGGCGGAGCACCGCGCATCGGGTGCGCCCGCGACGCTGATGACGGCACTGGTCGACGACCCGACGGGGTACGGACGCGTCGTCCGTGATGCCGACGGCGGCGTCGACCGCATCGTCGAGCAGAAGGACGCGAGCGCAGAAGAGGCCGCCGTCCGCGAGATCAACGCCGGGATGTACGTGTTCCGCGCCGAGACCCTGCGCACGTACCTGCCGCGGGTCGGCGTCGACAACGCGCAGGGCGAGATGTACCTGACCGACGTCCCCGGGCTGCTCCGTCGCGACGGCGACCGGGTGGCGGCATCCGTGGTCTCCGACATCGCGGTGACGTTCGGGGTGAACGACCGCGCGCAGCTGGCCGAGGTCGGTCGCCTGCTCAACCAGCGCATCGTGCGCCGCTGGCAGCTCGAGGGCGTCACCGTCATCGACCCGACCACCACCTGGATCGACGACGATGCGCAGCTCTCGCCCGACGTCACCCTCCTCCCGAACACCCACATCCTGGGCGCGACGGTCATCGCCGCAGGCGCCGTGATCGGACCCGACACGACCCTCGTCGACTGCGAGGTCGGCGAAGACGCGACCGTCCGTCGTACGGATGCCACGCTCGCCGTGATCGGGGCCGAGGCCACGGTCGGGCCGTTCTCGTTCCTCCGCGCCGGCACCGTCCTCGGCGCCAAGGGCAAGATCGGCGCGTACGTCGAGACGAAGAACGCCGAGATCGGCGAGGGCAGCAAGGTCCCGCACCTGTCCTACGTGGGCGACGCCACGATCGGCCGCGGTGTCAACCTCGGCGCGAGCACCATCACGGCGAACTACGACGACGTCAACAAGCACCGCACCGAGATCGGCGACGAGGTTCACACCGGCTCGCACACGGTGCTCGTCGCGCCCGTTAGGCTGGGAGCTGGCGCGAAGACCGGCGCCGGCGCGGTCGTCCGCAAGGATGTCCCGGCCGGCGCACTGGCCATGACCGTCGCACCCCAGCGCAACATCGAAGGCTGGGTCGCGAAGAACAGAGCAGGCACGGGCGCGGCGGATGCTGCGTCCCGCGAGAATTCGGCGGAATAGGCGGAGCATGGCGCGCAAGAAGAAGACGGTCGATCTGGATCGCGACAACGGCGTGGCTCCCGGCATCATCGCCAAGACGAAGAAGCGACTCGTCGTCGCCGGCGGGCGTTCGCACCCCGCGCTCACGGCAGCGGTCGCCGAAGCGCTCGGCACGGAGATCGCCCCGGTCGAGCACCGCACGTTCGCGTCCGGTGAGATCTACGCCCGCTTCGAGGTCTCGATCCGCGGCGTCGATCTCTTCCTGATCCAGACGTTCGGCGAGCCGGTCAACGAGTGGCTCATGGAGACGCTCATCATGATCGATGCCGCCAAGCGCGCATCCGCCAAGCGCATCACCGTCGTCGCGCCGTACTATCCGTATTCGCGTCAGGACAAGAAGGGTCGCGGTCGCGAGCCGATCAGCGCCCGTCTCGTCGCCGACCTGCTGAAGACCGCCGGCGCCGACCGTGTCATGAGCGTTGACCTGCACGCCGCGCAGATCCAGGGCTTCTTCGACGGACCCGTCGACCACCTCTTCGCCAAGCCCGTGCTGCTGGACTACTTCGAGCGCACGCTCTCGCCGGCCGACCGCGAGATCCTCACCGTCGTCTCGCCCGACATGGGGCGTGTCCGCGTCGCAGACACCTGGTCCGACAGCCTCGGTGCTCCGCTCGCGATCATCCACAAGCGCCGTGACCCGAAGGTGGCCAACCAGGTCTCGGTGCACGAGATCGTCGGAACCGTCGAGGGGCGCACCTGCCTCCTCGTCGACGACATGATCGACACCGGTGGCACGATCGTCAAGGCCGCCCAGGCTCTCAAGGCGGCCGGAGCGCACCGTGTGATCGTCGCGGCGACCCACGCGATCTTCAGCGACCCGGCATCCGATCGCCTGCAGGACTCGTCGATCGACGAGGTCGTCATCACCGATACGATCCCGCTCACGGAGTCGCGTCGGTGGGACAGCCTCACGATCCTCCCGATCGCGCCGCTGCTCGCCCGTGCCATCCACGAGGTCTTCGAAGACGGCTCCGTGACGAGCATGTTCGGCGGCGACGCGTAACGCATCGTCACGGCACAGCCCGCGCATAGACACGGTGCTTACGGTCGAAAGGTCGACGATCCCGTCGACCGACACCGCGCCGGGAGGACCAGCATGATCCGCACGACCGTACCGACCTCTGTCCGCAAGGGATCCGCCATCCTCGGGATCGCGGGCCTGTTCGTCCTCGCCGGGTGCTCCGGCGCCACCGACGCGGATGATTCATCGAACGACGCCGGCAGCACGCCGGATGCCGGTTCGTCGGAGTCGTCGGGTGGCGACTCCACCGCCACCTACGAAGACGGCACCTACACGGCCGACGGCTCGTACCAGACCCCCGAGACGGTCGAGCAGATCTCCGTCACGCTGACCCTCGCCGACGGCGTGGTGACCGATGTCGAGGTCACGGGCGACCCGCAGGCGCCCGAGACCGAGCAGTACCAGGGCCAGTTCATCGACGGCATCGCCGACGAGGTCGAGGGCAAGTCGATCGACGAGCTGAACGTCAGTCGGGTCGCCGGCTCGTCGCTCACCAGCGGCGGGTTCAACGACGCCGTCGAGTCGATCAAGGAGCAGGCCGCCGCCTAGGCGCCTGAGGCCGCATGGCGAGCTGGCGCTTCGAGGCGATCGGAACGCACTGGGAGATCGAGACGACCGATCCGCTCGCGGATTCCGTGCGCGCAGCGGTCGACGCCGAGATCGAGCGCTTCGACCGGGAGTGGTCCCGGTTCCGTGGCGACTCCGCGGTGACGCGGCTCGGACGCGAGGGCGGCTCCTTCGCCTCACCGGACGCCGCTCCGATGTTCGACGCGTACCGCGAGCTCTCGGCGGCGACGGGCGGCGCCGTCAACCCGCTCGTCGCGGTCAGTCTCGAAGCCCTCGGGTACGACGCGGGCTATTCGCTCGTCGGCGGCGATCCGGTGCGCGCTCCGGACGCCTGGCAGGAGCAGGTGTCGTGGACGACCGCCGAGGTCACGGCATCCGTCCCGGCGCTCCTCGACGTCGGCGCGCTCGGCAAGGGGCGACTGGTCGACCTCGTGGTGAGCGCGCTCGCGGACGTGCGCGGAGACGTGGTGGTCGATGCGGGCGGCGACATCCGGGTGCGCGGTGCGGCCGTGCGCATCGGGCTCGAGCATCCGTACGACGCCACGAAGGCGATCGGGGTCGTCGAGGTGCGCGACCGGGCACTGTGCGCCTCTGCGGTGAACCGGCGGGCGTGGGGGAGCGGACTGCACCACGTGCTCGACGCCCGCACGGGGCTTCCGGTGCGCACCTGGGCGGCGACCTGGGCGCTCGCCTCAGACGCGATGACGGCGGATGCGGTTTCGACCGCGCTGTTCTTCGACGGCGGACCGGAGCTCGCCGCCGCGTGGGGCGTGGAATGGGTGCGGATGAGCACCGACGGCCGGGTGCAGCGCTCGCCGGGATGCCCCGCGGAACTGTTCCTCACCGAGGCGAAGACGCGCCCCGCAGCAACGAATTAGGGAAGAGTGGAGAACGTGATCACCTCATTCGCCGCCGCACGTCAGCGGGTCCTCGCGGTTCTGGGCTCGCTCTCGATGTACCGCCTCGTGCTGTTCGCGCTGATCGCCCTCGCCGTGATCGCGTTCGTGCTCTCGCTGTTCGGCGTGATCGTCTCGCCCACGCCCCTCGAGATGGTGGCGTCGTTCCTGGTGCTCGCGATCGTGATCTCGGCCGTCGACGCCGCGGCCCAGCGCATCCTGCGGCTGCCGTGGCGCATCGAATCCTCCCTCGTCACGGCGCTGATCCTGCTGTTCGTGCTCCGCCCCGGTCTCGAGCTCGGCGCCCTCCTCGGACTCGCTCTCGCCGGTGCCGTGGCGAGCGTGTCGAAGTACCTCATCGCGTGGCGCGGTCGACACATCTTCAACCCGGCGGCATTCGGTGCGGCGGTCGTCTCGATCCTCGGCGCCTTCGGGGCGTTCGAGTGGCTGGGCACCTCATCGTCCTGGTGGGTCGGGACGCCCGTGCTGACGATCCCCGTGCTCGTCCTCGGCCTCGCCGTGCTGTGGCGCACCGAGAAGGTACGGGTGGTCCTGATCTTCGTGCTCGTCGCCGTCGCCACCTCGGTCGTGCGCCAGGCCGTGCAGGCCGCGCAGTTCGACATCGACTTCGACGTTCTCACCGCGCTGCAGTTCGCGGTGCTGCAGTCGCCGTTCCTCTTCCTCGGGGCGTTCATGCTCTCCGAGCCGCTCACGCTTCCGCCGCGTCGTCGCCAGCAGTTCGCGGTGGCCGTCGTGGTGGGTCTCCTCGCGGGGTGGCCGATCTCGGTGGCCGGACTGTTCACGCTCGGCCAGGAGCGGGCTCTCCTGATCGGAAACCTGGTGGCTTTCGCGTTCGCGCTGCGGGGGTCGGTGCGACTCGTGCTCGAGCGACGGGACTTCATCACCCCGACCGCGCAGGAGCTGACCTTCCGGGCCAAGGGTCGGGTCCGATTCCTCCCGGGGCAGTACCTCGAGCTCGACGTCCCGCATCACCGCCCTGACGCGCGCGGCACCCGGCGGGAGTTCAGCATCGTGTCGGCGCCGGCCGACCTGCCGACCCTGCGCATCGCGTACAAGAACGGCGACCAGAAGCATCCGTCGAGCTACAAGCGGGCCCTGGCCGCCGCCGAGCCGGGCGCGACGTTCGCGGTCACCGGAACCTGGGGCGATTTCATCCTGCCGCGCGGCGATCATCCGGTGCTGATGGTCGCGGCCGGGATCGGCGTCACGCCGTTCGTGTCCCAGCTGCGTCAGTTGCAGGCCGCGGGGCAGCAGCGCGACGTGGTGCTCGTGTACGTGGCATCCGAGGCGTCCGAGCTCGCCTTCCGCGATGAGCTCGCCGCGACGGCTGTGCGCACGGTCGTGTTCACCCGCGACGAGCCGCTCGACCTGCCCGCGCACTGGTCCTGGGCGCAGGGCGCGCGACTGGATGCCGAGACCCTCGAGCGCACGGTGCCCGATCTCGCCGCCCGCCATGCGTTCATCTCCGGGCCTCCGCGCCTGATCGCCGACCTCGCTCCCGCGCTGCAGAAGGCTCGCGCCCTCACGACCGACGCCTTCGCCGGCTACTGATCCGTCCCGTCCCACCCCACCCGTCCCTCCCCGCCCGTACCTCCCATCCGTCCCGTCCCGGTACACCTGTCGGGAGTGCGCACGGATGTCGGACGAATCGCCGCGAGATGCCCCGACATCTGCGCATCCTCCCGACGAGTGTGCGGCGCATCCCCTTCTGCACATCCCGGATTCGCCTCGGATCGCCCCACAACGGCGGCATCCAGCTCGCTCAGTCCGTTCGGAGCATCAGGATCGGTGGATGCTCAGCGCTCAATCCGCGACCGACCGGCACGGCGGTGTCGTGCGGGGAACACTGCTCGAGAAGTACGGAATCACCCGTCGGATGCGGGCGGATGCTGTTCGCGCCGACACCTTGATCCGCGTGAGAGCGGGCGTGTTCGCCGGCCCGAATGCGGATACGAGCCTCGTCGAGGCAGCGGCGCACGGCGGGGCCCTCACCTGCGCCCACGCGTTGCGCCTGCACGGCGTCTGGGCACTCGACCCCGGCGGCCCCGTTCACGTCTGGCTCGGCGCGAAGGGCCGCGTGCATCACGAGAAGTGTGAGTGCGTCGCGCACTATGACGCGGGTCACGCCGGTGTCGGACTCGCCCCGTTGGAGGAAGTGCTGATCCACGTCTACCGCTGTGCCGGAGACGAGGCGTTCTTCGCCGCTCTGGAGTCCGCACTGGTGCAGCAGAAGATCAGCGGTGCGGCACTGCGCCGGATTCGCCGTCGACTACCGGCCCGCGCGCACTGGCTCGTGGACCTCGCGCGATCGGATGCCGACAGCGGTCTCGAATCGCTCCTGCGGTTGCGTCTGCACCTGCACGGCATCAGCTTGGACTGCCAGGTGACCATCCCGACCGTCGGGCGAGTGGATTTCGTGCTCGATGGGCGCCTGATCCTCGAGGCCGACGGGAAAGGCAACCATGATGGCCCCGCGCATCGCCACCGTGATCTCGTGAGGGACGCCGCGGCGTCGGCTCTCGGCTACGAGACGCTGAGGTTCGAGTACGCGCAGATCGTCCACGCCTGGCCTACGGTCGAGGCCGCCGTGCTCGCCGCCATCACCCGCCTGCGTGCCCGCAGCTGACGTCGTCGCGTTCACTCGGGTGGGCATCCGTCGGGAGAATGCACGCATGTCGGACGGATCGCCGTGGTGCACCCCGACATCCGTGCATCCTCCCGACATGTGCGCGGCCAGGAGCGCGGGGATCGCAGGACGCCGCGGGGTACGCGAGCGGAGGGGATCCGGCTCACGCCTCGGGCGCGACATCTCCGGCGGTCGCGGTCGCGGGGGTGACCGGGATGCGTACCGTGAAGGTGGTGTCGCCGGGCTCGCTGGCCACCGAGATGACGCCGTGGTGGCCCTCGACGATGGCCTTGACGATCGCGAGGCCCAGCCCGGTTCCCCCGGTCTGGCGGGCCCGGGAGCTGTCGCCGCGGGCGAAGCGCGCGAAGAGCTCGTCGCGGATGGCGGGGTCGATGCCGGGGCCGTCGTCGTGTACGCGCAGCACGGCATCATCGCCCTCCCTCGCGACGCTCAGGGTGATCGTGGTGCCGGCCGGCGTGTGTGTGCGGGCGTTCGCGAGGAGGTTCGCGACGACCTGGTGCATCCGCCCGGCATCGCCGACGACCGTCACCGGCTCGTCCGGCACCTCGATGCTCCAGTGGTGGTCGGCCGCCGTCGGGCGGGCATCCGAGAGTCCTTCGAGTGCCAGCTGGGTGAGGTCGACCGTGCCGTAGACCAGCTCCTGCCCTTCGTCGAGCCGTGCGAGCAGCAGCAGGTCCTCGACGAGGCGGGTCATCCGCAGGGACTGCGCCTGGATGCGTTCGAGCGACGAGGTCGTGCTCTCGATGACCTCGGGCCCCTGTTCCGCGGCCGGATGCCGATGCAGTGCGCGCAGCGACAGCTCCGAGTAGCCGCGGATGGAGGCGAGCGGCGTGCGCAGCTCGTGACTCGCGTCGGCGACGAACCGGCGCATCCGCTCCTCGTTCTTCTGCCGCGAGGCGAGCGAGGCGTTCACGTGATCGAGCAGCTTGTTCAGCGACGCGCCGACGAGACCGGTTTCGGTGCGCGGATCGGCTTCGGATGCCGGCACACGCTCGGTGATGGTCACCTCACCGCGATCGAGCTGCTGGTTCGCGACCCTGGTCGCGGTGACCGCGACGGCCCGCAGCGGGCGCAGGCTCACCCGGATGGTGATCGCGGTGGTCAGAGCCAGCAGGATCAGCCCGCCGATCGTGGCGAGGGCGATCACGGTGAGCAGCTGCGTGAGCTGGCTCTGGATCTCGTCGCGGGGGAGCCCGGTGATCACGACGACGCCGTTGGTCGCGGGCATCGCCATGATCCGGTAGGAGCCGAGGTCGGTGAGGGACACGGTGGCGACCGACGTGCCCTTCAGGGACAGTGCGATCTCCGCCAGCTGCGTGCTGCTGAGTGGCTCCAGGGATCCGGTGAGTTCCTCTCCCGACGAGTTCTTCGCGACCACCCCGCTGAAGCCGGTGACAGGGCTCGAGACCACGAACACGAGTCCGGCCGGCGGTGACGCCGTGGGGCCGGAGAGGACGTTCTGCGCCGTGGCAGAAGATGGTGCGAAGGCACCGGTCCGATCCGCCAACTGGTGCGCGTAGCCGCTCAGCTTCTGGTCGAGCTGGTCCTCCATGGTCTTGCCCAGCGTGGCGCTGGTGATGACGGCGACGATGATGAGGATCAGCGACACGAACCCGATCACGGCGGTCATCAGCCGTGTCTGCAGGCTCATCGGCCGCCTCATCATCGTCGCTGAGCTCACTGCGGAGCCTTGATCATGTAGCCCACACCGCGGACGGTGTGCAGCAGCGGCGTGCGGCCGGCGTCGATCTTCTTGCGCAGGTACGAGATGTACAGCTCGACCACCGAGGACTTGCCGCCGAAGTCGTAGCTCCAGACCCGGTCGAGGATCTGCGCCTTCGACAGCACGCGCCGTTCGTTGCGCATGAGGTAGCGGAGCAACTCGAACTCGGTCGCGGTGAGCTCGATCTCGGTGCCGTCGCGCACGACCTCGTGGCTGTCCTCATTGAGCGTGAGGTCGGCGACGCGCAGGATCGACTGTCCGTCGTCGGTGGTCGCGTGGCCGGTGCGGCGGATGATCGCGCGCAGCCGTGCGATGACCTCCTCCAGACTGAACGGCTTGGTGACGTAGTCGTCGCCGCCCGCGGTGAGGCCGGCGACGCGGTCGCCCACGGCATCCTTGGCGGTCAGGAACAGCACCGGAACGAGGTTCCCCGACTCGCGCAGCCGCTTCAACACGGACATGCCGTCGAGGTCGGGCATCATGATGTCGAGCACGAGCGCGTCGGGTTCGAAATCGCGCGCGACCTGGAGCGCCTCCAGACCGGAGGATGCCGTGCGCACCTCCCAGCCCTCCATGCGCAGGGCCATCGCGAGCAGGTCGGTCAGCATCTGCTCGTCGTCGACGGCGAGGATGCGCAGGGGGGTGCCGTCGGGGCGGCGCAGTTCGGGCAGGTCGCTGGTCATGTCCCTATTCTGCGGAATCTCCTATGTGATTTCTATGGAGATCGCTATGTGTTGTCTGGGAGGCCCCGGGCGCGGTCACGCCAGCCGCTCGTCGGGGAGGGCGAGGAAGTCGATGCCGGCTTGCACGGCGAGCCGGTCCGACAGCTCGCCGATCTCGCCGGGAAGGTGCCCCGCGGCGCGGACGCTCAGGCGACACGGCCCGGTCAGCGCGTGATAGACGGCGAACTGGCCTCGGGGATCGACGGCCGGATCCTGCACCGCCGCGGTCACGTGCACGGGAGTCCGGAGCCTCCGTGCCGCGATCGCTGCGTCGAAGTAGTCGAGCACCGGCCGCACCTCGGGGTGCCGCTGCAGATGCTGACGCACGGCCTCCCCGCTTCCCGTGCACCGGCGCGTGAGCCGCACCTCGTGGTCGCCGAAGCTCGGCACGTCCAGCACGGCGCGGCGGAAGCGTGCATCCCAGGGGAGTGCGAGCGCGCCGATGCCGCCGCCGAAGCTCCCGCCGCTGAAGTCGAGGGCGCCCGCCACCGCGGGCACCATCTCGAGCAGGACGGTGGCCGCGCGCCAGATGTCGGCCGCGCTGAAGCGGTGCGAGTATGTGTCGCGGTGGCCGATCCCGGCGAGGACGTGCTCGTCCGGGAGGGCGGGGAAGCGGCTCGGAGTACCGACGTGCGTGCCGGGCGCGACCGGGAAGATCGCGGCGGTGTCGCCGGGCACCCGGTCGAGGTCGGGCGCGGTGCGGCCGCCGTAGCCGTGTCCGACGACCAGCCCGCGAGGCGCATTCCCGAGGGTGTGCGGCAGCATGACGTATGCCGCGGCGGCCTCGTCGGCCGAGGAGCGGAAGCGGATTTCCGAGATCCGATGCGTCTGGGTGGGAGCGAGCTCGCGGGTGAGCTCCCACGCCACGGGACCCGTGCCGAACTCCTGGAAGGTCGCGCGCCAGAAGTCGTCGAAGTCGTCCGGCTCGTGGGGTGGCGTGGGCGGGGTCAGCAGCGCGCTCAGTGAGTACTCGGTCAGCTCGACGGGAGGATCCTGGGGCACCGCACGTGTCCTTTCGGGTGGTTCTGCCTGCTCGACGTTACCGGCGCGGCGCGACGAGGCGGCGCCGCGGCCCGTGAAGCTGACGCATTGACATGATCGCATACGGATTGCAGTATGTGCATCATGGATTCAATGCCTGGCGATGGAGCCGAAGACAATCCTCTGCTGTGGAGCCGACGCTCCGTGCTGCGAGCGCTCGTGATCGCGGGGGTGCTTCCCCCGGTGCTCGGCTCGTCGTTCGGAGCGGCCCCCGCGGCGGCGACGGAGCTCACGACGACGACCGGCGCCTACGCCGATGCCCTCCGGCGCCTCGACAAGCCGAATCTGGCCTTCACTCAGGTCGCGCAGCTGGTCGGGCAGAACCACCGGATGACCTTCTTGCAGGCCACGTGGGACGGCGGGGCCACGATCGTGCGCGACCTCGAGGTCGCGCACAACGGCGGATGGCTGCAGGTCACAGATCCGGCGCACCGCTTCGACGAGCAGTGGCTCGTGCTGGAGGGGACGCTGCCGTCGGGCAGCGCGCCCGAGCTCTACGGACCCCTGGCGCCGAGCTGGCTCGGTTTCACGTCGTACCAGGTTCTCGGCTCGCAGGCCATCGAGCTGACCACCAGCACCGACGACGTCGATCTCGTCGTGCGCTGGCGCCTGGAGGGAGCACACCCGGAGGCGCACTACGTGCTGACCGCCAAGACCGCCGGCGACTACATCGTGGGCTACCAGAGCCAGGACGCGAAGTCGCTCGACGATCTCGACGAGGTGCTGTGCGGGTCGTACCAGCATGCCCTCTCGGTGCTCGACGGATCCGCGCCCCTGGGTGCCTGGGAGCTCTTCGCACCGATGGCGTTGACCCAGTACGCGGTGGGTGACGTGGCCGTCACCTCGGGGGTGTACCTGCCCGCCGAGGTCGCCGAGTTCGTGCACGAGCGGCAGCTGATGGCCGACCGGCAGCCCTACGGGATGAGTCTGCGCAACGACAGCCTCGACATCGTGCCCAGCATGTACGCACCGCAGCCGGGCCTGCGCACGGCCATGGCCGTCGGCGAGCAGCGCGGCTTCGCCTTCGGTCTCGGGGCCCGCCCGGACACGCTGTACGGCACGTACGCGCAGCTGTGCCGCAACGAGTACGGCCTGACGGCCTACCGTCGCAACGTCTACGATCGGTCGCTCACCGACGCCGTGCACGCGATGGCGGCGCTGATCGCGGTGGAGCCCGACGGTGACGACTCCGTCGACTACATCCCCTCGTACTCCGGATGGTGGAACCGCGCCAAGGGGTTCGTCGACGTGGAGAACGAGGATGCCGTGCGCGCCGCGGCCAGCGGCGTCGTGCTCGCGGCGCACTATCTCACCGGCACGGCCGACGGCACGCTCTACGACCGTCGCGCCCGACCGCTCGTCGAGTACCAGCTCTCCCGGAAGGGGATCGGTCACTCTCCGGTCATCGGCAGCCCGGTCTACAACGACACCACGCAGTACCGCATCGGCAGGATCCCCACGGATGCTGTGAATCTGGCCTCCCTCTACCAGCTGACGCACGGCCGCAACGCCGGCATCCAGCGGCTCGCGGTGAAGGCGACCAAGGCCGGCGTCGTCGGGCAGAGCAGGGCGCCGTTCTCGAACGCCCTCGCGACGTATCGGGTCACCGGGGATCCGGCATACCTGGCCGAGGCGACCCTGATCGCTCGCCGCTACTCGCAGGAGCAGATCCTGGAGCCGTACCGGAGCAACGGTCAACCGCCCGGCGGGTTCGCATACAGCTTCTCGAAGTACTGGGTCGACCTCCTCGAGATGTTCGAGGCGACGGGGGAGGACGAGTTCCTCGACGGTGCGTATCGGGAGGTCCAGCGCTTCATCACGCAGACGGCGGTGCGCCCCGTACCCGGGGGCACGGTCACGGTGCCGGCCGGCCACGTGATCAAACAGCAGTACGACTGGGAGTCGCGTTCGTCGCTGCCGTCGTACCCGACCACGAACGTGCCGACCGAGACCGTCCCGGCCTGGTACGTGTCTCCCTCTGGCCTCACGTTCGAGGCGCTCTCGTCGTTCAAGCTCGGCGTCAGCACGCTGACCGACCCGGGCGGGGGCTACGTTTTCAACCCGTGCTGGGCCGGTGCTCTGCTGCGGTTGGCGCATCACACCGGCGACGAGCTGCTGGCCGACATCGCCCACAACATGGTGATCGGCCGGTTCACGACATACCCCGGCTACTACGGCCGACAGTTCCAGGTCGCCCACATGAAGCCCGACTTCGCGACGAGCGGCCCGGTGGGCATCACCGGCTACTACTTCCATCACGCCCCCGCCCAGCTCGGTCTCGCGATGGACTACCTGCTCAGTGAGAGCTTCTACCGCAGCGGCGGCGCGATCGAGTTCCCGCACGTGTTCGAGGCCGACTTCGCCTACTTCAAGTTCTTCGCCTACGGCCACGCCCCCGGGACGTTCTTCGGCGAGGACGGCGTCTGGCCGTATCTCCCCGCGGGGCTGATCTCGGTCTCGAACCCGCTCGTCAACTGGATCGGGGGCGTCGGCAACGATGCTCTCTACGTCAGTCTCACCAACTCCGCCGGTGAGGCGCAGCAGGTGATCGTCGACCTCTCGACCGAGCTCACGGGCATCCCGCGGAGTTTCTCGGGCGCGGTCGAGCTGGTGACCGCGAACGGCAGCCGGTCCACCGGCGCGGCCGTCAGCGGTCGTGTCACCGTCAGCGTGCCGGCGCGCGGGCTCGTCGCCCTCGTCATCCGGAACGTGGACGTGCAGCGCCCGGGGCTGCCGTTCGACGACGTGGCCGACCACGGACGCGACAGCTTCCACGAGGTCGACACCGACCCCGCCACCGACTACGGCGTCGCCCGCGGGATGCTTCTGGTGCGGCCCGACGGTCAGGGATACGACGCCTACGTGCAGATCGACACCGAGCAGCAGGCGACGCTGTCGTATCGGATCGGCGGCGGGCCGGTGAAGCAGGCTCCCGCGAAGGCCTATCCGTACGAGTGGACGATCCCGGTCGACGACCTCACCGACAAGTTCCGGTACACGATCACCACCGGCGGGACGACGACCGAAGAGGTGACCCTGCGGCTGCCGGCCCGGATCAGCGGAGCCAACCCCGGAATCGTCGGCGACGTGATCGCGCAGGCGACGGGCACGGCCGGGGACCGCGTCCCGTTGACCTTCGAGGTGCGCAACTCCACGGCGGATCCGATCACCGGCGCCATCGCGGTGACCCTGCCGACGGGGTGGCAGCTCGACGGGACGGTGCCGGCCATCACGGTTCCCGCAGAGGGCTCCGCACGCGTCGAATCGGCGGCGGTCATCGCGACCGCGGCACCGCTCGGCGAGGTCGACGTCGCGGCGACCCTGACGGTCGCGGGGGAGGACCCCGTGAAGCTGCGCGCGGCGGCGATCGAGGTGATCGACCGGCGACGACTGGTCTCCCTCACCTCGGATGTCGAGATCATCAGCGGGCCCGGTGCGGTCGCCAAGCTCACCGCACTCGTCATCAACACCGGGGTGACGCCGCTGCAGGGCACCCTCGCCCTGTACGGGGTCAGCGGATGGAGCGTGGGGCAGCAGAGCACGAGCATCACGGTGCCCCCGCGATCCGACCTCACCCACACCTGGACGGTGACCGCCGGTTCCGGCGTCGCGCCCGGATCATCGACGCGGTTCGAGGCGCGGCTCGATCAGACCCTGCGCCGGGGCGTGCTCGTGCGCGTGACCGACGAGGGCGTCATCGCGCACACCCAGTCCCCGTGGCCGGGCTACCTGGAGTCCGGCAATTGGTACCCCAGCGGACTCTCGGGATGGAACGGCACGCGCACGCGGTACAGCGACTCCGACTCGGTCGGCAGCACGGTGACGTGGAACGTGGAGCTGCCGGAGGCCGGTCTCTACCGGGTCTCGGTCTGGTACCCCACGAACTCGACGACCACGACCTCGTCGGCCTACGTCGTGGAGCATGAGGACGGCAGCTCCGAGGTCATCGTGGACCAGACGCAGGGCGCGGCGGCCTGGCGTTCGCTGGGCTCGTTCCGCTACGCCGCCGGAGCGACCGGCACGGTGCGGCTCGAGGTGCGCAACACCAGCATCCACCGGGTCAGCGCCGCGCAGTTCGTGCGCGTCGGGAACTGACGCGAAAGAACGGGTGGCCGGCCGGAGAGATCCCGGCCCGCCCACCCGTTCTTCGTCGGATGTCGATGCGGGTCAGTGCCGCACGTACTCCTGGATCGCGTCCTCATCGACGGTCACGCCCAGGCCGGGGCCGGTCGGCACCACGAACCCGCCGTCCGCGCGGACCTCGAGCGGGGTCGTCAGCAGACGGTTGGCGACGGGGAGGGTGAACGGCTGGTACTCGAACGCGAGCAGCGACGCGGCGCTCGCGGCGACATGCACACCGGCGGCCATCGCGATGCCGAACGCGGCCGAGTGGTGCGGGGCGACCGGCACGTGGAAGGCGTCGGAGACCGCCGCGATCGCGAGGCCCTCGGTGATGCCGGTGCGGCCGATGTCGGGCTGCGTGAGGCCCACCGCGCGGCGGGTGAGCCAGTCCGTGAACTCGAAGCGGCTGCGCATCGCCTCGCCGATCGCGATCGGGGTGGCGAGGGCGGTGGCGAGGTCGTGATGCCCCTCCACGTCCTCCGGGGCGAGCGGCGCCTCGAAGAACCAGGCCCGCCGGTCGTCCAGCTCGCGACCGAGCGCACGTGCCTCGCCGAGGCGATACGTCCAGTGCGCGTCGAGCGCGACGTCGAGGTCGGGGTGCACGCCGCGGACCGCGTCGTAGGTGGCCAGGTCGGTGCGGATGTCGACGCCGAGGTGCAGCTTGATACGGCGAACGCCGCCCTCCACGAGCTCTGCGGCCTTCTCGGCGCGCTCGACGTCGTCGACGCCGCGGATGCCGGAGACGTAGGTCGGCAGCACCTCGTGGAAGCGTCCGCCGGCGAGCTCGGACACCGAGAGGCCGGTGGCGTGGCCCCAGAGGTCCCAGAGCGCGATGTCGACCGCGGCCATGGCGTCGGCCTGGTGCCCGGTGAGGTGCCCGCGCTCGCGCATGGACTCCGTCATGCGGTGCCAGAGCGTGCGCACCGAGCGCGGGTCCTCGCCGAGGATCAGCGGGGTGAGCAGGTTGTCGACGATCGCCGCGGCCACGACCGGGGCGACGGGCGCGAGGGCCTCGCCCCAGCCGACCAGACCCTCATCGGTCTCGATCTTCACGAGCAGCGTCTCGTAGCCGGGGGAGTACAGGCTTCGCCACGGTGGGCGGATCACGTAGCCGCGGTGGTCGACCGCGGTGTCACCGGCATACGAGTTGTTGGCATCCTCCTTCGACAAGTAGAGGGGGAAGGTCTGGACGCGCGTGATCTTCACAGGGGTCTCCAATAGACGGGTGGTCGAACGGCCGGCGGCAGGTGCCGTCGTCAGAGGTGGGGAAGCCGCATCGCGGCCGAGGTCAGAGTGCCGCGAACGCCGATGCGGTCCGGGAAGGGCTGTATCCG
Organism: Microbacterium sp. GQ128; assembly: GCF_059758615.1. Taxonomy (NCBI): domain Bacteria; kingdom Bacillati; phylum Actinomycetota; class Actinomycetes; order Micrococcales; family Microbacteriaceae; genus Microbacterium; species Microbacterium sp. GQ128. The sequence goes on from NZ_JCAXDY010000005.1 coordinate 147,219, forward strand.
AGGGCCACCGATATCTCGTCGGCGGCTTCGATGAGCTGCAGGGCGAGTTCCTGATGCGGTGCGTGCAGGTCGAGCACCGAGAGGGGGCCGCTGGCCGAGATGCCCGCGACGATCTCACCGGCCCGGTTGCGGATCGGCGCGGCGATGCAGGCGCGGCCGAAGGCCAGCTCCTCGATCTCGGTCGCGTAGCCGCGGCTGCGCGTCTCGTCGAGAGCGGTCTGCATGGCGGCGCGGTCCACGATGGTGTGCGGCGTGAAGCGCTGCGGCGTCTGCGCGAAGTACTCGTCGACCTGCGCGTCGGACATGCCCGACAACAGGGCCTTGCCGATGCCGGTGGCGTGCAGCGGCCCGGTGCGACCCGCCATGGCGAACGACTTCGGTGCCAGGGCGCCTTCGAAGTTGCAGAGATAGGTGAAGGTGAAGCCGCTGAGCTCGGCCACGTTCACGCCGATCTCGATCCGGCGTGCGAGGTTCTGCGCGATCTGCCGCGAGGCGCGGAAGATGGGAGAGCCGTTGATGGCGACCGTGCCCAGCGACACTGCTGCGGGACCGAGGCGGTACAGGCCCGTGCGGGCGTCCTGCACCACGAACTTCATGCGATCGAGTGCCGACATCATGCGCGAGACGGTGGACTGGCCGAGGCCGGTCAACGTGCACAGCTCGGAGACCCTCAGCTCGCCGGATTCCTCCGTGAAGCACGCGAGCAACGACATCGCCCGTTCGACGGTCTGCGTGCCGCCTACCGATTCCGACGCCATGGTGACTCCTCCTTGATGATGTGGCCGCATCTGCGACTCTGCGGCTCGACGCCGCTGCCAGTCATCCTATTCAGCGAAATGGCTTCGAGCAACACAAATGTGGGTGTCTTATGCATTTTGTGGATTTCGCATCCGCATTGTGGTTAACTGGCCGCACGTCGACGTTGACGACTGTGACGACGACGCGCAGGGCCCTCCGGGGTCGTCTCTACTGGAAAGTGACTGCAATGCAACAAGCCATACTCGAGCGGCCCGCGGAGAGCGAGCAGAAGGCTGTCGAGCCCCGCTCCGGGCGACGCTCCACGCTGGGCGCGAAGGATCGCACCTTCGGTTTCATGATCGCACTTCCCGCGGTCCTCCTGTTCCTCGTGATCGCGATCTTCCCCCTCGTGTCGAGCATCTTCACAAGTCTGTTCGACCAATCGCTCCTGCGCCCCGAGCGCACGTTCGTGGGCCTCGACAACTATGCGGCGGTCTGGGACGAGTTCTTCGCCCGTCTCGGTACCACCCTCGTGTTCGCCTCGCTCGCGACGGTCTTCCCGCTCATCCTCGGCGTCGCCCTGGCGCTGCTGCTGAACGCCCGCATGCGCGGGCGGAACATCCTCCGCGGCGCGCTCATGCTGCCGTGGCTGCTGCCCGGTGTCGTCGTGTCCTTCCTCTGGGCGTGGATCTTCAACGACAGCTACGGCGTGGTCAACCACGTCCTCGCGACGTTCGGACTTCCCGAGATCAGCATGCTCGGCACCCCGACCGGCGCCATGGCCGCCGTGGTCATCGCCAAGACCTGGCACTCGTTCCCGTGGATCATGGTCGTCGCCCTCGCCGTCCTCCAGACGCTGCCGAGCGAGCAGATCGAGGCCGCCACGATCGACGGCGCCACGCGCGCCCAACGGTTCCGCCACATCTCGCTGCCGCACATCGCCGGCCCCGTCACCCTCGTCGCGGTGCTCGAGTTCATCTACAACTTCGGCAACTTCGACACCATCTTCGTGATGACCGGCGGCGGGCCCGGCAACTCGACCACGACGCTCGCGGTCAGCCTCTACGATCTCGCGTTCGGCAGCTACGAACTCGGCAAGGCCTCCGCGATGGGCGCCCTCTGGCTCGTCCTGCTCGCGATCATCACGAGCGGATACCTGTTCCTCAACCGTCGGCTGGAGAAGTGATGCGCCGTAGTCGTGATGTGGGGGAGTCGATCATCCGCCCCCACCTGTCCATCCCGGGACGCGTCCTGCTCCTGCTGCTGGCCCTGTTCGGCCTGCTGCCGGTCTACTGGCTCACGGCGACCGCGTTCACGAGGAAGGAGGACGTCTTCTCCGCGGATCGTCCGTTCTTCCCGGTCAATCCGACGATCGAGAACTTCGTCGGGTTCTTCCAGAACGACCTCCTGCTGAAGAACCTCCTGAACAGCATCATCGTCTCCACCGGCACCGCCCTGCTCGCGGTCCTCGTCGGCGGTCTGATGGCTTACTCGCTCTCGAAGTTCCGTTACCGCGGCCGCAACGCGATCATGTTCATGTTCCTCATCGGTCAGCTCATCCCGGGCGCGCTGCTGCTCATCTCGCTGTACCTGATGCTGAGCTCGGCCGGACTGCTCTACACCTACACGGCGCTGATCATCTCGTTCACGACGTTCACGCTGCCGCTCGCGGTGTTCCTGCTGAAGGGCATCATCGACGCCCTCCCCGACGACATCCTCGAGGCGGCCAAGGTCGACGGTCTCTCGCGCACCGGGACGATGTTCCGCATCGTGTTCCCGCTCGTGGTCCCCGGGCTCATCACCGCGGGCATGTTCGCCTTCATGCGCGGCTGGAGCGACCTGCTCTTCGCCCTCACCCTCGCCGGACCCGACAAGCAGACGCTGCCGGCGGGTCTGACGCAGGCGTTCATCCGCGAGGGCACAGCCGACTGGCCGGCCCTCATGGCAGCGTCCCTCATCACGTCGCTCCCGCTCGTCATCATCTTCGTCCTCCTGCAGCGCTACTTCGTCTCCGGTCTCGCCGCCGGGGCGGTCAAGGGGTAGCCATGCGTCTCCCGAAATGCTCTACCCCCATCACCTCGAAGGAGCAGTCTCCATGACCATCTCGAACTCACAGCTGAGCCGCCGAGCCTTCCTCGGAGGCGGCACCGTCCTCGCCGCATTCGGTGCACTCGCGCTCGCCGGGTGTGCGACGCCCGCCGCACCCGGCGCCGGTGCCGGAGGCGCCTCCGCGGGCGGCGCGACGGCCGCGAAGACGATCAACTTCTACGGCAACTCGCTCGGCGAGGAGGCGCTGAAGTCCGCGTGGCAGGGGATCCTCGACGGGTTCTCGAAGAAGGAGGGCGTCAAGGTCGCCCCGGTCATCTACCCGTACGACCAGGCGGCCACGCAGCTCGCCCTCACCGGACGCTCCGGCAACCTCATGGGTGTCGGTCAGTCGGGCGGGTGGCAGGTGCTCACCCCGATGAACATCCTCGCCGACCTCACCGACCTCGCGAAGGGTCTCGGCATCCCGCAGGGCGTGCTCGACTCGTACACGATGGACGGCAAGCTGCTCGTGCTGCCGCTGACGGCCGCCGGCATCGGCATCATCACCAACGGCGAGATCGCGAAGAGCGTCGGCATCAAGTCGGGCATGACGGTGGAGCAGTTCGCCACCGCCCTCGAGAAGATCAAGAAGCAGGACAAGTCGCTGATCCCGTACGCCGCGGTCACGAAGAACCCGGACCTGAAGGATGCCGTCCCGTGGATGTGGGGCTTCGGCAGCGACGTGGTCACCGACGACCTCAAGTGCACGCTGGGAGACGCCGAGAGCGTCGAGGCCGTCACCTGGTACAAATCCCTGCAGGACCAGGGCCTGACGCAGACGAACGTCGCCCGCAGCGATGCCCGCATCCTGTTCGCCAGCGGCCGGGCGGCGATCTACGACGACGCCCCGCTCGCCTCGACCTTCGTCAAGACGAACGGCGCCGCGCAGAACATCATCGACAACATCGGGGCGATCTCTCGTCCGACCGTCGGCGGCAAGGACTCGTTCAACCGAGCCTGGGGCAGCGGCGTGTTCGCGACAGCGGGCGAGGGTGAGCTCACCAGCCGTGACTTCATCCTCTACGCGGCGACCAACGTCGAGGCGGCCACCGCGCTCTACGAGAACTCCGCCGTGGCTCCGGCCGCCAAGAGCGTCGCCGACAAGATCCCCGCGCTCGCGGCCGACAAGTTCCAGGGTGCATTCCGCACGGAGGTCTCCGAGCACGCTCGCGGTGCCGCGTGGGACCGTGTCGCGGTGACGGCGCAGATCGATACCGCCATCGGTGCCGGGGTCGCGACGATCCTCGCCGGTCAGGTCGAGGCCCAGGCAGGCCTCAACGCGCTGAAGAAGGAAGTCCAGGGGCTGCTCGACTCCAACGCCTGAGCCCCCTCGCACGATGAAGGCCGCGTCCCGAAAGGGGACGCGGCCTTCATCGTGTGGCGCAGGGCGGGGTCAGAGCCAGCGGTCCCGCAGGACCGGCTTCAGCCAGGCCGCGGGGGACGAGATCGAGAGACCGCCGTCGACCGCGATGGATGTTCCCGTGACGAACGAGGCGGCGTCGGAGGCGAGGAACGCGACTACCGAGGCGACCTCCTCCGGTCGCCCGATGCGTCCGAGGGGGTAGCCCTCGCTCTCGCCCGTGTCGGCGGCTGAGATGCTCCCGGGCTGCACGGCGTTGACGCGGATGCCCCGGGGGCCGTAGTCGAGCGCGAGCTGGCGCACGAGGCCGTCCACGCCCGCCTTGGCGGCCGCGTAGGCGGGCAGGGCGGGGGCGGCGAGCGACGAGTTCACCGAGGTGACCGCGACGATCGACGCCCCGCGGGAGAGGCGGGGGAGCGCCGCGCGGGCCACGAAGAACGCCGAGTCCAGCGTCGCGCCGAGCGCTCCGCGCCAGTCGTCGTCACTCGTGGCCTCGGCGCGCGCGATCGGCATGCGGCCGGCGGCGAGTACCACGACATCGAGCCGTCCGAGAGCCTGCTCGGCATCGGCGACGGCGCGATCGGCGGCTTCGGGCGCGCTGCAGTCCGCGACGAGGTAGCGCTCGAAGACCGGGTCGGCAGAGTCCTCGAGCCCCACGCCGACGACGGCGTCTCCGCCGTCGACGAAGGCGCGGGCGATCGCGAGTCCGATGTCGGAGCTGCCGCCGATCAGCAGCACGCCGCGGCGTGTCACACGCGCACCGTGGCGGGGATCGGCAGGAGTGCGAGTTCGTCGATCACGAGCTTGACCGAGGCGCGGCTGCCCGCGTCCAGGCGGGACGCCGGGTAGCGAACCGTCGCGTGATCGATCACACCGCGCGCGACGAGAACCTCCTTGTGCACCGCCCAGGCGATGCCTCCCTGCAGACCGATGAGCACGAGAGGGAGCATACGACGGAACTCGGCGCGGGCTTCCTCGACGCGCCCCTCGAGGAACAGTGCGAGCACGGGGCCGAGCAGGTCGGGGAACTCGCAGGCCGGCATCGTGCCGACGGCACCCCTCGCGTACTCCTCGAGGCAGAACTGGGCGTTCTGGCCGCCGAGCACCGCGAAGTCGGGATCCTCGATCGCGGCGACCACGGCGCCGACCTTGGGTGCTGTCGGCGGCGCCTCGACCTTGACGGAGTCGACGCCGTCGAGGCGGGCGATCTCGGCGATCAGGCTCGGAGCCATCGCGACGCCGGTGACGCCGGGTGCGTCCTGCACCATGACGGAGAGCGAGGTCGCGGCAGCGACGTCGCCGTAGAAGTCCACGAGCGTGCCGGCGGGCGGCTTCACCATGAACGGCGGGAGCACCATGAGGGCGTCCGCCCCGCCTTCCTCGGCGAGGAGGGACTGCTCGATGGACGTCGCGGTGGAGGTGCCGTTGACGCCGGCGATCACGGGGATCCTGCCGTCCACGACCCGGACGACGTCGTCCAGGATCGTGCGCCGCTCGTCCGTCGTGAGGGCGAAACCCTCGCTCGCCATCCCGAACACGGCGACGCCGTTGACGCCCGACGCGAGCTGGAACTCGACCAGTCGGCGCAGGCTCGCGCGGTCGAGGGCCCCCGTCTCATCGAACGGGGTCGCCAGAATGGGCATCAAGCCGTGGAGTGTCTGAGCCATCAGCTGTTTCCGCGCTTCATCATCGTGGGTCCACATTTCTCGCAAGTGTTATGCATATTGTGAGATAGTCTGCCACATAACGGTTACGAGCTACCAGCGAAGGATGATCCGGATGTCGCACACCCCGCCCTCCCGAACCGTGGAGATCCTCTCCGACGCCCGCTACGTGCAGGCCGAGTCTCCGCGCTGGGACGGGCGCGACGGCAGCCTCGCGTGGATCGACATGGCCACCGGGTCGCTACATCGTGGTCGGCTCGAACAGGGCAGAGTCGTTCCCGAGACCGCGGTCGTCGTCGGAGCGCAGATCGGCGCCCCCATCCCGCTCGCCCAGCCGGGAGCCGGATGGCTGGTCGGCGTCGCCCGCCGCGTGGTGCACGTCGGCGACGACGCGGTCGTGACCCCGCTCACCGACGACATCGCCGCGCCCGGCGACTACATGAACGACGGCGGCGGCGACCCCGCAGGGCGCTTCTGGGTGGGCAGCCAGTCGATGCCGCGCGATCCGCACTGCACGCTGTGGAGCATCGGCGCCGACGGCATCCCGGTCGCACGGCTCGGCGGGGTCACCGTGTCGAACGGTCTCGCCTTCGATCGCACGGGCTCCACGCTCTACTACATCGACACCCTTCCGCACCGCAGCATCGAGGCCTTCGATGTAGCCGCCGACGGCACGCTCTCGAACCGTCGCACGGTGTGCCGGGTCGACGGCGGCAACCCCGACGGCATGACGATCGACCTCGACGGCATGCTGTGGGTCGCGGTCTGGGACGCCGCCGCGGTGCGCCGCTACTCGCCTGAGGGTGAACTCGTGGAGACGATCTCGCTCCCCGCGAAGCGCCCGACCGCGGTCGTCCTCGTCGGCACGCTGCTCGTGATCACGACGGCGAGCGTCGGACTGGCCGAACCGGGAGAAGCAGACGGCGCGCTGCTCGGCGTGCAGGTCGACGTCGGCGGGATTCCCGCGTGGCCCTGGGCCGGCGAGGCCCCCGTCGTGCGCGGGGCCGTATCGGCCGCGGAGGTAGCCCGGTGAGCACCGTGGACAACGCGCAGCTCGAAGAGCGGCTGCGCGCCACCCGGCTCGTCGCGATCCTCCGCGGCACGGATGTCGATGCGACGGTCGCCGCGGCGCGCACGCTGATCGACGCCGGCGTGCTGACGCTGGAGATCGCCCTCACCCTGCCGGATGCCGAAGAGGCGATCGCCCAGGTCGTGCAGGATGCTCCCGCATCGGCACTGATCGGCGCCGGGACCGTGCTCAGCGAGGCCGACGTCGAGCGGGCAGCAGCGGCCGGCGCGCAGTTCATGGTGACGCCCACCCTCAGCGCCTCGGTCGGATACGCGGTCGCCCAGGGGATCGGTGTGCTCCCGGGTGTGTACACGCCGACCGAGATTCAGAGAGGTCACGATCTCGGCAGCGCCGCGGTCAAGCTGTTCCCCGCCTCGGCGCTCGGACCCGGCTTCATCCGTGCGGTGCGCGATCCGTTCCCCGACGCGCGGATCATCCCCGTGGGCGGAGTGAGCGTCGACACCGTGGGAGAGTACCTCGCGGCCGGGGCGTTCGGGATCGGGGTCGGGGGACCGCTCGTCGGCGATGCGGCGACCCCCGGGGGAGATCTCGCGGCGCTCGCGGTTCGCGCACGGTCGTTCGTGCGGGCCGCCAGCCCCGCCTGATCGAGGTCCGCCCCGGCGTCGCAGAGAACCCGGTGCGCGATGTCGGCGGCCGTGGCTACCATGTCGCCATGGCTGATAGCGCTGCTGCTTCCGTTCCCTCCGTCCACCGCCCCTCCACCGTCGATGAGGTCGTCGACATCGTCAGACTCGCTTCCCGCGAGGCCGTCCCCTTGACCGTGGTCGCCGGCGGGCACGGCCCGTGGTCGCATGCCCCTGCCGAGGGGATCCGGCTCGAGCTCGGCGGTCTGTCCGGCATCGAGGTGGATGGCACCACCGTGCGCATCGGCGGCGGCGCCGTCTGGGGTGATGTCGCTTCGGCGCTCGCCGCGCACGGCCTCGCACTCAGCTCGGGCGACACCGCCTCGGTCGGTGTCGGCGGGCTCACGCTCGGCGGCGGAATCGGCTGGATGGTGCGGGCCTGGGGTCTCGCCGTCGATCAGCTGATCGGCGCACAGGTCGTCACCGCCTCCGGTGATGTGGTCGAAGCGTCATCCGAGACGAACTCCGAACTCTTCTGGGCGCTGCGCGGCGGAGGCGGCAACTTCGGCGTGGTCACGCGCTTCGACTTCGAGGCGCACCCGCTGCCCGGCATCGCCTTCGCCGAGAGCGTGATCGATGGCGATGCGGCCGCCGTGCTCCGTGCCGCGCGTGATCTGCTCCGAGACGCTCCCCGCGAGCTCACCGTCACGTATATGGACGTGCCGGCGATGGACCCGAGCGCCCCGGCGGGAGCGCGGCTGAGCGCGGTGTGGGCGGCACCGGAGCCCGATCGGCTGCGCGCCGTGCTGGAGCCGATCTCCGCGCTCCCCGGCGTGCAGACGGAAGTGACGACACCGCCGTATCGCGAGGTGCTGATGGAGATGCCTCAGCCCGAAGGGGACGAGGCTCCCGCCCCTCCCGGCTTCCTCGGCGGCAACGGGCTCTACGCCGACCTCGATGATGCGCTGATCGAGCGGCTCGTCGCCTTCCGGCGCGCGTATCCGGCGTCCGTGGTGTTTCTCCGCTCGCTGGGCGGTGCGTTCCACGATGTCGCCCAGGAGGAGACGGCCTTCCCTGCCCGCACGGCGAACTGGTTCGTGATGGCCGGGGCGTTCGACATCCCGGGGATGCTCGATGAGCAGACTCGTGCGGCGATCGAGGCCGACGGGGAGAGCATCCGGGCCGGACGGCTGGCCGAGTACGGCAACTTCGCCGACACCGAGCGGCCCGAAGCCGTGCCGGGGATGTTCTCGGCGGAGGCGCTCACCCGGCTGCGGGCGGTCAAGGCGGACTGGGACCCGCAGAACGTGTTCCGACGCAACCACAACATCCTCGTGTGATGCACGAAAGCCCGGGAACCACGAGGTTCCCGGGCTTTCGATGACGAGAGGTCAGTGCGTGTCTTCCGCCTCGATCTCGGTGCGGTCTCCCGACCACAGCGTGTGGAAGGTGCCTTCCTTGTCGATGCGCTTGTAGGTGTGTGCGCCGAAGAAGTCGCGCTGTCCCTGCACGAGGGCGGCGGGGAGGCGGTCGGCGCGGATGCCGTCGTAGTACGACAGCGACGACGAGAACGCCGGGGCGGGGATGCCGGCTTCGGCTGCCGCGATGACCACTCGGCGCCAAGCTGCCTGGGCACGGGTGATCGCCTCGGTGAAGTACGGGGCGGTGAGCAGAACGGGCAGTTCCGGCGTCTCGGCGTAGGCGTCGGCGATGCGGTTGAGGAACTGCGCGCGGATGATGCAGCCGCCGCGCCAGATCTTGCTGATCGCGCCGAGGTCGATGTTCCAGCCGTACTCGGCGGCACCGGCGCGGATCTCGTCGAAGCCCTGCGAGTACGCGACGATCTTGGAGGCGTAGAGCGCCAGGCGCACATCTTCGATGAACGCGTCGGTGTCTTCGACCGAGAACTCCTCCTCCGGTCCCGGCAGGTCGCGGGAGACCGCGCGCTGCTCGGGGTGCGAGGAGAGGGAGCGGGCGAAGGTCGCTTCGGCGATGCCCGAGACGGGGACGCCGAGCGACAGTGCGGTCTGCACGGTCCACGCGCCGGTGCCCTTGGCGCCGGCCTGGTCCAGGATCACGTCGACGAGCGGCTTGCCGGTCTCGGCATCCACCTGGCGGAGCACCTCTGCGGTGATCTCGATCAGGTACGACTCCAGCTCGCCCCGGTTCCACTCGGCGAAGATCTCGGCGATCTCCGCGGGGGTCTTGCCGGTGCCACGACGGATCAGATCGTATGCTTCGGCGATCAGCTGCATGTCGGCGTACTCGATGCCGTTGTGCACCATCTTCACGAAGTGTCCGGCACCGTCGTGGCCGACGTGCGTGACGCACGGCTCACCCTCGGCGACCGCGGCGATCGACTTGAGGATCGGGCCGAGCGTGACCCAGGATTCGTCCGAGCCGCCGGGCATGATCGACGGGCCGAGCAGGGCGCCCTCTTCGCCGCCCGAGATGCCGGCGCCGACGAAGTTGATGCCGGTCTCGCGGACGGCCTTCTCGCGGCGGATCGTGTCGGGGAAGTAGGCGTTGCCGCCGTCGACGATGATGTCGCCCGGCTCGAAGACCTCGACCAGCGAGTCGATCACGGCATCCGTGGGGCCACCGGCCTTGACCATGATGATCGCGGTGCGCGGCTTCTGCAGCGAGTCGGCGAACTCCTGGTAGGTGCGGGCGGGGACGAACCCGGCCTCGGGGTGCTCGTCGAGGAGCGTCTGGGTCTTCTCGTAGCTGCGGTTGAAGATCGCCACGGTGTTCCCCTCGCGACTGGCGAGGTTGCGGGCGAGGTTCGATCCCATGACGGCGAGTCCGACGACTCCGATATTCGCTGATGCTTCGGGCACAGAAGGCTCCTCGAGGGTGAAGAAGGGGTGGTTTCAGCGTATCGCTGTCCGGGACGTCAGTGCTCGCCTGTGTCACGCGACGCGATGAAGCGCCGGGACACGGCGATGTCACGGTCTCCGAGCCCCGCGGCCACCAGCTCGTCGAACGCGGCGCGCAGGGTGGGCAGCAGCACCGGTGCGGTCCCGGTGGCCTGGGCGATGTCAGCGGCGAAGCCGAGATCCTTCACCATGTACCGCGCGACGCCGCTGGGGGAGTCGTCGCCGGTGACGAGCTTCTCGCGACGGCTGTCGAGCAGGCGGGAGCCGGCGTAGCCGCCGGAGAGCAGCGACCAGAGGGCGTCGAGATCGAGTCCGGAGCGGTCGGCGAGCACCGTCGCCTCTCCGAGCGCGAGGATCGTGGCCGAGACGACGAGCTGGTTGCACGCCTTGGCGACCTCGCCGGCGCCGAGCGGCCCGAGCAGGACGGGGGTGCCGCACGGGGCGAGCACCTCGGCGGCGAGGGCGGCATCCTCCGGGTCGCCGCCGAGCATGATCGAGAGGGACCCGGCGATCGCGCCGTCTTCGCCGCCCGAGACGGGGCAGTCCACGACCCGCACCCGTCCGTCGGTCTGGGCGCCGATGCGCTCCGCGAGCGCGCGCACGGCCGGTGCCGACGAGGTGGAGCCGATCATGATGAGCAGTTCGCCGGCATCCGCGAGGAGTCCGTCCGGGCCGTCGAGCATCGCCTCGAACGGGGGCAGATCGGGGAGCATCATCAGGAGCACGTCTACTCTGGAGGCGAGTTCGCGTGGCGTCTCCGCCCAGGAGGCTCCGGCCGCCAGCAGCTCCGGCTGCGGGCGACGGGCATGGATGACGAGTCGACCGTGGGCGGCGAGCAGGTGGTCGGCCATCGGGCGGCCCATGGCGCCGAGACCGACGGCCCCGACGGTGACGGATGAGATGTCCATGCGCACACGGTAGCAACAATCCAATGGATAGAACAGTGTCCAACCGGATGGATCTGAGCTAAAGTGAGGGATCCACGACTTCCCGAGGAAGGGATCAGCATGACGGGGACCGAGAAGAAGCTGCGCGCCGTCGTGACGGTGCCGCTGCGGGAAGACCTGTGCCGGCTCATCGAAGAGCTCGAGCCTCGCGTCGAGGTGGTCCGCGATCACTCGCTCCTCCCGCCGATGCGTGGGCCTGCCGACTGGTCCGGCGACCCGGACTTCACGCGCACCGCGAGCGCGCAGCAGGCCTTCGACGAACTGGTCGACTCCGCCGACGTGCTCTTCGGGATCCCCGATGTGGATGCCGCGGCGCTCGCCCGCACGGTGGCGGCGAATCCGCGCCTGCGCTGGGTCATGACGACCGCGGCAGGCGGCGGGGCCGCGATCAAGGCTGCAGAGCTGGAGCGTGCGGACCTCGACCGGATCGTCTTCACCACCAGTGCCGGCGTGCACGGGGGTCCTCTGGCCGAATTCGCGGTCTTCGGTGTGATGGCGGGCGCGAAGAACCTCCCTCGGCTCCTCGCCGATCAGAGCAGCCGCACGTGGCCCGACCGCTGGGAGATGCGTCAGCTCGACGAGATGACCGTGCTGATCGTCGGTCTCGGCGGCATCGGTTCGGAGTGCGCGCGGCGCTTCCACGCACTCGGTGCCCGAGTCTGGGGCACGACCCGGTCGGGGGAGCCGGTCGCCGGCGTCGATCGCCTGGTGCGTCTCGACGAGCTGCGCGACGCGGTGTCCCACGTCGATGCGATCGTCGTGACGCTGCCGGGGACGGCGCAGACCCACCATCTGATCGATGCCGACATCCTCGACGCGGTGAAGCCGGGCGCGATCGTCGCCAACGTCGGCCGCGGCACGGTGATCGACGAAGCCGCCCTGCTCGCGTCGCTCGACGACGGACGTGTCGCGTTCGCCGCCCTCGATGTCTTCGAGCGTGAGCCGCTCGATGACGCGTCGCCGCTGTGGACGCATCCGAACGTGCTCGTGAGTCCGCACACGGCCGCTCTCAGCTCGAAAGAAGAGGAGCGGATCGCGCGTCGCTTCGCCGAGAATGCGGCGCGCCTGCTCGATGGCGAGCCGCTGACCGCCGTGGTCGATACGGTCGAGTTCTACTGATCGGCACGCGGGTGTTCGCGCACCTGCGGCCCCACTGACGGCGGAAGGCGCAGCCATGGATGACGACACCCGGGAGGGACGCGATCCCGCGCCTGCCGTCACCCGCAGCATCCGTCTACTCGGCCTCCTCGCCGACGCCGGTGGCCCCCGGACCCTGACCGAACTCGCCGGTGAACTCGGGCTGGCGAAGTCGTCGACCGCGAATCTGTGTCTCGCGCTCGAAGCCGGGGGCATGGTCGACCGCACGCCGCAGGGCTACCGCCTGGGAGTGCGCACCGCCGAGCTCGGAGGTGCGTTCGCCGCGCAGTTCAACCAGGTGCGTGAGTTCTACAGCGTGTGCGAGGCCTCGCCGCAGCTGGCGTCCGAGCTCGTACAGGTCGCCATGCTCGACGGCACGGATGCGCTGTATCTCGCCAGGCACGAAGGGTCGCGGTCGCTGCGACTGGGGACCCCGCTGGGCTCGCGGCTCCCGGCTCCGCTCTCAGCCACCGGGCGTGCGCTGCTCGCGGCGATGAGCGATGCCGAAGTGGTCGAGCTCCTGGGGGAGGACGCGGTCTTCCCCGCGCTCACGGACCGGAGCGCGACCACCATGGACGGCTTGCTGGATGTGCTGGCCACCGCCCGTCGGCGCGGCTGGGCGCTGGATGCGGAGGAGTCGTTCCGCGGCATCGTGGGCGTCGCCGTCCCGCTCGAGGGCTGGGCGCCCACCGATCCGCCGCTGGCGCTCGGCGTCGCCATCCGTGCCGCCGAGGCGGACTACGAACGCATCGAGCGCGTGGGCGAGGCTCTGCGTGCGGCCGCCGCGGCGTTGACGAACCCCTTCAGCACCGCCGTTCGTCGCTGACCCGTCTCGTGTTTGCCGCGCCTCCGGGGCGGGTGTCCTTTCGTGCGTCGAAACCCGGTCCAAAGGGTTGAACGCAATCCAACGGGCTGGTACAGTCGTGCTCACGCCGCAGGCGAAGCCGATCGAAGGAGATGGCAGTGACCGACCACCGCACCTCAGCACGAGCAGTGTCCGATGACCCGGAGTACGCGGCGAATCTGCGCCGCGCGACGCTCGCGTCCAGCATCGGCAGCGCGCTCGAGTACTTCGACTTCGCGCTCTACGGGCTCTCGACGGCGTTGATCTTCAACGTCCTGTTCTTCCCGCAAGACGATCCCGCCATGGCCACGGTCGCCGCGTTCGCAACCTTCGGCGTCGGCTTCCTCGCACGGCCGTTCGGCGGCCTGTTCTTCGGTGTCCTGGGCGACAAGCTCGGGCGCAAGTGGGTCCTGGTCGCCACGATCGTCCTGATGGGCGGGGCGTCGACCGCGATCGGTCTGCTGCCCACCTACGAGGCGATCGGGCTCTGGGCCCCCATCCTGCTGGTGCTGATGCGCCTCCTGCAGGGCTTCGGGGCGGGAGCCGAGCAGGCGGGCGCGACGGTGCTGATGGCCGAGTACGCGCCGGTCAAGCGCCGGGGCTTCTTCTCCGCCCTGCCGTTCGTCGGCATCCAGGCCGGCACGCTGCTCGCCGCGGTCGTCTTCGGGCTGATCACCCTGCTCCCCGAGGACCAGCTGCTGAGCTGGGGATGGCGCGTGCCGTTCCTCGCCTCGTTCGCGCTGATCCTCCTCGCCCTGTTCATCCGGATGCGGTTGCGCGAGACGCCGACGTTCATCGAGCTCGAGAAGCACGAGCAGATCGCTGACCGCCCCATCAAGGAGATCTTCACGCACGGGCTCCCCGGCGTCATCGTCGGCATCGGTCTGCGGATGGCCGAGAACGGCGGCTCGTACATGTTCCAGACCCTCGGTCTCGCGTTCTTCGTCACGGTGGTCGGCGACAGTGCCGACAAGAGCCTGCTCACCTGGGGTGTCACCCTCGGATCGCTGATCGGCGTCTTCTCCGTGCCGTTCACCGGACACCTCTCCGACCGTTTCGGGCGCCGCACGGTCTACCGGTTCGGAGCGGTCTTCATGCTCGTCTACACGTTCCCCGCGTGGTGGCTGCTCTCGCTCGGCAACTACGCCGTGGCCATCGGCGTGATCGCGATCGGCATCGGCGTGGCCGTGAACAGCATGCTCGGACCGCAGTGCGCCATGCTCCCCGAGCTCTTCGGCAACCGTCACCGCTACCTGGGTGTGGCGATGGCCCGCGAGATCTCGGCCGTGCTCGCCGGCGGTCTCGCCGGTGTGCTCGGTGCATACCTCATCGCGGTGAGCGACGGGAACTGGGTGCTCCTGGCGATCTACATGGCCGTGCTCGCCCTCATCACGACCGCATCGACGTTCCTCGCTCCCGAGACACTGCGTCGCGATCTCACCCGCGTCGACGACGCGATCAAGGTCTCCCGCGAAGAGGGCGGCGACGACGTCTTCGCCACGACGGTGTCGATCAAGGCCGTCGGACGGTGAGTGCGCTGCCTGCGGGCCTCGCCCTCTTCGATCTCGGCGGCCGCACGGCGCTCGTGACCGGATCGAGCCAGGGCATCGGCCGGACGCTCGCGGAAGGACTCGCCGGAGCGGGTGCGACCGTGGTGGTGCACGGGCGCGACGCCGGGAAAGCGGCAGCGGCAGCGCGCGAGATCGCGCAGGCCACGGGAGCCGTGGTCCACAGCGTCGTCTTCGACGTCACCGACCCCGCGGCGGTGGATGCGGGGATGCACGAGGTCGAGCAGCTCTTCGGCACGCCCGACATCCTCGTGAACAACGCCGGCGTCCAGCGGCGGGCGCCGATCGCGGAGTTCGCGGACGAGGACTGGGATGCGCTCGTGCAGACCAACCTCTCCAGCGTGTTCCACCTGTCTCGCCGTGTCGCGGCCGGCATGATCGCCCGCGGTTCGGGGAAGATCATCCAGATCGGCAGCGTGCAGTCGCAACTCGCCCGTCCGTCGATCGCCGCGTACGCGGCGACCAAGGGCGCGATCGTGATGTTCACGAAGGGGCTCTGCGCCGACCTCGCCCCGCACGGCATCCAGGCCAACGCCATCGCTCCCGGCTACTTCGCGACCGCCCTCACGCAGCCACTCGTCGAGGACGAGGAGTTCTCGTCGTGGGTCCGCGGACGCACGCCGGCCGGACGCTGGGGAGACACCCGCGACCTGGTCGGTGCCCTGCTCTTCCTGGCCGGCGGTGCGAGCGATTTCGTCAACGGCCAGACGCTCTTCGTCGACGGCGGAATGACGGCGGTCGTCTGATGCGTCTCGGTCGAGTCGCGTCCGCAGCAGGCCCCCGCTGGGTGCGCGAGACGCCCGATGGGCTCATCCCGGTCTCCGACCCGTTCCTCGCGTTCGCGGAGGGCCGCGCCCCGGATGATGAGGGTGACGCCATCGGGGGCACCGTGGTCACTCCCGTCGATCCGCTCGTCATCGTCGGCATCGCCCAGAACGGTCCGGGGCATGTCTCGCCGGTGCAGGCATGGCTCAAGAGCCCGCGGACCGTGATCGGAAGCGGTGCGGAGGTCACCCTCCGGCGCGATGCGGGCGCCCCGGTGGCCGAGGGCGAGATCGCCGTCGTGATCGGCCGGGCGACGCACGGATTGACGGCCCGGAACGCGCACGAGTACGTGCTCGGCGTCACGGCCGTGAACGATCTCTCCAGCCCCGACCGCGCGATCGTCGACCCCCGCAACTTCGAGTCCAAGTCGGGGGAGGGGTACACGCCCCTCGGTCCGTGGATCGACACCGCCGTGGGGATCGACGATGTCGACCTCGATGTCGAGGTCGACGGGCTCCTCGTCGCCCGGACCGGGAGCAGGGAGCTGCCGATGGCGATCCGCGAATGCCTCGCCTACGTCGCCGCGTGGTCCGTTCTGGGGCCCGGCGACGTGGTGATGACCGGTGCTCCGCATTCGCAGGCGCCGGTGCGATCCGGCCAGCGCGTGACGATCCGGGTGGCCGGAGTCGAGCTGGTCACGGCGTTCGTCTGACCGAGGAGGAGACATGGTGGACAATCTCGCCGTGGTGGCCCGCGCCGCCGATGATCTGCGGATCGAAGACATCGGCGCTCCCGCGCCCCACACCGACGAGGCGGTCATCTCCGTCGCGTACGGGGGCATCTGCGGCTCCGACCTGCACTACGTCCGGCACGGCGCGGCCGGGGCCTCGGTGCTGCGCGAGCCGATGGTCCTGGGGCACGAGGTCTCGGGTGTCGTGGCCGTCGCCGCGGCGGACGGCTCGGGCCCCGCCGTCGGAACCTCGGTGGCCGTGCACCCCCTGACCGCGCACGGCGACGGCCGCACGCCCTGGCCGACCGATCAGCCGAATCTCGCGCCGGCCTCGACGTACCTCGGCTCGGCGATGCACCTGCCGCACACACAGGGTGCATTCGCACGACGGGTCGCGCTGCCCACGCGCATGCTGCATCCCCTGCCCGCGGGTCTCGATCTCAGAACCGCAGCGCTGGCCGAGCCCGCGTCTGTCGCCTGGCATGCCCTGCAACGAGCCGGCGAGGTGTACGGGCGCCGAGTCGTCGTCCTCGGCGCAGGCCCGATCGGTCAGCTGGTCGCCTCGGTCGCCCAGCGCGGTGGGGCGGCGTCCGTGACCGTCACCGACCTGCAGCAGCGTCCGCGCGAGATCGCCGAGGCGCGTGGCATCCGGGCGATCGATGCCAGGGCCGAGGCGGAGATCGCCGAGCTCCACGCAGACATCGTGGTCGAATCCAGCGGTACCGTGCCCGGACTCGCGGCCGCCGTCTCGGCCGCGATCCGCGGCGGAACCGTCGTGCTGCTCGGTCTGCAGCGCGGGGGAGACGTGCCGGCCCCTCTGGCCACGGCCATCACCCGCGAATTGACGCTTCGCGGCTCGTTCCGTTTCGGCGACGAGCTCGACGACGTCATCGCCGCGCTCGCCGACGGCAGCCTGGACGTCCGCGGTATCATCAGCGAGGTGCTGCCCGTCGAGCGTTCTCACGATGCCTTCGCGCTGGCAGCCGATCCCGCGAGCTCCTGCAAGGTGCTCATCGACTTCGGTCTGGAGATATGAGCGTGCGCATCGTCGTGATGGGTCCCAGCGGCTGCGGAAAGTCCACGGTGGGCGCAGCGGTGGCCGAGAGCATCGGAGCGCGCTTCATCGACGGCGACGACCTGCATCCGCTGACGAACGTCGAGAAGATGGCCGCCGGCATCCCGCTCGACGATGGGGACCGGATGCCGTGGCTTCGCACCGTCGGAGCGGCGCTCCACGGCGCGGACCGGATCGTCATCGCCTGCTCCGCGTTGCGCCGTCAGTACCGCGACGCGATCCGCGAGGAGGCGCCGGACGCCTTCTTCGTGGAGCTCGTGGTCGAGCGCGCCACACTGGAGGCGCGCCTCACGCAGCGCGCGGAGCACTTCATGCCCGCATCGCTGCTGGATTCGCAGCTGGAGACCCTGGAGCCGCTGCAGGACGATGAGAACGGGATGGGTGTCTCGGCGTCACTGGCTCTGGACGAGGAGCTGCGCCTCATCCGTGATGCGGTGCAGGCGACGGCGGTCTGAAACCGCAGGGGTCTGAGCCGCCGTCAGTCCTTCTGAAACGCCGTCAGTCCTTGCGGTAGCCCGAGCGCCCCATCGCGAACAGCGCGAAGAACGACGTGACGGCCGCGCACACGGTCATGGCGCCGATCAGCCAGAGGATTGCGTGCGAGAGGAAGGCGCCGTCGAGCATGGGGGTTCTCCGTGTTCTGCAGAAAAGGACCGGTGTCCTCAGCCTATCGGGTCATCCGGTACCATTGAGGCTGTACCTCGGCGAGGGATGCTTCTGCGCGTGCGCGTTCATCCGTTATCGACGCGGCGAAGCAAGCCCGGTGGCTTTCCTCCTGCGTCAGCGAGTTCGACAATTCCAAGACCACCGCGCGGCGCCTTCGCTGCGTGCCCCGAAGGAGAACCCCATGTCTGAAGACACCAAGGTCCAGGCCGAGCTCCGCGAGAGCTTCGGCAAGGGCTTCGCCCGCCGCCTCCGCGCCGCCGGCAAGATCCCCGCCGTCATCTACGGCCACGGCACCGAGCCGGTGCACGTCGCGCTGCCGGGCCACCAGGTCTCGCTCATCATCCGTCGCGCCAACGCGCTGCTCGAGCTCGACATCGAGGGCAAGGGCCAGCTCGCCCTCGTCAAGGACGTCCAGCGCGACCCGGTGCACCAGATCATCGAGCACATCGACCTGCTCGTCGTGAAGAAGGGCGAGAAGGTCGCCATCGACGTGCCGATCGTCGTCACGGGCGAGTCGGCTGCCGGCACCATCGTGAACCTCGACGCGACCACGCTGTCGATCGAGGCCGAGGCCACGCACATCCCGCAGAACATCGAGGTCTCGGTCGAGGGCCTGGAAGAGGGCGCGCACATCACCGGTGCCGACGTGAAGCTCCCCAAGGGCTCCACGCTGCTCTCCGACCCCGAGGTTCTCGTCGTCGCGATCTCCGTCCCGGCCGCACCGACCGAGGACGACGAGGCCGAGGCCGAGGGCGAGGCCACCGAGGCAGCCGAAGAGGCCGCCGCGGAGTGATCTCCGGCTGATTCATCACAGAGGGGACGCGATCCGATCGCGTCCCCTCTGTCGTATCCTGACCGAGGCTTCGCGGCCCGAGGAGTGAGAGGACGACGACATGGCATCCACCTGGCTCGTGGTGGGGCTCGGCAACCCCGGCCCGCGATATGAGGCCACCCGGCACAACATCGGGCAGATGGTGGTCGACGAGCTGGCCTCGCGCCGCAGCGAGGCGTTCCGCGAACACAAGGGCGGAGCGCGCGTCGTCGAGACGTGGCTGCGTCCCGGCGCGGACAAGCTCGTGCTGGCCAAGCCGAACACCTTCATGAACGTCTCGGGCACCCCGGTGGCGGCATTGGCGCGCTTCTACTCGGTGCCCGCCGAGCAGGTCGTGGTCGTGCACGACGAACTCGACATCCCCTTCGACACGGTCAAGCTCAAGATCGGTGGAGGGCACGGGGGCCACAACGGCGTGCGCGATATCGCCCGGGCTCTCGGATCCGCCGACTTCCCGCGGGTGCGTGTGGGGATCGGCCGTCCGGTCGGCCGCCAGGACCCCGCCGACTGGGTGCTGTCACCCTTCGGCAAGGAGGAGCGGCCGAACCTGCCGATCCTCATCGACGATGCGGCCGACGCGGTCGAACTCCTCGTCGGAGAAGGACTCCTCGCGGCGCAGCAGAAGCACCACGCACCGCGCTGAAGCAGCGCTGACCCGCTTCTGAGGCCCGCGAGCGTCGTCAGGACGAGTAGGTCGCGAAGCCGGCGGCGCCGCCTGCCGCAAGAGCGGCGACCAGCACGGTGAAGAAGATGACCGCGCCGAGCACGGCGACGACGATTGCCGCGATGCCGGTACCGCGGCCCCGGCGCTTGGCGATGGCGACGATGCCGAGCACGATCGCGGCGATCCCGAGGATGGTGCCGATCCAGAAGGACAGCTCGGCCCAGAGAACCTGATCGCGCGCGGGGGAGAGCACGCTGAGATCTTCCGTCGTGGTCGTCGTGACACCCTGCGGGAGGGCGCGTCCGATCTCGAAGGCCGCGATGCCGACGACGATGGGGGTGACGACCGCGGCGAGGAGCGCGAGGACCAGCGAGATCGTGCCGAGCAGCCCCGAGGGACGGACCGTGGTGTCGGGGGCCGTGTAGGCGCCCGCCGGGGCGGCGTAGCCGCCGACGGGGACCTGGTAGGCGCCCGGAGGGGCTGCCGGATACGCAGTAGCCGGTCCGTTCGCCGCTGTCGAGTAGGGCGGTGCGACAGGATACGTCGGCGCTGCGGCGGGATAGCCGGGGGCTGCCGGAGGTGGCACTGCGCCGAAAGGAGCTTCCGGCACCGGCGGAACCGTCGTCGCGGGCGGTGCCGGCGGCGCGGAGGGCGCGGCACCGGAAGGGGGAGGCAGCTGCGGATCAGTCACGTCCCCCATCCTAGGGCGCGGCTCAGACGCGCCGGAGGAGCCCCACGCGGTCGTACACGTTCGACAGGGTGGCGTCGGCGACGGCGTCCGCGCGTCCGGCGTTCTCCGCCAGGATGCGGTCGAGTTCGGCGGGATCGTCGAGCAGTTCGAGCGCACGCGCGCGCACCGGCTCGAACTCGTTGACGACGACCTCGGCGAGACCCTTCTTGAAGTCGCCGTAGCCGCGGCCCGCGTACTCGTCCTCGATCGCCGCGACCTGGCGACCGCTGAGCGCCGCGTAGATCGTGAGCAGGTTCGAGACGCCGGGCTTGTTCTCCCGGTCGAAGCGCACGGAGCCCTCGTTGTCGGTCACCGCCCGCATGATCTTCTTCGCCGACTTCGCGGGGTCGTCGAGCATCCACAGGACCCCCGCGTCGCTCTCCGCCGACTTCGACATCTTGGCGGTCGGGTTCTGCAGGTCGTAGATGCGCGCGGTCTCCTTCTGGATGACCGGCATCGGCACCGTGAAGGTCTCGCCGAAGCGGGAGTTGAAGCGCTCGGCGAGATCACGGGTGAGCTCGACGTGCTGCTTCTGGTCGTCGCCCACCGGCACCACATCGGTCTGGTAGAGCAGGATGTCGGCGGCCATGAGGACCGGATACGTGAACAGGCCGACGCTGGTGGCATCGGCTCCGTATCGCGTCGACTTGTCCTTGAACTGGGTCATCCGGCCGGCCTCGCCGAAACCGGTGATCGTGCTGAGGATCCAGGCGAGCTCGGCGTGCGCGCGCACGTGGGACTGCACGTACAGGGTCGACAGCGACGGCTCGATACCCGCGGCGATGTACTGCGCGGCGGTGCGACGCGTCTTCTCTCGGAGCTCGGCAGGGTCCTGAGCGACCGTGAGCGCGTGCAGGTCGACGACCGAGAAGTACGCATCGTATGAGCTCTGCAGGTCTCGCCACTGGAGCAGCGCGCCGATGTAGTTGCCGATCTGGAGGGAGTCGGCGGAGGGCTGCATTCCGGAGTAAAGGCGAGGTTTCGTCACACCCCCAATCCTATGGGGTGCGTGCGCGGCCCCTACGATGGGCGCATGACGCCGGAATCCAGGGGTGCCGTCTTCCTCGCCGCGCTCGGCGACGACGCGGAGCGGTTGCACCCGGAGATCCTCGCGCAGATGCGGGTCGAGGCCGAGAGCGACAGTGCTGAGGGTGTGTTCGCCGTGGCCGGCAGCCGGTTCGGCAGACTTACCGCCCTGGCGCTCCCGGTGGTGGGCCCGGGCCTGGTCGTCACGCGTTTCGCCCGCGATGTCCCGTTCCGGATCCACACCGTCACCGGCCGGTCGAGATCCGGGCGGGCGACCCTGGCCGCCACGCGGGAGTTCCGGTTTCCGGGCACGACTCAGCGCATCACGGATCGGCTCACGGCGACCGCCCGCCCCGGGATCGTGCACAACGTGCTGGGGGCCCGCGGGCGGGTCGAGATGCTCGAAGAGTGTTCCGTCACGGCGGAGGGGGCGCTGCGGATGCGCTCCCGCGCGGTCGCCCTGCGGATCGGCGGGCGCCGGATCACGCTCCGCGGCATCCTGCGCCTCGATGTCGACCTCGTCGACGGCTGGGATGAGGCCGAGAAGCGTCGCACCATAGCGATGCGGGCCACGAGTCCTGTGCTCGGAACGGTCCTCGAGTACCGCGGCTGGTACCGCTACGCGGCTTCCCCCGCGGTTCCCGAAGACGCCGCCGGACGCCGTCAGTACGAGTAGTCGACGACGACCGGGGCGTGGTCGCTCCAGCGCTGATCGTAGGCCGCCGCGCGGGCCACGTGATAGGTCGTGACGCGCTCGGCGAGTGCCGGTGTCGCGAGGTGATAGTCGATGCGCCACCCCGAGTCGTTGTCGAAGGCCTGACCGCGCATCGACCACCACGTGTACGGGCCGTCGATCTCGCCGTGGAACCGGCGGCCCACGTCGACCCAGCCGAGGCCGGTGCCGATGGTGCCGTCGACGGCGGTGACCTCCGCACCCGACTCGCCGAGGAAGCGGTCGAAGTAGGCGCGTTCGCGGGGCAGGAACCCGGCCTTCTTGCGGTTGCCGCGCCAGTTCTTGATGTCGAGCTCGCGGTGCCCGACGTTGAGGTCGCCCGTCACGAGTGCGAGTGCGCCGTCGGCACCGAGCTCGCCGAGCCGCGTGCCGAACGCGTCGAGGAACTTCCACTTCTCGTCCTGCTTCGGGGTGTCGGCCTCGCCGGAGTGCACATACGCGCTCACGACGGTCAGCGGACGATCACCGATCACGAAGTCGGCCTCGATCCAGCGGCCCTTGGAGTCGAAGTCCTCCGGCCCGAACGCGGTGCGCGAGGCGAGTGCCGGCGTGCGGCTCGCGATGGCGACTCCGGCACGCCCCTTGGCGGTGGCCTCGTCGTGCACGAAAGACCAGCCGGGCAGCGCGGCTTCCAGGTGCTCGTCCTGTCCGCGGACTTCCTGCAGCGTGAGGATATCGACACCGGCCTCGTCGAGCCAGCTGCTCATCCCGTTGCGAGCCGCCGCTCGGATCCCGTTGACATTGACCGTGGCGATACGCAGATGGGGCATGGAAACAAGCCTAACGAGCGTCGCCGACATCCCGGGACGGTCGGTGCAGGTCGGCGATGAGGCGCTGCGCGAAGGGGGTGGGCGATTCCACGGGGGGAGGGGGAGAGGCTTCGAGAGCCGCGAGCTCGTTCTCCGCAGCGCGCAGGGCTCGTCCGGCAGTCCACGCACCGATCCAGGGTGCGGCGTCGCGGGCCTCACGAGCCTCTCGCACGCGGATCCGGGCCGCGGTGAGCAGGGTCTCGTACTCGATCAATCGGCGCTCCGCCTCGGTCTGCTCGAGCAGCGGCTGGTCCCGGTCCTGCGCGGCGACCGCGATCCAGGAGGAGGCCACCAGCATCACGACCCCGTTCACGCGGAACCAGAGCAGGAGGCCGATGAAGATGGCGAACGTCGCGAGCAGCGGATTCGACGGGGTGTAGCTGAGGAGGAAGCCGGCTCCGTACTGGAGCACGGTCATCGCGCCCCCGCCGAGAAGGGCGCCGGGCCAGATGGTCCGCCACTCCAGCGACGTTCCCGTGAGGAAGCGGACCATCGCCGCCAGCGCGGTCGACATCAGGACGAAGGAGACGATGACGGTCGCGATGCGGATGCCGAGGTTCAGCCCGTCCGAGCCGGAATCCCACCCGAGCAGACTGAGCAGCCAGCTCAGCACGGCGGCGCTGGCGGAGCTGAGGAGAGACCCGACGACCAGCGAGACGCCGAAGATCAGCGCCGCGAGCAGGTCACGGGCCTTCAGGATCACGTAGCTGCGCCGGTCCGGTGGAAGACCGAAGATGTCCCTGGTCGCGCGCCGTGAGAACGTCACCCAGCCGATGGCTGTCCAGATGACGGTTCCGAGGGCGATCAGGCCGGTGACGCCGAGGACGTTGGCCGTGCTCGCGGCGACGTCCTGCACCTGCTCCGGCGTGAAGACGCCGCCCTCGGGGAGGATCAGATTGGGGATGTACCGGTTGATCATGTCGATCAGGCCGTTGACGGCCTCCTCGCTGCCGCCGAGCCAGAGGCCCGCGATGGCGAACGCGAGGTAGATCGCCGCGAAGATCGCGAAGAGCGCCTGATAGCTCACGCCGGCAGCGAGCAGGAATCCGTTGTGCTGCAGGAAGTGTCGCCAGACACGCACGGGGAACAGGCCGAGGGTGCGCTGCGTCAGCGCGGTCGCACGCTCGACGGCCGCATCGAGGCGACCGGGCTCGGCCGCGGAGCCATCGGGTTCAGACACGTCCCCACCCTATCCAAGCGCCGCGCGATGCGAGAGCAGTCGGGTTCGCGGGAGCGGCCGGGCGCGTGAGAACAGGGGGAGACGCGAGAACAGGCGGCCCCCGAAGGGAACCGCCTGTTCGCGGATGATGGCCTGATGCGGGGCGTCAGGGACGGCCGCGGAGAACCGCCTGCTTGACCTCGGCGATGGCCTTGGTGACCTCGATGCCACGCGGGCAGGCCTCGGAGCAGTTGAAGGTCGTGCGGCAGCGCCACACGCCTTCCTTGTCGTTGAGGATGTCCAGACGGACAGCCGCGTTGTCGTCACGCGAGTCGAAGATGAAGCGGTGCGCGTTGACGATGGCGGCCGGGCCGAAGTACTGGCCATCGGTCCAGAACACGGGGCACGACGAGGTGCACGCGGCGCACAGGATGCACTTGGTGGTGTCGTCGAAGATCTCGCGGTCGGCGATCGTCTGGACGCGCTCCTTGCCCTTCTCCGGGACGGAGCTGGCGACGAGGAACGGCTGCACCTCGCGGTACGACGCGAAGAACGGCTCCATGTCGACGACGAGGTCCTTCTCGAGCGGCAGGCCCTTGATGGCCTCGACGTAGATCGGCTTCGAGATGTCGAGGTCCTTGATCAGCGTCTTGCAGGCCAGGCGGTTGCGTCCGTTGATGCGCATGGCGTCGGAGCCGCAGATGCCGTGCGCGCACGAGCGGCGGAAGGTCAGCGAGCCGTCGACCTCCCACTTGATCTTGTGCAGCGCGTCGAGGACGCGGTCGGTGGAGTACAGCTCCACGTCGTAGTCGACCCAGTGCGGCTCCGCGTCGACCTCGGGGTCGAACCGGCGGATGTTGAACGTGACGATGAAGGACTGGATGCCGGTCTCTGCGGTCGTGTCCGCGGGTGCTTCGGCGATGGCGTTCGACATGCTCAGTACTTCCTCTCCATCGGCGGGTAGTTCAACTCGCCCTGATCGTTCTTCGTGAAGACGACGGGCTTCCAGTCGAGCTTGATGTGGTCGCTCGGGGTCGACGAGTGCGGGTCGCCCGTGAGGTAGGCCATGGTGTGCTTCATGTACTTCTCGTCGTCGCGCGTCGGGAAGTCGTCGCGCATGTGGCCGCCGCGGCTCTCCTCGCGGTTCTGCGCGGCGTAGACGACGACCTCGGCGATGTCGAGCAGGAAGCCCAGCTCGACGGCCTCGAGCAGGTCGGTGTTGAACCGCTTGCCCTTGTCGTCGACGTGCACGTTCTTGTAGCGCTCACGCAGCTCGGCGATCACGCCCAGCACGTGCTGCAGCGAGTCGTGGGTGCGGAACACCTGAGCGCCCTTGTCCATCTCGTCCTGCAGCGTCTTGCGCAGCACGGCGATCCGCTCGGTGCCCTGGTTGTTGCGCAGGTCCTCGAGCATCCCGGAGACGAAGCCCGCGGGGTTCTCGGGCAGCGGGACGAACTCGGCCGTCTTGACGTACTCGACGGCGTTGCGGCCGCTGCGCTTCCCGAACACGTTGATGTCGAGCAGCGAGTTGGTGCCGAGACGGTTGGCGCCGTGCACCGAGACGCAGGCGCACTCGCCGGCGGCGTACAGCCCGGGAACGACCGTGTCGTTGTCGGCCAGGACCTCGCCGTTGTTGTTGGTCGGGATGCCGCCCATGGCGTAATGCGCGGTCGGCATCACCGGGACCGGCTCGACGACCGGGTCGACACCCAGGTACGTGCGGGCGAACTCCGTGATGTCGGGGAGCTTGGTCTCGAGGACCTCGGCGCCCAGGTGCGTGCAGTCCAGCAGCACGTAGTCCTTGTGCGGACCGGCGCCGCGGCCTTCCGCGACCTCCTGCACCATGCAGCGGGCGACGATGTCACGCGGGGCGAGGTCCTTGATGGTCGGGGCGTAGCGCTCCATGAAACGCTCGCCCGAGGCGTTGCGCAGGATCGCGCCCTCGCCTCGCGCACCCTCGGTGAGGAGGATGCCGAGACCGGCGAGTCCGGTCGGATGGAACTGGAAGAACTCCAGGTCCTCGAGGGGGAGGCCCTTGCGCCAGACGATGCCGACGCCGTCGCCCGTGAGGGTGTGCGCGTTCGAGGTCGTCTTGAAGATCTTTCCGAAGCCTCCGGTCGCGAAGATCACGGCCTTGGCCTGGAACACGTGCAGCTCGCCGGTGGAGAGGTCGTACGCGACGACGCCCGCGATCTGGGTCTTGCCGTCGGCGTCCTTCACCGTCAGCAGGTCGAGCACGTAGAACTCGTTGAAGAAGTTGATGCCGAGCTTGACGCAGTTCTGGAACAGCGTCTGCAGGATCATGTGGCCGGTGCGGTCGGCGGCGTAGCAGGCGCGGCGGACCGGGGTCTTGCCGTGCTCCGCGGTGTGCCCGCCGAAGCGGCGCTGGTCGATCTTGCCCTCGGGCGTGCGGTTGAAGGGGAGGCCCATGTTCTCGAGGTCGATGACCGCCTCGATGGCCTCCTTCGCGAGGATCTCCGCCGCGTCCTGGTCGACGAGGTAGTCGCCGCCCTTGACGGTGTCGAAGGTGTGCCACTCCCAGGAGTCCTCTTCGACGTTCGCGAGGGCTGCCGCCATGCCGCCCTGCGCCGCACCGGTGTGCGAGCGCGTGGGGTACAGCTTGGAGATCACGGCGGTCTTCGCCCCGGGGCCGGCCTCGATGGCCGCCCGCATGCCGGCGCCACCGGCGCCCACGATCACGATGTCGAACTGGTGGTAGTGCACGCCGTCACGGACGACGGAATCCTGCGTCTCGGTAGTCACTTCTTCTTAGCCTTCTTCTCAGTTCCCGACCAGGGCGGCGCATTCGGTCCACAGGACGCTGTCCTCGGTCACACCCAGGCACGGGTCGAACGTGAAGACGACGAGCGTGCCGAGGATGATGAGCAGGCCGGCGGCGAGCCCCAGGGCCCAGGTGAGGGCCTTCCGGGCGGTGGTGTTCGTGACGTAGTCGTTCACGATCGTGCGCATGCCGTTGGCGCCGTGGATCAGGGCAAGCCACAGCATCAGCACGTCCCACCACTGCCAGAACGGCGTGGCGAACTTGCCGGCGATGAATGCGAAGTCGAGGGCGTGGATGCCCTCGCCGACCATGAGGTTGACGAAGAGGTGGCCGAAGATCAGCACGACGAGCACGACGCCCGACGCGCGCATGAAGACCCAGCCCCACTTCTCGAGGTTGACTCCGCGTCGGCGGCGAGCCGGAGCTGCGATGGTCTGCGCGGTCATCAGTGTCCCCCTCCGAACCCGGCGAACGCGAGCATCAGGTGGCGGGGCACGAAGCCGGCCATGATGATGCCCCACACCAGCAGCACGCCCCAGAAGAGCTGCCGCTGATACTTGGCGCCCTTCGACCAGAAGTCGACGGCGATGATGCGCAGGCCGTTCATCGCGTGGAACACGATGCCGGCCACGAGCACGACCTCGCCGAGCGCCATGACGGGGTTCTTGTACGTGCCGATCACGGCGTTGTACGCCTCCGGCGAGACCCTGATGAGTGCCGTGTCGAGCACGTGCACCAACAGGAAGAAGAAGATGGCGACTCCGGTGATGCGGTGAAGCACCCACGACCACATGCCTTCGCGGCCCCGATAAAGGGTGCCGCGGGGGGTCTTGGACGTGGTTTCCGAAATCGACGGTGTCAAGCGAGCGCTCGTGGACACGGTCGTCCTCCCTGATCGATGTGCGTCGGTCGCGTGCGCTGCTCGTGCAAGTGTGAGCCTGTCGAAGTCAGGCACGCCCGATCGGTGTCCATCCTATTCCTGTCCGAAGACGGGGAGCGACGAAGGGGAGCCTAAGTATCTCGATGTCGAGATGTCTCCTCGGGCTACCCTGGCAGGGTGAGCGCACCCATCAAGGATTTCTACGCAGTGATTCCCGCCGGCGGCATCGGCAGTCGGCTCTGGCCGCTCTCCCGTGCGGACGCGCCCAAGTTCCTGCATGACCTCACGGGGTCGGGCCATTCGCTGCTCCGCGACACCTGGGACCGGCTGGAGCCGCTCAGCGGATCCGACCGGATCGCCGTGGTCACCGGCCGTGCGCACCGCGCCGCGGTCGAGGCCGAGCTGCCGGGCATCGCCGACCTCAACGTCTTCCTGGAGTCGGAGCCGCGGGAGTCCGCCGCCGCGATCGGCCTCGCCGCCGCGATCCTGCACCGGCGCGAGCCCGATGTGATCATTGGCTCGTTCAGCGCCGACCACGTGATCCGCAGCACGCGCGTGTTCGAGTTCGCGGTGCGCGACGCCGTGGAGGTCGCCCGCGAGGGGTACATCTGCACGATCGGCATCTCGCCCACCGAGCCCGCGATCGGCTTCGGCTACATCAAGAAGGGTCCGGAGCTGGTCGTCGACGGCGCGCGCGAGGCCGCGCTCGTCGAGAGCTTCGTCGAGAAGCCCGACCTGGAGACGGCGAAGGAGTACCTCGCCGATCGCGACTATCTGTGGAACGCGGGCATGTTCATCGCGAAGGCGAGCGTCCTGCTGGACGAACTCGCCGCGAACGAGCCCGAGCTGCACGCCGGTCTGCTCGAACTCGCGGAGGCCTGGGACGATCGCGAGCTGCGCGGACCCGCAGTCGATCGCATCTGGCCGCGCCTGAAGAAGATCGCGATCGACTACGCCGTGGCCGAGCCCGCCGCCCGCCGCGGACGCCTCGCCGTCGTCCCCGGCCATTTCGACTGGGACGACGTGGGCGACTTCGCCTCGCTGACCAAGCTCATCAACAACGGCCGCAAGAACGACCTCGCCGTGCTCGGGCCGAACGCCCGTGTCCTGACCGACGGCGCGAGCGGGATCCTCGTCAGCCAGACGTCGCGGGTGATCAGTCTGGTGGGCGTCCAGGACATCGTCGTGGTCGACACCCCCGACGCACTCCTGGTCACCACCGTCGAGCACGCGCAGCGGGTGAAGGGTGTGGTCGAGTCCCTGAAGCTCACCGGTCGCGGGGACGTGCTCTGAGGAGTGCGCCGATGAGCAGGACGTCACGCTCATCGGGTGGCTTGATTTCAGCTTTGTAACCTTTGGCCAGCGCATCCGCTGCGCACGTGCGCAAAAGACGAAACAGTAGGTAACTTTGATCGATCCGCGATGGCCGCGGTTTCGTTGAGGGAGGCATCAGTTGACCATCTCCACCACCAAGAAGCTGCTCGGCGCGACCGTCGCCGCGGGCGTCATCTTCGCGCTCGCCGGTTGCGGCCAGGCGCCGACCGACAAGCCCGAGGGCTCCGAGAAGCCGGTCGACTCCGACTTCCTTCCCTGCCTCATCTCCGACGCGGGCGGCTGGAACGACAAGTCGTTCAACCAGTCGGCCAAGGAGGGCATGGACAGCGCGGCTGACGAGCTCGGCATCAAGCCCCTCGAGTTCGAGTCGGCGAACGACAACGACTACGCGCCGAACCTCGAGACCGCGGTCTCCGAGGGCTGCTCGCTCATCGTCGCCGTGGGCTTCAAGCTCTCCGCCGCCACGGTCGAGTCCGCGCTCGCGAACCCCGAGATCGACTACGCGATCATCGACGACTACGCCGACAACGATTTCGACGGCACCACGGATGCTCCGAACATCAAGCCCCTCGTCTTCGACACCGCGCAGGCGGCATACCTCGGCGGCTACGCCGCAGCAGCCTGGTCCGCGCAGAGCGGCGTGAACAAGGTCGGCACCTTCGGCGGAATGCAGATCCCGTCGGTCGCCGTGTTCATGGACGGCTACCAGCTCGGCGTCGACAAGTACAACGAGGACAAGTCGGCCGCGGTCGAGGTCTTCGGCTGGGACGCCGCGACGCAGAAGGGCTCGTTCACGGGCGGCTTCGACGCGAACGACACCGCCAAGCAGACCGCGCAGGGCGTGCTCGACCAGGGCGTCGACGTCATCCTCCCGGTCGGCGGCCCCGTCTACCAGAGCGCGGCTGCCGCGATCACCGACAGCGGCAAGGACACGCTGATGCTCGGCGTCGACAGCGACCTCGCTGTGGCTGACCCGAACGTGGCAGGCATGACGCTGGTCTCGATCATGAAGGCGATCGACGTCGCCGTGCACGACGCGACCGTCGCGGCCGCCGGCGGCGAGTTCGACGCAGCGCCGTACGTCGGCACGCTCGAGAACGAGGGCGTCAAGCTCTCCGGCTTCGGCGACTTCGAGGGCGACCTGCCCGAGGGCCTGGTCGACGAGCTGGCCGAACTGCAGAAGCAGATCATCGCCGGTGACATCACGGTGGAGTCCGAGAACTCCCCGTAAGTCGTAACCGGTCCAGCACGGGGCGAGTGGTGAGCAGGCGGCCACTCGCCCCGTGCCGTGGACGGACGATGATTCTCCTGGATGACTCTTCTGGATAAGGTGCAGATATGAAGCTCGAACTTCGCGGCATCACCAAGCGATTCGGTAGCCTCGTGGCCAACGACCACATCGATCTGGTGGTCGAGCCGGGGGAGATCCACGCGCTCCTCGGTGAGAACGGCGCGGGCAAGTCCACGCTCATGAACGTCCTCTACGGCCTGTACCAGGCCGATGAGGGAGAGATCCTCCTCGATGACGAGGTGCAGCGCTTCCGCGGTCCCGGCGACGCGATGGCTGCGGGGATCGGCATGGTCCACCAGCACTTCATGCTCGTCCCGGTCTTCACCGTGGCCGAGAACGTGATGCTTGGTCACGAGCAGACCAAGGCGCTCGGAACGCTCGACATCGCGAAGGCGCGAGAGCACGTGCGGTCCGTGGCGGCACGGTTTGGCTTCGACATCGACCCGGATGCGCTCGTGGGCGACCTGCCCGTCGGCGTGCAGCAGCGGGTCGAGATCATCAAGGCTCTGTCGCGCGACGCGAAGGTGCTCGTGTTCGACGAGCCCACGGCGGTGCTCACCCCGCAGGAGACCGACGAGCTGATGAACATCATGCGTCAGCTGCGCGACGAGGGCACGGCGATCGTGTTCATCACGCACAAGCTGCGCGAGGTGCGCGAGGTGGCCGACAAGATCACCATCGTCCGCCTCGGCAAGGTCGTCGGCGAGGCATCTCCCACCGCGACCAACGCCGAGCTCGCCTCCCTCATGGTCGGCCGTGCGGTCGAGCTGACCGTGCACAAGGACCCGCCCCGTCTCGGCGAGGGCGGCTTCGAGGTCAAGGGGCTGCGCGTCCTCACGCCCACGGGCGCGATCGTCGTCGATGGTGTCGACCTCGCCGTCCGACCGGGCGAGGTCCTCGCGATCGCCGGTGTGCAGGGCAACGGCCAGACCGAGCTGGTGGAGGCCATCGTCGGCCTCGCCGCGCGCGTCGAGGGCAGCATCGTGCTCGACGGCAAGGAGCTCGTGGGCAAGAGCGTGCGCGCCATCCTCGTCGCCGGTGTCGGCTTCGTCCCGGAAGACCGCACGGAGGACGGCCTGGTCGCCGGCTTCTCCGTCGCGGAGAACCTCATCCTCGACCGCTCGGACGATCCGGCTTTCAGCCGTGCCGGTACGCTGCGCCGTTCGGCACTCGACGAGTTCGCCCGCGCCCGCATCACCGAGTACGACATCCGCACCCAGGGGCCGGAGACTCCGGCGGGCACGCTGTCGGGCGGCAACCAGCAGAAGGTCGTCATCGCCCGGGAGATGAGCCGTGACCTGCGGCTCCTCGTCGCCGCGCAGCCGACCCGCGGCGTGGACGTCGGCTCGATCGAGTTCATCCACAAGCGCATCATCGAGACGCGCGATGCGGGAATCCCCGTGATCGTCGTCTCCACGGAGCTCGACGAGGTCGCAGCTCTCGCCGACCGGATCGCGGTCATGTACCGCGGCACCATCGTCGGCATCGTCCCCGGCGACACGCCTCGGGAGACACTCGGACTCATGATGGCCGGAGCGGCCGAAGGGGAGGTGGCCGCGTGAGCGGAGCGACGCCCGGCGCAGGAGATGTGACCAAGGGGATCCCGCCGCAGGAGCTCGCGACGAGCACCGGCACGGTCCCGCGCGACCCCTCCGACGTGCCGCCGCCTCCGCGCGGGAACGTCATCCTCAAGGAGATCCTCCGCGGCAACGCCGTCACCACGATCCTCGCGATCGTCCTGGCGCTCATCGTGGGCGGCATCCTCATCGCCTTCACGAACGAAGACGTGCAGACGGCTTCCGTCTACTTCTTCGCGCAGCCGGGCGACACCTTCGTCGCCGCCTGGAACGCGGTGTACAACGGCTACGAGGCACTCTTCCGCGGGGCGATCTTCAACGCCCGCGGCGCGGACTTCGCAGCTCAGATCCGCCCGCTGACGAACACCCTCGGCTTCGCGGCACCGCTGATCGCGGCCGGTCTCGGCGTCGCGCTCGCGTTCCGCGTCGGCCTGTTCAACATCGGTGCCCGTGGTCAGATGCTCATCGGTGTCGCGGTCGCGGCGCTGCTGACGTTCTCCCTCGATCTGCCGATCTGGCTGCACATCCCCGTCACGCTGATCGCCGGCATCGCCGGCGGTGCGCTCTGGGGCGCCATCGCGGGACTCATCAAGGCGCGCACCGGTGCGCACGAGGTGATCCTCACGATCATGCTCAACTACATCGCGTACTACCTGCTGCTGTGGATGATCCGCACGCCGGGCCTGCTGCAGAAGCCGGGCACCAACCAGGCCCTCGGCTCGGCGACGCCGCAGAGCGCGCAGTTCCCGACCCTGCTCGGCCCGCAGTTCCCCCTCCTCGATCTCGGCTTCGTGATCGTGATCGTGGCGACCCTGTTCGTCTGGTGGCTCATCGAGCGTTCGTCGCTCGGCATGCGGATGCGCGCCGTGGGTGAGAACCCGCATGCCGCGCGCGCCGCCGGCATCAGCGTGCAGCGCATCTACGTCTACGCCATGCTCTTCGCCGGGGGACTGGCGGGTCTCGCCGGCATGAACCAGATCCAGGGCGCCGTCACCACCGGCGTCACCGAGACGATCGACGCCGGCATCGGCTTCGACGCGATCACGGTCGCGCTCCTCGGACGTAGCCGCGCCTGGGGTACGTTCGCGGCCGGCATCCTGTTCGGGGCGCTCAAGGCGGGCTCGTTCTCGATGCAGGCGCAGGACATCCCGGTCGACATCGTGCTCGTCGTGCAGTCCCTCGTGGTGCTGTTCATCGCGGCGCCGCCGCTGCTGCGCACGGTGTTCTTCCTTCCGAAGACCGATGCGGAGAAGGCGGCCAAGGCCAGAGCCAAGGCCGCGAAGAAGGCGGTGATGGCATGATGTCCCTCGTTCAGACCCAGGCCGCCGACGGCACGGTGCAGCTCGCGACGGTCAAGGAGCGGCACCTCAAGGCGC
Organism: Microbacterium sp. GQ128; assembly: GCF_059758615.1. Taxonomy (NCBI): domain Bacteria; kingdom Bacillati; phylum Actinomycetota; class Actinomycetes; order Micrococcales; family Microbacteriaceae; genus Microbacterium; species Microbacterium sp. GQ128. The sequence continues at coordinate 180,527 of NZ_JCAXDY010000005.1, forward strand.
CGATCGTCCTCGCCGCGGCGACCGCGCTGCTGGCGCTGCTGTTCCTCGCGGTGCCGCGGACGGGCACCAGCACCTTCCGACTCTCCGACCAGTCGTCGGCGCTCTCGCTGCCCGACGTGGCCCTGCCGACCGCCTCGACTTTCTGGGTGGTGTTCGGGATCCTGGTGGTCCTCACGGTCGGAGCCTTCCTCCGGGCGTGGACCTATCGCAAGCCCTCGCTGTGGCTCGTGGTCGCCTACGGCGTGCTCGCCGTCTTCGCGTTCCTCGTCTGGGCATCCGCCGGGGGACTCGTGCCCGTCACGAGCCTGCTGTTCGGAGCGGTGTCGCTGTCGGTGCCGCTCGTGTTCGGTGCTCTGGGCGGCGTCATCGGCGAGCGTGCCGGTGTCGTGAACGTCGCGATCGAGGGTCAGCTCCTGCTCGGCGCCTTCTCCGCCGCGCTGCTCTCGAGCATCACCGGCAACCCGTTCGTGGGTCTGATCGGCGCGATGGTGGGCGGCGTGCTGGTGGCCAGCGTGCTGGCCGCATTCGCCATCAAGTACCTCGTCGAGCAGGTGATCGTCGGTGTCGTGCTCAACGTGCTGGTCACGGGCCTCACCGGCTTCCTCTACGGGGCGCTGCTCGCACCGAACGAGACGACCCTGAACACTCCGGTCCGGTTCCCGCGGGTCGAGATCCCGGTGCTCAGCGACATCCCGATCATCGGACCGGTGCTGTTCAACCAGACGTTCATCGGGTACCTGATGTTCATCACCGTCGCCGTGGTGGCGTGGGGGCTGTACCGCACCCGCTGGGGTCTGCGGCTTCGTGCCGTCGGCGAGCACCCGCAGGCCGCCGACACCGTCGGCATCAAGGTGAACCCGACCCGGTTCTGGAACGTGCTGCTCGCGGGTGCGATCGCCGGTATGGGTGGTGCGTACTTCACGCTCGTCTCGGTGCCGCAGTTCGGCAAGGACATGACGGCTGGGCTCGGCTTCATCGCCCTCGCCGCCGTGATCTTCGGCCGCTGGGACCCGATCCGCGCCACGCTGGCCGCGCTGCTGTTCGGCTTCGCGACCAACTTGCAGAATCTGCTGTCGATCCTGAAGACGCCGATCCCCGGCGAGTTCATGCTCATGCTGCCGTACCTGGTCACGCTGCTCGCGGTCGCCGGATTCGCCGGGCAGATCAAGGCGCCGGCTGCCGACGGCAAGCCCTACATCAAGTCCTAGCCCGATCAGGAAGAGGGAAGCATCGCAATGACGGACATCGACTGGGACGAGCTGCGCCAGGTCGCCACGGATGCCATGACGAAGGCGTACGCGCCGTACTCGCGCTATCGCGTGGGGGCGGCCGCTCTCGTCGGCGACGGGCGCATCGTCGCCGGCTGCAACGTCGAGAACGCCTCCTACGGCGTGACGCTCTGCGCGGAGTGCGCCCTCGTCGGCGACCTGCACATGTCCGGCGGCGGCCAGCTCGTCGCGTTCGTGTGCGTGAACAACGACGGACAGACGATCATGCCGTGCGGTCGCTGCCGGCAGCTGCTGTTCGAGCACGCGATGCCGGGCATGCTCCTGGAGACGGTCTCCGGCATCCGCACGATCGACGAGGTGCTGCCCGATGCGTTCGGGCCACGCGACCTGGAGGAAGCACGATGACGGTTGAGCCCTTCGACGCGGTGGACGTCATCCGCGCCAAGCGCGACGGCGGTGCGGTCCCCGAGGCGGCATTGCGTTGGATGATCGATGCGTACACCCGCGGTTACGTCTCCGACGCGCAGATGGCCTCGTTCGCGATGGCGATCTTCCAGCGCGGGATGGAGCGCGATGAGATCCGCGTGCTGACCGACGCGATGATCGCGTCGGGGGAGCGGATGAGCTTCGCCTCCCTCGGCAAGAAGACCGTCGACAAGCACTCCACCGGCGGCGTCGGCGACAAGATCACGCTGCCGCTCGCCCCGCTGGTCGCGTCGTTCGGCGTCGCCGTCCCGCAGCTCAGCGGCCGCGGACTCGGTCACACCGGCGGCACGCTCGACAAGCTCGAGTCGATCCCCGGCTGGCGAGCAGCGCTCAGCAACGAGGAGATGTTCGCGCAGATGCAGGGCGACGTCGGCGCGGTCATCTGCGCCGCGGGTTCGGGCCTCGCTCCTGCCGACAAGAAGCTGTACGCCCTCCGCGACGTCACCGGCACGGTCGAGGCGATTCCGCTGATCGCGTCGAGCATCATGTCCAAGAAGATCGCCGAGGGCACCGACGCGCTCGTGCTCGACGTGAAGTTCGGCTCCGGTGCCTTCATGCAGGACATCGACCGCGCCCGGGAACTCGCACGCACGATGGTCGCGCTCGGCACCGATTCCGGAGTGGCGACCACCGCGCTGCTCACCGACATGAACGTGCCGCTCGGACTCGCGATCGGCAACGCCAACGAGGTCCGCGAATCCGTCGAGATCCTCGCCGGTGGTGGTCCGGCCGATGTCCGGGAGCTGACCCTCGCTCTGGCGCGGGAGATGCTCGCCCTCGCCGGCCAGCCGGATGCCGACGTGGAGGCCGCGCTCGACGACGGTCGTGCGATGGACAGCTGGAAGGCGATGATCCGCGCACAGGACGGCGACCCCGACGCGGCGCTGCCGACCGCGCGGGAGACGCATGTCGTGACGGCCCCGACCGACGGCGTGATCACACGCATGGATGCACTCCCGTTCGGCATCGCCGCCTGGCGGCTCGGAGCCGGGCGCGCCAGGGCCGAGGATCCGGTGATCTTCGAGGCGGGGATCGACCTGCACACCAAGCCCGGTGACCGCGTCGTCGCGGGGCAGCCGCTGTTCACGCTGTCCGCGGCCGACGACGCCCGATTCGGTCGTGCTCTGGAAGCCCTCGACGGCTCGTGGGAGATCGGCGACGAGGCTCCGGCCACCGGTCCGATCGTGCGCGAGCGCATCACGGCGTGAGTCGCGACCGCTAGCCTGAACTGAGCACATCCGCGACCGAGAGGATCACCATGTCGATCGATGCGAACGGCGACGTCACGCTGCAGGGCGTCTCCCTGCGGAGCCTGCCGAAGGTGTCGCTGCACGACCACCTCGACGGCGCTCTGCGCCCCTCGACGATCCTCGAGCTCGCGGACTCCATCGGCCTCGAGGTCCCGGAGGCCGACCCCGCCGCCCTCGGCAGGTGGTTCGCGAAGCAGAGCGATTCCGGTTCGCTGGTCGAGTACCTCAAGACGTTCGACCTGACGACCGCCGTCATGCAGACCCAGGAGGGGCTCACCCGTGTCGCGCGCGAGTTCGTGCAGGACCTCGCAGCGGACGGCGTGGTCTACGGCGAGGTGCGCTGGGCCCCGGAACAGCATCAGGCGCGCGGCCTCACGCTCGAGCAGACCGTCGAAGCCGTGCAGCAGGGCATCGAGGAGGGCGAGGATGCGGCGGATCGCGACGGACGCAGCATCCGCGTCGGCCAGCTCATCACCGCCATGCGGCAGACCGACCGGGCACGGGAGATCGCGGAGCTCGCGGTCGACTTCCGCGGTCGCGGTGCCGTCGGCTTCGACATCGCCGGCCCGGAAGACGGCTTCCCGCCGTCGAACCACCGCGCCGCTTTCGATTACCTCGCCGACAACTTCTTCCCGGTGACCGTGCACGCGGGCGAGGCCGCGGGTCTCGCGTCGATCCGCTCCGCGCTCATCGACGGTCGCGCGCTGCGTCTCGGCCACGGCGTGCGCATCGCCGAAGACCTTCAGGTCGTCACGCAGGAGGGCGACGAGGTGCAGGTGCAGTTCGGCGACCTGGCCCGCTGGGTGCGCGATCGCGAGATCCCGCTCGAGCTCTCGCCGTCGTCGAACTTGCAGACCGGCGCGATCGCCGCGTGGGGTGACACCCTGGCCGACCACCCGTTCGACCTGCTGTATCAGCTCGGGTTCTCGGTGACGGTGAACGTCGACAACCGCACCATGAGCGCCACGTCGCTCACCCGCGAGCTCGCCCTGCTCGTCGAGACCTTCGAGTACGACCTCGACGATCTCGAGACCTTCCAGTTCAATGCGGCTGCGGCCGCGTTCCTCCCCGTCGAGGAGCGGGAGGAGCTCGTCGAGTTGATCGCCGAGGGATTCGACATCTGACCGTGGCCTCCGGGGGGAGACGGCGCGGGGGCGTCGCAGGAATCATCATCGCTGCGGTGATCGTCGTCGTGGGTGGCGGTTTCACGGCGTACGTCTGGCTGAACCATGCGCCGGCCGAGGCCGAGGCCGAAGCGAAGCCGTCACGGACGCCGACACCGGTGGTGACGCCGCCACCGCTGACGCCCGCGGAGCAGCTCATCGCGGATGCCGCCGATCCGCTCGCCTGTGCGGTGACGTTCACCGGCGAGGGGGCTCCCGCCGACCCGCAGCTTCAGCGGCAGGACGGCCTGTACCAGGCGCTCCCGATCCCGGCCCTCGCCGGCCGTGTGTTCGCCGGCTGGTACCCGACGGCGGCGGATGCCGCGGCGTACACGGTCGCTGTCCGAGTGAACGGCGCGGACCCCGTGGTCTGCGACGAGCAGCAGGTCGAGCTCTTCGCCGCATGGAAGACGCCGGAGCAGAACACCGCCGAGGGCGTGCAGGTCCCGATCCTCATGTACCACCAGTTCACGGCGGATCCCGAGGGGGAGTCCGGCTGGCTGCGCGGCAACTACGCCTACATCGGCGACTTCGACGCGCACATGAACCACATCGCGACGACGGGCTTCTACCTGCCCACCTGGGACGAGCTGAGCGCCTTCATCGACGGCCGGCTCTCGCTGCCCGCGCGGAGCGTGATCATCACCGACGACGATGCCGACCAGACCTGGTTCGACCTCGGGGCGCCCGTGGTGGCGGCGCACAAGCTGCTCGCGACCTCCTTCATGGTGACCGCCTACCGGTCGGACCCGCCGCCGTCGATCCACGTGCTGCGCCGCTCGCACACTCACGACATGCACAAGGCGGGCGACAACGGCGACGGCCTGATGGTCAACTGGACCGCGGATCAGATCGCCGCCGACGTGAACGTCTCCGGCGACACCCTGGGCGTTCGCGAAGTCATCGCCTATCCCTTCGGGCACTACGACGACACCGCCAAGCAGGGCGTCACGCAGGCCGGCTACGAGATGGCACGGACGATCGAGCCCGGGTTCGTGACGATCGGCACCGACAAGCTCGCCCTCCCCGTCGTGCGCATCGACTACGGCATGGGACTGGACGCCCTGGTGTCGCGCATCGGCTGACCGTCGTCGAGGCGGCAGGATGGTCGCATGCCCGACTCCGTCTTCATCGCCGGCCCAGCGTCCTGGAACACGATCGTCGTGCTCGATCGACTTCCCGAGCCCGTGCCCCACATGCAGTTCGCCGAGGAGACCTGGACGACCGTCGGCGGAACGAGTGCCGGCAAAGCGCTGAGTCTCACCGGGCTGGGGCGTGCGACGCAGCTCCATGCTCTCGCCGGACGCGATGCGGAGGGCGAACGGGTGCGAGCAGCCCTGCACGCCGCGGGAGTCCAGGTGCACTGGGGCGAAGGGGTGACCGAGCGGCATCTGAACCTCATGACCCGCGCCGGCGAACGGGTCTCGCTGTACCTGTCGTCGCCGGACGCCACCGCAGGCGAGGACGATACCTGGGTGCGCGAACGGATGGGAGAGGCGGGTGCGATCGTGCTCGACCTCGCCGCCGAGCCGCTGCGGCTCCTGCCGATGGCGCGGGAGACCGGAATCCCGATCTGGGTCGACGTGCACGACTACGACGGTGCGGCCGAGTTCCACCGCCCGTTCCTGGCGGCGGCGGACGCGGTGTTCTGCAACGCGGATCGCCTTTCGGACCCGGTCGCGTTCCTGCGTGCGCGCATCGCCGCCGGTGCCTCACTCGCGGTATGCACGCTCGGGGCCGATGGCGCGGTGGCCGTGGATGCCGAGGGAATCGAGCATCGGGTGGCTGCCGTGCCCGTCGAGGTCATCGACACGAACGGCGCGGGCGACGCCTTCCTCGCGGGCGTGCTCGATGCGCGCCTGGACGGGGCGGGAGTCGGCGCGGCACTCGAGGCCGGTGCGCGGACGGCGGCGGCCGTTCTCCGTTCGCGACACCTGCATCCGCTGCTGGACGAGGTCATCGACGCCGGGGAGTGACCCTCAGGGCGCGAGAGGCGCGAGGAACTCCTCGGTGAGTCGCGTGACCTCGTCGTGCATCTCGTCCGTCGAGATCGTCGGCGTGCCGTCGCCCGCCTGGGGGCCGTAGTCGCCGAAGGAGGCGTGCGATGCCCCGTCGATCTCCACCATCTCGGCGTCGGCGGGCAGCAGGTCCCGCGCGTCGGCGATCTTCTCCGGAGTGGAGAGACCGTCTTCGCTGCCGGAGATGCTGAGCACGGGAAAACCGCTGTCCGACACGTCGGTCGCGCAGTACGAGCCGAACAGCACGAGCGCGTCGGCATCCGCTGCGAGCTGGCAGGCGCGGACGCCGCCCAGCGAGTGCCCGCCCACACCCCAGACGTCGATATCGGGTGCGGCCGAGGTGAACGCGTCGAGCCCGCGTGGGTCGAAGAAGGCCAGGTTCAGCCAGGGGCGGGTGATCACGACCGTGGTTCCTTCCTCGGCGAGCCCCTGGAGGATGGCGGCGTAGGCCCACGGGTCCACCTTGGCCCCGGGGATGAAGACCAGGCCGAGATCCGATTCGCCGTCGGCGGGGGCGAGCACGATGCCCTCATCCGCGTCGGTGACCGTGATCGCGGGGTTCTCCCGCACGGTCGCGAGGGGCTCCGGCTCCGCGGCCATGACGCCGATCTGGGTGTACGCGACGACGCCGACGACCGCGAGCACCAGCACGATCGCGACACTCCACAGGACTCGTTTCAGGACCCGGCGGCCACGCTTCTTCTGCACGGCTCAACGCTACCCCGCGTCGCCGCCCGTCCGCGCGACGGTGGGATGGGTGCGGAGGTACTCCTCGAATGCCTCGCGTGTCGTGTGACGCGGGGAATAGCCGAAGTCCTCCTTCAGCCGGCGATTCGCCAGCACCGGTCGGTACCGCAGGAACGGCACCTGCTCCGGTCCGTGCGGGGTGAGGTGCAGCATCCGTCCGAGTCGCAGCGCGGCCGACAGCGCCCAGGCGGGCAGCACGAGCTGCGGCTTGCCCAGACGAGCGGCGATCTCGGGCACGGTCATCCGTCCATCGCCTGCGACGTTGAAGATGCCGGCCGGGCCGTCGGTGGCGGCTCGCACCATCGCGGCCGCCACATCGTCCACCCAGACGAACACGAAGGGCGACTCCGATCCCGCGATGCGGAGGATGCGCCGCCCGTCCCAGAGTGCGGTGATCTGATTCCGCACGGTCGGGCCGAGGATCGTGCCGATGCGGAAGACCACCTGCTCGAGGTTCGGATGGCTCTCCCGGTGCTCGGCCAGCATCTCCTCCACCAGCCGCTTGTGCCGGGCGTACGGGAACGCGTCGTTGCCTCGCAGCGGCCGGCTCTCGTCGATCCACTCCGGGTTGTCGGAGTGATAGCCGTACGCGGCACCTGAGCTGGAGACCACGATGCGCTGCACGCTCGCCTCGACGCACGCGGCGAGGACGTTCGCGGATCCGGTCACATCGACGCGGTACTCCAGGTCGACGTCGTGGCCGGGATTCACGATCGCCGCAAGGTGCACCACCGTGTCGATGCGATGCTGCCGCAGCACAGGAGCGATCGCGGCGGCATCCGTCACGTCCAGGAGCGCATCGATGACGCCTGCGCGGGAGGCACCCGCTCGCAGATCCGCGGCGACCACGACATCCACGTCGTCTCGCGCGGCGAGGGCCAGCGCCACGTGCGAGCCGAGGAAACCGCTGCCGCCGGTGATCAGCACCCGGGGCATCAGGCCGCCTCGACGGTGGTGCGGCCGCTCGCGTCGCCGGTGCTGGACCCCGTGCGCTTCCTCGTGTGCCGGGCCCAGAGCCCAGCGAGGACGAGCCCGGCGATGATGTCCCAGATGCCCCACCAGCCGGCCACGATGGCCATGCCGCCGAGTCCGTCGAAGAACAGGAACACCAGCCCGAGGCCGAGGCCGGCGTTGCGGATGCCGACCTCGAAGGTCATCGCCTTGCGCTCACGGGTGCCGAGACCCCCGACCACGGCCGTGCCGTAGCCGAGCGCGAGCGCCACGGCGTCGTGCACCGCGACCACCAGCAGGATGATGCCGAGTACCTGCACGAACACCGCCCAGTTGCCGACCAGCGCGGCGATGATGAAGCCGAGCAGGGCGATCAGGCTGAACCACTTCACGAACGGCTGCACGCGGGCGCTGAACCCCGGTGCCTTGGCGCGCAGAAGCAGACCGAGGGCGAAGGGGAGACCGACGATGAGGAAGATCTCCAGCAGCATCCGCCACGGGTCGAGGGTGATGTCGCGCAGCAGCGTACGGGCGGTCGGGTGCAGCGAGGCCCAGAAAGTGATGCTCAACGGCATCGCGACGATGTAGATGAGGTTCCCCACCGCGGTCAGCGAGACCGAGAGGGCGACGTTGCCACCGGCGCGATGGGTCAGCACCTGCGAGATGTTCCCCGGTGGGCAGCAGGCCACGAGCAGCATCCCGAGCGCCATCGACGGCGGCACGGGGAGCACGAGCGTCAGCAGGAACGTCGCGATCGGCAGGAGGAGCAGCTGTGCGAGGATCGCGATCGCGAACGGCTTCGGATGCTTCGCCACGACCCGGAAGTCGCTCGGCGAGGTGTCCAGCGCGATGCCGAACATGATGAGTCCGAGCACCACGTTGAGGATCGTGAGCGTGCCGGGCGTGAACGAGAGGACGACGTCGTCGACGTTCATGCCGAGGCCTCCAGCGCGTCTTTCTCGCGCCGAACCGCGCCCCGATAGGCGTCTTTGTTGACGTAGTACGCCATCCGGTCCAGGCCCAGGTAGTGATAGCCGCCCGTGACATCGGGCCACGCGGTGCCGGTGACCCTGTCGCGGAAGCGGGCCGCGCGCACCGGGGCGTTCTCGGCCGCGTCGAGGTAGGCGGCGAGCAGCTCGGCCTGTTCGTAGCGGCCCTGCCACCCGATGCCGGACGCCTCGATCATGCCCATCACGTAGAGCCCGTTGAAGGAGGCGGGGAACACGTTGAGGAAGAGCCGCGGCGAGGCGCCCTGCCAGTGCAGATGCTCCCGGTCGACGAACGGGTAGTCCAGCGTGTAGCCGGTGGCGAGCAGGACCAGGTCGTACTCGTCCGCGCTGCCGTCGCGGAAGTGCACCATCCGCCCGTCGAAGCGGTCGATGTCCGGGCGGATGCGCAGGTCGCCCTGCCCGAGGTGATTGAGGATCAGGGTGTTCACGATGGGGTGCGACTCGTAGATGCGGTAGTCGGGCTTCGGAAAGCCGAACCGCACGGGGTCGCCGGTGAACGCGCGGAGGACGCGGCTGTCGACGGCCTGCTTGAGGCGCGCCGGCAGCGGACGGCCCTGGTTGAGGGTGTCGCTGGGCTTGCCGAACAGGTAGCGGGGCACGAAGTAGTACCCGCGCCGCACGCTCATGTCGACGGACGCGGCATGATGCACGGCATCCACGGCGATGTCGCAGCCGGAGTTCCCGGCGCCGATGAGCAGCACGCGCTTGCCACGCAGCTGCTCCGGGGACTTGTACGCGCTGGTGTGCAGGAGCTCGCCCGTGAAGTCCCCGCGGAACGCCGGCACGTTCGGCTCGGCGAGGGTGCCGTTGGCGAGCACCACGCCGGCGTACCAGCGGGTGTGTTCGCCGTCGGGCCCGGCGCTCGTGAGGTCCCAACCATCGTCGCGGGGTTCGAGGCGCGTGACCCGCGTGTCGAACCGGAACAGGCCCGTCAGCCCGAAGTGGTCGGCGAAGTCGTCGAAGTACTCCTTCAGCACGCGGTGGCCGGGGTAGTCGACGCGTGAGCGCATCGGGAACTCGGCGAACTCGGTCGTGGTCCGTGAGGAGATCAGGTGCGCCGACTCGTACATCGTGCTGCGGGGATTGGCGATGTCCCACAGCCCGCCGACGCCGTGCGACGCCTCATAGCCGTCCACCTGGATTCCGCGCTTCTGCAGCGCGCGCGCCGCAGCCAACCCCGATGGACCCGCGCCGATGACGGCGTATCTGTTCATGCTGCTCCCCGCACGTCAGTGTGCTCGAAAAAACGCCCCCGCTCACCGATCGTAATGGGTGGGCGGGGGCGTCGAGTTCCGCGAGGTCAGGCGGCTCCGAGGTGCTGCTGACGCGCCGCGACGGCCTCCCGGATCCGAGGGAACAGCGGATGCTCCGGATCCAGGCCCGTGGTGCGGGCGGTGAAGGCGGTGGACTCCTCCGAGCGCAGCAGCTCCTGCAGCTCGACCGACTGCTCGTCGGCCGGATCGTCGAACTCGAGCGCCGCTGCCACCGCCGCCACCAGAGCCTCGGTCGGCAGTCCGCGCTCCGCGGCGATGGCGGCCGGTCCCACGAACCGCTCGTGCCGCGAAATCTTGCGCAGCGGCTGGCGTCCGACGCGCTGCACGGTGTCGACCAGCGCCGGGTTGCGGAAGCGATCGAGGATCGTGGCGCGGTAGTCCGCGAGGTCCGCGGGATCGAGCTCGTGCTCGGCGACCAGCACCGCGGATGTCTCCTCGAGCGCGGCCGACACGCTCGCGGCGATGCCCGGGTCGGCCAGGGCGTCCGAGATGCGTTCGATGCCGGCGCGTGCTCCGAAGTACGCGGTGGCGGCGTGACCCGTGTTCACCGTGAAGAGCTTGCGCTCGATGTACGGTGCCAGATCGTCGACGAAGTGCGCGCCGGGGATGCTCGGAAGGGAGCCGCCGAACGGCCCCGACTCGATCGCCCACTCGAAGTAGGGCTCGACGGTCACATCGACGCCGCCGTCTGCGGGCTGTGCCGGCACGATGCGGTCGACCGCGGTGTTCGCGAACACCGCGCGGGTGAGCAGCGTCTCGGCATCCGCCCCCGCCGCCGCCGCGATCTCGTTCCGCAGCAGGTCGGTGGCGCCGATCGCGTTCTCACACGCCATCACCTGGAGGGGCGCGGCATCGGGGGAGCGGAGGGCGAGCCCGGCCACGATCGATGGCGCGACGAACCGCAGAACGGTGGGCCCGACCGCGGTCGTGACCACATCGGCCGTCGCGACCTCCTCCGCCACGGCGGCGGGATTGGTGCGGCTGTTGACAGCACGGAAGCCGGTGACGACGTGATCGGTCCCTCCGGGGCCGGCTTCGTGCACGGTGTACGCGTCGACCGCATTGATCGCATCCACGAGGGGCGTGGCGACGTCGGAGAACACGACCTCGTACCCGCCCTCGCGGAGCAGCAGCCCGACGAAACCGCGCCCGATGTTGCCCGCCCCGAAGTGGATCGCCTTCATCCCTCGTTCACCTCCGACAGCAGGGCGTAGAGCTCTTCCGGGGTCTGCGCCGCGGAGAGCCGTGCCACGTCGTCCTCCTCGGAGAACAGGATCGCGATCCGGGAGAGGATCTCCAAGTGCTCGTCACCGACGCCGGCGATGCCGATCACGAAGGTCGCGGGGTCCCCCGACCAGTCGACGCCGCCGTCGTAGCGGACGACCGACAGGGCCGAGGCGAGGATGGCGTCCTTCGCGTCGTTGGTGCCGTGCGGGATCGCGAGACCGTTGCCCATGAAGGTCGACACGGTCTCCTCACGCTGCCGCATGGCATCGACGTACGCGGGGGTGACGGCTCCGGCGGCGACGAGGATGTCCGTCGCCTCCTGGAGCGCCTCGTCGCGGGTCGCCCCGCCGGGGTGGATGCGGACCTGCTCGGGGGTGAGAACGCTCATTCTGTGTCCTTTCGCTGGGATTGCACCATCTCGACGACCTCTTCGTACTTGGGCGAGTTCATGAAGTTGTCGACCGACACGTGGACCGAGTTCGGCGACTTCGCCGCGGCGCGCTCGGTGAGCTGCTGCTGCGTGATCACCACGTCGGCCGTTCCGTCGAGGTTCGCGATGGCCTGGTTGGTGACCGTGATGTCCTCGATGCCCGCCTTCTTGAGCTTGTTGCGGAGGACGCTGGCGCCCATCGCCGATGACCCCATACCGGCATCGCACGCGAACACGATCCGCTCGATCGGTGCCGTGGCGACGGCGGTCGTGCCCGGGGTCGCGGCGGCTTCTGGAGCCGCAGTCGCGGTCGATGTGCGCAGCGCATCCATCGCGGCCGACGACTTGCCCTTGTTCGCCTCGGTCTGTGCGATCGCCGCACCGAAGGCGTCCCCCTCGGCGGCGAGGTCGCGCTTGCGCGAAGCCCGCAGGATCACACCGGTGATGAGGAACGTCACGGTGGCGGCGACGATGACCGACAGGTACACGACCAGCAGGTTCGGCACACCCGCGCCGAGGGCGGCGAAGGTCACCGCGATGATGCTGCCGGGCGCCGCCGGGAAAGCCAGACCGCCGTTCAGGACCATGTTCGTCGTGACGCCGGCCGCACCACCCGCGATGAGGGCGAGGATCGTGGTGGGCTTGCTCAGCGCATACGGGAAGTAGATCTCGTGGATGCCGCCGAAGAACTGGATGATCGCTGCACCCGGCGCGGAGCCCTTCGCCGCGCCGACGCCGAAGAAGCTGAAGGCGAGGAGCAGACCGAGGCCGGGGCCGGGGTTGGCCTCGATGAGGAACAGGATCGACTTGCCGGTCTCCGCCGCCTGCTCGATGCCGAGCGGGGTGAAGACGCCGTGGTTGATGGCGTTGTTGAGGAACAGCACCTTCGCCGGCTCGACGATGATCGACACGAGCGGGAGCAGCTGCAGGGTGACGAGCCAGTCGACGGCGGCGCCGAGCGCGGCGCTGATGCCGAGCATGACCGGTCCGAAGGCGAAGAAGCCGACGATCGCGAGGAGCATGCCCAGGATCCCGGCGGAGAAGTTGTTGACCAGCATCTCGAAGCCGGGGCGGATCTTCCCGTCCCAGATGCTGTCGACCTTCTTCATGATCCACGCGGCGATCGGGCCCATGATCATGGCGCCCAGGAACATCGGGATGTTGGTGCCGACGATCACGCCGACCGTGGCGATCGTGGCCACCACACCGCCGCGCTCGCCGTAGACCATGCGGCCGGCGGTGTTGGCGATCAGCAGCGGCAGCAGGTAGGTCACCATCGGGCCGACCAGGCCGACGTACGCGAGGATGTTGCCGCCATCGCCCTCCGCCACCGCGGTCATGGCGCCCTGCCAGCCGATGACGGCGGAGTCGCCGCCGCCGCCGATGATCTCGGCCACACCCGCCCAGTGCCAGCCGAAGGGGCTCTTGGCGCCGAAGAATCCGGCCGGGATGAAGAGCATCGTGATGAAGCCCCAGGCGATGAAGGCTGCGATGTTCGGCATGATCATGCCGGAGAGGAACGTGCCGAAGCGCTGCACGCCCACGCGGAGACCGCCGGGTTTCGTGGCGGCAGGTGACGTCGTCGTCATGATGTCGTCTCTTTCTTGTGGAGGGGGAGTTCCGCGGCGAGAGTGGCCGCGGCGGTTCGGGCGGAGGGAGCGTCGTCGGCGGCCAGGGCGGCCTCCGCGAGGCTCCGCGCCTCGGACAGGGTGCGTTCGGAGAGCGCGTGTCGCACATCGGCGAGCGCCGAGGGAGCCATCGAGAGGCTGGTGGCGCCGAGGCCGACCAGCACGACGGCGAGGAGCGGATCGGCGGCGGCCTCGCCGCAGATGCCGACCGGTTTGCCCAGGCGCGCGCCGGCGTCGCCGACCTCGCGCACGAGGCGCAGCACGGCGGGATGCCAGGGGTCCTGGAAGCCGGCGACCGAGCCGAGCATGCGGTCGGCCGCCATGGTGTACTGCGTGAGGTCGTTGGTGCCGATCGAGGCGAAGTCGGCGTGCGCGAGCACCCGGTCGGCGAGCAGGGCGCTCGCCGGGATCTCCACCATCACCCCGGCGGTCTGCAGCCCGTATTCGCGCGCGAGCCCCGTGAAGTAGATCGTCTCCTCGACCGTGGCGACCATCGGGGCCATGACCCAGAGATCGGCATCGGTCTCGGCATCGGCTTCGGCCAGCGCGGTCAGCTGCTCGCGCAGGATGTCCTCGCTGGCGCGCAGCGCGCGCAGCCCGCGCAGCCCGAGCGCCGGGTTCTCCTCGTGCGCGTCGTTGAGGAACGCCAGCGGCTTGTCGGCTCCCGCATCGAGCATCCGGACCACGACCTTCTTGCCGGGGAAGGCGGCGAGCAGCTCGCGATACGACTCCCGCTGCTGGGCGATGGTCGGTGCCTGTGCCGAGGAGAGGAACAGGAACTCGGTGCGGAACAGCCCGACGCCCTCGGCCCCCCGAACGACCGCATCGGCCGCGTCTGCGGGCTTCCCCAGGTTCGCGAGCAGCGCGACAGGCGTGCCGTCGGCGAGGGCGCCGGGAGTGGGGGGAGCGGCCTCGGCCGACTGGCGAGCGGCGGCGCGTTGAGCCGCGCGGTCCTTCTCGTCCTCCGTGGGCTCGCGGGTGACCACTCCGCTGGCGGCATCGACGATCACCGTTTCCCCCGTGACCAGCGGCGTGGCGTCGCCGACGCCGACGATCGCGACGATGCCCTTCTCCCGCGCGAGGATCGCGGTGTGGGAGGTGGGCCCGCCGTCGGTCGTGATCAGCGCGAGCACCTGATCCAGGTCGAGGAGTGCGGTGTCGGCCGGAGCGAGGTCGCGCGCGACCAGGACGAACGGGTGCCCGGGGTTCGGGACGCCGGGGGCATCGACGCCGCGCAGGTGCGCGAGGACCCGCTGCGCGATGTCATCGAGGTCTGCGGCGCGCTCGCCGAGGTAGCCGCCGACGGCCTCGAGCGTGGCGCGGAACCCCGCGAACGCATCGTGCACCGCCCATTCGGCCGTCGCTCGGGCATCGATCCGGGTGTCCACCTCGTCCTGGAGCGTCGGGTCCTCGGCGATCATCGCCTGGGCTTCGAGCACCTCTCGGGCTGCGCCGCCTGCCGCCGCACCGCGTTCGTTCAGTTCGCGAGCGACCGTCGCGACCGCTTCGCGAACACGCGCGCGCTCGGCGTCGGCGCCCGCCGTGCTCGGGGTGTTCTCCGGAGCGGGCGTCGCCTCGGCCATGCGGACGACCGGTCCCTGGGCCACGCCCAGACCGATGCCCACTCCGCGCAGCTCGCTCATCCGGCGGCGTCCTGGTCATGGTCGGTGGTGAGGAGCTCGGTGAGCGTGTCCAGCACGCCCTCGGCTCCGTCGCCGTCGGCCGTCAGGGTCACGTAGTCGCCGTATTCGATCGCGAGCGCGATCACACCCAGGATGCTGGCGGCGTTGACCGGTTTGCCCGAGTCCTTGGCGATCGTCACGGCGATGCCCGAGTCCTTCGCCGCCTGCGCGAAGAGCTTCGCCGGGCGGGCGTGCAGTCCGTGGGAGGAGCCGATCCGGACGGTGCGGGTGGCGGTCATGATGTTCCTTTCGGGGTGTCGCCGGTGGCGGCGAGGATCGATCGGGCGAAGTCGAGGGTGCGGGAGCCGTCGCGGTCGGAGAAGACGTCATCCGGAAGCACGGCCACGGGCGCTTCCACGCTGCCGCGCAACGCCTCGAGCCGGTCGCCGAGATGCGGACCGACGAGGACGAGGTCGTGATCGGAGCCGGCGACGGAGCTCTCGGTGCCCGCCACCGCGTCCCAGTCGAGACCGGCCGAGGCTGCCGCAGTGCGGAGCCGCAGTGCGACGAACGTGCTCGACGCCCCGGCGCCGCACACCACGAGGATCCTCATCGACTCCCACCTTCCTGAGAACAGTCTGGGAACCGGGAGGGGCACCGCACCAACAGGTTCCTTTCCGCCCCCGCGGAACACCTCCTTCCGCCCGCGGATGCCGGCATGCTGACATCATGGAGACGACGTCGAGACAGTGCGGTCAGCATGCGGGAAGGGGAGGACCATGTCGCGCCAGCGCCAGGACCAGCTTCTCGCCGCTCTGCTGCGCCAGGAGGGCTGGGCGACGGCTGCCAGCCTCGCCGATCTGCTCGGGGTCACGCCGCGCAGCATCCGGTCCTACGTCGCCGCGCTGAACGCACGGACTCCGGGCGCCGGGGTGATCGAGTCCGGCTCGGCCGGGTATCGCGCGGGCTCCGGTGCCCGCGGTGCGCTGCGGATGCGTCAGATCGGAGAATCCGCGCCCCGCGACCGCCTGCACACCCTGGTACGGCGGCTGCTCGATGAACCCGCCGGGATCGACGTGTTCGACACTGCGGACGAGCTGCACGTCAGCGAGGCGACGCTCGAGGCGGATCTGGTCCGGGTGCGCAGTCTGCTCGACGGCACCGAGCTCACCCTGGAGCGCGACCGGGAGACGGTGCGACTGCGCGGGAATGAGGCAGCGCAGCGGCGTCTGCTCAGCAGGCTCGCGCACGACGAGATGGATGACGCCTCCTTCCACCCCGAGACGTTCCGACGCGCACTGTCGCGGTCGGCCGTGGCCGCCAGTGCGGTCGGTCCGTTCAAGACATCGCTCGTGCGGGAGCTCGGCGAGCTCGGCTACTACGTGAACGAGCTCGCGATCGCCGACGTCCTGCTGCACATCGCGATCGCCGCCGAGCGGGTTGCCGCGGGGCACGCCCTCGAATCCTCGCCGGCGGGTGCCCGGGAGGAGATCCCGCGGGTGGGGGCCGTCATCGCCCGCCTCGCCGCCGAGCACTTCGACGTGGTCCTCGGTGACGGCGACAGCGGTCACCTCGCCTCCCTGGTCCTGACCCGCATCGTCGCACCGGGGGAGGATGCGACGCGGGAGGTCGCGCGCAGCGGTGTGGAGCCGGCCGTCGAAGCGGCGGTCCGGGCGGAGATCGCTCGAGCCGCCGACGACTTCCAGGTCGATCTCGTTGACGAGACGTTCGTCCTCCGACTCGCCCTGCACGTGCAGAACCTGCTGCGGCGCGCCGAGGAGAGCGCACTCACGCGCAACCCGCTCACGCGCTCGCTGAAGACGACGTATCCGATGATCTTCGAGGTGGCCGTGTCGATCGCGAGCGGACTCCACGATCGCGTCGGCACCCCCATCCACGATGACGAGATCGCCTATATCGCCATGCACGTGGGCGGGCGGCTCGAGCGCAGTCGCAAGGCGGAGTCGATCCTGACCGCCACGATCGTCTGCCCGGGCTACCAGGAGCTGCACGAGCTGCTGCGCTCCAGCGTCGACCGCTCACTCGGCTCTGCGATCGAGGTCACGACCGTGGTCACGAACGTGGACCCCGATTGGTCGTCGTTCGACACCGATCTGGTGCTCAGCACGATCGAGCCGGGGGACACGGGCGACCGCTTCGTCCGCATCCAGCCGTTCCTGACAGATGCCGATGTCGACCGCATCCAGCAGGCCGCGGCGCGTGTCCGCCGCGGGAGGCGCCTCACCCGTCTGCGCGGCGAGCTCGCACGCTACTTCCTGGCCGACGCCTACGTCTTCCCGCTCCCGGATGAGGGCGAGGAGGCGATCATCAGACGCCTCGGCGGGCTGCTGGTGCAGGCGGGACTCATCGGCGAGGACTACATCGAGAACACCATCGTGCGCGAGCGGATGTCGTCGACCGCCTTCACGGATGCGCTCGCGGTGCCGCACGCGCTGCAGATGACGGCGACGCGCACGGCCATCGCGATCGGCGTGGCGGACGGGTCGGCCGCGTGGGGCGACGGGCGCGTGCAGGTCGTCGCGCTCGCCGCGTTCAGCGAGAGCGATCGGGCGGCGTTCCAGACGGTGTTCGAGCAGCTGGTCGAGGTGTTCAGCGAGCGCGAGAGCGTTCAGCGCATCGTCCGCAGGGGCACCACGTTCGAGGCCTTCCTCGACGAGCTCGTCGCGGTGATCGACGGCTGATCCGCGCGTCTCACTCCCGCGGCGCGAGCACCTCGGCGAGCTGATCCAGCACGTCGTCCGCGGTGGCGGATGCCGCCGTCTCGAGCACGACCGCGTCGCCGGACGAGATCCCGAGGTCCATGACCGCCAGCACGCTGCTCAGGTCGACCGCGGTGCCGTCTGCCGTGCGCAGGGTCACCGGGGAGCCGTGCGACTGCGCGAGTCGCACGAGCTCGGCCACCGGTCGGGCGTGCGCGCCGTTGTGCGCGCTGACGATCAGGCGTCGCGTGGGCATGCTCAGGAGCGCTCGTCGAGCAGGGCGCGCACTCCCGCCTCGAGCTCTGCCACAGCACCGCGTGCCGCGTCGGCGGAGTCCGCTCGGGCGTCGATGTAGACCTTGAGCTTCGGTTCGGTGCCGCTCGGTCGGACGATGACGCGCGAGCCGTCGCCGAGGCGATACCGCAGCACGTCGCCGGAGGGCTGTCCCGGTGCCGCCTGCAGCAGGTCCTCTGCCGAGGTGATCGTCCGTCCGGCGATGTGGGTCGGCGGCAGCGAGCGCAGCGCGAGCATGACGTTGCCGATGATGGAGAGATCCTCGACGCGCACCGACACCTGGCCGCTCGCGTAGTGCCCGTACGTCTCGCCCAGCTCGTCGAGGAGGTCGATGAGCGTGGCTCCGCGGTCGCGCGCCTCGGCCGCGAGTCCCAGCACGGCGATCGCCGCGGAGACCCCGTCCTTGTCGCGCACCGTCTCGGGGTTCACGAGGTAGCCGAGTGCCTCCTCGAATCCGAAGACGATGCCGGGGGCGCGGGAGATCCACTTGAATCCGGTCAGGGTCTCGTGGAAGTCCAGTCCGTGGTGGGCGGCGACGGCACCGAGGCCGGGCGACGAGACGAGCGAGCAGGCCAGCGAGGCTCCCGGCGTCCCGGCGGCGGCGCGAGCGGCCCGCGCGCCGAGCAGGAGTCCGACCTCGTTCCCCGTCAGGCGACGCCAGCCGTCCGCGGCGGAGTCGTCGGGAACAGCGACCGCCAGGCGGTCGGCGTCGGGGTCGTTGGCGAGGATGAAGTCCGCCTTCACGCGGCGGGCCCGTGCGAAGGCGAGATCCATCGCCCCCGGCTCCTCGGGGTTCGGGAACGAGACCGTGCGGAAGGTCGCGTCGGGCGTGAGCTGTTCGTCGACGACGAACGGCTGCGGGTATCCGGCTTCTCGCACGATGCGCGACAGCGTCTCCCAGCCCACCCCGTGCATGGCCGTGTAGACCCAGCGCATCCCGGAAGATCCGGCCGGCGCGGGAGCCACGGCCGCCGTGGCCGCGATATAGGCGTCGACGACATCCTCGTCGGCGGTCTCGTAGGCCGTGGAGCGCGGCAGCGCCGCCACGGATCCGGAGTCGGCCGTGCGCTGGATGTGCGCCGCGATCTCGGCATCCGCCGGCGCGACGATCTGCGAGCCCTGGTCTGCCCCGCCGAGGTACACCTTGTAGCCGTTGTCGTTCGGGGGGTTGTGGCTCGCGGTGACCATCACTCCGGCATCCGCACCGAAGTGGCGGACGGCGAAGGCGAGCACGGGCGTGGGCAGCAGGCGGGGGAGCAGGATCGCGCGCAGACCGGCGCCGACGAACAGCTCGGCGGAGTCCGTGGCGAACACACGCGAGTTGCGTCGCCCGTCGTAGCCGATCACGACGGTCGGGGTGTGCCCGGGAACCGCCTTCTCGCGGAGGTACGCGGCGAATCCGGCGGCCGCCTGTGCCACGAGCACCCGATTCATCCGGTTGCTTCCCGCGCCGAGTTCGCCGCGGAGGCCGGCGGTGCCGAACTCGAGGCGTGCACGGAAGCGGTCGTCGAGATCGGCCAGGGCCGCGTCGTCCCCGCCGGATGCCCGCGTGATCAGGGCGGCCAGCTCGTCGCGCGTCTCGTGATCCGGGTCCTGTCGCAGCCAGGCCCGTGCCTGCGCGAGCCGCTCCTCGCTCACAGGGCCTCGACCACCCTGGCCAGGAGCGCGGAGATCACGGGTTCGGCCTCACGGCCCGCCTCGATCACCTCGGCATGGCTGAGCGGGGTCTGCTGGATCCCGGCGGCGAGGTTGGTGATGAGGGAGAACCCGAGGATCTCCATGCCGGCCTCGCGGGCGGCGATCGCCTCGAGAGCGGTCGACATGCCGACGATGTGTCCGCCGATGTGCTTCGCCATCTGCACCTCGGCCGGGGTCTCGTAGTGCGGGCCGCGGAACTGGGTGTACACGCCCTCGTCGAGCATCGGATCGATGGAGCGCGCGATGTCACGCAGTCGCTTCGAATACAGGTCGGTGAGGTCGACGAAGGTCGCGCCCTCGAGAGGGGAGTCGGCGGTGAGGTTGATGTGGTCGCTGATCAGCACGGGCTGGCCGGGCGTCCACGTCTCGCGGATGCCTCCTGCACCGTTCGTGAGCACCATGATCTTCGCCCCCGTGGCGGCGGCGGTGCGGACGCTGTGCACGACGCGACGCACGCCGTGGGCCTCGTAGTAGTGGGTGCGCGCGCCGATCACGAGGACGTTCTTGCCCCCGGGCGTGCGGATGCTGCGGAGCGTGCCGACGTGTCCCTCCAGCGCCGGCTTCGAGAAACCGGTCACCTCGGTGGCGGGGATCGTGGCGACGGTCTCGCCGATGATGTCGGCGGCCTTGCCCCAGCCGCTGCCGAGGGTGAGTGCGATGTCGTGATTCTCGACTCCGGTCAGACGCGCGATGTCGGCGGCGGCCTGTGCGGCGACCTCGAACGGGTTCGCGGTCGGGTCGTCGAGAGGGTTGCTGTGCGTTTCGGGCATGGATCCACTCTAGGAAGGTGCAGGCTCCGGGGCCAGGATTGCGGAAGAATGGGTTGCATGTCTTCCACCACTTTCGAGCGCACTCAGCGCGTCGCCGTCCTCGGCGGCGGTCCCGGCGGTTACGAGGCGGCTCTCGCGGCCGCTCAGCTCGGGGCCGAGGTCACCCTGGTCGAGCGGGTGGGGGTCGGCGGATCGGCCGTCCTCACCGACGTCGTGCCGTCCAAGAGCCTGATCGCCACGGCCGATGCGGCGGTGGCCATCTCCGAGGCGAGCGACCTCGGCGTGAACTTCTACGCCAAGGGCGAGAACGGCAAGCCGCTCAAGCCCGAGATCGCGATCAATCTCGCCGCTGTCAACAAGCGTCTCATCGCGCTCGCGGGGCAGCAGTCCGAGGACATGCGGGCGACACTGCTCGAGGCCGGCGTCCGGATCCTCTCCGGGCACGGGCGCCTCGAGGGGCCCACCGCGATCGTGGTGTCGACGGGCGAGAAAGGCACCGACTTCGACCGCGTCGAGGCCGACACGATCGTCGTGGCGGTTGGTGCCTCACCGCGTGAACTCGACTCGGCCAAGCCCGACGGCAAGCGCATCCTCACCTGGACGCAGCTCTACGACATGAAGGCGCTGCCGGAGCATCTCATCGTGGTCGGCTCCGGCGTGACGGGTGCGGAGTTCGCCTCCGCCTACATGAACCTCGGCGCCAAGGTCACGCTCATCTCCAGCCGCGAGCAGGTGCTTCCCGGCGAGGACAAGGACGCGGCGAGCGTCCTGGAGAAGGTGTTCAAGCGCGGTGGGATGCAGGTGCTCTCGAAGTCCCGCGCCGACAAGGTCGAAGCCACGAAGGAGGGCGTGACCGTCACGCTGTCCGACGGTCGCACGGTCGAGGGGAGCCACTGCCTGATGGCGGTGGGCTCGATCCCGAACACCGCGGGTATCGGCCTGGAGGAGGCCGGCGTCGAGCTGGACGACTCGGGTCACGTGCGGGTGAACAAGGTCGCGCGCACCTCGGTGCCCAACGTGTACGCGGTGGGGGACTGCACGAACTTCTTCCCGCTCGCCTCGGTCGCCTCGATGCAGGGGCGCACAGCCGTCTTCCACGCGCTCGGCGACATCGTGATCCCGCTGGAGCTCATCAAGATCACCTCGAACATCTTCACCGCTCCGGAGATCGCAACGGTGGGATACGGGGTCAAGGACGTCGAAGACGGCGTCGCGGACGGCATGGTCTACAAGCTCCCGCTCGCGGCCAACCCGCGCGCGAAGATGATGGGCATCAAGGACGGCTTCGTCAAGCTCATCGCGCGCAAGGGATCCGGCACCGTCATCGGCGGCGTGATCGTGGCCCCCAAGGCCTCCGAGCTGATCTACCCGATCGCCGTGGCCGTCGAGCGCCGCCTCACGGTCGATCAGGTCTCGCGGGTCTTCGCCGCATACCCGTCGCTCTCGAGCAGCATCACCGACGCGAGCCGCGCGATGCACCTCGTGAACATCTCCTGAAGGGCGGGTCTTCGCCGAAACCCCGACTTCACGCCGAGACCCCGGGTCGCATGTGTCTGCGACCCGGGGTCTCGGCGGTAGTCGGGGGTCTCGCCGAGGCGAGGAGGCGAGGCGTCAGCTGATCGTGAGCAGCTGGTGTCCCGCGGAGACCGTGGTGCCGGCATCCGCGTTGATGTTGCCGATGACGCCGTCCTTGTGCGCCTGCAGAGGCTGCTCCATCTTCATGGCCTCGAGCACAACGACGAGGTCACCCTTGACGACCTGTTGCCCGTCTTCGACGGCGATCTTGACGACGGTGGCCTGCATGGGCGACTTCACGGCATCGCCGGATGCGCCGGCGTTCGCCGTGGTGGCGTGGCTGCGACGCGACGGCGGTACGACGGCGGGACGCCCCGCGGTGCCCGGTGCGACCGCCACGCGATCCGGCAGGCTCACCTCGAGGCGCTTGCCGGCGACCTCGACGACGACGGTGTGGCGCGACTCGCCGGCGGACGGCGACTCGAGCTCGCCGTCCCACGCGGGGATGTCGTTCACGAACTCGGTCTCGATCCAGCGGGTGAAGATGCCGAACTCGCCGTTCTCGGCGGTGAACGCGGGGTCGCGGACGACCTTCCGGTGGAACGGGATGACAGTCGGGAGGCCGGCGACCTCGAACTCGTCGAGTGCGCGGCGGGAGCGCTCCAGCGCCTCCGCCCGGTCCTTGCCGGTGACGATGATCTTCGCGAGCAGCGAGTCGAACGCTCCCGAGACCGAGTCGCCGGCGGTGACCCCGGAGTCGAGACGGATGCCGGGACCCCCGAAGGTCTTGAAGACGTGGATCGGGCCGGGCTGGGGGAGGAACCCGCGGCCAGGGTCCTCGCCGTTGATGCGGAACTCGATCGAGTGGCCCTGCGGCTTCGGGTCGTCGTAGTCGATCGTGCCGCCGGCCGCGATGCGGAACTGCTCGCGCACCAGGTCGATGCCGGTGACTTCCTCGGATACCGGGTGCTCGACCTGCAGACGGGTGTTCACCTCGAGGAACGAGACGGTGCCGTCGGCGCCGATCAGGAACTCGCAGGTGCCCGCGCCGACGTAGCCGACCTCCTTGAGGATGGCCTTCGACGCCGAGTAGAGCAGGTCGTTCTGCTCTTCGGTCAGGAACGGAGCAGGAGCCTCTTCGACGAGCTTCTGGTGACGGCGCTGCAGCGAGCAGTCGCGCGTCGAGATCACGACGACGTTGCCCGCGGAGTCGGCCAGGCACTGGGTCTCGACGTGGCGCGGCTTGTCGAGGTACTTCTCGACGAAGCACTCGCCACGACCGAACGCGGCGACGGCCTCGCGAGTGGCCGACTCGAACAACTCGGCGACCTCGTCGAGCTCGCGGGCGACCTTGAGGCCGCGTCCGCCGCCGCCGTACGCCGCCTTGATGGCGATCGGGAGGCCGAACTCCTTCGCGAAGGCGATGACCTCGTCGGCTCCGGACACGGGACCCGGCGTTCCGGGGGCGAGGGGAGCGCCCACCTTCTCTGCGACGTGACGCGCGGTCACCTTGTCGCCGAGTGCTTCGATCGCCTCGGGCGACGGGCCGATCCAGGTCATCCCCGCATCGATGATGGCGCGGGCGAACTCGGCGTTCTCCGCGAGGAAGCCGTAGCCGGGGTGCACGGCGTCGGCTCCGGCGCGGCGGGCGATCGAGAGGATCTTCTCGATCTGCAGGTAGGTCTCGGCGCTGGTCGAGCCGCCGAGCGCGTAGGCCTCGTCGGCGAGTCGGGAGTGCAGGGCATCACGATCCTGGTCGGCGTAGACGGCGACCGACGCGATCCCGGAGTCTCGGGCGGCGCGGATGATGCGTACGGCGATCTCGCCGCGGTTGGCGATGAGCACCTTGGCGATAGCAGGCATGGTTGCCAGCCTAGCGAGAAGGCCCTCGATCCCTTTGACGACTCCCCACAAGAAAGTGGGAGAAACGTGGAGGGGAGTCTACGACCACAGATCCGTCCACCGGACGCCGAGCTCCGCCGCCAGGCGCCGCACGGTCGAGAGGGACATGCCCACGACGGTCGAGGGATCGCCGTCGACCCGCGTGATGAAGGCGCCGCCGAGGCTGTCCACCGTGAACGCTCCGGCCACGTGCAGCGGCTCGCCCGAGGCGACGTAGGCGGCGATCTCGTCATCGCTGACGTCTTCTGCGAAGGTCACCGACGCCTCGGCGACGGCCGTCGCCTCGATGGGCTCCTCGCCGGGGATGATCCGGAACACCGAGTGCCCGGAGTGCAGGATGCCGGTCGCGCCGCGCATCTCCCGCCAGCGCCGGGTGGCCTCCTCCGCGGTGTAGGGCTTGCCGTAGACGCGCCCGCCGAGCGCGAACATCGAATCGCCTCCGATCACGAGACCGTCGAACTCGCCCGCCTCGGCAAGGGTCCGGGCGACCGCAGCGGCCTTGGCGCGGGCGAGGAGCAGCACCAGCTCGGCGGGGGCGAGCGGGGCGCCGCGTTCGGTCTCGGCGGCTGCGGCGACGGCGTCCTCGTCGACATCCGGAGAGAGGGTGAGCGGCTCGATCCCCGCCTGCCGCAGCAGCATCAGTCGGGCGGGAGACGTGGAGGCGAGGCAGACGCGCATGTCCACCACCGTATCCTCGAAGGATGACTTCCTCCCCAGCCGACGTGCTCGAGCTCGACATCACCGGCATCGCACACGGGGGCACCTTCGTCGCCCGCCATGAGGGCCGCGTGGTCTTCGTCTCCGATGCGATCCCCGGGGAGCGCGTGCGCGCCAGGGTGATCGCCCCGCAGGAGGGGGCGGACGCGTCGACGCGCAGCTTCTGGCGAGCCGAGACGATCGATGTCCTCGACGCGTCGGAGCACCGCCGCCCGCACATCTGGGCCGAAGCCGATCTCTCGCGTGACCCTGCCGACCGTCCGGGCGGAGCCGATCTCGGCCACATCGACCTGGGACACCAGCGGGTGCTCAAGCGCCAGGTGCTGACGGAGGCCCTCGACCGGTTCGCGGGTCAGGGGCTCGACGCTCCGGAGATCGAGGCCGTCGATTCCGGTGACGGCACCGGCTGGCGCACCCGCGTCACCCTGCACGTGGACGAGTCGGGCGAGGTCGGTCCCTTCGCCGCGCGCAGCCACCGCGTCATCCCCGTCAGCAGCTACCCGCTCTCGCGCCCCGCCATCGCCGAGGCCGCACTCGCGCTGCACGGCGAGGCACCGGGACGCATCGAACTCGTCGAGCCCGCAGACGGCCGGGTCCGCGTCATCCGGCGGGAGGAGACCGAGCGGCCGGCGAAGGTCGCTCGCGGTTTCCGTCGTCGTCCGACTCCGGAAGTGATCGAGGAGGTCGTCGGCGACCGCCGCTTCCAGGTCGACTCCACGGGGTTCTGGCAGGTGCACCCGCGGGCTGCATCCGTGCTCGATGCCGCCGTATACGGCGTGCTCGAGGGGCACGTCGACGAGGAGAAGACGCACTACGACCTCTACGGCGGCGTCGGGCTCTTCGCGGCGACCCTCGCCGACCTCGGCGGCACCGACATCGTCACGGTCGAGTCGAGCGCCCGGGCCACCCAGCACGCCGCCGCGAACCTCGCCCCGCTCGACGTGAAGGCCGTGACCGCGCGCGTGGATCGCTTCCTCTCCACGCAGAAGGGTGCGGGGCGCACCGGAGCCGTCATCCTCGACCCGCCGCGCGCCGGGGCGGGTCGCCAGGTCGTCGAGGCGGTGCACGCCCTCGCGCCCGAGGCGATCGCCTACGTCGCGTGCGATCCGGTCGCGCTCGCCCGAGACCTCGGGACGTTCCGGACCCTCGGGTGGAAGGTCGACCGCCTGCGCGGCTTCGACCTCTTCCCGCACTCGCACCATTTCGAGGTCGTCGCCCTCCTCACGAGGTGACCGATCCGGGCTGCGGCCAGGTACTCACTAGGCTGGGTGGATGAGCAGGGTCGCACTCATCGACGATCACGAGTCCGTTCGCCTCGGCCTCGAGGCCGCGTGCGCGCGTGATTCGCAGACGGTGGTCTTCTCCGGCAGCACGGTCGTCTCCTACCTCGAGTGGCGAGTGGCCTCCGGGTCCGCTCCGGCCGACGTGGTCGTGCTCGACCTCACGCTCGGCGACGGATCGACCGTGACGGAGAACGTGACCTCGCTCGTCAGCGACGGGGCGAGCGTCGTCATCCACAGTGTCGCGGACCGTCCCGCAGCGGTGCGCGAGGCGCTCGCGGCCGGGGCCGCCGGCGTCGTCAGCAAGTCGTCCGCTCTCGACGACGTCCTGGATGCGATCCGGACCGTCGCGCAGGGCGAAGCGCTCAACAACGTCGAATGGGCCAGTGCCGTCGACGGGGATCGGGCCTTCGCCGACGCGCAGCTCTCCACCCGCGAGCGCGAGGTGCTCCGGCTCTACGCCACGGGGCTGCCGCTGAAGGCCGTCGCCGAACGCCTCGGTGTCGCGTACTCGACGGCCAAGGAGAACATCACCCGCGTCCGGGTGAAGTACGTCGAGGTCGGTCGCCCGGCACCGACCAAGGTCGACCTCCTCCGTCGGGCGATGGAGGACGGGATCGTCGCGGCCGACGGGGCGCCGAGTGCCCGCTGATCCGCTCAGCATCCGCGATGCCTGGAGCAAGATCCCCTCGCCCGGCAGCGCGGACACCGAGTTCGAGCGCTTCACCGGCAAGCGCATGGAGCGTATCCTCGCGATCGTCGTGGCGATCGGTTCGGCCGCGCTCGGCGTGCAGGCTCTGATCGCGGCGTTGAGCTCTCCGTCACGGGCCGACGCGGCGGACGTCATGATCCTGACCGTGGTGTTCGTGCCCCTGGCGGCCATGCTCGCGGCCTGTCTGATCGGCCGCGGTGTGCGCCTCTTCTCGGGCATCTTCGCCGTGGTCTACGTCCTCGCACTCGCCGCATGGCCGACCGTCGTCGACCCGACGGACAAGAGCGCGGGCGATCAGCCGTGGATCTTCTTCCTCGTCAACGTCGGGGTCGTCGCGGCCATGCTCGCGTTCCCGCTGCGGCTCCAGTTCGCCTGGGCGGCCGGGATGCCGTTCGTCTACGGCTACGTCCGGCTCGTCCAGGGCGGGTTCTCGCGGGAGTTCTGGGTCACGACCGCTTTCGACGTGTCGTTCACGCTGATCCTCGGCGTGGTCATGATCTCGCTCGGCTGGATGTTCCGCTCGGTCGCGGCGGGCGTCGATGAGGCCAGAGGGCAGGCCGTCGCGTCGTACTCGACCGCTGCTGCTGCCGCCGCGGCGGAGGAGGAGCGGGTGGCCATGTCCGCACTCATGCACGACAGCGTTCTGGCTGCACTGATCGCCGCCGAGCGCGCGGAGGGCGATCGGGCGAAGGAGCTGGCGGTCGCGATGGCGCGGGAAGCGCTCACCCGCCTCGCCAACACCGAGGCCGCCGTGGCGCAGGAGGGCAGCGACGAGCCGATCGGAACGGCGCAGATCGTGGTGGAGCTCCGTCGAGCGCTCTCCGAACTGGGCGCCGATGCGATCGTCGAGGAGCGCGGCGGGATCGGGCTCATCCCCGGTCGCGCTGCCCGGGCCCTCGTGCTCGCCGCGCGTCAGGCCATCGGCAATTCCGTCGCACACGCCAACGGGCGCGGACTGCACATCATCGCCGAGGGCCATGGCGATGAGGGGATCGCCGTGACGGTGTCCGACACCGGACCGGGTTTCGACGTCGAGAGCATCGGCGCGGATCGCCTGGGCATCCGGGCGTCGATCCTGGCTCGCATGGCCGGTGTCGCCGGCACGGCGGAGATCCGGTCGGACGAGCGGGGCACGACCGTGGTCCTCGGATGGGAGCGCTCGTGAACCGCACCGTCCGCAGCGTCGCGACCTCGCTCGCCGTCGGGTTCGCGCTGTACTTCGTCGCGCGCGGAATCTGGTGGATCGAGCAGCCCACCGCACCGCTGCTGATGGTCGTCGCGATCGGTCTGTACCTCGCCGTGGTCAACATCGCGATCCTCGGCAGCGCCGCTTCGGTAAGGAT
The DNA here is from genome assembly GCF_059758615.1 of Microbacterium sp. GQ128. Taxonomy (NCBI): domain Bacteria; kingdom Bacillati; phylum Actinomycetota; class Actinomycetes; order Micrococcales; family Microbacteriaceae; genus Microbacterium; species Microbacterium sp. GQ128. The sequence continues at coordinate 208,513 of NZ_JCAXDY010000005.1, forward strand.
GCCTCTGTGGTCGGCTGTGCTGGCGCTGCTGGCCAGCGCCGCGATCCCCGCGCTCGTGACGTTCTCGCTCGACCCCGCCGACCGTACGGCGCCTTTCGCGACCTGGTACATCGGTGCGCTCGGCCTGCTCGGGGTCGTGTGCATCGTCCGTCGTCGGTTCCTGGTCGGCTGGGCGACGCTCGCGGTCCTCGTGATGGAGGCATCCGCGTATCTGGGCCTCGGGGTGGCGTTGAGCCTCGGTCTGGTGGGGTCGATCATGTGGGTGGTCGTCGCCCGACTGCTCGTGATGTTCTGGGATCGTGCGGTCCGCGACACCGAGCGCCTCGCCGAGATCCAGCAGGCGGTCTCGGCCTGGCACGCGACACAGCGCGTGCGTCAGCGCGAGCGGCGTCTGCGCACGCAGTTCGCTCTGGCTGTCGCGGGTCCCGTGCTGAGCCGTGTGGTGGCGTCTCGCGGTGCCCTGAACGAGAAGGAACGCTTGGACGCGCGCCTCGCCGAGGGGCGGCTCCGGGACGAGCTCCGCGGTGCGGACCTGCTCAACGACGCCGTGCGCAACGCGATCGATGCCGCGCGTCGGCGCGGCGCGGTCGTCACGGTGTTCGACGAGGGCGGTTTCGACGGCATCGCGGAGGAGCGTCGGGTCGAGATCCGCGACGAACTGGCCGTCGTGCTCACCCGCGCGCAGAGCGCTCGCCTCATCATCCGCTCGGCACGTGATCCCCGCGTCGTGGTGACGGTGGTCGGCCGAGCCGGCACGCGCGCCTCCGGAGACGACGATTCCGTCGACCTGTGGCACGAGATCCTGCGGGTCTCCGCAGCGGGCTGATCGCCGCCCCTCGGCTCCGGTGGGGGAGGGGACCGGAGTCGAGGCGGTAGAGAGTGGGCGAGGGGCGGCGTATCCGCCTGCCCCTCGCCGTGCGGACAGTTACCCGAAAACCGTCCGCTGGTGGCCGATCAGCGTCTGTCTACCCTGGGACAGAGAGACCAGCCGAACGCGAAGCGTCTCACTCAGTCTGAAGGTTCTTCCAATCGTTGTCTGTAGGTATTTTGGGGGACACGTTTTCTCCTCCGATGGGGGATCATGGGACGATGCGAACGCGCCGGGGCACGAATCTTCCACGGATGGGCGACTTCAACCAGTCCGTCGTGCTGGAGGCCATCCGTCAGTCCGGCGAGGGGTCGAGCCGGATCGAGCTCGCCGCGGCCACCGGCCTGTCGGCCCAGACCGTCACGAACATCACGCGGCGGCTGCTCGACGACGGTCTCATCCGCGAGGCCGGGCGCACGATCAACGGGCCGGGCAAGCCCCGGGTCACGCTGCGGCTCGTCCCGGACAGCAGGTTCGCGGTCGGAGTGCACCTGGACCCCGCCGTCATGACGTTCGTGCTGCTCGATCTCTCCGGTGCGGTCGTGCGGCGTACGAGCGCGCATACCCCCGACATGGAGCCTCGGCGGATCGTCGAGGCCATGGCGGCGACGATCGACGCGCTCATCACGGGATCGGGGGTCGACCGGACATCGATCGCCGGGGTGGGGATCGCGGCCCCCGGGCCGCTCGATGCGGAGAAGGGGACCGTGATCGATCCGCCGAAGCTCCGGGGCTGGAACCGGGTGCCGCTGCGCGCAGTCCTCGCCGAAGCGACCGGTTTCCCGGTGGTGCTGGAGAAGGACACGACCGCTGCCGCGGTGGGCGAGCTCTGGATGCGCAGGGCGTCGGCCGATGACTCGTTCGTGTTCGTGTATCTGGGTACGGGTATCGGTGCGGCGCTGGTGAGACAGGGGGAGGCGGTCCGCGGAAGCACACGCAACATCGGAGAGGTCGGCCACATCATCGTGGACCCGGATGGACCGTCGTGTACCTGTGGATCCCGCGGCTGCGTCGAAGTCGTCTGCACGCCGCAGGCCATCGTGGCGCAGGCGGCGCGTGCGGGAGTGTTCCCCGACGATCAGGGGGTGAGCGATGTCGACGCCGTCGAGGCGCGTCTCACGGATCTGTGCGACCGGGCGGCGGAGGGGGACGCGCTCGCGGACGGCGTGCTGCGGCAGGCCGCGGCGCACATGTCGGTGCTGACGGCCGCGCTGACGAACATGCTCGACGTCGACCGCGTGGTCTTCGGCGGCCCGTTCTGGTCGCGACTGTCCGACGTCTATCTGCGTGAGATCCCCGGCCGGCTAGACACCGCGAGCGCCACGCGCGCGGTGCGCTCGCTGCCTGTCGACGGCACGGTCGTCGGCGACGATGTGGGCGCCGTGGGAGCCGGCTGCGTGGTGCTCGATTCGCTCCTCAGCCCGCGCGCGTCGGCACTGCTGCTCGGGCACTGATCCCCATCAGCCGGAGAATCTTCCCCAGGGGATGTCCCGACGCAGCGGACGGCGGAGGGGACGCTGCGTGCGGGTCCACGCCGAGACGGACGGCTCTTCGACGACGGCGTCCGCCGCCTCGGTGACGTACGCCTCGCTGATCACCGCGATGAGTGCGGCGAGTTCCTCTTCGGTGGCCGCCCCGCGGGTGATCTCGAGCATCGGGGCGGCATCCCCCGACACTCCGCTCGGCGTCTCGTGCGCGGTCACAGCGGGATGTTCCCGTGCTTCTTCGGCGGAAGCTCGGCGCGCTTGCCGCGCAATGCGCGCAGTGCCTTGGCGATCGAGACCCGGGTGTTCGCCGGCTCGATGATGCCGTCGAGCTCGCCGCGCTCGGCCGCGAGGAACGGCGACGCCACGTTGTACGTGTACTCGTTGGCGAGACGGGTGCGTACGGCGGCAACGTCTTCGCCGGCTTCCTCGGCCTTCTTGATCTCGCCTCGGTACAGGATGTTGACGGCGCCCTGACCGCCCATGACCGCGATCTCCGCCGTCGGCCACGCGAGGTTCACATCCGCGCCGAGCTGCTTCGAGCCCATGACGATGTACGCGCCGCCGTAGGCCTTGCGCAGGATGACGGTCACCAGCGGCACGGTGGCCTCGGCGTATGCGTAGAGCAGCTTGGCTCCGCGGCGGATGACGCCGGTCCACTCCTGGTCGGTGCCGGGAAGGTACCCGGGCACATCGACGAGGGTGACGATCGGGATCGAGAAAGCATCGCAGAAGCGCACGAAGCGGCTGGCCTTCTCACCGGCCTCGATGTTGAGCGTTCCGGCCATCTGGGACGGCTGGTTGGCGATGACCCCGACCGATCGTCCCTCGATGCGACCGAATCCGATCACGATGTTGGGGGCGAACAGCGGCTGGACCTCGAGGAAGTCGCCCTCGTCGACGATGTGCTCGATCACCGTGTGGATGTCGTAGGGCTGGTTCGTCGAGTCCGGCACGATCGTGTTCAGCGTGCGATCGGCGTCGGTGGTCTCGAACTCGAACGTGCTCTCGTACGAGGGCAGTTCTGCCATGTTGTTGTCGGGGAGGAAGCTGAGGAGCGTGCGCGCGTAGTCGATCGCGTCGTCCTCATCCTCCGCGAGGTAGTGCGCGACGCCCGAGCGGGTGTTGTGCGTGTACGCGCCGCCGAGCTCCTCCATGCCCACGTCTTCGCCGGTGACCGTCTTGATCACGTCGGGTCCGGTGACGAACATCTGGCTGGTCTTGTCGACCATGATGACGAAGTCGGTGAGTGCCGGCGAGTACACCGCACCGCCGGCCGCCGGGCCCATGATGATCGAGATCTGCGGGATGACGCCGGATGCGCGGGTGTTCAGGCGGAAGATCTCGCCGTACTTGCCGAGCGCCACGACGCCCTCCTGGATGCGGGCGCCACCCGAATCGAGGATGCCGATGCAGGGCATGCCTCCGGAGAGCGCGAACTCCATGATCTTGACGATCTTCTCGCCGGCGACCTCGCCGAGCGATCCGCCGAAGGTCGAGAAGTCCTGGGAGTACACCGCGACGGTGCGCCCGTTGATCGTGCCGACGCCGGTGACGACCGAGTCGCCGTAGGGGCGGGACCGGTCCATGCCGAACGCGGTGGTGCGGTGGCGCACGTACTCGTCGAACTCGACGAAGCTCCCGGGGTCGACGAGCAGCTCGATGCGCTCACGGGCGGTCATCTTGCCCTTCGCGTGCTGCTTCTCCTTCGCCTTCGCTTCCGCGTCGACGACGGCTTCCGAATAGCGAGCGCGCAGATCCGCGATCTTGCCGGCGGTGGTAAAGAGGTCGGGCTTGTCCGTCACGGATTCCACCCTAGCGTCGGGTCGACGCGCTCCGTTGGATGCTCGGCACAACGGGTCGGCCGATCCTTTGGCGATGAGCGCGCGGACTTCAGCGCGGCGCGTCGTCCGATTCGGAAGACGAGGCCGCTTCCGGCGGAGCGGGGACGCTCGTGCTCCCGGCCTCCTCCTGTTCCAGGGCGGGGTCCGTCTTCGGGGTGCGTCCGAGGGAGAGCGCCTTGCGACCGACCCACTCGACACCGCGTACGGTCGTCCCGGCGGCGCCCGCCACCGCGGAGCCGGCGTAGCGCGCGCCGCGCAGCATCCGCAGTTCGAGTTTCTCCGCGCCGACGACGGGCTCGAGTTCCCGGGGGAGATCGATCGGTGCGGCCCCGAACGCCTTGTGCGATGTGGTCAGCACGCGACGACCCAGGATGTGGTTTCCGGCGCCTCCGATCGCGGCGCCGATGCCGAACGGCAGCGCCTTGCCGATGACCGAGGCCCCGCCTTTGGCCGCGAACTGCTTCACGAACATGCTCTTCAGCTGGTCGACCAGAGGTCCGACGGCGGCGCGGGGGAGGGACTTCGTGACCAGCTCGCCCCAGTAGGACGATCTGCTTCCGCCGCGTCCGGCTATCTGCCCGGCCAGCTGTCCGACGAGGTCGACGCCCTCCTTGCCCAGCATGAGCGTCATCACGAGGGCGCGTGCGCGATCGGGGTTCGCGACCGCGATGCCGTGCACCTCTGCGACGGACTGCGCGAAGAGCGCGGTCGACTCCACGAAGCCCACGGTCTCCACTCCGGAGAGCGCGAGCGTGACGCCCGTGCCGATGCCGGGGACGACGGCGGTCGCGCCCACCGCTGCGCCGCCCGTGGTCACGGCTGCGAGGTAGCGCCGCTCGAGGATGCGGATGATCTCGGCGGGCGATGCGTGGGGATTGCGCAGGCGGATGCTGCGGATGTGGGCCAGGACGAGGGGTCGCTGGATCGACAGCACGCGGTCGAGTCCGCGCACCATCATCGGATGCTCCGGGGAACCGGTGGGCGGCACGCCCTTGTCCCACGGGGCGTCATCCGGCAGGGAGTGGATCTTGTGCACCTTGGGGGCCATGCAGTGATCCTACGAAGCCCGGCCGCGAAAACGCCGAAAGCCCGGTCCCTCGGAAGGGACCGGGCTTTCGTGATGAGAGATCAGACGAAGAGGTTCGCCCGCTCCAGGTCTTCGGCGAAGTCGACCTCGACCGCGTACAGGTCGGAGACGTCCATCGGCTCGAGCAGCAGGCCGTCCTCGGCGATGGCGAGCTCGAGGCCCCGCTCGAAGTAGTCCTGGTCCTCGACGCGCTGCAGCTGGCGCATGAACGCCTTCTTGTGCGTGGACGAGATGTAGTTGATGCCCACGGCCTCACCCAGACCGCCCTTGACGGTCTTGGACAGCTCGTTGATGAAGCCCTCGGCGGTGACCGTGTACTTCACCTCTTCATCGCTGACCTTGGAGGTGTTGACGGTGACGAACGACTGGTCGCGCTCGATGTAGGCGGCCGCGCGTCCGAGGATCATCGGGTCGAACACCACGTCGCCGTTCATCCACAGCACGCCGCCCTTGCCGGTCGCGCCGAGGGCGCGCAGCAGGCTCTTCGACGTGTTCGTCTCGTCGTACCGCTCGTTGTGGACGTAGTTGACTGCGGGGAAGGCGTCGATGATGGTCTCGGCGCGGTAGCCGACCACCGTGGTGATGCGCGCGTCCGAGCCGAAGGCGGCGCGGATGTTGTCGTGCTGCTGGCCCATGATCGTGCGGCCGTCGCTGAGTTCGGTGAGCGGCTTCGGCAGCGCGCGGCCGAGGCGCGAGCCCATGCCGGCGGCGAGGATGACGGTCTGAAGAGTCACGAGTGCTCCTAAAGGAAGTTGTGTTCACGGTCGATTCACCGACCAGACACTTCGTCGTGCCGAGTTCATGGTAGCGAGGCAGCCTGGGAAGCCCCGGGTCGGGGACCCTCCCGTTGTCATTTCGTGATCGAGTACACACCGGACGCACAGGCTCGCCCTCCGGCCCATTGTGTCCGATCTGAGGGTTCAGCGGTGAATGTTGCGCGGCGGCCTTGGCATGCGGCTCCCCATTGATACCGTAGGACGGTGACTTCCTCCCCTGACGACCGCGCCGCCGAGGTGGACGATACCGAAACCGCGCTGCCGAAGGCATCGACGAAGCCTGCCGCGAAGACGACTGCCGCGAAGACGACTGCCGCGAAGACGACCGCCGCGAAGACGACCGCCGCGGCGAAGCGCGCTCCGGCGAAGCCTGCCCCCGCGAAGCGTGCCGCTCCGAAGAAGCCGACCACGAAGTCCGCCGCGGAGAAGGCGGCGCCGACCGCTGACGTCATCGTCGAGCCGCTGAAGAACGCGATGCTCGACGGGGCGACAGCGAAAACGGCTCCGAGGCGGGTCCCGGCGGCGGCTCGCACTGCTGCAGCGAAGAACACCGCCGCACGGGCCTCCGCGGCGAAAGCGCCGACTTCGACGACGGCCGCGGCGAAGACGGCGGCAGCCAAGACTACGGCAGCCAAGACTGCGGCGGCCAAGACCGCGGCGGCGAAGACGGCGGCGGCCAAGACCGCGGCGGCGAAGACGGCGGCAGCCAAGTCCACAGCCCGGTCGACGACCGCGAAGACGGCGGCAGCGAAGACGGCAGCAGCCAAGACAGCCGCCGCGAAGGCGGCTGCGGCAAAGGCGGCGGCCGAGCAGGCTGTGGCGGCAAAGGCGGCGGCCGAGCAGGCTGTGGCGGCAGAGGCGGCGGCCGAGCAGGCTGTGGCGGACAAGGCAGCGGCCGAGCAAGCGGCGACGGAGCAGGCTGCTGCGGCCGAGCAGGCGGTCGTTGTCGAGACGAGTGCCGTCACCCCTGCGGCCCCCGTCGTCGAGGCATCGCCGGCCGTCGCCGAGATGCCGCCCGTGGCGTCCGACCCTGCGGTCGAGAACGCCTCCGTGTCCCCGAAGCTCGGTGAGGCCGACGCGCCCGCAGTGACCGTCGATGACGATGCCACCGTGGCGACCGTCGCCGTCGAGGCCGAACCCGCTCAGGAAGCGACGTCGGTCGAGGTCGTCGAAGCCACTGTCGATTCCGACGATGCGGCGTCGGACGCCGTCGGCGCGATCGACAGCGCATCGGGCGGCGAGGCCATCAGCATCCGCGGCCTCGTGAAGCAGTTCGGCGACAATCGAGCCGTCGCCGGGATCGACCTGACCGTCCCTGCCGGATCGTTCTATGGGGTCGTCGGGCCCAACGGTGCAGGCAAGACCACCACGCTCTCGATCGTCGCCGGTCTGCTGCGAGCCGATGAGGGCAGCGTCGTGATCTGCGGTATCGATCAGGCGGTGAAGCCCCAGGCAGCGAAGCGCATGATGGGCGTCCTGCCTGATCGGCTGCGTACGTTCGACCGGCTTACCGGCCGTCAGCTCCTCTACTACTACGGGCTGCTGCGGGGGCTCACGGCCGACGTCATCGAGAAGCGGGCGGCGGACCTCGCTCGTGCCTTCGATCTCGGTGATGCGCTCAGTCGGGTGGTCTCGGACTACTCGGCAGGCATGACGAAGAAGATCATGCTCGCCGGGGCCATGATCCACTCGCCGCGCGTCCTCGTGCTCGACGAGCCGTTCGAATCGGTCGATCCGGTCTCATCCGCCGTGATCCTGGACATCCTGCGCGCCTATGTCTCGCACGGTGGCACCGTCATCCTCTCCAGCCACGGCATGGACCTGGTCGAGCGCGTCTGCTCGCGCGTGGCCATCATCGTCAACGGTGAGGTCCTCGCAGAGGGAACGATCGACGAGGTGCGCGCAGGGCAGACCCTCGAAGCGCGCTTCGTGGAACTCGCGGGTTCCAGCGGAGAGGTGGAGGGGCTCGAGTGGCTGCACACGTTCTCCGACTGAGATTCGCGCTCCTCATCGGAGCGCTGCGCAGCGACCGTCGGGTTCGGATGCTCGTTCTGCTCGCAGCGGTCGTCGCCGTCACCGTCGTCGTCTGCTTCGCGGTGTTCAGCCTCGCGGATGCACCAGTTCCGGTCGCACGCGCTGTCACCGTCCTCGGTGGTGCCGCCCTGCTCCTCGGCTTCCTCGTGGGACCCATCCTCGTCGGCGCGATCGACCAGCTGGACCCCCGACGGTTCGCCGTCTTCGGCGTGGACGAACGCCAGATGCCGTGGGTGCTCCTCCTGGCTGCTTTCGTCAGCGTCCCCAGCTTGGCGCTGCTCGCCGTCTACATCAGCGTCTGCATCGTCGCGATCGGGGCGGGGACGCCGTGGCCCCTCGCCGTCCTGATGACCCTTCTCGGCGTCGTCACGACCGTGCTCATCTCGCGGATCGGCATGGCGCTCAACGCCCTCCTGCTGCCGGAGCGCCGCTCTCGCGAGCTCACCGCGCTGTTCGCCCTCGCGCTGCTCGTCATCGCCTTCCCGGTCGCCGTGTTCTTCGGATCCTTGCGGTGGGACGGCCTCGTGCCCCACTCGCTCGCGACCTTGTCGACCGTGCTCGGCTTCAGTCCGTTCGCAGCTTCGCCCGCCTTCCTCTTCTCGTCGGCCGCGGGGGAGACGGCGACGGCATGGGTCAGCGGTATCGTCGCGGTCGTCACCGTCGGCCTGCTCTGGTTCGCGTGGTCATGGCTCGTGCGTCGCCTGCTCACGACGACCGAACGCCCGGTCGCCGCGCGCGAGCGCACCGGGCTCGGCTGGTTCGGTCTGCTGCCGTCCAACGCGTTCGGCGCGATCGCCGCCCGGAGTCTCGTCTACTGGCTCCGGGACCGCCGATACATCATGAACCTCATCGTCGTCCCGGTCGCCGGGGTGCTGACGGTGCTGCCGCTCATCGTCGCCGGAGTACCGGTCGAGGTCGCCGCGCTGGTTCCCGTCCCGGTGATGGCACTGTTCTTCGGCTGGTTGCCGCACAACGACGTCGCCTACGACTCGACGGCCCTGTGGACCCATGTGGCCAGCGGCGTGCGCGGACTTCCCGATCGCCTCGGTCGCCTGATCCCGGTGCTGCTGGTGGCGGTGCCGGTCCTCGCGATCGCCACACCGCTGTCACTCCTCCTGGTCGGCGACTGGAGTCTCCTGCTGCCGCTCGGCGGCCTGGCGGCGAGCCTCCTGTTCTCGGCTCTCGGCATCTCCAGCATCGTGTCGGTCGTGGCCCCGTATGCGGTCTCCCGTCCCGGCGACAGTCCCTTCCAGCAGCCGCAGCGGCCCACCTCCCGGGGCACGTACGGACCGGCGGCGGCTTTCCTCGGAGCGATCGTGGTCAGCATCCCCACGATCTGGCTGTTCGCGGCCACCCTCCTCGAGGGCTCGGCCTATGCACCGGCGACGTTCTGGGTCGGGCTTCTCGTCGGGCTCGCCGTGCTGGCGGCCGGAGCGGTCATCGGCGGACGCATCTTCGAGCGCAGCGGCGAGCGGTTGATGGAGTTCGTCGAGACCGCGTGACCACCGCCCGCAGCGCTGTCGACGCCGCTAGACTCACGGGATGAGTACTCCGCTGGACAGCCCCGATCAGGGCGGCGTGGCAACGCTTGATCGCGAACTGGAAGAGCTTCTCCGCGAGGAGAATCTCGAACCGGGCGACCACGAGCGCTTCTCGCATTACGTGAAGAAGGACAAGATCCTCGAATCCGCGATCACCGGGAAACCGGTACGCGCACTGTGCGGCAAGAAGTGGACTCCGGGTCGCGACCCGGAGAAGTTCCCGATCTGCCCCACGTGCAAGGAGATCTACGAGTCGATGATCAGCTGACGTCAGTCGGCTTCGACGTACACGGTGGGAATCGCCGGGTCGGACTTGCTGAGCGCGAGAGCGCGCACCGGAAGTTCCTCGCGCACGCGCAGGTGATGCGCCCGTGCGGACGCCGTCCCCTCGGATCCCTCGTGGGCGGTGTCGATATCGCCGGCTTCGACGAAGGTCACCTGGAGCGGGCGACCATCCGGGTGCTCGTCCGGAGTGTCGGGCTCCTCGAAGCCGTCGGAGACGACGACGGTCTCGGCGGTCGCCACCCCGTCGACGAGCGTGCGGAACGCGGCTTTGCGGCCGCCGTACGACGCCTTGTCGGCAGATGCCTTCGCGACGCCGATCCACGAGCCGGCGCCATCCTGACGGGCCACGAGCTTGTAGACCATGCTCGCGGTGGGGTAGCCGGATCCGGTCACCACGGAAGTGCCGACACCGTAGGCATCGACCGGCGACGCGGCGAGTGCCGCGATGGCGTACTCATCGAGGTCGCTGGTCACGGTGATGCGCGTGTCGGCGGCCCCGAGCTCATCCAACTGTGCGCGCACATCCGCGGCGACGATCGGAAGGTCGCCGGAATCGATTCGCACACCCCCGAGACGCGTGCCGGCGACGCGGATCGCCGTCTCTACGCCGGTGCGGATGTCGTAGGTGTCGACGAGCAGCGTGGTGTCGGTGCCCATGCTCTCCACCTGGGCGCGGAACGCCTCCTCCTCGGTGTCGTGCAGCAGCGTCCACGAGTGGGCGGCCGTGCCCATCGTGGGGATGCCCCAGCTCCGCCCGGCTTCGAGGTTGCTCGTCGCGCCGAACCCTGCGATGTAGGCGGCGCGGGCGGCGGCCACGGCTGAGCGCTCAGCCGCACGTCGTGAACCCATCTCCGCCAGCGGACGCTCGCCCGCCGCGATGCTCATCCGCGCGGCGGCGGTCGCGACGGCCGAGTCGTGGTTGAGCACGCTGAGCGCCAGGGTCTCCAGGACCACCGCATCGGCGAACGTTCCCTCGACGGTGAGGATGGGGGAGCCGGGGAAGTAGAGCTCGCCCTCGCGGTAGCCACGGATCGTGCCGGTGAAACGGTAGTCCTCGAGGTACTTCAGCGACTCGGCATCCACGACCTGCGCGTCGCGGAGGAAGCGCAGCTCCTCCTCGCCGAAGCGGAACTCGCGCAGCAGTCCGAGAAGACGGCCGGTGCCGGCCACGACGCCGAATCGACGACCTCCGGACAATCGACGGGAGAACAGCTCGAAGACGCTGGGGCGGAAGGCGGTCCCGTCCCGGAGGGAAGCGGCGAGCATCGTCAGCTCGTAGCGGTCGGTGAGCAGCGCCGTCGACGTGGTCATGCGCTCAGCATACTGAGCGCGCTGATGCGCGCGACGCGTCGCACGCGGGTAGGCTGGGGAGTCATGAACGACGCGCCGATCGGGATCTTCGACTCCGGTGTCGGCGGGCTCACGGTGGCGCGGGCCATCCGCGCCCAGCTGCCCCGGGAGTCGTTCGTCTACATCGGCGACACCGCGCACTCCCCGTATGGGCCCAAGCCGATCGCGGACGTCCGCCGCTACTCCCTCGAGGTGCTCGACACGCTCGTCGACCAGGGCGTCAAGATGCTCGTGATCGCGTGCAACACGGCGTCGGCCGCCATGCTCCGTGACGCTCGCGAGCGCTACGACATCCCCGTCGTCGAGGTCATCGGCCCGGCCGTGCGCCGAGCCGTGTCCACGACGCGCAACGGACGGGTCGGCGTCATCGGCACGGTGGGCACCATCGGGTCCCGGGCCTATCAGGACATGCTCGAGGTGAACGAGAGGCTGCAGGTCTTCACGGCGGCCTGTCCGCGGTTCGTCGAGTTCGTCGAAGCGGGGATCACCGGCACTCCCGAGGTCCTCGCGGTCGCCGAGGAGTACCTCGCGCCGCTGCGGAACGCGGAGGTCGACACCCTCGTGCTCGGATGCACGCACTATCCCTTCCTGCGTGGTGCCATCAGTTACGTCATGGGCGAGGGCGTCACCCTCGTCTCCAGCGACGACGAGACCGCCGGCGATGTCTACCGCCAGCTGGTCAGAGGCGACCTCCTGGCGTCGCCCGATGCGGCGGCGACCTATGTCTATGAGGCCACCGGTGCCTCGGCCGACGAATTCACGGCATTGGCCAACCGACTGATGGGCCGCGAGGTGCGGGACGTGCAGCTCGTGCAGACCGGAGTCATCGCTCTTCCTCACATCGTCTCCGAGTAAGCCCCTCCTCGAATCGTCCGTCGATTCGTCCCACCCCGACCGAGAGAAGCACATGTCCGAAATCGTCCGCGTCGACGGCCGTTCCACCGATCAGCTGCGAGAGATCACCATCGAGCGCAACTGGAGCGCGCACGCCGAGGGGTCCGCGCTGATCAGCTTCGGCGGCACGAAGGTGCTGTGCACGGCATCCTTCACCAACGGGGTGCCGCGCTGGTTGACCGGCAAGGGCAAGGGATGGGTGACGGCGGAGTACTCGATGCTTCCTCGCGCCACGAACAGCCGCAACGACCGCGAGAGCGTCAAGGGCCGCATCGGCGGTCGCACCCACGAGATCTCCCGCCTCATCGGTCGTGCGCTGCGCGCCGTCGTCGATACGAAGGCGCTCGGAGAGAACACGATCGTGATCGACTGCGATGTGCTGCAGGCAGACGGCGGCACGCGCACCGCGGCCATCACGGGTGCCTATGTGGCCCTGGCCGACGCGATCGAGTGGGGTCGCGAGAAGAAGTTCATCGGCAAGAACTCCACGCCGCTGCTCGACTCCGTGGCCGCCGTGTCGGTGGGGATCATCGACGGCGAGCCCATGCTCGATCTGGCATACACCGAGGATGTCCGGGCCGAGACCGACATGAACGTCGTCGTCACGGGTCGCGGACTCTTCGTCGAGGTGCAGGGCACTGCGGAGGGCGCGCCGTTCGACAAGCGCGAACTCGATGCTCTGCTCGAGCTCGGTGTGGCCGGCTGCGAGGACCTGAAGGGCAAGCAGCTCGCCGCACTGGCGGGGGAGTGACGATGCAGGTCGTCCTCGCGACCCACAACGCGCACAAGGTCGCGGAGTTCCAGCAGATCGTGGCGCAGGCGCGTCCTGATCTCGAGGTCGTCGGCTATGACGGCCCTGAGCCGGTCGAAGACGGGGTCACGTTCGCCCAGAACGCGCTCATCAAGGCGCGCGCTGCTGCGGCGCATACCGGACTCGCGGCCTTGGCGGACGACTCCGGGATCTGCGTGGACGTGCTCGGCGGCTCGCCCGGCGTCTTCTCCGCCTACTGGGCCGGACAGAAGAAGGATGCGACGGCGAACCTCGAGCTCCTGCTCGATCAGCTGCACGATATCGCCGATCCGCACCGGGCCGCCCACTTCACCTCGACGATCGCCCTCGTGCTGCCGGATGGGCGCGAGCACGTCGTGGAGGGGCGGTGGCCGGGGCGACTTGCGCCGTCGGCTTCCGGGGGCGGCGGCTTCGGCTACGACCCGATATTCATCCCGGACGGCCAGCCGGAGGGGCAGGAGCGGACCGTGGGCGATTTCTCCGCGGAGGAGAAGCAGTCGCAGTCGCACCGCGCTCGCGCGTTCGCTGAGCTGCTCCCGCTCCTCGGCGCACTCTGACCTCGGAGAGTCCGTCGCTGAATCGCAGATGACGGTGAGAATCGTTACCCTTCCCGACTAGCCGGAACCGGGCTTCCGGCCCGGTTTCCCGGTCTACCCTGGGGGCATGCACGATCACGCACCCGCCGCCGGCGGCATCCGCTCAGCCGGCAGCCGACGCCTGCTGACGATCTCGCTGTCGCTCACCGCGACCGTGATGGTCGTGCAGGTCATCGGTGCGATCCTGACCGGATCGCTGGCGCTGCTCGCGGACGCCGCCCATATGTTCACGGATGCGTCTGCTCTCGTGATCGCGCTGATCGCGGCGACGGTGGCCGCGCGCCCGGCCGACGACCGGCGCACCTTCGGCTATCAGCGTGCCGAGGTGTTCGGCGCGCTGATCAACGCGCTGATCCTGATCGCCCTGGCCGCCTGGGTCGCCGTCGAGGGCATCGGTCGCCTCGTGAACCCGGGACAGGCCGAGGTGGCCGGGGGGCTCATGCTGGTCGTCGCCGTGGTGGGACTGTTCGCGAACGCGATCTCGATGTGGTTGCTGAGCCGCGCGCAGCGGACGAGCATCAACGTGCGCGGCGCCTATCTCGAGGTGATGGGCGACCTGATCGGATCCGCGGCCGTCATCATCGCGGCGATCGTCATCCTCCTCACCGGATGGATGCCGGCGGATGCCATCGCGTCGCTCTTCATCGCGGCGATGATCATCCCGCGGGCCATCACGCTCCTGCGCGAAGTCTTCTCGGTCCTCGCCGAGTCCGCGCCGAAGGGGACGACCGTCAGCGACATCCGGACTCACCTGCTCGGGTACGCGGGTGTCGTCGGGGTGCATGACGTGCACGTCTGGCAACTGACCCGAGGGGCGCCCGTCTTCACGGCTCACGTGAGCGTCGATCCGCAGTTGTTCGCCGACGGACGATCGACGCGGCTGCTCTCCGAGATGCAGGCGTGTCTCGCGGATCATTTCGATGTCGAGCACTCGACGTTCCAGATCGAGCCGGCCGAGCAATCGGACTGCGAGCCGCATCACGCCTGAGCAGGCCCGACGAGCGCCGAGGTCAGAGCTCCACGACGATGTCGTCCGGCTCCTTGTCCGGGCGCAGCCCGCGCCACCGCGCGTGTCGGAGGACCCCGTCCGGGGTCCAGTTCGCGAACTCCACTTCGCCGACGAGCTGGGGACGCACCCAGAGCGCGTCGGACGCGTCCGGGGCCGGGACGCCGTCCAGGGGCGCGGTTTTCACTCGGAGGGGCTCGAGGCGAGCGAGGAGGTCGCGCAGGATGCGGTCTGTGAATCCGGAGCCCACGCGGCCGACGTAGCGGAGCTGCGTCGATCCGCCGGTGGTATCGGGCACCGCGAGCAGGAGCGAGCCGAGGGTGCTCTCGCGATCGCCCTTTCCCGGGCGGATGCCCACGATCACGGCCTCCTGCATCCGTGTGTGCTTGAGCTTCAGCCAGGAGGGGCTCCGCTGCCCCGGACGGTAGCGGGACTGCGGATCCTTGACCACGACCCCCTCGAGCCCGAACTCCCGGCTCGCAGCCAGGGCCGCATCGACGTCGTCGAAGACCGGCGGGAGCTGGACCGGAGCATCGAGGTCGGCGATCACGTCCTCGAGCAGCGTGCGTCGCTCGCGCAGCGGCATACCCGTGAGGTCATGGCCGTCGAGGCGCAGCAGATCGAACAGCATGTAGACGATCGGCGTGCGGATGACCTCGCGCTCGATCTCCCGCGGTCGTGTGAGGTGCATCCGGTTCTGAAGCAGCGAGAAGCTCGGCCGCCCGTGGGCGTCGAATGCCACGATCTCCCCGTCGACAACGGCATCCGTGATCGGGAGGAACGGTGCTCCGTCGGCTGTCAGTTCGGGGTAACGGCCCGTGATGTCGGTGCCACGACGCGCGTGCAGCAGCATCCGCCCGTCAGTCCAGGTGCCCATCGCGCGGATGCCGTCCCACTTCACCTCGACCCACGAGGGATCGCTCAGTGCGCGGGCGACGCCGGGGGTGCCGTTCTCCGCGAGCATCGGTGCGAGGGTCGCAGCGGTGCTGTCGACCGCCGGTGCGGGGCCGCCGCGCGGATGGCGTGACGGCCGACGGGGCGACGTCGTCACCGCGGGCGGCGTCGGCGTGGATCCGCCGGCCAGGGGTCGAAGACTCGAAAGGGGGTCGGTACCTGAGGCGGCCCTGGCCAGGACCTGGTCGATCTCGAGCTGCGCCAGTGACGGGTCATCGAGCTCCTCCCACGTTCGAGGGGCGGCGACCCAGGGGCGCGCGCGACCACGGAGCGAGTACGGCGAGATGGTGGTCTTCTTGCCGTTGTTCTGGCTCCAATCGAGGAAGACCTTGCCCCCGCGCACCGCCTTCGACATGACGCTGGTGGCGAGGTCGGGGTGATCGTTCTCGATCAGGCGCGCGAGTTCCTTCACGACGGCGGAGATCTCGTCGCTGGTCTGCTCGCCCGGAAGAGCGGCATAGAGGTGGATGCCCTTGCTCCCGCTCGTGACGGGGAACGGATCGAGACCCATGTCGGTCAGGATGACGCGGGCGAACCGGGCGATCTCGGCGCACTGCGCGAGTCCCACCCCCGGGCCCGGATCGAGGTCGAGGACGAGTCGGTCCGGACGGCCGGGCAGGCCTTCCGCGGTGAAGCGCCACTGCGGCACGTGGAGCTCGATCGCGGCGACCTGCGCGAGCCACACGAGGGTCGGCACGTCCTCGACCAGCGGGTACTCCTTCGGGCCGTCCGAATGCTGGATGGCCTGACGGGGAATCCAGTCGGGCGCCCCGGGCTCGAGCTGCTTCGTGAAGAACGCATCGGCCGGCGCATCCGCCGTTCCGACGCCCTCCACCCAGCGTTTGCGGGTCACCGGACGTCGATCCAGCAGAGGGAGGAGGAGTGGGGCGATCGCGCTGTAGTAAGCGATGATCTCGCCCTTGGTGGTGCCGGTTTCGGGATACACGACCTTGTCGAGGTTGGTGACGCGCAGACGACGACCGTCGACCTGCACCACCTGCCCTTGTCCGACCATGCAGCCAGCGTAGTCAAGGGTCTGGCCGCGACGGCGTCGGCTGGTGTTCACTGGTCACATGAGAACGATCTGGAAGGGTGCGCTGACCTTCGGCCTCGTGAACGTGCCGGTCAAGGTGTACTCCGCGACCGAGGACCACGACGTGCCGCTGCATCAGGTGCACGAGAAGGACGGCGGGCGCATCCGCTATCAGCGCACCTGTGAGGTGTGCGGCGAGACCGTGGCATACGCCGACATCGACCGTGCCTACGTCGAAGAGGGCCAGACGGTCGTGCTCACCAAGGACGACCTCGCAGCTCTGCCTGCGGAGAAGAGCAGGGAGATCGACGTGGTCGAGTTCGTCCCCTCGGATCAGGTCGATCTGCTCACGCTCGACAAGCCGTACTACCTCGAGCCGGACTCGAAGTCTCCCAAGGCGTACGTGCTGCTGCGCAAGACCCTGGAGCAGACCGACCGCACCGCGATCGTGCGCTTCACACTGCGGCAGAAGACGCGACTCGCCGCGCTCCGCGTGCGCGGGAAGGTGCTCGTGCTGCAGACGCTGCTGTGGGCCGACGAGGTGCGCGAAGCCGAGTTCCCCGCGCTGGACGAGGACGTGCGCATCTCGAAGAAGGAGCTCGAGCTCTCGGCATCTCTCGTCGACAGCTACTCGGCCGATTTCGACCCCGAGGAGTTCGTCGACGAATACCAGAAGGAGCTGCGCACGCTCATCGACGCGAAGATCGAGGCGGGCGACACGTTCGACGTGGCCGAGACCTTCGGCGAGGCCGAGAAGGCCGCCGAGGGTGGAGAGGTCATCGACCTGATGGAGGCGCTCCGCGCCAGCGTCGCGCGTACCAAGGAGGAGCGCGCCAAGAACGCCGGCTGAGAGATCGGCGTCGCGGTGGCGGCGCCGATCGAGATCAGTGCTTGCCGTCGCCGTCGAGGTCGGGCGCGCGGTCGAACACGTCGGCGTCCAGGACGAGCTCCTGTGCCTCTTCGGCATCCGTCACGACGTCTTCACCGGCCGCTGCCGCCTTCTTCGCCTTGTGGCGCTCGGAGAAGTAGTGCCAGAGCGTGACGAGCGCCGTGCCGCCGACGGCGAGCAACAGGATCACATCGATGTACTCGACGACCAGATCACGCACCCAAGGGATGTAGGCGATGAGGTAGCCGACCATCGTGAGACCGAAGCCCCAGATCATCGCGCCGATGAAGTTGTACAGCGAGTATCGCCGCCACGGCATGTGTCCGACGCCGGCCGCGACGGGGGCGAAGGTGCGGACGATCGGGACGAAGCGCGCCAGGATGACGGTGAGACCGCCGAAACGCTCGAAGAACGCGTTGGTCCGCTCCACGTTCTTCCTGCTGAAGAGTCCCGATTCCTTGCGTTCGAAGATCGCCGGACCGCCCTTGTGGCCGATCAGGTAGCCGACCTCGCCGCCGATGAACGCCGACAGGGCGATCAGGAGCGAAACGACCCAGATGTTCACGCCGAACACGTTGCTGGTGTGCGTGAGAAGGCCCGCGATGATGAGCAGCGTGTCTCCGGGCAGCAGGAATCCGACGAGCAGTCCCGTCTCCGCGAAGATGATGAAGCACACCACGAGCAGCGCCCACGGCCCGGCCGCGCCGATGATCGTCTGGGGGTCGAGCCAGGGGATGAGGGCGGTCGGCGCGTGCAGCATGGTTTCGAGCACAGGGGAGTCCCGTCGGTCGTGATTGGTCGGCGGTGCAGCTGAGCGACGCGTGCGGTCGCAGGACGGCCCCATCGTCTCTCGTGCGGAAGGTGGGACTTGAACCCACACGCCCTGGGGCACAGGAACCTAAATCCTGCGTGTCTGCCAATTCCACCACTCCCGCGCGGTGGAATCATTCTAGTGACCGCCGAAACGGTGTATCTGAGGATCAGCCCGCAGTTCCTGCCTGCCGTCCGGCGGCCCTCCCGTCACGCCTGAGGGGTCGAGGGCGGGATACCGGACTCCGACGGGTTCGGCGCGAGAGGCTCCTGGGGGTTCGGCGCCAATGGCTCTTGCGGGTTCGGGGCCAATGGCTCCTCCGGGTTCGGGGCGAGCGGCTCCTCCGGGTTCGGGGCGAGCGGCTCGTCGGGGAAGAGCGGTGAGGGCTCGTCGGGGTTCGACGGGGAGGGGGAGGTGTCGGTCATGTCGGTGTCCTTTCGCTGAATCACGTCGTGTGCAGGCGATTTCAGCAGGGCGCGACCGCGGTGTCTGCTCCCTTGCGCTGCGGTGAGGGATGTGGTGAGGCGGGTCATCCACGCCTGCCGCTAAAGACGACTGTGGATAACTTCGGACCCGGGTTGCGGATTGTTGCGAGGATGCCGGGGTGAGTCATCCTTCCGCCCTCGTCGCCGAACGTGTGCGGATGCGTCTGCGGTCCGAGGGGATCGATCCGACCGTCGAGCCGGACTCGGCGTGGCGGATCACCCATGCGGAGGTGCGTCGTCATGATGACCTCGCCCTGGCGCGTGGGGAGGCGCTGATCGAGGATGAGGCGGCATGTGTGCGCGACGTGCTGGCATCCCTGAGCGGATTCGGGGCGCTCCAGCCGCTGCTGGACGATCCCGAGGTCGAGGAGATCTGGCTGAACGGCACCGGGCACGTGCACGTGGCACGGGAAGGCGTGGCGGAACGGACCCGGCTGCGCCTCGACGAGATCGCGGTGCGCGACCTGGTGGAGCGGATGCTGCAGTCCAGCGGACGACGCGTCGACATCAGCCAGCCGTTCGTCGACGCGTCGCTGCCCGACGGCTCTCGCCTGCACGTGGCCATCGCCGATGTCGTGCGCGGGTCCTGGGCAGTCAACATCCGCAAGTTCCTGCCGAAGTACCGGTCGCTCGAGGCGTTGACCCAGCAGGGCATGATGCCCGCCGACGTGGCGGAGCTGCTGCGTATCGCGATGAACGACGGCCGCAGCGTCATCGTCTCTGGAGCGACGCATGCCGGGAAGACGACCGTGCTCGGTGCGCTGCTGGCCTCGTGCGCCGGATCTCAGCGCATCGTGACCGTCGAGGAGACCTTCGAGCTGGCCGTGGACGGCCCGGACCTCGTCGCACTCCAGGGTCGTCAGGCCAGCCTGGAAGGCACGGGAGAGATCACCCTGCGCCGCCTGGTCAAGGAGGCACTGCGTATGCGGCCGGATCGCCTGGTCGTCGGCGAGGTGCGTGACGCCGAGGCCCTCGACCTGGTGCTCGCGCTCAACACCGGCGTGCCGGGCGCGTGCACCGTCCACGCGAACTCCGCCACGGAGGCGCTCGAGAAGCTGAGCATCCTGCCGTTGCTGGCCGGCCGCAACATCGACCGCGGGTTCATCGCACCCGCGCTCGCGGCATCGGTGGATCTCGTGGTGCACTGCGTTCGCGACCATGCCGGGGGTCGGCGCGTGCACGAGATCGTCGCGCCCACCGGCGATGTCGAGAACGGACGCATCCTCACCGACAGCGTCTACCTTGCCGGGGTCGCGTCGTGACGTTCCTGATCGGGGCGGTCTTCGCCGCCGGCGTCCTCCTCTGCGTGTCACCGTGGATGTGGCCGCCGCGGCCCGATGCCACCCCGACGGTCCCCAGGGCGCGATTGGTCCGGCTGATCGCCGAGGCGGGGTACGACGACGTGGCGTCCCGCGCGGTCATCGTCGTGATCGCCGCCGCCGCGCTCATCGCCGCCTCCACGGCATGGCTGCTGACCGGGCTGCCGGTGCTGGTGCTGCTCGCCGCGTCGGCCGGAGCGATGGCGCCGATGATGTTCCTGCGCGGACGACGGTTGCGACTGCGCCGCCTGCGTCGGCAGTTGTGGCCCGACGTCTGCGATCTCCTCATCGCGTCGATCCGTGTCGGACTCTCGCTCCCCGATGCCGTGGCGAGCCTGGCCGAGTCCGCGCCCTCGATGCTGCGACCCGCATTCGCGGTGTTCGCCAGAGATCTGCAGGCGAGTGGTCGATTCGAGACGAGCCTTGACCGGCTGAAGTCGTCGTTGGCGGATCCGATCGGCGATCGCATCGTCGAGACCCTGCGGATGGCACGTCAGGTCGGCGGCACCGAACTGGTCGGTGTGCTTCGAGCGCTCTCCCCCTCCGTACGCGCGGACGCCGCGCTGCGGGGCGAGGTCGAGGCGCGACAGTCATGGATCCGTGGCGCGGCGGTCCTCGGCGCCATCGCACCGTGGGTCATCCTCGGCCTGCTGGTCATGCGTCCGGAGGGAGCCTCGGCGTATGGCACACCGGAAGGCGTGATCGTCATCTGCATGGGCGCGGGGGTCTCGGTCATCGCCTTCCAGATCATGGTCCGTATCGGCCGGCTCCCGGAACCTCGGCGGTGGTTCGGGTGAGCGGGTTCTCTGCACTCGCCGGTGCCGTGCTCGTCGGTGGGGCCTTCGCCGCCGGTGTGCTGAGCATTCTCACCGGCCTGCCGCGCTGGAGGGCCGCCTCGCTGAGCGTGCGGATCGGGCCCTACATCCGTGACGTGGTCGCGGATGAGAACCTTCCGCGGGGAGTTCTTCCGATCGCGGGTACATTGCCCGCGAGCGCCCGAACGCTGTGGGGTCGATCGCGAGATGCGTTCGCGCGCATGGTGGGTGGGGGAGAGGCGCTTCGACAGCGAATCTCCCAAGCGGGTGCCATCTTGGAACCGGCGACGTTCCGCGGCAGGCAGTTGGGCTGGGCGCTCGCCGGCACCGGTGCGGGTGCGGCCGTCCTGATCGTGCTCGCCCTGATCGGACGATTTTCCGTTCCCACCGGTGTGATGCCGTTGCTGTGCGGCGCGGCCGCCGCCACCGCATATGACCTGCAGCTGTCAGCGCGAGTCAAGGCGCGCCGCGTGCGTCTCACCGAGGAGCTTCCGACGACTCTCGAGTTCCTGGCCCTGTGCCTGTCGGCCGGCGAGGGATTCCTGGATGCTCTGCGTCGTGTGGCCGCAGTCGGCTCCGGCGAACTGACCGGTGAGCTTCGCCGGGTGGTGCTCGCGGTCGGCACCGGGTCGCCGCTGTCCGACGCGCTGAGCGAGATGGCGAGACGCCTCGACCTGAGCGCGCTGTCGCGCGCCGTCGACCAGGTGATCGCCGCCCTCGAACATGGCGCGCCGCTCGCTGCAGTGCTGCACGCGCAGGCGGGAGACGCACGGGAAGACGCGAAGCGAACGCTGATCGAGCAGGCGGGGCGCAAGGAGATCCTGATGCTGCTGCCGCTCGTCTTCCTCATCCTCCCGTTGTCGGTGTTGTTCGCCGTCTATCCGGGACTGTTCATCCTCCGACTCGGCATCGGCTGATCGGCTGATCGGCTATGAAAGGACGACCATGATCGCACCACCGCAGGACACTCATCGCGGCCAGAGCACCCTTCGACGCCTTTGGCGCTCTGTGGTGAGCCGTCTCGATGCGTTCGCCCGCGACGAGACCGGAGACGTACCCGGGTGGGTGCTCGTGACATTCGTGACTGTGTCCCGATCCCGGGGCGGGATCAAGCACCATTCACACTGATAACAGGGTCTGCACCCTGGGTGCCGGTAGGGGAAGGGGCAACGGTTTCATCGATACGCTGATCGCGTGAAGATCTTCATCAGCTGGTCCGGAGAGCGGTCGCGTCAAGTCGCTGAGGCGCTGCGCACCTGGCTCCCTACTGTCCTCGCAGGAAGCGTCGAGTGCTTTGTGTCTAGTCAGGATATCCGCCGCGGTGATCGAGGCATGGACGTTATCGCGGGCGAGCTGCAGGATCGTGATTTCGGCATCGTTGTTCTCACGAAGGACAACATGACGTCACCGTGGATCAATTTCGAAGCCGGCGCGCTCGGCAAGTCGCTTGGGGTGGGGAAGGTTGCTCCGGTCCTGTTGGACATCACGCGTGCCGATGTTGAAGGGCCCATCTCCCAGTTTCAGAACTCGTTGCTGACGGACCGTGACGACATGCGGCAGTTCATCCGTGACCTCGCAGCGATGAGTCCTGGCATCCCGGCAGAGTCCGTCGATGCGCTGTTCGGTGTCAAGTGGCCCGAGCTAGAAAGCGTGATTGAGCGAGCGGTGGGCATGGAGAGTCCGACCACTAGTCGGTCGACGGATTCCATGCTCGAAGAGGTGCTAGAGCATGTGCGCTCGCTGCGACGCTTGCGGCGCCCCGTCGTGATTGACGAGCAGGACGAGCAAAAACGGAAGAACCGTATCGCATACATGACTAGGCACCACGGGGGAGATGTCGCCAACCTTGATGGGCGCTCTCTGCAGGTACTGGACTACGACCCTAATACTGACGAAGTATTGATCCACCCCCCAGAGGCCTCGGTGCCCATTTGGATGTCGGCGGAAAGTGCGGATCTCACTCCGTTCTGATCTCGCAGGCTGGGTGTGAAGGATCGTCCGGGACGATGAGATCAGGCATCATTCACACTCGTGACTGTGTCCTGATCCCGCAGCGCTTCTATGAGCTGTGCGCGACGATCTCGATCTGCGCGCGGGGGCGCCCCGGGGTAACGACGATGCGAGCAATCAGCGCCCGCAGATACTCGCGGCGTTCTGACACTTCGAGGTCGTCCCACCGGTCGAGCAGTACAGGAAGGACGCGGATCGGCGCGGCCTGCTGCACCTCTGTTGTCCGAAGCTCCTGTTCGAGCGCAGCCGCCTCGCTCGCGTATCGGTCGCGCAGCGTTTCATACGCCGCCTGGGGCATGCCCATCGTGAGGCGTTGCTCTGCGAGCATCACCTGGCGGTTGGCGAGATCGGCGAGACGCCGCTTGAGATCGGCTGTTGGGTCGGCGGTAAGTCGCCGTGGTCGGCGTTGTATGCCCGCCTCGGCTTCGGCTCGAACCCGGATCTCGCGTTCGTCCAGCCAGGCCCTGACCGCTTCGTGGATGAGCGCTTCTGCGACGTAGCCGCCGTCGTGGGTGCCCTTCTCCTTGCCGTCCTTGCATCGGTACGATTGCGCTCGGTCGTGGCCGTGGGCGCCGCCGTGCATCTTCGACCCGCATGCGCACCAGACCATGCCGGAGTAGGCGTAGGTCGACCGCTCGGATCGCCTGTAAACCCGCCGACGTCCACGGGCCTCGCAGTAGGCATCCCACTCGGCGGCCGTGAGGATCGGAGCGTGGATCCCTTGCTTCTGCTCGCCCTGATAGGTGATGAGTCCCGCTGCGAAGCCCGAGTCGAGCACTCGTCGGAGCGTCCGTTCGGACCAGAGACCGTCGCCGGTACCGCCGTAGCCGCCGACAGGACGAGTGGGACCGTCGTTGAGCCAACGCACGAGCGCGTAGACGCTCTCGCCGGCGATGTAGCGTCGGTAGGCGTCGGCGAGCACCGGCCCCGTGATTGGGTCTGGAGTGAACCCATCGGCGGGGGAGTAGGCGTACCCGAAGCGGGGCTTGCCGTTGATCGGCTTCCCCTCGCGGAAGCGGCGAGCATGTGCCTCTCGCCAGGTGTCACCGATCAGGTCGGCTTGGTAGGCGTTGAACTCTCCGACCATGCCGCGGGCGAGCCTTCCATGCGAGGTGCGGTCATCGATCGGTTCAGTCGCCGAGAGTAGTCCGCCGCCAAGAGCATCCACGCGATCGAGAGCGACCGCCCACCTAAGGCGGTGGCGGGCGGTTCGCGAGAACTTCCAGACAACGATCACCTCGAACTCGCCAGCTTCGAGCCGTTCGATTGACTGGTCGAGTCTCGGCCACCAGGCTGAGCGCGCTCGGGAGCCGGTCTCGTCGATGCCCTCGACCCAGTCGACGATGTCGATGCCGTTCGCAGCTGCGTAGCTCTCGATTGCATGGCGCTGGACGTCAGGCGAGGTCATGCCGTCACGCTCGCGCGAGACGCGGATCATCCCGAGTCCACGTCTGTGCGCGGGAGTCGCGGCGAGGTGCCGCCGCGGGTTGGCCATCAGCCGACCTCGATGCGGTGAGCCCACTGCCCGGCGCCCATCTTCGGCGCGACGTAGACGTCTCGATCGACGCGGAGCAGGACGCGGCGGAAGGCCTCGACGAGATCAGTAGTGACGCGCAGAGCGATTGCCATCGCCTCGAGGTGGCCGTCGTGACGGGCTTCCTCGCGGCGGTAGTCGTCGGGGTCGATCAGGCGAAGCGCCGCCCACTCATCGGCGCGCCGCTCACGCTTCGCATTCACAGGGCCGAAGCGTGTCGGACTATCGCCGTAGACAGCGTGACAGGTTTCATGCGCGAGCGTGCTGACGTAACGCCGCAGCAGCAGATCATGCTGGATGCGGATCAAGCGCTCGGTGTGCAGGTACTCGCCGTCGCGATCGCCGGGCAGGTCGCAGAACTCGACCCGCACGCCAAGCGCGTCGAGCATTTCGTACAACTCAAGAATCTTCGAGTCCACTCAGAACTCCCCCTCGTCCCCTCCGGGGTCGCGCGACTTCTTCTTCGCGACCGCTCGCATATCCTCTGGTGATCCACCGACACCGAACTGGCCGTGGATGAGTTCGCCGGACTTCCGTCGTGGTCGCGCCTTCGTAGCGGCGTCCGCTGCGGCGATGACCTCGATCAGGTCTACGCCGATGACATCGCACACGGCGTCGAGCTGGTCGAGCGTGAAGACCTTCTTGCCGGTCAAGGCTCTGGACAGTTGAGACGGGGAGATCCCGGCCTCGTCCGCGACGCGGGCCTGCGCGAGGCCGCGGTCGGAGATTGCCTCGCTGAGCAGCAGGCCGACGTGCTGGCTCAGGGGGCTGGGCAGCGGTTGAGTTCCGGTGGGCACCTGCCAATTGTGGCAGGTGACTTGCCATTTGGCAATGTTCATCGCATCATTGCCATATGGCAACGCAACCGATCAGCGCGAAGGTGACCGCAGTCGTTCGTATGGCGCTCGACGAGCGGGGACTCACGCAGGAGTGGCTATCCGAAGAGACCGGCATCCCGATGCGGACACTCGCTCGCCGACTGCACAAGGTCAACCCGTCGAGCTTCCCTCTCGATGAGGTTGAGGTCATCGCAACGGCGCTGGGGAGCGACCTCGTCTCGCTGCTTACTGCGGCGCGCCAGCTGCAGCCAGTCCTGGCGGCGGCATCGTGAGCGCCGTCACCGTCGAGGCCCGCAACGAGCCGTCGGATGCTGCCTGGCTGCGATCCGGCGACATCGCAGCTCGCATCCTTGAAAACCTCGCTCAGCGCGACGCGCGCGCCGCTGCTGCGAACATGCCGACTGGGGATATCGGCAACGCCGGCCGGGGCACCGTTGGGACGGTTGCCCCGGTGCAGGTGGAGAGCGCAGCATGACCGCGCTCGACGTTTTTCAGTACGCGGACCGCGAAGTGCGCACTGTCCAAGTCGACGGCGAAGTGTGGTTCGTGCTCGCGGACATCTGCGTCGTGCTTGGCGTCTCGAACGTGGGCAACGTCGCCGCACGCCTGGATGAAGCTGATATCCGCCAGACGGACGTCAGCTCGGGCGGGCAGCGCCGCGCAGTCACGATCGTCTCCGAGTCCGGCATGTACGAGGTCGTCATCCGGTCCGACAAGCCCGAGGCTCGCCGCTTCCGCTGGTGGGTCACGCACGAGGTCATCCCCGCGATCCGTCGCACCGGAACGTACGCCGTCGAGTCGCCCGAGCAGCTGATGGCGCGCGCCGTCGTCCAGGCGCAGGAGATCATCGCCCGGAAGGACGAGCAGATTGCCGTGCTCGCGCCTCGTGCTGAGGCATGGGACGAGATCGCCGACGCCGGCACGGACTACGCCGTGCGCGACGTCGCCCCGATGCTGAGCCGTGCAGGTATCGAGACCGGCCCGCAGCGACTGTTCGAAACGCTCCGCGAGCTCGGCTGGATCTACCGCGGCGAGAAGCGTCGCTGGACGCCGTACGCACGCGCAGTCGACGCCGGATTCCTCAAGGTGCGCGCGATGGCTCCCTATCGCGACCGCGACACAGGAGGCCTCGTGCCTTCCGCCCCGCAGGTGCGCGTAACCGCGAAGGGCGTCGAACGCCTCCGCGTCCGCCTCGGCGCGGGCGCACTTACTCCCTGACCCATACATAAGAAAGCGGGGCGCCCGTTGCACCGGACGCCCCACTGAAAACGAAAGGCAAGCACATGCCTCAGGCACAGGATACCGACACCTCCGTGACCGTGGTGGGCGAATTCGCCCCGCGCCCAGCATCCCGGCACCTCAGCGTGGCCGACCGCACCGAGCCAGCCATCACCGGACCGATCGCCACCGACCGCCGCTTCTGGCCACTCGCCCCTTGGCGCTTCGTGCTCGTGCTCGTCGCACTTGGCACCGCCGCTGTGTGCGGGCCGCCCGCAGCCAACCCCGCGACGGGCTTCAACGGAGCCGACCTCGGGGTGCTCATCAGCTTGGCGATCTTCGTCGCCGCATTCGCCATCCGCTCACCACGACGAAAGGACACACGGTGAACGACAACAAGGAGGAGACGAGGCGGCCGCAAGGACTGTCCGAGATCCTCGCCACCGTCCGCCCCAACGCGGACGCCGAGCTCGGGCAGGAACTGTCCGCGCTGGTCGAGGCGGTGAACACGACCGGCAAGGCCGGATCGCTGACCTACACGATCACCGTCAAACCCGCTGGGTCGTCGGGCGTCACGGTCGAGATCGCGGACAAGATCACCGCGAAGCGGCCGGAGAAGAGCCGGGCCACCTCGATCGCATTCGTCGGCGAGGGGAACACCCTCCACCGCAACGACCCGACCACCACCCCTCTGTTCAACGACGAGGACATCCGCGACGCCGGCGCGCATGTCGACCTCCGAACCGGCGAGATCAAGGAGGCACCCGGAGCATGACCAGCATCCAGGACACCCACACCGACGCAGGAGTCGTCGCAGCCCTCGCCAATCAGGCGGCAGGCGCGGAGATCCTCTCCGTCGGCGACGTCTACGCCATCGCCGACGACGAGGGAGGCACGCGCGTCGTCGACACCGACGCGTATGCCGAGCACCCTCGTCACGAAGCAGCTGCGCGCAGCGTCACGGACGCCGAGTCGTTCGTGAAATACATCAACCGGCACGCGCTCGAAGGCACCGAGGTGTACGCGCACATCAACACCTCGAAGGTCATCGCCGTCATCGACTCCCACGAGCCGACCGGTGGCGAGCCCGGGTGGCAGAAGCACCGCGTCAGCCTCGATCTGGAGCACTCGAAGGCGTGGCTCGCCTGGGCCGCCGCCGACGGGAAGCTCGCGACCCAGGAGGAGTTCGCGGACTTCCTCGACGACCGCTACCTCGACGTCATCGAGCCGACTCCCGCGCAGATGATCGACATCGCCCGAACCTTCCAGGCGAAGACGAAGGTCAACTTCGAATCGGGGATCCGCGAGACCAGCGGCGAGGTCAAGCTCACCTACCAAGAGGAGACGGCCGCGAAGGCCGGGCAGAAGGGCGACGTCGAGATCCCGTCGCGCATCCAGCTCGCTCTCCGCCCGTACGTCGGCGGCCCGATCTACTCGATCTGGGCCAGCTTCCGGTACCGGCTGCGCGGCGGAACCGTGTCGCTCGGCTTCAAGCTCGAACGCCCCGAGCTGATCCTCGAGGCCGCGTTCGCCGACATCGTCGCCGAGATCCGCGACGGCAAGACCGACAAGCGCCCGAACGGCGACACCTCGGCGCTCGTCGAGACGCGCATCCACGACGGCATCGGAGACGTGCCGATCTTCTACGGCCGCCCCTCGGCCTAACCCGACCGGGGCCGCGGCGCACCCCCAACCTCCGCCGCGGCCCCCACCCCTCGACTCCCAGGAGCCCACCGTGAGCCAGTCGCTCGACGTCATCACCGCCCTCGTCGCCGAGGGGCTGCGCAAGCACATGACCACCCACCGCAAGTACCTCGCACCGTCCGAGCGCCAGGCCATCGCCGCCGACAACGCGGCCGTCGCGCTCGCCGTGCTCGTCGACGTCACCGGAGGCCACGACCACATCGTCCGCGCCTACGACGACGGCACCTTCACCCTGCAGCACCCGCTCATCGAGCGCCTCACCGACGACCTGTTCGCCTGCGAAATCCTCGACCACCTCGCCGCCGGCGAGCCCATCGACGCAGGCCGCTACAAGGTCATCGCCACCGACTCCGACACGTTCGAACTCATCCCCACGAAGGACCAGCCATGACCCCGCAGATCATCGCCGAGGCCGTCACCGCCGTGCGCGTCGCCTCGCAGGACAACGAGACCGAGTGGCTCGACGCGCGAGCCGAGGGCGCGACGGCATCCGAAGTGCCGAAGCTGTCGCCCGCCACGTGGAGCAGCGTTCTCTCCGAGAAGCTCAACGGCTCCACCTTCGGCGGCAACGCTCACACACGACGTGGCCACGACCGCGAGCCCGAGATCCTCACCGACCTCGAATGGGTGACCGAGTCGAAGATCATCCCCAACCGACACGTCTGGGCGTCCAACCGCAACCGCCGCCACCTCGCGACGCCCGACGGCTTTCAGATCCTCGCCGACGGCCGGGTCCGCGGCGTCGAGGTGAAGAGTCACGAGCACGGCTGGAAGATGCCGAAACGGGTCATCCCCTCGGACCACTTCGACCAGATGCAGTTCGGCATGGCGGTCCTCGGCTTGGACGAGTGGCTCTATGGCTGGGAGGTCATGGGCGACGGCGGAGCAACGCCGGCTGAGGACCCGCAGTATCGCGTCGTCGAGCGCGACCAGGGCCGCATCGACGAGCTCGTGGCCGCCGCTGACGCGTTCCTCGCGTGGATCGATGCCGGGGCCCCTGTCGAGGAGATCAGCCCGGAGCTCGAAGCCGCGAAGGTCACGATGATCGCCGCCGAGCGGGTGGCGAAGGCCGCAGAGGCGGCGAAGGCGGCCGCCCGCGCAGAGTTCTCGAAGCTCCTCGAGGCCGAGTTCCCCGACGCGACGAAGACCGGTTGGAAGCACGGCGACGACTCGACCGTGATCCTCGCTCGCCCGGCCCGCAAGGTCACCATCGACGAGACCGCGTGGGCGGCAGCAGAGCCGACCGGATTCGCCGAGTTCGAAGCCACACGCACCGCGGTCAACGAGACCGAGGAGAGCGCACTCAAGCTCTACCCGCACGTCACCTTCGCGAAGCCCGCACTGCGCATCGCGCTCCCGAAGGTGGTGTCCGCGTGAGCGCTGAGATCACCGAAGAGGCAGTGCAGCAGACCCTGCAGAGCTACCTCGCTGTCGCGACGAAGACCGGCGAGCTGCGCGGCGTGAACGTCGAGTTCACGGCCGACGGCGAGACATGGCATCCGCTGATCTTCGGCCTCGGCGAGGGCGAGCACCCCCTCGCCGCGCGTGCTCGCGTGCACCGCGAAGGTTGGGCCGAAGCCACCCACGCACCCGAGCTGTGGGAAGAAGTCGTGCCCGCCATCGACGGGTGGCGAGACCTGTGGTTCGCCCGCCCGCACGTCCTGTTTGGGGCTCACGCCCTGCGCCTGGCGCTGCGAAGGACGTTCGCCGACGTACTCGGAGAGCGACGCGAGCCCGATGACCTCGACGCCCAGGCCTCACCCGGGCGACCCGCGCCGGCGTCCACGGAGACGACCGACTGGTCGGCCCGCATCGCTGCCGCGGAGACCGTCGACGCACTCAACGAAGTGCGCGCAGCTGCGCGAGCCGCTCGCGCCGTGACGCTGACGCTGAAGCAGGAGATCGACGCGCGCCGCGCCGAGCTCACCGCATCCGCCGCATCGGCGTGGGAGCTGCCGGCCGCCGAGGAGACCACTGAGGTCGAACCCGACCGACCCACTCGCCCGAAGCCACAGGACCACCTGCCATCCCAGAACCGCGCCGGCCGCCGCGCCGCCGCCCGCAAGAAGGGACACCGCCGGTGAACACCGACCCGATGACGGGCGAGGTGCTCGAAACGGACGCCGTCGCAGAGTCGATGGAGCTCGTGCCGCTGAACCTCGCAGCGCTCGACGAGACTGCGCTGCTCGCGATGTTCCCGACGCCAGTGCAGGCAGCGGGCGCGCTCATCTGGGCCCGCGCGACGAACGCCCGTGCACCGAAGGCTCTGAGCGACTACCGGACCAAGCTCCGCAAAGCGCAGCGCGACAAGAAGATCGCGATCGGCCGCGCCGTGAAAGACCTCCGCGAGGACTACCCGCGCGCCACCCTCACCGAACTACGCGACCTCGCCTACGGCGCCGACGACCGGGTGATCGCCACCCTCGACGCCGAGGACGACGCATGGCTCGAGTTCGAGTACGCGAAGGACTACGCCGCCGCCATCAAAGAGGACATCGAGATCCTCCGATCCATCAACGCCAACTTCCGAGGAGAGCACCGATGAGCGCCCACATGGGGACCACCGATCGCGTCCGGTTGATGTGCAACCACGGCACGTGCATCGCTACCTTCGGCCGCAACCACACCTCAGCCAACGCCACGCGCGCCGCAGCGCAGAAAGCCGGATGGGACGTGGCGTCGCGCGACGACCGCCGCGACTTCTGCCCCGAGCACGCGGGAGCGAACCGATGAGCGCCGAGCTCGACGAGCTGAAGGCAAAGCTCGCACACGCACGGGAGCGACTCGAAGCAGCGAACGCAGCCATGCGAGCCGCAGAACGCAAGGACGAGGCCGCACACGAAATGGGCGGCGGCATCCTCGGCTTTGGTGGCTCCGGCAATCAGCGCGCGGCGCAACAGGTTCGATCTGCGCACGGGACGGCCTACCGAGCATGGAAAGAAGCCTCAGAGCGCATCGAAAAGTGGTCGTATCGCGTCAAGCGCCTCGAGTCTCGAATCGCGGAGATTGAGCGCGTGCGCCTCACCCGAGACGACGTACTCGGCGCGGTGCTGATCCACGACGGCATCTCGTGGCGGAAAGTCATCCGCGTCAACGCGAAGTCGGTGTCTGTCGACAGCGGCTATTCGTGGGTCGATCGTGTGGCGTTCGACCAGATCCGCGCGATCAAGAAGCCGGAGGTCTCGGCGTGACGCTCCATTACGAGGACGCCGGCCTCCGACTGTTTCACGGCTCAAACCGCGACATCCTCCCGACTCTGCCCGACTCTTCGTACGACTCGATCGTCACCGACCCGCCGTATGAGCTCGGATTCATGGGCAAAGGATGGGACTCCACCGGCATCGCATACGACGTCGACGTGTGGCGCGAGTGCTTCCGCGTGCTCAAGCCCGGAGGACACCTGTTGTCGTTCGGCGGCACTCGTACCTTCCACCGCATCGCCGTCGCGATCGAGGACGCCGGCTTCGAGATCCGCGACTCGATCGGTTGGATCTACGGTCAGGGCTTCCCGAAGTCGATGGACGTCGCAACCGCCGTCGACAAGCTCGACGCGGCCTCCGAACGTCGTGCTCGCGCGCTCACCTTCACCGCCTGGATGCGCGAGCACATCACCGCCCAGCGAATCAACGAGCTCACCGGCACGGCGATGGGCTCGCACTACGTCACGAACAAGGAGCAGCCGAGCGTCGCGACCGCGGACCTCTTCGACCTGCTGCGTCCGCACCTTCCCGAAGTGCCGGAGGAGATCGAGCAGCTCGTCGCCGAGCGGACCGTCGAGTCGGCGAACTGGGCAGCACGGGAGGTCACCGGCCAGCACGACAAGCCCGCAGCGGCGAACGCCTGGCGCGCGAACGTCGTCGGCGGAGAAGTGAAGGCCGCGCGCGAGAAGCGCGATCGCGCATTCACGCCGGAGGCACAGGCATGGCAGGGGTGGGGCACCGCACTGAAGCCCGCGCTCGAGCCGATCATCGTCGCCCGCAAGCCCTTCAAGGGCACGGTCGCCGCGAACCTCCTCGCGCACGGCACGAGCGCGATCAATGTCGACGCCTGCCGCATTCCTTTCGCCTCCGACGCGGACCGTCGCGAATCGACCGAGAAGAACCAGCACGCGAAGTTCGGCACGAAGCCCGGACAGAACAAGGTCTACGGCGACTACTCACAGACCGAGATGAAGGACTACGACGGCACCAGGGGTCGGTGGCCAACCAACATCGTGCTCAGCCACCGGGCCGCGGTCGACCCCGCAACTGGCCAGATCCTCGGCGACGCATGCGCCGCCGGATGCGTAGACGGATGCCCAGTCGCTGAACTCGGCGACACGGCTCGGTTCTACCCGGCCTTCCGGTACGAGGCGAAGGCGAAGGACTCGGAGCGGCCCGAGGTCGACGGCGTCGAGCACGCCACCGTGAAGCCCCTTGGCCTGATGCAGTGGCTCGTCCGACTCGTCACGCGCAGCGGCGGCCGAGTGCTCGACCTCTACGCAGGCTCCGGGACCACAGGCGAGGCCGCTCTGCTCGAAGGCATGGAGGTCGACCTGATCGAACTCGAAGACGACCACCTGCCGCTGATCCTCGCCCGCGTGCGCAAGCCCCTGCAGCCGTCGATCTTCGGCGACTGGGAAGGCGGTGCGGCATGAAGCATCTGCCCTCCGGTGCGACCCCGGAGACGCGCCCCCACGAGCGGCGCACACCGTGCTCGCGACGCTGCTGCTGGACACCCCTCGGACACTCGACCGTCCGGGACCACCTTCCCACCGCCGACCCGTCTGCATGCCGCTGCCACCGAGAGGAGAAGCGATGATCGCCCCGAAGACACCAAAGCCGTCGGCGACCGACGAGAAGGCCGCCTACGACCTCGCGACCGAACGCGACAAGGAGCGGTGCGTCCGCTGCGGCGCGTACGGCATCCAGCGCGACCACCGTCAGAACCGCCAGTCGGGCAACACGGTCATCACGAACCTGCAGGGCCTGTGCCCGATCTGCCACCTGTGGAAGACGGAGCACCCCGAAGCGGCGATCGCCGAGGGCTTCGCAGTGCCGAGGTGGGCACGCCCCGAGTGGTGGCCGGCGTACCGCTGGGGCATCGGGTGGGTGCTCTACCTCACCGAGGCGGACAGCTTCGGCCGGTGGTGGACCGAGATCACGGAGTCGACGGCGACGCTCCTCATGACGAGCGGACAGGTAGGAACACGATGAACGTGCAGAGAGAGATCGACGCGGCCAACCGCCGCATCCGCAAGCAGATTAACGCATCCGCCCGCGCGGCGCTGATTCGCATCGGCGTGGACGTGGAGGCGATGGAGCGTGAGGAGGCTGAGGAGCGTGCACGCGAGGCCCGCGAGTCGTTCTCGGCGCTCGGCGCCGCGCTCGGCTTCGCGCTCAACGCCATCGTCGACCTCGCAACGGCCTTCGCGAGCGGCGTTGAGTCCGCGATGACGACCGAGGTCGTGGAGTGGAAACAGGCATCGGGCGAGCGCTACGCCGTGCACGAGGCCGATCCGGACGTGACGTCATGAGCGCGATGCCCGAGTTCGCGATGACGTACGTCGTCTACTGGCCCGAAGCCGGCGTGCTGAAGGTGGGGCGCGCGTGGCGCTTCCACCGGGTGCAGATGATGACCCGCTCGGGCGGGCACATCATCGTGCTCGCCCGCGGCACGGACAAGACGTGGGAGGCGGAGGCGCTGCGCACTCTGCGCCGCTGGTTCCCGAAGGCGTTCCGCAACGAGGAGGAGGCGCGCGAGCTGCTGTTCATGGGCCGCGGGTGGACCGAGTGCTTCGAGGTCGACGAGCACCACCTGCAGCTCGCCGTCGACCTGTGTTTCGAGGGATTCGCGAGAGGGAACGATCAAGGTGTCAACGAAGAACGTGCAACGGAAGATCAGCGCGGAGGATCTGCAGTTCGCGGGCTACCTGCGAGCACCGGTGGCCGCGAAGCCGACAGCGATCGGGCTGTGGCTGCACACCGACGGCCTCGGACGCCGCGAGGTAGTGCCGGAACTGCTCGCGGCCGCGATCTATCCCGGCGAGGCGGCGACCGAGCTCGTGCTCGAGCATCTGCTGATGCTGGACGAGTCCGGGTTCCTGGACTTCTACACCGAGGCGGGGACCGAGTACCTGGCACTGCGCCGGCCGTTGAGGCTAGACGCCCGGCTCGCGTGGTCGAACTGCCCCGATCCGCCCGTTCGCGAATCTTCGCGAAGGTTCGCGGCTGTGGGGGGAGCGGGGGTGCGGGCGAGCGAGCGGGTGCGTGCCGAGCAGGCCGAGCGGACGTCGGAGTGGGCGCGCTGGTCGGACGAGCACGAGAGCAAGCCCCAGCCACCTCGACGACCGCTGCTGCTGGATGCTCCGCCCATCGGCTGCCCCGATCACCCCTTCGGCAGGTTCAAGGACTGCGGGCCCTGCGGCACCGCGCGCCGCAGACACGATCGCTGGGTCCAGGAAGCCCGCTACGGCGAGCAGATGACCGAGTACGAGCAGACCCAAGAGGCAGGAGAGGGGTGGGGTGGTGAACCGTTCTGACGCACTCATCGACTTCATCGACCTGACCACGGCCCGATTCGCGAGAGACCGCAGCTTCCGGCTCCGGTTGCTCGCCGAGGCCGATGAGACACCACGAGAGACAGCACACAAGATGCGCCGCGACGCGATGCTCGCGGCTCAGAGGAGGACAGCATCATGACCGAGCCGAACGAAACCCCAGTAACCGCAGTGACCGGCAAGCCGCTCGAGGAGTACGAGCGCTACGTCGACCTGCTGTCGCACGTCATGGCGAACGGCCTGGCGCTCGCGACCGAACGCGACTTCCTGCTCACCCTCGACCCCTCGCTGCCGCTTCACGAGGCGATGCGCGAGCAGGCTCGAGAATCGATCCGGTGGCGATTCGCATTCGATATCGACCGGCTCGAAGAAGCAGGGCGCGAGCACGCCGAGGTGAACGACTGATGGCCGGCGAAACGATCATCACCGTCGTGGGTAACCTGACCGCCGATCCCGAGCTGAGGTACACGCAGAACGGCCTCCCGGTGGCGAACTTCACGATCGCTTCGACGCCGCGCATCTTCGACCGTGCGGCGGGCGAGTACAAGGACGGCGACGCGCTGTTCCTCCGGGCGTCGGTATGGCGGGAGTTCGCCGAGCACGTCGCCGGCAGCCTCACCAAGGGCATGCGTGTCGTCGCTCAGGGTCGCCTCCGGCAGCGCTCGTATCAGGACCGGGAGGGCAACCAGCGCACCGCGATCGAGCTGGAAGTCGATGAGATCGGCCCGAGTCTCCGCTACGCGACGGCGCAGGTCACCCGCACCGCCAAGAACGCCGACGCGAAGGGATCAGCGGCGCAGCCGTCGAACGAAGAGCAGTGGGCGACGCCCGAGCCGCCCGCGGAAGGGGGATGGACCTATGGCGACGACACACCGTTCTGACCTGATCGACGAGCTCGAGAAGGCCATCCGTGACGAAGCATACGACGGAGGGTTCGGCGCTCTGCCGCCGGAGCGATTCACCGACTATGTGCGCACTCTTGCGGAGACGGCGGCGAGGGTCGTGGAGGAGGTACACACCCCGACCAACGACGAGCGGGAGGATCTAGCTCACATCATTCGAAATGCGGACGCGAACGGGCCAGTTTTCGCAACCGCGTTGGCTGAACATATTCTGGCTTCTGGCTTCCGTCGTTCTGAGGTACCGGAGCCGGCGAAGGTCCCCGACCCGACTGGTCGGGGAATGGTCTGTTCTGCGTGCGGTGTGCCGTTCCATCTCGTCCAGCATGGCGAGGGCTGTGACGTTCGGGAGCCGCAGGGCGAACCGTCCGGCGCGACCGAGGGCGATCTCATCGCGTGGCACGCCGAGCAGGTCGAGGCGCTGCGTCCCTTCACGCGCTCGTCCGCGCACCTCAAAGCCGCGATGATGCACGCCGCCACGGTCCGCGCTCTGCGTGCTGCTGGGGGTGAGGAACGGTGATCCTCGAACAGGATGCGATGAAGACCCGCGTCTGGGATGCGTTGACCGAGAGCCTCATTCCCGCCGCCGTCCAGTCTCCCGAGGACGAGATCGTCACGCACGTTGTTCCTCACGGTGCAGACGGCGACATGTATGTGATCGAGGGCGTGATCGACGTGCGCGTGCTCGTGCAGGCGGTAGTCGAGGAGATCTGGCCGGACGTTCGAGAAGGGCAGGTAGAGCGATGACTGACCGTGCGACGCGACGCGCAATGGCGAGAGATCTGCACTATGTCGGCGTGCCGGGTGACCTCGAAGCGATCGCCGACTTCCTGATCACGCGGCGGGGGTGGACGAGGTCGCAGCCGGAGAGCGCCCTGCAGCCCGCAGTGCGGCCGATGATCCAGGACGACGCGCCAGGCGTCATGCGCATCGGCATCTCCGGCTTCACGTCCGACGGTGCTCCCGTGCTCGGGAACGTCGCCCGGACGGCAGCGGAGCGCATCGCCGCGGCGCGGCTCGACCAGAGGAGGGGACACGATGTCTGACCGCTACTGCGTCCGTAGGTGCGTCCGTCGCGGCGAGCACTACGCAGCCTGCGCCCGTCATGGCGAGGACTACACGGGCCCGTTCCCGTGCACCGGCTGCGCGCCGACGTTGTGCCGTGACGGTTCCCTGATCTGCGATCGCTGCTTCGGCCGGATGCGTGCGCTGCTCGCTGACGGCCCGGACCTGATCGGGCGGGTTCGGTCTCTGGCGGACCCGATGAAGGCCACGCCGACGGACAAGGCGCCGGGCGGTCGGGGATCGGCGTCTGAGCCGCCTGCACCGATCGATGCGGATCTCGTCGACGCGCTGATCGTCTTGGAGAAGCTCGAGCCGTGGTGGCATGTCACGCTGTCCGACTACTCGAACGATCTCGATGTCGTGACGTGGCTTGGCGAGGTCGTGCTCGACCGGCATCCCGAGATCGGGGGTGAACGTGACGGGTGGTCGGTTGCTGACGCGATGGCGAAGTGGGGCCTCGAGCGTCGTACGGACGTGTTCGTGTTCCCCGATGACGACGAGGACGACGAGCCCGAGAGTGCTCCAGTGCGCGAGTGGTACGACCCGCTGCTCACGCTCGATCAGGCGGCGAAGCGCGCGAAGGTCTCGCAGCGGCAGATGCAGAGGTGGGTACAGAAGGAGATCCTGACGGTTGTCGCTCAGCATCGGGGACCGCGTGGCTCGGTGATGAAGTACGTCTACGCGTCCGCGGTGGATGCGGCGGCCGCACTGATGCAGGAGCAGCAGCAGGCATCCCGCTTCGCGCCCGTAGACGCGCCGTCGTGATTCTTCTGCGGTGTGTCGCCAGTCGGTGTTAAGCTGTGCTTGCACCTGAACTGTGACCGGAAGCCTCGCCCATCTCGGCGGGGCTTTCGGCGTTTCTGGGTAGTGAGGGCGCCGCCGCCCAAGACTCATCGACTGCACCAGGCGGGTGCCTCGGATGACCTCTGGTGCCCGGGGTGCCCGCTTCCAGACGCTCGGGGGTATCCAGTGGCGAGCACCCCGGCGAACGCGAACGGCCATCGACGCCGACAGGTGCGCATCCGTGTCCTCCGTGAGGAGCATGTGTGCGCGCTGTGCGGGGTGCTCGTGGACAAGTCGCTCACGATGATGGCCGGTGCTCATGGTCCTCGGTGCGGGGGAGCGGGCTGCATCGGCTGCGTACCTCACCCGATGCGAGCCGAGGTCGATGAGGACATCCCTCGCGCCCGAGGCGGGTCACCGTATGACCGTGCGAACACCTGTCTAATGCATCGCAAGTGCAACAGGTGGAAGGGCACGATGACGCTCGCCGAGGCCCGCAGGAAGCTGCACGCGGCCGCCGAGAGCGCAGCAAGCCGGGTCATCACGAACCTCGTGGCCTGGTAGCACTCACGTAGGGGAGGAGACCTGATGCGCGTCACCGACTGGCTGATCCGTAACCGAGACGCCGCAGCGACCACGTGGCTCGCCCGCGACCGGTCCGCACGACAGCTCGACTCGTTCCATCACCCTCACGCCGATATGTTCCGAGCACACGCCACGAAGGCCCGCCGACGCCTCGCCCGATGGGACCTCGCCCTCGGCGTGTGGACCCGAGGCGGCACCCGCCGCCGCTGACGCCCACCCCGGGGGCCACCCCCTCCCCCCGCCGTCCCCGGCCCTCCCGGAGGCATAGGGCCGATCTCTCCCCGGGGATTTTCCACTTTCCAGGGGGTGACACCACATGGCCTCATCCAACGCCCAGCTGCGCGCGGTGGGCGCCCCAAAGTCCGCGGGATCTCGCGGTAAACCCGCCTACTCCGAAGCCTTCAAGCGTGACGCCGTCGCGAAGGCCCGAGCTGCAAAGTCGATTTCACAAGTGGCAACTGCCCTCGGGGTATCCCGGCCGACGCTGCGGAAGTGGATGGACGCCGCCGCGCCGCCACCCATGACGCTCGTCGACGCTGCCCGCTCCGGCAATCGAAAGGCGTTCCTGCAGGCGCTGCGTGACGAGCTCGCGGAGCAGATCGCGGCCGGTATGGCGCCGCGGGATCTGCCACCGAACGTGCGCCTCCTGGATGCGACGATGCGCGAGCTCGACGAGATCGAGGCGCGTGAGTCCGAGGAGGCAGCAGATGCCGCGGCCGCCCCAGACGAAGACCTCGACCCGGAAGATCTCTGAGCGCAGGCTGTCGGACGTCGCGAAGCACCTCGTCGTCCCGTCCGGAATCAAGACCACCGGGTACCCGGCGGTCGAAGCTCAGTGCCGGAAGATGGGCGTTCAGCACGATCCCTGGCAGAAGGGCCTCGGCCGGGCAATCCTCGCCAAGCGCGAGAACGGCCTCTACGCCGCCGGTATCGGAGGCGTGCTGATCTCGATCTGCCGCCAGGTCGGCAAGACGTTCTCGATCGGCACGATCGTGTTCGCGCTGTGCATCCTGTTCCCCGGCATCAAGGTGCTGTGGACTGCGCACCACTCCGCGACCTCCGACGAGACCTTCGAGACCCTGTCGGCCCTCGCTCGCCGCCGCCGCATCGCCCCCTACATCGCCCACAACGGCATCCGGCAGGGCAACGGCAAGCAGCGCATCAAGTTCGCCAACGGCTCCCGAATCATGTTCGGCGCGCGCGAGCACGGCTTCGGCCGAGGCATCCCCGGCGTCACGATCGTGGTGTTCGACGAGGCGCAGATCCTCAAGGCCAAGGCGCTGTCCGACATGATCCCGGCGGCCAACACCGCCACGAACCCGCTCATCATCTACATGGGCACACCGCCCAAGCCCGACGACCCCGCCGAGGTGTTCCGGGCACGCCGCAAGAAGGCGCTCGCCATCAAGGAACAGCGCGCCAAAGGCGACCCGGTCGACTACGACACCCTCTACGTCGAGGTCGGCGCGGACGCCGGCGACGACATCGAAGACCGCGCCACGCTCGAAAAGGCCAACCCTTCATTCCCCGACCGCACGCCGTGGGAGTCGATCCTGCGCCTGCGGGAGAACCTCACCGACCCGAGCGACTGGGCCCGCGAGGGCCTGGGCATCTGGGACGAGGAGGAGCTCGGCGGCTCGCGCGAGATCACCGCCGAAGAGTGGCAGGCCACCGAGGTGACCGCAGTGCCCCAGGAGGGGCTGCGCGCTCTCGGCGTCGCGTTCTCCGCCGACGGCACCCGCGTCGCCGTCGCCGGAGCGCTCAAGCACACAGGCGGCAGCCACCTCGAACTCATCGACGCCAACACCGGCTCCCTCGAGGACGGCATCGGGCCGCTCGCCGACTGGATCGCGCTGCGCGCCCACACGATCGCGCAGATCACCATCTCCGGCCGGGCAGGTGCCGACGCGCTCGCGCTCGCTCTCCGCGAGCGGAAGGTATCGGCGAAGGCGATCCGCGTGGCGTCCACGCCGGAGTACTTCGCGGCGTGCTCGATGCTCCCCGATGCGGTTCGCGGCAAGACCGTCACACACCCGGCGGCGCCGGAGGGTGACCTCCTGGACGCGTCGGTCGCCGTGTGCGACAAGAAGTTCCGCGGCACCGCCGGCTCCTGGGGCTGGGCGGCGACCACCGCCGACGGCGACGAGACACCGACCGAAGCGATCAGCCTCGCCCTCTGGGGCGTGCGCACCACGAAGCGCCGACCAGGCAAGAAGCAGGAGGTGATCTGAGTGATCGCATCATCGTCCTACCTGGACAACATCACCCCGCAGTTCATGCAGGGCGTCACCGACCAGGAACTCGACATCATCCGCGGCCTCGTCGCCGTCTGGTCCAAGAAGCGCCCCCGCAACGTGCTGCGCAGCGTCTACTTCGACGGCAAGATGCCCTTCCGTGACCTGGGTATCGGCGTCCCGCCGCAGATCCTCCGCAAGGTCAAGGCCACCCTCGGATGGCCCGCCAAGGCCGTCACCAAGCTCGCAGAACGCAGCGTCTTCGACGCCTTCGTCGCACCGGCCAGCACGACCGACCCGTTCGAGATCTCCGGACTCCTCGACGACAACCGGTTCGACCTGGAACTGCCGCAGGCCATCGAGTCCGCCTACAAGCACTCCTGCGCATTCATGACGACCACTCTCGGCGACACCGCAGCTGGCGACCCGGAAGTGCTGATCATGGCGCGTTCGGCCGAGTGGTCGGCGGGGACGTGGGACAAGAAGCGCCGCCTCGTCTCGGCGATGCTCGCCATCACCGATGTCGACCAGGACGGCCGACCCACCGGCATGGACGTCCTGCTGCCCGATGTCGTGCTGATCTGCCGCCGCCGCCCATCCGGAGCATGGGTCACCTCCCGCCAGGAGAACCCGCTCCGCGAAGTACTCGCAGAGCCACTCACCTGGAGCCCGCAGCTCGACCGCCCGTTCGGCCGCTCGCGCATCACCCGCCCCGTCATGGCGATCACCGACAACGCGATCCGCTCCGTCGTGCGAGGCGAGGGCGCGGCCGAGTTCTTCGCCGCCCCGCGCATGATGGCCCTCGGCGTTTCCGAGGACGCCTTCAAGTCCGGCAAGTGGCAGGCCGCGATCGACCGGTGGTTCGCGATCGGTCGAGACGAAGAGGGCGAGCTGCCCAAGGTGGAGCAGCTGCCGCAGATGACCATGCAGCCGCTGATCGAGCACTACCGCATGTACGCGTCGCAGTTCGCGGGCGAGACAGACCTCCCGATCTCGGCGCTCGGCATCGTCCAGGACAACCCGCCTTCCGCGGAGGCCCTGTACGCCGCGGAGAAAGACCTGATCGTCACCGCCCGCGCATCCAATCGCGTGCTCGGCGCCGCGCTCCGCCGGGTCGCACAACGCGCAGTCATGCTCCGCGACGGGATGGAAGAGCCAACCGAAGAGCTGCGCGGGCTACGCCCGACGTGGGTCAACCCCGCGTTCACCTCGCCGACGACCGCCGCGGCCGCCCTCGGCCAGCTCGTGGGCGTGTTCCCCTGGCTGGCCGAGACCGACGATGCCCTCCGCTACGCCGGATTCGAGGAGCCCGAGATCGCGCGCATGAAGTCCGATCGGGCCAAGGCCGGCGGCAGCGGCGTGCTCGAGCGGATTCTCGCCGGGCAGACGCCGCAGGCCGAACAGACGCAGGCCCGGGTCGACCAGCCACAAGCGACGGGCGACGACCCCGCCGCACTCAAGGCGAAGTTCGACGCACTCGGCACCGCGATCCGCGCCGGCGTCGACCCCGACGACGCCGCAACGCGTGTCGGCCTGGCCGGTATCCGGTTCACCGGAGCTACGCCCGTCGCGCTGCGGCTGCCGAAGGACGACGCAGACCAACTCGAAGAGAGGTGACCATGACGACGCGCGCCGATGTGACTCGACTGTCCACGGCGCAGCGTCGTCTGGTCACCCTCGCCCAGAACGAGCTCACCGGATACTTCGCAACCTTCGACCTCACCCGACCCGAAGCCGTCCGCGACGCGCTCCTCGAGATCGTTCCGCTGCTGGTCCGCGAGTACGGCGAACTCGCCTCGATCGCAGCCGCCGAGTGGTACGAGCAGATCCGACCCGGATCAGGATTCAACGCCCGCCTCGCCCCGCCCGTCGCGGCCGAGGTGGTCCAGGGATCGACGCGCGCTCTGGCCGGGGTGCTGTTCACCGACGACCCCTCGGCCGTCCTCGGTGGCCTCGCCGGCGCGGTCCAGCGCCACATCACTTACTCCGGTCGCACCACGATCGCGCTGAACTCGATGCGCGACCCGCTGCGCCCCCGATTCGGCCGCGTGCCCAGCGGAACCCGCACCTGCGCCTGGTGCGCAATGCTCGCCTCGCGCGGCTTCACCTACGCGACCCGGGCGACGGCCGGAGAACTCGACCACTTCCACGACGAATGCGACTGCCAGATCGTCTCGCTGTTCGACGCGGACGCCGCCCACATCGAGGGCTACGACCCCCGCCAGCTGTTCGACCGATATGCGCAAGCGCGCGCCGCGGCCGACAGCGGCGACCCCAAGGTGATCGCCGCCTACATGCGCCGCATGTTCCCGGACGAGTTCACCGACGGCGTGCACGAGCACGACATCTAGACCACCCGCCGCCGTGGCGGGTTTACGCCGACCCGAGCGGTCAATCGGGGCGAAAGAGGAACGGCTATGGAATTCCCCATCACCATCGACTCCCAGGACATGTTCGACGACCTGGTCAAGGACCGCCTTACGCGGGAGAAGACCAAGGTCGACGAGGCCCTGCAGCGAGCCACCGACGCCGAGACGGCGAAGACGGCCGCCGAGCAGGAGCGCGACGCCCTACAGACGGAGGTCGGCGAACTGCAGACCAAGGTCACCGGCTTCGAGTCGAAGACGCAGCTGGACACCTGGCGCGCCGACGTCGCGAAGACGAAGGGCGTGCCCGCGGACGTGCTGCGGGGGACGACCAAGGAAGAGCTCGAGGCGCACGCCGAAGAGATCAAGCCGCTCATCAAATCCCGCGGCCCGGTTCTGCCGGACCCCGGAAAGACCCCTGAGAACACCTCGGGCGGAGAAGAAGCAGAGCGCGCTGCGGTGCGTCAGCTCTTCGGCTCCGGCGAGGACTGATCGCTTCTGAAAGGAGCACCATCATGGCAGTATTCGGTACCGCGGACGCGAAGGTTCTCATGCCTCGCAACATCGCGGACGGCATGATCAAGGAGTCGAAGTCGCTTTCGACCGTGGCGCGGCTCTCTGGTCGAGAGCCGATGCGCTTCGGCGAGGTCGACTACATCACCTTCAACGACTTCCCGAAGATGGAATACGTCGAAGAGGGCGGCAACAAGTCCTCCTCGTCGACCGGCTTCGGTGCAGTCACCGCCAAGCCCCACAAGGGCCAGGTCACCCTCCGCTTCAGCAATGAGGTGGAATGGGCCGACGAGGACTACCAGCTCAACGTTCTGCGCGAAGTCGCGGACGCTGGCCAGGTCGCTCTCTCGCGTGGCCTCGACCTGGGCCTGTTCCACCGCATCAACCCGCTCAGCGGGTCGGTCATCACCGGGTGGGACAACTACGTCACCGCGACCACGAAGCGCGTCGAGCAGGCCACGGCCGACGCCGACGACGACTTCCGCGCGGCGGTCGGCCTCCTGGTCGGCGCGTCCAAGCAGGTCAACGGCGCCGCAATCGACCCGAAGTTCGCGTGGGCACTCGCGAACCTGAAGCGTCGCGACGGCTCGGGGGACACCTCGGACCTGCGTTACCCGCAGCTCGGCTTCGGCACAAACGTCACCGACTTCATGGGCGTGCCCACCGCCCAGGGCGACACCGTCTCCGGCGTCCCGGAGGCTCCCGACACCGGCGTCCGCGCCATCGTCGGCGACTTCCGCAACGGCATCCGCTGGGGCGTGCAGCGCGAGCTGCCGGTCGAGATCATCCGCTACGGTGACCCGGACGGCCAGGGCGACCTGAAGCGGAAGAACCAGATCGCCCTGCGTCTGGAGATCGTGTACGGCTGGTACGTCTTCACGGACCGCTTCGCCGTCGTCGAGGACAAGGTCGCCTGATGGCTGACCAGATCCGACTCACGAACCGCCGCACCGGGGTCGTCGTCAACGTCGACCCCGGCACACGCGCGTTCCTCGATCGCGAGTGGGTCGAGGAGGGCGAGGAGCTCGAAGAGTGGCTCAACGAACTCGGCAACGACGACGACGAGCCTGACGGCGACGACGGTTCTGACCGGCCCGACGGCTCTCACGAGTCTGACGGTTCCGACGGACCCGACGATCCCGACGAGTCCGACGAGTCCGACGAGTCCGACGAGTCCGACGAGTCCGAGGAGTCCGAGGAGTCGACCCAGCCCCCGGCGGGGAACGCAACCCGAGACGAGTGGGCGAAGTTCGCCGCAGGGCTCGGGATCGTCGTCGAGGACACCACCAAGCGCGACGAGATTCGCGCACAGGTCGAGCAGCTGCTCGACGACGCCGGCGACGAGTCCGGCGAGTGACAGAAGGGGGTGGGCCGAATGGTCGAACCGTTCGCCGACACGGCGTACTACGAGGAGAACTTCGGCACACCCCCTGCCTCGATCGCGGGCCGGCTCGATAAGGAGC
The DNA here is from genome assembly GCF_059758615.1 of Microbacterium sp. GQ128. Lineage (NCBI taxonomy): Bacteria > Bacillati > Actinomycetota > Actinomycetes > Micrococcales > Microbacteriaceae > Microbacterium > Microbacterium sp. GQ128. Next base: position 253,125 of record NZ_JCAXDY010000005.1, read on the forward strand.
TGGCCCGCGCATCGCGGTACCTCCGCGCAGAGTGCCCGGGCATCGATGGTCGCATCCAGCTGTGGGCCATCGACCCGACCGCCGACGGCGCGATCGACCCCGACCTCGCCGCAGACGTCGTCTGCGAGATGGTTAAGACCGCGGCCGCCTCGGCAGGCGACGGCATCGAGTCTTCTCAGATGGCCGCCGGGCCGTACTCGCAGTCAGTGAAGTACATCAACCCCTCCGGCGACCTGTTCCTCACCAAGAAGCAGCGCCGCCTCCTGGGCTACGCCGCCCAGCAGGCATTCACCGTCAGCATGGCGCCCCAGGTCGACTACGACCCGCTCGCTGCACTCGGACTGGTCGACCGATGATCGGCGAGACCGTCACCGTGCTGCGCCGCATCGACGGACCCGACAACGCCCATGGCGAGCCGACCCACACCATCGACGAGACCGATGTCGACGACGTGCTCGTCGCACCCGGACCACGCGCCGACATCTCCGATACCGCGCGACCAGCCGGGACCGTCGTCGCGTGGAACCTGCACTTCCCGAAGACCTTCACCGGTTCACTCCGTGGCGCGCTGATCCGCGTCCGCGGGCAGGCGCCGTGCAAGGTGATCGGCGACCCGCAACCGTTCACCGCCGACAACACCCCCACCCGCTGGTGGATGCCGGTCGAGGTCACGCGCGCAGACGGGTAGGTGATCGACATGCCCAAACGCATCCCCGTGCAGCTCGACCTGAACGGCCTGAACAAGATCATGACGTCCCCGGAGATACAGGCGGTCGTCGACAGCACCGGGCGGCGCATGGCGGCGGCCGCAGGTGACGGCTTCGAGTACGTCGCATCGCCCCACCGCTGGACCGCCCGAGGGTATGTCCAGCCCAAGAACGCCCGCGCGATGCGTGAGCAGGCCAAGACCGCCGCGCTCGAGCGAGCGCTCGCACAGGTCAAGGACGGCGGCTGAGGCCACCACGACGGAGGGAGAGCCGATGTCATTCCCCGATGTGGAGGCGATGCTTCGCGAGTTCCTGCTCCCGGTCGCCGCACCCCACAAGGTCGTCGTCACCGTCCCCGCGTCGCGTCCCGAGACTTTCGTGCGCATATGGCGCAACGGTGGCGCAGCGTCGAACCGGATCGTCGATCGCCCGCTCGTCACCGTCGAAGCGTGGGCGGCTGACTCCGTCGCCGCATCCGAGCTCCTCAGCCGGTGCCGCGAGGCGCTGCTCCACGACATCGCTCGGCTCCCGCTCGTGCGCGGCGTCGAGGAGATCACCGGACCCTACTGGACCCCCGACCCCGACACGGAGACCCCGCGATACCGCCTGACCGTGCAAGTCACGGTCCGCGCGCGCAGGGCATAACACCCAGAACCCGGCGACCGCCACCAGGCCGATCGTCACCAGCGCCGGTCATGTCCGGCTCAACCCCAAGGAGACACACTCATGACCGTGAACGCGAACAACGCGCGGATCTTCGGATCCGACAACGACGCGATCTACCTCGCCCCGATCGGCACGACGCTGCCGACCACCATCGACGGACCCCTCGACCCCGCGTTCGAGGACGTCGGCTGGCTCAACGGCGACGGCATCACAGAGTCCCTCACCGGCTCCGTCGAGAAGTCCCGCGGCTACCAGGGCAACGGCGTCGTCCGCACTCGCATCAGCGAGCCGGGCACAACCGTCGCGTTCGTCGCGCTCGAGACCAAGGCGCAGACCAACCAGCTGCGCTACGTCGAGAAGTCGGCCGCCACGACCGCCGGCGTCCGCAAGACCACGCGCGGCTCCGGCCAGCGTGTCAGCAAGCGGGCCTGCGTGATCGACAAGTTCGACAGCGATGACATCACGATCAAGGAGCGCGACGTCATCGAGGTGCTCGAGATCAGCCCCAACGGTGACCGCGTCGCCACGAACGCCGACATCGCCATGTACCCCTTCCTCGGGGAGATCATCGGTGACTACGACCACTTCGAGACGGATCTCGATGCGGTCGAAGGGGCCGGCGTGCAGGGCTTCGCCGCGATGTCCGCACCCGATGAGACGTCCGCACCCGACGAGAGGTGGACGCTCGCGCAGCTCAAGAGCTACGCGAGCGAGAACGACATCGACCTCGCGGGCGCATCGCTCAAGGCCGACATCCTCGCCGCCGTCGAGTCCGGCCCGGCCGCGGCCGACACGGGCGAAGCAGCGCCGACGGCGGATGCCGTGACCGACACGGCAGACGAGAACACCGCCGCGGACACCTCCGCGGCGTGACCCACCGGTGGGCGGCGCTCTTGACCCCAGCGCCGCCCACCTCACCATCCACCCCGGGGTCAGAAAAGGGGTCAACCATCATGGCAACACCGAAGAAGCCGCAGGACCACCAGCCGAAGAAGCAGAAGCCGATCGTCGTCGACATCGAACTCGCCGACCCGACGCCCGAGGAGCCTGAGCGCACCCGCACCGTCCCCGGCAAGCAGGTGACCGTCGACGGCATCGACGTCCGTGTACCCGACGAGGCACTCGACGACTTCGAGATCCTCGACGACATTCGCGGCGTGCAGGACAGCAACGACGTCTCCCGCATGCCGTCGCTCCTGCGCCGCCTCGTCGGCGACGACTACCGCAGCATCCTCGATGCGCTGCGCGACAAGAACACGGGCCGCGTGCCCGCCGGCCGCGCGTCGGAGTTCGTCTTCGCGGTCTTCGAGGCCCTCAACCCTTCCTCCTGAAGCTCGCGAACGCCCTCGCTCACCACGAGGGCGCTCTGCGGGCATCGTTCCAATCCGAGTACAACCTGCGTCTCCTCCCGAACGGGAAGGGCCGCACTGACCCCACCCGGTCCATCGCCGAACTGAGCGACTACGTCGAGCACCTCCCATCCGGGTGCGCGCTCGGCCGCGAGCTCGGCGGCGAAGGCGCGCTCTCGGTCGAAGGACAGCTGCTCCGAGAAGTCGAGTTCACGATCCGCCGGGTGTCCTTTCAAGAGGCGGGCGGCAAGGGCACGCCCCCGAAGCCGCTGGAGCTGCCGAAGCCCGCGCACGAGGCGCGCGCCGAGGCCGCCGAGATGGACGCGAAGCTGCGCGCCCACCAAGCGCGCGCCGCCCGCCGCGGCGCCTGACCGCACCGACGAGGCACAGCCCCGGCACCCGCCGACCGGCTGTGCCTCGTCGCGTTCTACCCGAGGGGGTCACCGTGGCAACTGCTGTCGAGATCGCGAACGCCTACGTCGCCCTCTCCGTCAAGGCGCCCGGTGTCAAGCGCGAGGTCGAGAAGGCTCTCGGCAGCGCATCCGGCGCGGCGGACAACGCTGGGCGATCCATCGGTGATCGGCTCGTCGCCAGCGCCTCCAAGGTTCTCAAGGTCGGAGGCGCGACTCTCGGCGCGACCCTCGCCGCCGGAATCGGCACAGCCCTGTGGAAGGGCTTCTCACGCCTCAACGCCATCGACACCGCCCGCGCCAAGCTCACCGGCCTCGGCAATGACGCCGGCTCCGTCGAGCAGATCATGAAGAACGCTCTCACCTCGGTGCGGGGAACCGCGTTCGGACTCGGTGACGCCGCCACCGTCGCCGCCCAGGCAGTCGCCGCTGGTATCAAGCCCGGCAAGGCGCTCGAGGGCGTGCTCAAGACGGTGGCGAACACCGCGGCCGCCGCGGGTACGGATCTCGGCGAGATGGGCTCCATCTTCTCCAAGGCGATGTCGCAGGCCAACGGCATCCAGAACGACGTGCTGAGCCAGCTCGCCGACAAGGGCATCCCGATCTACGCCGCCCTCGGCAAGCAGATGGGCGTCACCGCCGGCGAGGTCTTCAAGCTCGCCTCCGAAGGCAAGATCAACTTCGACCAGTTCGCCGCCGCGGCAACCGCCGCCGCGGGCACCGTCGCATCCGAAATGGGCAACACCGTCGGCGGATCGTGGGCGAACTTCATCGCCTCGCTCGGCCGCATCGGCGCCGGACTCCTCGGCGGGGTGTTCCCCCAGATCGCCCCCGCACTGCAGGCCATCACCGCCGCCTTCGCTCCGCTCGAAGTCATCGCCGGGCAGGTGGGCGACAGGATCGGCCAGGTGCTCGCACCGGCCGCCGAGTGGTTCGTGCGCGTCTTGCAAGGCGACGTCGACGTGAGCTGGATCGGCGAGCTGTGGACCACGCTCTCCCCGGTCGCGATCCTCTTCCGGTCGCTCGAGCCCATCCTGCCCGTCGTCATGCAGGCGTTCTCCGACATCGGCAGCGCGATCGGAGCCTCGCTCGTGCCGGTGCTCCCCGCACTCGTGTCGCTCATGAACGCCCTGGTGCCGCTGCTGACCACGGCCCTGGTCGCCGCCCTGCCCATCGTGGTCGGCCTGATCCAGGGCCTCGCGGGCGCTGTGTCGTTCCTCGCGCCTGTGCTCATCGGTGCGGTCACCGCTGTGGTCGGTTTCGTGGCCGCGAACGCCGACTGGCTTTCCGGTCTCGCGATCGCGGCCGGGGTGATCGCGGGTGTCGTCGTTGCTCTCAACGCCTATCGGGCGGCGCAGCTCATCGCGGTAGCAGTGACCTACGGGGCCAACGGTGCGATGCTCCTGGCGGGCACCTCGGCGAAGTTGTTCGCCGCTGGGCTGGCCGTTTATACGACCGCTCAGAACATCGCGACCGGGGCGGCAAACCTGTTCCGGGCCGCGATGAGCGCGAACCCGATCGTGCTCGTCGCCACGGCTATCGCTGCGCTCGTGGCGGGTCTTGTGTGGTTCTTCACCCAGACCGAGCTCGGCAAGGCGATCTGGCAGGAGTTCACGCGGTTCCTCGGCGAGGCATGGGCGAACATCTCGGGCTTCTTCACAGCGGCCTGGGAGAACGTCATCCAGCCGGTCTTCAAGGCGATCGGCGACGTCGCGGTGTGGCTCTACGAGACGATCCTGAAGCCGGTCTTTGACGGCATCGGCGTGGTCGTCGGTTTCGTCGCGGCAGCTTTCAAACTGCACTTCGATCTCATCGTCAACGCGTTCCGCCTCGTCGGCGCGATCGCGGCATGGCTGTGGACGAACGCCCTGCAGCCCGCGTTTGCTGCCATCGGCGCGGCCGCGGCGTGGCTGTGGGCGAACGCGATCAGGCCCGCCTTCGAGGCGATCGGCGCGGTCTTCAACTGGCTCTGGCTCAACGTCATCAAGCCGGTGTTCGATGCGATCGCTGCGGTGTTCACCTGGATCTGGCAGAACATCATCAGCGTCTACATCGGCTGGATCACGGGCTCGATTCAGGCGCTCGGCGCGGTCTTCGAGTGGCTTTACAAGAACATCGTGAAGCCGGTCTGGGACGGGATCTCCGGCGCGATGAAGGCCGCCTGGAACTGGATCAACGCCTACGTGTTCGCCCCGTTCAAGGTCGGCATCGACCTGATCGGGAAGGCGTTCGACAACGTCGCGAAAGCGATCGGCACAGCCTGGGACGGCATCAAGAAGGCCGCCGCGGTCCCGATCAACTTCGTGCTCGACACCGTCTGGAACAAAGGCCTCCGGTCGTTCTGGAACGACATGGTCGGCACCCTCGGGTTGAAGGACATGAAGCTGCCGAAGGCCGGACTGGTGAAGTTCGCATCCGGTGGCGTCATGCCCGGCTACACGCCCGGCCGCGACGTGCACCAGTTCTGGTCACCCACCGCGGGAGGGCTCGCGCTCTCCGGCGGTGAAGCGATCATGCGCCCGGAGTTCACCCGCCTCGTGGGCGGGTCGGCCGGCGTCGATGCCCTGAACGCCGCAGCTCGTAACGGCAAGCTGCCGTTCGGGGACGGAGAAGGCAACTTCTTCGGCGACGTGTGGGACAACATCACGAAGGCCGCGTCGGTCGCGTGGGAGTTCATGACGAACCCCGCGCAGGCGATCAAGTCGCACGTCATCGACGGGATCATCCGGCCGCTGATGGGCGATCAGAACATCTTCGGCAAGACGGTCGGGGGCATGGCCGAGAAGACCCTGATGGGCTTCGTCGACCTGTTCAAGAAGGCGGCGCCGAAGGGTGTCGGTTCGAAGGGCATGGGCTGGGAAGCGATGTGGAACATCGTGCGGGGATCACTTCCCGGCGCAGTGATGACGTCGAACTTCCGGCCGGGCGCGAAGACCGTCAACGGCGGTCAGTCGTACCACGCCCTCGGGCGCGCGATCGATATCGTGCCGGCCAGCATGGCGACGTTCAACGCGATCGCGAAGCTGTTCCCGAATGCCTCCGAGCTGATCTACACCCCCGCGGGCAGTCGACAGCTGCAAAACGGCAAGCCCTTCGCGGGCTGGTCGGAAGCCGTGAAGCGCCAGCACTACAACCATGTGCACCTCGCGATGGCATCCGGCGGCGTCGTCCCGAAGCTGTACGACTCCGGCGGCTGGCTGCCGCACGGCGGCATGGCCGTCAACCGCTCCGGGAAGCCGGAGCCCGTGCTGACGAACGACCAATGGGGCGTTCTGAAGAACGGCATCGGCAACGGCCTGCAGGACGGCGACCAGATCACGATCGTCGTCGAGGGCACGCCACTGACCGGGACGGTGCGCCGGGTGCTGCGGGAGTCCGTGCCCTCGGCAATGGCAGTCCACTCCGAGTTCGCTCGCTGACCCGTTTCCGCGGCCCCGCCCTCGTGGCGGGGCCGCCATCGTTGAGGAGTTGCAGATGGTCGACAAGAGCGTAGGCACCGCGGGAACACTGCGGATCTCAGACGACGGGTCCGTCGTCCGGTACTACGTGATCTGCACCGACCCTGCGACGTCCGTCGGCACGTACCGGTACGCGATTAACGGGACGAACTACACCACGACCCTCCCGTCCGGTTTCGGGACCAAGCTGCTCGGCACTCGCACGTACGGCGCGAGCGGCACGACGAGCCTGTCTCAGCAGGCCACCGGGACGCAGGGACTCGGCGGCGCGGCATCCATGCAGGTCGGGATCAACCGCCCGCTCCCTGCCGCCCCTTCCGGGCTCACGGTGACGCGAGTCTCGGACACGCAGCACGCGCTGAACTGGTCGAGGAACGCGACCTACTCGAGTGTCGTCGTGCAGCGGCGAACCAACGGCGGAGCGTGGCAGCAGATCGGCAACCCTGCGGGGAACGTCGCCACCTTCACCGACACGACCACGGCAGCGAACCGGAAGTACGAGTACCGCGTCGCGGGGAAGACCGCGGCGGGGCAGTCCGGATGGTCGGGCCTGGCGACGGTCTACACGACGCCGGCCGCGCCGACGGGTATCTCTGCCGAGCGCACCGGGAACGACATCGTCGTCCGCGCGTCGGGCGTGCCCCCGTACGCATCCTCCTACGACGTGCGCGACGGCGACACCGTCGTCGCCACGAGCGTCGCGCTCCCGTGGACGCACCTGTCCCCGAACCCGGCAACCCCTCACACATACACGGTCCGCGCGAAGGTGACCTCACTCGCGAGCGCCTACTCGGCTCCCTCGAACACCGTCCAGCTGCTCACGCCGCCGAACGCACCGACCGGTCTCGCACCGAACGGTGCCGTCCGCCCGGACGATGCGGCGGTCCGGTTCTCGTGGACTCACAACCCCGTCGACTCCTCGACGCAGACCGCTTACGAGCTTCGCTACCGGACCGCAGGCAGCGCGACGTGGACCACCGAGTCAGGAACCACCGCCTCCTTCCGGGACATCGCCCTCGCCGTCGGCGCATGGGAGTGGGAAGCGCGCACGAAGGGCTCGCACCCGGACTGGTCGCCCTGGTCCTCGACGGCGACGCTTTCGGTGATCGATCGCCCCGGCGTCGCGGTGACCCAGCCGGAGACCGAGTGGGACGCATCGACCCTCCCGGTCGAGTGGTCATGGCTGCAGGCGCAAGGACGCCCGCAGTCGGCATGGCAGATCGAGCTCCTGAACGGCGCTGGCGACATCGTCGAGGAGCGTTCCGGATCTGGCGCGGCCACGACGTTCACGCTCACAACCCGCCTCACCGAGGGGGACTGGACCGTCCGTGTCCGGGCGGCGACCGGAGAAGTGTGGTCCGACTGGGCCGCGCAGTCCTTCGTGGTCGTCTTCGATCCTCCCGCCCCGCCGTCGATCAGCGGCGAGTGGAATGAGAGCGAGGGCGGCGTCTCACTGTCGGTCGCCTCCGGTGATCCGGACGTGCCTGTGGTCGACGTGACGAACCTGTTCACGAACCCCGGCCTCGAGGCGACAGCGGCCGGCGTCGAGCTCCGGCGCAACCTGCTCCGCGACCCTGACCTCCTGGTCACGAGTCAGTGGGCGGCGTCGATGGTCGGCTCGATTGCGCTTGCATCCGGGAACCGATTCTTGGTCACCGGGACGGCGGCAGGGGCGACGCGGCTGGGCGTCATCCAGACGCTCGACGCGACGAAGGCGGCGGGAACGTATCGACTCGCAGTGAACCTGCAGGCGCTGCACGCCTCGCTCACGCACGCTCGGATCTACCTGCTCGACACCAACGGGTCGGTGATCCGCGCGCAGGGTCAGGTGCCTCTCGTCTCGGGAGTGAGCCGCTACGAGTTCACCCTGAGCGCGACGGACGTGTTCAACCGCGTCTACATCGAGATGGTCGGATCCGCTCTACCTGCGGGTGTCAGCGGCTACATCGGCCGTCCGATGCTCGAGGCGGGATCCATCGGTGGTCCGTTCTTCTCACCTGGACAGGGCACGGGTAACCCGGACTTGACCTCGACATTCGTCGGCGCGGTCAACACCTCCGAGTCGGTTCTGAGCGGAACGCGCGCGACAGGCGTGAACCCCGCGGTCAGCGCCGCCTACGTCTATCAATCGACAGAGTGGGCCGCGTCGGGCACGAGGTCGGTGAAGGTCGAACCGAACGGCTCTTCCAGCAGTTCGTACGTGTCGGTGATCGTCGCTGGACTCACGGCGGGACAGACGTACACTGCGATCGCGAAGGTGCGCCTCGCGGCTGCTCAGACGGGCGCGCTGCACGCCTCATGGTTCAGGCGACTCATGGCGCAGTCCGTGGGGATGCCCGTGAACAACGTGCTGTCGAACGCCGCACCGAATGAGCCTGGCGTAACCGAGGTCCGAGTGACCTTCACGCTGGGGTCTTCGACGACCGCGACGCTGTTCCTGATGAACGGCTCGCTGTCGACGCCGGTCTGGTTCGACGAGGTCGCCCTCGTGGCGGGTGTGTACACCGGAGGGTACTTCGACGGCGACACGAAGTCTGTGCTCGTGGGCGACGTCCCTCGCCTCCCTGTGTGGAACGGTCCGGCCAACGCTTCGACGACGTCGACCACGGCGTTCCCGGAGACGGTGAACATCAAGGTCGAGCGGTCGGTCGACGGTGGCGAGACGTGGGAGTCGGTGGCCGACGTCGCTGACACGGCGTTGCTCATCGACTGGGAGTCGCTGAGCTTCGGCGAGACCATCTACCGTGCCACCGCTCTCTCTTCCGAGGGGGCCACCGCGGCGACGGAGGTGATCGTCGAGGCGCGCTCCGGGGCGCTGTGGCTCTCCGGAGGTGACGGTTTCGGTGCGACTGCACGGCTGCCGCTAGACCCCGCCGTGAACATCACAGCGGGGCGTCAGCGCGCGCTCAAGCAGTACGCCGGACGGTCGCTGCCCGTCGCGCTGACGGGCGCTGCGCTCTCGCGATCGGTGGCCGTCTCCGGGCGGACCTCCGACCGTGACGACGACACGGCCGACGTCGAGCGCCTGACCCGCATCGCGCAGCTCGAGACGGACCTGTTCCTGTTTCGTGATCCCGACGGCCGGCGCATTTACGGCGCGATCGGCGAGATCCAGCTGCCCCGCCAGTCGTCCACTCCACACCCGGATGGGTGGGAAGGCGTCTGGGGGTACAGCTTCACCCTCACGGAGGCGACACGATGAATGGATGGGCGTTCGAGCTGCTCGACAGCGAGGACCGGCCCCTCGGTGCCCTTGACGGGGTCACCGGGGGGTCGGCCGAGATCGTCGCACAGAGCGCCCTCGGCGGGTCAGGGTCTCTCACTCTCGACCACCGCCGCGATATCGACTGGCTCTCGCACCGCGTGCAGGCGACGTTCTCCGACGGAGTCCGACCGTGGGCCGTCGGGACGTACCTGCTGAGCTCTCCGACCGAGAACCACAGCGAGGTCGGGGTGTCGTACTCGGTGGGCCTGCTCACCAAGATGAACGTCATCAACGAGGACACCGTCGAGCAGCGGTTCACGCTGCCGGCGGGCACCACGGTGATCCCGGCAGTCGTCGCGCTCATTGAGTCCACGGGGGAGACACGCATCGCGGTCACCGCATCCGAGGCGGCTCTCACCTCGGGCCTCACCTGGGAGGCGGGCACCTCGAAGCTCACGATCATCAACGACCTCCTGCAGGCCGCCGGCTACTGGAGCCTCTGGTGCGACGGGTCAGGGCTGTTCCGAGTCGAGCCGTACATCGACCCCGCATCCCGCCCGGTCAGCTTCGAGTTCGAACACGGCGAAACCAGCGTGCACTTCCCCGACTGGGCCCGGGAGCAGGATCTCTCCTCCGTTCCGAATCGCTTCGTCGCCGTTGGCCAAGGGGATGAGACGGCGGCACCACTCGCCGGGGTCGCCACCAACGAAGACCCGAACTCGCCGTACTCCTATCAGGCGCGCGGCGGCCGATGGATCACGGCGACCGAGGAAGGCGTCGAGGCGACGACGCAGACGATCATCGACCAGTACGCGGCCCGCAAGCTCGCCGACGCGATGAGCCCGGTATCCCGCCTCGCGGTCACGCACGCGATGCTGCCGCTGAACCCGAACGATCTCGTCGCCTTCATCCCCGAGGACGGACGCCGGCGGCTAGCCACGGTGCAGCGCATGTCGTGCTCTTTCGAGTTCGACACCGATGTCCGCGCGGAGTGGAGGGAGGTCACCTGATGGTCGATCTCCTCCGCCCCGTCCTCGACCAGATCGCGAAACTCTGGGGACGCATCGACCTCATGCCGGTGATCCGCTGGGCCACCGTCGTGCAGGCCAGCCCGCTTCGCGTGACGCTCGACGGAGATCTCGAACCGCTGGCGCTGAGCCCCCAGAGCACGTTGCCCTCGCTGAGTGTCGGCGATCGCGTGCTGTGCGTGGAGCAGCATCGCCGGATCACCATCATCCAAGCCGCCGGGCTGCGCGACGTGCGTTCGCTGCCCAACGCGAGGTACGCGATCGGACCGAGCAGCTTCACCGTGACCGCGGCCGCGTCTTCCTGGCAGAACGTCGGGCTCTCGCTGGCGTACACCCCACCCGCAGATCTCTGGGTCGACGTCGAAGTCAGCGCGGAGGTAGCCGGGGGAACGGGCGCGACGATCTCGTACACGATGATCGGCGTCAACATCACCGGCGGCCTCACGTTGGGACCGGACACCCCGCCCGACGGGGGGCCTGTCGCATCGCAGTGGACCCGGTTCTCGTTCTCGCCCGTGCACACTGCGATCGAGAATCCGACGAAGCGCGTGATGCTCCCCGGAGGCGTCGAGACGGTGTTCACCTTCTGGGCTCGACGCAACGCCGTCCCGAGCGCGGGCTCAAACGTCTGCAACTACTCGATGATCACTCTGCGACCAGTGAGGTGGGCCTGATGGACGAAGAACTGCGCACGCTGCTCGCCGCCGTCATGACGACGGCCGGGCTCCCTGCCGACTCCTCCGACGAGATCGCGTTCCACCTCGCGCTGCACTACCCGGGGCACGCCCAAGCCCTGCTCGACTACCGACCACCGCAGTCGCCGGCCGATCTCGACGGCGACGCGGACAGCATCACCGAACCCCCGGATCTCCCGGGGGTTTCTCTTTGAGGAGGTACAGCTGATGGGCAAGATCAACGGCGTTGCCGCGGCCGCTTGGCTGCGCGCGCAGGGCGCTCTCGCGCACCACGGCGCCTGCCTTCACTACGTCTGGCAGGCGTACAAGGCGCAGGGCGCATCGACCGGCCGCCACGCGGGAACCGCGCTCGAGGCGTGGAACAAGACCGAGCGCCGACACCCCGGCGACCGGAACCCGCCCGCTGGCGTTCCCGTGTGGTTCGGCGCGAAGGCCGGATCCGCCGCCGGCGACGTCGTCATCAGCCTCGGCGGCGGAAAGGTCGTCGCGACCGACTACCCGCGATACGGCGTCGTCGGCGTCTGCACGATCGCGCAGCGTCAGGCGCAGATCGGTCGGCCTTACCTCGGTTGGTCGGAGGCGATCTTTGACCAGCAGATCGCGATCCCCTCAGCTGCATCCGGTGGCGGATCTTCCGTCGCACCGGCCCCCCAGAAGAAGGAAGAAGAGGAAGAAGACATGATCATCATCATCCAGCGCGCGAACTCGCAGCTCGCCAAGGGGCGGCTTCTCCCGTCCGGGCGAACCCGCGAGATCACCCCCGCGGAGAACGCCGTCTACCGGGCACTCGAGGGCAGGGGCGTGGCACAGTTCGTGACTGTCTCGGACCAGGTCTACGCGAACCTCCTGTCGGGTTCCAAGGCAACCGTCTGAGCCGTGGAGCTTCTCAACGGACCGTTGGGGGCAGCGATCCTCGGCGTCGTTGGGATAGCGATCGGAGCGCTCCTCTCCGGCTTGCTGAGGCTCATCCCCACGAAGGGCTCGCTCGAGCACCAGATGATCGACCAGCAGCAGGAACGTATCGAGTCCCTCGAGGATCGCGTCGACCGTCTCGAACCGTTGCTCGTCTGGCATCAGCGCCGCGATGTCGCGTGGGAGCGTCGCGAGTCGCAACTCATGAGCGGCGTCGAACGGGGCGAATACCCACCCTGGCCGGCGCGCACCGGAATCCTCGCGGAGGAGAAGCATGACTGATACCGAAGCACTATTGAAAGCGTCTGTGCGTGAGCGCCGCCGCTTGACGGCACTGTTCACCATCCTCCTGGTTGTCGTCGCCGGCATCCTCACCACCGCATGGCTGCTCGAACGCGCACGCGGGGACTCCTGGCGTGACCAGGCTCTGCAGTGGCAAGACGAATACGTGAGCTTGTACGACGAGTTCACGGTCTCCACGGGCGAAGAGCCGGAAGCGCCGGAGCCCTCCGACGTCGCGCAAGACGCCCCGGCGGCCGACCCGGGGGAGCCTGGCCCACCTGGACCCGTCGGTGCCACCGGTCAGCGCGGCAAGGACGGCCGCGACGGGGCAGCAGGCCGCGACGTCACCACCGAGCAGATAGCCGCCGCGGTGGCTGCGTACTGCGCAGGCGGACGGTGCGTCGGCCCGGCCGGGCAGAACGGCACGAACGGGACCAACGGGACGGACGGCGCACCCGGTGCCGACTCCACCGTCCCCGGGCCCGCCGGACCGACGGGACCAGCGGGGCCTGCGGGTCCTGCTTGCCCGGACGGGGCCGCCGCCACGAGCGTGTGGCTCGATGTCGCCGAAACCGAGTCCGGCAACTTCCACAGACAGCAGGCGACCGTCTGCATCCCGACCCCAACCGGAGGAACACCATGAACAAGATCTGGTTCCCGCTGCAGCGCGCGATCCGCACAGCCGTGCAGGTCATCATCGCCGCTGCAGCAATCCTCGCGACGACCGTCGTCGTCGCTCCGCAAATCCTCACCGCGATCCAGGACGTGCTCCCCGGCCCGTTCGTGGCGTGGCTCACGGGCGCGATCGCAGCGCTCGCGGCGATCAGCGCTGCGGTCGCGCGCGTGATGGCCATCCCGGCAGTCGACGAGTGGCTCCGCAACTTCGGCGCCGGCTCCGCTCCGGCAGGGGCGGTCGCCTACCGTGGTCCCGACGGCAAGGCCACGGGACTGACCCGACGCCAGTGGCGCGCGATGATGGACGGCGCAGACACCGGCACCGACGACACGACGCAGCTCCGCACCGCGATCTCTCAGCACAACGACCGCATCGGACTCTGATACCGAGACGACCCCCACCTGGCTCCGGCCGGGTGGGGGCCTTTCGTCGTTCTACCGGTCCGGGGGCGCTCCGTGCTTTCCGCAGGCACCGATGAGACGCCCCAGATCGTGTGCAATACTGCACAGGTGGGGGCTAACGACTGGCGTCAGATGATCGACGAAGACTCGCTCCCCAACGGCCACGCGGAATTGTTCGACGAGCTTCACGGTTCAGGTTGGTACATGCGCTCCCGTTGGGGAGACACATCCGTGCGCTTTTGGCCCGACGGAGGCCGTGGTCATCAGCTCACGATCGACCTTCGATATCCGGCCAATGCGCCCCGCCGCGAAGAAATTTCGGCGCACATCCAGTCCCATCAACCAGAAGCACAACCAGAAGGAGGAAAGTGATGATCAATGGCATTCACATCACGGCGCAGTTCCAGGCGCCCAAGCCATTCACCGACGAGTGGCTCGAAGCGGTCTACACTTCCGTCCAGCGCAACATGGCGGTCGTCAGCGCCGACATGTTCGTGAACGAAGACGAGTTGTCGATCTCCTTCCACCTCGGCATCGACTGCACGCTCGCATCATCCGACAGCTTCGTCGAGGACATTGCTGAGGACGCCCTAGGAAAGGCGTTTGAGGACGCCGACTCGGGCGCTGCTCCCGCGGCCCCGCCGACGATGCTGAAGAGCCCTGTCGAGGAGTTCGTCTAAAGAGCTCTCAAAGGAAGAGCACCCGCGCGAGAATGTCGCGCGGGTGCTCTTTTGTCTGGGCGCGATCCGAGCGCGGTTGGCGGCATCAGTCGCGTCGAACCGAGAGTATCTGCCACCCCTCGGGGACCTGCGCCTCGAGCGCGGCCATATCATCGGCTTCGATCTCGCGGGCTCCGTCGCGCCGCTCGAATCTGCCCTCGACGGAGCGCACCGGGGTTCCGTTCGTCATGGTCGGCACCGCTGACACGAGCTCCCAGCCTTCGGGTGCCTGTGCGACGAGCTGCGCCCGGACGTCTGCGAGCTCCTCACCCTTCAGGGTGATCGTGTGAGTCTCGATAGGGCGGATGAGTCCGATGAGCATCAGACCAGCCTAGGCCTCCCACGCACGCGAGAACCCCGGAACGTTAGGGGGAGGTCCGGGGTTCTCGGCACGGCCAACGTACACCGCGCGGAGACGACTGTGAAGGTGTCCCGTGCGTGCTCGACGGACCCGGCGCCACGTGGGCCATAGACAGCCCGAGCCGCGTTGTCGTATCGTGCGAGGTCAGCACGGTTACGCGGTAGCGCGGTTCGGGGGAGGTCCCGTTCGCCGAGCTGAGGCCTTCCGCCGAGTGCACACGACAGCCGCACGGAGCGGAAGGCCAACCACCTTCTACGTCCGGTCGTCGAGCTGCACAGCGTTGCCCCACACCCAGCACCGGAACGTCTGATCCTCGGCGCGGAACTCGATGCCGGCGGCGAGCGGGGTGGAGCGGACGAGCTTCGCATCGACACGCACGGCCTCGGGGCCGAACCGCACCCACGCGCGGACGCGCTTCGGTCGCGGGTAGATCGTCATCGGCTGCTCGCGGATATCCATCTCGCGCTCGGTGAGCGACTGCAGCGGGCCGTGCTTCGCAGCCTCGAGGATCGATCGCGCCTGCGACTGCATGTCGCGGTACGCGGAGAGCGTCGCCCCAGGGTTCCCCATGACCGGTGATTCCTTCCTCCGGCCGAGAGGTTCGATTCTACGTCGCGACGTCGGACATCGCCGTCGTGCGCGGCCGCCGAGGGGTCGCGTCTATGACGCCGCGATTTGCTGTGCGCTGCGGTTCACTGCGTCGGCGAAACGGACCGCGTCGGGGAAGTCCTTCGCCTTGCTCTCGATCACGACGACACCGTCGGGAACCCCGATCGTCACGTAGCACTTCGACGTGTTCTTGCGTGCGACCGCTCCGACGACGAACCCGATCGGACCGGCGATGAGCGCGCCGGCACCCATGCGTGTGAGCGTCGAGCGCTGCGAAGGCGAGCCCTGCGTCGCGTCCGCTTCCGCGCCTTGCACGCTGACGGACTTACCCCCGCCCTTCAGCACACCATCGCGCAGCTTGTACCCGCCGAAGTCCCCGGACGGCAGGCGAATCGGCTGGACGACCTCAGGTGCGGACGGAGGGGCGATGCTCTGCCGCTCCGCGCCGGTGGCCTCTCGGAGTGCAGACACAAACTCGTCGTGCGCGTTTCTCGGGTGCAGTGCGAAAGCCAGCGCGGATTTTGCGGGGTCGGGGGTGGCTGACCAGCCGGATGCCGCGACCCGCAGGTACGTGACTGAGCCGGGGATGATGTCGTAGGCGGTGATCTTCTCGAGCGGGATCTCAGAGCGCTTCGTCATCCGTCCGACTCGACCGAGCAGGTTGTACTCGAAGATCAGGTGAGTATCGGTGATGACGGCCTTGCCGTCGGCGCTCTTGTGTTCGATCACGGTGCTCATGCTGCCGACTATACCTAGGGGTGTCCGAGGTGGGAGAGAGGATCGAAACCGTGACGCCTGAACGACTCCTCGCCTTCGAATCCGACCACCCGTGTCCGTCGTCAGATCGGGACGAACGCATCCGCCGCGAGCTCGGCGTCACTCCTCGATAGGCAAGCTGCTCGGCGCGAGCAGCGGTATAGCCCGCATCGTGCCCCGTGAGGATCGGGCACCAGTCACATTGATGACCGCCGGGCTACCCGTCCTATCGGTGAGGGGGCTTTAGCGCCGTCTGGCCTGCTCTCCAGACGGTTCCCGGCCCTGACTTCTCTTCCCCCCGCGCGCGGGCGCGCGGTTCAATCTGCGATCGCCATCAAGGGGTGACCTCGTCAGAGCCCGCCCGAGACTCCTTCACGAGGTCTTCCCACGGCCAGGAGACGGTCTGGTACTTGCGGTAGAACAGGAGGTCTCGGTCTACAACAGTGACCTCGAAACTGGTTGGGTTGAACGCGAGCACCAACCCGCGCTCGGCTTCATCGACTTGCAGGCTCTCTAGATTGCCGAGGGCGGACTTGAGGTTTCCCTTCTGAATGCGTTCCTCGCGGCTGTGCGCGATGTCGTAGATCGCGTCGACGGACACCCCGGCGATCAGACTCTCGTCATCCTGTTCCATCACTGCCGCCATCGCATGGGCATAGATCGCAGTCGCGTTCTTGCGCTTACGGATTCCGGTAGCAACGTTGTTCGCGAACGCTTGGAACACGGGGACGAGTTGCTCCGAGTACTCCATGCTGGCGTAGTCGAGCGCCTCCGGGTCGTCTACTTGGGTCAGTGCCGCCGGGGCTTCGCTTATGCCGAGTTCGTCTAGATACTCAAGGGCCAGCGCCTGCAGGATACCGACATTGCCATAGCAGTCCTTTGTGATTCTGCTCGCGATGTCCTTCGAGAAAGCCAGATTGAGGTCCGCGCTTCCCTTCTCCAACACTGCACGCAGTTCGTCGTCGCTCCAAGCGATCGGCACCTCCCGTAGGCGGCCTCGTAGGTCCGGGTTGAAGTGCAGAAGCATGTTGTTCTGGCTCCAAATTCCGATCACCACGATGTACAGGCCGTACTCCCAAAACGCCTTCAGGTCCGAAGCCAGCCACTTCCGCTCGGGGATGGTCAAGTAGTGGAAGTCTTCGATAACGAGACGACGACCCGACATCTTGATCAACTGCGCGATGACCTGAAGATCGTTCACTGCTGTCATCGCAGGCGCGCTCGTGACAGACTCCGTCTTTCCGGCTGAAAGGCCCAAAGCCGCTCGTGCCTTGGCGAGCAGTCCGATTCCCCCCTCGGCCTCGGCGGTGATCTTTCCCTCGAACGACGAGGTGCTGGTGGAGGTCACCTCCAGGCTGAGTCCGAGTTCATTGAGCGCTAGGCGGTACAGGTCCACAACGGTGTGGCCGTAGCGGCATTGCACCACGATCGCATCGCCCAGTATGCGTTGGCGGAGCCAGGACTTACCGGATTTGGATGATCCACGGAGAGCCAAGTGCAGATTGCGATCGAGATACTGCCGTAGTTTCTCGTCGAGTTTCCCGCGATCGACATACGACTCCGGTCGAACCTCGGTCGTGATCCCGAACACATCTTTGGTCTGCTTCACGCTTCGTCGCTCCGGTCTGTGAAAGTGGCTTAGGCCGCACGATAGCGCAACCGGTGCACCGCCCGACCGTCGTTACCGTCGCGGAGGCTCGCGTGTCCCCGTCTAACGCCGGTTAGTACCCAATATGCTCCACAACGTGGAGCCTTGGGAACCGTGGGACGCATCCGAAGAAGAGATCGCTGATCTCTACGTCATCCGTGAGCAGATTCCGGAGAGCCTGGAAGGGCCAATCTTCGAGTGGTTGCGGAGCCTTTTCTATCAGGCGACACAGTATGGCGAAGTGAATCCGGGGATGGTCCACTTCATCGAGACATCCCTCAGGACGCGGCTCAACCAGCCGCACCCGTCCCAAGATGAACTCGCGTCCGCGGTCACGGCCCGCGGCGACCAGTTCACCCTTCGAGTTATCGACCTGCTCCTGTCTACCTTCGAGCCAGAGATGCCGTACGCGTCGATGCCAGAGAAGGTCGCGGTGCTGAACGTGCACATGGCACGGAGCGGCTCGGCGGTCATGATCGTGGGGGAGGACCGGCACTACAGGCTTGCTCGGCGCCTGCCGGAGGGCGTGGAGGAGGCCGCGCAGATGGCGGTGCAGGATGCCAACGGCACTGCCGGGCGGCATCTCGTCAAGGCGTGGCAGGAGATGCAGAGCATCGACCCCGACGCGAGCAAGATTCTCCGCGAAGGTATCCAGGCGGTCGAGGCCGCCGCTGGAAGCCAGGTCATCCCGAAGGACAAGAAGCCGCAACTCTCGAAAATCGTCGGCGCGCTCCGACAACAGCAGGGATGGGGGCTGGCGTTCGCACGGAGAGACGACGGTCACCCTGACCATCTCGCCGTGCTGATCGGCATGCTCGAAACGCTCGCGTTCGCTGAACAGCACCGACACTCGGGGCACGGATACTCGTTGGCTGAGGCGACCGGGCACGTCCAACTCGCCGCGACGCTCGTGGGTTGGTTCTCCGCGGGCGTTGTGATCCGCGACGAGTTGTAGTTCAGGCGCTGAGCAAGTCGGCGGGTGGGACTTCGAGCGCCGCGGCCAACTGCACGATGATGTCGAGGGTCGGATTCCGTCGTCCTCGTTCGATGCCGCTCACATAGGTGCGGTCCAGACCGGCGATGTGCGCGAAGTTTTCCTGTGACAAGCCGCGCTCCTCCCGGAGTGCACGCACTCGTGCTCCGAAGTCGGTGCGATGGGTCGGGAAGGTCACTGATCCACGTTCTCGGTATGCTGACGATGAGTCCACGGACTATGAGTCACATCACCCGGAGGTCACACATGGCGAGCAAGCGCGATCAGTACGAAACCAAGACTCTGAACAGCGAGCGTGAGGCGGAGAAGTACATCCGCAAGGGCTGGGAAGTCGTCTCCAGCACGTCGAGCGGAACATGGGTCACTGGCAAGCGCACGAAGGTGATCGTGCGCCGCCCGAATCCGAAGTTCAAGGGATAGTCGTCACCAGTCGCCGCTCACGAGGGACTTGCGCAGGCCGTCGAGGTTCAGGTGTCCGAACGGCTTCCGATTCGGCTTCCGGCCCGTCACCGCCCAGCCTCGGGCGCCGTTCACGGTCGGGGCGTAGGGGCGCTTCCGGCGGATCGCTCGGTCGGGGTCCACGACGGCCAGGATCGCCGCGTCGAGCATGTGGCTCCCGGAGTCGTCCTGCGCGGCCTGGCACGGCGGGCACAGGTGGCCGGTGACGGAGCCTCCAACGCCGCTGAGCACGGAGGCGTTGACGGTCGTCTCCCGCCAGGGCTTGTCACCGTGTCGGGCCATAACCTCGCCGACGCCGCAGAGCAGGCATCCGCCGCTCGGGCACGCCGCAGGTCGCGGAGGAAGGCGGCGCGCGAGCCAGTGGGCGTATCCGCGCCGGATGTCGGTTCGTAGGTCGGTGCCGACGAACAGCCACGGCTCACTCGCGGCGTGCTCCTCGCGGCTTCCGAGCCGTTGCGTTGGCGAGAAGCGCGCGGACCAGCGCGCGGCGGCGCCGAGGGGTGCCAGTTCGAGCAGTTCCCGCAGTGCCTCGGCGGTCGTCTGCTCGGGCAGGTCCGCGCCGATCACCTGGAGGGCGTTCAGGGCGCACGTCACCTGATGCCGGGCTGGTGAGCCGATGCCGCGGGCGATGCGGGGGTTCGCGTCGAGCAGTCGGGCGGCGTGCTCGGCGGTCGCCTGGCAGGTGCCGCACAGCCCGAGGTCCACGATCCCGCCGTTGATGATCTCCTGGACGCGCGTGCCTTGGCCGGAGCCGACGGGCACCTCTCGGCTGAACACGTCGAATCGGATGGTCGGGCCGGTCGCGGGTGTGCCGCAGTGTGCGCACGCGGCGGTGCCGTCAGGGCACAGTGTGATGCCGAGGGGGAGGCTGGTCGTAGCGGTCATGGTGTCTCCGGTCAGTAGCGGTTGATCTCGGTGGCGTCGAGGTCGCGCCAGGTGCGGCGCGGCGGCTCTGGCGCCGGGGGCTCGGGTGCCGGGGGCTCGGGTGCGGGCGGCGCGGCGAATGCGGGCTTCGGTGCAGGCTTCGGCGCGGGGCGAGGCTTCGGCTTCGGCGCCGGTGCGCGCTCGGCGAGTGCGGCGCGTTCGGCTTCGGCTCGCTGACGTTCCTCCTCGGCGCGTCGCGCCGCGCGGTGCGTGTCGGATTCGCCGGGGTAGCGCGCCCCGGATGGGATCGGCATTTCGGCTCCTCTCAGATCGCGTTCGCCTGAATCGCGTGATGGATGCGCTCGCCGCAGGCACCGCGGACGATCGAATCGGTCCAGCAGGGTTCGTCCGCGGCGGCGTGTGCGCACGCGAACGACAGCGCCGCCGGTACGAGCCGCGACGCCTCCAGCGCCTCGCGGATCGCCGCCGTCACCTCGGGCGATGTCGTGCCCGCGAGGTCGCTCTTGTAGACGCCCTGGGCGATGGCTTCGTACGCCGCCATCGAGGCTTTCACCCCCGCGTCTCCGAGGACGTGTCGGGCGTGGTGGATGCGGTGGGGGTCGAGGTTGCGACCGCTCATGCTGGGCTCCATTCGAAGGTGTCGGATGTCTCGTGTATGGCCGCGAGGAGGTCAGCGCGGGCGAGCGCCACAAGTCGTTCGTGCACGGGCTGGAGGGCCGCGTGCCGGGCCTCTCGTTCGCGGTCGGCTCGGGCTCGTGCGGCGGCGCGCTCCAGGCGGTGCGCGTGCGCGTCGGACAGCAGGAGCCGGGCGCGTTCGGCGCGGGCTCGGGTCTGCTCGGCGGCTTCACGGCGGCGGCGGTCGGCGGTCACCTCTCGGGCCCGCGCCTCGCGCTGTGCGAGCGTCGGGATCGGTCGCCGCTTCGGACGCCGGTTCGCGCGGTTCATCGGTCGGCCTCGGGTGCGCTCACGGCCCACGCCAGGTCGTCCGGGTGCAGGGTGCGCAGGAACGCCCACGACTCGTCTCGCGGGCTCATCGGCAGGGGCTCCGGCTCGGGCACCGGCGGTAGCGCGTCCAGGATCGCCTCTACGATCTGTGGCGGCAGTTCCGCGATGATCGCGGTCTGCTCCTCCGGCGTCATCGTGGCGAACAGCGCGGCCAGGTCGCCGTGCTCGTGGTCAGCGGTCATTGCTTGATCTCCCCTCGGATGATGGCGAGTTTCGCCGCGACGAGTTCGAACGCGCCGTCGCGCCCGTCGATGAATCCGCCCTGGCGTCCGATGCCCGCCCGGTCGAGAACGTCCTGTGCCGCGCGGAGGCGTACGGCGCTGAACGGGCTCGTCGTCATCTCGCGGGCGATGGTGGCGAGCGCCGGGTTCACCAGTTCAGCGAGCCGCAGTTGCGCGGATGCCTTCACCTGCGGGGCTCTGCCGCCGTGCGAGGGGCACACGGTCCCGCCTGCGATAGCCCACCGGGCGCACGGGTCGCCGTTGCGCTTGTGTGCTCGGCACCGGCGCGGGTGTGGGGTTCCCTGGGTGCCGGGTTCGATGGGTGCCGGGGTGCTCATCGCATCCGTCCTTCCGCGTCGAGTTCGAACAGGGCCGGGGCGGCGGGCAAGACGGCCACCGGTATCGGACCGGTGGCTCGCCGCCCCGGCGGCTTGGGTGGCAGTGGGGTGACGGCGAGGTGCCCGCGGTCGCGGCGTTCGCGGGCGCGTTGGGCGTCGTAGGCGTTCGCGTGCTTCCAGCAGGCGGGCTCGTATTCGGTCAGGTCGGTGCTGTACGTCACGCGGCGCCCGGACGAGTTCGTGCCTGCGATCACGGAGGAGTCGTTGCATCGGCATCGCCATGCGGCTGCGGCGCGTCCGCACTCCACGCAGGGGAGCCCTCGGGCGGGGCCGCGCTCCTGCCGTAGGCGGCGGTGGATCACGCCGTACGTCGGGGTGCTCATCGTGGCTCCACGGGCTTCACCGCGGCGGCGAGGGCGTCGAGCGTGATGACGAGGCGTCCGCCGATCTTCGCGGCGGGCAGGTCGCCGCGCTTGATCCAGCGGCGTAGGGTGCTCTCGTCCTTGCCGAGCATGCCTGCGGCTTCGCGGAGCGGTACGTGCTCGGGGATCGGTGACCGCCGAGCCTCACGCGCGCGCACGGGGTTTTCGTGAGTTCCGGCGTCTGGGGATGCGGGTGGCGTGGGCATGGGTCTCCTTCGATGGAGCCCGGCCCGAGTCCGCCAGCGGCACCTCCAAGCGTACTCGCGTCTGCACGGGATCGCACGGGTTTGCCCTACATTTCTTCGACTGCGGCGCTCAGCGGCGATCTGCGGGCTCGAAGGTGCGTTCTGGGTTAATCGGTCCACCGGGGAGGTTCTGACGCGCAGGCGGTGGCGCAGGGCGTCCGCGGCGGAGGGATGCGCGGGCGCGGTCCAAGTCGGCGGCGGTGATCCTCCCGTGCGTCGTCGGCTCGGGGTCGGGAGTCGCGCGCGGTAGCCCTGCCAGCACGTCACGGCAGATCGCCTCGATCTCCTCGTGAGCGCGGTCCTGGTAGCGGTCAGGCAGGTGCCACGGGTTCACGACCGGTCGCACGTCGATCTCGGGTGGTCCGGGCGTGTGGTGCGCGAGGAACTGGAGGTGCGCGCCCGCTCGGGTGTCCAGCGCCACGATGCGGTCGAAGCGGGTCAGGTCGCGGTGCGTGAGGCGCCGGGCGCGGTGTGCGGTGCCGTCGAGCCCGTGGCGGGCCGCGAGGGCCAGCGTTCCTGGGTCCATCGGGTCGCCGTCGCGTGCGGTCATCCCCGCGGAGGCGACGGTGACCGGCACGCGCTCCTCGGCGGCGCGCGCTCGCAGGATCAGCGCGGCCAGCGGTGACCGGCACACGTTCCCGAGGCACACGAACAGGACGCGGACGGGAGCAGTTCGCTCGGTCGTCTCCAGCGGCGTCACGGCGTGCTCGGGGGCGTTCACGACGTACTCGCCGCCGGGGGCGAACATGTTGCCGCTGATGCGTGCCAGGAGCCATGCCGGGTCGGCGGTCAGCGTGTACAGGCGTCCGCCGGGGTGGCGTTCGGCGTAGAACCGCGCGTCGGCTTCGCGGGTGGTCCAACTGAGCCCGTCGCGGTAGGCGGGCGTGGCGCCTCGGTACAGGGACACGGGCTCGCGGGGGCGTGTCTGCTCGGCGCGGAAGCCGTTGCGCAGGTAGCCGACGGCCTCGAACATCGCGGTCCAGTCGCCTCGGGGGAGGTCGATCAGCGGCCAGCCGTCGGCGCCTGCGCGCGCCCACGATGCGGTCAGGATCACGGCGAGGTAGTCGGGGTGCATGCCCCAAGGGTCTGCGAACAGGTCGCGGACGACTGCGGGTGCGGTCGGGTCGCGGCGCTCTCGCTCGTACAGGCCGAGGAGGTCAGCGGGGGTGGGGTGGCTCACGGTTCGTCGCAGTCGCAGGGGCCGCGGTTCTCGCGGAGCAGTGCTTCGAAGCCGACGATGACCGCCGGTGCGAAGATCGCCGCGAGCGCGTCAGCGTGCGCCTGCTCACCTCGGCAGGCGACGACCGCGGCGTGCTCGTCAGCCGTCCACCGCCACGAGGGCGTAGCCGGGTCCGGGAACTTCATCGCGCCGCCTCCATCGCGCTCGGGACGCCTCGCGCGTCGGCCCATCGCTTCCCGTCGTCGCTCAGGAGGGCGTATGCGGGATCGCCCGCGACGGGGCCGATGTAGGCAGAGCCGCGGGGCAGGACGCTGAGCGCTTCCCTGATCTCGGCGTCGGCGCTGTCGGCAG
This sequence comes from Microbacterium sp. GQ128, assembly GCF_059758615.1. NCBI lineage: Bacteria > Bacillati > Actinomycetota > Actinomycetes > Micrococcales > Microbacteriaceae > Microbacterium > Microbacterium sp. GQ128. The sequence goes on from NZ_JCAXDY010000005.1 coordinate 277,107, forward strand.
TCAGCCCGTCCAGCCACGTGTCGATCTCGTCGGGGCTCCGCCCTCCGCCGTTGAGGTGCAGGTCACGGAGAAAACGCTTCTGCCTCTCGGATGCTCGCCGCTCACCGCCTGGAGCGCCCGGCTCGCCGGGCCTTTCAGGGTGGTTCTCGTTCTCTGGTTCTTGTTCTCTGGTTCTCGTTCCGTCGGTCCCTCTGACTACCCCGGTCGGTCCCTCTGACCGGCCCGGTCGGTCCCTCTGACCGACCGCGGAAACACTGGGATCGGGCGTGGCGGCGGGCTGTGCGCGCCCCACGGTGTACCGGTTCGAGCGCTGTCCCCGCGCGTCGATATGGTGCTCCAGGGCGACGAGGCCGAGCGCCTGTAGCGCTCGGAGGGCTCGTTGCACGGAGGAGACGCCGAAGCCGGACCTCTGCGCGAGTGCGGCGTGGGACGGCCAGCACTGGCCTGTCTGCCAGTCGGCGAACGAGAGCAGAGCCGCGTACACGGCGCGGGCGATGCCGGTCAGTCGGTCGTCGGTGTACACCCACGCGGGAACGCTTACGAACCGCGTGTCAGAGGGGCGGGGTACTGTGGCCGTGACATCTTGGCGGTTGTCATCGGTTCGGCCCTCGCTCTCCTGTCGGCGAGGGCCGTTCTGCGCCGTCACGACGCTGACCTCAGCCGGGCGGCGAGCCGTTCGCACTGCGCGTCGGTCAGCGGGGGAGCGGTCGCCAGCGCGCGCTCGATGGCGGCGTTGATGTTCGCCTCGGCGAGGTTCCGCTGGTGTTCTTCGATGACCTCGGGCGGGTCGTGGCGCCGGTGCGCGGTCGCGAGGAGTGATCTCGCCTTCGTCGGGGTGGGGGTCGGTGCTGTGCCAGACACGGGATCGGCCTTGTCTGCGCCCGCGTGGCATCGGGGGCGCCCGCCGATCCTTTCGATTTCGCTTTCTGGCCGTGATTGGTCTGTTCAGTTGTCCGGTGTCTGGCGCTTCTAGCCTACCTAGTTCCGGTAGTAATAGAAAGACGGTCTGACCGGCCCTTTCCTAACCGTAGTTAGCGCGCGTCGGCCTCGGCGTCGCGCCACTCGAACCGGATGCGGTCGAGGTCCGGCAGGGGTTTACCGTCGGGGCCGTTCGGGCGGCGCCCGCGGCGTGCCTTGTCGATCGTCACGACCAGCCCCAAGTCCTCGATCACGCGCCGCTTCTCCAGCAGCGGCATCTTCCGGTTCCACTTCGTCGGGATCGCCCGCGACAGCGCCAGGTCGGTCAGCGGCGACTCACGCCGCATCGTGCTCAGCCGCTTCTCCAGCGCGTCTACCTTCTCGGCGAGTTGCCGCCCGCGCTGGCGTGCCTCTGCCTTCGGGAGCGCCCCGTCCGCCACAAGATCGATGAGCGCCTTCTGCCGGTCGCGCAGGGCCGCGATCTCCGCCACGACCGGCGCCGTGTCGGGCTCGTCGCGGAGCCCTTTCAGCACGCGCTTGTCGGCGAGCCGGGCGAGCACGATCCCGTTGACCACGGGCTCGACCTCCTCGGCCTTGATCTGCACGCACCACCGCTCCTGGCAGGCATACGCCTGGAACGTCCGCCGGGTGCCGTCGGCGTTGCGCCGGTAATCGGGGCGGGCAAGCATCCGCGCACCGCACACGCCGCAGAAGATCATGCCGCTGAGGAGGTGCTTCGTCGCCGTGCTCCACGCGCCCTCTCGGGTGCGTCCGTCGCGCATGGCGAGGTAGTCGCTCCACGTCCGCGAGTCGATCAGCGGCTCCCACGTCGGCTCGGCGTCGATGCGTTCGCCGAGGTACGTCACGATGCCCGCGTAGTGCTCGTTTCGGAGCATCTGCTGTACGCGCCGCATCGACCAGTCGGCCTCGGCGCTGTGGAGCGGCACGCCTCGCTCGTTGAGGTCGTTCGCGATGGCGTACAGCGACTCTCCGGCGTTGTACCGGCGGAAGCACTCGCGCACGATCTCGGCCTCGTCCTCCACGATCACGATCTCGCCGCCGATGCGGTCGTAGCCGTACGGGCGGCGGCTGAACTGCCAGTGCCCCATGCGGGCTCGTTGCTCGTTCGCTTCCCACTGCCGGATCGCCTTCTGCTCGCCCTCGTACTGCGACCACGCGGCGACGGTACGGGCAACGGCTCGCCCGGCGGGCGTGGCGAGGTCCAGCCCGCCCTTGTACGACTCCACGAAGTGCACATCGATGCCGAGGTCGATCACCTTCTCCAGATCGCTCGTCAGGCGGAGTAGCCGGTCCTGGTGCCAGGCGATGATGACCTCGGGGCGGGCGGCGATCATCGCCTCGAACTCAGGCCGGGCCTTGCCGTTCGTCGCGCTGATGTCGTTGTCCACGTACACGCGCTCCACGCGGAGCCCCAGCCGGGCGGCGAGTTCGCGGCACTTCGGCTCCTGCCGTTCGACTCCCAACATCTCCCCGGTGCGGTCCTGCGAGATGCGGCAGTAGATCACCGCCGTCTCGGGGCCGAGAGAGTCGAGGGGGTTCAGCCGCTTGCGTCGTGTCGCCATGTCCAAATAATACCCTCGTATGGATACTACCGGGCTGGTCGTGCTGATCTGGGCTGTCGCCGGCCCCGCACTGACCGCGCTGTTCGAGCAGGCGATCCAACGCGTCTCCGGGCTCTGACATGCGCCTCGCGCGGTCACTCGCCGACGACCGAGGGTCCAGCCCGGTCGAGTTCCTGCTGGTCGGGACGCTCCTGACGGCACTGACGCTCGGAGTCCTCCAGCTCGCACTCGCGGTCTACGTGCGCAACGTCGTCCACGACGCGGCGGTGGAGGGTGCGTATCACGCGGCTCTCGCCGACACGACGCAGGAGGAGGGGATCGAGCGCACGAGGGAAGTCATCACCCGCGCGGTCGGCGCGTCGTATTCCGAGGACATCCGGATCGGCTCCTCGGGCGCTCGGGGTCAGGAGACCGTCGACGTGCGAGTGCGCTCGACCTTTCCTCTGCTCGGGCTGATCGGCGTGCCCTTCGCGATGGAGGTGGAGGCACATGCACCGGTGGAGGCGTTCGGCGGGCGATGACGCCGGTTCCGCGGCACTCGAGTTCATCACCGTCGGTGTGATCCTGCTGGTGCCGCTGATCTACCTCGTCGTCGCACTCGGCACCATCCAGGAGCAGATGCTCGGCGCGGAGGCTGCCTCCCGCCACATCGCCCGTGCCATCGCGCAGGCTCCCGACGTCGCGTCCGCGGCGGCACGCGGCGACGTCGTGCTCGCCGACGTGATCGACGAGTACGGCCTCGATCCGGACGCCGTCGATCTGTCGCTGTCGTGCACGCCGTCGGGCGTTGAGTGTCCCTCGGCAGGAGCGACGATCACCGTCCTGGTCAGCACCCGCGTACGGCTCCCACTGATACCAGAGGTGCTCGGTCTCGAGCGTTCCACGGCGATCCCAGTGCAGGCGGAGGCTGTGCAGAAGGTGTCGCGATCGTGGGGCGCCCCATGAGCAGAGACGCGCGCGGGTCACGGGAGGCGCTCGGGAACGACGAGGGCACCACACTGCTGCTCACCCTCGGATACGTGCTGCTCGCGCTGGCGGTGATCTTCGTGTGCGTGTGCGCCACGGACCTCTACCTCGCTCAGAAGCGGCTGGACGCGCTGGCCGATGCCGCCGCGCTCGCCGGGGCTGACGGGTTCACCCTGGTGGCGGTCGACGACGCCGTTCGTGCGGAATTGACCGATGCCGGCGTGGAGGAGCAGGCGGCGGCGCTGGTGCAGTCCATTTCGAGTCCCGCCTCGATCGTGGCCGCGGGAACACCGGATGGTGTCTCGGCGCAGGTCACCGTCGTCGCGGACTGGCGTCCCCCGCTGTTCGGCCCGTTCATGCCTGAGGGGGTCGAGTTGGAGTCCACCGCCACGAGTCGCACGGCTCTTCGCTGAGGGTGCGTCGGATCACCGAGGACGCTTTTCCAACGGTACGAACGCGACGAGGACTCCGGCCGCGAGAGCTCCGAGCCCGCCGAGGGCCATGTCTCCGATGGTGTCCTGGTAGGTCACGAAGATCTCGGCGGTGACGAACGTGCGTCCGGCCCATTCGATCATCTCCCAGACAGCGCTGACGGCGAGACCGAGGATCGTGCAGAGGACGATCGGGATCCGCGGACGGAACTCCGGCGCGCCCTGAGGCACGACGACACCGAGCCTGGCGAGCACCGTGTAGCCGGTCGCAGCGATCGCGCCGGTGCACACGAAGTGCACCACGAGGTCCCACCCCGGCACCGTGCGGTAGAGGTCGAAGACGTTGCTCGCCCCCGCGACGAGCACGATCACGCCGACCGCCAGGTCGACGCCACCGCGCATCCCGAGCGCACGGGGGAGCATGAGCGCGGGCGTGGTGAGGGCGAGGATCCCCGCGTCGGTCGGCGTGGACCAGATGGCCGCGACGAGGACGCTGAGCACTCCGATCACGCGTACGGCATCGGCACCGTACTCCGCGACCGTGCGCGGGGGTCTCAGGAAGTCCGCTTTCACGACGCCTCCTCTTCGGGTGAGTCGGCAGGGCAGGAGGCGAGGTCGAACAAGGCCTGCACCGGCAGATGATCCGAGGGCCACCCGCGCTCGTACTGTCGCCCGTTGATGCCCGCGCGGCGCACAGGCAGTTCGGGCGAGGCGAGGATCGCGTCGATGCGCCGTCCACTCCGTGGGGCACGGTAGCGCGCGAACGTACCCCAGGCCGGGGTGCACCGCGCCGCGGACGCCGTCCAGGAGTCGGAGAGCAGGCCGCCCTCCTGGAGAGCGCGCCACAGGGCTGAGCCGGCAGGAGCATTGAGGTCACCGAGGACGAGGACGGGCGACGTCGCCTCGCTCGCGCGGCCGCGGATCGCCTGTGCCTGGCGGAGCCGTGCCCACGGGGAGAACGCGTCCAGGTGGGTGTTCAGGACGGTGATCTCGCGGCCCGTGATCCGATCGCGGAGGATCGCCTCGACCACGATCCGCGGAGCGGCGCTGAGCCACGACGACGAGCCCTCCCGCTCCGGGTGTCGCGACAGCGCGTACTGGCGCCAGTCGCGCAGTTCGAGCCGCTCGGCGTCGAAGAACAACGGGCAACCCTCACCCCGTCGACCGGGGCGCCGGCCGTGTCCGACCATCCGATACGACGGGCCGAGCGCGGCGCCGATGAGCGATGCCTGTGCAGGCAGCGCCTCCTGCACGCCGACCACGTGCGGTCGCTCGGCGCGCAGCAGCGCCGAGACGCGCCGTTGTCTCGTGGACCACCGGTCAGCACGCGGCCAGGCCAGCGTCCCGAGGTCCCGCCGTACGTTCAATGTCATGACGTGCAGGTCGCCGTCGCGGTGAGAGCCGAGAAGAGGGGCGGTCATCGCCGGGCTCCTGGAGCGGGAACGCCGAGCCGATGGAGTATGCGCCGCAGCACGAGGCGTACCCAGCGCACCGGAGGGAAATCCTCGGGCCAATGCACGACCACGGTGCGGAAGCCGGCGGCGATGCGACGCAGAAACGAACGCCCATTCCCGAACGGCCGCATCGAGATGCCCATCCCTGCGCTGCGGATCCAGCGGATGCGGTGGCGCTCGCCCACGTGGAAGGCGAGGTCGAGGTCGTCATGCAAAGCCGGGTCGTCGCGGTGCACGTGCTCGCGCACCGCGAGCCAGGTCGAACGGCGCAGCGCGAGGTTCGAACCGAAGAGCGGGGAGTGCCCGAGCGCGACCCCGCACACCAGCGCGTACGCGAGGAGATATGCCGCGGCCAGGGAGCGGCGAAGCGCCCGGGGTCCGTCGATGAAGTGCGCACCGCCGGTCCACGCCCCGACCCGCGGATCCTGTGTGCACGCGGCCATCATCGACTCGATCCACCGCGGATCCGGCACGCCGTCGGCGTCGAGACGCAGGATCACTTGGCCGGTCGCCGCGTCGTAGCCGGCAGCACTCGCCGCCGGAATACCGTCGTCCTCGCATCGCACGACGCGAGCCCCGTGCCGCACCGCGACGTCGGCCGAGGAATCGGTGGAGGCGTTGTCGACGATGATGATCTCGTCCGCGGGCAGTGTCTGCACGGCGAGGGCGCGCAGGCATCGCTGCAGCGCGGCCGCGTCGTCCTTCACCGGGATGACCACGCTGATCGTGGGCTCGGGGTCGGCTGGTGTGGCGCGCTGCACATCGTCTCCTCGCGTGTGGACGTCTCAGCCTAGGGAGTGCCCCTGGCCGGGACGAGCTGGTTGACACGCGGCTCATCTTCGAGCAACGCGGCGCGCAGAAGCGCCTGGACGCGCTCGCCGACTCCGCCGCGCTCTCAGCGCGGATCGCGCAGCTGCTCGAGCAGCCCGTCGAGCCTCGGCTCGAGCTGCGGCGGTATCTCGGCAGGCAGGGCGTCGACCGGCCACCAGCGCAGATCCTCGGACTCCTCGCTGACGGTGAGCGCCGCATCTCGATCGACCACGACGGCGATCCCGATGTCGAGGTGCGAGGTGCACGTACCGAAGCGAGACGACAGCCCATGGTGGTCGAGGTCATAGGCGAGCGGTGCGACCGGGGGGTCGACCAGGAGGCCGGTCTCCTCGCGTAGCTCGCGAAGCGCGGCCGCCACGACCGACTCATCCGTGTCGTCCACGTGACCGCCCGGCTGCACCCAGAACTGACCCTTGCGATGGAAGACGAGCAGCGTGTGCTCGAACGACGCATCGAAGACGACGCAGGACGCGGTGAGATGGTCGGGGCCGGAACCGCGATGCACGGGCCCGTGATCCGGCCGGAAGAACGAGGCGAAATCCGCCTGTGCGCGGATCTCCCGGTCGGAGCGGGGCTCGAAAGTCGAGACCAGGCGATGGGCCTCAGCCTGCAGGGTCGAGATCATTCGTTTTCCTCCTCCGTCGATGGGTCGCCGGAGTCCGGCCGCTCCCGCGGCACGAACCGGGGGATCCAGCGCAGGAACCCTGCCGCGCCGACGAGGCCGATCACACCCATGGCGGCTGCGGCGAACGGAAGAGCGGCCACGGCGGTGATCGCCGAGACCAGCAGTGGCGCGATCGCACCGCCGGCATCCGTCAGCGTCCGCCAGGATCCGAGGAATGCCGCGGGTTCTCGCTTCGGGGCGACGTCTGCGCCGAGGGTGAGCAGGATGCCGCTGGACAAGCCGTTGCCGACGCCGAGCATCGCCGCGAACATCCCGAACCACAGCACCGCCGCATCGAGATCGTGGGTGAACGAGAGGGCGAGGAAGCCGGCACCCATCAGCACCATCGCGGGCATCGCCGCCCACAGCCGTCCGAAGCGGTCCATAACCTGGCCGCTCGCATAGAACAGCGCGAAGTCGATCGCTCCGGAGACGCCGACCACCAGGGCGATGGTCGAGGCATCCAAGCCCAGCGAGAGCCCCCACAGCGGGAGCACGACCTGCCGTGCCGATCGCACAGCGGACAGAGAGGCGGCGGCCAGCCCCAGTCGCCCGAGCACCGCCCGCTGGCGCCACATGGTCTGGAAGATCCCCAGGCGCTCGATCGTCGGGATCGATCCGCTCACGGCCTCGCCGGAGTCCTCCAGATAGCGCTCGTGCGTGGTCGTCGGGACAGGCGGGATCGTCTTCTCCGGATCGGGACCGAAGAGGACCAGGACGACCATGACCACGAGGCAGCCCAGGAAGAACCAGATCGCCGCGGCCTCGCTGCCGAACAACTGCAGGAGTCCCGCCGCGACGAACGGTCCGATGAAGATGCCGAGCCGGAAGCTCCCGCCGAGCAGCGAGAGGGAGCGGGCACGGAAGGCGACCGGCACCCGGGTGGTCATGAAGGCGTGACGTGCGAGGCCGAAAGCCGCCGCACAGATGCCGAGCAGGAAGACCGACGCCGCCAGCACGCCGAGCGACGGCGCGAACACCATCCCGACCCCGGCGATGATCGCGATCATGCCGGCGATCACCATCGTGTACCGCTCGCCGATCCGGCCCACCGCCCACCCGGCAGGGAGGTTGCCGCACAGCTGGCCGATCACGAGGGCGGATGCCACGAGCGCGGCGAAGGCCACGTCGGCACCCATGGAAGCCGCCAGCACCGGGATGAGCGGGATCACGGCGCCCTCGCCGAGCGCGAACAGGATCGTCGGCAGGTACACCATGGGTCCGAACTGTCGAAGGACCGCCGATGCACTGCTCACGTCTTCACGCTACTCCGGCCGATGTGCCGTCGAAGACGACGTCCCCGCGTAGGCAGGCGGCACGTTAGGCTGAGGTGTCATGCTCGAACTAGATCTCTCCGCCGAAATCCAGGCGCTCAGGCACACCTTCGGCGACATCAGCGAGGTCGTCGATGTCTCCCGTCTCCGCGACGACATCGCGCGTCTCAGCGAGGAGGCCGGCGCCCCCGACCTCTGGGACGACACCGAGAACGCGCAGAAGGTGACCAGCGCACTCAGCCACCGTCAGTCCGAGCTCGCCCGCATCACCGGCATCGCTCAGCGACTCGACGACCTCGAGGTGCTCGTGGGTCTCGCGAACGAGATGGGGGATGAGGACTCCGCGCAGGAGGCCCGCGCCGAACTCGCCGCGCTCACCGACCTCATCAACCAGCTCGAGGTGCAGACGCTGCTCGACGGCGAGTACGACGAGCGCAGCGCCATCATCACGATCCGCTCCGGTGCGGGCGGCGACGACGCCACCGACTTCGCCGAGATGCTGATGCGCATGTACCTGCGCTGGGCCGAGCGGCACAAGTACCCGGTCAAGGTCATGGACACCTCGTATGCCGAGGGCGCCGGCATCAAGTCGGCGACGTTCGAGATCGACGCGCCCTACGCCTTCGGAACCATCTCGGTCGAGGCAGGCACGCACCGCCTCGCGCGCATCAGCCCGTTCGGCTCCGCCGACAAGCGCCAGACCTCGTTCGCCGCGGTCGAGGTCATCCCGCTGATGGAGGAGGCGACCGAGGTCGACATCCCCGAGAGCGACATCCGAGTTGATGTCTTCCGTTCCTCCGGCCCCGGCGGTCAGTCGGTGAACACGACCGACTCCGCTGTGCGTCTGACGCACCTTCCTACCGGCATCGTGGTATCGATGCAGAACGAGAAGTCGCAGATCCAGAACCGCGCCGCCGCCATGCGCGTGCTGCAGACCCGCCTGCTGCTGCTGCAGAAGGAACAGGAAGCAGCGAAGAAGAAGGAGCTCGCGGGTAACATCACGGCGAGCTGGGGCGACCAGATGCGCTCGTACTTCCTCTACGGTCAGCAGCTGGTGAAGGATCTGCGCACCGGCCAGGAGTCGGGCAACCCGGCTGCGGTGTTCGACGGTGACCTGGATGATTTCATCTCCGCGGGCATCCGCTGGCGCAAGCGCAAGATCGAGGATTGAACCTAAGAAGAAGGCCCCGGATCACTCCGGGGCCTTCTTCATCGATGGTCGTCAGTACCCGGCACCCTCGAGGCTGCCGGTCACGTCTTCATAGCTGAACAGGATGCACTGGACCGCGCGATCGTCTGCGCGGGCCCAAGACGTCTCCGTCGGCTGATAGGTGTAGAAATCCAGCACCGAGTCTTCGTAGGCGATGCCGACGTATGCGTCGAACTGCGCGGCACAACCATCCCACGCCGCCTCGCCGAGAGCATCGTCGCCGGGGAACTCCTCGTCGTCGACGTCGAAGATGAAGTACACCTCGTCCGTGTGCGGCTGATCGCACGGGACGACGGGAAGCTCGTAGATCTGCCCCGTGTCCCCGTAGTCGACGAAAGGCAGGCAGTCGCCGATCTCGAGTTCGGCGAACGGCACCATGTCGGCCCCCTCGATCGAGGAGGGATCCGTGCCCTCTCCGGCTCCCTCGTCGTCATCGGCCGGGACCGAGACGGTTGCGATCAGGACCAGTGACACGGCGAACGCGAGCACCGCTCCGAGCACGGAGACCGCCAGCCCAGCGATCCCCGGCCACTTCCGGCCGCGCAGGAACAGGGAGACGAGCGACAGCACGAAACCGACGCCGAGAAGCGCCCAGCCGACGATGGAGGTCAGCGGGATGCAGGCGCAGACGACGCCGACGACCACGACTGCGAGACCGATGAGCCCGAGCACCGACACTCCGGGCGCGGGCGGCTGCGGTGCCGGCGCAACCCACGCCCCGTCGGGTACGCCGGCGCGGTCGGGCGCGATCACCCGTTCGGTCGACGCGCCCGACGGGGGCAGCGTGTAGGGCGGGGTGAACGGCGCCATGGCGGGAGTAGGCGCGTCGGAGGGAGTCGGCTCCACAGACGGTCGTTCCGGGGCCACCGGCGCTCCGTCAGAGTTCCGCACGTGTGCGGTCCACTGCGTGCCGTCCCACCACCGCAGGCTGCCGGTGCCGTCGTCGTACCAGCCGGCAGGCGTCGTCATCGGATGGTTCCGCTCGTCAGACGGCTCAGGGGGCGAAGCACGCGGTGACGGCTTCGGTATCGCCCAGCACCTCGGCGAAACCGTACGCGGCGTCGACATCCGTCAGCGTGCCGTCGCTCTCCGCGATCGCGCGCAGCGTCGAGTTGTCGAGATCGGACTCGACGAGCAGATCCGAGAGGCAGGTGATCTGCGGCTCGGTGTAGCCCTCCGTGCCCTCGGCAGCCAGGATCGCGGTCAGGCCGACCGCCACCTCGGCCGAGGTCGGACGCGTGCCGTCGTCGGTGCCGTCGGTCTCGCCCGGCTCGATGGCCTCGAACGACGGCGAGGAACTGGGCAGGTTGTTCAGCTCGTCGCTCGCGTTCTGGGCGATGGCGAAGAAGAAGACGAAGAACATCACGGCGCTGATGATGCCGCCGACCACCGAGAGGATCAGGCCGGCGATTCCCGGCCACTTCTTCCCCTTCAGGAAGAGCGAGATGAGGGAGACGATGAATCCTGCGCCGAGGAGGATGAAGCCGATGAAGCCGATCAGCGGGATGAACGCCAGGATCGTGCCGACGGCGGACAGCCCGAGTCCGACGAGTCCCAGAATCGAGAGCTTCTTGGGAGCTTCCGGTTCTGTCTGGAGGTAGGGCCCGGCCGCCGGATAGGCGGGCTGCGCATCCGCACCCGGGTAGGCCGGCGCGGTGCCCGGGTAGCTCGACGCGGGCTGGTCGGGTGTGGCCGGTGCGGAGTACGCGGGGACATCGTCGCCGAGTGGCGTGGTCGCCGCGGTCGGCGCCTCGGCGGAGTCGTGGAGCACGGTGTCATCGGTGGACGGCGCTTCCGGTGCGTCGTAAGACGGCGCTTCGCCGGCGGCGGGAGCCTCGGTCGGCGTCTCGATCGCGGACGATCCCTCCGCTGCTACCGGTGCTTCCGATGCCGAGTCGGCCTCGGTCGCGGAGGCGTCCGGAGCGAAGTGCTCCGTCCACTGCTGACCGTCCCACCACCGCTGGCGTCCGCTGCCGTCGTCGTACCAACCTGCTGGTGTCGTGCTCATGGGTCCCCCTCGAAGACGATTCGGCCGCTCCATGGTGCGACCGCACCCTTATGTATAGCAGTGGCCGGTGACTTCCCAGGGTGTTCAAGATGGGGAGCAGTCCCCATCGTCTCCCGAAGCGGACGCGCCGGTGCGGGGTGTCGCTCGCGGTGAGCCGGAGGGCCGCGCTTAGGCTCGAAGCGTCATGATTCGGTTCGAGAACGTCACGAAACGCTACCGCGGGACGTCGAAGCCCGCCCTCTCCGGTGTCGACTTCGAAGTGCAACGCGGGGAATTCGTCTTCCTCGTCGGCGCCTCGGGCTCCGGCAAGTCCTCCTGTCTTCGCCTGATCCTGCGCGAGGACGTGCCGACGGCAGGCCGTGTCGCCGTGCTCGGCCGGGACCTCCGCTCGCTCGCCAACCGCAAGGTGCCCTACTTCCGGCGCCACATCGGTTCGGTGTTCCAGGACTTCCGCCTGCTGCCGTCGAAGACCGTCTACCAGAACGTCGCCTTCACCCTGCAGGTGACCGGCTCCTCGCGCGGCTTCATCCAACAGGCCGTACCCGAGGCGCTCGCGCTCGTCGGCCTCGACGGCAAGCAGAAGCGCATGCCGCACGAACTCTCCGGCGGAGAGCAGCAGCGCGTCGCGATCGCTCGCGCCCTCGTCAACCGTCCGCAGGTTCTGCTCGCCGACGAGCCCACCGGCAACCTCGACCCCGCGACCTCCGTCGACATCATGCAGCTGCTGGCCCGTATCAACGCCGGAGGCACGACCGTCCTGATGGCCACGCACGAGGCCGGCTTCGTCGACCAGATGCAGCGCCGAGTGATCGAGCTGCGTGACGGAGAGATGGTGCGAGACGAGGTGCACGGTGGCTACGGCGACACGTCCAACATCCCGCGTCTCGTGCCGGAGCAGGTGCGCGGTGCGGCCGCAGCAGCGGCACTGACGGCGGTGCAGGAGGTCCAGCGCCAGACGGCGGACCTCTCCTCGGTCCGCGCGGCCCTCGCCGAGGAGCTCAGCTCGCAGCGGAAGGCCGCCGCCGCGGAAAGCGGGTCGGCTGCAGCTGCAGACGCCCCTCAGACGGTCGAGCCGCCGGAGGCGCCCTCCGTGCCGGAGCCCGAGACGGTCGCTGATGTCGTCGAGCCGCCTGTGGTGGAACCGCCCGCTGTCGTCGAGCCGCCGACCGCGGTGGAGCCGCCGGCGGTCGTCCGACCTCGCTCCCACCCGATCACCCTCCCGACCGTCGACGTCGCCGAGCTCGGAGTCGCCGACCGACTCGGACTCTCGGATGAAGACGACGAGGAAGTGGGCCCGACCTCATGAGAATCGGACTCATCCTGACCGAGGCCCTGGGTGGCCTTCGGCGGAACATCTCGATGGTCATCTCGGTGATCCTCGTCACCTTCGTATCTCTCACCTTCGTCGGTGCGGCGATCCTGATGCAGTCGCAGATCGGTGTGATGCGGGGTTACTGGGCCGAGCGTGCCCAGGTCGCCGTGTACATGTGCTCCGCGGTCTCGGAATCCGACACGTGCATCGACGGTGCCGCGAGCGAGGAACAGGTCGCCGCAGTTCGCGCGCAGCTCGAAGGGGACGCGCTGGCGCCGCTCATCAGCTCGCTGACCTTCGACACCAAGGAGGACACGTACGCCAAGCTCGTCGACCAGCTCGGCGAGGATCAGGCGAGTGTCCTCACGGCCGACCAGGCGTTCGAGGTCTTCTTCGTGACGATGAAAGACCCGGGGCAGTCGCAGGTGCTCACCGAGGCATTCAGCGGCCAGGCCGGGGTGGAGCAGGTCAAGGATCAGCTCCAATATCTGGAACCCCTGTTCTCCGCCCTGACCGTCGCGACGTACATCGCCGTCGGCATCGCCGTGCTCATGCTGATTGCGGCGACCCTGCTGATAGGCACGACGATCCGGTTGTCCGCGTATGCGCGGCGCAAGGAGATCGGCATCATGCGGCTCGTCGGTGCCTCGAACCGGTTCATCCAGACACCGTTCGTGCTCGAAGGCGTGTTCGCCGCGTTCCTCGGCTCGGCGCTGGCCAGTGCCGCGGTCGTGGCCGGGATGCACTTCGGAGTGAACGGCTACCTGCGCGGTCGGGTCCCGTTCATCACGACGTGGGTGACGATGCAGGATGCGATGCTCGTGGTGCCGGTGCTGATCGGCATCGGCATCGTGCTGGCCGCGCTGTCCGCCGGCTTCGCGATCAGGCGCTGGCTCCGTACCTGATATCCTGAAAGGCTGCTCGGTCGGAACGATCGATCGAGCTCATCACGGCAACAGGAGAGCATCATGCCCAGGGAACGCGGAGAGAAGGTCGTCGCGACCAATCGTCGCGCACGTCACGACTACACGATCGAGAAGTCGTACGAAGCGGGGATGGTGCTCACCGGCACCGAGGTCAAGTCGCTGCGCCAGGGGCGCGCCAACCTCAGCGACGGCTACGCGTTCGTGAAGGGCAACGAGGTCTTCCTCGACTCCGTGCACATCCCGGAGTACTCCCAGGGCCACTGGACCAACCACTCCGCGAAGCGCATCCGCAAGCTGCTGCTGCATCGCGAGGAGATCGCCAAGATCGCGCATGCCGTCTCGGCGGGTGGATACACCCTGATCCCGCTGAAGCTCTATTTCTCCGACGGCCGGGCCAAGGTCGAGATCGCCCTCGCCAAGGGAAAGCGCGAATACGACAAGCGTCAGACCCTGCGCGAGCGCCAGGACACCCGCGAGGCGGATCGTGCCATGCGCCTGCGCAATCGCGTGGGCGAGTAGCGGCCGGTCGTCACAGCGTCGGCTCGAACCCGAACACGCGGCCGAGGAAGGTCAGCTCGCGCTCGAGCGCGTCGATGATCGTGTCAGCGCTGCGGAAGCCGTGCCCCTCAGCGGGGTAGAGGGCGTATTCGTGGTCGACGCCCCGCGCGGCCAGCGCGTCTCTGATCGCCTCGGACTGCGACGGCGGGACCACCCGGTCCTCCCCGCCCTGCAGCAGCAGCACGGGGACTCCGATGCGATCCGCATGGGTGAGTGGTGATCTTTCGACGTAGACATCCTCGTACTCGGGGAGGGGCCCCACGAGACCGTCGATGTATGACGCCTCGAAATCGTGGGTCTCGGCGACCAGCATCCGCAGGTCGGCCACGCCGTAGCGGCTGATTCCCGCGGCGAAGGCTCCGCCGCGTACCAGCGCGGACAGCACCGTCCAGCCGCCCGCGGAACCTCCGCGGATGGCGATGCGCGACGGATCGGCGAGCCCGGCATCCGCGAGGCCCTGCGCGGCGGCGATCACGTCATCGACGTCCACGACCCCCCACCGGCCGTCCAGACGTTCGCGGTAGGCGCGCCCATAGCCGGTGGACCCGCCGTAGTTGACGTCGAGCACCCCGATGCCGCGGCTCGTATAGAACGCGTTGGCTGCCGACGCCGCACCGGTGACGTGAGCGGTCGGCCCGCCGTGCACCAGCACCACGTACGGAGGGAGTTCATCGGCGGAGGCTGTCGCGTCGGGGTTCGCCGGCGGGTACGCGAAAGCGTGCACCACGCCGTGCCGCCCGTCGACGTCGATCGGCAGGGCATGCGGCATCCAGTCGGCATCCACGGGCTCGCCTCCACGCACCGCGACGGTCTCGCCGGAGTCCACATCGACGCACCACAGGCCGGCGGTCACCCCGGAGCCGTTGCCGGAGAGCAGCACGCGGGAACCGTCGACGTCGTCGACGCTGACGTGTCCGTCGGCCGGGACATCGATCGGGTGCACGACGCCGTCCGGAGCGATCACGACGATCTCGTCGCGCCCGTTGGTGCGGACCGCGACGATCCGCTCGTCGGCGAGCGGCCGATACCAGCGGTTGCCGAGCACCCAGAGTCCGTAGCCGGTGTCGGCGTCGCTCGGGGTGAGCGCGCGCGGTGCGCCGAGCGGTGAGAATCCGTCGAGCTCGATGCGGTACAGGCCCCAGCGGTCGTCCGGATCATCGGCGAACACCAGCTCCGCGTCGCTGAGCCACTCGGGCTGCAGCGCGGCTCGAGTGGGGATCTCGTGCACATCGCCGCCGTCGCTCTTCGCGATCTGCAGGTGCGCGGCCTCCCACGGCATCCGTCCGCGGTTCCAGGCGACCCAGGCGATGCGGGTTCCGTCCGGCGAGAGCGCGGGATGTGCGAAGAAACCGTCGCCCTCGACGATCACTCGAATTCCGGACGGGTCCTCCGCCGCGGAGCCGTCGATCGGGATCTCGACGATCGCGCGGGTGTGCGGCGCGGTCGACAGATCTTCGCGCACCGCGAGCAGACGGCCTTGCTGCACGCGGAGGCCGCCGTGCGACGGTCCCGCCGGTGTCAGCGGAACGGGCTCGGCCCCGGGTGCCATGCGATGCACACGCTGATCGCCGGCATCGACGAAGTACAGGGTGCCTGCGGCATCGGCGGTCCATGCTCCGCCTCCGTACTCGTGCACGCGGGAGCGCGCGCTCCAGGGAGCCGGGAGGATCTCGGCTCCGGAAGAGCTTCGCACCGTGACCCGCCCCTTCTCGGCGGGCACGGATTCCCCCCACCAGATCACGGAGCCGACGAAGCGCGCCCCGTCGATCCGCGGGGAGGACGCCGCGACGGAGGCCGCGGAGAAGGGTGAGGGCCAGGAACCGTACGGGGACGACATGCCTCGAGCCTATGGCGGACGTCAGACGGCGCGCAGCACCGCCACGACCTTGCCGAGCACCACGGACTCATCGCCGAGGATGGGCTCGAAGGAGGAGTTGCGGGGGAGGAGCCAGGTGTGGCCGTCGCGACGGCGGAGCACCTTGACGGTGGCCTCGCCGTCGAGCATCGCGGCCACGATCTCGCCGTTCTCCGCATTGTTCTGCGAGCGCACGACGACCCAGTCGCCGTCGCAGATCGCGGCGTCGATCATCGACTCTCCCGAGACCTTGAGCATGAAGAGGTCTCCCTTGCCCACCAGCTGACGGGGGAGGGGGAAGATCTCCTCCACCTGCTGATCGGCGGTGATCGGCACGCCGGCGGCGATGCGACCGACCAGGGGCACCAGCGCCGCGTCGCCGACCGGGGTCGCCACGTCGGCGGGATTCTCGCCGCTGGCGCCGGGGAGGTCGATCAGGACCTCCATCGCACGCGTCTTGCCCGGGTCGCGCCGGAGGTAGCCGCTCAGTTCGAGCTGACCGAGCTGGTGGGTCACGCTCGAGAGGGACTTCAGGCCGACGGCGTCGCCGATCTCGCGCATGCTCGGCGGGTAGCCGTGGTGGGCGATGGAGTTCTGGATGACCTCGAGGATCGCCATCTGCTTGGGGCTCAGGCTCTTGCGGCGGCGCGTCCGCGGTGCCTCCGACTCGGGGGCCGAGTTCTCGCTCATGGTGCTCCTTAAGTGCGGTGTTCCGACGTCGCTCTTCGAATGTCGGAGGCCCGTGGTGTGGTGTTCTCATCGAAACCGTATCCGAGAAACGGCCCGATCTGGAAGATCTGTTCGAGCGTGTCGGCATAATCGTGCATCCGGTTTCGAAGACAACTTGACAGATGTTCGAACTCGAAGATATCTTCGGTACGTAGCTTCGCATTCACGGCTCCCGGCCGAGACGGGAATGCGAACGCTACGCCAACTTCCCCGGCAGCCTCACCGCTCCGGGACAGGCTAAGGAGCACCACATGAGCAGCATCGGCTTCAGCACCGCAGCAGTCATCCCGGCGTCGACCCGTCCTTCGACGCGACTCCGACTGACCACGCGTGGCCGCGCCGTGCTGCTGGCGCTCGCCTCCGTGCCGCTCGCGATCGGCATCGCCTTCGCCGCACTCAGCGGCGGAAGCGCGATCGCCTCGGATGCAGACACGGCAGCCGTCGGCGTCGAGACCGTGACCGTCATGCCCGGCGACACTCTCTGGTCGATCGCCACCGGGGTCGCCCCCGACGCCGACCCGCGCGACGTCATCGGTGAGATCAGCCGGATGAATCTGCTGCGTGGCGGCGAGCTCCAGATCGGCCAGACGCTCGCCATCCCGGCCCAGTACGCCAACTGATCCCGTCGCGGCGGCGCTGCGGCAACTTTGCGTCATCGACTCCACGCGCCGCTTAGCATGGGAAGGGTGACCCTCTCCCTCAACGATCTCCCGCTACGTGATGATCTTCGCGGACTGACGCCCTACGGCGCTCCGCAGGCGCCGCTCCCGATCGCCCTCAACGTGAACGAGAACACGCATCCCATCCCGGAAGCGGTCGCGAGCGACATCCTCGACGACATCGCCCTGGCGATGCGTGACGTGAATCGGTACCCGGATCGGGAGTTCACCACGTTGCGCGAGGCGTTCGCGGAGTACCTGGGGCACGGGCTCTCCGCGGAGCAGATCTGGGCGGGCAACGGCTCGAACGAGGTGCTCCAGCACATCCTGCAGGCCTTCGGTGGCCCCGGGCGCACTGCCTTCGGCTTCGCGCCGACGTACTCGATGTACCCACTCATCGCGCAGGGCACGGGCGCGCGCTGGATCGCCGGGACGAGGCAGCCCGACTACACGATCACGCCAGAGGAAGCTGTCGAGCAGGTGCGCGCAGCCGACCCCGACGTGATCATCCTCTGTTCGCCGAACAACCCGACAGGAACTCCGCTCGGCCTGGACGTCGTCGAAGCCGTGTACGAAGCGGCGCGGGGCATCGTGATCGTCGACGAGGCCTACCAGGAGTTCGCACCGCACGACGCGCCTTCCGCGCTGACGCTGCTCGACGGGCGCCCGCGCCTGGCGGTCTCCCGCACCATGAGCAAGGCCTTCGCCTTCGCAGGGGCCCGAGTCGGGTATCTGGCGGCGGACCCGACGTTCATCGATGCGCTGCGATTGGTCCGCTTGCCGTATCACCTGAGCACGCTCACGCAGGCTGCGGCCGTCGCCGCGCTGCGCAATTCCGACGTGATGCTCGGCATGGTCGAGGAGATCGTCGAACAACGCGATCGCATCACCGCGACCCTCGAGGCCCTCGGCTACGCACCCCACGAATCCTGGTCGAACTTCGTCCTCTTCGGCGGCGTCGCCGACCCGCGGGCGACGTGGCAGCAGCTCTACGATCGCGGTGTGCTCGTGCGTGACGTCGGGATCCCCGGTCACCTCAGGGTCAGCGCGGGCACCGAGGCCGAGACCACCGCGTTCCTCGATGCTCTGGCCTCGATAGGATCGGCATCATGAGCACCCCGTCACCGACCCCGCGCACCGCGAGCCGCGTGCGCAGCACGTCGGAGTCCACCGTCGAACTCGAGCTGAACCTCGACGGCACCGGCGCGAGCCGCATCGACACCTCGGTGCCGTTCTTCGACCACATGCTCACCGCCTTCGCGAAGCACTCGCTGACCGACCTGACCGTGCGCGCGTCCGGCGACACGAACATCGACGCACACCACACCGTGGAGGACGTGTCGATCGTGCTCGGGCAGGCGATCCTCGAGGCGCTGGGGGACAAGTCCGGCATCTCCCGTTACGGCGATGCCCTCGTCCCGCTCGACGAGGCCCTCGCGCAGGCGGTCGTGGACATCTCAGGGCGCCCGTACCTCGTGCACACCGGGGAGCCCGCAGGTTTCGAGCACCACCTGATCGGCGGGCACTTCACCGGCTCGCTGGTGCGGCACTCGTTCGAGGCGATCACCTTCAACGCTGCGCTGACCGTGCACGTGCGCGTGCTCGGCGGCCGCGACCCGCACCACATCGCCGAGGCGGAGTACAAGGCGTTCGCACGAGCCTTCCGGCAGGCCAAGGCGCTCGACCCGCTGGTCGACGGCATTCCATCCACCAAGGGCGCACTGTGAGCACTTCACCCCGCGTCGCCGTCTTCGACTACGAGTCCGGCAACGTCCACTCGGCGGTCAAGGCGCTGGCCGCGGCCGGCGCGGATGCCGTGCTGACGCGCGATCGCAAGGTCGCACTCGAGGCCGATGGCCTCCTGGTGCCGGGGGTCGGTGCGTTCCAGGCGGTTCGTGACGCGCTGCACGCGCACGGCGGCGACGAGATCGTCGACCGCCGTCTGGCCGGCGGGCGACCGGTGCTCGGGATCTGCGTCGGCATGCAGGTCCTCTTCGAGCACGGCGTCGAGCGCGGGCACGACACCGCGGGCCTCGGCGAGTGGCCAGGAGCTGTCACCGAGCTCAACGCACCCGTCCTGCCGCACATGGGCTGGAACACCGTCGAGCCCGGCGCCGACAGTGTTCTCTTCCGCGGCCTGGAGCAGGAGCGCTTCTACTTCGTGCACTCGTATGCTGCGCAGTCCTGGGAGCTCGACGTCATCCCGCCGTTCCCCGAGCCCGTGCTGACGTGGACGACCTACGGCGATCCCTTCCTCGCGGCCGTCGAGAACGGACCGCTCTCGGCGACCCAGTTCCACCCGGAGAAGTCGGGCGAAGCGGGCATCCAGCTGCTGCGCAACTGGGTCGGGAGCCTCTGACCCCCACCGTGGACGTCATCCGTTTTGTCACCCGCCGTCCGGCGGACTACCCTCGACTCTCGTGCCCGTTCCGGGCTGCAGACCTTCCCTAGCCAAGGACCCCATGAACGACTTCGCGCAGTCTCCCTCGCTCACGCTCCTTCCCGCGGTCGATGTCGCCGGGGGCAAGGCCGTCCGCCTCACCCAGGGGGAGGCCGGAACCGAGACGAGCTACGGCGACCCGCTCGACGCCGCGGGGGAGTGGGCAGCGCAAGGCGCGAAGTGGATCCACCTCGTCGACCTCGACGCCGCCTTCGGTCGCGGGAGCAACGCGCCGATCCTGCGCAAGGTGATCAAGCAGTTCAAGGGCGTCAACATCGAGCTCTCCGGCGGCATCCGCGACGACGCGACCCTCGAGGCCGCGCTCGAGAGCGGCGCCACCCGCATCAACCTCGGCACGGCCGCTCTGGAGAACCCCGAGTGGGCCGCCGATGTGATCGGTCGCTACGGCGAAGCGATCGCGGTGGGCCTCGACGTGCGCGGGACGACCCTCGCGGCACGCGGCTGGACCAAGGAGGGTGGAGACCTCTGGGAGGTCCTCGACCGCCTGGAGGATGCCGGGTGCAGCCGCTACGTGGTCACCGACGTGACCAAGGACGGCACGCTCCGCGGCCCGAACCTCGAGCTCCTCCGCGAAGTGACCTCGCGCACGCCGAAGCCGGTCGTCGCGTCCGGCGGGATCTCCAACCTCGACGACATCGCCGCGCTCCGTGACCTCGTGCCCCTGGGCGTCGAGGGTGCGATCGTCGGCAAGGCCCTGTACGCCGGCGCGTTCACGCTGGCTGAGGCACTGGATGTCGCAGGAGACTGACGCGCACGCCTGCGGGCCCGAGTCGCGCGATCAGGGCGACTCGGCCGGCGTTCCCTGGGAGGGACGCAGCTTCGAGTCGAACCCGCATGCGGCGGACGACGGATCGGCCGACCCGGCGCTGCTCGCCGCACTGCAGCGTTTCCGTGCGGGCGAGGGCAGCCAGGTTGAAGTCGTCGACGCATTCCGTGCTGCTCGCGTGCTGATCCCGCTCATCGCCGAGAAGGGCGAGGAGGGCGTCGCGCCGAACGGTCTCGCCGTCGACAAGACGCAGGAGCTGTCGATCGTCACGGTCGCGGCCCCCGACGGGCGGCGGGTGCAGCCGGTGTTCTCGTCCGTCCAGGCCATGCAGAAGTGGGATCCCACCGCACGCCCCATTCCCGTGGAGGCGCTCCGGGCGGCGCTGGCGGCATCGGCCGAAGACACCGACCTGATCGTGCTCGACCCGACCTCCGACACGGAGTTCGTGATCCGGCGCCCCGCCGTCTGGGCGATCGCGCAGGAGCATGCCTGGGAGCCGAGCTTCCTCTCCACCGAGGTCTACACCGCGCTCCAGGAGAGTGTGGCCCACGAACTGGCCGTGATCGACGTGGCGGTGGCGTCCGGAGACCCCGACGCACGGCTGCGTGGCCCGGAGCTGATCGTGGTCCTGGAACTCGTCGACGGTCTGGAGCGCGAGGTGCTCGATTCCGTGCTCTCGCGTCTGGCTCAGCGCTGGGCGTCGGACGACCGCATCGCCGTGCTCGCGGACTCCCTCACCGTGAAGCTCCGCCGCAGCGTCTGAACGCGTTCGCTACCATCGGGGCATGCTCCGTGGTGTGATGCGTGCCATCGCGATCGTCGTGCTTCTCGGCGGCGCGCTGACGACCACGACGGGGTGCGTGACCTTCGGTGCCTGTCCGGCGATCGGATGGACGAACGCCGTCGCGCTCGACACCAGCGCCGTCGCGGGGGTGGTGTCGGTGCAGTTCTGCGTCGAGGGGGAGTGTTCCCCGGCTCCGGGTACAGAGCCGACTTCGTCGACCAATCTGTTCATGGTGACACCGCAGGACGATGGGACGTGGGTGCTCGGGCTCGACATGTCGACCCCCGACGTCATCGACCTCCGCCTGTTCGACGCCCAGAACACGCTCATCCACGAGTCCGAGGTATCGATCTCGTGGACGCACTCGACCGAGCCGTGCGGTGGCCCCGCCACGGCGGATCCGATCGTCGTCGAACCCTGAACTAGTTGACCGGCCCGGTCCACTTCTCGCCCGGACCCTTGCCGATGGGGTCGGGGATCGAGGAGGCTTCGCGGAACGCGAGCTGCAGGGAGCGGAGGCCGTCGCGCAGCGAGCGCGCGTGCATGTCGCTGATCTCCGGTGCGCCGGCCGTGATGAGTCCGGCGAGGGCGTTGATGAGCTTGCGGGCCTCATCGAGGTCGAGTTGCGCCGCCGCGTCGGGGTCGTCGGCGAGGCCGAGCTTGACGGCTGCCGCGCTCATGAGGTGCACGGCCGCGGTGGTGATCACCTCGACAGCGGGTACGTCGGCGATGTCTCGAGTGGCCGACGATGCGGCCTCCTCCTGACGTGCCCAGCGCTCTTCGCGCTCGCGTGCGGCCTCGTCCGGTGCCTGGTTCGTCACTTCGCCTTGCTTTCTGTTAGACTTTGGCGGGCTCCGGAGCGTCATGCTCCGGATCGAAAGAGGATTCACTTCCCACCCGCGCTTGCCGTTCAAGGCTACCGGGTCTTGCACTCCACCGGCTCCGTTCGCAAGACGGACCCGGCAGGCAGGGTGCGGAGCCGGCGTCTGAATGCCGGTGGGTGGGACGATTCCGATTTCGCCCGTGATGCAGACAGCATCGCGGTGGCCGAATCACATCGTCTAAGGAGTTCCGCATCAGCGATCCCCGTACCAATGAGCGCATCCGCGTCCCCGAGGTCCGCCTCGTCGGCCCCGCGGGTGAGCAGATCGGCGTCGTCCGCATCGAGGCAGCGCTGCGCCTCGCGCAGGAAGCCGATCTCGACCTCGTCGAGGTCGCCCCCAACTCGAAGCCGCCCGTCGTCAAGATCATGGACTACGGCAAATTCAAGTACGAGGCCGCCCAGAAGGAAAAGGAAGCGCGCCGCAACCAGGCGAACACGATCCTCAAGGAAGTCCGCTTCCGTCTGAAGATCGAGGCTCACGACTACACGACCAAGCTGAAGCGTGCCGAGGGCTTCCTCAAGGCCGGCGACAAGGTCAAGGCCATGATCCTGTTCCGCGGTCGCGAGCAGTCGCGTCCTGAACAGGGTGTGCGTCTGCTGCGCAAGTTCGCCGAAGACGTGGCCGAGCTCGGAACGGTCGAGTCGAACCCGACCATCGACGGACGCAACATGGTCATGATCGTTGCTCCGCTGAAGAGCAAGTCCGAGGCCAAGCAGGAGCAGAACGCGGTTCGCGACGCACAGCGCGCAGCGAACAAGCAGGCTTCCCGCGACGCCAAGAGCGATGCCGACGCACCGGCAGCAGCTGCCGCGGAGTAGATCCGCCCCCAGAACTCCCGCACCGCGGGTTGACACCGTCGCCTGAGAAGGCGCCATACGAAGGAAGAGAAGATGCCGAAGCAGAAGACCCACTCGGGTGCTAAGAAGCGCTTCAAGATCACCGGCAGCGGAAAGCTGAAGAAGCAGCAGGCCGGGATGCGCCACAACCTCGAGCACAAGTCGAGCCGTCGCACCCGTCGTCTGAACCAGGACCAGGTGCTCTCGAAGGCTGACACCAAGGTCGCGAAGAAGCTTCTCGGCCGCTGACGCGCCCGACGCACGATAGGAACACAGGAAAATGGCAAGAGTCAAGCGGGCAGTAAACGCCCACAAGAAGCGCCGGGTCATCCTCGAGCGCGCAAAGGGTTACCGCGGTCAGCGTTCGCGCCTCTACCGCAAGGCCAAAGAGCAGGTCATCCACTCGCTGGTCTACTCGTACCGTGACCGTCGCAAGCGCAAGGGTGACTTCCGTCGCCTCTGGATCCAGCGCATCAACGCTGCGGCTCGCCAGAACGGCATCACGTACAACCGCTTCATCCAGGGCCTCGGCCTCGCGGGTGTCACCGTCGACCGTCGCATGCTCGCCGACCTTGCGGTCAACGACGCTGCCACGTTCACGACGCTGGTCGAGACGGCGAAGAAGGCTCTGCCCTCCGACGTCAACGCACCGAAGTCGGCTGCGTAAGCATCTCGCTCTGAACGGGCGTCTTCCTTCGGGGAGGCGCCCGTTTCGCGTATCCGGCGCCCACGGTGACCCTAGACTGTGAACGTGCTGGAGAACCCCCGTTCGCCCCGAGTCCGTGCCGTCGCGAAGCTGACCAAGCGCAGTGCGCGAACCGAGACGGGCCTCTTCCTTCTGGAAGGCCCGCAGTCGGTGCGTGAGGCGCTCACGTATCGTCCGGAGGCGATCGTCGAGCTGTTCGCGACGCCGAACGGGTGGGAGAAGCACCCCGACATCCGTGCGAAGGCCGTCGACGCCGAGATCGACGTCGAGTACGTCACGGAATACGTGTTGAACGCGATGGCCGACACGGTCACTCCGCAGGGACTGGTCGCGGTCGTCCAGCAGACGCCGACCTCCGTGCGCGACATCTTCGAAGCCTCGCCGCGTCTGGTCGCGATCTGCGAAGAGGTGCGCGACCCGGGGAACCTGGGCACGATCATCCGGGCTGCCGATGCGGCCGGAGCGGACGCCGTCGTGCTGACCGGCCGGACCGTCGACCCCTACAACCCGAAGGTCGTACGCGCCACGACCGGTTCGCTGTTCCACCTCCCGGTCTCGGTCGGGGGAGACCTCGACGATGTCGTGAAGCGCGCGCACGCAGCGGGTCTGCACATCCTCGCCGCCGATGTGAAGGGCGACGACCTGCTGGAGGCCCGAGCCGAGGGCGTGCTCGCGGAGCCGACCGGATGGCTCTTCGGCAACGAGGCGCGTGGTCTGGAAGACGAGGCTCTCGGTCTCGCCGACCGGGTGCTGCGGCTGCCGATCTTCGGCAAGGCCGAGTCTCTCAACCTGGCTACCGCTGCCAGCGTGTGCCTGTACGAGAGCGCCTTCGCGCAGCGGGCGGCGTCGGTCGGCTGACGGCCGACCGACGGAGGAAGCGGGTTGCGGGGTCGATGAGGATTCTGATCGTCGAAGACGACGACCGAGTCGCTGCGGCGCTCGAAGCGTTCCTCGCGAGGTCCGGTTATGCGACGGTCCGCGCGTCCGACGGGACGACGGCGCTGGAGCTCGTCGGGGCCGAGACCGAGGTCGTGCTCCTCGACCTGGGCCTTCCCGATATGGACGGCGTCGATCTGTGTCGTCGCATTCGTGCCCGCTCCGAGGTTCCGATCATGATCGTGACCGCGCGAAACCAGGTCGCCGAGCGCATCAAGGGACTGCGCGCCGGTGCCGACGACTTCGTCGTGAAGCCCTACGACGTGCACGAGCTCCTGGCCAGGATCGAGGCAGTGACCCGGCGTTCGCGACCGATGCTCCCGGAGTCCGACGCGCGCGTGCGGCTCCTCGACGGATCGCTGGAGATCGACCTCGTCGGGCGGCAGGTGCTGGTCGGCGGTGCGCCGATCGAGCTCACCCGCAAGGAGTTCGACATCATCGCCGTGCTCGCCCGGTACCCGGGCGTGGCGGTGCCGAAGGAGCGTCTCATCCGCGAGGTGTGGAACACGGATTGGCGAGGCTTCGGGCATTCGCTCGAGGTGCACGTCGGTGCGATCAGGAAGAAGACCGGGTCTCGCGGTGTGATCGAGACCGTGCGCGGAGTCGGCTACCGCCTCGTGGGGTCCTGAGCCATGCGTCGGCGTCTCGTCATCGTCTTCCTCGTACCGCTCGTGGCTATCCTGGTCGCGCTGGGCGGTGCAGCCGGATGGAGTGCGGCACAGAGCGTGCAGCAGTCCTTCTACGCCCAACAGCTCGGCGACCTCGGCTACTTCGTCACGAGCGCGCGTCAGTCGCTGCGTTCCGGCAGCTCGGCGGTGATCGACGCCGAGGTCGACCGCTTTCAGGAGGTGTACGGGATCGGGGTGACGGTGTTCGATCTCGGAGGTGCGCCGTGGGCTGCGGGGGAGTCCGGCTCGGCCGTGCTCGCGGAGGACGACGCGGAACGGGTGCGGCTGGCCCTCTCGGGGCGACGCGCCGAGCAACCCGCAGCCGTGTTCCCCTGGACGGTGGCGGATGCCGCGCTGGCGGAGCCGGTGTTCGACGATGGCGACGTGATCGGTGCGGTGCTGGTCGCCGGAGATGCCGATGCCCCGCGGGCCGCGATCATGCAGCAGCTGCTGGTCATCTCCGCCATCGCGCTGGTGCTGATCGCCCTGGGTGTGCTGCTCGTCTTCCGTCTCGCCCGGTGGGTCCTTTCTCCCGTCAGACGACTCGACGAGGCGATGGTGGCCATCGAGCGCGGCGAGATGGACGCGCGTGTCGCCGAAGACGCCGGGCCACCGGAACTCCGCCGCATGGCGCGGGTCTTCAACGGCATGGCCGATCAGATCGAGCGCGTCATGACGCGCCAGCAGGAGTTCGCGCTCAACGCCTCGCATGAGTTGCGCAACCCGCTCAACGCTCTGCTCCTGCGCGTGGAGCACCTCGCGACCGGGCTCGGACGGGAGTGGCGCGATGATGTGGAGGAGACGAGGGAGGAAGGCCGTCGGATGACGAGGATCCTCGAGACGCTGCTCGGCCTCGCACGGGGCGGACGTGTGGACTCCACGATCTCCGCGGTCGACCTCGCGACGCTGTCCGCGCGCCGACTCGATGCCTGGCGTGACGTCGCGGAACGGCGCGGGATCGCCCTGCGCTCGACGGGTGAGCGGACGGTGATGAGCGTGACCGACCGGACGGTCGTGGAGAGCGCGCTGGACGCCGTGATCGACAATGCCGTGAAGTTCTCGCCGGATGGCGCCGGCATCGACGTCGGGGCGCGTCGCGAGGGAGGCGTCTGCCGGATCACGGTCCGCGATCATGGTCCTGGGCTGACCGCCGAGCAGGCTGCGGCTGCGACGGACAGATTCTGGCGGAGTGCCGAGAGCGAGGACACGCCGGGCACCGGACTCGGGCTCGCGATCGCGACCGACCTGCTGGCGACGGTCGGCGGCGAGCTGACGGTGGCTGCGGCCGAGGGCGGCGGCCTCGAGGTCGTGCTGCTGCTTCCCGACAGGACGACCCCATGACGGCCGCGGTGCGACGGATGGTGGCGGGAATCCTCTCGCTCGTGCTCCTCGGGACGCTCGTCGCCTGCAGTCAGCGTGCGAGCGAGTGGACCGACGCGGAGTATGCGATCGCGGCCGGCGGTTCCACGGGTGTCTACTACGAGTACGGCAGCCATCTCGCCGACGAGCTCTCTGCGGACCTGGACATCCGTGTCGTCGGGCAGGAGACGGCCGGATCCGTGGACAATCTGCTGCGCGTGGACTCCGGCGAAGCCCTGATCGGGTTCGCGCAGGGTGACGCAGCAGCCGATGCCGTGGCGGGAACCGGTGCCTTCGACGCGCCCCTCGAAGTGCGGGCTCTGGCGCGTCTCTACGACGAGTACGTGCAGGTCGTGGTGCGCGGCGACTCCGATGTGACGAGCCTCCCGGATCTTGCGGGGCGGACGGTCTCCCTCGGCGCGGAGAACTCAGGAGTGAACGTGATCTCCGCACGGGTTTTGGATGCCGCGGGCGTCGACGTCGGATCTCTTCAGGATCCTCAGCTCGATCTCGGCGAGTCGATCGCGGCGATGGAGCGCGGCGAGATCGACGGGTTCTTCTGGGTGGGTGGGCTGCCGACGCCGGGAATCGCCGCCCTCTCGCAGACGACAGCCGTGCGCCTGCTCCCGATCGAGCAGGACTGGGTGAACGAGGTGAACGACCGCTACTCGGACGCGTATCGTCCCGCTGATGTCCCGGCCGGCACCTACGGCATCGCGGCCTCGGCGCCGACGATGGCCGTCCCGAACTACCTCGTCACCGCGTCGTCGACCCCGCGCGGGATCGTGCGCGACATCCTGACCGGACTCTTCGATGCCCGTCTGCGGATAGCGGGGGAGGTTCCGGCCGCCGCTCTGCTGGATCGCCGATCGGCGATCTTCACGGGGCCCGTCCCGCTGCATCCGGGTGCGGTCGACTATTACCGGGACCTGCGCGGCTGACTTCTCAAGAAATCCTCAAGAAGTCTGACACCGGGCCCGTGGCTCTGCCAATGTGAGGTCGATCGCGCACGATCGGATCCTGCTGCTCAGCTGTCGTTGGGGGGCGAGGTGGCAGGACGGTCCCGCGGCCCGTGGGGGCGGGCCGTGGGGTACCCATGCAGAGCAGCATTGGTACCGCGATCAGGTGATTACGAACGTGTAAATCTCACCGAGGCGCCTGGAGACCCGCGTCCGACGTGGCTAGTTTGGAGAAATGATGACCTCTGATACACCCCTCGTCGTGGTCGAGAACGTCCAGAAGCACTACGGAGATTTCCAAGCTCTCGCCGACATCGACCTCACGGTCAACTCGGGGGAGGTCGTCGTCGTGATCGGCCCGTCCGGCTCCGGCAAGTCGACCCTGTGTCGCACGATCAACCGACTCGAGACGATCACCAGCGGCACCATCCGCATCGACGGCAAGGAACTGCCCGCCGAGGGCAAGGGCCTCGCCCACCTCCGCGCAGATGTCGGCATGGTGTTCCAGTCCTTCAACCTGTTCGCGCACCTCACGATCCTCGAGAACGTGACCCTGGGACCGATCAAGGTCCGTGGCCTCAAGAAGGCGGATGCCGAGGCCGAGGCGATGATGCTGCTCAAGCGCGTCGGCGTCGCGCAGCAGGCATCGAAGCTCCCCGCCCAGCTCTCCGGCGGCCAGCAGCAGCGTGTGGCGATCGCCCGGGCGCTCGCGATGCAGCCCAAGGTCATGCTCTTCGACGAGCCGACCAGCGCGCTCGACCCCGAGATGATCAACGAGGTCCTCGACGTGATGGTCGAGCTGGCCCACGAGGGCATGACCATGATCGTCGTCACGCACGAGATGGGCTTCGCCCGGAAGGCGGCCGACCGGGTGGTCTTCATGGCCGACGGGCGGATCGTGGAGGAGGCGACTCCCGAGGAGTTCTTCACGAACCCTAAGAGCGACCGTGCCAAGGACTTCCTGTCGAAGCTCCTGACGCACTGACGCACCCGACCACACAGACCCTGCACACACAGCACACGAAGGAGACGCACATGCGACGCACACGGACACTGGCAGGCATCGGAATCGCAGCGGTGGCACTGCTCGCGCTCACGGCCTGCAACAGCGGCACGCCGTCGAGCTCGGGAGCCCCGGAAGACGGCGGCGAGGAGGAGACCTCCAGCACACCCTGGACGGTCCTCGAGGATGTCAGCATCGACGGGAGCCCGACGTTCGATCGGATCTCGTCCTCCGGCACCATCAAGGTCGGCGTGAAGGAAGACCAGCCGGGCCTCGGCTACCTCGACCCGGTCACCGGCGACCGCACCGGTTTCGACGTCGACATCGCCCGCTGGATGGCGGCTTCCCTCGGGGTCGACCCGGAGAAGATCGAGTTCCAGGCGATCGCCTCGGCAAACCGCGAGCAGGCGATCGTGAACGGCGACATCGACTACTACGTCGGCACATACTCGATCACCGACAAGCGCAAGGAGCAGATCTCCTTCGCCGGCCCGTACTTCCTGACCGGACAGGGCCTCCTCGTCGGTGCCGACAGCGACATCGAGAGCGTGGACGACCTGAGCGACGCGACGACGGTCTGCTCGGCGACCGGCTCGACGCCGATCCAGAACATCAAGGAGAACTACCCGGAGGTCCCGACCAAGGAGTACGACACGTACTCGAAGTGCGTCGAGGACCTCAAGAGCGGGCAGGTGGATGCCGTCACCACCGACGAGGCGATCCTCATCGGCTACGCGGCGCAGGCCCCGGAGCAGCTCAAGGTCGTCGGCGAGCCGTTCAGCGAGGAGCGCTACGGCATCGGCCTCGCCAAGGACGATGACGCGCTGGCCGAGTACTTCAACACCCAGCTGACCGACGGTGGCGACATCTGGCAGCAGATCTTCGACAACAACCTCGGTGCCTCCGGCGTCGAGGCCGAACAGCCCGAGGTCGACCCGATCGGTTGATCGCAGGGGGCGGCCGACACCATCGGCCGCCCCCTCCATCAGCAGGGTCATCGCGAGAACACGAATCGACAGGAGCAGCCGTGGGAGTCATCAGCGACCACCTCGATCTCTGGGGTGAAGCACTGTGGGGAACGATCGTGCTGTTCCTGGGCGGAGGCCTCATCGCCCTGGTGCTCGGACTGATCGTGGGAGCGGCACGGGTGTCCCCGGTGCCGATCGCCCGGGCGGTCGGCGGCATCTACGTGAACTGGATCCGCAACACCCCGCTCACCCTCGTGATGTTCTTCTTCGCGTTCTGCCTGCCGATCCTGCTGGGCGAGCGGGTGAACGCCCTGCTGCTCGCCGTCATCGCGCTCGGTCTCTACACCGCGACCTACGTCGCCGAGGCGCTGCGGGCCGGCATCAACACGGTGCCGGTCGGGCAGGCCGAGGCGGCGAGGGCGATCGGTCTCAACTTCGGTCAGGTCATGCGCTACGTCATCCTGCCGCAGGCCACGCGCTCGGTGGTCCCCCCGATGATGAGCGTCCTCATCGCCCTCATGAAGAACACCACGGTCGCCGCGGGCTTCTCCGTCGTCAACCTCGGCACCATCCGCGCCTCACTCAGTGAGCGCGGCGAGAACGCCCTCGTCGTCCTGCTGTGGGTCATGGTCATCTTCGTGGTGCTGGTGCTGCTGCTCGCCTGGGTGCAGCGCGCGCTCGAGAACAAGTGGAGGATCGCGCGATGAGTTCCGTCCTGTTCGACGTCCCCGGCCCTCGAGCCGTCGCCCGCAACCGACTCATCGGAGTCGCGACGGTCGTCGTCGTCCTCGCCGTGCTCGGCTGGGTCGTATGGCGGCTGTTCGCCACCGGACAGTTCACCGCCGAGAAATGGAACATCTTCACTTTCTCCGCCGTCTGGGTCCGTTTCGGCGAAGGTCTGCTGGCCACGCTGGCCGCCTTCGGCGCCGCGGGAGTCGGCTCGATCATCCTCGGCTTCGTGCTTGGCATCGGTCGCCTCTCGGAGCACGCCTGGGTGCGTGAGCCGGTCCGGTGGATCATCGAGGTGCTCCGGGCCGTGCCCGTCCTCGTGCTCATGATGCTGCTGTACTACGGCCTTCCCGTGATCGGCGTGAAGATGCCGCCGTACTGGGCGGTCGTCATCGCGCTCATCGTCTACAACGGCTCGGTGCTCGCGGAGGTGCTCAGGGCCGGCATCGAGTCGCTGCCCCGCGGGCAGGCGGAAGCCGGATATGCGATCGGACTGCGCAAGACCGGGGTGATGTACTTCATCCTCATCCCGCAGGCCGTGCGGGCCATGATGCCCGTGATCATCGCGCAGCTCGTCGTCGCCCTGAAGGACACCGCGCTCGGGTTCATCATCACCTACCAGGAGCTGCTCTACGTCATCAACCAGATCGGCAACCAAGCGCCCTACGGCTCCCCGCTGATCCCTGCCGCGATCATCGGCGGATCGATGTACGTGGCCGTGTGTCTCGTGCTCTCCTACGTCGCCTACCGCCTGCAGCGTCGTGCCAAGCGCTCGCCGAAGGCAGGGCCCGCAGAGCCCGATCCCCGTCAGCACGGCGGGGAGACCAACACCTCGCTCATCGTGCTGCAGGGGGACGGCGCCGAGCCGACGCGCTGAGTCGCGAAAGGGACCCACGCGCCCCCGGTAGACTCGATTCTCGTGTCAGAGTCTCCTGAAATCACCCCGGAAGCGGTCGAAGCCGCTGTCGCCGACGCCCTCGCGGCGATCGCCGCAGCCGCCGACACCGCCGAGCTGAAGGCGGCTCGTGCCGCACACGTCGCGGAGGGTTCGCCGCTCGCGGTCCTGAACGCCTCGATGCGCCAGGTCGCCCCCGAGAACAAGGCCGCATTCGGCAAGCTCGTGGGCCAGGGACGCGGGCAGGTGACGCAGGCGCTCGCGGCCAAGGAGGCAGAGCTGGCCGCCGCTGAGGTGGCTGCGCGTCTCGAGGCCGAGCGTGTCGACATCACCGCTGTGCCCTCGCGCACGCGGGTCGGCGCCCGGCACCCGCTCACGCTCCTCCAGGACCAGGTCTGCGACATCTTCGTCGGCATGGGATGGGAGATCGCGGAGGGACCGGAGCTCGAGCACGAGTGGTTCAACTTCGACGCCCTGAACTTCGACGTCGACCACCCGGCACGTCAGGAGCAGGACACCTTCTACGTCGACCCGACCTCGCGTCACCTGGTGATGCGCACGCACACGAGCCCGGTGCAGGTGCGCTCGATGCTCGACCGCGAGGTGCCGATCTATGTGCTGTGCCCGGGGCGGGTGTACCGCACCGATGAATTCGACGCCACGCACCTGCCGGTGTTCACGCAGTTCGAGGGACTCGTCATCGACAAGGGCATCACGATGGCGCACCTCAAGGGCACGCTCGACCACTTCGCGAAGCAGCTGTTCGGTCCCGAGGCCGAGACCCGCTTCCGCACCAACTACTTCCCGTTCACCGAGCCCTCCGCCGAGCTCGACCTGTGGCACCCGACCTTCAAGGGCGGCGCGCGCTGGATCGAGTGGGGCGGGTGCGGCATGGTCAACCCGAACGTGCTGCGCGCCGCCGGGATCGACCCCGAGGTGTACAGCGGCTTCGCGTTCGGCATGGGCATCGAGCGGGGCCTGATGTTCCGCAGCGATGTGCAGGACATGCGCGACATGGCCGAGGGCGATGTCCGTTTCAGCGAGCAGTTCGGGATGGTGGTGTGATGCGCGTCCCGCTTTCGTGGTTGCGTGAGTACGTCGATCTGGCAGCGGATGCCACGCCCGAGGATGTCCTCGCGGCGCTGGTGACCGTCGGCTTCGAAGAAGAGGACGTGCACCGCTTCGAGATCTCGGGTCCCGTCGTCGTCGGGCAGGTCGTCTCGATCGAGGCCGAGCCGCAGTCCAACGGCAAGACGATCAACTGGTGCCAGGTCGATGTGGGCGAGGCGAACGGTGGCATCCGCGGGATCGTCTGCGGCGCGCACAACTTCGTCGCCGGCGACAAGGTCGTCGTGACGCTGCCGGGCGCCGTGCTGCCGGGGCCGTTCCCGATCGCTGCCCGCAAGACCTACGGTCACGTCTCCGACGGCATGATCGCCTCGGCGCGCGAACTGGGCCTGGGTGACGAGCACAACGGCATCATCGTGCTCTCCGACCTCGGCATCGATGCGCCGGTCGGCACCGACGCGATCGCGCTGCTCGGCCTCGACGACGTCGCGGTGGAGATCAACGTCACCCCCGACCGCGGCTACGCGTTCTCCCTGCGCGGCGTCGCCCGTGAGTACGCACACGCCACGGGGGCGGAATTCCGTGACCCCGCCGAGCGTGACTTCGCCGAGCTCCAGCCGGGAACCGGACACACGACCGTGGTCGACGACGTCGCCCCCGTGCGGGGACGCGTCGGCGCGAGCGAGTTCGTGACCCGCGTCGTGCGGGATGTCGATCCCTCGCGCCCGACTCCGCCCTGGATGATCGCGCGGCTCAGCCTCGCGGGGATGCGCTCGCTGGGCGTCCTGATCGACATCACCAACTACGTGATGCTCGAGCTGGGTCAGCCGCTGCACGGTTACGACCTCGACAAGCTGACGGGGGGAATCACTGTCCGCCGCGCCACCCCGGGCGAGAAGATGACCACCCTCGACGGCGTCGAGCGCTCGCTGCACGTCGAAGACCTCCTCATCACCGACGGGTCCGGCCCGATCGGCCTCGCCGGCGTCATGGGCGGCGGCACCACGGAGATGAGCGACACCACTCGCAACGTGCTCATCGAGGCCGCGAACTTCGACCCGATCACGATCGCCCGCACGGCGCGTCGGCACAAGCTCCCGAGCGAGGCATCCAAGCGCTTCGAGCGCGGTGTCGACCCGCTCATCCCGTTCGTCGCCGCGCGCCGGGCTGCCGACCTGATGGTCGAGCTCGCCGGAGGCACGCTCACGGAAGAGGGCGGTGCGCTGTTCGCCGAGGTCTTCGTCGCAGACATCGAGCTGCCCGCCGGCTTCGTGCAGGGACTCATCGGCGTCGACTACACCGACGACGAGATCACCGGTGCGCTGACCACGATCGGCGCGGACGTCACCGCGGCGGAAGACGGCTCCGGCTGGACCGTCATCCCGCCGACCTGGCGCCCCGACCTCACCGACAAGTGGACGCTGGCCGAGGAGGTCGCCCGCATCCACGGTCTCGACCGCATCCCCTCGGTGCTGCCGACGCCGCCGTCCGGCCGCGGGCTCACCGCGCACCAGCAGGGCCGTCGCCGCGTGGCCGACGCTCTCGCCGCTGCCGGCCTGGTCGAGACGCCGTCGTTCCCGTTCACCACCGAGGCGCAGAACGACCTCCACGGCTCCGCCTCGGGAGAGCACCTGCCGAGCATCCGCCTGGCGAACCCGCTCGACGGGCAGGCGCCGTTCCTGCGCCGCTCGCTCATCCCCGGTCTGCTGCAGACCGCGCACCGCAACATCTCGCGCGGACTCACCGACCTGGCGATCTTCGAGACGGGCGCCGTGTTCCTTCCCGAGCCGGGCGTCGAATACGGCACGGACGAGGTGCCGCCGTTGGGGGAGCGCCCCTCCGATGAGACGCTCGCGGCGCTGAACGCCTCGATCCCGCCGCAGCACAGGTTCGTCTCGGCGCTGCTGACGGGTCATGTCGCACCGCGGCAGCCCGGCCGTCCGGCCGAGGCCGCCGGACTCGTCGAGGCGCTGGACGCCGTGCGGGTGATCGCGGCCGCCGCCGGTGTCGAGATCGATGTCGTGCAGGCGGAGCGCGCCGCCCTGCACCCGGGTCGTACCGGGTCGCTGCGTGTCGCGGGCGAAGAGGTCGGCTACGTCGGCGAGCTGCACCCCGCCGTGGCCGAGGGAGCCGATCTCCCCGGGCGCGCGACCGTGTTCGAACTCGACCTCGATCGCCTCCTGACGCTCGCGGGTGGCCGGGTCGTCGCGGCGTCCCTGTCGACGTTCCCCGCTGCCACGCAGGACGTCTCGCTGACGCTGCCGGCGGAGGTGCCGGCCGCCGACGTTCAGGCCGCACTCGCCGAGGGCGCGGGCGCGCTGCTCGAATCGGTGCGCCTGGTGGACGACTATCGCGGCGAAGGCGTGCCGGAGGGCTCGAAGAGTCTGACGTTCGCGCTGCGTTTCCGCTCCGGCGACCGCACACTCACGGCAGCCGAGGCCACGGCGGCCAAGCTCGCCGGCGTCAAGGTCGCAGCCCAGCGCTTCGGAGCCGCGCTGCGCGACTGATCCTCCTCCGAGTGCATACCAGAACGGGATGCACTCGGAGTAGAGTGGCCGCATGAGCACGCAGATCGCCCTCAGACTTTCCGACGAGATGGTCGCAGCGCTCGATGCTCTGGTCTCCGCCGGTGCCGCTCCCAGCCGGACGGCTCTGGTCTCCGTCGCGATCGCCCGCGAACTCCGTCGGAGGGCAGCCGAGCACGACGCAGAGATACTGAATACGCAGGGGGCGGGCGACGATCTCGATTCGCTCGTGGACTGGACCGGCGGTCACATCGTGATCGAGCGCTGACGGTGCGCGAGATCTGTCTGGCGCGGCTCGACAAGACCCGCCCAGTGGTGATCCTCACGAGAGATGCCGCCCGCCCGGCGATGACGAAGGTGACGGTGGCGCCGATCACCTCCACGATGAAAGGTTTGAGCAGCGAAGTTCCGGTCGGGCCGACCAATGGTCTCGACCACGAGTGCGCGGTGTCGATCGACAACCTGATCACGATCCCCGTCTCTGCCCTGGGACGCACGATCGGGTACCTCTCCGAGAAGCAGGAGGTGCAGCTCGCGACCGCTGTGATGCTCGCTTTCGACCTCGATCTGCCCCTCCAGGGATGATCGCCCTGCGCTGAGCGGAGAGGCCTTCCGTCCGACGCAAGATCCTGGTGACATGGGTCCATGACGCACGTGCTGATCCTCGGTGGAACGGGCTGGCTCTCCTGGCGCATCGCCCGCCGATGGCTGGACGCGGGAGCGACGGTAACGTGTCTCGCTCGCGGTGGGCGCCCCGCGCCGGACGGTGCCGTGCTCGTGCGCGGAGACCGCGACGATCCCGAGGTGTACGACCGGCTCGCGGGCCGGGAGTGGGACCACGTGGTCGACATCTCGTCGCAGGCATCACAGGTCGAGGCCGCCGTCGGGGCCCTCGGCGAGCGTGCCGCACGGTGGACCTACGTGTCATCCATGTCGGTGTACTCCGACGACGAGACGATCGCTGCCGACGAGTCGGCACCGCGGCATCCGCCCGCTCGCCCCGGCGACGAGTACGAGTACGGACCGCAGAAGGCGGCGGCCGAGGATGCCGTGGGCGCCCTGGGCGATCGCGCGCTCATCGTGCGGCCGGGGCTCATCGTCGGCGACGGCGATCCCAGTGATCGATTCGGCTACTGGGCAGCGGCGTTCGCGCGGGCGGGTGCGGAGCCGGTGCTGCTGCCGCCGCTCGACGGGCGGAGCGCGCAGGTGATCGATGTGGACGATCTCGCCGACTTCATCGCCACCGCCACCGTGAGCGGGCCGGTCAACGCGATCGGGGACGAGCATCCCCTCGGCGACGTGCTGCAGGCTGTCCGGTCGGCCGCGGGGCACACCGGCGAGATCGTGGTCGCCGAGGAGGAGTGGCTCGTCGAACACGAGGTCGGGTACTGGGCGGGGCCGAGATCCCTGCCGCTGTGGCTCCCGCCGGAGATGACGGGCTTCATGACCCGGTCGAATACCGCCTACCGCGATGCGGGTGGACGGCTGCGGCCGCTGAACGACACCATCCGGTCGGTCGTCGCCGATGAGCGAGAGCGCGGAGTCGACCGCGACCGTCGTGCTGGACTCACCCGAGCGGAGGAGCGGGCCCTCCTGGCCGATCGATAGACGCTTCTAGCCGATCGCTAGACTCTGAGCAGTGACACGGGGTGCCGCATCCGCGGCTGAGAACAGACCCGTCGAACCTGATCTAGTTCGTACTAGCGAAGGGATGTCGCGATGAGCGATTTTCTGCGTCCTGATTCCACCACCGATCTGCCCGGTGCCGCCGCGGCGCTGTGGGGGGTGCTGCGCGAGACGCCCCCGCTGACGCACTGCATCACCAACAACGTCGTCACCGGGTTCACCGCCAACGTGCTGCTCGCCCTGGGTGCCGCCCCGGCCATGGTCGACATCGTCGGGGAAGCCGAGATGTTCGCCGGCGTCGCCTCCGGTGTGCTGATCAACCTGGGCACGCCGACCCCGGAGCAGCGCGCGGCGAGTCTCGAGGCCGTGGCCGGAGCTGCGGCATCCGGCACTCCCTGGGTGCTCGATCCGGTCGCCATCGGGGCCCTTCCGATCCGTACCGCCCTGGCGCACCGGCTGGCCGAACTTCGACCGACGGCGATCCGCGGCAATGCCTCCGAGATCCTCGCGCTCGCCGGCCTCAGTGCGGGTGGGCGCGGAGTCGATGCGACGGACAGCACGGATGCCGCCGCCGATGCAGCCGCTGCGCTCGCGCGAAACACGGGCGCCGTGATCGCGGTGTCCGGTCCGATCGACCTCCTCACCGATGGTGAGCGGGTGCTGTTCCTGGCGAACGGCCACGAGCTGCTGACCCGGGTCACCGGCGGAGGCTGTGCTCTCGGGGCCGTGATGGCCGCATTCCTCGGTGCTGCGCGGAACACCGGACACGACGCGCTCACGGCCGTCGCCTCCGCGAGCCTCGTCTACACGATCGCTGCGGAGCGCGCGGCCGCGGTCTCGAACGGTCCCGGCAGCTTCGCCGTGGCACTGCTGGACGCACTCGCCTCGCTGGGGCCCGCCGACGTGATCGCGGACGCCCGTGTGGAGGCGGGTGCGCTGTGAACGCCGATCTCTCCCTCTACCTCGTCACAGATGCGGAGCTCTGCGGGGACCGCGGTGTGGTCGAGACCGTGCGCCGCGCTGTGGACGGGGGCGTCCGCATCGTGCAGCTTCGAGACAAGAGCGCATCCGACGCCGAGACGGTCGACCAGCTCGTCGCGCTGTCGCAGGCCATCGACGGCCGCGCACTGCTCGTCGTGAACGACGGGCTGGATGCCGCGATCGCCGCCCGCGCCCGTGGTGCGCGCATCGACGGCGTGCACCTGGGACAAGGGGATGCGTCGGTGCTGCGCGCGCGTAAGGCTCTCGGACCGGATGCGCTGATCGGCCTCACAGCGAACACCCCCGAGCACCTCGATGCCGTTCTCGCGCTGCCCGCGGGAACCGTCGACTACCTGGGCGTCGGCGTCATCCGCCCGACCTCGACGAAGCCGGATCATCCCGAGCCCCTCGGCGTGGGAGGGTTCCGCGACTTCGTGGCGCGCAGTCCGCTCCCGTGCGTGGCGATCGGGGGTGTCGGCATCGATGACACCGAAGCCCTCCGCGATGCCGGTGCCGCCGGCCTCGCCGTGGTCTCGGCGCTGTGCGCGGCGGAGGATCCGGCAGCGACCGCCGTGGAGTTCCGGCGACGGTGGCGCGCGGGTAGCGTTCCGCGGGTGCTGAGCATCGCCGGGAGCGACCCGTCGGGTGGGGCGGGAGTCCAGGCCGACCTCAAGTCCATCGCTGCGAACGGCGGATACGGCATGGCCGTCCTCACCGCGCTGACCGCGCAGAACACGCAGGGTGTCCGGGCGGTGCACGTGCCGCCCGCGGACTTTCTCCGCGCTCAGCTCGACGCGGTGTCGGACGACATCGCGATCGACGCGGTGAAGATCGGGATGCTCGCCGAGACGGAGGTGATCCGCGCAGTGGGCGAGTGGCTCGACCGGGTGCGTCCGCCCGTCGTCGTGCTCGACCCGGTCATGGTCGCCACCTCGGGGGACAGGCTCCTCTCTCCGGATGCCGAGGCGGAGCTGCGCGGTCTGCTCGGCCGCGCGACGCTGGTCACCCCGAATCTCGCCGAGCTCGCGGTGCTGATCGGCCGGGACATCGTCGACTGGGCCGACGGCATCCTCGCCGCCGAGGAGCTGTCGGCCGAGATCGGTGCCGCCGTGCTCGTCAAGGGCGGTCACCTCACGGGCGACGAGGCTCCGGACGCGCTGGTCGACGCGCGTGGCGGCCTTCGCCAGGAGTTCACCGGACCGCGCATCGTGACGGCGAGCACGCACGGCACGGGCTGCTCGCTCTCCTCGGCGCTGGCCACGCTGCTGGCCCGGGGGAGTGAGCCCGAGGAGGCGGTGCGCAAGGCACGCGCCTGGCTCCGCGAGTCCATCCGCGCAGGGGACGGGCTGCGCGTGGGACGTGGGCACGGCCCGATCAGCCACTTCGCCGGGCTCTGGGAACGTGGCGGTATCGCGACGCGACCGGAGGCGACCGACATCGCCGCGGAGTGGTGGCGGGAAGTCGCCGGCATCCGTGCCGGGATCGACGAGCTGCCGTTCATCCGCAAGCTCGCCGACGGTTCTCTCGAGCGCACGCCGTTCCTGTCCTATCTCGCGCAGGACGCACTGTATCTGCGCGACTACGCCCGGGTGCTGGCCGAAGCCGCCCGTCTCGCGCCCACCTCGGCGGAGCAGGCGTTCTGGGCGGACTCCGCCCACGGTTCGATCGTCGGCGAACTCGAACTGCACGCGTCGTGGCTGACCCCGTCACAGGGGGTGAGCGCGGCGACATTCGCGGCGGAACCTTCCGCGGTGACGACGGGGTACCTCGATCACCTGCGGTCCGTCGCATTCGGCGGTGACTACGGCGAGATCGTCGCCGCAGTACTCCCGTGCTTCTGGCTCTACACGGACCTCGGCCGGCGCCTGCACGCGGGAGAGCTCGGCGAGTACGCGACGGATCCGCAGCATCCGTACGCCTCGTGGCTCGCGACGTACGCCGACCCCGCATTCGAGCGGGCGACCCGGACGGCGATCGAGTACGTGACCGCCGCAGCCGCGGCGGCGGATGCCGACACGAGGGCGAGGATGCGGCGCGCCTTCGTGTCGTCGAGCGCGCACGAGCTCGCCTTCTTCGCCGCACCACTGGAGTCGTCGCTCCCTCGATGACGAGCCGGATTTGCGGTGGCTGCCGAGGCCGCGCTACTGTCGCGACATGCCTTCGGCCGCCACCGCTTCTTCGACGCTCGCTCCGAGCGTCATCGCTGTGCGCCGACGCCGCGGCCGCCGACTGTAGGCGACCCCGCCCTCCTGCCTGCGCCCGCGCGGCGGTCGAGAGCCGGTGTCGCCGGCCCCGCCCCCGGTCCTCCTTTCGAGGAAAGACCCGACCGTTAAGGTAGAAGCATGACGTATTCCGTCGCCGTCTCCGGCGCATCCGGCTACGCAGGCGGCGAGATCCTACGCCTCCTGGCCGACCATCCCGACATGGAGATCCGCACCGTCACGGCGCATTCGAACGCCGGACAGCCTCTCGTCGACCATCAGCCGCATCTGCGTTCGCTCGCGCACCTGACCCTGCAGGACACGACGCCGGAGATCCTCGCGGGTCACGACATCGTGTTCCTCGCGCTTCCCCACGGGCAGTCGGGGCAGTACACCGACGCGCTGGGCGACGCGCCGCTCGTCATCGACGCGGGCGCCGATCACCGCCTCACCTCGGCATCGGCCTGGGATGCGTTCTACGGTGGTGCCTTCCACGAACCGTGGGCGTACGGCGTCCCCGAGCTCCTGGTCGACGGCGTGAAGCAGCGCGAGCACCTCCGCGGGGCGACGCGCATCGCCGCCCCGGGCTGCAATGCCTCCACGGTGAGTCTCAGCCTCGCCCCGGGCGTCGCGGCCGGAGTGATCGACCCCTCCGACATCGTCTCGGTGCTGGCCGTCGGGCCGTCCGGAGCAGGCAAGAGCCTGAAGACGAATCTGCTCGGCAGCGAGATCCTCGGCACCGCGAACCCCTATGCGGTCGGCGGTACCCACCGGCACATCCCCGAGATCCGTCAGGCGCTCGCCGCGGCGTCCGGGGCGGATGCCGCGGGCATCCGCATCTCCTTCACCCCGGTGCTCGTGCCGATGTCGCGGGGGATCCTCGCCACCTCGACCGCGCCCATCGTCGAGGGCGCGACCGACGCGCAGATCCGCGACGCCTGGCAGAGCGCGTACGGCGACGAGACGTTCGTGCAGCTGCTGCCGGAAGGACGATTCCCGCGCACGGCCGACGTGCTCGGCGCCAACACCGCGCTCATCGGCCTCGCGATCGATCGGGCCGCCAACCGCGTCACGGTGGTCACCGCCGTCGACAACCTCGTCAAGGGCACCGCCGGCGCTGCCATCCAGTCCATGAACATCGCGCTGGGTCTTCCCGAGAACCGCGCCCTCTCAGTGAACGGAGTCGCGCCGTGAGCGTCACCGCCCCCGCAGGATTCGAGGCGGCCGGAGTCGCCGCCGGCCTGAAGTCCACCGGCAAGCCCGATGTCGCCGTCGTCGTGAACCGGGGCCCGCGCAAGGTCGGTGCCGCCGTCTTCACGAGCAACCGCGCCAAGGCGAACCCGATCATCTGGTCGCAGCAGGCCGTCGCCGACCGCATCGTCGAGGCCGTGGTGCTGAACTCCGGCGGGGCGAACTGCTTCACCGGCGCCTTCGGGTTCCAGACCACGCACCAGACCGCCGAGAAGGCCGCCGAGCTCCTCGGAGTGAGCGCCGGTGACGTGCTGATCTGCTCCACCGGACTCATCGGCACCGGAGACGAGACGTTCCGGCAGCGGGTGCTCGCCGGCACGGAGCAGGCGATCGCCGCACTCAGCACCGACGGCGGCGACGCCGCGGCGCAGGCGATCATGACCACCGACACCGTGGCGAAGACCGCCGTGATCAGCCGCGACGGCTGGACGATCGGCGGCATGGCGAAGGGGGCGGGAATGCTCGCTCCCGGCCTCGCCACCATGCTCGTGGTGATCACGACCGACGCCGTCCTCGAGCCGCTGCAGGCCGACGAGGTGCTGCGCCGCGCGACGGGGCAGACCTTCGACCGGCTCGACTCCGACGGCTGCATGTCGACGAACGACCAGGTCACGCTGCTCGCCAACGGCGCATCCGAGATCGTCCCCGACCTCGACGACTTCGCCGCCGCATTGACCGAGCTGTCGCAAGAACTCGCGGTGAAGCTGCAGGGCGATGCCGAGGGCGCGAGCCACGACATCACCATCGAGGTGCAGCATGCGGTGTCCGAGCAGGACGCCGTCGAGGTCGGCCGGTCGGTCGCGCGCAACAACCTCTTCAAGGCCGCGATCTTCGGAAACGACCCGAACTGGGGCCGTGTGCTCGCCGCGATCGGAACCACGAACGCGCAGTTCGACCCCTACGACGTCGACGTCTGGATGAACGGCGTGCGCGTCTGCACCGAGGGTGGCCCCGACCGTCCGCGTGAGGAGGTCGACCTGACGCCGCGCGCCACGCACCTCGTGATCGACCTCAAGGTCGGGGATCAGACCGCCACCGTGCTCACCAACGACCTCACCCACGACTACGTGCACGAGAACAGTGCGTACGCCTCATGACCGACATCCAGGACACTCCTGCCGAGGTCGCCGCGCAGAAGGCCACCACGCTGATCGAGTCGCTGCCGTGGCTGAAGAAGTTCCGTGACCAGATCGTCGTGATCAAATACGGCGGCAACGCGATGGTGTCGGAGGAGCTGCAGGACGCCTTCGCTCAGGACATCGCCTATCTCCGCTACGTCGGAGTGCTGCCGGTCGTCGTGCACGGCGGCGG
This sequence comes from Microbacterium sp. GQ128, assembly GCF_059758615.1. NCBI lineage: Bacteria > Bacillati > Actinomycetota > Actinomycetes > Micrococcales > Microbacteriaceae > Microbacterium > Microbacterium sp. GQ128. Next base: position 319,402 of record NZ_JCAXDY010000005.1, read on the forward strand.
TCCGCAGATCTCGAACATGCTGCAGAGGCTCGAGATCCCCAGCGAGTTCAAGGGCGGCTACCGCGTCACCAACACCGAGGCGATCAGCGTCGTGCGGATGGTGCTCACCGGTCAGGTCAACCCGCAGCTCGTGACCAAGATCAACTCGCACGGTCCGATCGCGACCGGCCTCAGCGGGGAGGATGCCGGGCTCTTCGGCGGCCGCCGCCGCGGCGTCGTGATCGACGGCGAAGAGGTCGACCTCGGCCGCGTCGGCGACGTCGTGGAGGTCGATCCGACGCCCGTGCTCGATCACCTCGCGGCCGGCCGCATCCCGGTCGTGTCGAGCATCGCCCCCGACCTCGACCACCCGGGTCAGTCGCTCAACGTCAACGCGGATGCCGCGGCCGCCGCTCTCGCGGTGTCGCTGAACGCCCGCAAGCTCGTGATCCTCACCGATGTGCCCGGCCTTTACGCCGACTGGCCCAACCGCGACTCGCTCGTCTCGCACCTGACCTCGGAGGCCCTCATCGAGATGCTGCCGAAGCTCGAGTCGGGGATGATCCCGAAGATGCGCGCCTGCCTGGACGCGGTCGAGGGCGGCGTCGATGCGGCGGCGATCATCGACGGGCGGGTGCCGCATTCGGTGCTCGTCGAACTTTTCACCAGCAAGGGAATCGGGACCGAAGTGGTCCTGGGAAAGAATGAGGTGACGGCATGACCGTCTGGCAGGACGACGCGGCACGCGATCTCGTGCTCAACGCAGGGGACCGGCTCGCGATGCTGGTCCGCGGTGAGGGCTCGCACGTCTGGGACGCCGACGGCCGACGTCACCTCGACTTCCTCGCCGGCGTGGCGGTGACCTCCCTCGGGCACGCGCACCCGGTCTTCGTCGAAGCCGTCTCGAGGCAGGCGGCCACCCTCGCGCACGTGTCGAACTACTTCGCGACGCCACCGCAGCTCGCCCTCGCCGCGCGCCTCAAGCGCTTGGCCGGTGCCGGCCTCGACGGTCGGGTGTTCTTCTCGAACTCGGGTGCCGAGGCCAACGAGGCCGCGTTCAAGCTCGCGCGTCTGCACGGCGGCACCGAGCGTCCGCGCATCCTCGCGCTCGAGAACGGCTTCCACGGCCGCACCATGGGGTCGCTCGCGCTGACCGCGAAGGTGTCGATGCGAGCGCCGTTCGAGCCGATGCCCGCGGGTGTCGAGCACATCCCCGCCACGATCGAGGCTTTGGAGGCGGCGATGGACGACCGTGTCGGCGCGATCATCGTGGAGCCGATTCAGGGTGAGGCCGGTGTCGTCGAGCTGCCAGAGGGCTACCTGGCCGCCGCCCGCTCGCTGACGCTCGCGCACGGTGCGCTGCTCATCCTGGACGAGATCCAGACCGGCGCCGGTCGTACCGGCGCGTGGTTCGGTTTCAGCCATGAGGGCATCACCCCCGACGCCATCACGCTCGCGAAGGGCATCGGCGGCGGCTTCCCGATCGGCGCTCTGGTCACCTACGGTGCAGCCAGCGCGCTGTTCACCCCGGGGTCGCACGGCTCGACCTTCGGCGGCAACCCGCTCGCGACTGCGGTCGCCGACGCGGTGCTCACCGAGATCGAGAGTGCGGGTCTGGTGGAGAATGCTGCGCGCCGCGGTGCGGAGCTGCGCGAGATCCTGCTCGGCATCGACTCCCCGCTGATCGACGGCGTCCGCGGCCGTGGCCTCCTGGTCGGTGTCGCGCTGACCGAGCCGGTGGCCGGTGCCGTCGTCGCCGCAGCGCAGGAGCGCGGGCTCATCGTCAACGCCGCCAACCCCGAGACCGTGCGCATCGCACCGGCTCTCACGATCGGCGACGCCGAGCTCGCCGAGTTCCGCGAGCTGTTCACCGCCGCTCTCGCCGACGTCCAGGCCTCTGTTGCCGGAAAGGTATCCGCATGACCCGCCACCTGCTGCGTGACGACGACCTGACGCCCGCCGAGCAGGCCGAGATCCTCGATCTCGCCATCGAGCTGAAGAAGGATCGGTGGGCCGACAAGAGCTTGGCGGGTCCGCAGACGGTCGCGGTGATCTTCGACAAGTCCTCCACGCGCACCCGCGTCTCGTTCGCGGTGGGCATCGCCGACCTCGGCGGTTCCCCCCTCATCATCTCGACCGCGAGCAGCCAGCTCGGCGGCAAGGAGACGCCCTCCGACACCGCGCGGGTGCTCGAGCGCCAGGTCGCGGCCATCGTGTGGCGCACCTACGCGCAGTCCGGGCTCGAGGAGATGGCGGCAGGCACGCGCGTCCCCGTGATCAACGCACTCTCGGACGACTTCCACCCGTGCCAGCTGCTCGCCGATCTGCTGACCATCCGCGAGCACAAGGGCGAGCTGAAGGGGCTCACGCTCACATTCCTCGGTGATGGAGAGAGCAACATGGCGCACTCCTACGCGCTCGCCGGCGTCACGGCGGGCATGCACGTGCGGATCGCCTCTCCGGAGGACTACGCGCCCCGCGCGGATGTGATCGAGGCCGCCGACCGCCGTGCCGCCGAGACCGGCGGTTCGATCACGCTATACACCGATCCGGTCGAGGCCGCGGCCGGTGCCGACGTCGTGGTCACCGACACCTGGGTCTCGATGGGCAAGGAGGAGGAGAAGCTCGCGCGCATCCGCGATCTCGGCGGCTACAAGGTCACTCCCGAGACGATGACCCTCGCCGACCCCGAGGCGATCTTCATCCACTGCCTCCCCGCCGACCGCGGCTACGAGGTCGACTCCAGCGTGATCGACGGTCCGCAGAGCGTGGTCTGGGACGAGGCCGAGAACCGGCTGCACGCGCAGAAGGCGCTCCTGGTCTGGCTGCTCGGCAAGAAGGACGCGTGATGAGCGAGTCGACGCACGAAGGCACCAACGAGGGCGCGCTCTGGGGTGCCCGCTTCGCCACCGGGCCGTCGCCCGAGCTGGTGGAGCTCAGCCGCTCGACGCACTTCGACTGGATCCTCGCGCCGTACGACATCGCCGGCTCCCACGCGCACGCCACCGCGCTCGAGGCGGCCGGATACCTCGAACCCGACGAGGCGCGACGCATGCACGAGGGGCTGGATGCCGTGGCCCGCAAGGTCGCCGACGGCACCCTGCGCCCTGTGCCGACCGATGAGGACGTGCACGGCGCGCTCGAGCAGGCGCTGATCGCCGAGCTCGGTCCGGAGCTGGGTGGTCGCCTGCGTGCCGGTCGCAGCCGCAACGACCAGATCGCGACGCTGGTGCGCATGTACCTGATCGACCACGCGCGGGTGATCGCCCGCGACATCCTGCGGGTGATCGACGCGCTGGTCGCCCAGGCCGAGGCGCACCCCGACGCCATCCTCCCCGGACGCACGCACCTGCAGCATGCGCAGCCCGTGCTCCTCGCCCACCACCTGCAGGCGCACGGCTGGCCGCTGGTGCGCGAGCTCGAGCGCCTCGTGGACTGGCGTCGTCGTGCCGGTGTCTCGCCCTACGGCGGGGGAGCGCTGGCCGGCTCGACGCTCGGCCTCGACCCCGCACTCGTGGCGACGGAGCTGGGCCTCGATCGTCCCGCCGAGAACTCGCTCGATGGCACAGCCGCACGCGATGTGGTGGCCGAGTTCGCGTTCATCACGGCGATGACCGGAGTCGACCTCTCGCGGCTCTCCGAGGAGATCATCCTCTGGAACACCCGCGAGTTCGGTTTCGTCACGCTCGACGACGGCTATTCGACGGGGTCGAGCATCATGCCGCAGAAGAAGAACCCCGACATCGCCGAGCTCGCCCGCGGCAAGTCCGGCCGCCTCATCGGCAACCTGTCCGGCCTCCTGGCCACGCTCAAGGGGCTGCCGCTCGCGTACAACCGCGATCTGCAGGAGGACAAGGAGCCCGTCTTCGACTCGGTGCAGACCCTCGAGGTCGTGCTCCCCGCGTTTGCCGGCATGGTCGCGACGCTGCGTTTCGACACCGAGCGGATGGCGGCGCTGGCACCGCAGGGCTTCTCCCTCGCGACCGATGTCGCGGAGTGGCTCGTGAAGCGGCGGGTGCCGTTCCGTGATGCCCATGAGATCTCGGGCGCTCTCGTGCGCGCGTGCGAGGAGCAGGGGATCGGGCTGGAAGACGCGTCCGACGAGCTGCTGCTGTCGGTTTCGCCGCATCTGGTGCCGGAGGTGCGCGAGGTCCTCACGATCGAGGGGTCGGTCGCATCGCGGACCGGCGTCGGCGGGACCGCCCCGGTGCGGGTCGCCGAGCAGCGTGCGGAACTCGTCGCCCGCGCTCAGGCCGCCGCCCACGCCCTCGGCTTGTAGTCGGTCGCGGACGGCGGCCTTTCGAGCTCAGTGCAGCTCGGCGTCGGCAGCCGACCGTTCCCATCGGGTGAACCGTACGGTGAGACCCGCACGTGTCGGTGCGGCGAGGAAAGGCCCGGCGGACGCCGCAGCCTGGCCGTCGAACGGAGCGACGCGCACCAGCCGCCACGGTTCGTCGTCGGCGCGCGCCCGGACGATCACGGCATCCGCCCACCGGCTCACGCGCACCGTGATCTCTCGGTCGTGCCACTCGTCGACGAATCCGACCGACCAGTCGGATCCTCCGGCGGTGACGACGGCACCGAGCCCGAGATGATCGTCGGCGTACTCGAGGCCGGTCTTCACCCAGTGCTCGTCGTCGATACGCACGAAGACCCCCGCCTGGTCGAACTGGCCGTCCCACGGTGCACGGAACGACACCTCCATCGCCTCGCCCACAGCGAGCGGGGCAAGCAGAGCGTGCTCGGTGTCGTGCACGAATCCATATGCGGTGTGCCGCCAGGCGTCGCTGCCTTCGACGGCGGTGACGTCGAGGTGCTCGGCGTCCTCCACGGCGGCAGGGGCATGGGTCCAGGTTCCTTCGGACCATGCAATCATGCTTGTATGAGGCATATTTCCAATCCATAACCTAATAACGCATATATCAGCAAATATTCGTGATAAGGTTATCGCATGGTCATAGCCGTGATCGCAGACATCGTGGGATCCCGGGAGCTCGGGGATCGTGGAGCGGCGCAGCGCGTGCTGGACGAGACCATCGCGCAGGCCGAGACCGACCTTCCTCTGGCCGTTCAGCCGTTGACCCCCACGGTGGGAGACGAGCAGCAGGGCGTCTACCGGGAGCTCCGCGATGCGCTGACCTCGCTCTTCCTGATCCAGCTGCTGCTGCCCGATGGGATCGCCTTCCGATTCGGCATCGGCGTGGGGGAGGTGCGCGCCGTCGCCTCCGTGCACGGCGAACTGGCCGACGGGCCCGGCTGGTACGCCGCCCGCGCGGCGATCGAGACCGTGCACTCCCGTGAGCAGCGCGCCGTGCCGCGGACGCGCACCTGGATTGTCGGAGCGCCGGGGCAGGATGAGGTCATGGCTTCGACGATCGCGGTCTCCAACGCCTATCTGCTCGCGCGTGACGAGCTGGTGGGAGCGATGAGTGCGCGCGAGCGCCGACTCACCTACGGGCGCCTGGTCGGCCGATCGCAGCAGGAGCTCGCGGAGCAGGAGGGCATCTCCCAGCCGAGCATCTCGAAGTCGCTGCGACGCGCCGGATCCGCCGCGCTCATCGAAGGACTCGCTGCGCTCAGGGAGGAGTCGGCATGATCCTCGCCGGGTTCATCCTGCTCGCCATCGGAGCCGCAGACCTCGTGCGGCAGTTCGTTCCCCGTCGCTGGATCGGATATCTGGCCGCTGCTGTCGTGCTGCTGCTGCTCGGCAGCGTCAGCGACGCTCTGCTGCCGATGATCGCCGCGCTCGTGGCCGGCGCGCTCTGGATCTGGTGCATGCCCGACGATCGAGCGTCGCGCGCCGGATTCTGGCCGGCCGTCGTCCTCGCTCTCATCGTCGTGGGAGCTGTGATCTGGACGGGTGGGCGAGCGCATGCCGGCCTCATCGGCGCGGTGTGGCAGCTGCGTTCGCCGTTCGGTGAGGTCACATTCGATCTGGCGATCCTGGTGCTCGGAGTGACGGCGTTCCTCTTGGAGTCCGCGAACCTCGTGGTGCGTGCGGCTCTCGACGGCGAGCACACCTGGCGTCCGGCGGAGCAGATCGCGGAGCCCGATTCCGGCTCTGACGACGCATCCGTCCCCGAAGCCGCATCCCGCGCCACGGAACCGCATCCGACGGTCGCCGGACCGACCGACGATCAGCCGTCTGCGGTGGCGACCGCCCCCGACCCCCGAACCGGTTTCCAGGGCGGGCGCCTGATCGGCCCGCTCGAGCGCATCCTCGCCCTGATCCTCACGCTCGCCGCGGCGTACCCGATCCTCGCGGCGATGCTGGCGGCGAAGGGCATCGTCCGCTTCCCGGAGATCTCGCGCGACGGCGAGACCGGCGCCAGGGCCGAGTACTTCCTCGTGGGGAGCCTCGTCAGCTGGGTCATCGCCCTCGGCGCAGCCTTCCTCGTCTGGTGGGCGGCGCACAGCTGACGGCGGGTCAGCCCAACGATCGGTACCAGTCCAGCTTCTCTGCGAGACGCCGCTGCTGCGCGAGAACCTCGGCGAGCTGTTTCTCGACGGTCATCGCGTGCTCCTCGAGAAGCGCGATCCGCTCCGGGATCGTGTCCTCGCGCTGGCAGAGTCGACCGTAGCGGCGCAGGCGTTCCACCGGCATACCGGTCTCGCGGAGGCACTTGAGGAACTCCAGGAGTCCGAGTTCGGCATCGGTGTACGCGCGATGTCCGCCGGCCGTGCGCGACACCGCGGGCAGGATGCCCTCGCGCTCGTAGTACCGGAGGGTGTCGATGCTGAAGCCGGACCGGGCCGCGGTCTCCGCCGGAGTGTACGTCGTCATGAGCAGAGCATAGGGCTTGACCTGGAGCGCGCTCCAGGTTGCACAGTGAAGTCATGACCAACCTGAACACCCCTGTATCCCCGCTCGTTCTCGGAGCGATGTCCTTCGGAACGCTCGTCGATGAGGAGACCTCTTTCGCCCTGCTCGACCGCTTCGTCGAACGCGGCGGCATCTGGATCGACACCGCCGACTGCTACAGCTTCTGGGCCAGTGGGACGGGGCACGGAGGGGCCTCCGAGGCGGTGCTCGGTCGATGGCTGGCAGCGCGACCGGGTGCACGCGCGCAGGTCCGTATCTCCACCAAGGTCGGCGCCGAACCCCTCTGGCCCGGATCCTGGCCCGAGCGCCGGACCGGACTCTCTCCGCGCGCGATCCGCGCTGCGGTCGACGGGAGTCTCGAACGCCTGGGCGTCGACAGGATCGACCTGCTCTGGCTGCACCAGGAGGATCGGGCGGTCGCGATCGAGGACACCGTGGACGCTCTCGCGGAGCTCACCGCCGACGCCACGGTGAGCCGGGTCGGCGCCTCCAACCACCCGGCCTGGCGCATCGAGCGCGCCCGTGCGCACGCGAGGTCCATCGGAAGCGTGCCCATCGACGCGTTCCAGTTGAACAGCACGTACCTGCGCACGCGTCCGGGGACGCTTCCGCCCGGCGTCGCTCACCCCTTCGGTGTGCTGAGCGACGAGCAACGCGACTTCGCCCGGGCGAACGGGATCGAGATCTGGGCGTACACCCCGCTGCTCTCGGGTGCCTACGACAATCCGGAGAAGCCGGTTCCCGAGGTGTACGACCACCCCGGGACTGCACGTCGGCTCGCGGTGCTGGACGAGATCGCGGCGGCGCGGGGTCTCGGCCGAGGGCAGGTCGTGCTGGCGTGGCAGCTCGCGCGCGGCATCCGTCCCATCCTCGGTGGCAGCAAGCTCGATCAGCTGGATGTCGCGCTGGATGCCGCGTCGATCACCCTGTCCGTCGAGGAGATCGAGCGCCTCGACGAGCCGGTCTGAGGCGATTCGGTGCTGCTCTGCGCTGATAGCCTGGAACGCGTGTCAACTCCCGCTCTGACGACCGCACCCCAGGCGATCGACCCCACGTTCGAGAACGTGTGGGACGAACTCGTGTGGCGTGGCCTGGTCCAGGTGTCCACCGACCAGGAGGCGCTGCGCGCCCTGCTCGCGGGAGACCCCATCACGTATTACTGCGGGTTCGATCCGACCGCGCCGAGCCTGCACCTGGGCAACCTCGTGCAGCTCCTGACGCTGCGTCGCATCCAGCTCGCCGGGCACAAGCCTCTCGGCCTGGTCGGTGGTTCCACCGGTCTGATCGGCGACCCGCGTCCGACAGCGGAGCGCACCCTCAACACGCGGGAGACCGTCGAGGAGTGGGTGGGACGTCTGCGCACGCAGGTCGAGCGCTACCTGAGCTTCGAGGGTGACAACGCGGCCCGCATCGTGAACAACCTCGACTGGACGGCGCCGCTGAGCGCGATCGACTTCCTCCGCGAGATCGGCAAGCACTACCGTGTCGGCACGATGCTCAAGAAGGATGCGGTCGCTGCGCGTCTGAACTCCGACGAGGGCATCAGCTACACCGAGTTCAGCTACCAGATCCTGCAGGGGATGGACTTCCTCGAGCTGTACCGCCAGTACGACTGCGTGCTGCAGACGGGCGGGTCCGACCAGTGGGGCAACCTCACCAGCGGGACGGACCTGATCCGCCGCGCCGAGGGAGCGTCGGTGCATGCGATCGGCACTCCGCTGATCACCAACAGCGACGGCACGAAGTTCGGCAAGAGCGAGGGCAATGCCGTCTGGCTCGACGCCGAGATGTGCAGCCCCTACCGGATGTACCAGTTCTGGCTGAGCACCGCGGATTCCGACGTCATCGACCGTCTGAAGGTCTTCACGTTCCTGAGCCGAGCGGAGATCGAGGAGTACGCGGAACTCGTGGCGACCGAGCCTTTCCGGCGCGCCGCCCAGAAGCGTCTCGCGCTCGAGGTGGTGGTGACCGTGCACGGTGTCGACGCCGCGGCGGCGGTGATCGCGGCATCCGAGGCGCTGTTCGGGCAGGGCGATCTGACCGCGCTCGACGCGGCGACGCTTCGCACCGCGCTGGAAGAGCTTCCCAACGCGACCGTCGCGCCCGGCACTGCGGTGGTCGAGGCTCTGGTCGCGACCGGCCTGGTCGCCAGTCTCTCCGAGGCGAGGCGCGCGATCGCCCAGGGCGGTGTCACGCTCGACGGTCAACGTGTCGAAGACGATGCCGCCACGGTCCAGGGAACTCTTCCCGGGGGAGTGTCCGTCCTCCGCCGCGGCAAGAAGACTCTCGCCGGCGTCTTCCTCGGCTGAGCCTTCGCTCTTCGGATAGCGGCGCCGCATGCCCTTCACTCCCAGCCACGCGCTCGTCGCGCTGCCGTTCATCCGGACACCGTTGGTGCCCGCGGCGATCGCGATCGGCGCCATGACCCCGGATCTGCCGCTGTTCGTGCGCGGTGTCGGGTTGAACTACTCGTTCACCCACACCTTCGGCAACATCCTGTGGACGGCGCTGCTCGCCTTCGTCCTCTTCCTCCTCTGGCGCGTGATCCTGCGACCGGCGGTGCCGGAACTCGCGCCGCTGTGGCTGGCGCGTCGGCTTCCGGAGGACTGGAGCGAGGGCGGTGCGGAAGCCGCGGGGCGAGCCGTCGGCGTGGGGGAGAAGCGCGGGTACCCGGTGCTCCTCGCGGTGTCTTTCCTGATCGGCGTGGCATCGCACATCCTGTGGGATCTCTTCACACACGAGGGTCGTGCCGGCGTGCAGCTGCTCCCCGGTCTCGATGCGATGTGGGGTCCGCTGCCCGGATTCAAGTGGCTCCAGCACGGGTCGAGTGTGATCGGCCTGCTGATCATCGGCGTCTGGGCGCTGCTGTGGCTGCGTCGGCGGGACGCGCGAGCGGATGTCACGCAGTCGCTGCCGCAGGGGCTGCGCATCGCGTGGTGGGTCTCGCTTCCGGTGATCCTGGTCGCCGCGCTCGTCTGGGGGATCATCGCGTTCGGCCCCATCGACGCCGAGTTCACCGTGCAGCATCTGGCCTATCGGGTCCTGCCTCCGGCGTGTGCCGTGTGGGGTGCGATCACGTTCGTGCTCTGCATCGTGCTGGCGGTTCGCGGGCGTCGTCACCAGATCGGCTGATCCGACCCCCAGGGGTGCGGGGCGTCGAACTCGAGTCCGGTCATCGCCGGTCGCGCGGTGACGAGGGATCTGGCGTCGACCTCGAAGCGCGCGAGGTGCGGGCCGACATCGAACTCGACGTCGTCTTCCGGCTCCCGGCGGCGCGGCATCCCGAGGAGCTCGGCGGCGATGCGGCGGAGTGAGGTGCCGGTGTACCAGGAACCGCCTTCGCGTGCGCGGCGCAGAAGCTGCGTGGTCACCGCAGCGGCGAGCAGGTATCCGGCACTGTGGTCGAGCGCCTGGGCGGGAAGCGTGCCGGGGCGGTCGCCGTCCGGTGACTCGACGAGCGCGATACCGGATGCTGCCTGCACGAGGCTGTCGAAGCCGGCGCGATCGGGATGCTCGGTACCCCAGGCACTGAGTTGCGCGATGATCAGGCCCGGATAGCGTTCGGCGAGTACGGAGGGGTTGAGCCCCAGCCGGTCCAGCGCCCCGGGGCGATAACCGAGCACGACGGCGTCGGCAGCTGCGAGCAACTCGTGCATCTGCGGCGTGCGCGCATCCAGCCGAGCCGAGCGCTTGCCGTGACCGGTGTCGAGGTGCTGCCACTCGGGCTCCGGGAGGTGCGGCGGATCGATGCGCAGAACGTCCGCGCCGAGGAGAGCGAGCGTGCGGGTGCACACGGGACCGGCGATTACGCGGGTGAGGTCGAGCACGCGCATACCGGCGAGGGGGAGACGATCGTCGTGCGTCGGCATTGCGCGTTCGGGCCGCCGGTAGCGAGGTGTGGCGCCGGTGATGTGTCGGACGTCGAGAAGCGGCGCATCACGGAGCGCTCGATCAATCGCCGGATCCTCGGCGGTCACGGCGACGGCGAGCCCTCCGGCGCGCGTGACCGCTGCGACGGCCTCCGCCGTCGCCCGTTCGTGGAGCGCAGCCCGAACCGCATCCGCGTCGGCGTCATCGTGCACTCCGAGAGCGGTACACAGGGCAGTCGCGTGATGCGGGTAGTTGCCGTGGGTCCTGATCCACCCGTCCGCGGTCCGCCAGAACCCCGAGTAGGGCGACCACACCGGGGGAGCGACGCCGTCGATCGAGAGCACGCGGTCGCTCCGATAGGCGGTCGCCGCACGGTGGGGGTCGATGGCCGCGGGGGAGCGGCCTGCGGAGAGCATGGCCGAGGCGACACTGGCCCAGGCGAGTTCGCCGGTCGCCAGCCGAGAGGGGAGCGGGACCGCGGCGTGGGCGTCGAGCGCGCGATTGATGGGGCGGAGATCGAGCAGGATCCTGACCCGATCGAGCAGGGCGGCTCCCGGGCTGATGGCCGGGTCAACGGTGGTCGGGAACATGGCCAGATCGTACTCTCGAGGGGATGCTGCGCCGGAAACCGCGGCTGATCCGGCGTAAAGCACCTGGGGCGCTCAGGCGACACGCCCGGGCGGTATGCCCCGATTTGCCAGAACCCCGGAACCCACGTAACTTATTACTTGTTCGCCCCACAGGGAAGCGGAGGAGCCAAGAGCTTCACCCCCCTCAAGCGGAGAACCACTCCCGATCCACTCTCACTTGAGAGATCAGGCACTTGCGTCTAGGATAGGGAATCCACCTCTTCTGCGGCTGTCATCAGCTGCGCTGCGGATCTCTGATCTGCACGGCGCGCCGATTTGACAAGCGGGACAGGGTG
>NZ_JCAXDY010000006.1:0-245561 GCF_059758615.1 Microbacterium sp. GQ128
GACACGCTACATTCGAAGACTTCTCCGTATCGCATCCCAGAATTCCGCAGAAAACCGCGACAGGGCACCCGGAGACGTCTCCTCCACAAACGACCCAACCTCGAACTTATCCACGAATAGAGTCAGGCAGCGGCGGGCACCGTAGGCCGAGACGGTCAGCGCAACCGCCTGCCCAGCCAGCCGCACGGCAGTGCTCACGCCGTTGCAAGGCCGTCGTCGGCAACCGTGTCCCACTCGTCGTCGCATCACTCGGCAGAAGTGTCGGCACCGGCGTCCGCGAGTCCGCTCTCCTGCACTTCCGCGAATAGGCCCATGACCTCGGGCCCCATCTCGACCTGGGTCAGCACGATCCGGAACGAGCCGTCCGGGTCGATGGAGAAGTCGGTTCCCTGCCCACCGGACCACCCGTATCGGCCGGCCGCGTCCCCTCCGGTCTGCACCGCGACACCGAAACCCCAGCCCGTGCCCTCCCAGAATCCCGGGAAGAAGCTGTCCGGTGTCTTCGCGCTCGACGGGATCTGATCGGAGCGCATCAGCGCGAGCAGTTCGGGGTCGAGCATGACCTTCCCGTCGTGGCGCCCGCCCGCCGCCAGCATCCCGGCGAACGCCGCATAGTCGGACGCCGTCGACACGAGTTCGGAATGGCTGAGGTCGAACGGTGCGGGCGCCAGCGAGAATCCTCCGGCTGCAGGCTCGATCTCGACCAGCCGGCCGCCTTCGTGCCGGTACGCGGCGGGCAGCCGGTACGCCTGGTCGAGCGGAACCGTGTACCCGGTGTCGACCATGCCGAGCGGGCCGAACAGGTCACGCCGCAGATGTTCCTCCAGCGTGCCGCCGACGACGCGGGAGAGCAGTATCCCGAGAAGGCCGAACGAGTGGTGATAACGCCATCCGGTTCCGGGCTGGAAGGTGAGCGGCAGCGCCGCGAGCGCGTCCAACCACTCCTGCGCGCCGAGCGCCACGGGCTCCTGGCCCGCTGCCGTCCGGTTGGCGATCATCGCCTCCGCCAACGGAGTCGGTGCGACCTGCACTCCGTACCCCGAAGTGTTCGTGAGCAGATGCCGCACCGTGATGGGCGTCGCCGCCGGCTCGACATCGTCCAGCGTGGCGTCCGGCGCGCGCAGAACCCGACGGTCGACGAGCTCGGGCATCCACCGCTCCACCGGATCGTCGAGACCGAGGCGGCCATCCTGCACGAGCCGCAGCGCGGCAACCGCCAGGATCGGCTTCGTCATCGACTGGATGCGCACGATCGCATCCGGCGGCAGGTCCCCGGTCGCGAAGATCTCGACCTTCCCGCCCGGAGAGCCGAGGACGCCGATGATTCCTGGCGCGATGCCCCGAACGACGTGGTCAGCGAGGATCTGCGGGAGCGAGCTCGTCATGCCCTCGATTCAACCCCGCCCGGACACCCGTGTCCACGGCCCCCTCCCCTCCCCTTGCCCGTCCCCCACCCCCCGTCTCCCCTCCCCCACCCCCGACACAACTTCGGAGTTCCGGGGCGACACGCCGGCCCGCGGCCCCCTCCGACGGCGAGTCGCGCCCGATCTCCGAAGTTGTGTCGCGGGGAACGGGTTATGCCGCAGAGAAGAAGAGGCCGGGAGACGAAGACGAGGCCGGGAGACGAAGAAGAGGCCGGGAGACGACGAAGCCCCCGGATGCCGCAGCATCCGGGGGCCTCGAGAGCCGTGTGTCAGCGCTTGCCGACGATCTGACGACCGACGAGATCGCGCATGATCTCGTTCGTGCCACCGTAGATGCGGTGCACCCGAGCATCGGTGAAGGCGCGGGCGATCGGGTACTCCATGATGTAGCCGTAACCCCCGTGCAGCTGTACGCCGGTGTCGAGCACCTCCCACTCGCGTTCGGTCGCCCAGAACTTGACCTTCGCGGCGTCCTCCGCGGTGAGGGTGCTGTTCTTGTACGCGAGCAGCGCGCGGTCGATGTACGCCCACATCGCATCGGTGGTCGCCGCCATGTCGGCGAGCCGGAAGCGGGTGTTCTGGAAGTCGGCGATGCGCTCGCCGAACGCCTCGCGGTCCTTGGTGTAGGCGACGGTCCAGTCGAGAGCGGCCTGCGCGGCCGCGGCTGCGGCGACGCCGATCGAGAGACGTTCGAGCGGCAGGTTGAGCATCAGCTGGATGAAGCCCTGACCCTCCTTGCCGCTGATCAGGTTCTCGTCGGGGACGAACACGTCGGTGAAGCTGAGCTCGGCCGTGTCCCAGCCGTGGAAGCCCATCTTGCTGAGCTTCTTGCCCTGGTCGAAGCCCTCCATTCCCTTCTCGACGAGCAGCAGGCTGAACGCGTCGGGACGGTTGCCCTCGCCGGTCTTGACGAAGGTCACGACGACGTCGGCCGTCGTGCCCGAGGAGATGAACGTCTTCGCGCCGTTGAGGATGTAGCCGCCGTCGACCTTCTTGGCGTTGGTCTTGATGCCGCGCAGGTCAGAACCCGCACCAGGGTCGGTCATCGCGAGCGCGCCGAGCACTTCGCCCGTGGCCATGCGGGGCAGCCACTTCTCCTTCTGCTCCTGCGTTCCCATGTGCACGAGGTAGGGCACGGCCAGGTCGTCCTGGATGCCGAACGCACCGGCCAGCGAACCCGCCCCTGCGGCGATGACCTCTTCCATGACGATCGTGCGGAAGCGGTAGTCCTGCAGCATCCCGGCGCCGCCGAACTCCTCGGGGACGGACAATCCGATCAGGCCGGCCTCGCCGGCAGCGAGCATGGTCGCCCGGTCGATCTCCCCCGCGGCATCCCACCGCTCGATCGCCTCGTTGTTCACGTGGCGCTTGACGAAGTCCTTGACGAGGTCGCGGAATGCCTCGTGATCCTCTTCGTAGATGTCGCGTTCCATTGCGTCCTCCCGAACGTGTCGTGCATCGTTGCTCCGGCGATTCTACGTGTCGGCCACCACCTCGGACAGGACGTTGTGAGAATGCATCCCATCAGAGGTGACACTGGGTACCGCGGTTGTCGGATGCCGCAGAACGGGCCGTTCCGACCGATTCAGTGCGCGTAGTCGGGGGCCGCCGGGAGTCCGAAGAACTCCTCCAGCGTGTGGAATCCGCCATCGTGGTAGGCCCTGGCGAGGTCGACGCCGACGTAGCGGAGGTGCCACGGCTCGGGCGCGTAGCCGGTCACCGGCGTGCCCACCTGCTCGTACCGCACGATGAACCCGTACTCCCACGCGTGGGCCGCGACCCAGTCGCTCTGCGCGGTGCCGCCGAAGCCGTCGAGTCCACCGCAGCCGCTGCCGCACGCGACGACGTCGAGGGCGAGCCCGGTCTGGTGCTCACTGTGGCCTGGCCGGGCGGAGCCGGCATCCGCCTGCCCCTGACCCTGGGAGCGCACGTGGGTGTCGTAGGTCGTGACCTGCAGCCCGTAAGACCGGTAGCCGTTGTTGGCGCCGATGCGCCCCACGCCGGCGGCCTCCGCCGCGTCGGCCATCTGCCCGATGGCGGCCGCGACATCGGTCCGCACCCGGCCCGACAGCGTCGTCATCTGCAGCGGCACCGAGTCGAGCGCCCCGGGCTCGTAGTCCGCGGGCTTCAACGGGAGGCTCTTGTTCACGACGACCCAGACCCGCGCCGGATCACGGAGCGAGATGCAGGGCGCGTTGCCCGCCACCACGGCCTCGCGGAAAGCCGCTCCCCCGCCGAAGCCCGCGACCACGGCCGCGTCGTCGCCGGCCTGCACCGCCTGCTGCACGACCGGGTCCGCACACGGGTCGGCGGCCGTCGTCGCCTCGACCTGCACGGTCGGCACCTGCATCACGGCGACCGGCTCCGGCATCGGCGCGGCCTCCACCGCCGCGACGGGAGCGGAGGCGATCGAGAGCAGCACGCCGATCGCGGTCACGACGATGCCGAGCGGCAGCGCGGGGCCGTGAATCGGGGAGCGCGGAGCCGCATGCTGAGCGTGCGGCGAGAGGGGCATTGGTCCATTCTTTCACTCGAAGCTATGTCGCAGAAACACTTGCGTTCTTATCGTCATTATGTTCGAATGTGGAGATGCGGTGGCAGGGACAGAAACTCGGCGAGACGGATGCGGCGGCGCTGCCCGGGCTCGAAGACCGATCCAGCGTGCTGCGGTCGGTGACCACCCCCGAGTTCGCCGGGATGACGTTCCACGAGGTGCTGTCGAAGTCGGCCCTGAACCACGTGCCAGGCGCTTCGCGCATGCCGTTCGCCTGGACCATCAACCCGTACCGCGGATGCAGTCATGCGTGCGTTTACTGCTTCGCCCGCGGAACGCACGAGTACCTCGACCTCGACGGCGGATCGGACTTCGACTCGCAGATCGTGGTGAAGGTGAACGTGGTCGAGGTGCTCGAGAGGGAGCTGCGGCGCGGCAGCTGGCAGCACGAGACGGTGGCGCTCGGCACCAACACCGACCCGTACCAGCGGGCCGAGGGGCGCTACAAGCTCATGCCCGGCATCATCGAGACCCTCGCCGCGTCCGGCACCCCGATGTCGATACTCACCAAGGGCACGCTCATCCGCCGCGACATCCCCCTGCTCGTGAAGGCCGCGCAACGAGTGCCCGTCGACGTGCAGATGTCGATCGCGATGTACGACGACGAGCTGCAGAAGGCCATCGAACCCGGAGCACCGACCACCCAGGCCCGTCTCGACACCGTGCGGGCCCTGGCCGACGCCGGGTTCCCGGTCACGGTCTTCCTGATGCCGATCATGCCGCACATGACCGACTCGCTCGAGGCGATCGACAGCGCCCTCGTGCGCATCAAGGAGGCCGGCGCCCGCACCGTCATCTACGGAGCGCTGCACCTGCGACCGGGTGTGAAGCCGTGGTTCTTCGAGTGGCTCGGCACGCATCGCCCCGACCTCGTGTCGTCGTACCGCGGGCTCTACCCCGGCGTCTCGGCAGAGGCCCCGAAGGGATACCGGCAGTGGCTCGCGAAACGTGCGCGTCCGCTCATCCGGATGCACGGACTCGACGGCCGCCACGAAGACGACTACCCGCGGCGCGGGGTCCGACCAGGGCAGGGCCACGTGCAGACGGGTGCTGCGGCCGCCGCAGCGGTGCGCTTCACACCCAGCGCCGCCGCGGCTGCGCAGCCGATGCTGTTCTGAGAGCCCCGAAGACGACCGTCGCCCGACTGCGACTACCGCTCAACCGCGGTCGTGCGTGCGGATGAGCTTGCGATTCACGAACTCCGCCATGCCGTACTCGCCCAGCTCGCGCCCGATGCCCGAGGCCTTGACGCCGCCGAACGGCAGGTCGGCCTGCGTCTGCGACGGCCCGTTGATCGAGACCATGCCCACGTCGAGTCGGTCGGCGACGTCGGCGATGAGCGCAGGATCGGAACCGAAGATCACACTGCCGAGGCCATAGGGCGTGTCGTTCGCCAGCGCGACGGCGTCGTCGATCGAGCCGACCCGGTGCACCACGGCGACGGGCCCGAAGATCTCTTCGCGGTAGGCGCGAGCCTCGGGGGTGACGTCGGCGAGGATCGTGGGTTCCACGAAGGCGCCGGGGCGATCCAGGCGACGCCCACCGGTCAGCACGGTCGCCCCGTTGGCGGTCGCGTCGTCCACCTGGTCGATGACGGCCCGCGCGGCGGCCTCGGACGAAAGTGGCCCGAAGGAGATGCCTTCTTCGGACGGATCGCCGACGCGCAGTTCGCCGACCAGATCGGTGAACCGCTCGACGAAGTCGTCGTACACCTCATCCGCGACGATGAACCTCTTCGAAGCGGTGCACGCCTGTCCCGCGTTGCCCATCCGTCCGACCACCGCGGCACGCGCAGCGGCGTCGACGTCGGCATCCGGCAGCACGATGAACGGATCGGACCCGCCGAGCTCCAGCACCACCTTCTTCATGGCTCGTCCGGCCAGCTCGCCGACGGCCCGACCGGCACGCTCCGAACCGGTGAGCGAGACGCCCTGCACGGCGGGATGCGCGATGATGCGCGCGACCTGGTCCTCTGAGGCGTAGACGTTCTCGTACGCGCCCTCGGGAAGACCGACCCGCTCGAACAACTCGGCGATCGCCGCGGCCGATTCCGGACAGCTCGGCGCGTGCTTGAGAACGATCGTGTTCCCCAGCGCGAGGTTGGGTGCCGCGAACCTGGCCACCTGGTAGTAGGGGTAGTTCCAGGGCATGATGCCCAGGAGCACACCGACCGGAGCGGTGCGGACGACAGCCTCGCCCGTCGCGACGGGGAGCGGCCGGTCGCCCGCGAACGCCGGACCGTTGGTCGCGTAGTAGTCGTAGATGTCGGTGACGATCCCGATCTCGCCGAGCGCCTCCGCCGTGGTCTTGCCCATCTCCCTCGTGATGATGCGCGCGAGGCGATGGCTGTCCGCGCGGTACTCCGCAGCGACGGCGGCGAGATATCCGCACCGTTCCTCGACCGTGAGCGCCCGCCACGAGGGGTACGCCGCAGCCGCCCGCTCGACGGCGGCATCCACCTCGGCGTCGGTCGCGGACTCGTACCGGCGCACGATCTCGTTCGTCGTGGGGTCGGTGACGGCGTAATCGGTCATCTGGTTCGCTCCTCCACGGCACCGGGAGCCGGCGCCAGTTCTCCCTGTGCGAGTCGCCTGACGACATCCGTCAGGACGTCGAGGCCGGCCACGAGGTCCTCGTCGCGGGTGTACTCGCCCTCGTTGTGTGAGATCCCGTCCACCGATGGCACGAACAGCATCACGGTGGGCACTCGCCTCTTCATGTTTATCGAATCATGCCCGGCGACCGTGAGGATCTCCTCGCGGGAGTACCCGAGCCGCTCGGCAGATCCCCGTGCCAGCTCGACACCCTCCGGCTGATACGGGTCGATCCCCCATTCGTGCGAGAGCGACCGGCGGATGCCGACCTTCGCGGTCTCCTCGATCTCGGCGAACCGCTCCTGGAGCAAGGCGTTCGCCTCCGCGAGCACGGCTTCGTCGGCGCAGCGCAGGTCGAGCAGCAGCCGAACCTCCGAGGCGACGACGACCGGCGAATTCGGATACACGTCGAGCTGCCCGACCGCGGTGTGCAGCACCCCGGGGAACCTGTCGGCGAGCTCACGGGCGAAGACCACCAGCAGCGAGGCACCGTACAGAGCATCACGTCGATCGACCATCACGGTCGCCCCGGAGTGCGCCTGCTCGCCCTCGACGGTGACGACGTACTTACTGGCCGCCCAGCTGGCGGTCACGAGTCCGATCGTGCTGCCGGAGTTCTCCAGCACACGCCCCTGCTCGATGTGGATCTCGGCGCAGAACGCCGCCTCCGGGCCGTCACCGGCACCGAGGAAGCCCGCGGGCTCCAGAGCCTCGGCCACCGTGATGCCCGAGCGATCCGTCGTGCCCAGCGCCTGCTCCAGCGGGAGGACGCCGGTGTACACGCTCGACCCCATCATGGACGGGGTGAACCGCGAGCCCTCCTCGTTGAACCAGTTGACCACGGCGATGTTGAAGCGCGGCCCGGTGGCGCCGTCGGCGGCCCACTCCTCCGCGAGCCGGAATGCTGCATGAGCCGCTGCGAGCACACCGTAGGCGCCGTCGTAGCGTCCCGCCGTCGGCTGCGAGTCGAGGTGCGAACCGACGACGACGAACGGCGCCCCGGGGACGACCTCGAGCAACCCGAACTGGTTGCCGATGCGGTCGTATTCCACACGCAGACCGTGCGACTCGAGAAGCTCGGCGAACCAGCGCCGCTGCGCGACGTCGGCGTCACTGCCCGCCTGCCGGTCGACCCCGCCGTTCGGGGTGGCTCCGAACTCGCTCAGCCGAGCGAAGTCCGCGAGGAACCCCTCGGCGTGGGTGGACGCGGCGGCCCGGTCGACCGCTCCCTGTTGGATCGTCATGGCGGATCCTCCTCGAATCGTCACGGTGTTCAGACGGCGGTCGACGGCGCACGCACGGCCGGGTCCTGACGCAGGTGGAGCACGGCGGGGCGGCCGCTGGAGCGGGCCCGCCGGTAGGCGTCGCGGAAGTCGGCGGAGTGGGCGACGGTCTCGCCGTACGCCCCGTAGGAGCGTGCGAGAGCCGCGAAGTCCGGGTTGGTCAGATGCGTTCCCGACGGACGACCCGGGTAGTGGGCCTCCTGGTGCTCACGGATGGTCGCGAAGACGCCGTTGTCCACGACGATCGCGATGAAGGGAGCGTCGTAGCCGACAGCGGTCGCGATCTCCTGCCCGTTCATCATGAAGCAGCCGTCACCGGCGATCGACACGACCTCGCGTCCGGGCAAGGCCAGCGAGGCCGCGACCGCGGCGGGGATGCCCATGCCCATGGCGCCGTTGCGGGGGGCGACGAGCGTCGCCGGTGCGTGGTGCGGCAGGTACCGCGCCGGCCAGATGGCGTGGTTGCCGGCGCCGAACGTGATCACCGCGTCCGAGGTCAGCTCCTCGCGGAGCACCGCCATCACCTCCGTGAGGTCGACGTACTCCTCTGCGGCGGTCGCCACGTCCCTGGCGGGGGACGGCGTCGAGAACCGGAGATGCGCATCGCGCGCCCGCTGAAGACGCGACTCGTCGAACGTCACGCCCAACGACTGCGGCAGACGGGCGACGAGGTTCGCGGCGTCGGAGGCGATCAGCTGATCCAGGCGCCCGGAGTGCCCGCTCGGCTCCCCGGGCAGCACGACGACCGTCGCCGCGTCGTGTCCGAGCCGGTAGCCGTCGCTCAGCACATCCGTGCGCGAGGTTCCGATGAACACGAGCAGGTCGGCGTCGTCGAACAGGTCGGCGGCGTGGTCGGCTCGACCGTAGCCGAGAGCGCCGACGTAGGCCCCGTCGTGCGGGACGGCATCGTAGGCGCGGAAGTCCGCGAGGACCGGGATGCTGTGCCGCTCGGCCCAGTCGACCAGGGTGCGCCCGGTCTGGGCGGACCACCCTTCGCCGCCGACCACGACGACCGGACGCTCGGACCGCGCGAGACGCGCGACCAGTTCCTCGACGGCTGTGGCTCCCGCCTCGGCCCCGGCGGCCACCGTGGGCTCCAGCGTCGTCGCGCCCTCAGCGGAAAGCCGGATGACGTCCTCCGGCAGGCCGATGACCACGGGGCCCGGTCGCCCGGAGCGCGCGATGCGCATCGCCTCGGTGACCACGCGGGCCGCGGACGATGGATCGTCGAGCGTCGTGACGTGCTTCGCCGTCGAGCCGAACCATCCGGTGAGGTCGAACTCCTGGAACGCCTCGCGCCCGCGATCAGACACGGGGATGAGTCCGACGAACAGCACCATCGGCGTCGCGTCCTGCCACGCGGTGTGCACGGCGATGAAGGCGTTCGCCGCCCCGGGCCCGCGCGTGACCATCGCCACGCCGGCGCGGCCGGTCAGGCGGCCTTCGGCCAGCGCCATGAACGCCGCCCCGCCCTCGTGCCGCGTGATGACGGTCTCGATCGACGAGTCGTGCAGACCATCGAGCACGTCGAGATAGGACTCGCCCGGAACGCCGTACACACGCTGGACGCCTTCGCGTTCGAGCTGGGCGACGATGAGGTGCCCGGCGGAACGCGTCTCGGACACGGACGCGAGGTCCTGCTCGTCGGTCGCGCGCGAGTCGGTGGTGATCTCGATGGTCATTCGGGGCCTTTCAGAGTGTTTCGGTGTCCAGGGCGAGCAGATCCTCGAGAGGATCGCCCCGGCGGATGCGCGCCAGCAGTTCGGGTTCTGCCTGATCGGAGCGTCGTGCGGCATCCAGGATTTCTGGGGTGAGCGCGTCGGAGCGGAACGCGACCACACCGTTCTCATCACCGGCGACCAGGTCGCCGTCGGCGATGGACACGCCCCCGATGCTCACCGACCGACCGACGCCCGTGATGGCTGTGCCCAGGCGCTTGGTGGTGAGCGCCGTGGTGCCCGTCGCGAACACCGGCAGCACCGCTGCGGTGGTGGTCAGCGCGGAGAGGTCCGTCACCGGACCGTCGACGACGATGCCCGCGGCTCCCCGGGCGAGCGCAGCCGCCGTGGTCACCGCGCCGACCGGAGCATGACGCTCGCTCTGCACGCGGATCACGAGCACCGCTCCCGGCCGCAGTCGCACCAGCGCACGGTTCACCGCGATCGCATCGGGCTCGGTGAGATCGACGGTCACCGCCCGCCCCGCCATCCGCCCGACCTCGCCGATCGGACGGATACGGGGATCGCAGAACCCCTCTTCGAGGAAGTGGCCGAGGGTGGGGAGCTCCACCTGCAGGAGCGCTTCGACGAGAGGATCGACGAGAGAGTCGGCAGCGGCAGACGCGACGTCAGTCATCCGTCTCCTCCTTCAGCACGGCGACGCACTCGAGTTCCAGTGCGACGCCCCACAGGCTCACGCCCACGGTCGTCCTGGCCGGCAGATGCTCGCCGAACCACCGCACGTAGATTCGGTTGTACGCCTCGAGGTCGGCAGCATCCGTGAGGTAGCCGTTCACCTTGACGACGTGTTCGAGACTGCTTCCGACGCCGTCCAGAAGGGTGCGGAGATTGTGCAGAGTGGCCTCGAGCTGCTCCTCGAAGTCCGAGGGGATGCTGCCGTCCGCGCCCGCGGGGATCTGCCCCGAGGTGTACACGAAGCCGTTCGCGACCACCGCCTGCGAGAACGGGCCCACCGGTCCCGCGAGGCCGTCGACCGTCCGCACCCTTCTGATCGTCATCGTCCCACCGTCTCCGGGAGGTCGTCGCGCACCGGCGCATCGCCCGCGGACGAATCCTCGGTATCCACGACGTCGATGTTCTTGTGCAGACCCTCTGCGAGGAGCAGCAGCGCGATGAGCGACAGCACGGCCGCACCGCCCACGTACCACGCGATCGACGAGCTCTGTCCGGTGATCGACAGCAGCGCGACGGTGATCGCGGGCGTGATGGCCGATCCGAGCAGCCCCGAGAGCATGTACGCGACCGAGAGCCCCGAGTACCGGATCTTGGAGCCGAAGAGCTCGGCGAGGAACGTGGCGATCGGGCCGTAGTTCGCCGAGAACGCCAGCATCATGAGCGCGTAGGCGACGAACACCATCGCATCGCTGCCGGTGTCGAGCAGCCAGAAGAACGGGAAGGCGAGCACGATCTCGGCGATGATGCCACCGGCGATCACGGGCTTGCGGCCGACGCGGTCGGACAGGCGTCCGAAGGCGGGGATCGCGAAGAGCGCGACGATGCAGGCGACCAGTACGGCCCAGAGCATCAGGTCGCTGGAGTGGCCGAGCTCGGAGGTGCCGTAGTTGACGCCGGAGGCCACGAGCAGCGTGAAGGTCGAGCCCGTCGAGAGCGTCGCGATCCCGCCGAGCAGCACCTGCTTCCAGTAGTGGCGGATGAGGTGGGCGAAGGGGAGCTTCGCCTTCGCCCCGCGCTCGCGCACCTTGCGGAAGCTGGGGGTCTCCTCGATGTTCAGACGGATGTAGATGCCGACGGCGACCAGGATGATCGAGCCGATGAACGGCACACGCCATCCCCACGCCACGAGCGCTTCGTCGTCGATCATCGCGGTGACGACGAGGAACGCCATGTTGGCGATCAGGGTTCCCGCGGGAACACCCACCTGCACGAGCGATCCGTACCAGCCGCGCTTGGCGGGCGGAGCGTGCTCGACGGTCATCAGAACCGCGCCGCCCCATTCGCCGCCGAGGGCGAGGCCCTGGATCACGCGCAGGGTGAGGAGGATGAACGGCGCGGCGATGCCGATCGTGGCGAAGTCCGGGATGAGTCCGATGGAGAGCGTGGCCGCGCCCATCGTGATGAGCGAGATGAGCAGCATGGACTTGCGGCCCAGTCGGTCCCCGAAGTGACCGAAGAGGATGGCACCCACGATCCGCGCGAGGTAGGCGGAGGCGAAGGTGAGGAACGACAGGATGGTGCCGACGGCGGGGTCGAGGTCGGGGAAGAACACCTGATTGAAGACGAGCGCCGATGCGGTTCCGAACAGGAACAGGTCGTACCACTCGACCGTGGTGCCGATGACACTCGCGGTCGAGATCTTGCGCATCTTGGCTCGGTCGAGACGACCTGATTCGGCCGGCGACGGTGCCGACGAGGGTGTGGCGGACATAGATCCTCCAGGAGGGGGTGAGGGTCGGGTACAGCGGGTGAGACAACTCTGTGGGGGCGAATGCCCGAGCGACAAGGGAGATCCTCCCTCAGTTTTCGCTACGCGGTGTGCATCTGCACACTCACGCCGCACCATTCTGCGATGAACAGCGCGATCGACTTCGTGATGCGCCGCACCGACTCCACGTCGACGCGCTCGTCGTATCCGTGGATCGCCTCGGAGATGGGCCCGTACACGAGGGCCGGGGTGTCCGCATAGAGGGCGAACACACGTCCGTCGAGGTAGCCGGGCGTGGTGAACGTGCGCAGCTCGTCACCGAAGACCTCGCGGTGCACGCCGCGCAGCGCCGCCTCGGCATCCGTGCCCTCGTCGAGCACGTAGCCCTCCGAGTAGAAGCCGTTGCGGGTGGCCACCGCCTCGACGGGGTTCCCGGATCCGTCGACGTCGATCGAGGCCAGGCACTCCTCGATCTCGGCCCAGGCCGCGTCCGCCGTGACACCGGGGTACAGCGCGATGCGCACATCGAGCTCGCACCAGGCCGGGACGCTCGACGGCCAGTCGCCGCCGCGGATGCCGCCGAGGTTGAAGTTGATGGGGTGGTCGAGGTCCTCGAAGTACCGGTGCTCGTCCTTCTCGGCGTTCCACCGTGCCTCGACCTCTCGCAGTCGCTCCATCACATGGTGCGCGGCATCGATCGCGTTGAAGCCGGAGCTCATCTCCCGCGGATGGGTCGGGCGACCCGCGACGCGCACGGTGAACCAGATCACACCCACGTTCGCCCGGACTAGCATGTCCTCCTCGGGCTCGGGGATGATCACGGCGTCGGCGACGTAGCCGCGCTGCAGAGCGGACAGCGAGCCGTTGCCGGTGCACTCCTCCTCCACCACCGACTGGAAGTGGATGCGCCCGGTGGGGGTGAAGCCCGCCGCCTGCACGGCGTCGAAGGCGAAGAGGTTCGCGGCGAGGCCGGCCTTCATGTCGCCGCTGCCGCGCCCGTAGAGCCAGCCGTCGATCACCGGGGCGTCCCACGGCGACCGGGCCCATGCCTCGTGCGGACCTTCCGGCACGACGTCGACGTGCCCGTTCAGGATCAGCGAGCGCCCCTCTTCGGATGCCGGGGTAAAGGTGCCGACCACGTTGCCGACGTTCTCATAGGAGACAGCCACGGGTCCGGCGCCGGGGTGCTGCGCCAGCTCGGCCGGATCGAGGTCCCACCGATCCATCTCCAGCCCGCGTTCGCGCATCGCGTCGAACAGGAGGTCCTGGGCGGATGCCTCCCGTGTGCGGAGGGACGGATGGCGCACCAGCTCCTGGGTGAAGGCGATCTGCTGGTCGAAGGCGGCATCGACGGCCGCACAGATCTTGTCGGCGACTTCGCTGGTCAGCTTCATGGTTCGTCGTTCCTTAGGTCAGTGCACGACCGGCTTGTCGTGGACGCGCAGGCGCTCCCCGAGCAGGCCGCCGAGCGCGGTGATGAGTGAGATGAAGATGAGGAGGAGCGCCGCCGTCCAGGAGGCCCCGCCCGTCGAGGCCAGCAGCGCGGTGGCGATGAGGGGCAGGAACCCCGTGATCGCGCCGGCGATGTTGTATCCGAGCGCCACGCCGCTGTACCGCAGCTCGGGCGGGAAGAGTTCGGTGAGCAGGGCGCCCGTGACGGCGTAGGCGATCGTGAGGAGGGCGATGCCGAGCGTGACCGCGAAGATGATCGCCAAGGGGTTCCGGGTGTCGATGAGCCAGAAGAGCGGGAAGGCCGCCACGGCGGTGGCGAGCGCACCCACCACTGTCATCCGCCCGGGGCCGAAGCGCTCGGCGAATCGTCCGGCGAAGACCGTCACGACGATCTGGACCACGGCCGCGATGAGTGTCGCGTTCACCATGAGCCCACGGTCGACGCCGAGGGTGTTCGCCCCGTAGCTGACCACGAAGGTCGTCATCAGGTAGAACCCGCCGACGCCGAGCATCGCCGCGGCGACCGCGACGGCGAGCCGTCCACCGGCCCGCCGGAACAGATCGAGAGCGGGCACCTTGGCTCGGGCTTCGAGAGCGACGAGCTCCTTGAAGATCGGGGATTCCTCGACCTTGAGGCGGATGTAGAGCGCGATTCCCAGGAGCGGGAACGCGAGCAGGAACGGGAGCCGCCAGCCCCAGGCATCGAACACCGCGGGCGGCATCAGGAGCACGAGTGCGAACGCGCCGGAGGAGATCAGCGTGCCCACCGGGGAGCCGATCTGGATGAGCGCGGCGAAGCGGCCGCGCTTCTCGATCGGCGCGTGTTCGATGGCGAGCGTCATGGCGCCGCCCCATTCGCCGCCGACCGCGAGACCCTGGAGGAGCCTCAGCACGGCGAGCATGATGGGCGCAGCGATGCCGATCGCCAGATAGTCGGGGAGCAGACCGATCAGCCCGGTCGCGCAGCCGATCATGACGATGGTGATGAGGAGTGCAGGGCGCCGCCCGTACCGGTCGCCGATGTAGCCGAAGGCGAGAGCGCCGAGAGGGCGGGCCGCGAAGCCGACGCCGAAGGTCGCGAAGGCGGCGAGCGTGGCGGCCGTGGCGTCGAGGTCGGTGAAGAACAGCCGGTTGAAGACCAGGGCGGCAGCGGTGCCGAAGAGGAAGTAGTCGTACCATTCCAGCGCGGTTCCGACGAAAGCTGCCCACGCGACGCGGGCCGCGTCTCCGCCGCTGATCGGCGGGGTCGTGCCGGGCGGGACTTCCGGGGTCGGGTTCGTCATGAGTTCTCCGTTGAAAGGCAGACATCCTCGATGGACACCTCCATCGTCGTAGCGAAATGCTGCACTCACAACCGATGATCGCCCCCAGATTGAGCCCTACACTGTGCACATGCCTAATCAGCGACGATCCTTCGCGGCGCAGATCGCCGAGTCCTGCCTGGCCGATCTCGATGAGGTGGCGTGGCGCTACGTCCACGACGTCCGCGAGATCTCCGGGTATCTCGACTCGGTGATCGACGACGCCGAGCTGTTCCGCGCGGCGCGCGGCTCGTTGGAGATGCTCTTCGGGCTGATCATCGGCGACGACCTCGACGCCCAGCTGATGGCGCACTCCGACCGGCTCGGTCGACGGCGCGCACGGCAGGGGATCCCGCTGGACTCGCTGCTGAGGGCGGTGCGCATGGACTTCCGCTTCCTCTGGAATGCGATGCGCGGCTACGTGGCGGAGGAGGATCTCCCGGCGTTCGCCGAAGAGGTCGTGAAGATCTGGGACGCCGTCGAGGTCCACACCATGAATGTCCACGCCGGTTACATGGCCGAACTCGCCGACATGGATCGAGAGCTGGAACTCGCTCGGGCGTTTCTGCTCCGCCGGCTGCTGGAGGACGGTAGCCGCGACATCCGCCTCTCCCGTCAGGCGGCCGAATCGCTCGGTCTCGACCCGGTCGGCTCATTCCTGGTCGTGGTGGGGAGTCTGCCGTTCGCCGCAGAGTTCCGCGCCGGCATGCGCACCCTCCTCCCCGCCGTGCCCGTCGACCGCCTGGACGGTTCCGAGTTCGCCATCCTCGACGTGGGCTCGCTGTCGGCGCGCGAACTCGAGGCGCTCCACGCCCTGCCCGTCGGCCTCCCTCCGATCGCTCAGGGAGCCGAAGAGATCGGTGACCTGTGGCGGGTCGCGCGCGACTTGGCCGCTCTCGTGGATGCCGCAGACCGAGCGGCGACGCTCGACCGTCACTGGGACCGGCTCTTCACCGATCGGTTGGGGGCCGTCGCCGGAGCGTATTCGCGTCAGACGCTCGAGGCGCTCCACGCGCTGCCGGAGCGCGAACAGAGCCTCCTGATCGAAGCGGTGCGGGAGTACCTCGCCAACGGTTCGGTCACCCGCACGGCCGCCGCCCTCTACTGTCACCGCAACACCGTGCTGAACCGGCTGACCCGCTTCGCCCTCGCCACCGGCCTCGACCCGACCGTTCCCGCGGATGCCGGCGCGATACGCATCGTGCTGAGCGGCGCCGGCCCCCGGTCGGCCTCCGCTCCCGCATCCGCGTAGGCTCGGGGATCATGGCGATCGGTTCGACAGTCCACACGTTCGAGGTGCAGCTCGCTGACACCGACCGCGGAATCTACGAGGACTACTCGCTGCGAGTGGCCCGGCATCCGTCCGAGACCGATGCGTACATGCTCACGCGGGTGCTCGCCTACGGGCTCGAGTTCGCCGAGGGCATCACATTCGGCGGCAGCATCTCCTCGACCGAGGTGCCGGCGGTGCTCGTGCGCGACATGACCGGGCTGATCACGGCGTGGGTCGAGATCGGGGCTCCCGATGCCGAGCGACTGCATCACGGCAGCCGCCTCGCCGAGCGCACGGTTGTCTACACGCATCGCGACCCGGCCAAGGTGATGGCGCCGTGGACCGACAAGCGCATCCACCGCCGCGAGGACATCCGTGTGTACAGCTTCGACCCGGGGTTCATCGACACGGCGGCCGCCCTGATCGAGCGCCGTAACACCATGACTCTCACGCGGGCCGAGAGCGTCATCTACCTCGACCTCAACGGCACGAGCCTGACCTCGACCGTGCACGTGCACGAGCCGGCCTGACACCGCGCAAGTCTCAGGCGCCCACGAGCCCCTGCTCGTACGCCGCGATCACGAGCTGCGCGCGGTCCCGTGCCGCGAGCTTCGACAGCAGGCTGCCGATGTGGGTCTTCACCGTGGCCATCGAGATCGTGAGCGCCGCGGCGATCTCGGCATTCGCGAGGCCTCTGCCGACGAGCGTGAGCACCTCGGTCTCCCGTGCCGTGAGGGTGGCGAGCGGGCGTCCGGCCGGCCGATTCGCGCCGTCGAGGAAGTGCTCGACGAGGCGGATGAGGATGCTCGGCGCGAACAGTGACTCCCCGTCGTGCGTGCGGCGGATGGCCTCGATCAGCTGCTCGGGGCGCACATCCTTGAGCAGGAAGCCGCTGGCACCCGCGCGCAGGGCGCCGTCGACGTACTCGTCGAGTTCCAGCATGCTGAGCACGAGCACGCGGGTGCCGGGCAGCGCCGTCGTGATGGCGCGCGTCGCGCTGATGCCGTCGAGCCCCGGCATCCGGATGTCCATCAGCACGACATCCGGGGCGATGGCGCGCGCCAGCTCGATCGCGCCCGCGCCGTCTTCGGCCTCGCCCACCACCGTCAGCCCCTCGGCACCGGCGATGATCAGGGCGAGGCTGTGTCGCAGCAGGGCCTGATCGTCGGCGATCAGGACGCGGATCCCTTCGTCGCTCATGCCCCCGCCTCGAACGGCAGGCGCGCCTCGACGCGGAATCCCGTCCCTACGGGCTCAGCGATCAGCGTTCCCCCGAGGGCGCCGACCCGTTCGCGCATGCCCCGCAGACCGTGGCCGGCTCCCGGCTGAGACTGCCATCCGCGCGCAGGACCGTCGTCGGCGACGACGACGCGGAGAGCGTTCCCGTCCCGCTCGACGGCCACGCGCGCCGGCACCGGCCCCGCATGGCGTCCGACGTTCGCGAGCGCCTCCCGGACCGTCGCGCACGCGGCGGCCTCGACTGCGGGCGGCACCTCGCCCAAGTCCTCCGCGCGCAGGCTCGCGCGCACGCCGAACGCCTCCGCGGCGGTGACGATCCCCGGCACCTCCGACAGCCGTGCGGGCGGCTGCAGCGGCACCTCGTCTCCCGGTTCGCGCAGCACGGTGAGCATCCTCCGCAGCTCCGACATCGCGGAGCGCCCCGCCTCCTCGATGTCGACGAGGGCTCTGCGCCGCTCCGCGTCGCCGTCGGCTCCGTCGAGTGGGGCGACGGCGGCGGCACGCATCGTGATCAGTCCGAGTCCGTGCGACGCCAGGTCGTGCAGCTCGCGGGCGATACGGAGCCGTTCGTGCTGCGCCGCCCGGTCGGCCGCCCATTCCGTGAGGCTGCGCTCGTACTCCCGCCGCTGCCGCTGCGACCGGACCGTCGCCCAGACGAGGACACCCACGGCGAGGATCCCCGCCGTCGTCAACACGACCGCCAGGCTCTGCGGACCGTCGAGACCGAGAACGCTCAGGACGACGACCAGCAGCGCGAACATGCCCCCGGCGGCGATCCACGTGCGCGAGCGCCAGGTCGGTCGGGGCGAAGCATCCATCCGCCCGAGTCTAGGCACCCTCGATGCCGCGCACATCAGACCAGGGGTGGAGGAACCCGGGTCGGAGAGATCGGAGGGCTTCCCGCCTGCAGGGCGATGCCGCGGAGGGCGCGGACCGCTGAGATCGAGGGATGCTGACGATCGAATCACTGACGAAACGGCACGGTTCCCGCACGGTGCTCCACGATGTCGCCTTCGAGGCACGGCCGGGCCGCGTGACGGCCTTCCTCGGAGCGAACGGAGCCGGGAAGTCCTCGACGCTGCGCATCCTCCTCGGGCTCGACCGGCCGACCGCGGGACGCGCGCTCATCGATGGCCACGCCTACCGCGAC
The DNA here is from genome assembly GCF_059758615.1 of Microbacterium sp. GQ128. Classification (NCBI taxonomy): domain Bacteria; kingdom Bacillati; phylum Actinomycetota; class Actinomycetes; order Micrococcales; family Microbacteriaceae; genus Microbacterium; species Microbacterium sp. GQ128. The sequence goes on from NZ_JCAXDY010000006.1 coordinate 18,393, forward strand.
CTCCGCGATCCGCTGCGGGCGGTGGGGGCGATGCTCGACGGTTCCGGCGCCCACCGCTCACGGACGGCGGGGGGCCACCTCGCCTGGATCGCCAGGGCGGGCGGCATCCGCCGTCACCGCGTCGACGAGGTGCTCGAACAGGTCGGGCTCGCCCACGCGGCGCGGACCAAGGTGGGTCGGCTGTCCCTCGGCATGGGTCAGCGACTCGGACTCGGGGCGGCGCTGCTGGGAGAGCCGCCGATGCTCATCCTCGATGAGCCCGTGAACGGACTCGACCCCGAAGGCATCCGGTGGATGCGCGAGCTGCTGCGCAGCCAGGCGGATGCCGGAGGAACCGTGCTCCTGTCGAGTCACCTGATGGGCGAGGTCGCCGGAGTCGCGGACGACCTGGTCGTGATCGCCCAGGGCCGGATCGTGGCCGCGGGCACCGTGGACGAGATCACCCGAGGGCACGCCGACCTCGAAGCAGCCTTCTTCGCCCTGACCGGCGGGAGCGGGTCGCCCGAGTCGAACGGCGGCACCGCACGATGAGACTCCTCCGAACCATCGCCGCCGAGACGGGCAAGACCCTCACACTCCCGGGAGTATGGGCCGGCGTGCTCGCCGGCGTCCTCGGCACCATCGCGATCACGGCGCTGAACGCCACGCAGGCGGTCGCCGCCCTCGACGCGGGAGAAGCCGACCTGTTCGGACCGATCTCGGTCTTCGAGACCGCCTTCGCCGCGGCGCCGCTCGGCACGATCGGAGCGATCGTCGTCGGCGTGCTGGCGGTCAGCAGCGAATACACGCCGAACAGCCCGGATGCCGGCGGGTCCCGGCAGATCACGAGCACCCTCGTCACCGTTCCCGGTCGCGAGCGGCTCGTGCTGGCCAAGCTCACGGCCATCGTGGCGATCACTCTCCTGACCGCGGCCGTGGCCCTCTCGTCCTGCCTCGGGGTATCCCAACTGCTCCTCGGCGACCTCGCACCCGAGTCCGTCCCCGTCGAGCAGGCGATGTGGCGCATGGTGGGCACGACGGTCTACTGGACCCTCACCGCTCTCCTCGCCTTCGGCATCACCCTGATCACGCGCAGCGGCACACTCCCGCTGATCATCCTCATCCTGAACAGCTCGGTGGTCTCGTTCTCCCTGCTGCTCACGAAGGTGACCCCGCTCGCCCACTGGCTCCCCGACATGGCGGGACGCAATCTGTTCGGCTTCGATGCGGAACTCGTCCTCCCCGGAGGGCTCGACGCTGTGCCGGGCGGGCTCGTCATGGCCGCCTGGGCCGTCGCAGCGGTGGTTGCAGGAGCGCTCGTCTTCACCCGGAGAGACGCCTGATGCGGCGGGCCCTGCTGGCCGAGCTCTCGAAGCTGCAAACGCTGCCCCTCACGGCATATGCCGCCGCGGGCATGGTCATCGTCGGCGCACTCGTCGCGGCGGCTTTCGCCGGACTGCATGCCGAGGGCGGAGGGGCCGTGTCGGCGGTCGGCACCGTGCTCGAGGCCATGCCGTATGTGCAGGCGGGCGCGATCCTGCTCGGGGTGGTGCCCGTGTCACAGGAGTATCTCGGGCGACAGTTCGGCACCACACTCATCACGGTTCCTCGTCGAATGCGGGTGATCGTCGCGAAGACCTCCGCCACCGTGATCGTGCTCCTCCTCGTCGGGACGCTGACCGTCGCGGTGGCGTGGGTGGCCGCAGGACTGACGCTCGTCGTCGCGGATGCCGACGCTGTCGCAGCGACGACGGAGGATCTCGGCCGCTTCGGCGGTGCGGTCGCGTATCTGGTGCTGATCGGGTTGCTCGCCCACGCGGTGACGCTTGTCCTGCGGCATCTGGTGCCGGCGCTGGTGACGATGCTCGTCGTCGCGTACATCCTGCCGTTCGCCCTCACCGCGCTCGGGGAGCACGCCCGGTGGCTGCCCACCCGGGCCGGGTCGCAGCTGTTCGCGCCGGACGACACCGTGCTGACGGCGCTCACCGGAGCCCTGGTCCTGCTCGCCTGGGCGGCGGTGATCGGCATCGCCGGCGCCGCCCGCTTGACCCTCTCCGACGCCTGACCCCCCTCCCCTCCCCCCGCCCTCCGCCGAGTGCACGGTTTAGTGCCGACCGCACGGATTGTTCGCGGAGACAAGCCGTGCGCTCGGCAGCATCCCGTGCACTCGGGATCGACGCGACGCGCGTCACGAGGCGGCCGGCACTCCGGTGCCCACACTCACCCACGCCCAGTGCACGGCTCCGCGTCGAACGCACGGCTTCCTCACGCTGGTAAGCCGTGCACTCGGCAGCATCCCGTGCGCTCGGCAGCACTGCGGGCGGGGTCGGGATCGTGCGGGGACGGGGCGGGGACGGGCGGGGGCGGGGACGACAGAGGCCCCGGATCGCGAAAGCGGGACGGGGCCTCTGGTGAGCGAGACTCAGGCGGTCAGGTCGGCCGCGGTCGGCACGCGACCGGCGATCTCCTCGATCACGTCGTCGTCGAGGCGCGCGTTCTCGAACGGCGCGTCGATCTCGGCCCGGTCGAGCAGCTCGGTCATGCGACGCTGACGCTGACGCGTGATCAGCGTGACGACGCGACCCGAACGACCCGCGCGGCCGGTACGACCCGAGCGGTGCAGGTACGTCTTGTACTCGTCGGGCGCGTCGGCCTGGACGACCAGGTCGATGTCGTCGACGTGGATGCCGCGGGCGGCGACATCCGTGGCGACGAGCACGTTCACGCGACCCGAGGTCAGACGCTCGAGGTTGCGCGTGCGCTTGGCCTGGTTGAGGTCGCCGTGCAGCGAAACGGCCGGGATGCCGGCATCGTCGAACTGCTCGGCGAGCATGTCGGCGTAGGCACGTGTACGGGCGAACACGAGCGTCTTGCCGGCACGGTCGACGAGCGACGTGAGGATGTCGGCCTTGTCGCGGTGCTCGATCACGAGCACGCGGTGCTCGATCGTGCTGGAGTCCTGGTCCTCACCGGCGACCTCGTACACGGCCGGGTCGACGAGGAACTCGTCGACGAGCGCCGCGACCTCACGGTCGAGCGTGGCCGAGAACAGCAGCTTCTGGCTGCCGTCTGCGGTGTGACGCAGGATGCGCTGCACGGGCTCGACGAATCCGAGCTCGCACATGTGGTCGGCCTCGTCGAGCACCGCGATGCGGCAATCCGACAGGTCGAGCTTGCCCTGGTTGATGAGGTCCTCGATGCGACCGGGCGTGCCGATCACGATGTCGACGCCCTTCTTCAGCGCACCCACCTGGCGGCCCTGCGGCACACCACCGTAGATCTGCGTGGTGAAGAGGCCGACGCTGCGGGCGATCGGCTGGATCGTGCGGTCGATCTGCAGCGCGAGCTCGCGCGTCGGAGCGAGGATGATCGCGCGCGGCGACCGTCCGAACTCACGGCGCTTGCCGGCCTGCGACTGCAGCACGCGCTCGACGAGCGGTGCACCGAACGCGATGGTCTTGCCGGATCCGGTGCGACCGCGGGCGAGCACGTCGCGCCCGGCGAGGACGGCCGGGATGCTGGCTGCCTGGATCGGGAACGGCGTCGCCGCGCCCATGCCGACGAGGGTGTCGACGATGTTCGAGCCGAGACCGAGGTCGCCGAAGGTCACACCGTCGACCTCGACGGCCGCGACGGACTTCGCCTCGAGGCGCTCGTGCACCACGTCGTCGCCCGGGGTGAACTTCGCACCGGTCGACTCGGGGCGGCTGGTGGCGTTCCAGTCGTTGCGGCTCGGACGCTCGTTGCGCGCCGGACGCCCGCGGGTGTCGGAGGTCAGCGGGCGCGGACGCTCGGTGCGGTACGCGCCACCGGTCGACGGACGCGAACGCTCGTCACGGCCACCCTCGTACGAACGCTGCGTGCGGTCGCGGTCGAAGGCGCGACGGGCGCGGTCGGCGTCGTACGAACGCTCGCCGCCACGGTCGGCACCACGGTCGTTCGACCGGGCACGGTCGCCGCCGCGGTCGTCACGGCGCGGACGCTCGTCACGGTCGAACCGGGGGCGCTCGGCGCCGCGGTCGCTGTTGAAGCGGGGACGCTCTGCACCACGGTCGCTGTTGAAGCGGGGACGCTCGCCACCACGGCGATCGTCGCGAACCGGACGCCCGCCGTCGCGGTGGTCGTTGTCGCGGAAGCCCTGGCGCTGAGTGCCGGTACCGCGGTCGTCACGACGCGAGCGGTCGTCGCGGTCGTAGCGGGGGCGGTCGCCGCCGCGCTCGTCGCGGTAGGTTCCCGGACCGGTCGGACGCTGTCCGGTCGGACGCTGTCCGCCCCGGTCGTCCCGACGCGGACGGTCGTCGAAGCGTCCGCCGGTGCTGGGCCGGTCGTTGTAGCGAGGACGCTCGTTGCGCTCGTCGTTGCGGTGGTGCGGCGCTTCGCGGCGGCCGGACTCGGCGCGGTTGCGGATGCCACGGGCCTCGTCGCGGCCGGCGCGCTCGGACGCGTTCCAGCGCTGCTTGGGTGCACCCGACTCGGCCTCGGCCGGGCGGTAACCGCGGTGACCGGCGCTGCGGCTGCCGGGACGACGGTCATAGCCGCCGGCGGCGGGGGCAGATCGGCGGTCGCCGGCATCCGCGCGTCCACCGCGCTCGTCGCGCGCACCGTCACGGGCGGGGCCGCCGTTGTGGCGGTCGTGGAAGGAGGTCTTCTTGGCGCCGTAACGCGGCTCGAAGTTGGCGGCGGGACGTCCGCCGCGGGGCTTCTTGTTCTTGGGCATTGCGTTGTCTTCCTGTGTTCTCGCACGAGAACAGCGCCGCGCACACGCGCGAGCACCCAGCGCGTGGTCGGATGCGACCAGCGGGGTTCCGGACTGTCAGCGGCCGGGGCCATTCATGTGATGGTTGATTAGCGTCGAGCGACGCTCACCATCGGCCCCTGGACTCACACTTCACACACATAAAACGTCCGCACCAACGCGCGGGTGTCCGAAGCCGACCGCACAAGTGTAGCCGACGCGCCTGAGAGACTCCCGACGCGGGGGTGGCCGTACGATGTCGAAGTGACCACCGCATCCCCCACCGGCGCCCAGATCTCCCTCCGACTCGGCGATGCGACCGCCCAGATCGCGCAGGTCGGCGCTTCCCTCCGATCCCTGCGTGTCGGCGGCGTCGACCTCGTCCCTCCGTACCCGCTCGATCAACCCACCCCCGCCTGTTCCGGCGTGGTCCTCGCCCCGTGGCCGAACCGCGTGCGCGACGGTCGCTGGGATGACGACGGCACGTCACGGCTGCTCGCGATCACCGAGCCGAAGCTGAACAACGCGAGCCACGGCCTGTTGCGCTTCACGGCGTACGAGGTGTCGCACACCGACGCCGAAGCAGTGCTGCGGGCGACGATCGTCCCCCAGACCGGCTACCCGTACCTGATCGAGACGGCCGTGACCTACACGCTCACCGCCGACGGCATCGAGGTCGCGCACACTCTCACCAACCGCTCGGCGACGCCCGCGCCGGTCGCCCTCGGCACCCACCCCTTCGTGACGATCGGCGAGGTCGACCCGCGCGACCTGGTGCTGCGGGTTCCCGCTGCGACCGCCTTCACGACCGACGAGCGGATGCTCCCCACCGGCACACGTCCCGCCGAGGCCGCCCTGCGCGACGGTGTCCGGCTGGGCGATGTCACGCTCGACACCGGGTTCACCGACCTCGCCCGCGACGCCGACGGTCGCGTGCGGCACTCGCTCACGGCACCCGACGGTCGCCGCGTCACCCTGTGGCAGGGCGAGGGCTTCGACTATGTGCAGGTGTACACGACGCCCGCCTATCCCGGGCAGAGCCTCGCGGTCGCGATCGAGCCGATGACCGCGCCCGCCGACGCGCTCAACAGCGGCCTCGGCATCCGTCGTCTCGCCCCTGACGAGACCTGGACCCTGCACTGGGGCATCGCCCTCAGCTGACCGGTTCCGACCGTCTTCGAGTCGGGCTGTTCACAACTCCTCAAGATTTGAGCCGAAAGGCCCCGGATCACGCATCTGACTGCGGATCCGGGGCCTTTCTGCGGAGTTGTGAACGCCGAGCGGGACTACTCGCGGTCGCGCAACTCGCGCCGGGTGAGCTGCGGCGCGTGCGGCAGACCGGACGCATCGATCAGCACCGAGCCGGCCGGAACTTCAGCAGCTCCCGACGCATCCGGATCGACCGGAGCATCCGGCTTCGGTGCCCCACCGGCATCCGAGCCGCCGGCCTTGCGCGCGGCCCGCCGCTCCTTGGCACCCTCGACGAGGTTGTAGAGCGTGGGCAGCACGATCAGCGTCAGCACGGTCGATGAGAGCAGACCGCCGATCACCACGATCGCCAACGGCTGCGAGATGAACCCGCCGTGACCGGTGATGCCGAGCGCCATCGGAGTCAGCGCGAGGATGGTCGCGAGCGCGGTCATGAGGATCGGCCGCAGACGCTTCTCACCGCCGGCCTTCACCGCCTCGATGGTCGACAGACCCTTCTCCCGATACTGGTTGACGAGGTCGACGAGCACGATCGCGTTCGTGACCACGATGCCGATGAGCATCAGCACACCGATCAGCGAGGCGACGCCGAGCGGCACTCCCGTGACGATCTGCAGCAGGATCGCACCGGTCGCCGCGAACGGCACCGACACGAGCAGCAGCAGCGGCTGGCGCAGCGACTTGAACACCGCGACCATGACCACGTAGACGATCAGGATCGCCGCGAGCATCGCGAGTCCCAGCTGCGAGAACGAGTCGGCCTGCTGCGAGGCGACACCGCCGACCTCGGCGGAGGCACCGTCGGGCAGGTCGGCCGCGGCGAGCGCCTCGGTCACCGACTGCGTGGCCGTGGCGAGGTTGTCGGATGCCGGCGGCACAGTGACCGTCGACGTGCGGCGCCCCTGCTCGGTGGTGATCGACGTGGGGCCGTTGCGCTCCTCGACGGTCGCGATGTCCTGCAGCTGCACGACGCCGAGCGGGGTCGGGATCGCGAGCTCCTTGAGCGCCTGGACCGTGGTGGGCGGCTCGGGCGTGACGATGTAGACCGTCAGCGCGGTGTCGTCGATCTCGACCGATCCGGCCTGCTGCGGACGCATGGTGTTCGAGACGATCGAGCCGACCGCGACCTCGGAGAGACCGCGCTGCGCGGCCGCCCCACGGTCGACCACGACCGCGATGTAGGGCAGCGACGCGGCGAGGTTGTCGGTCACCTGGCCGACGCCGTCGCGTCCGTCGAGCTCGTCGACGACCGAGGTCGTCGCGGTCTGCAGGTCATCGGCGTTGGATGCCGTGACCGTGATCTCGATGTCGCTCGAGCCGAAGCCGGCGGATGCCGCGACCGACACCTCGCCCACGTCGTCGCCGAGCCCGTCGATGGCGTCCTGCACGTCGGCGCGCAGCTTCTCCTGGTCGGCGTCGCCGTCGGTGAGCACGGAGTACGTGACACCCGCTCCACCCGAGAACGCGTCGCTGAGCGCCGAGCCGCTGGTGCCGATCGAGGCCTGCACGTGCTCGATGCCGTCGATGCCGAGGAGTGCGTCCTCGACCTCGACCGCGGCATCCGACTTCGCCTGCAGGCTCGCGGTCGGGCCGAGGTCCTGCGTGACGGTCATGGTGTTCTGGCCGGAGTCGCTGAGGAAGTTGATCTTCATGAGCGGCGCGGCGGCGAGCGTGGCGCCGAGCACCACGACCGCGAGGATCACCGTGAGGCCGGAGTGCTTGAGCGTCCAGCCGAGGATCGGCCGGTAGACGCGCTGCAGCTGCGTCGGCGGAGCATCCGGGTGCTCGGGGTCGATCGCGTTGCCGTGCTCGTCGAGCAGCTCCTTGCCCGGCTTCAGGAACCAGTACGCGAGCACCGGGACGATGGTGAGGGCGACGAGGAGCGAGGCGACCATCGCGATGGTCACGGTCATGGCGAACGGCCGGAACAGCTCACCGACCATGTCGCCGACGAAGACGATCGGCAGGAACACCGCCACGGTGGTGATGGTGGATGCCGTGATCGCCATCGCGACCTCGCGCACGGCGAGGCGGATCGCATCACCCTTGTCGGCATCGCCGACGTAGTGGCGTTTGATGTTCTCGATCACCACGATGGAGTCGTCCACCACTCGCCCGATCGCGATCGTGAGGGCACCGAGCGTGAGCACGTTCAGCGAATAGCCGAACGCCTGCAGTCCGATGAAGGTGATGAGCACGCTGGTCGGGATCGAGATCGCAGTGACGAGCGTCGAGCGGATCGACAGGAGGAAGACGAGGATCACGATCACCGCGAACACCAGGCCGAGCAGGCCCTCGGTCGCGAGCGTCTCGATCGACTGCACGATGAACGGCGCCTGGTCGAAGATGATCGTGAACTCGGCGTCGGGGAAGGCTTCGCTGATCGTGTCGAGCGCGGCGATCACGCCGTTCGACACCTCCACCGTGTTCGCGGCGGGGAGCTTGGTGATCGAGATCGAGAGCGCGTCCTCGCCGTCGACCCGCGAGATCGAGGTCACCGGGTCGGACTCCTGCACGACCGTGGCCACATCGCCGATGGTCGAGGTGGTGCCGACGAGCGGAAGCGCCGCGATCTCGTCGACCGTGGTGATCTTCGCGCCGGTCTGCACCGTGAGCGTCTGCCCGTCCTCCGTGATGTCGCCGCCGGGGAAGAGGGTGCCGTTCTGCTGCAGCGCATTGCTGATCGCCTGCGTGGTCTGGCCTTCGGCCGCGAGCTTCGCGGGGTCCGGCGTGATGCTGATGCGCTGCCCGACACCGCCGACGATCTCGGCCGCGTTGACGCCGTCGACGTCTTCGAGCTCGGGGATCGCGACGGATTCGAGTTCGGCCTGCGCGTTGTCGGCATCCTCGAATCCGGTGACGGCCACCTGGATCACCGGGAAGTCGTCGATGGAGACCGACAGCACCTGCGGGCTCACGTCTTCGGGCAGCTGCGAGGAGACGCGGTTGATCGCCTGCTGGATCTTCTGCTCGGCGGTGGCGAGGTTCGTGCCGTAGGCGAACATCGCCTGCACGATCGAGGCGTTCGTGGTGCTGGTGGCCGTGGTCGATTCCAGGCCCGGCACGCCCTGGATCGCCGACTCGATCGGCGTGGACACGTCGTTCTCGACCACCTCGGGCGACGCGCCGGGGTACGTCGTCATGACGACGAGCGCCGGCAGCTCGAGCGAGGGGATCAGCTCCTGCTTGAGGTTGGTGAGCGCGAGCCCGCCGAACACCGCCGCGACGATGGTGATCAGGGCGATGAGCGCGCGGTTCTTGAGGCTCAGGATGGCGAGTTTCGACAAGGCGGTTTCCTCGGTGTCAGGGTGTGGCTGTCGCTGCGGAGGGAGTGGAGACGGAATCTCCGAGGATCCGCGCCAGTGCGGTCTCGATGAAGGACTGTTCGAGGCGGGCGTCGCGGACCTGCATGCTCCACATGACGCCGTCGATGAAGATCATCGCCGCTCGGGCGCGGTCTTCGCCATAGGTCGGCTCGAGAAGTTCCACGAGCCGGTCGGAGAGGTGGCGTGCGAGTTCGCGCAGACGGGGGTCGTGCACGGCGGCGGTCACCACGGCGCGGTCGGCCTGCACGGCATGTGCGTCGTCCATGCTCTCGAACACGAGGGCCGCGATCACGGCGGGGCTGTCCCCGCGCTCGGCGATGGTCTGACGCACCCCGTCGAGGCGCGCGTCGACCTCTTCGGCGAGCGCCCGGAAGGCGGCGGCGCGCAGGTCGTCGAGGGTGTCGAAGTACTGGGTGGTCGCGCCGAGGGGAACGCCGGCGCGGGCGGCGACCTTGCGGTGCGTGACGGCCTCGGCCCCCACCTCGACGATGAGTTCGGCGGCAGCGGTCACGATCTCGCGACGGCGCGCTTCAGGGTCGCGTCGACGACGCAACCCATCACCCATCCGAACCCCCTGGACATCCCGTACATGTACGTTTGTACATTTTCGGATTGTGAGGACGCTGGGAGCGGTCAGAGCAGCGCGCCGACGGCGAGCCCGAGACCCGCGGCGAAGAGGCCCAGCAGGAGCATCCCGACGGCGTTGAAGACGGATGCCGGGCGCTCGCCGTCACGCCACAGGGCGACCGCGTCGAGCATCGCCGTGCTGAAGGTCGTGTAGCCGCCGAGGAGTCCGGCACCGAGGAGGAATGCGGCATCCGGCAGCGCGGTCGTGACGACGCCGAGCGCGAAGGATCCGGACAGGTTCACCAGCAGGATGCCCCACGGGAACCGGCGACCGGCCAGCCGCGCGACGCCGAGGTCGACCAGGTACCGCAGCACCGCGCCGACTCCCCCGGCGAGCGCGGCGGCGAGGAACAGCACCGGGTTCACGAGGCCGCTCCGGAGCGCGGGCGGGCGATACGCAGCCCGAGAGCTGCCGCGCCGAGGCCGAGCACGAGACTCCCCGCGGCGTAGGCGAACGCGAGCACGGGGGCATCCGCCCACAGCTCCACGCTCCCCGTCATGAAGGCGCTGTACGTCGTGAAGCCGCCGAGCACACCGGTGCCGAGCAGCAGCCGCAGATCCGTGGATGCGGGGATCCGCGCGGCCAGCACGCCGATCAGCAGGGCGCCCACCACGTTCGCGACGAGCACCGCGACGGGGATGCCCCCGACGTCGGGAAGCGCGAGCCCCAGGCCGAGCCGTGCCGCCGTGCCCACCGTGCCGCCGAGGGCGACGAGGAGGATGCGGCGGAGGGTCACGTCGCCACTGTAGTCGCGCGTGACAGTGCGCCGAGGCGATGTCAAGGGCGTGGATGCCGCGCACCGCACGCCGTTGACTGTGGCCATGACCCCTCTGTGGAAGCTCGAGAAGTCACTGCCGACCGGATCGCCCTTCGAGGCGGGTGCGCGCCACGACGTCGTCATCGTCGGCGCCGGTCTCACCGGCCTCACGACCGCCGTCATGCTCACCAGGGCCGGTCTCGACGTCGCCGTGATCGACGCCGGTGGGATCGCCGAGCTCGCGACCGGTGCGAACACCGGCAAGCTCTCGCTCCTGCAGGGCATGCGGCTCGCGACGATCCGCCGCCATCACCCCGCGTCGCTCGTGCGCGCATACGTCGACGCCAACCGTGCCGGCATGGACTGGCTGACCGCCTTCGCCGAGAGTGCCGACGTGCCCTTCACCCGCCACACCGACCACTCCTATGCGCAAGGGCCCGACGGCGCGTCGGATGTGCGCGATCAGCACGACGCCGCCCGCGAGGCCGGCCTGCCGACGCGGATGCTGGCCGCCACCACCGTGCCGTCGACGCCGTTCCCGGTGGCCGCCGCCGTGGCCCTCGACGACCAGGTCGCGATCGATCCGGTCGCGGTGACCGCCGCGCTCGCCCACGAGCTGCTGAGCGCTGGCGGCACGCTGCACATCGGCGTCCGCGCCACCGGCACCCGCGCGCTGCCCGGTCGCGTGGACACCACGGCGGGGCCGATCTTCGCCGACCACATCGTGCTCGCGACCGGAACCCCGATCACAGATCGAGGCCTGTACTTCGCCAAGACGCACGGGCTGCGGTCGTACTGCGTGTCGTTCCGGGTGCCGGGCGACGTGCCAACGGGGATGTTCCTCTCGGTCGACGGTCCGACCCGCTCGGTGCGTCCGGTCAGCGCGGCCGACGGCCCCGGGGGCGAAGCTCAGCTCGTCGTCGGGGGCAACGGCCACCCGGTCGGCAGGTCCGACAGCGAGAAGGCCGCGGTCGAAGACCTCGTCGCGTGGACGCAGCTGCACTTCCCCGGCGCCGAGGAGACGCATCGGTGGTCGGCGCAGGACTACGAGTCGCACAACCTGATCCCGTTCGTCGGCGCGATGCCCCGCGGTCTCGGCCGCATCCGCTTCGCAACGGGCTACTCCAAGTGGGGGCTGTCGAACGCACCGGCTGCCGCACAGCGTCTCACCGCCGAGATCCTCGGGGTGCCCTGGCGCGAGCGTGCGGATTGGATGACGACCATCGGCACGCGCATGACCATGCCCGCCGACCTCGGGCGCGGCGCCGTCGAGGGTGGAAAGGTCGCGGCCGCACTCGCCGGTGGATGGGCAGATGCCGAGAGCCGCTCGGTTCCCGTCGCGAAGCCCGCCGAGGGCGAGGGTGTGGTGGCGAACCGCGGCGGTCGTCCGGTCGGCGTCTCGACGGTCCACGGCGTGACGCGCGCCGTCGGCGCGGTGTGCACGCACATGGGCGGCGTGCTCGAGTGGAACGATGCAGAGTGCACGTGGGACTGCCCGCTGCACGCCTCGCGGTTCGCCGCCGACGGCACCCGGATCGAGGGTCCAGCGGTGAAGGACCTCAGTCGCCTGCCGCGCTCGGGCCGGGAGTGACCGGGCCGGGCGTCGGGCCGTCGTCCCATCCCTGCTGAGGCGTGTCTCCGTTCTCGCGGAACACGTACTGCGACACGAGCTTGCGCTGGCTGCTCGACCAGTCGATCGCGGGGCGCCGCTGCTCGGGCGGCAGGTAGCCCAGCCGGTAGACGGCCATGAGCTCGAGGTCGTCGGGCACGCGCAGCAGTTCGACGATCTCGTCCCAGCGCCCCGGCACCTCCATCGGGAAGGAGATGAACTGGATGCCCATGCCGAGCTCGACCGTCGTGAGCCAGATGTTCTCCATCGCCGCGCCCATGCTGAACACGGAGTAGAACGACGACAGCTGCCCCGGCCGGTACTCGCTGCGGTCGAGCATGACGCCGAGCAGCAGCGGCGACCCCGCGACGAGCTTGCGGTTCTCGGAGCCGAGGGTCTTGGGCACGCCGAAGGTGTTCATGAGCGTCTGCCCGCGCTTGGTGAACACCTGGCTCGTGAACGGGCGGAGCGCGGCGGGCAGCTTGTCGAACAGCATCCCGCTGCGCTTCTCCTCCATCTCGGCCTGGCTGAAGCGGAAGTACGGCTTGTAGCGCTCGAAGAACGTGCCGTTCGACATCGCCTCGGTCATGCTCTCGCCCGAGATGCGGGCGATCTGCTCGATCGTGTCGCGGCTCTCGATCACGACGAACCGCCACGGCTGGCTGTTCAGCTGCGAGGGGGCGCGGCCCGCGGCTTCGAGGAGGATGCGCTGGTGCTCCTCCGACACCGGGTCGGGCAGGAAGGGCCCGTTCGTGGTCTTGCGGCGGCGGATGGCATCGAGCAGTTCCATGCGGTCACTTCCGGTCGGCGGGGCGGCGCGAGACGAGGAGTCCCGCGACGATGAAGGGGGCGGCAGCGAGCGCGACCAGCGGATGCCGGCGGCCGTGGCTGCCGAGGTACGGGATCGCGGCGAGGGGGCCGGCCGCGGGGAGCAGTGCGAGGGCGGCTCGGCGACCGGCGGTGCGAGGGCCCCGGGACAAGCCGACCGCGACGGCCGCGGCGACGGTGGTGCACGTCACGATGTAAAGCGCGTGATGCAGCCAGCGGAACCGGCTGGTGTCGATGAGCCGCGCAGCGACCGAGGCTCCGAGCGCACAGTTCGCGGTGTAGGCGGCGGTCGCGACGAGGAACAGCGGCGATGCGTCTCTGTCCCTGTGCCGCCGACTCATGGCACGACCCTACGCCCGCGGCCATGCCGGGGGCTCCCCCTTGCACGCGGGTCCGCCGTTCGCTACGCGCCCGCGCCCGCGTCCTTCCCCCTCTCCCTTCCCGCCGAGCGGCCCTTTTGTGTGCGAACGGCCCCCTTGCGTACGTCCACAACGGGGTGGTTCGCACGTAAGGGGGCCGCTCGGCATAGTGCGACTCAGGGAGGATTTGCGCGCGCAGAGAGAACCCAATCCCGAACGATCCCGCCCGGGTAGCGGTGTCGCGGGAGATCGATAGGGACCGGGCCGCGGTCAACGGTGAACCCCGCAGTCTCCACGAGCTCCACACAGCCCAGAAACGAGAGATAGATCTTCCGGACGCGTTCCGAGGGGTAGTAGAGCCTGAGGTTTCCACGAGCATCCAATGCCGCCGACCCCCATCCCGGCCACGGATCGGTACCAGCCGCCGTCCACTCTGCGAACAACCGGCCCTCGGGACGAAGCACGCTACGAATTGCAGAGAGGTCTGCGCGGGATCCGTCCAAGTCCGGGCGTATGAGCACACGCGACGCGATGACGACATCAAATCCCGCCCGATCCTCCACAATCTCCGGGAACGTTCCGTGGAGCAGTCGATCGTGAAGCGAGGGATGAGCAGAAAGAAGCCGATCGACAGCTACGCGAGACGCGTCGCAACCATAGATATCAAGACCACTATCGGCAAGCCTCAAGAAATTGCGCCCGTCACCCACGCCGATGTACAGGATCTGGTCGCGATCGGAAACCTCCTCAAGAACATGCTGAACGATCGGCAGTTCCGCCCCTCGGGGCCAGTCACGAATCACATGCGCCCAGTCCCAGTAGTCCGCCAGTTCGCCGGCATCATTGCTCAACTGCATCCTCCTCACTTTCGAACCATCGCCGCCTAGACGAGGACGAAGCTCGAAGGCCCGTCACGAGCACCCCCGCGCCGACAACGACCCCGAGCATCCAGGTCGTTGGACCTACGAGTGCTCCGAAGATCACCGGACCTACGATGTTCTGCAGTTGTCCTCCCACATTCATCGCGCTCATGTCCGTTGTCAGCGCACTCCCGCGACTCAGCTTCACCATATAGACGGCGAGCGCTGCAGAATGCAGAATTTCCGCGACAATCTGGAGCAGGATCAAGGCGGACAAAAGCACAATGCCGATTCCACCATTGGAGCGCGGCGCGGCCGTCGCCAGTACCAAGATGGATAGGCCGAGGATGATCCCAGACGTGGCCCAAGCGATGGCGTGATTGTACCCGCGAACCACCCAGGCGTTGGTTCGTGCCTGAACGAGCGCGACGCACGTTGCGTTCGCGATGAACGCAACGGGAACAATCCACGACAGCGTCGGCCAGCGCGACACCACTAAAAGCGGGAGGTACACGTTGAGGAGCGTCCGATGGAAGGAGAAAACAAAATTCTCCCACGTAACCCTTAGCCTGCGCCGTGAAGCAAAGGCTGAGATCATCGACGATCGCGAGGCGAGCAAAGATGGACGAACGCGCGCACCCACCAAGTTCTTGCCTTGGAATGCAGCTCGATAGACAAGAACGACCAAAATAAACGACAACGAGTTTGCACCCACGACGAGGGAGAGCGGCAGTTCGAGGAAAAGAACTAACGCGCTGAAGCCAGCCCCCACGCCGTACCCGATGTTGCCCGGGAGCGCCATCCGACCGAAGACGCGCACGGCATCATCTTTGGACAAGGGCGCGGCTACTATGCTCCGTGTCAACGAAGCCGCGGAGCGGTCGACAAGACCGAATACCACTGAGTAGATCAAGAAGGCAAGATCTCCGCTGACCGCGAGCCAACCGATCATGCCTGCTGCCCGCAGCGAGTAAGAGATCGCAAAGACTCGGAACGGACCGAAACGATCGGCAAAATGCGCAACAGGAACGGACGCCAGCGCGCCGGCGACCGCTGAGGCCGTGAGCCCAACGCCCACAGCAATCGGACTCACCCCATTCTGGAGTGTGAAGAAGAGAGCGGCGGCACTTACGAAGGCTCCGGTACCCACCGCGTCAACGGCGGTGCCGAAGAGGGCTGCACGCTCGATGGAGTTCGCTTCCGGGCTCACCGGCTCCCGCATGCGGGGCACCCTCGTATCCGGTCGATTGGAACCTTGATGAAGTCATTCTTGAAGCAGGAGAAGGAAAAGAGATAGCCGCTCGCAAGGTCGCCCTTGCCGAGGATGATCTTCAGCACCTCATTCGCACCAAGAACTCCCGCCAATCCGGTGGAGACGCCCCACACAGGTACCGGACCACGCCGGTTCTCGGGCAAGTCCGGAAAGGCGCACTGCAGGCACGGGTCCCCGGGCGATGCCATCGTGAAGACGTAGCCGTAGCCGTACTGTGCGCTGACGTGAACCATCGGTGTCGACGTCTGGATGGCGAACGAGTTGCAGAGCAGTCTCTGCTCGGGGCCGTCCCCGCCCTCAAGGATCACCGAGTAACCGGCGAGCAATCTCTCGACGTTCTCGTGGTCGACCCTTTCGGTTGAGAACGTGACGTCGATCTCCGGGTTGAGTTCCAGAAGCTCCTCCGCGGCCGCTTCTGCCTTGAGCCTTCCCACGTCGTGGCTGCGATAGAGGATCTGGCGATTGAGGTTGCTGGTCTCGATGCGATCGAAATCGATGATGTGTATCCGCCCAACGCCGGCGGCGGCAAGATAGTAGAGAAGTGGAGACTTCACTCCTCCGGCCCCAACGGAGACGACGCTGGCCTCACGCAGGAGCCGTTGCCCTTCTGCTCCGACCTGGGGCATCATCTCTTGCCGGTTGTATCGCTCATCCTTGAATTGCATCTGTTCCTCCGATCAGGCTGGGATTTGCGTCCGTGGCGACCGACCTTGGAAGTCGGCCGCCACAAAACTGAGTTCGCGTCAGCCGTCACAAGCGTGTACGGCACATACCTTGACGTCTGCATCCGGATCGATTTCGTCGTCGAGTCGAGCGGCTTTTCCGTTCACGAGAACTCGAGCGTAGCGTCGCACTTCGCCCGTCTCCGGCGCGATGAATGCATGTTTGACATCGACGTCCATCTCACCGAGGCTGCGGAACAGAGACTCGACCGTCAATGGCGCGCTGCTATCAATCTCGACCGAGTCTCGGTTGAGGAGTGCTTCCGCGACGCCTCGCAGTGCTATTTGCATCATCTGACCTTCTTTCATCACTATCAATTGGGTCCGTCGATGAATATGTAGACTGTCGACGGCCCAAGCATCGTAAGCAGGCATGAGGTCGTCGAAAGAAGATGCATCTCGGAATCTCGGAATACAGTCAAGTCACGCCCACTCGCCCATCTCGACCCACCCCCTTTGTGTGCGAACGGCCCCCTTAGGTACGTCCACAACGGGGTGGTTCGCACGCAAGGGGGCCGCTCGGCATCCGGAAGGATGCGTCTACAGATTCGCCTCCGCGTAGATGCGGAGTGCGTCGCGGACGAACTCCGCGCCGTGGGTGCCGCCGGACGACGTCGCGTAGTTCGCGCCGAAGCGCGGATCCGCGACGTACATCTCGCCGAGCCCGATCACATACGCCTTGACGTCGCCGCCGGGGGCGGCTGCGGGAGTGCCGGGGATGCCCGTGAGCCACTCGACGTGGCGTCGCGCGACATCCTGAGCCTCGGCGGATGCCGGGTCGATGCCGCTCTCCGCCGCGGCGATCCAGTCGCGTCCGAGGTCGGACACGCGCTGTTGCCAGTCGGCGCGCTCGGCATCCGTCATCCCCCGCCACCAGCGGTCGCTGTCGGCGTAGGCCTTCTTGCCCCAACGATCCTCGACCTCCTCCTTGTATTGGGTGTGGTCGAAGCCGTCGAACATGTTCTCTGCCATGAGGTTCTCACCTCCTCTCAATGCGGTGATGGTCGATTCGACCGACGCGATCTGCCGCGCCAGCCTGGTCTGTTCCTCGCGCAGCAGCGCGAGATGGGTCTCGAGGGCGGATGCTTCGCCGCGCTCGCGTTCGAGCACCTCCGCGATCTGCGGCAGCCCGAGTCCGAGCTCTCGCAGCAGGAGGATGCGCTGCAGCCGCACGAGCGCCTGCCCGTCGTAGTGGCGGTAGCCGTTGGGCGCGATGCGCGACGGCGGCAGCAGTCCGATGTCGTCGTAGTGCCGCAGCGTGCGACTCGTGGTGCCCGCCAGCCGCGCGATCTCCTGGATGGACCAGTCGTCCCGTTCCATGTCGCCTCCTTCCCGTTCGATATCTCGACTCTAGAAGTTGACGTCGCGTCAAGGTCAAGCGGGAGTTGGTCTCCTCGTGCTCCCGCCCCTCGCCACTCCTTCTCGAGTGCACGGCTTACTGTCGAATGCACGGGTTGTCGACGTTGACAAGCCGTGCATTCGACAGCTTCCCGTGCACTCGGTAGCGGCCACGGAGGAGCATGGAGCACTGGCCATCAGACCATCTCGATCAGCCACCGGATCCTGTACGTCGACAGAGGCCTCATGGCGGATATTCCGACGAATCTCGCATCGACTTCTCGCCCGGTGAGCGGCCGCAACGGGCCTTGCACCAGCGAGAGATTGAAGTTCTGGTCATCCCAGGCTCCGTGCAGCCGTCACCTCAAAACCCTCCGTTCCCGTCGTCGATCACATCCACCTCACCACGCCCAACCAAAGCCGAAACTGCATATGGCGCTCAACCCTGAGATACGCCAGACACGAACATGAATCCGCCGAAGATCACGATGATCACGCCGACAACGACGACATGGACTTTCGCCGACGGTCCTCTTATGGCGTCATCGGCGACCGGCTCGCCAAAGAAAAACTTCAGTGCGCCCTGAATCATCGTGGGAATCACTCGATGTAGCGCGATAGCAACGAGCCCGAAGATGACAACGACGATGCCGACAATCGCCTGGTCGGACATCTGCGCCACCTCCCTGGGAGCTCCCGTTCAAGATAGCGGAGCCACCGCCGCGCCTGTTGCCACCCCCTCGTCTCATAGCCGCACTCCACCTGGTGCGCCTATCGGGGAGGTAGCTGCGTTCATCGGCGGGTTCACAGCGGCGGGTTCACAGCGGAGATGAGCATTGAGCCCGCCATCCGATCCCCTGCACGCGTGCAACGGTCAACGCTCTCCGCGAGGGCCTAGTTCTGCTGTGTCAGCGCAATCTTGTAGGTCTGGATCACTCGCATCTCTGAGATGCGCAAGAACCGGATCCTCTCGTCACCCGTGCTGTAGCGGAGAGCGGGCCGAAAAGGCATCAGAAGCAGAAACGCAATGAAGTTCCAGTCGTACCAGCAGATCGCCTGACCCAGCGTTGCTTTCTGAGCCCACGAGTGGATGAGCAGCCACGCCACGGTCGAGAACGGGATCAGGAACCAGAGAACGAATCCGCGGACGATCAGCAGCAGCATTCCGGAGAAGCCGGCAAGGCTCTTCAACGCAGTCCTCCTGCCGAAGACAACTGCATCGTCGTGTCACGCCATCGCGTCACGCGAGCTCTCCGGACAGCGGTAGTCATGGAGCCATCATCGTCTACTCAGGCTGCCGTCTCGTGATCACCGATCGTCCTAGTTGTCGAGGGCACAGAACAGGTTTGAAGTCACAAGACGGCAGTACGTACCTTGGCTACGGACTAAGCCTTTGAACGATTCCGACGATCCCTACCGTCACCATGGCAATCCCGAGGATGACCATGAAACTAGGAGCTGCCCGAGCAGAGGTAGTCATGCCGACGTCATCGTCGAGTGCGCCCCCGGGGAGGCTGTCACCGGTGCTCGATCGCATCGTCGGGGGCGGCCGTCCTCAGCCGCACCTTGTCTCCGACCGACAGGGCGACGAAGCACATGACGCTTCCGAGAACGGCGAGTCCCCCGACGACCGCGAAGGCCTGATACCAGTCCCACACGAGCAGATACATCGGGAAAATACCCACGACAGCCGCCAAGGCGTTGGGGATGAGGACATGGCGGATCCGGTTGCGGCTGACTCGCGATGATCCGCCACTCACCGGTCGCTCAAGAGACCAGCACATCAGCGCGACCGGCACTCCCCCGGCCGCGAAAATCGCGAAAGTGCCGAGCAGGGGCGTGACATGGTCTCGCCCTCCAGGGGATACCTCCCAACCGCCGACCGATCCGTAGCGGAACAACGCCACGAACGCCGCCGTCATCAACACAGCACCAAGCAGCAGGACCATGAGGGGGAACACTCTCGTCCGTCTCGACGTCATCGCGACTCCTCTAAAAGCGCCGAAAGGTTAGAAGCCTGCTGTTCCCAGGTCGGCTTCGCCGCTTCGAACCGGCTGTGAGACGCGTAAGTGAAGAAGTCGGCGTCATGCCCGGTCGTTCCGATGGGGTGATCAAAACGATACGAGTACGACCAGATTCCAGCCGGACACTCGGCGGTCGAGGTCATATGAGCGAACCCAGGAACGCGTTAACCTCTTCGTCGAGAACCAAGAGCAGGAAAGACTCTGCATCGTAGATGGAGTGGATGACGACCTGCACCTCGCTTGCGAGCAGCAGAACATCCGAGTCGGAGAGCGAACCGACGGAAGGACGAAGAGTCTGACCTCGCCTGTTGCCCGATATGAACGCATTCAACGGGTACCCCGAGGCTCCTCTCCGAACCAGACGCGTCAGATCTTCGGGAGGTGATTGCAGGCCTTCCCAACGGATAACCCTGTCGTCGACGAAGGAGACACCATCGAGTCCTGGGTCGCCACGACGCGATAAGTCGTCATCAACAATGAGAATTCCGTCCGAGACCGCGGGTAATCCCCGGAAGATCCGGCGGAGCACGCTATCGGCGTCGCCAAGCCGCGCAGACTGCGAAAAGGGGGAAGCCTCAAGACTCACGCGACCTTCTGGCACGAAACACGAGACCCCTGATCGAGGGATTCCGCCGACCAGTCAAGGCCTAAAGCTCGAGGGACCGAGGCCAGCGTTCCATGGACGTGCATCTGATCATCACCCATCTCTGCGAATGCTCACTCGGTTACTCCCGTCGAAGCACCCAGAGAGGTTCGAAAGACGTGTCCAGTTCACCGGGTGGAAAGAACTGCATCTCGAGAACATCATCATTCGATTGGAAGAGGAAACCCGTATGCGTGCCGCACGGTCCATCCAGCATGAGGTAGATCGCGTTGTCACGGCCCCCATAGGCGCCGATCCATGTACCGGTGACGTCCAGCCGTTCAACTCCCGCGTCTTCGTTACACACGATGTCCGACGGCCAGTCGTGAGCTTCAACGGTTCGATCGGAATGCAACTCCATCGCAGCCGGATCCGACTCCCCTTCAAGGATCCACGTGCCGCTGACGTCCTCGATTCCGAGTCCACGAGCTGGCGTGGGGCTCCCAGAACAAGCCGCTACGCCCAACACGACAACGCCCACGCAGGCAACTCGGATGACGCGTTGCACGAGGCGGGTCATCGCCCTGCGATCGTTTCTGTCCATGTAGATGTCACTCTCGCATGAGGAGTGCCGCCCGGAGTGGCCGATGACCCCCGCATCGTCATGTCACTTCGCCGCATCACGCCGCGTCTGGCCAGAGGTAGTCATGCAGTCATCATCGTCTACTCAAGCTGGTCGCTGCGGCTGAAGTCAGCCTCAGTTCATGTGCACCCCGTTGGCGAACACGTCCCGCAGCACGAAGACGCCAAAGACTCCGCGCCGAGCACCTCTAGTCACGCCCGGAGGTAGTGATGCCGTCATCATCGTCTACTCACGCTGCTGTCGTCAGTCGGTGGGGATCTTCGATATCCAGACGCTCTGGTCTTCACTTGCGGATTCAGGATCCCTCACGCCGTCGAGAAACACCTGGAATCGGTAGTCTTTTTCCCCAAACTCCCACACCTTGAATATCCAGCTCGCGTTCCCACACGATTCTTCGTCCGACGTCAGAAAGAGCAGATAGGGGAAGTCTCTCCCGGACTGCCACGTGCCATGGATCGTGCTCGGATTTTCCCACTCCAGATCATCGAGTTTGAGGGCTCCCGCCTCTCGGCAGAGCAGGTTTTCTGGCCACGAACGAGCCACGAACGTGCCGTCCCCGTTCATCGAGATCGTCGCGTCGCTGCGATCTACCTGGAGACTCCACACTCCGACGATGTCTTCCCTCGTCAGATCGTCAGCTTCAGATTGCGGACCGCATCCTGTCAGCACCATCACGAGTACTGCAGTTGCTGCTGCAACTGACACCCAGTTTTTCATCCGCGCATTATTCCCAACTCACCGTCGAAGTCCAGGTGTAATTGACGGTAACGGCCGACAGTGGGCCCGTGGCGCCGGGCAGAGAATCTGCATATTCGCGCACAGGGCTGATCAAGGATCCCAGCGTCATGGGGTTCGAAGCGGAGAATTGGATGATCGCAGTTCTGCCTTCGCGCTTACTCACCTTAACTCACCCAATACCACAAGGGGTTTTTCGAACCACATAGGGGAAGTCCGAATCTGTACCATACGACGTCGCCGCGCGCCGGGTGATACGGGCCGATCGCGACGTCCCCTCTACTCGTTGTGATTGTAATGATTAAATCATTATCGATCGTCCACGTGCCGGCTCCACTGAATGTGGTTTTGCCGTCCCAATCCGTGCATTTGCCCTCTGCCTGGAGGACAACCCCGATCGGGAACCCGTCTAGGCGCACAGCACCTTCGGATTCCAATATTGCTTGGCCGACGGAACCCGCACGTCCCTTGGTCTCCGCCTGTAATGAAAGCGGTAGATCAACCGCGCGACCCATTCGTGACTGCGCCGACATCATCGTCGATGCCGCAAGCGCAACCAGCCCGATGGCTATGGCTATCAGAATCGCCACTGCCGCCCAGACAAGACCCGACCTCACGCGAATCACGGAGAGACGTCCATCGAAAGCCAATCCAAGATCATTTGCTGGTATGCCGCGAGAGGAATCCCGTTCGGGAACTTTGCTGCCAATTGATACCCGAGAGAGACAGCCCTGGCATCCTCAGGATCAGAAATCCCAGGAATGGAATACCCATATTCGAAGCGACGATTGTTTCCAGAACATTCACCCGCACCTCTCGGTCACCTTTCTTGTAGTCACGAAAGCAATCGCGGCTCAGTCAACTAGAGAACACCGGCTGCCTCCAGAATCACCCACACACCGATAGCTACAAAGACAACGCCGACTTCTACAATACGCCTGGTCCCGTCCGAGTTTGCTGATTTCGAGATCATCGGGCTGCCAATCTTCTCCGCCTTGCGGAGTATGGCCTTTCGCACACTTTTTCGCCAAACGATTACGACGACGCCAAACCCGACGATCAGTATTCCAGTGACGAACATTCTGTACCTCGAATTCGGCTGGCAATCGAGGGACCGAGGCCAGCGTTCCATGGACGTGCATCTGATCATCCCCAATCTCTGCGAATGCGCACTCGGTCACTCCCGTCGAAGCACCCAGAGAGGTTCGAGAGACGTGTCCAGTTCGCCAGGTGGAAAGAACTGCATCTCGAGAACATCATCACTCGATCTGAAGAGAAAACCGGTTTGAATATCGCACGGGCCCTCCAGCCCGAGAAAGATCCCGTTGGTTCCACCGTCGGCACCTGACCACGTCCCTGTAACGTCCACCTGTCCAGGGGCCCGGATCCCGCCGCAGAAAACTGCTGATGGCCAGTCATGGGCGCGGACGCTTCGATCGTCGTTCAGCTCCATCACGGCAGGACCATATTCGCCTTCAAGAATCCATGTCCCGCTGACGTCTTCGATCTCGAGTCCATTGGCGGGCACGGGTTCCCCTGAACATCCGCCCAAGGCTAGAGCCGCACCTAGGCTTAGGCTGCCAACGGTGGCTAGTCGAGCGATACGTCGAAGTACGGAGATCATCACCAGCTAATCGTTTCGGTCCAGGTGAAAGTTTCAGACACGTGATTTATTCCTGCTCCCGGCGCGATGCGGTTCAGATAGGTGTAGACGTCATCGTTAATCCGCAACATGGATCCTAAAGACGTAGTATTCGTGGCCGTTATCGCAACGACGGCCGAGCTCCCCCGAGGCCGCTCCACGAGCTCAGCTTCCAAATCGAAAGTGCCAAGTGTCAGAAACGTCTGATATTCGCTTGGAGCGCTTTCCCAGTTTAGCCCCGTAAGGGCATCTCGCAGAGTGTTGTGGTTCCTCAGTTCAGGCGTCCCGGCCGTGAACCCCCAAACGGGCAACTTGCGCCCATTTCGAAAGGCCGACTGAAGCAGCGAGCGATACTCGTCTGCTGTGAGCGACCCGCGAATGTCCTGCGTCATTTGAGACCCAGGGCCGTATGCGAGGTGGGAAGGACTGTTTCCACTGAGCCAGCTTTCGAGCAGCTGCCCCTGTTCGGACCCGTAGAAACGCGCCATCCGAAGATCCGAAGCACGATCGCGGAACGGGGCGATGAAAGGGTTGCTGTCCTCGTCTCGCACCTTCTTGAAGAGCCTATCGCTTTCCTTCTGGACCGCCGCTTGGCCCGGTGGGAGGCCTTGCGTCGTCATGTTCCAGGCCTTGGGTTTGCGGCTTCCACCATCGCCACGCATCATGAAGTTGAATGCGAGCCCACTCGGGTCCTTGTACGTCGTCGGGTTGTTCCCCGAGTACGCGTAGCCCGTGTTCTGCTGCGGCAGGTTGGTGTCGATCACCGGGTCCACAGAGACGAACTTCCCCAACGCCGGGTCATACGTCCGCGCCCCCACATTGGTCAGCGCCGTGGCCTTGGCGACCTGCTTGTTCATATACCCGGCACCATCAGCCCATCCCTGCGCACTGTCCGCAATGGGCGCACCGAACGGGTCACGATACGACTGCACGGTCGATGACCCATTCGCCGTCGTCTGCACATCCACCGTCCCTTCCAGGTTCGTGAACAACCAGGTCAACACGCTCCCGGTCGTGCCGGTCTTCGCCGACCGCTGAGCCACCGGCTTGCCCTCCGCACCAGAGTACGTGCGGAACCCTGCCACCACACTGCTCCCCGCAGCCTGCGTCAGAGTCGTGTCCCCGAGGAACAACGACGCGCCATCCGTCGAAGAGACCTGCAACAACAGGTTCCCGTCCGCATCGAACACGTTCGACTGCACCTCCGACCCGGCGACCACCTTCGACACCTTGCCCACGGTATTGAACGTCAGCTCCTGGCCCGGACGAGACACCTGATTGCCGGACTCGTCATACCCGTAGGCCCCGGTGCCCTGCCCCGCCGCACCCGTGACCTCCTGCACCGCATGCGGACGCTCGGATCCGGCCGCCGGATACTCGTACGCCCGAGTCGATACGGTGCCCATCGATGAACGAGACGTCACACTCGTGCGATTGCCTGTCAACGTGTCGTAGGCGTAGTCCAGCCACATCGGAGCCGGGCCCCCCATAGCCGCCGCGGATGGAGCAGCCGTACATGCCGTCGCGGCGTTCGGCGTCCACGCCCGAGTCAGCTGACGCAGCCCATCGTAGGAATAGCAGGTCTTCTGCGTCTGCGCCTGCGGGTGCGTCGCCGCGAGCTAAAGAACGCCCACCCCGTTCAGAATCACGACGACGCCGATGGCGATGAAGACGACGCCGACTTCGATGACGCGCCCAGGTCCGTCCGACTTCGCCGACTTCGAGATCATCGGACTGCCGATCTTCTTCGCCTTGCGCTCGATACCCTTCACCACACGCTTACGGAACACGATCATGGCGATGCCGAAGCAGACGACGAGTGTTCCGACCGCGGGCATAAGCGGGTTCATCAACGCACGCCCCTCATCAGTAAGGTTCACAATCGACTTCGGTGCGCACGCCGTTGACCAGCCGACCAGCCAGGATGCTGAGCGCACCGCCACCGACCGCTGCCAGCGCGACGAATGCGAGCACAGCGGGAAAGTACCAGACGAAGATAAAACTGAGAAGGGAACAGGCCACAGGTCCCACGGCTACTCGCATCGGCCACGAACGAGGCGATCTCAGCTGCGGAACCAGCGACAACAGACTCAATCCCGTGGGCATGATGAGACCGAAGAGGGCGCTCGCCAGCACGGCACTCCACACAGCCCCGCCGTTGCCGGAGTCCGCGATACTTCCCCAGCCGAATCCGAACGAATACAGCCAGTACATCAATCCCAGCAGAGCGCCGATGGTCGCATTCGAAACCCCGAGAGCCACGAGGCAACGCACCCATCGCACGCGGTAATGCGCACCTGAGATCGTGGTCATCGTCGATTGTCCTCGAATTCGGGTGGCGGGGGTGGCAATCACTCGACTCTAGAGCTCACGGTGCGTCACCGTCAGCATCGCCCCCACACGCGAAAACGGCCCCACCCCCGGGTCGGGAGGGTGGGGCCGCTGGTCACGACGGGAGACGCGGTCAGTCGACGGCGGTTCCGAACGAGGTCACGGAGGCCGTCAGAGCGTCGGCCACGGCCTGGGCGTCGATGTCGAAGAGCACGTCGACGTTGGGCTCTCCCTGCCACCGGTCGATCATCTGCACGACCGTCTGTCCGCGGGTGTGCTTGCCGCTCAGCTCCACGTCCACGCGCAGCCGCCGT
This sequence comes from Microbacterium sp. GQ128, assembly GCF_059758615.1. Taxonomy (NCBI): domain Bacteria; kingdom Bacillati; phylum Actinomycetota; class Actinomycetes; order Micrococcales; family Microbacteriaceae; genus Microbacterium; species Microbacterium sp. GQ128. Next base: position 44,288 of record NZ_JCAXDY010000006.1, read on the forward strand.
ACCGTGAACCACTCGGGGTTGAGCGCGTAGGCGACACAGGGCACGTCGTTGAGGTGCATGCCCTCGGTCTTCCACTCCGGCATCTCGTCGCGGTCGTCCTGACGGTCGGGGTAGCCGATCATCTCGCAGAGCACCACGCCCATCGGCGAGCGCGACTCGTAGAGGGTGCGGATGTGATCGGGCGAGAGCGAGACAGGGCTCCGATGTTCAAGCTATGCCCGGCCGCCCGCTCCCCCGTCATGAACTGATGCAGCAGCACCTCGTACATTCGGTCGGCGATGGGCTGCTTCGTCGATCGCCCGGCCACGTCTTCTCCCCTCGAAGTCCTTCCGTCGAAGACTACCGGTCGCCCCCGCAGGCCCCGGACGGACGCGCGGCCGCCACAGCGACCACCCCCTCTCCGATGAGGGTTTCGCCCGAACTTCACGCGGAGGGTTGACAAGATCGAGATATATCGTGTTACTCTGGCCAGACACGATATATCGTGACCCTACACACAGGAGAAGCACACATGACCGAGAAGTGGCTCATCGCCCCCGGCGAGGAACGCGTCATCGACATCGAGTCCGTCACCCGCCTCAAGGTGGGCCTCGTCGGAGGACAGGTCGACATCATCGCCCACGACGAACCGGGCATCCGCATCGAGGTGCACGGCGTCACCACCAAAGACCTCCGCATCGAGTCCCACGACGGCGAGGTCGAGATCGACCACCCGCAGCTGGGCTGGGACAACTTCCTCGAGGTGTTCCGCAACTTCGGCTCCGGCGGCCCCCGCGCCGAGGTGAGCGTCGCGGTCCCCCGCTCGATCGCCCTGAACCTCGGCGTCGTCAGCGCCGGCGCCCTCGTCTCGGGCCTCCGCAACGACGCCCGCCTCAACACCGTCTCCGGCGACATCATCGTCGACACCCTGATCGGCGACCTCACGGTCAACTCGGTCTCGGGCGACGTGCAGGTGCGCGGCCTCACCGGCTCGATCAACGCGAACAGCGTCTCGGGCGACGTAGCCGTCACGGGTGCCGTGCGCAAGGCAACCGTCGACATCGTCTCGGGCTCCACCCTCGTGGATGCTGCGGGAGACGTGAACACCATCAACATCAACTCCGTCTCGGGCGGCACCACGGTGCGCCTCGACGAGTCCCTGGCCGCGAACTACGTCGTCCGCTCGCTGAGCGGTCGGCTGCTGATCGACGGCGTCGAGCGCAGCACCTCCGGCCCCAGCAACTACACCGGCACGAAGGGCGAGCTCTCGGGACGATTCGTCGACCTGCGCGCGAACTCCGTCTCCGGTGGCGTCACCGTCCTCCGCCGCACGCCGGCCTCGATCACGGAAGACGAGGAGTGGGAAGCATGAGCCCCGCCGTCTTCTCCCACGGCGACCTGCGCCTGTATCTGCTGTCGCTCCTCGCCGAGGCGCCGCAGCACGGCTACGGCATCATCCAGTCGCTGACCGATCGCACCGGCGGCACCTACACGCCGAGCGCCGGCACCATCTATCCCCGCCTCGCGAAGCTCGAGGAGGAGGGCCTGGTCACCAAGACCGTCAACGGCCGCACCACCATCTACGCGATCACCGAGGCCGGTCGGGCCGAACTCGCATCGCGTGAGGGCGACCTCGCCGGCATCGAGGCGGGACTCACCGATTCGGTGCGACTGATCGCGAGCGAGGTCCGACAGAGCGTCCAAGATGCGATGAAGAGCCTCCGCGCCGACCTCGCCGCCGCCGAGAAGGGCGAGCGCACCGCGGCCAAGAACCGCCCGCGCACGGCGGGAGACGACTCCCGGCTTCTCAGTCGCGAGGAGATGCATCGTGCGGATGCCGTCATCAACGCGTTCCGCGCCCGGGTGCGCACCGACCTGCGCACGCACCTCGCGAAGGGTGGCACGCTGTCTCCGTCGGTCGTGACCGAGCTGGAGGATGCGCTCGACAACGCGGCCCGTGGAGTCACGGTCTCCCTGAGCAGCTCCGGATCCTGAACACGCAGAGGGCCCCGTCGGCGAACAGCCGACGGGGCCCTCTGCTGTTGAGCGTGAACGCCCTCTAGGACTCCGGCCAGATCTCCTTCTGCTCATCGGGCACCGACTCGCCGAGCGGCACGACCAGGATCGAGCGGTGCTGCCGGTGCGCGAGCCGCGCCGCGACCGAGCCCGTGAAGAACTCGCGGATCGACTCTCCGATGCCGCGCTTGCGGGTGCCGACGACGATGAGCGATGAATCCAGCTTGTTGGCGAGCTGCTTGATCGCGAGCGCCGGGTCGCCGACGAGCTGACGCGCCGTCCAGGTGACATCCACCCCCGCCAGGATCTTCGCGGCAGAAGCCTCGACCGCCTCGAACTCGGCGGCGCCTGCATCGAAATTGATGTCGATCGGAGCCGAATGCACGTAGCCATCCGGATCCTCATACGTGACGAATCTCGTGACGTCCACGTGCGCCACCACCAGGGGGACACCGAGGAGTCGCGCGTAGCGCACGGCCTCGTGGATCACGTGGGGGTCCTGGTCCAACTGCATGCCGACGATGACGGCTTTCTGCAACGCCGCGTTCTGTGCGGCCTCGTCGGATGGAGTGGGAGTGTTGTCGGTCATGAGATCGTTTCCCTTCACCAGACTGGCCTCGGCCAGTGCATCTTCCCCGCGTGCTATTCTGAATGCTACTCTTACCGGCTTCGCGCCGGTGTCGTGAAATGCCCCGGGCCTCAAACACCCGCGGCTTAACTCGTGAGGGGGTCTCGCGCATGGGCCGTGGCCGTCAGAAGGCGAAACACACCAAGATCGCCCGCGAACTCAAGGCGTACAGTCCGTCGGTGAACTACTCCGCGCTCGAGCGCGAGCTGGCTCACCCGACCGACGAAGACGCCTACGTCGACAAGTGGGCCGATGAGTATGAAGACGAAGACGAGGACGAGCTAGAGAAGGCCTGACCGCCCGCTCTGCTTCGTGACACCCGCACACCACGTGCGGGTGTTTCGTCGTGTCCGGGCGCCGCACGCCTGTCGGACGCCTGTCGGACGCGCGTCGGCCTCGGAACACCTCTGCTCTCGCACTGCTCGCGTGATGTCAGCGCTCTCCCGGCCGACGCCGATGCGCCTGTATTTATGATGTTTCCAGGCTTGTGAGCGCAAACATTTTCTGATTTGATGTGCATGTGATCGATGATGCTTCGGCGTCAGGCCCCCGCCCAGGGCGATCCGCAGAACATGACCTCAAAGAGGAGAACAGCATGGCAATCACCCCTCGCTTCACCCGTACCGCCGCGATCGTCGCGGTCGGCGCGGTGTCGGCCTTCGGCCTCGCAGCCTGCTCGACCGGCGATTCCGGCGATTCCGGCGCCGGCAGCGAACCCGTCACGATCGACTACCTGCACCGTCTGCCCGACGGCGAGGGCATGACCCCCATCGCCGAGATCGTCGACCGCTGGAACGCCGATCACCCCGACATCCAGGTGAAGGCCACCAAGTTCGACGGCAAGTCGAGCGACATGATCCTCAAGCTCGAGACCGACGTGAAGGCCGGCAACGGCCCCTGCCTCGCGCAGACCGGCTACTCGGAGGTGCCGCAGCTGTTCGTCAAGGGACTGCTGCAGGATGTCGCGGACGAGGCCAAGAAGTACGAAGACGACTTCTCCGCCGGCGCGTTCAGCGGCATGAAGGTCGGCGACGCCATCGTCGGCCTCCCGCAGGACACCGGCCCCCTCGTCTACTTCTACAACGAGGCCGAGTTCACGGCACTGGGCCTCGACGCCCCCGAGACGCTCGACGATCTCACGGCCGACTCCGCCGCGGCGGCCGCTGCCGGCAAGTACGTCACCGCCTTCACGCCCGATGAAGCGCAGAACTGGCTCTCCGCCCAGTCGGCAGCCGCCGGCGACACCTGGTTCGGCACCGCCGGCGACGAGTGGAAGGTCGACACCGAGGGCGCAGGGTCCGAGCGCGTGGCCGCGTTCTGGCAGGGCCTCCTCGACGGCAAGCAGACTCTCGCGACCGAGCGCTGGGGCGAAGGCTTCACCGCAGCGCTCAACGACGGCAGCCTCATCGGTCACGTCGGGGCCGCGTGGGAAGCTGGGTTCCTCCTCGACTCCCTCGACGGCACGCCGGCCGAGGGGCAGTGGCGCGTCGCCCAGCTCCCCGACTTCGGTGCGGGCGCCATGAGCGGCCCCGACGGCGGCTCCGGCGTCTCGGTCTTGAAGGGCTGCGAGCACCCCGCCGAGGCCATGGAGTTCAACGACTGGCTCAACACGCAGGTCGACGACCTCGCGTCGCAGGGCCTCGTCGTCGCCGCCAAGGGCGATGTCGAGACCCCCGAGAAGATGCTGCGCCAGTTCGGGGGTCAGGATGTGCTCGCCGAGCTCGGCACGGCCACCGAGAACCTGAACCCGGACTTCCCGTACGCACCGGGCTTCTCGACGCTGTCGAAGATGAACGAGACCGCCGCGGCCGCCGTCGCCGGCACCGCATCGGTCGCCGACATCTTCACCACGGCCCAGGAGACGGCAGTCGCCTCGCTGGATGACCTCGGCCTCCCGGTCGCGAAGTGAGCGCACGAGAAGGCATCATCGGATGATCGACGGCGGAGTGCACGTGCAATCGTGCACTCCGCCGTCGTCTTGAGATCGAGAGGCGACACCATGGTCACAGTGACCGAAACGCGAGGTGCGGCACCGGCGCAGGCACCGCGAACTCCCGCGGACCCCGTCCGCCGACGCCGGTTCGGGACCCGACGCGAAGGCCTCACGGGATGGCTGTTCATGACGCCGTTCGCAGTGCTGTTCGTGGTCGTCTTCCTGGTGCCGATCATCGTGTCGATCCGCTCGTCGTTCTTCGCGCAGGTGCCGGCGGGTGACGGACTCTACGGCGGCGGCGAGCTCGTAGACACGTTCGTCGGCATCGAGAACTTCGTCACTGCGGCGACCAACGGTGCGTTCTGGACCGGGATGGGGCGAGTCGTCCTCTACGCCGCGCTGCAGATCCCGGTGATGATCCTCGTCGCGCTCGGCCTGGCACTCCTGCTGGACTCCTTCATCGTGCGCCGGCCCGCGGCCTTCCGGCTCTCCTTCTTCCTGCCGTTCGCAGTGCCCGGCATCATCGCGGCGATGATGTGGCTGTACCTCTACACACCGGCGGTCTCGCCCTTCCTCCCCTATCTCCCGGAGGGCACCGACCTCATGGCGCCGGGCACGATCCTGTTCTCGATGGCCAACATGACCACGTGGACGTACACCGGCTACAACATGCTCATCTTCCTGTCGGCCCTGCAGGCGGTGCCGCGCGACCTGTACGAGGCGGCCCGCCTCGACGGAGCGTCCGGATTCCAGATCTCGATGCGCATCAAGGTGCCCCTGGTGCGGGGAGCAGCACTCCTCGCGGTGCTGTTGTCGATCATCGGCACGATCCAGCTGTTCAACGAGCCGGTGGTGCTGCAGGCCGCGAACTCGTGGATGGGCAAGGACTTCACCCCGATGATGCTCACCTACAACACGATGATGGGCGAGATCTCGCCGTCGGGCAGCGGCCCGGCATCCGCCTACTCCCTGCTCATGGCTCTGATCGCGGGCGTGCTCGCGATCGTGTACGCGCTGCTGCAGCGCCGGAAGGGCGACGCATGACCACCACACGCCTCATCACCACCGAGGCATCCCCGCGCCGACGCCCCCGTCGCGCGCCCGATGTGGATGCTCCGCCGCCCTCGATCGCACCCACCCCGGTCGCCCGGGCGTTCGGCATCATCGCGCTGGTCATCGCGACGCTGTACTTCCTGGTGCCGGTCTACTGGCTCATCGTCGCGTCGACCAAGAACAACGCCGACCTCACGTCGACGTTCGGCTTCTGGTTCGCCGAGTGGAACCTCGACACCAACTACGACAGTCTGATGGGCTGGACCCAGGGGCTGTTCTGGCGCTGGGTCGGCAACTCCCTGCTGTACTCCGTGAGCGCGGGGGTCATCGGCACTCTGTTCGCGGTGATGGCCGGCTACGCGATCGCGAAGTTCGCATTCCCCGGCAAGCGCATCGCCGTGGGCGTGATCATGGCGGGGCTCCTGCTCCCCGTGGCGCTGCTGACCGTCCCGCTGTACATCGAGTTCCACGCGCTCGGGCTGACCAACACGATCTGGGCGATCATCATCCCCTCGGCGGTGTCGCCGTTCGGGGTGTTCCTCGGCATGGTCTACGCGCAGTCATCCGTTCCGACCGAGCTGCTCGAGGCCGCCCGCATCGACGGCGCCGGCGAGGGTCGCATCTTCTTCACGATCGTGCTGCGGCTGCTGGGACCCGCGATGGTGACCATCTTCCTGTTCATCTTCGTCGCCACCTGGAACAACTTCCTGCTGCCGCTCATGATGATCTCGAGCCAGGATCTGAAGCCGGTGACTCTCGGCCTCTACGGCATGGTCAGCTACTTCGCGCCCGACAAGGGAGCCGTCATGCTCGGCGCCCTGCTCGGCGTGATCCCCCTCATCCTGCTGTTCTTCTCCCTGCAGAAGTACTGGCGCTCCGGCCTCGCCGCGGGTGCCGTGAAGGGCTGATCCTCCCCCGCCGTCGCCCCATCCCGTCCGCCCTCAGCACCCTGCTGAGGGCGGACTTCTGCGTGAGCGTGCGCGCATGGTTCGTGAGCGGCATGTTTCGCGAGTGGCATGGTTCGCGAGTGCACGGGTTGGTCGCGAGTGCACGGGTTGGTCGCGAGTGCACGGGTTGCTCACGTCGCTACGCCGCGCATTCGGCAGCAAGCCGTGCACCCGGGGAGAAACGAGCGGGGTTAGGGCGGGCACGAGGGGCGAGAGGCGGGAGAGGGCGGACAGCACGACGGCCCGGAGGAGACTCCTCCGGGCCGTCGTGCGTCAGCGGGATCAGCTCAGGCGGCGTCTCCGCAGCCAGAGGACCAGGCCGAGGGCGACCGCGGCCAGACCGACCGCAGCTGCCCCGGCCCAGAGGGCTCCGTCGGCACCGGTCGTGGCGAGGTCGCCGCCGCCTTCCGCGCCGGCTGTGACCGCGAGGTCCGCTCGCGCCAGTTCCGCACCCTGCGCATCCGTCGCGACGAGAGCGTGCGCCCCCGCGGGGGTCGCCGCCGGGATCGTGACGGTCGCCACGGCATCCCCCTGGACCGACACGGTCACCTCGCCGATGCGCACCGGCTCGGAGTGCAGCCAGAGCTGTATCAGCGCGTCGGGGTCGAAGCCGCTCAGCTGCACGGCCACGCTCGCTCCGGCCGCGACCGAGCTGATGGATGCCGTGATGCGCGCATCCTTCCCGGGCTTGGCCTTCTTGACCTTCAGCGCCGCACTCGCGAGCTCGACGCCCGCCGAGTCCTGCACGATCACCCGGTGCTTCCCGACGGAGGCATCGGCCGGGATCAGCAGTCGCGTCGTCAAGGCGCCCTTCGCATCGACCGCGGCATCCGTCAGCTTCTCGTCGTCGAGCCAGACCGAGACCGTCGACCGCGGCGCGAAGCCCGTGAGCTCCATGCCGACCGTCTCGCCGGCCCGCACCGAGTCGGCGTCGAGTCCGAGCTTCGGATCCGTCACCGGGTTGCACTCGCTCAGGTCGTCCGTCGGACGCGCCTCGGGGGCGTGACCTTCCTGCGGAGCAGAAGAGCCGTACACGGCCATCTCGGCGACTGCAGCGAACTGCGTGCCCGAGATCGACGAGGTGGCTGTCACCCGGATGTAGCGGGCCGTGGTCTCCGCGAAGTCCACGTCCTGCCACTCGGCGACGTTCTTCCACTCGCCCGTCGCGACGGGGGTGTACGCCTGACCGTCGGTCGACACCGCGACCTCGTAGCCCTTGATCGGACCGTTCTGGTTGGCCCCACGGCGCAGGTACGAGATTCCGTCGACCTGCTCCGCGTCACCGAGATCGAACGTCAGCACGTGCGGGTAGGACGTCGCGGCCGAACTCCACCGGCTGTGCCAGAACGACCCGGCGTCGCCGTCGAGCATGTTCGCGGCCGCACCGTCTTCACCCGAGGTCTCCTCGGAGTTCGCCGACGCGGTGATCTGCGCGTTGGGGATGCGGGCCCGCGAGGGCACCGACACCTCCTGGGTCGTGCTGACCGTGCGCACATCGCAGTCCGCGAGGTACGTCGCCGCGATCCCGATGCCGACCGTCGTACCGGCAGCCTCCGCCGGCGCGGTGACCAGCCAGGTGGTCTTCACACTGTCGCCGGCCGCGACCTCGTCGAACAGGTTCGAGGAGTCGTCGGCGACCTCGACCACGTAGCCCTCCGGCACCTCGAGCTGCACGCCGATGTTCTCGACCGCGATGGGCTCACTGTTGGTGAAGGTCGTGGTGAACGCGGTCTGGGCACCTGGGCTCAGGACGCCCGCTTCGCCGGACACAGTGGCACAGGGAGTGCCGCCGGTCGTGGGGCCGAGATCGGTGACCGTGAAGTCGTCGAGCACGAAGTCCACATCCGGCCCGCCGACGCGCTCGAGACCCACCCAGGTGTAGTCGCCGCATCCGACGATCACGTCCTGCGAGAACTTCGCCGTCTCCAGCGCCTGCGTGATCCCGGTGCGGCTGAGCGTGGTCGAGGTGACCTTGCCACCGGCCACGGCATCCGTCCCGGTGAGCCAGCGGTACGCCCCGCTCGCGCCGACCTGGTAGTCGAAGCCGATGCGGTAGGAGTGCCCCGCCTGCAGCGGCACGAGGGTCGGGTCGGTGCGGTAGACGACGCCGTTGTTCTCGGAGTGCGACATGAGCGAGTGGTCGCCGTTGAGCGTGGAGTCCACCGCCAGCCCGGCGAGGGGACCCGCATCGAAGGGCTTGGCGGTGTTGCGCCAGTCGCTGCTCGCGTACGGGTCGTGACGGCGCGAGATGCTGGTGCGCGGATCGTCGATGCCGTTGGCGTCACCCTTCACGAACGGGCCCCAGCCCGCCTCGTTGCCTTCGAAGTCGTTCGAGTACACCGTGCCGGCCGCGAACGGCGACGTGGTGTCGGCCGAGACGCGGGCGTTGTCGATGCGGACCTTCGCGTCACCCGCGACAGCACCGACCGAGACCGTGACCTCACCGGATGCCGGAGCCAGGAACGACGTCGAACCGCGCTGGTAGTACTGACCTGCCTTGGAATCCGCGCGCATGTAGTTGTAGGTCGGCGAGAGGTTCCACGTGCGGGTCACCGCACCGGAACCCGTGTCGACCGAGACGCTCACGTCGCGGGTCTCGGTCGGGTCGATCTGCACCTGCGCCGAGAACGCGTACCGCTGGCCGGGGGTGAGCCCGGTCACGGTCTGCGAGATCGACGATGCGGATGCTCCGAGCACGGCGATGTTGTCGCCGCGGGACTCGTTCTTCGCGCTGCCGAGGTCGGTGCGCTCGATCGTCACATCGCCCTTCGGGTGCCAGACATCGAGCGAACCGGAGTTGAACCCCGGGTCGTCGAGGCCGGCATCGTGATACTCGACGGCAGCGCGCTGCGCGCCTCCCTGCGGCACCACGACGTAGGCCGTGCCCTTGTCGCCGCTGAGAGTGAGCTCGCCACCCGTCGCGTCGACGGTGCCGACCTTGACACGCCCCTGGTCACCGAGCTCGAAGACGTCGAAGGCGGTGTTCCCGCGGAAGGCCTCGGTGAGACCGAACGTCTTCTCGCCGCCCGATGCGGAGTAGAAGTACATCTTGTCGGCGTCGACCGGCGAGCCGGCATCCTCGTTCGACTCCAGCGACTGCCACGGCAGCAGGTACGAGTCGCCGCGCAGCACCGTCGCCCCCTCCATCGTGACGACCCTGGTGCTTCCGTCCATGCGCACGGCCACGTCGTCGGTCAGCGTCGCCTCGGCTCCCGCCTCGTAGGTGAGCAGGTCGAAGTGCTGCAGGAACTTGGTCGGCAGGCTCTGCTTCCAGATGTTGTCGACGAAGCCGTCCCAGTTGCGGTTGCCGACCCAGCCCTCGGCGTCGATCAGCCGCTGCTGGCCGAGCAGGGCGTCGTCGTTCCAGACGTCGGCCTGTCCGTTCTGGATGAAGCGCACCATGGTGGAGTTGATGCCCTTGTTGTCCTTGCCGCCGTAGGCGAGGTCGTTCGGCCAGTGCGACCAGACCGTGCTGTCGACGAACTTGTCGCCCCACTCGGTCGCGACCTCGAGGTCCATGCCGTTCAGCTCGTCCGCGAGCTCTTCGGCGACCCAGCCGTTGGAGTAGTACACGTCGATGTAGACGCCGCTGAGGCCGGGCACCTCGTCCCGCAGCTGCTGGAAGCGGTCGAGCACGCGCCCGGTGCCCAGGTCGGTCTGCTGGTTGATGTAGTACGACTGGTCGAGCCAGTTCCAGCCCGGCTTGTAGGGGGCCGTGCCGTCGAGGATCGCCGAGTCGAAGGCGTTCGCCTGCGGATAGATCTCGGTGGCGTTCACGTGCACGCTCATGTCGGCGTTGAGCTTCGCGCCCTCGTCGACGAGGGTGTTCAGGTCGGCGAGCCCACCGGCGCGCTCGTTGTAGTTCCCGCCGTAGTCGGTGTTGGCCGAGTCGTGGCCCTCGCTGCCGTAGCCCTTGTTGAGCACCCACTGGCCGAGGCCGTCGGTCTGGTTCGCGATGCGCTTCGTGTTGTCGAGCACCAGGTCGAAGTAGTTGGTCGCGCTGGAGGCGAAGTTGAACGGGATACGGCTGACGACGCGCTCGGCGACGCGATCGGCTCCGAGCCGCGGGGTGTCGACCTCGCGGTAGCGGATCGCGGCGTCCTGCCAGTCCACGGCGGAGTCGTCGTTGCGGTCAGCGGTGAAGAGCACCGTCACCCGCGGCAGCGCGAACGTCTTCACACGATCGTCGACCGCGGTGGTCGGATGGATCAGCCAGGCGTTGGAGCCGATCTCGGCCGTGCGCCCTGCCGCCTCGGTCACGCGGGTGGTGAGGCGGGTGTTCCAGGAGGCGGTTCCCCCGGATGCCTGCGTGGTCGCATTGGTGATGACGCTGCCGACGAGCGCGCCGTTTCCGAGGAACGCGAAGGCCGCGCCCTTCTGGCCGATGGTCGTCGACCCGTTCACGGCGATGTGCTCGTCGGCGTTCTTCGTGCTGTCGGGACTGATCACGGTGCGGTCGAGGACCGATCCGGCATCCGCCGCGCTCGCAGAGAGGAACGCGTTGTCGGGCAGACCAAGGGTGTTCACGGCGGCCGATCCCTCGACGCCGGTGACCTCGAACTCGACCGTCCCCTCGTCGGTGACGCGGATCGTGCTGCTGATCGTGACGTCGATCCCGTCGAGCACCGAGACGTAGTCGACGCCGTCGGCCGTCGCGGTCGCCGTGGTCCCGGCGGCATAGGCGGTGCCGTTCACCGCCCACTTCTCGGATGACGTGCGCTGTCCGCCGAACGTCGCGCTGCCGACGCGGTAGCCGGTGATCTGCGGGAAGGCCTTCGCCACGGTCGCGGTCGTCCCGCCCCGGGTGATCTCGATCGTCTCGCCCGCCGAGGGGTTCTCGGGTTCGGTGACGATCGGCGGAAGCTCCTCGTCCGAGAGGATCTCGATCTCGCCCGCACCCCCACCGGTCGTTCCCTGTGCGTGGATCACGAGCAGGGCCACGTAGCGGCCGTCCTTCGCGGCGTCGAGCGCGATGCGCTGCTTCTCGTCGTTCGCGGTCGGGGCGTGCAGGGTCGCCGTGGCGGAGGCCGATCCCCAGCCGCCGTCCGCCGGGGAGGTGAGCGCGACGGCGGCGTCGTCGGTCACGTAGACCTCGACCGTCTTCGCCGCGACGCTCTGCCCGCGCTTCACCGAGTAGTCGAGCGCCTTCACCGAGAGCGACCGCTGCAGGTCGACGGAGATCCAGTGCGGGAACGGCGCGTTCACGGAGTACCGCGAGGTCCACTGCGTGCCGAAGTCACCGTCGAACGCCCCGAGCGCCGTGCCGTCGAGCGACGGCGGTGCCGGATACGGATCGGATTCGCTCGACACCGCATGCAGGCGATAGTCGGACTTGGGCACGGGGATGAGGTCGGCGGCCTGCGCGGAGGGCGCCTGGGCGAACACACCGCCGAACGCGAGCGCGGTCGCCAGCAGCGAGCTGACGGCGACGGCGGTGCGTGGCGGTCGGGAAGGTTTCGACACGTCTTGCCTCTCGAGCGGAGCGACACTCGGGAGAACAGACGCCCCGATGCGTCGCGGATGGATGCCATCGATTCGCATCGATGTTTGCGCTATCACTCTACGGGCGCAGATCCCGTCGAATCAAGCATCCGGTAGTAGCAAGCGCAAACATTAGCCGAAAGTCACTCACGCACACCCGTCGCCCCGCACCCGCTCACCCCAGTACGAGCGCGAGGCTCAGGAGCCGATGAACTCCTCGGTCTCACCGAAGGACGGCTGCTCGCGGATCTCGATCGTCGCACCGAGGCCGTCGGTGTCGAGCACCACGATCTCGTTGCGTCCGACGCGCCACAGGGGCGCAGGCGCATAGAGCGTCTCCTGCGGACCCACCTTCCAGTACCGGCCGAGGAGGAATCCGTTCAACCAGACCATCCCCTTCGATCCGCCAGGGAAGGCCAGCCACGCGTCGAGGGGCTCGGCGATGTCGAAGGAGGCGATGGCCACACCCTCGGACGCACCGTCATCCGTCCACGCGGCGGGGTCCGGGGCGTCCTGCGGGACGAGGCGATGCGTCCATCCGTTCACCAGGCGACGGCCGATCATCACGCCGCGCATGATGCCCTTGCCCTCGCCCGTATACGGGCCGTAGTTGATGCGGCCGAGGCTCTCGACGACGATCACGAGTCGGCCGGCCCCGCCGGCATCGGGCAGAGCGAGAGACGTCTCACCGTCGCGCTCCAGCACCCCGAGCGGACGACGGTCGAGGAACACCACCGCACGGTCGTGCAGTCCGTCGATCGTGAGCGTCGCGTCGGCGGGGTACGACACCTCGGCCTCGTAGGCGACCAGGCCGTCTTCGGCACCCAACTGTTCGAACGTGAGTGGGCGCGGAGTGACGTCGCCGGTCACGGGCAGGCTCGCCACGAGGTCGAGCACGGACCCCCGTGGATGCAGCGCGGCCGACGACGCGGCCTGCCTCCGCGGGGCTGCGGGAACGGGCGGGAGCTCGCGCGCATGGAACGGCGCGAACATCGCCCGGAGCGCGTGAAACTTCTCGTTGAGAGTGCCGTCCTCGCCGATCGGCGCATCCGAGTCGTAGCTGGTCACGGTCGGCTGCAGCACCCGGTCGTGGTTCGCGCCGTTCCAGAGACCGAAGTTCGTGCCGCCGTGCGCCATGTAGAGGCTGACGGATCCGCCGGCGGCGAGCAGCTCCTCGATCGTGCCCCCGGTGCTGGCGGCGGAGCGCACGTGGTGCCGCTCGCCCCAGTGGTCGAACCATCCGCCCCACAGCTCGCTGCACATGAGCGCATCGCCCTCGCGTCGCAGCTCCACGGCCCTCGCGACGCCGGTGCCGAAGGTGAAGGTGGCCATTGCCCCCGGCACACTGCCGTGCTCGATCATGTCGCCGGTGATGCCATCGGCCGTCGTGAGCATCTCGATCATCCCCCGACGGCGCAGCCCGTCGCGCAGGTGGGCGAGGTAGCCCGCATCGCTGCCGAAGGAGCCGTACTCGTTCTCGACCTGGATGGCCACGATCGGTCCGCCCTGCGAGGCCTGGAGCGGGACGAGCCGCGGGATGAGCTCGTCGTACCAGGCGTCGACCGCTGCAAGGAACTCGGGGTCGCTGGTGCGCAGCGCGGCGACGCGCCCCGACACCCAGAACGGGATCCCGCCGTTGGACCACTCCGCGCAGACGTAAGGGCTGGGCCGCAGGAACACGTCCAGACCCACCTCGCCCGCGAGCCGGACGAAGCGTTCGATGTCGCGCCAGCCGTCGAAGCGGATGTCGCCCTCGACACGCTCGTGGAAGTTCCAGGCGACATAGGTGTCGACCGTGTTCGCGCCCATCGCCGCGAGACGGCGGAGCCGGTCTTCCCACTGGTCCGGATGCACGCGGAAGTAGTGGATCGAACCGGCGAGGATGCGGTGCGAGATGCCCTCACGGAGGATCTCCCCGTCCCGCCAGGTCAGGGTGGGCGCGTCGATCCGCGGCGCGGCTTCCGGGGCGTCGACAGCAGCGGAAGAGCCGTCGAGAGCCGAGGCGAGAAGGTCAGGCATAGCGCTCCAAGCACGAGTGTTTGCGTTCACATTATCGCATCACCACGGCCACCGCCTCCTGATATTCCGGCGATTGATCGCTACCATTGGTCACATGTCACCACGCCGCCCGAAAGACGACCGCGCGCCCAGCCAGGTCGATGTCGCCCGACTGGCCGGCGTCTCGACGCAGACCGTCTCGCGCGTCATGTCCGGGCAGGACACCGTGCGCCCCGACACCGCGCGGCGAGTGATGGCCGCGGTCGAAGAGCTCGGGTATCGCGTGCACGCCGCCGCCGCCTCCCTCGCCTCGGGCCGCACGCGCGTGCTGGGCGTGATCGTGGTCTCGACCGACCGCTACTCGTCCGCAGCCCTCGGCGTCGGTATCCAGCAGGCGGCCGCGGCGAACGGGTACACGGTGACCACGGCAGCGGTCGCCGATCATGCTTCCGCCGAATCGTTCCTCGAGGCCTTCGATCGGCTCGAGCGTCAAGGCGCCGAAGGCATCATCCTCGGCGTGCCGGTCGAACTCGACAGCCCCGCGATGCGGGCCCGCACCGAGCGCACCCCGGCCACCCGCAGCGAGCGCACCTCCCTCGACGAGGATGCGCCGCTCGCCGTGGACCAGCGCGCGATCGCCCGTCTCGCCGTGGAGCACCTCCTCGACCTCGGCCACTCGACCGTCTGGCACGTGTCGGGCGACGACTACTGGACCGAGACGCAGCAGCGCAGCGAAGCGTGGGAGCAGACGCTGCGCGACCACGGCATCGCGCCGCCGCCCGTCATCCCCGCCGACTGGACCCCCGAGTCCGGCTACCGCGCCGGCCGCACGATCGCGGCCATCCCCGAGGTCACCGCGGTGTTCGTGAGCAGCGACGAGATGGCGTTCGGCCTGATCCGCGCGCTGCATGAGGCCGGCCGCAGCGTGCCCGACGACGTCTCGGTGGTGAGCGTCGACGACATCGCCCTCGCCGCCTACGCGTCTCCGGCGCTCACGACCGTCCGCCAGCCCTTCGAGGCGATGGGGCGGGCGGCCGCTCTCCGGGTCATCGCCCAGATCGAGGGGCACGAGGCGGTCGGCGAGGTGCCGTCCACCGACCCGCAGCTCATCGTGCGCTCGTCCACCGCTCCGCCCCGCTCGGCACGCTGACCCCGGAGATCACCCTCACCAGTGTCCGTGCCGGCGCTCCCACTCGTCTTCGACCGTGCGGCGACGCCCTGCGACGATGCCCGCGGGGATCGCGACGATCAGCACCCCCGCGATCACGAGCAGCGGGATCTGCCAGCCATGGCTCGTCTCGTGGAGCAGACCGACCAGCAGCGGGAAGGTCGCCGCGATCGCATAGCCGATGCTCTGCACGAAACCGCTCAGTGCGACCGCGCTCTCCGACGTGCGGGCGCGGATGCTCAGCAGCACGAGGCTCAGCGGGAACATGATGGCAGTGAGCCCGAAGATGCTCACCCACAGCGGCAGCGCGACGGTCGGGAACAGCAGAAGCCCGGCGAGCCCGACCAGACCACCGATGACGGCGACGAAGAACAGCGGGCGCGTGGCCTGGAAGCGGACGACGAGCACCGGCACGAGCAGCGAGCAGGGCAGGCCGATCAGCGCGAACAGCGAGAGCAGGAAGCCCGCCGTCGCCGGGGTCACCCCGCCGATGTCGACCAGCATCGTCGGCATCCAGGCGAACGAGACGTAGGCCATGGTCGACGAGGTGCCGAAGACGACGGCGAGCGCCCACGCGAGAGGCAGCCGCCACAGGCGGGCGAAGTGCCCCCGTTTCGCCGGAGCGGTGGAGATCGGTCCGGTCGCGGCGGCCACGGCATCCTGCACGTCGTTCACGCCGTCGGTGGGGTCGGGAACCAGGAGCTCCATCTTCATCGGGGTGTCCGCGCGCGAGCCGTCCTTCACCAGCAGAGCCACCCACGGCACGAGCGCGATCCCGGCGACGATGCCCCACATGCCGAGCGACACCCGCCAGCCGAGCGAGTCAGCCACCGGCACCGCCACCAGCGGGGGCAGGAACGTCGACACCGCCAACGTGGTCGAGTAGATCGTCATCACGATCCCGAGCCGATCCGGGAAGTACTTCTTCACCAGCGGAGGCAGCAGCACATTGCCGGAGCCGACCCCCGCGAACACCACGACGGTCGCCGCGAGCAGGGTCGTCGAGTCCACCGCGAACCCCCGCAGCAGCATGCCCAGTGCCATCAGGGCGATCACGGCGACCGCCATCCGCTCCAGCCCGAACCGACGCTCGAACAGCGGAGTGAGCAGGCCGAAGATCGCGAAGCACACCGGCGGCGCAGCGCCGATCAGCCCGACGATGACCGGCGAGACGGGGAAGTCCGCGGCGACATGGTCGATGACCGGCGACAGGGAGGCGACCGCGGAGCGCAGCGAGAACGCCACCAGGACGATCCCCACGAGTGCGAGAGCCCGACCCTGCCACAGCGGTCGTGCGCTCGGCATCGTCATGAGGTCTGTGACCCCTCCACCCAGGCGAGGTACTCATCCGAGACCGTGCCGGTCACATACCGGCCGTCGAAGCAACTCATGTCGAGATCGGTGAGGACCGACCCCTCGATGATCGCGGCCTTGAGGTCTTCGACCTCCTGGTACACGAGGTGATCGCAGCCGAGCTCGGCGGCGATCTCGGGGATCGTGCGCCCGTGGGCGATGAGCTCGTGGCGCGACGGCATGTTGATGCCGTAGACATGCGGATGCCGCACGGGAGGCGCCGCAGAGGCGAAGGTCACCGAGGCGGCGCCGGCGTCCCGCGCCATCTGGATGATCTCCTTCGAGGTCGTCCCGCGCACGATCGAGTCGTCGATCAGCAGCACGTTCTTGCCCTGGAACTCGGTCGACATGGCGTTGAGCTTCTGGCGCACGCTCTTCTTGCGCACCGCCTGCCCCGGCATGATGAAGGTACGGCCGACGTAGCGGTTCTTGTAGAAGCCCTCGCGGTACTCGATGCCGAGCTTGCGGGCGACCTCCATGGCCGCGGGGCGCGAGGAGTCGGGGATCGGCATGACGACGTCGATCTTGTCCATCGGCACGTGCTTGGCGATGGTGTCGGCGAGGCGGTCGCCCATGCGCAGGCGCGACTCGTAGACGGAGATGCCGTTCATGACCGAGTCGGGACGGGCGAGGTAGACGTACTCGAACGCGCAGGGCGCGAGCGTCGCGGCCGTGGCGCACTGCTTGGAGAACAGCTCGCCGTCGTTGGTGATGAAGACGGCCTCGCCGGGCTCGACCTCACGGACCACCTCGTAGTCGCCGTTCTCGAGCACGAGCGACTCGCTGGCGACGACCCACTCGTCCTTGCCCTCCGCGCCGGGGACGGTCGACGGACGACGGCCCAGGATCAGCGGACGGATGCCGAAGGGATCGCGGAACGCGAGCAGACCGTAGCCGGCGATCACGGCGATCACGGCATAGGCACCTTCGATGCGCTCATGCGTGCGGGCAACGGCCTCGAACACCCGCTCAGGGTCGAGGTCGACGGTCGAGGTCGTGTTCTGCAGCTCACCGGCGAGCACGTTGAGCAGCAGCTCGGTGTCGCTCGACGAGTTGAGGTGACGGCGGTCGCGCTGGGCCATGTCGGCCGTGAGCTCACGCGTGTTGGTGAGGTTGCCGTTGTGGATGAGGATGATGCCGTACGGCGCGTTCACGTAGAACGGCTGCATCTCCTCTTCGTTCGAGGCCGTGCCCTTGGTCGCGTAGCGCACGTGACCGAGGCCGACGTTGCCGAGCAGCGCGCGCATGTCCCGGGTACGGAACGCCTCGCGGACCATGCCCTGCGCCTTGGCGTTGTGCATCACGCCGTTCGCCTCGGCGGTGGCGATGCCCGTCGCATCCTGGCCGCGGTGCTGCAGCAGCAGGAGTGCGTCGTAGATGTCCTGATTGACCGGGGCAGAGCCCACCATTCCGACGATGCCGCACATGGGCTCTTACTTCGCTCCGTCCGCGTAGGCGCCGACCAGGCGCACTGCTCCACCGTCGACGCCCTTGGCGCCCTGTTCGAATTCGCCGGCCGGACGCGCGCCGAAGCCCACGGTCCCGACCTGCCACGAGGGCATGCCCTCGGCGTTCAGCGCCGCGATCGCGGCATCCTTCTTGTCTGCGGCCACCACGGCGAGGAAGCCGATGCCGAGGTTCCAGGTGCCCTCCGCGGACTCCAGCGTGGAGCCGGCGATGTCGCTGAGCACCCGGAAGACGGGGCTCGGCGACCAGGTGCTGCGGTCGACCTCGGCCCAGCTGCCCTCCGGGAGCACGCGCGCGAGGTTCGCCGCGATGCCACCGCCGGTGACGTGGCTGAGGGCGTGAACCCCGCCGCCGAGCTGCTCGATGAGACGCAGCAGCGGAAGCGTGTAGAGGCGGGTCGGCTCGAGGAGTGCCTCGCCCCAGGTGGTGCCGAAGTCGGCGGCGTTGTCGCCGTAGCCGATGCCGGCGCGGGTCACGATGTGGCGGACGAGCGAGTAGCCGTTGGAGTGCAGTCCGCTGGAGGCCACCGCGATCACGGCATCGCCGTCGTGCACGCGATCCGCGCCGAGGATGGCATCCGCCTCGACCACTCCGGTGGCCGCGCCCGCGACGTCGTAGTCGCGCGGGCCGAGGAGTCCGGGGTGCTCCGCGGTCTCGCCGCCGACCAGCGCGGTGCCCGTGGCCGAGCACGCCTCGGCGATGCCGCGGACGATGTCGGCGATGCGCTCGGGAACGACCTTGCCGCACGCGATGTAGTCGGTCATGAAGAGGGGCTTCGCTCCCACGACGACGATGTCGTCGACGACCATGCCGACCAGGTCCTGGCCGATCGTGTCGTGCTTGTCGATCGCTTGCGCGATCGCGACCTTGGTGCCGACGCCGTCGGTGCTGGTCGCGAGCAGCGGGCGACGGAAGTCTCGCAGCGCACTGGCATCGAACAGGCCGGCGAATCCGCCGACACCGCCGAGCACTTCGGGGCCGTGCGTCGCGCGCACGGAAGACTTCATCAGCTCGACGGCGAGATCACCTGCAGCGGTGTCGACGCCGGCTTCGGAATAGGGATTGGTGGGGGAGGCAGCCACCCCTCCAGCCTACCGCCCGCAGCCGGTCCGACTCTCCGCGAAGTCGCACCTCGGATCCGGACCCCCTCGCCGCCTACGATGGGGCCATGGCCGACAAGCCGCAGTGGCTCATCCGCGAAGACGCGAGCGTTCCGGTGCTCGTCGCGCTCGCGCTGCGTCAGCGACTCGGGATCCGCGCACCGGAGGACCTTCCCGCCCTTCGCGACCTCGCCGTGCGCGCGCCGGACGCCACGGATGCCTCCCCCGCGGTCGAGGAGCAGTGGCGGAACTACTGGGACATGACGGTCGAGCCGCGCGCACACCCCTCAGATGTGCCGCTCGAACTCATCGACGGGTTCGAGACCCTGGTGGCTCTGCCCGCCACGGGTGCGGAAGAGCTCGCCGCCGCGATAGCCCCGCAGGCGACATCCGCTCTCCTCTACGCGCACGCCGCGCACGATCGGTACGTGAGCTCGATGAAGAGCCACACCGGAGGCGACGCCTACCGCGCCTATGCCAGCGCGATCGCGGAGTTCGAGCGCGAGGTCGGGCGTCGCGCGCACTCGTTCGAGCTGAACGTGCAGGTGCTGCCGTTCTCGCAGCGCGGCATCTGGTGGATCGGAGACCTCACGGTCGCCGTGACCGACGGGCTGCGCCGCGATGTCGTGGCGTTCGACACCGCCATCCGCCCGGTGATCGCCGAGCTGGCGTAGTCCTCCGCGCCGGGGCGCCGATGGGGCGCCGAGTGCACGGGTTGCTCACGAGTGCACGAGAAACACGCGCGCGAAAGCCGTGCGCTCGGCAACAAGCCGTGCACTCGGCACGAGAGCAGGTGCGGAGGGGATCAGTCCTCGACGACGGTTTCGCGGTCGACCTGCACGACGCGGTCGTGACGGCGGGCGATGCGCTCCATGACGAGTCCCGCGACGCCGCCCAGGGCGATGCCGATCGGGACGGTCCACAGCAACAGGAACCCGAAGACCTGGCCCGGCGGGTAGACGATGTCGAGAGCCTGCGACTCGTCGAAGCTGCCGGTCCAGGTGAGGATGCCTGCGGCGATGATGCCGAGCACCACGCCGATGCCCATGAGCACGCCGTACCGCGGCACACGGCGCACGGTCGCTTCGACGGTCTGGTGGGTATCGGTGGGGGCCATACCTCCATTGTCCCACCGTCCGCCGATGCCCGGAACCCGGGTCAGCGTCCGACAGACGAGCACTTGTCGGGAGAAAGTACGGATGCAGGAGCCATCAGGCTCATCGCTCCCTGCATCCGTACTTTCTCCCGACATCCGTACCGGGTTCTCGACTCAGACCTCGGTCGTCGTCTCCGCGGTCTCGGACTTGCGGTTGCGGCGCGCGATCAGCACACCGCCGGTCGCGGCGAGGGCCACGACCACCAGGCCGCCGACGATCCACGGCCACACCGGGACGCCGTCTTCGTCTGCCGGCTCGGTCACCGCGGTGACGGCGGTGGTGGCTTCGGAGTCGACCTCGGCCTCCTCCTCCACCGCGACGCCGCACTCCGCGTCGACCGGGATGACCGCGGTCACCGGGTCGAGCGCCTCGCCCGCGGCATAGGTGCCGAACGCGGCAGCCCCCGCCTCGGTGAGTGTCGTCGGGATCGCGTCGAGCGAGAGCTTCCCGTCGACGACCGCGGCATCACCGAGGGCGAACTCCGCGAGGCGGACCGCCTTCTGGTCGACGCTCGCGCCGTCCTGCGTGGTGCCGCTCACGTCGAAGACGAGGTAGCCCTTGTCGCCGGCGAGCTCGAGCCGGGCGTTCGCCAGCGTCGTGTTCAGCGCGCCGTCGTGGCCGGTGAACGTGATGCTGCCGCCGTAGGTGATGACTCCGGCGAGGGTCTCGTCATCGAACGAGCCGGTGCCGCTCTCCCAGACGTAGTCCGGGTAGCGGTACTCGACATCGGTCAGCGTCCAGCCGCCCTTCGCGATGCCCTCGATGTAGGTGCGGAACGACTCCTTGTACCCCCACTGGAGCGTGGCGCCCTCGACCGTGCACGCGCCGATCACGGTCTTCGCGCGGGTGAGCGTGAACGACAGACCGCGGTCGACCGAGCCCTGCAGGGTGAGCGTGTGCGCGCCGTCTTCGAGGCTGGCGGGCAGCGTGCCCGACCAGGTCGCGACGCCCGCAGCATCCGCGGTCACGGTGTCGAGGAGCACGGGGGTCGAGTACACGACCACCTTGATGCCCTCTTCGTTCGGCTGGAAACCGGATGCGGTGATGGTGGCCGGCTGCCCGGATTCGAGCGCGGCGAGGTTCTCCGCGTCGACGTCGATGCCGTCCGATGCCGGCGGGGCCGCGGGCAGGGTCGTCTTCGCCTTCACGGCGGCCGCAGCCACGGTGCCCGTGTTCCCCGCGGGCGCCGCCGCGACGGAGCCGATCGTGAAGGTGACCGGGTTGAGGTCGGTCGAGTACCCCGACAGCACCCGATCGCGACCGGCCGCCGTCAGCGACGCCGGCGCGGCGGTGTAGGTGACGGCACCGTTCGCCGAGATGCGCGCCGCCCGCGAGAGGTCGAGCGTCGCGAACGGCACCTGCGCACCTCCGCTGGTCACGGAAAGTGTCGCCGCTCCCGCCGAGGTGATGCGGATCTGCGGGTTCGACACGGTGACGTCGAGCACCCCGTGGTGGCCCGTGAAGCGCACCGATCCGCGGTAGACGACGCTGCCGAGTCCGGTCTCCACGTCGAAGTCGCCCCCGACGGTCTGACCGAACTGGAACTGGCTGCCCGAACGCGTCGCACCGTCGGAGACCGAGATGGCCCCCTGGGCGATGCCACCGGTGACGTAGCGGGCGAAGTCCGAGGAGATCGCCCAACGGAGCGATCCGCCGGGAACGCTCGCCGGCGGAGTCGTCGGCGTCGTCGGCGGCTTCGGTTCCGTGGGCTTTTCGCCGAGCAGCGCGCGCCACTGAGCATCCGTGATCGTCACGTCGCCGCGGGCGTAGATCGTGTCGGCGGCAGGCATGGAGTGCTGCTTCCACACGATCACCTCGTACGACTTCGTGCGGTCGAGGTTCTTCGCCGCCGTCGTGAGATCGACCGCGAACGAGCCGAACATGATGTTCTGCACGTACTGCATGGCGAGGAAGCCGCCCGAGGCCGTGACGTCCGCCTCCGTACCCTTCTCGATCAGTGCGACATACGCGCCGGGGATCGCGCCGAGCTTCGAGGCCGCGGCGGTGACGGTCAGCCCGTCCTTCGCGGTCGCCGTCTTCACGGTCGCGCCGAGAGCGGGGCCCTCCGGGAAGATCGCGTTCCACTGCTCGTCGCTGACCGGCACGGTCGCACGGACGTAGATGGTGTCGGCGTTCGGCATCGTGTGCTGCTTCCAGACGATGACCTCGTAGGCCTTCGTGCGGTCGAGTTGGTCGGCGGCAGCGGTGAGGTCGACGCTGAACGCGCCGCCGGTGATACCCCGCACGTATTGCATCGCCAGGAATCCGCCGCCGGCCGTCACATCCGCCTCGGTGCCCTTCTCGATCACCGCGACATACGCGCCGGCAATGTCGCCGAGCTTCGAGGCCGCCGCCGTGACCGTCAGGCCGTCCTTCGCGGTCGCCGACTTCACCGAGGTCTCAAGGCCCGCGGCGTTGCCGTAGTTCAGTGCCACGCTCTGCTCCTGCGCGGCGTTGGTGACTCCGCCGGCGCCGTAGGTGTACACGCCATAGGCGCCGGGGGTCGCCGCCGTGTCCTTCAGCGTCAGGGTCGCCCGGAAAGTGCCGTCGGCTGCGATGTCGACCCACTGCGCGCGGATCGCACCCTGGTACTGCGACGGCACCTGGTTCAGCACACCTTCGGAGAGCGCCCAGACCTGCGCGCCCACCGAACGGGTCGACGACGCCGCACCTGTCGAGGGCTGCCACGTCGAGGCGAAGTTGCCGAACACCACATACGTACCCTGCGGAAGATCCTTCGGGATCGGAACCCCGCGGCCTCCGACATTCGCCGCCGGGTCGTAGCCCGAGCCCTTCACGACGACCGTGTCGCCCGCCTTGAGGGCCTTGCCCGTCGCGGGGGTCGTGCCGTCGGCGAGGAAGACCTCGATCGCCGGGGAGAACGGCGTCTCGCCCGGGTCGGTGCCGGGGTCCGTGCCGGGGTCGGTTCCCGGGTCGGTGCCCGGGTCGGTGCCGGGGTCGGTTCCAGGGTCCGTGCCCGGATCCGTTCCGGGGCCCGTGCCCGGATCGGTGCCCGGGTCGGTTCCGGGGTCCGTGCCCGGGTCGGTGGGCACGGGGCCGAACACGGCGTCCCACTGCCCCGCGGAGATCGCGACGTCGCCACGGCCGTAGATCGTCGTCTCGTTCGGGTTCGAGTGCTTCTGCCACACGAGCACTTCGTAGGACATGGTCCGATCGAGCGATCCGGCGGGCGCATCGAGCGTGAACGTGCTCGCCCCCGCCGCGACCGTGGGCATCACGAACGCCGCGTATCCGCCACTGCCGCTGAGGCCGGCCTCGGTGCCCTTCACGATGAGGGCCGCATAGGCGCCTTCGACCTCCGGCAGGCCGCTCACCTGCACCTGCACGCTCACGCCGGAGGTGGTCGCAGAGGCGACCGTCGCTGTGACCGTGGCGCTGGCAGCATGCGCGGGCGGGACGATCACCGCACCGGCGACGACGAGGAGGAAGGAGACGAAAGCGGCGAGCAGCACGCGTATGCGGGCGCTCCCTGAGGATGCTGTGGCTGTGGCGTTCACGGTTCTCCACGGCTCCGGGCACGCAGAAGAGCACGCGCGCCGGCGGTGCCGCAATGCAGTCGGGCGAAGGGTCGGATGTTGGTTAGGCTTGGCTAAGCAAGCCGCCGTTCCTGAGCGTAGAGGTGCGAACCAGCGCGCGTCAAGTTTTAGGATAGCCTTGCCTAATGCGTCGCGTCTTTGCCGTCTTCTTCGTCGCCGCTCTCGCCATGGGTCTCACCGCGTGCGCCGAGCCCGGAGCGACCGCCGCACCACCCGCCGCCGCAGAAGACACCTGCCCGCAGGCATCCACTCCCCTCGCCTCGCTCGACGTGATCGACGACGTGCGCGGGCATGAGGGCCCCTCCACCGCGTGCCTCTCCAGCCGCGCGATCGAGGCCGTCGACGACGACACCGCGCCGTCGCTGCCCGTCACGGTGACCGACAGCGAAGGTCGCGAGATCGAGATCACCGACGTCGACCGCATCCTCCCGATCGATATCTCGGGCACGATCGCGTCCACCGTCTTCGCCCTCGGGCTCGGCGACCAGGTGGTCGGGCGCGACGCGTCCACCGTCTTCGCCGGCACGGAAGACCTCCCGGTCGTCACGAAGACCGGTCACACGCTGAACGCCGAGGCGATCCTCGATCTCGCGCCGACCGTCGTCCTCACCGACACCACGATCGGTCCGAAGGAGGTTCGTCAGCAGCTGCGCGACGCGGGCATCGCGGTCGTGGTGATCTCCAGCGACCGGCGGCTGGACACCACCGATGAGCTGGTCACCGAGATCGCGACGGCCCTGGGGGTGCTGAGCCGGGGCGAGGCGCTCATCGCGCGGCTCGACGCCTCGGTCGATGAGACGCTCGCCGAGATCGCCGAGGTCGTGCCGGCGGATGAAGCCGATCGCGCGCGGATGCTCTTCCTCTACGTGCGCGGCAGCGCGAACGTCTATTACATCTTCGGCGAGGACTCCGGCGCCGACTCCCTCATCGACGCGGTCGGCGGGGTCGACGTCGCCGCCGAGATCGGCTGGGAAGGGATGAAGCCCATGACCGCCGAGGCCCTCGTCGCCGCGCAGCCCGATGTGCTCGTGATGATGACCGACGGACTCGAATCCGTCGGCGGCATCGACGGGCTCATCGAACGGATCCCCGCCGTCGCCGAGACGCCCGCCGGAGCGAACCGTCGCGTGATCGACATGGCCGACAGCGAGATCCTCAGCTTCGGCCCGCGCACCGCGGATGTGATCGGCGCCCTGGCCCGCGCCCTGTACGCCCCCGAGCCCGCGAAGTGACCGGCGAGGTCGTCACTCCGACGCCGACCAGGCACCGGGGGCTGCGCTTCGCCCTGGTGACGGCCGGCCTGGTCGTCGCGCTCGCGATCACCAGCGTCGTCTCGATCACGAGCGGGCAGTACGACCTGTCCCCCACCTCTCTGGTGGGCGTGCTGCTGCGCGGCATCGGTATCGACACCGCCTGGGCGCCCTCGGCATCCACCGACTACGGCGTGATCTTCAACCTGCGGATGCCGCGCATCGTGCTCGGGCTCCTCGTCGGCGCCGCACTCGCCGTCTCGGGCGTGCTCATGCAGGCGATCTTCGGCAACCCGCTCGCGGATGCCGGTGTCGTCGGTGTCTCCTCGGGCGCAGCACTCGGTGCGGCCGCGAGCATCACGTTCGGCCTGGCCACCTTCGGCATGTGGACCACGCCGGCATTCGCGTTCGCCGGCGGGCTGATCGCGGTGTTCTCGGTGTACTTCATCAGTCGCTCCGGGGGCCGCACCGAGGTCGTGACCCTGCTTCTCACCGGCATCGCGATCAACGCCATCGCCGGCGCGGGAATGGCGTTCTTCACCTTCCTCGGCACCACGTCGACGCGTGAGCAGATCGTGTTCTGGCAGCTGGGTTCGCTGAACGGCGCCCTGTGGTCGAACATCCAACTGGTCGCACCGCTGGTCCTGATCGGCGTGGTCGTCGCCCTGATCGTCGCTCCGAGCCTCGATCTCTTCGCCCTCGGCGAGCGCACCGCCCGGCACCTCGGCGTCAACGTCGAGCTGCTGCGGATCGTGGTCATCGTGACCGTGGCCCTGCTCGTGTGCGCGGCGGTCGCGTTCGCCGGGATCATCGGCTTCGCCGGGCTCGTCGTGCCGCACCTGATGCGCATGTTGATCGGCCCGGCGCACCTGCCGCTGGTGATCGCCTCGGCCCTCGGCGGTGCGCTGCTGATCGCCGTCGCCGATCTCGTCGCACGCACGGCCGTGCCGCTCGCCGACCTGCCGATCGGCATGATCACCTCGCTCGTGGGCGGGCCGTTCTTCCTCTGGCTGCTCGTGCGCACGCGCCGTCGCTCGGGAGGATGGGCGTGACCGTGCGGCTCCGCGGCGCGGGGCTCACGGTGCGCGTCGGCGAGGGTCGCACGATCCTCGACGATGCTTCCATCGAGATCCACGACGGGGAGATCCACGCCCTGGTCGGACCGAACGGCGCCGGCAAATCCACCCTGTTCGGGGTGCTCGCCGGCGATGTCGGCGCGCAGGCGGGCACGGTCGAGATCGACGGTCAGCCGATCGCGAAGGTGAAGCCGCGCCTGCTCGCCCGGGAGCGCGCCGTGCTGCTGCAGGAGAACACCGTCACGTTCCCGTTCAGCGCCGAGCAGGTCGTGCGCATGGGGCGAACGCCGTGGGCGCGCACCCCGGCGGCCGAAGAGGACGACGAGCGGGTGTCGTCCGCGATGGCACAGACCGAGGTGACCGCCCTCAAGACCCGCGCGGTGCCCTCGCTCTCCGGCGGCGAGCGCGCCCGCGTCGCCCTCGCCCGGGTAATCGCCCAGAGCACCGGCATCCTGCTGCTCGACGAGCCGACCGCCGCTCTCGACCTCAAGCATCACGAAGACGTCATGCGGCTGATCCGCGGCCGCGCGGATGCCGGCATCGCGGTGGCCATCGTGCTGCACGACCTCAACGCCGCGCTCGCGCATGCCGACCGGGTCACGCTGCTCTCCGACGGGCGGGTCGCGGCGACGGGCCCGGCGGCCGAGGTGCTCACGGCCGAACGGATCGAGCAGGTCTACGGACAGGCGGTCGACGTGTTCCCGCATCCCGCGACGGGAGTTCCGCTGGTGGTCGCGCGGCGCTGAGTGGCGTCCCGCCCTCGTGAGCCGGACTATTCCTCGTCGCGCAGGGAGCGGATCATGCTCCGCAGGATCTTCCGCGCGCCCGCCTGCTCGGTCTCGGTCATGCCCGACAGCATCCGGACCTCGACCGAGCGGACGGCCGCGGTCGCCTTCGCGAGACTCTGCCGGCCACGCTCGGTGAGGCGGGCGGGGAGTGCCTTCCCGACCGGCGGCTCGGCGGGCCTGGTCACGAAGCCGTCCCGCTCAAGGGTCTGGAGCAGCACGTTCATCGACTGACGGGTGACGAACGCGCCGCGCGCGAGCTCGGAGTTCGACAGTCCGGGGCGCTGGGAGAGGAGCTCCAGGCAGGAGTAGTGCGTGATGGTCATGCCGAGCGGGCGCAGCACCTCCTCCATCGCGGCGCGGAGAGCGCTGGACGCCTCCTTCAGCAGGTAGCCCAGCGACGTGTCGAGGTCGATGCCGGCGCGGTCTTGACTCATGTCAGTAGTCTGACATACGCTCATTCATGTCAGAAAACTGACACGAAATGAAGGACTCTCCTCATGCCCGTCACCGGCCCCGACTTCCTCTCCCTCCAGGCACGCGACCTCGCCGCCTCGCAGGCGTTCTACGAGAACTACCTCGGACTCGTCCGCTCGCCGGCGGGCCCCCCGCACGCCGTCGTGTTCCAGACGACGCCGATCGCGTTCGCGCTCCGGGACATCCCGCCGGGCACCGACCTGACCGACGTCGCGCAGCCGGGGATCGGCGCCGCGATCTGGCTGCACGCCACCGACGTCCAGGCGATCCACGATCGACTCGTCGCCGACGGGCACACCATCGTGGCCGACCCGATCGACGGCCCCTTCGGTCGCACCTTCACCTTCGCCGACCCCGACGGCTACCGGATCACCCTCCACGACCGGGCGTGACTCTCGCCCGCCCCCGGGGGCGTGGATGCCCGGCGGCATACAATCGCGGTGAGTGCGAAGCAGGGACCGTGGGCGCCGGCAGCGGCGCGAGGGAGGGGTCGGGATGTTCGGTTCGAAGAAGAAGAAGAAGCTCACGTTCAGCGACCTGATGGAGCAGCTCAGGCCCGATCTGAGTCGGGAAGCTCTCGGCGTCGGCCCCGCATTCCCGGGCGTCACCCCGAACCCCCTCCTGAGCGGTGAGGCACGCAAGCGCAATGCCGAGCTGCGCACAGGAACGCTCGCACTCGGTGTGCTCGTCGACTGGCGCGAGGTCAGCAGCGACGGCAGCCCCCGCGTGGTGCTGATGCTCGACGTGGAGACGACGGAGGGTCATTCGTTCCGCGGCATCGCAGACGAAGACCTCACGATCACCGAGCTCACCCGACTCGCCGCGGGACAGACCATGCCCGTGCGCTACCGGCCGACCGTCCTGGACCACTACGTCGCCCTCGCCCGTGACGCCGACCCCGGCCGCGTGCAGCAGCTGGCCGACGAGATCGCGCGCCGCAAGGGAGCCTGAGCCGAAGGCGCCGGGCGAGCGCTCACACGTCGTCGTCGGGCGGCCCGTGGTCGTCTCTGCGCGCGCTCACGCTAGGGACGCACCGGGAGCACGTCGCTGAGATCCGCGCGCGTGCCCGAGGCATGGATGCGGCCCGCCGTTGCGGCATCCGCCCAGGGCTCCGTGCCGGTGGCCACGGCGATCCACGTCGCGGCATCCATCTCGACGACGTTCGGCGGGGTGCCGCGCGTGTGGCGGGGGCCCTGGATCACCTGCACCGCGCCGAAGGGCGGCACCCGGACCTCGACGCTGTTTCCCGGAGCCTTCTCGTCGAGCAGCTGCAGCAGGTAGCGCACGGCCGTGGCGAGGTCGGTCCGCTGCGGCTTCGCGTCGGCGGCGTCGGCAGCACGAACGGCCTCCAGCGCCGCCCGCCCGTCGATGATGTCGATCTTCCTGGCCATCGTTCAGCTCTCTCCGACGACGAACACCGACCACGCCCCGACCGCGTCCCGCCCCAGCCCGTTGGCCGAGACCTCGGTCGCGGCATCCATGCCCATATCGATCCGCTGCGGCTCGCCGTCGCAGAGGAGATCGTCGGTGCGGATCGTCTGCGACGTCACGGAGCCGCCGGCATCCGATCCGCTCAGGGCGATGTCGGCGCTCATCGTCTCGGGACCGAAGCACGCGAACAGCACCGAGACGATCGCCGTCGGCTCATCGAACGCTACCGTGACCCCGCCCTCGCCGACGATGTCCGAGAGCGGGGACGCCAACCCGGCGAGCGTCGCGAGAGACCCGGCGACTTCACGGGAGTCCTGCGTCGCCATCCAGTCCTGCACGGCGTCGGGGTCGACCTCGGGCGTCGCGGAACATCCGGTGAGCACCGCCACCAGTACCGCGCCCAGCGCGAATCCCCGCCATCGCCTCATCCCGCGAGCCTACCTTCGGCACGGGTCGAGGTAGGCGACGCGCACTCCGTGGAACCGAGATCATGGAGGCATGAGCGTCACCCTTCGCCCCTGGACCCTCGCCGATGCCGAAGCTCTGCGACGGGCGTGGCAGACGGCGCCCGACCTCGCCCCGCAGTTCGGATCTGCCCAGCTCACCTCACCGGCGGCGGCGCGCGCCTACATCGACGAATCGCTGCTGTTCGAGGAGCGGGCAAGGAACTGGGCGATCGTGGAAGCCGGGGTCGCCGTCGGCAACGTGGCGGCGACCGCGATCGAGCTCCGCCACGAGACGGCCTGGATCTCGTACTGGCTCGCGCCCGCCGCCCGCGGCCGTGGACTCGCGACGGACGCCGTGCTCGCGGCGTCGGACTGGGCGTTCCGGAACGGGCTTCATCGACTCGAACTCGGCCATCGCGTGAACAATCCCGCATCGTGCCGCGTCGCGGCGGCATCCGGTTTCCGGGCGGAGGGCATCGAGCGCGAGAAACTGCGGTACGGCGCGGAGCGGTTCGACATCGAACTGCACGCGCGGCTGCGCAGCGACCCCGCCCCGGCTTCGTCGCTGTCCCTCACGATGTCGTGAACCACGCCGCTCGGCGGCATCGCTCGCCGCGCGCGGCTGGCCAGGACACGCGGGCCACGAGCGCCCGACGCGTCCTAAGCTCAGACGCATGAGCATGCATCCGCAGGGCGCCCGCGCCGAGCTGCTCGCGGCCGTCGCCGACCACTCCTGGGGCGTCCGGATCCCACCCCTCGCCGACCCGCACAACGCGCACGATGCCGCGGTGCTCATCCTGTTCGGGGTGCTGGACCGCACGCCCGCCCCCACGACCGACGCCGCCGTCGCCCGCGACCTCGACGTGCTGCTGCAACGGCGAGCGCCCACCCTCGCCTCCCACCCGGGACAGGTCTCGTTCCCCGGCGGCCGAGTGGAGCCCGGCGATGCCGATCTGGTCGCCACGGCGCTGCGCGAGGCCGAGGAGGAGACCGGGCTCGATCCGGCCGGCGTCGAGATCCTGGCGACGCTGCCCGTGATCCCGCTCGCTGCGAGCAACCACCTCGTCACACCGGTGCTCGCCTGGTGGCAGTCTCCGTCCAGGGTCGTGGCCGTCGACCATGCCGAGACGGTTGAGGTGTTCCGGGTTCCGGTCGCGCAGCTGCTCGACCCCGCAACCCGGTTCACCTCGACACTCACGCGGATGGGCCGTACCTTCCGCGGACCGGCGTTCGACGTCGACGGGACCATCGTGTGGGGCTTCACCGCGATGGTGCTCGATGCGCTGTTCGATGCGGCGGGCTGGACCGTTCCCTGGGACGCATCGACGGAGCGTGTGATCGAGCTCTGAGCCGGTCTGCGGCGCGGACTCTCGGCCGCTTCCCGTTCATAACTCCTCGAGAACGTGCCGATCGGGGAGTTTCTCCTGAGTTGTGAACGCGCCATGCGCCGAAACCCGGAGCGCGAGCCTCGGTAGTCTGGACGGGTGAAGATTCTCGTCCTCGGTTCCGGTGCCCGTGAGCACGCGATCATCCTCGCCCTGCGGGCCGAGCAGACGGAGCACGAGATCTTCGTCGCTCCCGGCAACGCCGGCATCGCGCAGGATGCGACCCCCGTCTCGGTCGATCCTCTCGACGGCGGAGCGGTCACCGCTTTCGCCCACGAGCACGCGATCGATCTGGTCGTCGTCGGGCCCGAAGCCCCCCTCGTCGCCGGAGTCGCCGACGCCCTTCGTGTGCGCGGCATCCCGGTGTTCGGACCGGGCAAGGCCGCAGCACAGCTCGAGGGCTCGAAGTCGTTCGCGAAGCGGGTGATGGATGCCGCCGGAGTACCGACCGGACGCGCTGTCCGCGCCGCCAGCACCACCGAGGTCGAGGCCGCATTCGACGATCTCGGCGCCCCGTATGTGGTCAAGGCCGACGGCCTCGCAGCCGGCAAGGGCGTCATCGTCACGTCCGATCGCGCCGAAGCCCTCGCCCACGCCCAGCAGTACCTCCCCGCCGGCCCGGTGCTCATCGAGGAGTTCCTCTCGGGCCCCGAGGTCTCCCTGTTCTTCCTGAGCGACGGCGACACCGTGCGCGCGCTCAGCCCCGCCCAGGACTTCAAGCGCGCACTCGACGGAGACGCCGGGCCCAACACGGGTGGCATGGGCGCCTACTCCCCGCTGCCCTGGCTCGCCGAGCAGTTCGGCAGCGAGAAGGCCTTCGTCGAAGAGGTCACCCGCGACGTGGCGCTCCCCGTGGTGCGCCAGCTCGACGCGGAGGGCACCCCGTTCATCGGTCTTCTCTACGCGGGCCTGATCCTGACCCCGGCGGGCGTGCGCGTGATCGAGTTCAACGCGCGCTTCGGCGACCCCGAGACGCAGATCGTGCTGCCCCGCCTGGTCACCCCGCTGTCGCAGCTGCTGTTCGCCGCAGCATCCGGCACCCTCGAGGACCAGCCGGAGCCCGAGTTCAGCGACGACGTGGCGATCACGGTCGTGCTGGCCAGCGAAGGCTACCCCGAGGCACCGCAGACCGGGCGCCCGATCGAGGGTCTGGCCGACGCCGCGGCCGTCGAGGGCGTCCGCCTCGTGCACGCCGCGACCGCGAGCCCGGATGCTCCCGGCGGATCACTGATCGCGACGGGCGGCCGTGTGCTGAACGTGGTGGCCGTGGCCTCCGACTTCCGCACCGCGCGCGACCGGGCGTATGAGGCGATCGCCCGCATCCGCCTCGACGGGTCGCACTACCGCACCGACATCGCCGCCCGCGTCGCGGATTAGCCGACCCACCCCTCCTGGTCGAACCACCCCTTTTTGATCGATCCGGCCCCTTGCGTACGTACGCAAGGGGCCGGATCGATCGAAGAGGGGCCGCTCGGCAAAGAGAAGCGCGGGAGGGTCAGAGCACCTTCGAGAGGAAGTCCTTCAGGCGCTCGTTCTTGGGGGCGCCGAAGAGCTCGGCGGGCGGGGCCTCTTCGACCACGACGCCTCCGTCCATGAAGACCGTGCGTCCGGAGACCTCGCGGGCGAAGCCCATCTCGTGCGTCACCAGCACCATCGTCATACCGCCCGAGGCCAGGTCGCGGATGACCTGCAGCACCTCGCCGACCATCTCGGGGTCGAGGGCGCTCGTCGCCTCGTCGAACAGCATGATCTCGGGGTCCATCGCCAGCGCACGGGCGATCGCCACGCGCTGCTTCTGACCACCGGAGAGGGATGCCGGCTTCGCGTCCGCCTTCTCCGACAGGCCCACGCGCTCCAGCAGCGCCAGCGCACGCTCGCGCGCCTGAGCCTTGGTCATCTTGCCGCACTCGACCGGTGCAAGGGTGATGTTCTCGAGCACGGTCATGTGCGGGAACAGGTTGAAGTGCTGGAACACCATGCCGATGCGCTGACGCACCTCGTCGAGCTTCACGCTCTTGTCCGTGAGGTCGACGCCGTCGATGATGACGTGCCCCGACGTCGGCTCCTCGAGCTTGTTGAGGCAGCGCAGCAGCGTGGACTTCCCCGACCCCGACGGACCGATGACCGCGACGACCTCGCCGTCTTCCACCGCCAGGTCGATGCCCTTGAGCACCTCGTTGTCGCCGAACGACTTGTGCAGGTTCTGCACCACGATCTTGCTCATGCGTTGAACGTCCTCTCCAGGCGGTTCGCGAGCAGCGTCAGCAGCGTGATCACGATGAAGTAGATGATGGCGACGATCGTCAGCACCTGGGCCGACAGATAGGTCGAGGCGATGATCTGGCGCGACACGAACGTCAGCTCCGCGAGGCCGATGACGCTGATCAGCGACGTGTCCTTGAGGGTGATGATGCCCTGGTTCACGAACGACGGGATCATGATGCGGAACGCCTGCGGGAGCACGACCTTCTGCATCGTCTTCCAGTGGCTGAGACCCAGCGAACGCGAGGCCTCGTTCTGACCGGGATCGACGGCCTGGATGCCGCCGCGGATGATCTCGGTCATGTACGCACCCGTGTTGAGCGAGAGCGTGATCGCACCGGCGACGAACGGATCGAACTTCAGATCGGGGATCAGCTGCGGGATCGCGAAGAACACGAAGAACGCCTGGATGAGGATCGGGGTACCGCGGAAGATGTAGACGTACGCGGTGGAGATCCAGCGCAGGGGAGCGAACTTCGCGAGCCGGCCGAACCCGAAGATGATGCCGAGGATGAACGCGGCCACGATCGCGACGATCGTCGCGAGGATCGTGAGCCAGAGCCCCTGCATGAGCGCGGGCCAGTACTCGACGGCCACCGAGATGATGTCGGTCGGCTGCGCGGACTCCTCGCCGCCGGACAGGTAGGTGTCGACGATCTCGTCGTACTCGCCGGAGGCCTTCAGGTTCGCGAGACCCTCGTTGAACATCTCGATCAGCTCGGGGTTCTCGCCCTTGTTGACCGCGAAGCCGTACTCGCCGCCCAGCTCGGGCTGGCCGATCAGACGGAAGCCGGAGCCCTGCTGGATGCCGTAGGCCAGCACCGGGAAGTCCTCGAAGTAGCCGACGGCCTGGCCTGCCTTCACGGCGTCCACCATGTCGGTCGTGTCCTGGTACGGAGTGACCTTGAAGCCGTACTCGTCCTTGTTCTCTTCGGCGAAGGTCTGACCCTGCGTGCCGGTCTTGACGGCGACGGCCTTGCCGTCGAGGTCGTCGAGGGACTGGATGTCGCTCTCCTCGAGCACGCCGAGCTGGATGCCGCTGGTGAAGTAGGGCTCGCTGAAGTCGAACGTCTCCTGCCGCGCCTCGGTGATCGACATGCCGGCCATGACGGCGTCGACCTGGTTCGACTGCAGCGCCTGCACGGCGGCGTCGAATCCGAGCTGGCGGATCTCGACCTCGAAGCCCTGATCCTTCGCGATCGCACGGAGCAGGTCCATGTCGATGCCGACGAGGTCGCCGTTCGCATTCGTGAACTCGAACGGGGCGAACGTCGTGTCGGTGCCGATGACGTACTTCTCGCCGTCATCGGCGGCGGTGGCCGGGGCGGCGCCGGCGAGCAGCGCTCCCACGGCGACGAAGGCGACGATTACGGCCGCACCGGCGCGGCGCACAGATCGGCGCAGGCGGCCGGTCGCGGCGGATGGATTTCGGATCACGACGTGTGCTCCTCGGGATCGGATGATGCGACCGGACGATCGCCGAGCATCCACCTTAGTCGCCACGCCGCGCGCGCCCACGCCCGCGGCCGGACTCCGCAGCCGCGAAAAGGGTGTGCGGGCGGGTGACCGAAGACCTCCGCGTCGCGTCCGGCGACTCAGGCGGGCGACAGCTCGATCCAGTACTGCCGCACGCGCGGCTGCCCCGGCTCCGAGGCGTCGATCACGCCCTCGAGCTCCCCGCCGGCGCCCTCGATCGTGCGGATGGAGCCGAGGTTGTCGTCGTCGCAGGTGAGCATCACGCGGCCGTAGCCTTCGGACTTCGCGAAGCGGAGCACGAGGCGGAGGGCCTCGCGCACGATTCCCTCCCGGCGCCGCGACGGGATCGTCGAGTAGCCGATGTGGCCGCCGAAGCGACGCAACCATTCGTTGAGCTCACGCCGGAACGCGATGAACCCGACGACGCGGTCGCCCTCGGTGATCCAGAAGAAGTCGCACGGCACGTGCCCCTCGGGCAGCACCGCACCCGGAGTGGCGTACAGCTCCGCCTTCTCGACGAACGCTTCGCATGCCGCCCGGTCGGGCACGAACCCCTGCTCGTAACCGCCGCCGTCGATGTGTGCGCTGTCGAACTCGGCCACGGCCGCGGCCCAGGAGTCGAAGAGGTCGATGGTCGGTCGAGCGAGTGCGATCGTCATCGCCCGATGACATCACATTCCACGATACCCCGCAAAGCGCGTCAGCGGCCTCGGAGCAGCGCGGCGATGGAGAGGTCTTCGTCCAGCTGCCGCCAGTGGATACCCTCCCCCGCGCCGATCAGGCGCCAGTCCGCTCGCTCATCGGCGCTCGCGTCGACAAGGCGCGGGAACCAGTCGAGAGGAACACTGATGGTGCGTCCGTCCTTCATGTGCACGTGCAGCTCGCGCTCGTCGATCAGGACTCCGGTCGCGACAGCGTCATCCACAGAAGTGCTCATGCCACGCCTCCTCGATCAGATCTCGTCGGTACTCGACCAACCGTCGAAGCACCCGCAGCTCACGGTCATCGAACCTCGTCTTCGCCGCCGATTCTACCGGCCGCAGCCAGAACTTGGCGGTGAACTCCGCTCGTTCGACGTGCACATGCGGGGGCTCCGACCCCTCGTTGGTGTAGAAGAAGAATCGGTATCCGCGCACTCGCATGACCGTCGGCACGGAGTGACGGTAGCGCTGACGCCGAAGCAATCCGGAGCCGGACAGCAATCGGGTCCGGGAGGTGCGGAAGTCGCACCGCTCGGACCCGGTCGTGGAGGGAGAGTGCTCGACTACTCCGACTGCGCGGTCGACGGAGCCGCGGCATCCGCCTTGTCGTAGCGACCGAGGAACAGCGAGGCGATGAGCGCGATCACCATGACGCAGGCCGGCAGCAGGATAGCCTGCGACATGCCCGCCGCGAAACCGTCGGCCACCTGCGGAGGCAGCGTTCCCCCGGTCGAGATACCGGCCGGCGCATCGGCGAGACCGGGCAGGTTCGCCTCGAGGCGGGACTGCATGAACGCGGCGATGGATGCCGAGCCGATGACCGAGCCGATCGTCCTGGTGGTGTTGTAGATGCCGGCACCGGCACCCGCCTGGCGCGGCGGGAGCTTGCGCGTCGCGGTGGTGGCGAGAGGGCCCCACATGCCGGCGTTGCCGATGCCCATAAGAGCCGAGGGCAGCAGGAACATCAAGATCGGGGTGTCCATGTTGATCAGCGCCGAGTACCAGACGAGCGCGCCGGCGACACAGAGCAGACCGGGGATCAGGATGATGCGCGGATCCACGCGGTCGAGGATCTTGCCGGCGACCGGAGCGAGCACACCCGAGAGCACGGCCATCGGGATCATCAGCAGCGCCGCCTCGGTCGGGGTGAGCCCACGCGCCGACTGCAGGAAGAACATCATCGGCAGCGACATGCTCGTCACCGTGAAGCCGACCGCGGCGATGGCGACGTTCGCTCCGGAGAAGTTGCGGTCGCGGAACAGCTCGAGCGGAACCAGCGGCTCGCTGCGGGTCTTGGCCTGCTGCACGATGAACAGCCCGAGCACGACGAGGCCCGTGATGATCAGTGCCCACACCGAGATGGGACCCCAGATCACGCCCCAGTCGTACTTCTCGCCCTCCTGCAGTCCGAAGACGATCAGGAACAGTGCCACGGCGCTGAGCACGACGCCCACGATGTCGAAGCGGTGCGGGTGGGTGGCGAGCTTCGGGACCAGACGCCAGGCGAGCACGAACGCGACGATGCCGACCGGGATGTTCACGAAGAAGATCCACTCCCAGCCGAAGCCGTCGACGAGCAGGCCGCCCACGAGCGGACCGACGAGCGTGGCGACACCGGCCGTCGCACCCCAGAGACCCATGGCGGCGCCGCGGCGCTCGGGCGGGAAGGTCCGGGTGATCACGGCCATGGTCTGCGGGGTCATGAACGCCGCTCCGAGACCCTGCACCGCGCGGGCGACGATCAGTCCCTCGAGCGAGTTCGACAGTCCGCACCACAGCGAGGCGAGCGTGAAGATCGCGAGGCCGATCAGGTAGATGTTCTTCGGGCCGAAGCGGTCGCCGAGGCGTCCGGTGATCAGCAGGGGCACCGCGTAGGCGAGCAGGTAGGCGCTCGTGACCCACACGACGTTGTCGAGGTTGTTCGTGTCGGGGTCGAGCGCGGCCTTGATGGCCGGGTTCGCGACCGACACGATCGTGGTGTCGACGAGGATCATGAAGAAGCCGATGACCAGGGCCCAGAGGGCGGGCCAGGGGCTCATGGGCTTGTGCCCGACGGAGTAGGTGCCGGTCGAAGGACCGGACGTGGCGGGCGCGGACACCGGTGGGCGGTCTCCGTCGCGAGGAGTGTCTGTCATTGCTGTGCAGCCTTTCGCTGAGCGCGGTAGCGGTCTGAGTTCGGGAATGCCGTGGGACCCCACGGCAGGACTTGAGCCTCGAGGCGGTCGAGGAGGGAGTCGAGCCAGCGGAGCTCTGCGTCCAGCAGGGCCTCCTGCCGTTCGATCTCGACGAGCACCTGTTCGGGCACGTTCTTCTGCCGGGCCTTCGCGAGGCCGTCGAGGTGTCTGGCGTGGTCCTCGACGAGCGCCGCACGCCTCGCACGCAGGAGATCCAGGACCTCCGGACGCTCGAGATTGTGCGCCTCGGCGAGCGCGACGCGGAAGTCGGCCGGGCGATCGATGCGCGGCAGCTCGCGCTGCACCCACGCGACGACCGCATCGCGCCCGGCATCCGTCAGGGCGTAGGTCGTGCGCTCCGGACGGTTGCCGTCGCGATCGATGCCGAGCTCATCGATCAGCCCGGCGCGGTGGAGCCGGGAGACCGTGTGGTACAGCGTCCCGTTGGTGATCGTGAGCAGTCGGTCGTCGTGCCTGGCGCGCATCAGACGCACCATCTCGTACGGGTGCATGTCGCCCTCGCGCAGCAGCGCGAGCACCATCACCCCCATCGGGGTGAGCCGATCGACGGCATCCTTCTTCATATCGCCCCTCAAATAGTCCATGTGGACTATACGCCCCGCGGCGGACAGCGACAAGACCGAACCCCGAGCGGCCGGTCGGTCGGTGGTCAGCCGGCCGATCGGTCAGCCGATCAGCCGAGGGCAGCCGCGAGCTGCATCGGGGTGAGCGGTCGATCCGCGTACACGAGCCGCATCACCGCGGGATCGGGGTTGCCGACATCCGGTGCCCGATGCACGAGCTCGAGGCCCAGCTTCTCCGCGACGTGCGCCGACGCCCGGTTGTGCTCCACGAGATAGGCGATCACGGGGCGAGCGGGTGCGATGATGCGCGCCTGCTCGATGCCGGCGCGTGCCAGCTCGGTCGCGTACCCGTGTCCGTGATGGTCGGCGGCGATCCGGTAGCCGACGTTCCACACCTCATCGCGGAGCAGCGTGCACCCACCGTTTCCGATGACCTCCCCCGTGTCACGCAGACGCGCGACCCAGGATCCGAGTCCCGCCAGCTCCCAGCTGCGCTCCCAGCGCTCCATCATCTCGAGGGTCGTCGCGGGGTCGGTGTGTCGAAGACTCGGAAAGTGCGTCCACACCCGCGGATCGTTCTGGATCGCGAAGACCGCATCGAGGTCGGACGGGGTCGACCGCGAAAGGCGGAGCCGGTCGGTGAAGATGTCAGCAGTCACCCCTCAACGCTAGACAACCGCTCCGACACCGGGCGGCGCGACCCACGACCGACGGCGTTCGCGGTCGGACGGAACCGGGATAATGGGCGGGTGAGCACTCCTTCAGAAGGCACGGCACAGAGCATCCCCGGCTGGCGGCACATCTACTCGGGCAAGGTCCGCGACCTGTACGCCTCGGAGGATCCGGCGGACACGCGCATCCTGGTCGTGGCCTCCGACCGCGTGAGCGCCTTCGACTTCGTGCTCTCCCCCGGCATCACCGGCAAGGGCGCGCTCTTGACGCGGCTGAGCCGCTGGTGGTTCGCACAGCTCTCCGACTTCCCCAATCACATCGCCGAGGGCGAGCTGCCCGACGAGGTGGCCGATCACGCCATGCTCGCGCAGTCACTCGAGATGCTGCCGATCGAATGCGTGGTGCGCGGATACATCACCGGTTCCGGCTGGGCCGAGTACCAGGAGAACGGCACCGTGTGCGGCATCCCGCTGCCCGCGGGCCTGCAGAACGGCGACCGTCTGCCGGAGCCCCTGTTCACGCCGGCCTACAAGGCGCCGATGGGCGAGCACGACGAGAACATCACTTTCGAGCGCACCGTCGAGCTGGTCGGCGCCGAGCGCGCGGCCGAGCTGCGCGACACCTCGCTCGCGATCTACGCCCGCGCCGCCGCGATCGCCGAGGAGAAGGGTCTGATCCTCGCCGACACCAAGTTCGAGTTCGGGACGGATGCCGAAGGCACCCTGCGCCTGGCCGACGAGGTGCTCACCAGCGACTCCTCGCGGTACTGGGATGCCGAGGCCTGGCGCACCGGCAGCACCCCGAGCGCACGCATGGCGAGCTTCGACAAGCAGATCGTGCGCGACTGGATGGCCGCGAACTGGGACAAGCAGGGGGAGCCGCCCGCACTCCCCGACGACGTGGTCGAGCGCACCGCCGACCGCTACCGCGAACTGATCGACCGCCTCGGCGCCTGAGTCGTCAGGCGAGCTCCACCCGACGCACGTCGGTGTGGATGAAGTCGTCGCCCTTGAAGAGCAGCGGTTCGTCGCGACTGATCGCGAGCGCGTAGGAGAAGCAGTCGCCGTAGTTCAGGCGAGCTGGGCTCCCGGAACCCCGCCCGTACGCAGCATGCCCACGACTTGCACTCCTGGCCTGCGTTTCATCGACCGGGATCACGCCGACGCCTCCTTCACGGAGGAGCCGGTCCACCTTCTCCACGCCGGGCTCACCCAGCCGCCGGCGCATCACGATATGCGACTCGAGCAGCGTCGCCGCCGAGATCACCGGATCCGCCTCCTCCGCCAACAGGCGCTGGAACAGAACTCCGTCGGGTTCACTCGTCAGGATCGCGACGATCACGGATGAGTCGAGGATCATCGAGGAAGGCCCATCTCGTCATACATCTCGTCCATGATCTCCTCAAAGCTCGGCCCGATGACCGGTAGCTTCCGCGCTTCCTCCACCACAGCGGCGATCGCCGCACGCTTGCGCTCTATCTCCGCCTCACGCGTCTCCTCCAGCTCGGCGAGACGCCGCCGCACCGCATCCTCCACCGCACTCGTCTGACTCTGACCGGTCAACGCCGCGAGTCGGCGCACGAGCTCGTGCGTCGTCTCGTTCTTGATGTTGAGGCTCATGTCTACCATTCTACCGTCGCGTCTACCATGGTAGAAGCGCTCAGGGAAAACTCAGGAATCGATAGTGTTGCTCCAGCACTCCCGCCATCCCCCGAACCCTGAGGAGCCCGCATGGCCCTGTGGAAGCTGCACGGAAACGGCCGCACGGTCGAGCCCGGCGCCGTCGTCCGTCCCGACGAGCGCCTGAACTGGCCCGCCACGATCGCGATCGGACTCCAGCACGTCGTCGCGATGTTCGGCGCGACCTTCCTGGTGCCGATCATCACCGGCTTCCCGGTCGCCACGACCCTGCTGTTCAGCGGCGTGGGCACGATCCTGTTCCTCCTCGTCACGCGCAACAAGCTGCCCAGTTACCTGGGCTCGTCGTTCGCGTTCATCGCACCGGTCACCGCCGCCACCGCCTCCGCGAACATGGGCACCGCCCTGGCCGGCATCGTCGCGGTCGGTGTGCTGCTCGCCATCATCGGCGTCGTGGTGCACACAGTCGGCGTGAAGTGGGTCGACCGCTTCCTGCCTCCGGTCCTCGCAGGGACGATCGTCGCCCTCATCGGATTCAACCTCGCGGGCGCCGCGCACAACAACTACGCCGCAGCCCCCGTGACCGCGACGTTCACGCTCGCCATCACGATCCTCTTCGCCGTCGTGTTCCGCGGCTTCCTCGGACGCATCTCGATCTTCCTCGGCGTGATCGCGGGATACATCTTCGCGGCGTTCCGCGGCGAACTGGACTTCTCGGCCGTGGAGAAGGCCGACTGGGTCGGCCTTCCCACCTTCCACTTCCCGAACTTCACCGAGCCCGGGACCCTCACGGCACTCGCGATGTTCCTCCCGGTCGTGCTCGTGCTGATCGCCGAGAACGTCGGACACGTGCGCGGCGTCGCGACCATGACCGGCGACGCGAGCGTGAACCAGCAGACCGGAAAGGCGCTGATCGCCGACGGCGTCTCGACCACCCTGGCCGGCTTCTTCGGCGGTTCGGGCACCACGACCTACGGCGAGAACATCGGCGTGATGGCTTCCACCCGCGTGTACTCGACGGCCGCCTACTGGGTCGCTGGAGCCGCCGCGATCCTGCTCAGCCTCTCGCCCAAGTTCGGCGAGGTCATCAACTCCGTGCCGGCCGGTGTGCTCGGCGGCGTGACCACTGCGCTGTACGGCCTCATCGGCGTCATCGGCATCAAGATCTGGGTCGACAACCGCGTCGACTTCTCGCGCCCGGTCAACCAGTACACGGCAGCCGTGGCGCTGATCATGGCGGTCGGCGGCTTCATGATCAAGGACGAGGCATCCGGCTTCGAGCTCGGCGGCATCGTCATCGCCACGGTCGCGGCGATCCTCATCTACCACCTGGGCAACCTGATCGCCCGCCTGCGCAAGACCGGCGCCGACGACCCGAAGCCGCTCGAGGCGGTCGGCCCGCTCGGCGGCGACCCCGCCTGAGCCGTCCCGCAGCGTCGGGTGCCACACCCGTCGCCGTCACAACTCCTCAGAAACCGGCCCGCACGGCTCTGTACGGCGGTATCACTTCGGATCGGTGCAGTTGTCTGCGGAGTTGTGAACCGTCCGACGGCGGGACTCAGCCGTCGGACGGCACCCGGAGAGCGAATCGAAGGCGCACGCCCGGCGGCAGCTGACCGGCGAGGTCGAGGCTGCGGTCGGTCAGGGCGCCGACGATCGGGTATCCGCCGGTGAGCGGGTGGTCGGCGAGGAAGAGCACCGGCTGCCCGTCGGGCGGCACCTGGATCGCACCGGTGACCGCACCCTCGCTGGGCAGCTCGCCGTCGACGGAACGCTCCAGCGGCACCTCGCCATGGAGGCGGATGCCGACCCGGTCGGAGCGCGGCGTGACCGTCCACTCCTGGGTCGTGAGCACCTCGAGGGCACGGGTCGTGAACCAGTCGTCACGAGGGCCGAGCGTGATGTCGAGCTCGACGAGGTCGCCGGAGGCCGGGAGGTCGCGGGGCACGGCCCCGGGCTCGACCAGGTTCGGGGCGGCATCGCCGATCGCGATCGCCGCACCGGCGGTGAGCGGCTCCGGGCCGAGTTCCGCGAGGGTGTCGGCCGCGCGACTGCCCAGCGCGGGCGGCGCATCGACTCCGCCGCGAACCCCGATGACGTACCGCAGACCGCGGTCCGGATGGCCGAGGGTCAGCTCGTCGCCGTCGGTCGTGGCGAAGGGCTCTCCGTGCAGGACCGGACGGACGAACCCCTCGGCTCCGCTCAGGGTGAGCGCGCCGATAGCCCCGGTGACCACCGCGACGCCGGCCCCGTGGAACCGGAGAACCGCTCCGCCGACACTCTCGAGCACGGCAGCCGTGGGGGCGTTCCCCACGGCGCGGTTCGCATCCCGCATCGCGCGCCGGTCGGCGACTCCGGATGCCGAGACCCCGAGCGCCGCGTAACCCGGACGCCCGACATCCTGCACCAGGAGCTGCAGCGACGGCCGGATGACCTCGACCGCGGATGCCGCGCCCGCGGATGCCGCGCCGAATCCCGGACCATCCGCTTCCGCGTCGGCGAGTCGCTCGACGGCGCGCCGGGCGTCCGCCGGATCATCTCCGTTTCGGTCCGGCTGAGCCGCACCCGGCTGAGCCGCGGCCACAGGAGCATCCGCCCGCACCCGCTCGAACCGCACCGCCGTCCCCGGAGACAGGAGCGCC
The DNA here is from genome assembly GCF_059758615.1 of Microbacterium sp. GQ128. Classification (NCBI taxonomy): domain Bacteria; kingdom Bacillati; phylum Actinomycetota; class Actinomycetes; order Micrococcales; family Microbacteriaceae; genus Microbacterium; species Microbacterium sp. GQ128. The sequence continues at coordinate 87,123 of NZ_JCAXDY010000006.1, forward strand.
GGCGGGTCGCGGTCGATGTCCCACATCACGGCATCCGTGCGGCCGATCAGCTGCCACCCACCGGGGCTCTCGCGCGGATAGACACCCGTGAACGCCCCGGCGAGTGCCACCGACCCGGCAGGCACACGTGTGCGCGGAGACGAGCGGCGCGGCACGTCGAAGAGCGGATCGTCGCTCACCAGGTAGCCGAAGCCGGGGGCGAACCCGGCGAAAGCGACCCGCCAGTCCGCGGCGAGATGCCGGTTCACGAGCTCCTCCGCCGGGACACCGAGCAGCGATGCCGCCTCGTCGAGGTCCTCACCGTCGTAGCTCACGGGGATCACGACCTCCCCGGTGCCCGGGAGGGATGCGGCATCGACTCGGGTCGCCGCCAACGTCTGCGCGAGATCGGCGGCCGATACCCGCAGCGGGTCGAAGCGCACGAGCACGGTGCGGGCACCGGGGATGCGCTCGACGATCCCGGGCACGCCCTCCCACGCCCGGTTCAGCCGCATCGCCTCGTCGAGGTCGTCCGCCTCGACGAGCAGTGCGTGATCGGATGCCGTGAGGATGCGCATCAGCCGACCTGCGCCGGCTGTGTCATCGGGTGCCCGCGAACGGGGCGATCGTGATGCCCGCGTCCTGCAGCATCCGCTTGGTCCGGGCCGCCATCGCCACCGAGCCGGGACTGTCGCCGTGCACGCAGATCGACTGCGCCGTCACCGGCACGTCGGAGCCGTCGATCGCCCGGATCACGCCGTCGGCCGCGAGGCGCACCATGCGCTCCGCCACCACGGCGGGGTCGTGCAGCACCGCCCCCGCCTCGGTGCGCGGCACGAGCTGCCCGTCGGGTTGATAGGCCCGGTCTGCGAAGGCCTCAGCGGCGACCGCCAGCCCGGCCCGCTCGGCGACATCGAGCACGACACCCCCGGCGAGCCCGAGCAGCACCAGGCTCGGGTCGATCGCGCGGATCGCCGCGATCACGTCCTTCGACTGCCGCTCGTCGCGGGCGATGGTGTTGTAGAGCGCCCCGTGCGGCTTGACGTAGGTGACCGTGCCACCGACCGCGGCGGCGAGCGCCATGAGGGCCCCGAGCTGATACTCGACATGCGCCTGGAGCGTGGCCGAGTCGATGTCCACCCTGGTGCGGCCGAAGTTCTCGTAGTCGCGGTAGCCGGGGTGCGCACCGATCACGACACCGCCCTCGACGGCGGAGGCGAGCGTCTTGCGGATCCCCTCCGGGCTGCCCGCGTGGAATCCGCACGACACGTTCGCGCTCGTGACCAGGCACAGCATGCTCGCGTCGTCGCTGACGATCCGGTCGGCGACGTTCTCGCCGAGGTCCGAGTTCAGGTCGATCGACGTCATGCGATCACGCCTGCCGCCCCGAACCCAGCGCGGCCGTCGCGCGCGGGCGTGGTTCGCCGTCCCGGAGCGGAACCGGCGGCGCGATGGGTGTCGTCGGCTCGGGCAGTCCGTACCGGCGATGCACCCAACGCCGGGCGTCCTCGAGCGGATAGGTATCGCCGAACACGGCGAACTTCACGAAGACGCCCTCGAGCGTGCTGCGAAGCATGACCTCTTCCAAGGCGGGGTCTTCGGCGCCGCGGGCGCGGAACAGCTGGCGCACGGCATCCTCCGCCGCAGTGGCGCGCGCTTCATGGCGAGCTTCCGATTCGGCGAACAGTCGATGTGTGGCGGGCTGCTGCTGCATCGCCAGCACCGCCCGCTGCAGCGGGATCGCGTAGGCGGTGGCCGTGAGGGCTCCGTCGATCACGGCCGCGAGCATCTCGTCCGGGGTGCCTTCCACGCGCGCGAAGCTGAGCACCGTCTCGAACCATCGGTCGATGACGGCCGCGACGAGCTGCTCCTTGCCGCCGAAGTGGTAGTTGACCAGGCCCTGCGCGACGCCCGCCCGCTTCGTGATCGCGGCGATGCTCGCGCCGGTGACGCCGCGTTCGCTGAAGACCTCGATCGCGGCCTCCAGGATGTTCTCCCTGGCGCGCTGACGGGCCAGTCGGTTCTGCTCGTCGGAGCGTGCCACGCGGCATCCACCTCCTGAGTTCAGCCGGTCCGTTTTCCCGAATGCGCCCCCTGCCGTATAGATTACTCACTGAACGTCCGTTCAACCTATGAATGGATGCGATCTTCGGCTGACCAGATCAGCCGAGCACAACTTCGGAGATCCGGGGCGACACGCCGCGGCATCCGTGCCTTCCACCGGCGGTTCGCCGCCGATCTCCGAAGTTGTGCTGCAAAGACGCACGGGTGCGTCCCTGGCCAGGAGGGGGCGTCAGGGGCGCGCCCGTGTTTCCTCCCGGCTCCGGATGAGACGCCCGGGCCGAGTCGCACCGGCGAAGACCGACTCAGGCCGAGGCGCGGACCACGAGCTCGGTAGGCAGGATGGTGGTCTGCGGCGGATCCTCCCCCGCGAGACGCGACAGCAGCACGCGGGCCATGGTCTCACCCTGCGCGTACATCGGCTGCCGCATCGTCGTGAGCTGCGGATCGGTCGTGAGCGCGACCGAGGAATCGTCGAAGCCGACGAGGGCGATGTCCTCCGGGACGCGCACACCGGTGGCACGCAGCGCGGTCAGCGCACCCCGCGCCATCAGGTCGCTGGCCACGAAGATCGCATCGGGTCGACCGGCGGCGAGGATGCGCCGCACGGCATCCGCACCGCTGGCCTCGCTGTAGTCGCCCTCCTCCTCGGCGAACGGCGTCAGCCCGGCATCCGCCAGCGCCGCACGGAAGCCCTGGATGCGGTCGCCGGAGGAGACCATCGTCAGCGGGCCCGAGATCGTCGCGATGCGTGTGCGCCCGATGTCGATCAGCCGACGGGTCGCCGCGCGGGCGCCCGCGACGTTGTCGACGTCGACCACGTAGTCGCCCTCGAGCCGACGCACCGGCCGACCGCCGTAGACCACCGGCACGGCATCCGCGACCCGGTCGATGAACGCGTCGCTGGTGTGATGCGACACGATCAGCGCGCCGTCGACGCCGCCGTTGCGCACGAAGCCGGTCATCTTGTCGCCCGGGTCGTCACTCGCGATGAGCAGGTTGAGCAGGTAGTCGGAACCGCCGAGCGCACCCGTGATGCCGGCGACGATCGCGGCGAAGAACGGGTCGCCGAAGAAGCGGTTCGTGTCTTCGGGGACGATCAGGGCGATCGCGTGCGTCTGCCGCGAGGCGAGCGAGCGCGCCGCACGGTTGGGAACGTAGTTCAACTCATCGATCGCGGCACGAACCGCGGCGAGCGCCTCCGGGCTCACCGCCGTCGACCCGTTCACGACCCGCGACACGGTCGACCGGGAGACACCGGCGGCCGCGGCCACCTCTTCGATGGTCGCTCGTGGCGACATCAACGTACGCACTCTTCCATCGCCCTATTCTCACTGACGTCCCGCGTCGAATCGCGCAAGTGGTCCCATCCCGGCCCCGGATGGGACCATTCCCGCGATTCGAGAGACGGACGGGGGCTACAGCGACCGAGCCGCGATGATGCGGGCGTACTCGCGGGCGGAGTCCTTGAGGCTCCGCTCCTGGGTGTCGTAGTCGACGCGCACGATGCCGAAGCGCTTGTCGTAGCCCCAGGCCCATTCGTAGTTGTCGAACATCGACCAGTAGAAGTAGCCCCGCACGTCGACGCCCGACTCCGCGGCATCGAGCACCGCACCGAGGTGCAGGCGCAGGAACTCCGTGCGATCGGCGTCGTGCACGCGCGTCTCGCCGTCCTCGACCACCACGACGTCGTCATAGGCGGCACCGTTCTCGGTCATGTACAGCACGGTTCCCGCGGGCTCGGCGTATTCGCTCCAGACCCGCTGCAGCACCCGGGTGAGGCCCTCGGGCTGCACTTCCCAGTTCTGCGCCGTGCGCGGCAGCCCGCGCTCGACCGAGTGGATGCCGTCGCTGGACGGGTAGGGGCTGCGGACGGGGCGCTCGGTGGCGGGCCCTCCGGACACCGGCGCCTGGGCCGGAGCCGTGCCCGACAGGAAGTCGCCGTGGTAGTAGTTCACGCCCTGCGTGTCGATGTGCTGGGAGATGGTCTCGAGGTCGCCGTCGTGGACCGCGGCCTCGAACTGTGCGACGGCGTCGGCATCCACCGCGCGGATGTCCTCGACGATGTCGGCCGGGTAGCTGCCGCGATAGATCGGGTCGAGGAACCAGCGGTTGAACTGCCCGTCCACGCGGCGGGCGGCATCGACGTCGGCCGGGTTCTGCGGGTCGGCGGGGTCGGCGACCGTGTGGTTCAGGGTGATGCCGAGGTTCAGCGAGGCGTCGCGGCCGCGCAGCTCCTGCACCGTCCTGCCGTGCGCGAGCAGCAGGTGGTGCGAGGCGAGCAGCCCCTCGGCGACGCTGGTGTGCCCCGGCGCGTGCTCACCACCGGTGTAGGAGAGGAAGGAGGAGCACCACGGCTCGTTGAGCGTCGTCCACACGTTGACCCGGTCGCCGAGCGCGTCGTGCATGGTGCCGGCGTACTCGAGGAACCGGTCGACCGTGTCGCGGTTCGTCCAGCCACCGGCATCCTGCAGCGCCTGCGGCATGTCCCAGTGGTACAGCGTCAGCCAGGGCAGGATGTCGGCGGCGAGCAGCTCGTCGACCAGGCGCTCGTAGAAGTCCACGCCCGCCGGGTTCACGGCGCCGCCGTCCGGTCGCACCCGCGACCACGACGTCGAGAAACGGTACGTCTGCAGGCCGAGCTCGGTCATCAGGGCGACGTCGTCGCGGTACCGGTGATAGTGGTCGCAGGCCACGTCGCCGTTGTCGCCGCCGATCACGGCACCGGGAACGCGGGCGAACGTATCCCAGATGGATGCCGTGCGTCCGTCCTCGAACGCCGCCCCCTCGATCTGGTACGCCGCCGTTGCGGCGCCGAAGAGGAAGTTCTCGGGGAAGGAGGGGGTCATAGGGGTCATCCTTTCACCGCGCCCGCCATGATGCCACTGACCAGCTGCCGACCCGCGACCACGAAGAGCACGAGCAGCGGAAGGGTCGCGAGCACCGCACCGGCGAGCACGATCGAGTAGTCGATGTAGTAGCCCGACTGCAGCTGGCTGAGCGCCGTCTGCAGCGTGGGGTTCTGCGGGGAGAGCACGATCAGCGGCCACAGGTAGTCGGTCCACGCCGTCATGAAGGTGAAGAGTCCGAGGATGGCCATGGCCGGTCGAGCCGCGGGCAGCCCGACGGTCAGGAACGTGCGGAACTGGTTCGCGCCGTCCATGCGCGCCGCCTCGATCAGCTCGTCGGGGATGACGTCGACGAGGTACTGCCGCATGAAGAACACCCCGAATGCGGTGACGAGGGTCGGCACGATCACCGCGCCGATCGAGCCGGTCCAGCCGAGCTCGCGCATCAGCATGAACAGGGGGATGATGCCCAGCTGCGTCGGGATCGCCATCGTCGCGATCACGAAGACCATCAGTCCGTCGCGTCCCTTGAACTTCAGCTTCGCGAACGCGTAGCCCGCGAGGGTGGAGAACGTGACGACCGAGATCGTGATGATGCCCGAGATCAGGAATGAGTTGCCGAGGGCGAGCCAGAACGGGATGGCGTCGAACACCTTGGCCGCGTTGGCGAAGAAGTTGCCCCCGGGGATCAGCGGCAGCGTCTCTCCGCGGGTGGCGTTCGTGCCGCTGGCGACCACGACCGACCACCACAGCGGATACACGCTGCCGATGATGAAGGCCGCGAGGAGCCCGTAGGTGAGGAAGCCCGGGCGGCTGCCGATGCCAGCGGTGCCTCCCGCTGCGCTGCGCCGACGGCGGATCTTCTCGGGCACGCTGAGTGCCTGGGTGGCGGTCATCGCGCGTTCTCCTCGGTGGTGGTGGCGATCGTCGTTCCCGCGGCGGCGGTGGCGGCCGTCCTGTCGGCGGTGCGGGCGCGCCGGCGGGCGGCACGGTTCTTCGGCCCGTCGCCGGTGGAGATGCGCCGGGAGATCAGGAAGTTGATCACGCCGATCCCGACGATCAGCAGGAACAGCAGGATGGCGACCGCGGAGGCCTCACCGAGGTCGCGGCGGAAGAACGCGAGCTCCCACAGGAACAGCACCGTTGTCTGGAACTGTCGATCGCTGCCGCCGATGCCGCCGGCCGTCGAGACGTCGAACAGGCGCGGCTCGGCGAAGATCTGCAGGCCGCCGATCGTCGCGGTGATGATCACGAAGATCAGGGTCGGACGGATCGTCGGGATCGTGATCGAGAAGAACCGACGGGCGGCGCCTGCCCCGTCGAGGGCGGCCGACTCGTAGAGATCGCGCGGCACGGCCTGCATGGCGGCGAGGAGGATCAGGGCGTTGTACCCGGTCCAGCGGAAGTTCACCATGACGGCGATCGCGATGTGCGACAGGGCGGTGTTGTGCTTCCACTCCTGGTCGGCGATGCCGATGAGGTTGAGCAGGTTGTTGGCCAGGCCGTCGGCCTCGTTGAAGATGCTCGAGAAGATGATGGCGACCGCGACAGGGGTGACGACGAACGGGATCAGCACGCTCATCCGCCAGAAGGTCGGGGCGCGGAGCCCCCGGTCGAGGAGATAGGCGATCACGAGCGCGACGGACAGCTGCGGGATCGCGGAGAGCAGGAAGATGCTCAGGGTGTTGCCGATGGAGTTCCAGAACATGGCGTCGCCGAGGATCTCGACGAAGTTGCCGACGCCGACGAAGTCGCCCTCGCCCTTGAGCAGGTCCCATTCGTGCACGGCGACCCACACCGTGTAGAGCAGCGGGAACAGGCCGACCAGCCCGAACAGCAGGAAGAACGGCGAGATGTAGAAGTACGGGGAGGCGTTCTGGTCGAACCGCGAGACGCGGTGGCGCCAGGAGCGCTTCGGCGGAGCATCCGTCTTGTGGGCGGATGCCGCGGCCTGCTGCTCCGCGGGCGGGGCGGTGAGAGTCATGGAGGGGTCCTTGTCCCGGGGTTCCGAGGATTCCCGTCGCAGTCTCCGTCGGAACGCACGTGCGATACCGACGGAGACTGCGACGGGAGGGTGAGGTCGACCGGTGTCAGTCGACGAGCTCGTTCAGGAGCTTGATCGCCTGGCCCCAGGAACCCTGCGTGTCGGTCTCGCCGCGGTCGAGGCTGCTGAGGGCCGGGCCGAACACGTTCTCCTGGATGACCGAGTCGTCGGCGCCCTTGAACTGGGCGACGACGCCCTTGGCACGCTCCGCGAGGATCGCACCGGTCGGAGCATCGTTGAAGAACTCGTTCGGCGTCGCGTCGGCGGCCAGCGTCTCCTGCGCCTTGATCGTGGAGGGGAAGTTGCCCGCGGCGGCGGACTGCTTGACCTGCTGCTCGGGCTGCGTCAGCCAGTCGGCGAGCTCGGCGGCCGCCTCCTTGTGCTGCGAGGACTCCGGGATCGACAGGAACGCGCCACCCCAGTTGGCTGCGCCGCCGGGGAACACGTCGGCGAAGTCCCAGCCGGTGGAGGCGTCTCCGCCGCCGGCCTCGACCTGACCCTGCACGACACCGAGCATCCAGCCCGGGCACACGAAGGTCGCGAAGGTGCCGTCGACGAACGACTTGCCGCCGTTCCAGTCCCACGCCGTCTGGGCAGCCGACTGGCCGCCCTCGGTCGCCGCACCCAGCAGCTCGAAGCGCTCCTTGAGCTCGGCGTTGTCCTCGACGTTCAGCTCGCCGTCGGTGGTGTAGTAGCCCTCGTCGAGCTGGTTGACCATGGCGTTCCAGACGAAGCCGGAGTGGTCGTACCAGGCCTTCCCGGTCTTGGCCGTGTAGTCGGCGCCGACCTGGAAGTAGTTCTCCCAGTCGCCGTTCAGCAGCTCGGCGACGGACTCGCGGTCGCTGGGGAGGCCGGCTGCCTCGAACGCGGCGCCGTTGTAGCAGATGCCGCTCGGGCCGATGTCGGTGCCGTAGCCGATGACGCGGCCTTCGGCATCCGTCGCCTGTCCGTACTTCCAGTCGACCCAGTCGGCCTTGCGGTCTTCGATGCCGTAGTCGCGCAGGTCGACGAAGGTGTCGGACACGTCCATGACGGCGCCGAGCCAGCCCTCCTCGATCGCGACGACGTCGCTGAGGCCGGAGCCGGCGGCGATCTTGGTGAAGGCATCGGTGCGGGCATTGCCGCCGGTGTCGATGTTGGTCGCCTCGATCTTCACGTTCGGGTGCGCCTTCTCATACTCCTTGTAGAGGTCGTCGTAGCCGAAGGTGCCGAACGTGGTGACGGTGAGCGTCACCTCTTCGTCGGCGCTGCCTTCGTCGGCACCGCCGGCGTTACCGGCACAGCCGGCGAGGGCGAGGGCGGAGACGGATGCCACGGCGGCGATCGCGAGGATCCGGTGGCGGGCACGTGTGTTCACGGTTCACTCCTTTGTGTGGTGGGGGTCGTGCGGTGTTGCTGCTTTCGGGACGTCGTGGGAGCGCTCCCACGAACTGAGCAGTCACTCTATGGGAGCGCTCCCACGGTGTCAAGCCGGTCTGGTTGCCGACGATCCGCCGAGGTAGGGACGATTCACCGAGGGGATGCCGGGAAACCCTCGGCCGATCGTCCCCTTGTCGGCGAATCGTCAAGGCCAGGTCGAGCGGCGTAACCTTGTCCGGTGCCCGAAGCCGCCCTGTCTCCTGCCCTCGTCCGTGCCGAAACCCTGATCCGCAACGTGCCGGACTACCCGCAGCCGGGCATCATCTTCCGCGACATCACGCCGCTCCTCGCCGATGCCGAGGCACTGCGGGTCACGACCGAGGCGATCATCGAGCCCTTCGCCGGCCAGTTCGACGTGATCGCGGGCATCGAGGCGCGCGGCTTCATCCTCGCCAGCGCCGCCGCGATCGCCGCCGGCGTCGGCCTCATCCCGATCCGCAAGGCCGGAAAGCTGCCCCGGCCCGCGGCATCCGTCGACTACGCCCTCGAGTACGGCACCGCGACGATCGAGATGCACGACGACCTGCCCACCGGCTCCCGCGTGCTGCTCATCGACGACGTGCTGGCCACGGGCGGCACGCTCGCTGCCGGGCGCGAACTCGTCGAGCGTCTCGGCAGCCACGTCATCGGCATCTCGGTGCTGTTCGAGATCGACGGCCTCGGCGGTCGCGAAGCCGTCGGCGACCTGCACACCGTCTTCCACTCCGCGTAAGCGGCTCGCCCGAGGACGGTAGACTGGGTGCGCCCGTCCGCCCGCGACTCTTGGAGCCGTCATGCCCACCATCGTCGTCGACGTCATGCCCAAGCCCGAACTGCTCGACCCGCAGGGCAAGGCCGTCTCCGGCGCCTTCGCCCGCCTCGGCGTCGAGGGCTTCACCGACGTCCGCATCGGCAAGCGCTTCGAGCTCACGGTCGAGGGCGAGGTCACCGACGAGGTGCTCGCCGAGGCCCGCCGCATCGCCGACGAGGTGCTCTCCAACTCCGTGATCGAAGACGTCGTCGGCATCGAGGTCGCGGAGTGACCATCCGCATCGGCGTCGTCACCTTCCCCGGCTCGCTCGACGACCGCGACGCACAGCGCGCCGTCCGCATCGCCGGCGCCGAGCCCGTCGCCCTGTGGCACGGCTCGCACGATCTCGAGGGCGTCGACGCGCTCGTCCTCCCCGGCGGCTTCAGCTACGGCGACTACCTGCGCGCCGGCGCGATCGCCGCGCTCTCGCCGATCATGTCCGAGGTGAAGGATGCCGCCGCCAAGGGCATGCCCGTGCTCGGCATCTGCAACGGCTTCCAGATGCTCGTCGAGGCGCACCTGCTGCCCGGCGGACTGATCCGCAACAACCACCAGCACTTCGTGCGCCGCGACCAGCGCCTCACGGTCGAGAACTCCGACACCGCCTGGACGAACGCGTTCCGCAGCGGCCAGGAGATCGTCATCCCGCTGAAGAACGCCGACGGCGGCTACATCGCCGACGAGCAGACCCTCGACCGCATCGAGGGCGAGGGCCTCGTGGCCTTCCGCTATGCCGGCGTGAACCCGAACGGTTCGCTCCGCGACATCGCCGGTGTCACGAACGAAGCGGGCAACGTGGTCGGCCTCATGCCGCACCCCGAGCACGCCACCGAAGCCGGCTTCGGCCCCGACACCGCGGCCGCCATGCGCAGCGGTGTCGACGGACTCGACTTCTTCACGAGCGCGATCGCCGCCGTCGCCCGCGTCGCCGCGTAACCACTTCGCCCGCGTCGCCCGACAGCCCGACCCGACCCACCCCCTTCGGTTCGAACCGGCCCCTTGCGTCTGCACGCACAGGGCCGGCTCGTCCTCAAGAGGCCGGGTCGACCGGCAGCACGAACGGGTTGTCCTCCGCTGACGCGAGCAGGTACCACGCCGTCGCGCCGGTGTGCAGGCTCGCGTAGTAGAGGTCGCCGAAGCCTGAATCGAGACCGTCGTTCGAGGTCGCGACGATCCCCTTGCCGTCGCCGTTCGGCGCGTCGCGCTGCGCCAGGCGGATGCTGTCCAGCAGCATCTCCGCCGTCGCGGCATCCTCCGAGCCGTCGCGCAGCCGGAGGGCCAGCGCCAGGTGCCCGCTGCCTTCGAACCACGCCTTCGACACGTCGACCTCGCTGATCGACGGACCGGTATAGGGGCCGTCCGTCGCGATCAGGTTCTCGAGTGTCCAATCCAGCGCTGTCCCGTACCGTGGGTCGCCGGTGGCGAGTGAGCTCCACGTCTGCGCGTCCAGCGGGATGGGCCGGGTGTTGATCGTCGAGCCGTCGAGGCCGGTGCCGGTGTTCACGTGGCCGTCCGCGCTCTGCATCGCCGCGACGAAACCCGCGGCAACGGCTGCGCGATCGGACCACACCGAATCGCCTGTGAGCTGCGCCAGTTGAGTGAAGAATCCCGCCACGTCGCTGTTGTGCTCCGTGGACTTCCAGGTCAGCGACGTTCCATCCTCGAGCTGGCCGCCGGTGTAGCCGGAGGGCGCGCGGGCCATATCTGCCGTGTGGTCCTGGATCCACCGACCGACACGCAGTGCCCCCTCGAGGTACCGCGGATCCCCGGTCGTGTGCGCGAGCCGCGTGAACGCCATCCCGACCCAGGCCTGATTCCCGGTGAACGTGCCGGGCCCGGTGATCTCCACCCGTCCCTGCCGGATGCCGTGCGGCTCGTACGACGCGCGGGTGCGGCCGTCGCCGATCGGGTCGTTCTCCTGCACGAAGAGGAGCGCGTCACCGATCGTCCGCGCACGTCGGATGTCGTCCGGCAGACCTCGGGCGGTGTACGCCATGATCACCAGTGCGTCGTCGTACACGAACGACGGCGTGAAGTCCCAGCTCGGCGTCGTGAAGAATCCGCCCTCGTAGCTGCGCGGCAGGCAGCGGCCGGCGCCGTCGCAGAACTGATCCACGCGCGCGTCGAGGAATTCGTAGGCCAGCGCGACCGAGCGCGACGGGTCCGGTGCGCCGTCCACGGACGGGGAGCCGTCGGCTGCGGCGAAGGCGCCTGAGACGGCGGGCACGGCGGCCGCGAGCGCCGCTGCGACGAGCGCGGCGGTGACCACCGACGGCATCCTTCGGCGCGACGAACCGGACATCGGAACCCCTCTGGCAGGACCACGGTCCGGGTGCGGCCCGCGGGCGGCCGGACGGCCACGATAGGAACATTCGCATATCGAGTCGCCGCGCAGAAGTGGCGAAGGTCTAGGTTTCTGCGGCCCGTGAGGACAACAACGGCGTCCGCATAGCAACCGGGGTCGGTCCGCGCAAGGCTTTTGCCCCGACGGGGAGGTCGGCCGCACTCTGGGAGTCCACTCGCCGCCGAGACTCGTGCCTGCGTCTCGCACGCAGATCACGGGCGGCGGAGACGATCGGCCACTGTCGAAAGGACGCCTCATGCCCCGCGACCAGTACACCTTCACCAACCCCGCCGAGCTCTATGCGGACATCGAACCCGAGAAGCAGCACATGCCGGAGCCCGGTCTCGACGCCGATCTGGCTCCGAAGGCCGACCTCGGCGAGGAGAGCTACCGCGGCACCGGACGCCTGACCGGACGCAAAGCGCTGATCACCGGCGGCGACTCGGGTATCGGCGCGGCCACCGCGATCGCGTTCGCCCGAGAGGGTGCCGACGTCGCGATCTCTTACCTGCCCGAGGAGGAGAAGGATGCGAGTCGCATCGCCGGCATCCTGCGCGACGCCGGCGTGAAGGTCGCCGCTCTGCCGGGAGACCTCCGCGATCCCGAGTACTGCCGGACCCTCGTCGCGGACGCGGTGGCCTCGCTCGGCGGGCTCGACATCCTCGTCAACAACGGCGGGAAGCAGGTCTATCAGGAGTCGCTGATCGACATCACGGACGAGCAGTTCGACGACACGTTCAAGACCAACGTGTACGCGATGTTCTGGATCACGAAGGCAGCCCTGCCGCACCTGCCCGCCGGCTCGACGATCATCAACACCACGTCGATCCAGGCGTACTCGCCCTCCGGCATCCTCGTCGATTACGCCTCGACCAAGGCGACCATCAACGCCTTCACGAAGGGACTTGCCGAGCAGCTCGCCCCGAAGGGCATCCGCGTGAACGCCGTGGCGCCCGGTCCGATCTGGACGCCCCTGCAGCCCAGCGACGGACAGCCCCAGGAGAAGCTCGAGAGCTTCGGCGAAGACACCCCGCTCGGCCGGATGGGACAGCCCGCCGAACTCGCCCCCGCCTACGTCTTCCTGGCGTCGGCCGAGTCGAGCTACGTGGCCGGTGAGACGCTGAACGTCAACGGCGGCATGCCCACGCCGTGAGCAGACGGGGTCGTCGACGGGCTCCCCGCCGACGACCCCGTACGGGCCCTAGCCCAGTGCCGGCGGCCAGACGCCGATCAGCACGGCCATCACCACGACCGTGACCAGTTCGTGCGCGATGTTCAGGGTCGTCAGCCTCGTCGAGCGGCCCTCGAAAGCGTCGTGCGTGATGAAGCGCGCGGCGGTGAACCCCGCCCACAGCGTGACCGCCGTGACGATGGTGCCCCAGAAGAACGGACCGCCGTAGAAATGCCAGGCGATGGCGGATGCCCCAGCGAGCACCCAGGCCGTGATGAAGCTCACGATGACGGTGGTGATGATCGGCCACATCGCCGTGGCCGCCGGACGATCCATGTCGACGTTCGCGAGCTTCGACCACCGCGTGCCGAACACCTTCGGGGCGTACCAGATCGAGCCGACGAGCATGCTCGACGCGGTGGCCAGCAGCACCGCCCAGTAGTTGATCTCGGGAACCATGATTCCTCCACTCATCGGATGCCGTCAGGCTACTCCCCCGATGGACGCCCGCCCGGGATCGAACCGATTCGATGCCCGCTCTGGCAAGACTGTAAGCGTTTGCAGTAGCCTGTTCGCATGGCACAGCTTGAGCAGATCGCAGCCCCCGGTTCCGAGTGGTGGCGCAGCGCCGTCATCTACCAGATCTACCCCCGTTCCTTCGCGGATGCCTCCGGCGACGGCATCGGCGACCTCCCGGGCATCACCAGCCGCCTCGACGCGCTGCAGGAACTCGGCGTCGACGCGATCTGGCTCAGCCCCTTCATGACCAGTCCGCAGCGCGACGCCGGCTACGACGTGGCGGACTACCGCGACGTCGACCCGCTGTTCGGCACGCTCGCCGACTTCGACGAGATGCTCGCTCAGGCACACGACCGCGACATCCGCGTGATCGTCGACCTGGTCCCGAACCACTCGTCCGACCAGCATGTCTGGTTCCAGGAAGCCCTCAAGGCAGCACCGGGCAGCCCGGAGCGCGCGCGGTACATCTTCCGCGACGGCCGTGGTGAGAACGGCGAGCTCCCCCCGAACAACTGGGAGTCGGTGTTCGGCGGCGGCATGTGGCAGCGCGTGACCGAGGCCGACGGCACCCCCGGCCAGTGGTACCTGCACATCTTCGATGCCACGCAGCCCGACTTCGACTGGAACAACGAAGAGGTGCAGGAGGAGTTCCGCTCCATCCTCCGCTTCTGGCTCGATCGCGGCGTCGACGGCTTCCGGGTGGACGTCGCCCACGGCATGATCAAGACCGAGGGCCTCCCGGACTACACCCCGCCGACCGACGCCGACTCCATGGGCGGCGGCGAATCGAACGTGCCGTACTGGGGCCAGGACGGCGTGCACGAGATCTACCGCGACTGGCACAAGGTGCTCGCCGAGTACGACGGCGACCGAGCCCTGTGCGGCGAGGCCTGGATGCCGACCCTCAAGCAGACGGCTCTCTGGGTGCGTCCGGACGAGATGCACCAGACCTTCAACTTCCCGTACCTGATGACGCCGTGGGACGCACAGCGACTGGGTGACGTCATCCGCGAGTCGCTCGACGAGTTCGGCGGCGTCGGAGCGCCCAGCACCTGGGTGCTCTCGAACCACGACGTGGTGCGGCACGCCTCGCGCCTCGCGCTCACGGCCGACAACCCCCAGGGCGAGGGCATCGGACCGAACACCCCGAACAAGCCCGACATCGTCATCGGACTGGCCCGTGCCCGCGCGGCGACCACCCTCATGCTCGCTCTGCCCGGCTCGGCGTACCTGTATCAGGGCGAGGAGCTCGGGCTCCCCGAGGCCATGGAGATCCCCGACGAGTTCCGTCAGGACCCGACCTGGTTCCGCACCGAGGGCAAGCGCTACGGCCGCGACGGATGCCGCGTGCCGCTGCCCTGGGAGGCCGAGGCTCCGGCCTTCGGCTTCAACGAGACCGGGAAGTCGTGGCTCCCGCAGCCGGCCGAGTGGGCGACGTACGCCCGCGACGTCGAAGAGGTCGACCCCGGCTCGACGCTCGCGCTGTACAAGCGACTGCTCGCCGCCCGCCGTGAGCACGGCTTCGGCAGCGGCTCGCTGATCTGGGAAGACGCCGGGGCCGAGACGGTGGCCTTCCGCCGCGGTGATGTGCACGTGGTCGCGAACCTCGGCACCGAGCCGATCGAGCTGCCCGCCGACGCGACGGTCATCCTGCAGAGCCAGCCCTTCAACGGAGCGGCCATCCCGGTCGACACCGCCGTCTGGTACACCACCGCCGCCCAGGTCTGACAAGCCCCTTCCGGTCGCGATTTCTGCCGCTCACACCCGCGTGAAGCGACAGAAATCGCGACCGGAACACTTTTCGAAGAGGAACACATGGCCAGCATCGATGAGGTCGCCCGGCTCGCCGGGGTCTCCACCGCGACCGTCTCGCGCGCCCTCAGCGGCCGCGGCCACGTGTCCGAGTCCGCCAGAGAGCGGGTGCAGGCCGCGGCGCAGTCGCTCGGGTACGTCGTGTCCTCGCGCGCGTCGAGCCTGGCGTCGGGGCGCACCCGCAACATCGGGGTCGTCGTCCCGTTCCTCGACCGGTGGTTCTTCAGCACGGTGCTCTCCGGCGTCTCGGCCGCGCTGATGCGCGCCGGCTACGACATCACGCTCTACAACATCACCGCCGACAAAGACGTGCGCCGGCACGTGTTCGACACGTTCCTGCGGCGGCAGCGCGTGGATGCCGTCATCGCCGTGTCGATCGAACTCGACGCCGACGAGACGCAGCACCTGCTCGACCTCGGCCTGCCGGTGATCGCGATCGGCGGCCCGAACCCGAAGCTCGACACCCTCACGGTCGACGACGTCGCGGTCGCCCAGCTCGCCACCGAGCACCTGATCGGCCTCGGCCACACCGACATCGCCCACATCGGCGCGAACCCCGAGTTCGACATCGACTTCCACATCCCCACCAACCGCCGCCTCGGGTTCGAGAAGGCCCTGGCGGAGGCCGGGATCCCCCTGAACCACGCCTTCCTCGAGCCGGCCGACTTCACGGTCGAGGGCGGCTATCGCGCGGCGAAGCAGCTGCTCGGACGACCGGGTCCACGACCGACCGCGGTGTTCGCGGCATCCGACGAGATGGCGATCGGAGCCCTGCTCGCCGCGCGCGACCTGGGCTTCAGCGTGCCCGAGGAGCTGTCGATCGTCGGCATCGACGGGCACGAGCTCGGGGAGTTCTTCCGCCTGACCACGGTCGATCAGTTCCCGCTCGGACAGGGCGAGCGCGCGGCGGATGCCGTGCTGGCGAAGCTCACCACCCCCGACGAGGTGCACATCCCTTCGGCGCTGCCGTACGAGCTGAACGTGCGCGGGACGACCGCGCGCCTGATCTAGCTCGACCCATCGAACTCGACCCGGCCCGTTATGTGCGACCCGGCCCTTTGCGGACGTCCGCAACGGGCCGGGTCGCACATATGAGGCCGGGTCGAGCAGAGTACGGGAGGGTCAGCCCGCGACGATCAGACCCTTGGTCGCGGTGCGGGCGGCCTCGAAGCGGCGCTGCACGTCGGGCCAGTTCACGAGGTTCCAGAACGCCTTGACGTAGTCGGCGCGCACGTTGAGGTAGTCGAGGTAGTAGGCGTGCTCCCAGACGTCGAGCTGCAGCAGCGGAGTGACGCCGAGCGGCGCGTTGCCCTGCTGGTCGAACAGCTGGAAGATCACGGGACGAGCGCCCACGCTGTCCCAGGCCAGCACGGCCCAGCCCGATCCCTGCACACCGAGTGCGGTCGCGGTGAAGTGCGCGCGGAAGGCGTCGATCGATCCGAATGCGTCGACCAGCGCCGCCTCGAGCTCACCCTCGGGAGCGCCGCCGCCCTCGGGCGAGAGGTTCTGCCAGAACACCGAGTGATTGATGTGGCCACCGAGGTTGAAGGCGAGGTCCTTCTCGAGCTTGTTCACGTTGGCGAGGTCACCCGCGCTGCGGGCGGTCGCCAGCTGCTCGAGTGCCGTGTTCGCACCCGTCACGTACGCCTGGTGGTGCTTGGAGTGGTGCAGCTCCATGATCTTGCCGGAGATGTGCGGCTCGAGGGCCGAGTAGTCGTAGGGGAGCTCGGGGAGTGTGTAGAGAGTGGACATGGCGTCTTCCTTTCGATGATGGTCAGTGGTGGGTGTCGTGCGGGAGGGAGTGGAAGCGGCGGTCGAGGTACACGAGCGGGCGGCCCTGCGGCCCCGCCAGCACCTCGAGGACCTCGGCGATCACGACCGTCGACGAGCCGACGGCCACGGTCTGCAGGGTGCGGCAGCGCAGGGCGGCCCGCGCCGAAGCGAGGTGCGGCTCGCCCGTCTCCAGGGCCGACCATCCCTGCTCGGGGGTGAACCGCTCGGAGCCGCTGACCGCGAAGCTCTGCGCGAGATCGGAATGCTCGTCGTCGATGAGGTGGACGACGAAGGTGTCGGCGCCGAGGATCGCGCCCGCGGATCCGGTCGCCCGAGTGACCGAGAACACGATCGCCGCCGGGTCGACCGCGACGGACGCGACACTCGAGGCCGTGAGCCCGACCGGGCCCGCGGGGGTGGATGCCGTGATGATCGCGACACCGGCGGGGTGCGTGCGGAAGGCGGTCTTGAGTCCTTCGCCGACCGGGGTGGGTACTGGTATCGCGGTCATCGGCCGGCCTCCGTCATCTGTTCCTGTTTCGCGTGCACGAGCATCTCCGCGCGTTCGACGATCTTGGTGCGCTCCCGTCCGCGTTCCGCTCCGGCCCCGCGTTCGGCGGCGTCGATGCGCAGCCAGCCGGCGAGGTCGACGGCGTGGTCCACGTGGGCGAGCGGGTCCTCGCCGGACGCGGCCGGCTCGGCGTCGGCGAGATCGTCGACGAGGTGCCGAACGGTCTGCGCGGCATCCGACTTGGTCGAGCCGATGAGCCCGACGGGACCCCGCTTGATCCAGCCGGTGGCGTACAGCCGCGGGATCGGCGCGCCCGCCGCATCCACGACCCGTCCTTCGACGTGCGGGACCACTCCGAGCTCCGCGTCGAACGGCATGCCGGGAACCGGGGTCGAGCGGTAGCCCACGGCCCGGTAGACCGCTCCGACGTCGTAGCGCAGCAGCTCTCCCGTGCCGACCATCCGGCCCAGCTCGTCGGATGCGGTGCGCTCCATCTCGATGCCGGTCACGCGGTCCGTGCCCAGCAGGCGCACGGGGCGCTGCCGCAAGTGCAGGTGGATGCGGCGCGAGGCCGTGCGCGTGGCGGGGTCGCGCGCGGCCCACTCGGTCATGGTGCGCACGATGATGCGGCGCTGCGAGAACTGCGCCACCACCCGCTCGGCGTGCTCATCCAGGGCGAGCTCCTCCGGGTCGACGATCACGTCGACGTCGTCCTGCTCGGCGAGCTCGCGCAGCTCCATCGCCGAGAAGCGCACATCAGCGGGGCCGCGCCGGGCGAACAGATGCACGTCGCGCAGCGGGCTGGCGGTGAGCTGGTCGAGCACGGCATCCGGGGTGTCGGTGTGCGTCAGTGCGGAGGCGTGCTTCGCGAGGATCCGCGTGACGTCGAGGGCGACGTTGCCCGCACCGAGCACCGCGACCGACTCGGCCTCGAGCGGCCAGGTGCGCGCGACATCGGGATGCCCGTCGTACCAGGCGACGAAGGCGGCCGCGCCGAACGAGCCCGGCAGATCGATGCCGGGGATGTCGAGTGCGACGTCGAGGTCGGCGCCGGTCGCCACGATCACACCGTCATAAGCCGCACGCAGTGCGTCGATCTCGACGTCGACGCCGATCTCGACGTTGCACAACAGCCGGATGCGCGGGTTCACGAGCACATCGTGCAGGGCGTCGGTGATCTTGCGGATGCGGGGATGATCCGGGGCGACGCCGTAGCGGACCAGGCCGTAGGGAGCCGGAAGCTTCTCGAACAGGTCGATCGACGCGGTCGGGACGAGGCCGAGGAGGATGTCGGCGGCGTAGATTCCGGCCGGCCCTGCCCCGATGATGGCGATGCGCGGTTCGGTGACGGTCATGCGTGTTCCCCCTGGGGCGCGAGCGCGGCGATGATCGGGTGGTCGAAGGGGAGCATCCCCGTCTTGGCGGCACCTCCGGGCGAGCCGATCTCGTCGAAGAACTCGACGTTCGCCTTGTAGTAGTCCTGCCACTCGTCGGGCAGATCATCTTCGTAGTAGATGGCCTCGACCGGGCACACCGGTTCGCAGGCGCCGCAGTCCACGCACTCGTCGGGGTGGATGTACAGGGACCGTTCCCCCTCGTAGATGCAGTCGACGGGGCACTCGTCGATGCAGGCCTTGTCCTTCACATCGACGCACGGCAGGGCGATCACATAGGTCATCGCGGGGTCTTCGTTCGGGTCACGCTGTCCTCGTTCGGGTCGATCGGCCCACGTCGGGGCCACTCGACAACCGTAAGACCTCAAGTACACTTGAGGTCAAATCGAGGGAGAGGCATCCCGATGAGCCCGCACGCGCCCGACGAGCCGCTGACGATCGGCGAGATGACCCGACGCACCGGTGTCGCCGCCTCCGCCCTGCACTTCTACGAGTCGCTGGGCCTCATCGCCTCCACCCGCACGCCCGGCAATCAGCGCCGCTACGCCCGGCACATGCTGCGGCGGGTCTCGCTCATCACGGTCGCAAAACGCCTCGGCATCCCGCTTTCCGACGTGCAGGCAGCCTTCGCCGATGTGCCGCTGACCGAGACACCGAGTCACGCCGACTGGCAGAAGGCGTCACGACGCTGGAAGCGCGAGCTCGAGAAACGGCGCGAAGGGATCGAACGTCTCGAGCGCGAGCTCACCGGATGCATCGGCTGCGGCTGCCTGTCGATGAAGGCGTGCGGACTGCTCAACCCCGATGACGCCCTCGGCACGCAGGGCGTCGGCCCGCAGCGCCTGCAGGACTGACATCCCCCCGTCCTGCGCACTCCTTCCTTCCTCGCCGCCGACCCGGCCCGTTGCGCACGACCCGGCCCCTTGCGTGCGCACACAAAGGGGTGGCTCGCACACAAGGGGGTGGGTCGGCGTGAAGGAGAAGGAGGAGGAGGAGAAGGAGGAGGAGGAGGAGAAGGAGAGGCCGGGTCAGGCGACCTCGAAGTCAGCGGAGAGGAGCACCTCGTCGCGGGAGCTCGGGCCGACCAGCAGCTCGAACGCGCCGGCCTCGACCAGACGCTTTCCGGCGGCATCCACGATCGAGCAGTCGGCGACCGGCAGCTCCACGCGCACGCGGGCGGACTCCCCCGGAGCGATGTCGACCTGGCGGTAGGTCTTGAGCTCCTTGTCGGTCCAGCTCACGCTCGTCACCGAATCGCGCACGTACACCTGCACCGTCTCGCGCACCGGCCGTGAGCCCGTGTTCGCCACCGTGACGTGCCCGACGATCGTGTCGGACTCCCCGAGCGAGGTCGCTTCCAACTCCAGGTCGGAGTACGCAACCGTCGTGTACGACAGGCCCTCGCCGAACGCCCAGGCAGGCGACTGCGTCAGGTCGGCGTACCGGTCGCCGTGCTGTCCGCGGATCTGGTTGTAGTACGTCGGCTGCTGCCCCACGTGCCGGGCGAACGAGATCGGCAGCCGACCGGAGGGCTCGACCGCGCCCGAGATGATCTCGGCGAGCGCACGGCCACCCTGCATGCCCGGGTTCGCCGCCCAGATCACGGCGGCGGCCTTCGACGCGGATGCCGGGAGCACGAGCGGCTTCGAGGCGAGCAGCACGATCACGACGGGCTTCCCGGTCGCGATGAGCGCGTCGATCAGGGCGTTCTGCCCGCCGATGAGTTCGAGCGTCGCGGTCGAGCGGCCCTCTCCGACGAGCTCGATCCGGTCACCGACCACGGCGACCACGACGTCGGAGGCGGATGCCGCCGCCACGGCCTCGGCGATCAGCGCGGCATCCGGCTCACACGCCTTCACCACCGGCGGACGCGGCTGGTGATCGGGGAAGAAGGCGCCCTTCGGGTCTTCCTCCAGCGTGAGGATGTCGGCACCATGGGCGTGCGTGACACTCCACCCCTCGACTCCCTGCAGGCCGTCGAGCACGGTCGTGATCATCTCGCGCGGCTGTCCGTCGAGCCACCCGGCCTGACCCGAGCCGCCGGCCCAGTCGCCGAGCTGCGTCTGCGCGTCGTCGGCGAGCGGTCCGGTGACGACCACCCGCAGCGGGGCGGTCGGGTCGAGCGGCAGCACCCCGTCGTTCTCGAGCAGCACGATGGAGCGGCGGGCCGTCTCGAGGTTCAGCTCCGCGTGCGCGGCGCTGCCGACCACGGCGTCGAGCTCGGCACCCGGCAACCGCGGGTTCTCGAACAGCCCCAGCTCGAACTTGAGCGTCAGGATGCGGGCGGCTGCGGCGTCGAAGGCATCCTCGGGGAGCATCCCGCGGGCCACGGCATCCAGCGCCCCCTCGTAGAAGGCGGGCGTCGTCATGATCATGTCGTTGCCCGCCCGCACGGCCGCTGCGGCCGCGTGCGTGATGTCGGGCTGGATCCGCTGCTCCCACACCATGCGTCCGACGTTGTCCCAGTCGGTGATGAGGGTGCCGGTGTACCCCCACTCGCCGCGCAGCACGTCGCTGAGCAGCCAGTCGTTGGTCGTGATCGGCACGCCGTCGGTGGTCTGGTAGCCGAGCATGAACGTGCGGCACCCCTCGCGGGCGACGCGCTCGAACGGCGGCAGGAACCAGGAGATGAGCTTGCGGCGCGAGATGTCGGCCTCGCTCGCATCGCGACCGCCCTGGGTCTCGGAGTACCCGGCGAAGTGCTTGGCGGTCGCGAGGATCGCGGTCGGGTCGTCGAGGCCGTCGCCCTGGTAACCGCGCACCATGGCCGATGCGAGCTCGCCGATCAGGAACGGGTCCTCGCCGAAGGTCTCGCTGATGCGCCCCCAACGCAGGTCGCGGGCGATGCACAGCACGGGCGAGAAGGTCCAGTGGATGCCGGTGATCGCCACTTCCTCCGCCGTCGCGCGGGCCACCCGCTCGAGCAGGTCGGCATCCCACGATGCGGCCATGCCCAGCTGGGTCGGGTAGATCGTGGCTCCCGGCCAGAACGAGTGCCCGTGGATGCAGTCCTCGCCCACCAGCAGCGGAATGCGGAGCCGGGTCTCGGCCGTCAGCTCGTTCGCCCGCAGGATGCGCTCGGGAGAGGTGTGCAGGATCGATCCCGCGTGCCGCCGCGCGATGTGGTCGTCGAGGTCGTCGCGCGCGTCGAGCTGCAGCATCTGCCCGACCTTCTCCTCCAGCGTCATGCGGTTGAGGAGATCGGCCACGCGCTCGGGGATCGAGAGGGCGGGGTCCTGGTAGGGAAGAACCGTGGTCAGGGTCTGAGAGGTCATCACTTCGTGTTCTGTGTCGAGGTCTTCGGAGAGTCGGAGGTGTCGGGCGAGGTCGCCGACGTTACGGGATCGGCGCTCTTTCGCGGCAGGGGCACGCTGCGGACGGCCGTGACGGCGTCGTTCACGTCCAGCCCCTTCTTCTTCATGGCCCTGGCACGCTCGCCGGCCGAGCGCAGGCGCGGGTTGACGTACTCGTCGATGCCGAAGTTGATGAGCGAGAGGGCGACGCCGATGATCGCGATGCAGAGCCCGGCGGGCACGTACCACCACCACAGGCGCGGGAAGGCGCCGTTCTGCTGCGCCCAGAACAGGATGGTGCCCCAGTTGAGGTTGCTCACGGGGATCACGCCGATGAAGGCCAGCGTCGTCAGGCCGAGGATGGCCGCGGTGACCGTGCCGACGAAGCTCGACGCGATGAGCGCCATCAGGTTCGGCAGCATCTCGACCGTGATGATGCGGCGCAGCGGCTCGCCGTTGGCGCGCGCGGCCTGGATGAAGTCGCGGTTGCGCAGCGACATCGTCTGGGCGCGCAGCACGCGCGCACCCCACGCCCATCCGGTCAAGCCCAGCACCGCGGCGATCACGATCAGCGGCGGGTTGTCGAACTGCGAGGCGATGATGATGATCAGCGGGATGCCGGGGATCACCAGGAACACGTTGGTCAGCGCCGAGAGCGACTCGCTCTTCCAGCCGCGCACGTAGCCGGCGATCACACCGATCGTGATCGCGATGATCGTGGCGATGAAGGCCGCGAGGAAGCCGACGACGATCACACCGCGAGTGCCGTAGATGATCTGGCTCAGCACGTCCTCCCCCATGTGCGTCGTGCCCAGCCAGTGCTCCCAGGAGGGCGGCTGACGCAGCGCGGTGCGGTCCTTCTGGGTCGGTCCGTACGGCGCGATCCAGGGGGCGAGGATCGCGACGAGCACGAACACGCCGAGGATGATGAGACCCGCGACCGACTTGGGGTTGCGGAACATCGCGAACGCCTGGCCGAGCTGCGACCAGAAGGTCTTGCGCGGCGGCTCGCCGGTCGGCGGGGTGCGCAGGGTCGCGGTCTCCGGCATGCCCGAGACGACGGCCGATCCGTCGGGAGCGGTGCTCGCTGCGGTGGTGGGAACGGTCATGTCAGGACTCCATCTGGCGCGTGCGCGGGTCGAGGTAGGCGTAGACGACATCCGCGAGGATGTTGGCCACGAGCACCGACAGCGTGATCACGAGGAAGACACCCTGCATGAGGGCGAAGTCCTTGGCGTTGGTCGCGTCGAGCAGGAGCTTGCCCACGCCCGGGTAGCTGAACACCATCTCCATCACGATCGTGCCGCCGACGATGAAGCCGATCGACAGCGCGAAGCTCTGGATCTGCGGCAGCACCGCGTTGCGGGCGGCGTATCCCCACAGCACCCGTTTGTTGGGCATGCCCTTCGCCTGCGCGACCGTGATGTAGTCGTCGTCGAGCACGGTCAGCATCATGTTGCGCATGCCGAGCACCCAGCCGCCGAGAGAGGCGACCACGATGGTCAGCGCCGGCAGCGTGCCGTGCATGATCACCTGGCCGATGAAGTCGAAGCTCCACTCGGGCGACTGGCCCTTGTCGTAGGCGTGCGAGGAGGGGAACCACTTCAGCGTCGACGAGAAGATCGCGATCGCGATGAGCCCGAGCCAGAAGTACGGGATGGTGTTGAAGAACGTCGTCACCGGGATGATCGCGTCGAGCCTGCTGCCGCGCTTCCATCCGACGATCGCACCCGCGACCGTGCCGATCGTGAACGAGATGATCGTCGCGATGCCGACCAGGCCGAGGGTCCAGGGCAGGGCGGCGGCGAGCACCTCGGCGACCGGCCGCAGGCCGTGCAGCGTGGAGATGCCGAGGTCTCCGCGCAGCAGCATCCCCCAGTACTCGATGTACTGCTGCCAGATCGACTTGTCGGTGTCGATGCCGAGCAGGATGCGCAGCGCCTCCTCGGCCTCGGGGCTCACGCTGCGGTTGCGGGCGAGGTAGGAGCTGACCGCATCGCCTTTCATGAGGCGCGGCAGGAAGAAGTTGATCGTGATGGCCGCCCACAGGGTGAACAGGTAGAAGCCCGCGCGTCCGGCGAAGAAGCGCCACGGCACGCGCCGCTGCCCGCGCTGCGCCGTGGTCGCGGTGGTCCCGACCTCGAGGGCGTCGCGGGCGACCAGGTCGTTGTCGTCCAGCTGGGGAAATGCGGTGCTCACCGTGCGCCTCCGTTCGATGGGGCCTGTGCGAAGAACTTGTCCGGGTCGGGGGAAGCGGATCGCAGTTCTCGCGTGTACGGGTCCTGCG
Organism: Microbacterium sp. GQ128; assembly: GCF_059758615.1. Taxonomy (NCBI): domain Bacteria; kingdom Bacillati; phylum Actinomycetota; class Actinomycetes; order Micrococcales; family Microbacteriaceae; genus Microbacterium; species Microbacterium sp. GQ128. Next base: position 111,369 of record NZ_JCAXDY010000006.1, read on the forward strand.
GGTTGAGGATGACGTCGTCGGCGGTGCCGTACTCCACGACGCGCCCCTGGTTGAGGACCATGATCTCGTCGCTGAAGTGGCGGGCGGTGGCCAGGTCGTGGGTGATGTAGAGCACGCCGAGCCCCTCTTCGCGCTGCAGGTCGGCGAGCAGGTTCAGTACGCCGAGGCGGATCGAGACGTCGAGCATCGAGACGGGCTCGTCGGCGACCAGGAGCGACGGACGGGAAGCCAGCGCGCGGGCGATCGCGACGCGCTGCCGCTGCCCCCCGGAGAGCTCGTGGGGGCGGCGGTCGATCACGGCATCCGCATCCAGGCGCACGCGGTCGAGGAGCCGGCGCACCTCGTCCTCCGTCTCCTTCTTCGGCACGACGTCGTCGAGACGGATCGGGCGCTCCAGGTGGTACCGGATCGAGTGGTACGGGTTGAGCGAGGCGAACGGGTCCTGGAACACCATGCGCAGCTGTTGCCGGTACCTCCGCAGCCCTTTGCCGCGACGGGGGATCGGCGTGCCGTCGAGCAGCACCTCGCCGCTGGTGGGGGTCTCGAGCTGGGTGAGGATCTTGGCGATCGTGGACTTGCCGCTGCCGGACTGGCCCACCAGGCCGATCGTCTGGCCGGAGGTGAGGGTGAAGCTCACCTCGTCGAGCGCCTTGATCTGCCCGGCGCCGCGGACGTTGTACGCCTTCGTGACGTTTCGGAATTCGAGGGTGGTCATCGCACCAGCACTCCTCTCTCGCCGGTGAGTCGGGGGAACGACGACAGCAGCGTCTTCGTGTACTCGTGCGCGGGCTGCGTCCAGATGCGCTCGGCGGTCTCGAGCTCGATGATCTCGCCCTCGCGCATGATCGCGATCCGGTCGCTGATCTCCAGGAGGAGGGGAAGGTCGTGGGTGATGAAGATCACCGAGAAGCCGAACTCGTGCCGCAGCTGCGAGATCTGCTTGAGGATCTCCCGCTGCACCAGCACGTCGAGCGCGGTGGTGGGCTCGTCCATGACCATGAGCTGCGGGCGCAGCGCGAGGGCCATCGCGATCATCACGCGCTGGCGCATGCCGCCGGACAGCTCGTGCGGGAAGGAGCGGATGCGCTGGCGGCCGACCTTGACGATCTCGAGCAGCTCCTCGGCCTCAGCGCGGCGCTGCTTGCGGTTCATGTCGGGGCGGTGGATCTCGAACACGTCCTCCAGCTGCGAGCCGATCGTCGCGACCGGGTTGAGGGCGTTCATCGCGCCCTGGAACACCATCGACACCTTGTCCCAGCGGAACCGCTGCATGGCATCCACATCGAGCGCGTTGATGTCGATGTCGACGCCGGTCGCATCGTGGAACGTCACGCTTCCGCCGGTGATGACGGCCGGGGCGCGGAGCAGGCGCTGCACCCCGTAGGCGAGCGTGGTCTTGCCGCATCCGCTCTCGCCGGCGAGACCGAGGATCTCGCCGCGCTGCAGTTCGAGGGTCACGTTCTTCACCGCCTCGACGGGCGGATCGACGTCGTACACGACCGAGAAGTCGCGCACGCTGAGCAGGGGGTCTGGCATGGGGTGTCCTTCGTGGGGGGCGGGCCCTTCGACAGGCTCAGGGACCCAGATGGGTGGCTGAGCCTGTCGAAGTCCGGCCGCGGGTGGCTGAGCCTGTCGAAGTCCTACTCGGCGGGCTTCAGCTTCGTGAGGATCTGCACGATGTTCTGCTGCGTCGGGTCGGCGGACGCGTACGGGTCCTCCTCCGACGGCCAGCCCACGTAGTTGCGGGTGTTGAACTCGCCCAGCAGCGGGTGCGCACCCAGCGGAATCGCCGGCACCTGCTCGGAGAAGATCGTCTGCAGCGTGTCGAGTGCCGCGGTGCGCTCCTCATCCGACGAGGCGTTGGCGTACGAGTTCAGCGCGGCCGTCGCCTCGGGGTCTTCGAACCGGCCGAAGTTGAAGCCGGCCTTGCCGTCCGAGATCCAGCGCGGGTCCATGGTCGAGGTGTAGAGGCCGTAGGCCGTGCCGCTGTCCTCGAGCCAGTGGATGATCGCCGAGAAGGTGCCGTTGTCGCGAGGGTCCGCCCAACCGCCCCAGTCGGGCATGTCGATCTTGACCTCGGCGCCGATGGCATCCGTCACGTCTTCGGCGATGAGCTCCTGCGCGGTGTTCCAGTCGCTCCACCCCGAGGGGACCGAGAGCGTGAACGAGACGGGTGCGCCGTCGGGGTCGATCAGCGCGTCGTCCTTCCAGGTGTAGCCGGCGGTCTCCAGCAGATCGCGGGCCTTCTCGGCGTCGACCGAGTAGTCCACATCCTTGAACTCGGGCTGGATCTCGTCTTCGAGGATCGACGACAGACCGGTCACCGACCAGACGGCCTCGCTGGCGCCCTCGCGGGCGATGTCGACGTAGGCGTCGCGGTCGATCACCCAGGCGAGCGCCTGACGGAAGGCCGGGTCGTCGAACGGCTTCTGCTGCAGGTTCATGAACAGCGTCGCCGAGCCGGTGGTGGGGGCTGCCCAGAACTTGTTGTGCTCGGGGTCGACCGACAGGAACTGCTCCTCGATCTGCGGGATGAACGCCTGCGCCCAGTCGGCGTCGCCGTTCGCGAGAGCGGTGGTCAGCGCGGTGTTGTCGCCGTACGAGACGTAGTGCAGCTCGGGCACCGAGAGGTCGCCGCCCCAGTAGTCGTCGCGGGCCTCGAGGGTGACCGACTCGGTCGACCAGTTCGACAGGACGTAGGGGCCGGTGCCGACCAGGTCGTCGCCCTTGACGGGGTCGGTGGCCGGGTCGTCGAGGTTCTCCCAGATGTGCTTCGGGACGATCGGCACGTGCAGGGCGCGGCCCAGGTTGACGTACTTCGACGCGGCGAAGGTCAGCACGACGGTGTCGCCCTCGACCACGGCGCTGTCCAGCTGGAGGCCGGCGGTGTCCAGCGCGGGCGTGGAGGCGAGCTCGTACGAGTAGACGATGTCGTCGGCGGTGAACGGCTCGCCGTCGCTCCAGGTGACGTCCTTGCGCGGGACGACCGTGAGCTGCGTGTAGTCGTCGTTCCACTCGAGGCTCTCGGCGAGCCACGGCGTGACTCCGCGGTCGCCGGTCTGGTTGACGAGGGCGAGGGTCTCGAAGATCACCTTGCCGTAGCCGTACTTCGATGCGGACGAGTCGCCGACGTACGGGTTGTTGGATTCGGTGGTGATCGCGCCGTCCGGCTTCGCGATCGTGAGGGCGGCACCGCCGGCGGCACTGCCGGAGTCGTCGTTCCCTCCTGCGGAGCATCCGGCGAGGGCCGAGATACCGAGGGCGGTGATCGCGGTCGCCGCGATCAGAGACTTTCTGAGCTTCATTGCTTCTCCTTGGGCACGGTCGTTGTGCTGTGTCGCCGGTGGATGGGGGTCCGCCGGCCGTCGTGATTTGCTTACTGTCGAGAAAGTAAGCTTCCGTGAGGTTACCGAGGAGTAAGTTGGATCGCAAGCACGGCTTGCGAGAGAGAGGAGGCCGCGGTGGCAGACAGCGACCAGACCGTCCGCGTGCGCCCGGCGACCCTCGCGAAACGCGAGCAGATCCTCAAGGCTGCGGTGGAGATCTTCGGCAACAAGGGCTCGACCAACGGCACCCTCGCCGACGTCGCCGACCAGGTCGGGATCACCCACGCCGGGGTGCTCCATCACTTCGGGTCGAAGCAGAAGCTGCTGCTCGAAGTACTCTCGTATCGCGATCAGACCGACGTCGCCGAGCTCGCCGAGAAGCACATCCCCGGCGGCCCCGAGCTGTTCCTGCACCTCGTACGCACGGCCTACGCCAACGAGCGCCGCCCCGGCATCGTGCAGGCGTACACCGTGCTCTCGTCGGAATCCGTGACCGACGACCACCCCGGCCGGGAGTACTTCGAGGACCGGTACACGACGCTCCGGCGCGAGGTCACCGCGGCGTTCCACGAGCTGTGCGCCCAGGAGGGCGTGCGCGATCCCGACACGATCGCCGACGCGGCAGCCGCGATCCTCGCCGTGATGGACGGGCTGCAGCTGCAGTGGCTCCTGCACCCCGGAACCGTCGAGCTGGGCCGCGCGAGCGAGTTCGCGATCCGCGCGATCGTGAACGGCGTGCTGCACCCCGGGCCGGAGCTGTCGACGTACGCGGCTTCCACGAGCTGAGACCCCGACTTCTCGTCGAGACCCCGCCCTGGCGCTGTCGCGGAAACGGGGTGTCGGCGGGAACCAGGGGTCTCGGCGAGGCGAGCCGCCACGGCTAGGCTCGGGCCATGACGATCGACCTCGAAGCGCTGTACATCGACCTGCATCAGCATCCGGAGCTCTCGTTCCAGGAGACGCGCACCGCCGGCATCGCCGCCCAGCATCTGCGCGACCTCGGGCTCGAGGTCGAAGAGGGCGTGGGCGTCACGGGCGTCATCGGCGTGCTGCGCAACGGCGACGGGCCGGTCGTGTGGGTGCGCGCCGACATGGACGCGCTGCCGGTCGAGGAGCAGACCGGTCTCGCCTACGCGAGCACCGCCCACGGCGTCGACCCCGCCGGCACGACCGTTCCCGTCATGCACGCCTGCGGCCACGACATGCACGTCACCGCCATGATCGGCGCGGTCGAGAAGCTCGTCGCCAAACGCGATCAGTGGTCGGGCACCCTCGTCGTGGTGATCCAGCCCGCCGAGGAGTACGGCGCCGGCGCGCGCGCGATGCTCGACGCCGGCATCCTCGACCGCTACCCGAAGCCCGACGTCGTGCTCGGCCAGCACGTGACCCCGCTGCCCGCCGGCATCATCGGTGTGCGCAGCGGCACGCAGATGGCGGCATCCGACGGCCTGACCGTGACGCTGCACGGACGCGGCGGCCACGGTTCCCGCCCGCACGCCACGATCGATCCGGTGGTCATGGCCGCGGCGACCGTCATGCGCCTGCAGACCATCACCTCGCGCGAGATCGACCCGCAGGGCGTCGCCGTCGTGACGGTCGGCTCGATCCACGCCGGCCTCAAGAACAACATCATCCCCGCGGAGGCGAAGCTCGAACTCAGCCTGCGCTACCCGAACGAAGAGGCGCGCGAGAAGGTGCTCGCGAGCGTCGAGCGCATCGTGCGGGCCGAGGCCACCGCCTCCGGCGCGGAGCGGGAGCCCGAGATCCGCACCGACCACACGCTTCCGGCCACGATCAACGACGAGGATGCCACGGCACGCGTGACCGCAGCGCTCCAGCGTGCCCTGGGCGAAGCATCCGTCATCGACCCCGGCATGTTCACCGGCAGCGAGGACGTGTCGTGGTTCGCGCGGGATGCCGGGGTGCCGCTGGTGTTCTGGTTCTGGGGCGGCATCGACCCGGTCCGTTTCGCCGAGGCGAGCGCGGCCGGGCGCCTGGAGAAGGACATCCCGACCAACCACTCCCCGTTCTTCGCCCCGGAGATCCACCCGACCATCGAGGTCGGCGTCACGGCACTGTCGGCCGCGGCGCGGGAGTTCCTGGGTTAGAGCCGCGGGCTCGGCTGCGGCTGCGGACCGCGGCCCGGCCCGGCCCGGCCCGGCCCGCGCTTCCGTCGGTGGATCGCGCTTCCGTCGGCCGTTCTGGCGCGAAACGGCCGACGGAAGCGCGGATGGCCGCAACCGGTGCACCCCCGATCCGGACTCAGACCCAGGGCCGGAGCGCGTGTCCCCCGAATGGCGGATAGCGCGGGGCGGCGGATGTCCGCCATGATGACCACACATGGTTCCTCGGAAGGGCTCTGCCTCGAGGTCGGAGCGGACTTTCATGGAGGTACCTCGTGCTCATGCCGGACGCGCTCGGTGACGGGCTCTCTCGTTGACGGGGCCGGACCGACCGACGGACGAGCTGTCCGACTTCGCGGAGTTGATGACCCACGAGCAGGAGTTCGTCTCCCCTCGTGATCGCGACCCGGAGGCGCACAGGCGACGCAGACGCCGGGGGCTCATCATCACCGCCGCCTGTTTCGTCCTGCTGCTGGCCGCGACCGGAGGCTACATCGCGTGGGCTCTCGCCGCTCCCGTGAATCCGCCGAAGGTGACCTCGCAGATTCCGCCGGTGCCTGCCGGCGCGGCCGCGTCCATCGCCGCGGCCCCCGCCGCTTCATCGGCGATCAGCATCTCCGGCGCGGACGCGTATCTGGGCGAGGGGGCGAGCGGAATCTGGTCGTCGAGCGGAACCGGCGACCCGCTCCCCATCGCGAGCATCACGAAGCTCATCACCGCGCTGGTCATCCTCGATGCCGTGCCGCTCTCCTCCGCCGACGACCCCGGACCCACGATCACCTTCGACGAGTCCGACAATGATCTCTACGACGAGTACTACGTGCTCGGCGCGACCATCGCCCCCATGCCCACGGGCACCTCGATGTCGCTGCATGATGCCCTCGCCGCGATGCTGATCCCTTCGGCGAGCAACTACGCCGAGGCGCTGTCGTCCCGGATCTTCGGATCGCAGGACGCGTTCCTCGGCGCGACGCGCGACTGGCTCTCCGCCCACGGCTTGACGGGCACCACGATCACCGAGCCCACCGGCATCAGCCCGCGCAACACGAGCACGACCGCCGACCTCCTGGCCATCGGGAAGCTCGCCGCGGCGAATCCGACGATCGCTCAGATCGTGGCGACCCCGTCGATCTCGCTCCCGGGCGCCGGCCAGTTGTACAACACCAACGGCCTGCTCGGAACCAGCGGCATCACGGGGTTGAAGACCGGCACCCTGGGCCAGGGCACGTACAGCCTGCTCTACACCGCGACACTCGTCGTGGGCACCGCCGACCCGCTCGCGGTGACCGGCGTCATCCTCGGAGGACCGACGCGCGAGTCCGTGAACAGCAGCGTGCTCGCCGCGCTGGACAGCATCCGTGCCGGCTTCCACGAGGTGCCCGTCGCGACATCCGGACAGGAGATCGGCACGATCACGACACCCTGGGGATCCACGGCCCAGCTCGTGATCGGCGAGGATGCCACGATCTTCACCTGGTCGGACACCCCGATCGTCGCGACGATGGACATCAAGACTCCGCCGACCTACCGCGACGGCACGGTCGTGGGGAGCATCACCTGGACCGCCGGGCCGCAGACCGTGACCGCCCCGGTCGCGATCACGGGCAGCATCGATCCGCCGACCGAGTGGTGGCGGCTCACCCACCCGGCCGAGCTCGGTGCGGCGTCTGGAGAGTGAGGGCTGCGACGCCCCGGGTGCGCGTGATTCGCACTCCCGTCGGTGATTCGCACTTCCGTCGGCCGTTCTGCCCCGAAACGGCCGCGGGAAGTGCGATTGGCCGCGGCAGGCGCCCCGCGAGAGCGGGCGCGCGTGATTCGCACTCCCGTCGGTGAATCGCACTCCCGTCTGCCGTTCTGCCACGAAACGGCCTCGGGAAGTGCGATCGGCCGCGGCAGGCGCCCCGCGAGAGTGGGCGTCAGGCCGAGTCGGGAGAGGCTGGCGGGCGCCATCCACCCTCGTCGCGGAGTGCACCGGCGATCCGCCGCGAGATCTCCCGCAGCTGCCGGCGCTGCGCTGCCGTGATCCGATCGAGGACCAGTTCGCGCACCAGCTCCGCGTGACCGGGAGCCGCCTCGTCGACTTTGGCGCGACCGCTCTCGGTGATGACCGCGAGGGTGAATCGGCCGTCGCTCGGGTCGGGGGTGCGCCGCATCCATCCCTTCGTCTCGAGGCGCGTGGCCGCACGGGAGAGCCGTGACAGCGTGCTGTTCGCGTACGACGAAAGCACGCTCATCCGCAGTCGACCCTCCTCGGCATGGGCGAGCGCGTAGAGCACGCCGAACTCGAAATGCGTGAGCTGCGCATCGCGCTGGAGCTGGGCGTCGAGCGCCGCAGGCAGCCACTCGAGCACCGTCGCCACGGCCGACCAGGTGTCGAGCTCCTCGCCCGTCAGTGGCGGGATCGCACCGTTCGTCGTCATCTTCTCAGCGTATAGGTTCTCGCGATTTGACTTGACCAGGAAAGTCATTTTGACTTGCTCAGGAAAGTCAATCCACAGAGGAGACCCAGATGGAACTCGAACTCACCGGCAAGCGCGCATTCATCAGCGGATCGACCGAGGGGATCGGATACGCGATCGCGGCGGAACTCGTCCGCGCCGGCGCCGACGTGGTGATCAGCGGCCGCGATGCTCAGCGCATGCACACCTCGGCCGAGGAACTGCGCGCCCTCCGACCCGGTGTCGACGTCACGGGGATCGCGGCCGACTTCGCCGACGCCGCTCAGGTGCGGCACCTCGTGGGCCAGCTCGGCGAGATCGACATCCTCGTCAACAACGTCGGGATCTTCGACGTGCGGACGTTCACCGAGATCTCGGACGACGAGTGGCAGCGGTACTTCGACGTGAACGTCATGAGCGGGGTCCGCCTCTCCCGCCACGTACTCGACGGGATGCTCACCCGCGGCTGGGGGCGGATCCTCTTCGTGTCGAGCGAGTCGGGGATCGACGTCCCCGCCGACATGACGCACTACGGCGCGACCAAGGCGGCCATGCTCGCCCTCGCGAACGGCCTGGCCAAGTCGACGCGCGGCACCAGCGTGACCGTCAACAGCATCGTCGGCGGACCGACCTACTCGCAGGGCGTCGCACGCGCCGTCGAGCAGATCGCCCGCGCCCAGGGCATGGATCCGGCCGACCTCAAGCAGGCCATCGCCGCACGCAACACCACCTCGCTGCTGGAGCGGTTCATCGAGCCCGAGGAGATCGCGCACCTGGCTGCGTACCTGGCGAGCCCGCGCGCCTCGGCGACGAACGGCGCCGCGCTGCGCGCCGACGGCGGGACGCTCACGACGATCCTCTGAGTCGGGGGCACCGCCGGGTCGCGCCCCCGCGACCACCCAGGTCGAGACCTCGCCCCCTCATCCGAGCCAGCGCGGGTTGCGCTCCCGTCGGTGATTCGCACTTCCGTCGGCCGTTCTGCCGCGAAACATCCGCGGGAAATGCGATCGGCCGCGGCAGGCGTCAGATGGCGCGGATCGTGATCGACTCGCGCTCGAGCTCACGGCGCCGATTGGCCAGGCACTGCGTGCACAGCAGCTCGACGCGGCGCGGATGCGCGCCGCCACACGTGCATTCGACCGTGACCCGCCAGCGGGCTTTGGCTCCACACGCCGCATAATCGTCACCGGCGCCGTGGTCGCACTCGCAGCGCGGGTCGCCGCCGTCGAGCAGCGGGAGCTCTCCGACATCCTCACGCAGAGAGGAGTCGGGCGGAGCGGTCGAAGTCGTCGAAGTCATCGAGATCGACCGTACCGCGGACTAGACCCCGACGACCCGGGAGGCGGGAGGCGCGGCGGGACCCCGCGGCGCAGGGGGCGGCGGGGCGAGCTGGCGCAGGGGGATGCCGTGCGCCTCGCGGTGCAGGCGCTCCATGCGGCTGTCGAGCTCGGCGGCGGCATCCGCGGCATCCGACAGGCTGTCGACCAGGTGAGAGGGCACCTGGTTCGAGAACTTGTAGTAGATCTTGTGCTCGAGGCTCGCCCAGAAGTCCATCGCGATCGTGCGGAACTGCACCTCGACCGGGACCGACAGCGCGCCCGTCGACAGGAACACGGGAACCTCGATGATCGCGTGCAGGCTCTTGTAGCCGTTGTCCTTCGGGTGCGCGATGTAGTCCTTGACGGTGCGCACGGTGACGTCATCCTGCGCGGTGAGCAGGTCGAACAGACGGTACACGTCGGCGACGAAGCTGCAGGTCACGCGAACGCCGGCGATGTCGGTGATCTCGGCGCGGATGCGGTCGAAGTCGGGCTCGTCGATCCCCTTGCGGGCGATCTTCTCGACGATGCTGTCCGGCGACTTCAGTCGGCTCTTCACGTGCTCGATCGGGTTGTACGCGTGGTCGTGCGTGAACTCGTCGCGGAGGATCGAGATCTTCGTCTCGACCTCGCGCATCCCGAACTCGTACTCGCGCAGGAACCGCTGCAGCTCGTCACGCAACTCGCGGGCCTGGTTGATCGTGTCCTCGGTGACGTGAACGGTCGACATGGCATCGACGTTACGCGTTCGTGATCGGAAACCGCTGTGGAAGTCCGATGTCCTCACGATTCCCATGCGGGTGCGCCGCCGGGCGCTCCGGTCGCACTTTCTGTCGGTATCGAGCCGCCGTTCCGACACAAACTGCGACCGGAAGCGAGGGATGGGGCGGGGTGGGGCGAGGGATGGGGGTGGGGTTAGGAGGCGGGGGTTCGGGCATCCTGCAGGTGCTGGCCGGAGAGGATGCCGGGGAGCCCGCGCCCGGCGCGGGTGGTGAACGGCAGGATGACCGCGGCGAGGAACAGGACGGCCGCCGCGAACCCGAAGATCCCGCCCGGCAGCTGAAGAGCGCTGATACCGCCGATGCCACCCGCCCAGCGCAGAAGACGTGCGAACGGTGCCGGCAGACGCGACCCGGCGTAGCGGAGCTGCACGGCGACGTCGCCGATCGAACGCCCGCCGATGAGGATGAGCACCAGGAACAGCGCGGACGGGACGATCGTGGCCGCCGCCGACGCGAGGCTGCCGTCGAGAACCGCGGCGCGATCCTCCACGACGAACTCCAGCCACACCTGCACGATCACGCCCGCTCCCATGCTCACGAACCCGTAGGCGAGGAAGTCGCACAGCATCGCGAGCACACGGCGGCCTCGGGTGACCGGACGGGGCAGGTCGGCGTCGGGGCGCGCCTCCGCGCCGCGCATCGACCGCGGAACGATGAGCGCCACGGTGCAGCCGACGACGGCGCCGAGGGTGTTCGTCATCAGATCGCCCACGTCGAAGAAGCGATACGCGCAGGGGTAGACGCCCCACACGCCGGTCAGCTGCGTCGTCTCGACCAGCAGCGAGAGTCCGAACCCGGCCACGAGCGCCGTCAGGATGCCGCGGCCGGCGAGCACCCGCACGAAGAAGCCGAGCGGCACGAACAGCAGCACGTTGAACACCAGCTGCAGCAGGGCGGGCTGCCGCAGCGGGTTGCCCGGCGCCGCGAACGCCTTCTGCACGTCGCGCACGACCGACATCGGATCGGTGATCGCCCCGATGCAGCGGATCATGTCGGGGTCGGGCAGCGGAAGCAGGGTGTACGTCCAGATCGCCCAGAAGTAGATCAGGGCCGACAGCCAGAGCAGCGTGCGCCCGAGGCCGAGCCGCCCGCGCCGGCGGTAGCTGATCGCCACGAACGGCACGAACAGGAGGATGCCGAAAGCCACTCCGATCGCGATGGCGATGAACCCGAGCAGCACCTGATCTTCCACAGCGTGCCAGTGTAGCTGCGCGTTCAGTCCGGGTCGGGATGCGGCGCGGCGGCGTCCTGGCCGAGTCCGGCCTCGCGCGCCCGGACGATGAGCGCGCTGCGATCAGAGACCGCGAGCTTCGCGAGGATACCGGACAGATAGTTGCGCACCGTCTTCGAGGAGAGCACCAGCCGGCGGGCGACCGCCTGGTTGTCGAGCCCGCGGGCGATGAGGTCGAGCACCTCGCGCTCCCGGTGCGTGAGCTCGGGGAACACCACCGGCCCGGTCGTGCGTGCCCCGGAGAGCAGGTCGATCGCCCGCCGCCCGACCTCCGCGGTGAGCAGCACGTCGCCCGCAGCCACCGCCCGCAACCCGCGCTCGATCTCGTCGGGCAGAGCGCTCTTAAGCAGGTAGCCGCGGGCTCCGGCGCGCAGCGCGGCGAACACGGAGTCGTCGTCGCCGAGCATCGTGACGATGAGCACCCCGATACCGGGGGCGGCGCGGACGATGCGGCGCGTGGCCTCGACACCCGACCCCGCGCCGAGATCGACGTCCATGAGCACGACGTCCGGCTGCGCGGCCAGGACCCCCTCGACGGCGTCGTCTTCCGTGCCCGCCCGACCGACCACCTCGAAGCCCTCGATCGATTCGAGGAAGCTCGACATGCCGTACGCGAAGACGGGATGGTCGTCGACCACGAAGATGCGCACGGAGCCCTCGAGCTCCGACGCATCCGCATCGATCGGCTGCTCCGGCATGCCGCTCACGCTAGCGGTCCCCCGTCCGTCGCGCATCACCGCTGCGCTCCGGTGGCTGCCGGCGCGGGCTCGGGCTCGGAGCATCCTCGGCGGGAGCAGCCCCATCTGCTCCCGCCGAGTCCCCGTTGTCGCCCGACCGGCTCGAAGCCGTCGAGAGCCACCCGGATCGGCGTCCCCCAGCACGCCGACGGACGCCGACCGCGGTCTGCGTCCGCTCTGGCACGGTTCGCCCCGCTCGACCGCGCATGGTCCCTCCTCGCGTCGACGTGACATCGTCGACCAGAGCCGACGATAGGCGTCCCGATGTCCCGATCGAGAGGGGGCCGCGTCCCGACGTCACGGGAGATGCGACCCGGGACGCGTCGGATGCTGGATTCGCCGGCCATCGCTCGGGCACACTGAGGCGCAGAGAGGAGCGCCCGTGCCCATGACGGCCGCCGCACGCACGACGACGGAGGCACCGCCGCGCGCCACCCGCACGCTGCCCGTCGCTCTCCTGCTCGTGTTCTCGTGGCTGCCCGCCCTCGCCGGCATGGCGCTGTGCCTGCTCTCGGCCTCCGGCATCGAGGCCGTCGGCACCCTCAGCGCCGCGCTCGGATTCGGCGGTGCCGCAGCCCTGCTCCCGGCCCGAGGCGGACACGGGGGGCGCGGCGGTCCGTTGTTCCCGATCGCCCTGGCGGTGACGGCCGTCGGTGCGGGACTGTCCACCCTCGCCTCGGGACTCCGCGCGACCGGGATCGACGGCGGCGCCTGGCTCGACATCCTCGGCGTCGCCTGGATGCCGGGGGGCCTCACGGTCGCGGGCGTTCTCGGAGCGGCCGTCATGCTCCGGTCACGCTCGCTGCTGGTCGCCGGGGCCCTGCTCTCCACCGCGATCGGTGTCACGAGCGCCGCGGAGCTCCAGCAGGGTCGGCCCGTCCCGCTCGCCGCAGCACTGTGGATCGTGTGGCTCGCGCTCGCGCTCGGATCCGGGCTGATGATCCTGTGGGCGGCGGCTCGTCGTCCCTCCCCGGATCGAGAAGCCGCGCTCTGGCTCGCCATCGCGCACTTCGCACTCCTGCTCTCGGGCGTGGGGGGCTACATCGTCGGCGACGAGAGCGGACCCTCCCTCATCGGCACGGCGTTCGCCGCAGCGTTCCTCCCCGCCGGCGTGCTGTTCGCGGCGGCATCCTTCCTCCTCACGGCGATCGCGCGTGCTCCCGATGCCGTCGACCCGCCGCGTGCGCGCTTCGCGGTCGGGGTGCTGCTGGTGTCCGCCCTGCTCGTCGCGTACGGCGCGGTCGCGGCGAGCGCCGCCCAACTGGCCCCGCTCACTCCCACCAGTGGAGGGATGATCGCCGTCGTGCTCCTGGCCGTCGGCGCCGAGCCTGCCCGCCGCGGCATCCAGCGTGCGGTCGACCAGCTGCTCTATGGACGATCGGCCGATCCCCGCGCACTGCTCCGGACGGTCAGCGAGGAGATCGTGGGAGGGGACACCGGGTCGCTCGGCGCCCTGGCTGCTGCCCTCCGGCAGTCCCTGCGGCTCGGCGGGGTCGCCATCACCTCCTCGACGGGAGAGGGGTCCCGGGTCGAGGCCGGGCGCATCGATCCGGCGACCCGGCAGACCATCACCCTCGTCGCGGCAGACGGACCATGCGGAACGGTGGAGGTGTGCGGAACCGCAGGTCGTCGCCCCGAGCCGCGGACGATCGATGCGCTGCGCCGGATCGGCGGGGTGTTGAGCGTCGCCGTGCTCCTCGCCGAGGTCAACGAGGGGCTTCGCGAGGCGCGGGACCGGGCCCGACGCATCGCCGCGAGCGAGCGCCGGTTCGCCCGCGCCGAGATCGAGGCCGGGATCGTTCCGGCGCTCGCGAGCATCCGCCGCGACCTGCAGGGCCTGCCGGGAGCCGCGGATCCCGGGGCGCTCCTTACCCGGACCACCGTGGCGCTGCAGGCGGCCACGACCGACGTGAGAGACCTCGCACGTACGCTCCTGCCCGGATCGCTGGATGCCGGCGACCTGCCGGGCGCCCTCGCCGATCTTGCGGCACGCTTCGAACACCCAGCCCTTCTCGCGGATGTGCGACAGGAGCCCGAGCGCCCGGAGGCGGTGTACCACCTCGTCGCGGAGGCGGTCCTGCGCGCGCGGCGACGCGGGGGCATCGAGCGCATCGAAGTCGTCGTGGACTCCGACGACCGGTGGCAGCTGCGGCTGCTCGGCGCCCGACAGCACGTCCGACCGATACTCGGTGCGATCCGAGCACGGGCGGAAGAGGCCGGATACCGCACCGACGGCGACGACGGCGGCGACGGGTCGACCACCACTCTGACCGTGACGGGGAAGGCATGAACCGCCCCGCACCGGCACGGACCCTCGCCGCACTCGCCGTGTTGATCCCGGCGTGGGGACTGGCTGCCGCGTCGGTCGCCCTGGCCTGGATCTTCCAGCTCCCCGCCGCCCCCGTCGCCGGCACCTTCCTCTCCCCGGCGCCGCCGGAGGCTCAGGCGCGCTTCGACGACATCGGAGTCACCGTCGCGGTCGTCTACGCGCCGCTCGCCGCCGTGCTGCTGCTGCGCCGCCCGCAGCCGGTGGCGATCCTGCTCGGTGTGCACGCGGTCGGTTCCGGACTCGCGGCGTTCGGGGTGCAGTACGGTCTGCTGTCGCTCGCGCATCCCTCGCTCCCCGGAGCGGGACTGCTCGCGTATGCCGGCGGGTGGGCCTTCGTGCCGGGGACCTTCCTGACGGCGATCGTGCCGGTGCTGCTCCTGCCCAGACGACGATCCGTGCTCCGCCGGGTGCTGGTGCGCGTGGTCGTGGCCGCCGCCGCCGTGGCGACCGTGTCGTCCCTGACGCAGCAGGGCGACGGCCCCCTCGAGAACCCACTCGCGCCACCCTGGCCCGACTATCAGAGCCTGCTCCCGGGCACGTACGCGGTCGCGGCGGCGCTGACACTGTGCTCGTCGCTCGTGGTCGCCGGGATCCTGGCGCGCCAGGCGATGCGGGCGCAGCGCGACGAGAGGTCGCCGCTGCTGTGGCTGTTCGTCGGCCACGTGTTCCTCACGGCGTCCTACGTGGTGACCGTGCTGCCCGCGTCGCTGCAGCTCGCAGCGCCGATCTGGGTCTTCGGCACCATCGCCCCGATCGTCGGGCAGATCTTCTATCCCTCCGCCGTGCTGGTGATGGGCCTGCAACACCGTCTTCGCGGCATCGACGTGGCCGTCAGTGCCGTGCTGACCACCAGCATCCTCGCGGTGCTGGCCGCCGGCGGATACCTGCTCATCGTCACGACGCTCGAGACCATCGCGCCGCCGACCCCGATCGCGGTCTTCACGACGGCCGCCGTGATCGCGATCGGCCTGCTCCCCGCCAGGCGCCTCATCCACCGCCGCGTCGACCGGCTCGTCTACGGCGAATCCGGAGCGCCGGAACGTCTCGTGCGCACTCTCGGAGCCGAGGTCGGCGAGATCGCCACCGGCGCCGATGGACTGCGCGCGCTGGCCTCGGCGCTGCGCCGCACGTTGCGACTCGGCTCGGTGCGCATCAGCACCACCGCCGACCCGGGGGCGCCGTCGGCGGGCGATGACGCCGTGGGGGTGCTCGTCGGCACACCGGAGGGCGTCCCCTCCCTCTTCACCCTGCGCCCCGGAGGGCAGAGCGGGGCGACGACGGTGCTCGCCGTCACCGGCCCGGACCCGGAGCTGCCCGTGGGGCGACGAGCCCGGGAAGCCATCGCCGATCTCGTCCCCGTGATCGGCGTCGTCGTGCGCCTCGCCATCGCATCGACCGCACTGGACGAGGCGCGGGGGAGGGCGGCGGAGGCGCGGCATGCCGAGCGTCGGGCGCTCCGCCGCGAGCTGCACGACGGCCTGGGGCCCGCACTCGCCGGTGCCGGATTCTCACTCGCCGCCGCATCCAACTTCCTGGCACGCGGTGATCGCGCGGCAGCGGAGGACGCCGCGCGCGGAGTCGACGCACTGCTGGACGCGCAGACCGTGACGCTGACCGGACTGGCGCGCGGAGGCACGACTGAGGTGCACGACCTCGCGGCCGAGCTGCACAGCCTCGTGACGTCGTTCACCGGGGCGGCAAGCACGGTGCATCTCTCCGTCGCGGGCACCCTCGTCCTCGATCCCGGCCGCTCCGGCATCCTGCTGCGCATCGCGGCCGAGGCCCTCCTGAACGCGGTGCGCCACGCCGAGGCCGCGTCCGTCGAGGTCACTCTCGGCGGCCAGGAGGGCGTGATCCTGCGCGTGTGCGATGACGGACGCGGCATGCGCGAGGCCTCGGGCGCGGGCGTCGGTCTCGCGTCGATGCGCGAGTGGGCGCAGGAGGCGGGGCTCCGCATCGCCTGGGAGCAGCCGGCGGACGGCGGCACGCTCGTGCTGGTGCGTGCCGCCGACCCACGGCTGAGATGATCAGCGCCGCTGCTCCGCGCCGGACTCGGTGTCGGATGCCGCGGAGGTCGCCAGGTCCTGGCGGGTCGCCACGTGGTCTCCGATCGCGACGCCGCGGCGGCCGACCAGCATCCACAGCGACGCGAAAGCGAGGCCGAGACCGCCCACGGGGCCCGCGAGCCCGGGGACGCCGGTGACGATGTAGCCGGCCACCACCAGCAGCACCAGCCCCGCGAGCAGAGTGCCGAGGATGCGCGACACCGAGCGCTCGACCCAGGCCATCGCGGCGAGCGCTCCCAGCGACACGAGCACCCCGAACCAGGGGATGAAGGCGCCGAAGTCGGTCAGCGCGTAGAAGACGAGGAGCCCTTCGTCGCCGAAGCTCCCGAACTCCGGGCCGCCGTGACCGTAGAGGGCGAGCGACCCCTTCCACCCGTACCCGAACGTGAGCCCCGCCGCCGAGGTGACGAGTCCCGCGGAGAAGACGCGGGAGGCCACCGAATTCCGGACCCGCTCCGTGCGGACGCGCCAGGCGCCGTGCAGCACGAGAAGGCAGGCGACGGCGGCGAACCCGAGGAGGAAGCCGAGCTGGTTGCCCATCGGATCGAGGTTGGGCATATCCTCGGCGGCGGCGATGAGCACACCGCCGCGCTCGTAGTCGGCCTCGGTCCACGGCCGCACGTCGAAGAGGATCGTCGCCGCGAAGCCGAGAAGGCCGGCGGCGACACCCCACAGCAGCCAGAGGCGACCTGCACGGGGTGCGGCCGGTGGGCGTGAGCCGCGGGTTCGCGCGGCGGTGATCTGAGACATCCGTCTCTCCTGTTCTGTCGGTGAGCCCCGAGCGGGCACGCCGCCACTCTCGGCGTCCGGCCATCCCGGGCGCGAGGGGCGGGCGTCACGACTCGACGGGCGGCGCCGTCGGGCGCCCGGACGTGGTCTCCCCCGTGCTCGGGACGACGGCCCCTCGCGCCCGGGACACCGGGACCGAGAGTGTCGAGGTGCACCGCTCTTCCGTTCGGCAGCAGCAGTGCCCCTCGGACCGGGGGACGGTGATCCACTCCCCCTCACCGTCCTCCTCCCGCGGGCGTAAGGATTCCGTGAGGGTCGCGCATCCGGCCGTAGGGATTCCGTGAGGATCGCGTGAGGATGCCGTCGCCGGGCGTAGTGTCGCCGGACGTGTCAGTCGAAAACAGGGAAGGCGCGGACGCGCCGCCGCGCGCGAAGCGCATCATCATCGGGGAACCCCTGACGAGCCAGCAGGTCGACGACCAGCTGCTCCCCAAGCGCATGGCGCTGCCGATCTTCGCGTCGGATGCGCTGAGCTCGGTGGCCTACGCGCCGCAGGAGCTCGTGATGATCCTGCTCATCGGCGGGCTCACCTTCCTCTCGTTCACACCGCTCGTCGCGATCTCGGTCGTGGTGCTGCTGATCGTGGTCGTGCTCAGTTACCGGCAGCTCATCAAGGCCTACCCCTCGGGCGGTGGCGACTACGAGGTCGCATCGAAGAACCTCGGCGAGATCCCCGGGGTGATCGTCGCCGCAGCGCTCCTGGTCGACTACGTGCTGACCGTGGCCGTGTCGGTCGCATCCGGTGTCGACAACATCATCTCGGCGGTGCCCGGGCTCGACCCGTTCCGCGTGGAGCTCGCGGTCGGCTTCGTGATCCTCATCATCGTCGTGAACCTGCGCGGGGTGCGCGAGGCCTCGCTCGTCTTCGCGATCCCGACGTACGTCTTCATCGGCTCGGTCGGCATCATGATCGTCACCGGCCTCATCCGCACGTTCCTGGGCGATGCACCCGTCGCCTCGAGCGCGGAGTTCTCCGTGCAGGCGGAGAGCCTCAGCCAGGCGGCCGTGATCCTGCTGATCCTGCGTGCGTTCTCGAGCGGATGCTCCGCCCTCACCGGCGTCGAGGCCGTGTCGAACGGGGTGCCGGCGTTCCGGGCTCCGAAGGTGCGCAACGCCCAGTCGACGCTCGTGCTGATGGGGTCGATCGCGGCCTGCCTGTTCGCCGGGCTCACCGCGCTCGCCCTCATCACCGGCGTGCACTACGCCGAGAACCCGTGCGACCTGATCGGCTTCGACTGCACGAACCCGCAGCCGAGCCTGATGGCGCAGATCGCCTCGGCGACGTTCGGCGGCGGGAGCATCGCCTTCTTCATCGTGCAGGCCGCGACCGCGTGCGTGCTGCTGCTCGCCGCGAACACCGCCTTCAACGGCTTCCCGCTGCTGGGGGCGGTGCTCGCCCGCGACGGCTACGCCCCGAAGTCGCTCAACACCCGCGGCGACCGCCTCGTGTTCTCGAACGGCATGATCCTGCTCGGCATCGCGGCGATCGCCGTGCTCGTGGTGTTCCAGGCGAAGCTGACGACCCTGATCCAGCTGTACATCATCGGCGTGTTCGTGTCGTTCTCGCTCGGGCAGATCGGCATGGTGCGGCACTGGCGGCGGGTGCTGCGGGGGCCGATCGCAGACAAGGCCGGCTCCGGCATCGACGGGGCATCGGCATCCGACCGCCGCTCCGCGAAGGTCGGACTCATCGTCAACTCCGCCGGCGCGGTGATGACGGTGGCCGTACTGCTGATCGTGACCGTCACCAAGTTCACGCACGGCGCCTACCTGGTGTTCTTCGCGATCCCGATCCTCGCGTTCCTGATGCTGGGCGTGAAGCGGTACTACCGCGACGTCGAACACGAGATCGCGATCGACGACACGACGAAGTTCGGCGCCACCGGCGATGTGGCCATCGTCCTCGTCAACCGCCTGCAGAAGCCCGTCATGAAGGCCATCGACTACGCGATCGCGGCCAAGCACGGCAAGACGCTCGCGGTGCACGTCGCCGTGGCGTCGGATGACGCGGCCACGCTGCAGCAGGAGTGGGCCGACCACCTCGTGCCCATCCCGCTCGTGATCGTCGAGTCTCCCTACCGCTCGTTCGCGCAGCCGGTCACCCAGTTCATCAAGCAGTACCGCGAGAAGCACGGCTCCTCCGTCGTGACCGTGTACCTGCCGCAGTACATCGTGGGGCACTGGTGGGAGTCGTTCCTGCACAACCGTCGCGCCCGCCGCCTCGCGAATCAGCTGATGCTCGTGCACGGCGTCTCGATCACCCTCGTGCCCTGGCTGCTCGACTCGTCGGAGCTCATCTACGGTCGCCGCTCCCGTCCGCTCCCCGGTCAGGAGCGCGCCGGGCGGCCGGTGGTCGTGAGCGGACGCCGCGCGCATCGTCCCGCGGGTCCGCCGCAGGAGTGACCCGGCGCCCTCCTCCGTTCCGGGCCTCCTCCGTTCCGGTCGCACTTTATGTCGCATTGACGCAGCAATTCCGGCATCAAGTGCGACCGGAGTCAGCCGTCAGCCGTCAGCCGTCAGCCGTCAGCCGACGTCGAGCACCGAACCGAGGATGCCGGCTGCCTCGGCGAAGCGCGCGGGGTCGGCGTTCGCGTAGTTGAGCCGCACGTACGAGCCGGAGGGCTCGGCGGGGAACCACTCGGATCCCGGGGAGATGATCACGCCCCGCACCTCGCAGTCGCGGACGACCTGCATGACATCCGTCCCCTCGGGCAGCCGCACCCACAGGTTCAGGCCACCCGCCGGAACGCTCTCGACCTGCGCAGACGGGGCGTGCTCGGTCAGGCTCGAGACCAGCAGGTCGCGGCGCGCGCGCAGGTGCTCGCGGAACCCGCGCAGGTGGGTGCGCCAGCCCGGCTGCGTGACCACGTCGAGCGCGGCGGCCTGCAGCAGCCCGCTGACGTACATGGACTCGGCCGCGCGGTCGGCCAGGATCCGCTCCCGCGCCGGCCCCCGCGCGATCACGGCCGCGACGCGCAGTGCGGGGGAGGCGCTCTTGGTGAGTGAGCGCAGGTACACGACATGACCGTCGTCGTCGGATGCGGCGACCGGGCGCGGCTCGGCATCGATCCCCAGGTCGTGCGCCCAGTCGTCCTCGATCAGGAACGCGCCGTGTCGGCGGACGGTGTCGAGCACGGCCTCCCCGGTCGCGATCGGCCACTGCGCGCCGGTCGGGTTGGCGAACGTCGGCTGCGCGTAGAAGGCGCGAGCGCCGGTCTGCGCGAACGCCCGCTCCACGTCATCCGGATCGGGGCCCTGCGGCCCGGAGGGGATCGGCACCAGCACGACACCCGCCTGCGCGGCGGCGAGCAGTGCGCCCCAGTAGGTGGGTGACTCGACGAGCAGCGGCTGCCCCGGGCCCACGACCGCGCGGAAGATCGAGCTCAGCCCGCTCTGACTGCCCGAGATGATGAGGGCATCGCGCGCCGACGCGGGCGTGACCCCGGCGGGAGCGGTGGAGGCGAGCTCTCCGGCGAACCACGCCTGCAGCTCGGGAAGGCCGGCTGCAGGCGAGCGGGTCAACGCCGCGTCGGTGCGCGCGGCCCGCACGAGCGACTGTCGCACCAACCGCTCCGGGAGCAGTTCGACCGCGGGGTAGCCGGAGTGGAGTCCGATCGCATCGGGGGAGATAGTGCGCTGCGTGGACGACAGGCCCACGAGTCCCGCCGGGGCCGTGCCGAGTGCGGCGGTCTGCCAGCCGTAGTCGGCCGGTCGCGCGGTGCGGAGTGCGCGGACGAAGGTTCCGGCCCCCGGACGCGACTCCACCAGCCCGAGCCGGACGAGCTGCTGCATCGCCTTCTGCACGGTCACCGGGCTCGCGCCATACTCGGCCATCAGCGCACGGTTCGACGGCACTCGCGCGCCCGGGGAGGCGGAGGTGATCCATGCACGGACACCGGCGACGATCCGGTCACTGCTATCCTGACTCATGAAAGTAGAGAGTAGCGTTATCGCTCCGCGCGCAACAGTGCTATCGACGGGCGCCGGCCTCGGATGGGGACTCCTCGGCGTCGTCGCCTTCTCGTTCACCCTCCCGTTCACGCGCATCGCCATCGACGGCCTCTCGCCGCTGTTCATCGGCGCGGGGCGCGCGGTCGTCGCGGCCCTCCTCGCGGGCATCGCCCTGGCCGCGACGCGTCAGCGCATCCCGACCAGGGTGCAGTGGGGGCGACTGGCCGTCGTCGCCGGCGGGGTCGTGGCCGGATTCCCGCTGCTCACCTCGTTCGCGATGACCACGACCCCGGCCAGTCACGGCGCCGTCGTGGTCGGACTGCTCCCCGCCGCGACCGCCGTCGCCGTGGTGCTCCGAACCGGCGAGCGCCCGAACCGCTCCTTCTGGGTCTTCGCGATCCTCGGCGCCGTCGCCGCCGTCGTGTTCACGGCGCTGCAGAACGGCGGACTCGGATCCCTCACCCCCGCCGACCTGCTGCTGTTCGGGGCCGTCCTCGCCGCGGCGATCGGCTACGCGGAGGGGGGTCTGCTCGCCCGCGAACTCGGCTCCTGGCAGACCGTGTCGTGGGCGCTCGTCGTCGCCGCTCCCCTCATGACCGTGCTCACCGTGGTGTCGGCGATCCAGCAGCCACCCGCGGCGAACCCCGTGCAGTGGCTCGCCTTCGGCTACCTCGCCGCGGTGAGCATGTTCCTCGGATTCTTCGCCTGGTACCGCGGGCTGGCGATCGGACCGATGGCGCAGGTGAGTCAGATCCAGCTCGTCCAGCCCGTGATGGGCATCGCGTGGGCCGCCCTCCTGCTGCACGAGCCGATCGGCTGGGCCACCGCCGTCGGCGGACTCGCCGTGATCCTCTGCGCCGCACTCGCGGTGCGCACCCGCCTGAAAGACCGCCCCCGAACCGACCGACCGCCCCGAGAAGAGGAGTCCTGATGCGCCACACCCCCCGCTACCTGATGACCGACCCCGCCGAGGTCAAGCGCCTCATCCGCGGCAACCCGTGGGCGACGTTCGTCTCCCCGGCGAGCACCGGACTGGTCGCCTCGCACTACCCCGCGCTGCTGATCGAGGACGAGGACGACATCGTGATCGCCAGCCATTTCGGACGCCCCGACGATGAGCTCCACGAACTCGGTCGGCACGAGGTGCTCGTGATCATCCAGGGGCCGCACGACTACGTCTCCCCGAGCCTGTATGCGCCGGGCGACCTGGTCCCGACGTGGAACCACGTGACCGCGCACCTCCACGGCACCCCCGAGATCCTCAGCGAGGAGGAGAACTACGCCATGCTCACGCGGTTGACCGACCACTTCGAGGACGGACGCGAGCACGGTCGGCACCTGTCGGAGGACGAGCCGGGCACCCGCCGGGCGGCGAAGGGGACGGTCGGCCTGCGGATGCGGGTCACCCGGTTCGACGCGCGCGCCAAGCTCAGCCAGAACAAGCCGCCGGAGGTGCGCGAGAACATCACCGCGCGGTTCGCCGAGACGAACAGCGCGCTCGCGGCGGAGATGCGACGGGTCTGACCCCTGCCGACACCTTCCCGTCGCACTTTCTGTCGCTCCCGCCGCGGGAAAGCGACAGAAAGTGCGGCGGGAAGGAAGGCGGATGCTGTGAGCAACCCGCATGCATCCGCACCGGGGGCGTAGGGGAACCGTGAGGATCGCCGGATCCACCCGCCCGCGGGAGTTGGATCGGATCCGTGCTCGACATCATCTACATCGCGCTGACTCTCGCGCTGTTCGCCCTCGTCTCCCTGGTCGCCAAGGCGGTGGACCGCGCATGATCGTCTTCGAGATCATCGCGGCCGTCCTCGCCGTCGCCGCCGTCGTCTACCTCGTGGTCGCGCTCGTCGCCCCGGAGCGGTTCTGATGGGCGCGGCGATCTGGTTCGGCACCCTGCAGCTCACGGCCGTCGTGGTCGTGCTCGTCCTCCTCTACCGCCCCCTCGGCGACTACATCGCCCGGGTGTACACCTCGGCGAAGGACCTGCGCGTCGAGCGCGGCGTCTACCGGCTCATCGGCGTCGACTCCTCCTCCGAGCAGACCTGGCGCGCCTACGCCCGCAGCGTGCTCGCGTTCTCGGTCGTCGGGCTCCTGCTCGTCTACGGGCTGCAGCGACTCCAGGCATTCCTGCCCCAGTCGCTCGGTCTCCCGGCCGTGCCCGAGGGACTGGCCTTCAACACCGCGGCATCCTTCGTCGCGAACACCAACTGGCAGTCGTACTCGCCCGAGCAGACCATGGGCTACACCGCGCAGCTCGCGGGCCTCACCGTGCAGAACTTCGTGTCGGCCGCGGTCGGCCTCGCCATCGCGATCGCCCTGATCCGCGGCCTCGCCCGCCGGGGGTCGGCGACCATCGGCAACTTCTGGGTCGACCTCATCCGCGGCCTCGGCCGCATCCTCCTGCCGATCGCCCTGATCGGCGCGGTGGCGCTGCTCGCGGGCGGCGTGATCCAGAACTTCGCGGGCTTCACCGACGTGACCACGGTGTCGGGCGGAACCCAAACCATCCCGGGCGGCCCCGTCGCGTCACAGGAGGCGATCAAGCTCCTCGGCACGAACGGCGGCGGCTTCTTCAACGCCAACTCCGCGCACCCGTTCGAGAACCCGACCGGCTTCACGAACCTGCTGCAGGTGCTGCTGATCCTCGTGATCCCGTTCTCCCTCCCCCGCACTTTCGGACGCATGGTCGGCGACCACCGCCAGGGCTACGCGATCGCCGCGGTCATGGCCACGATCTTCCTGATCTCGACGTTCGCCCTCTCGGCACTCGAACTCGCCGGACGCGGCAGCGCCCCCGAACTCGCCGGAGCCGCGATGGAGGGCAAGGAGGTGCGGTTCGGCATCCTCGGGTCCACCCTGTTCGGCAGCGCCAGCACGCTCACCTCGACCGGCGCCGTCAACTCGATGCACGACTCGTACACCGCACTCGGCGGCATGATGCCGATGCTGAACATGATGCTCGGCGAGGTCGCCCCCGGCGGCGTCGGCTCGGGCCTCTACGGCATGCTCGTGCTCGCGATCATCGCCGTGTTCGTCGGCGGACTCCTCGTCGGCCGCACCCCCGAGTACCTCGGCAAGCGGATCGGTCCGCGGGAGATCAAGCTCGCCAGCCTGTACATCCTCGTCGTCCCGGCGCTCGTCCTCGGCGGCACGGCCCTGAGCTTCGCGATCCCCGGCATCCGGGAGGACGTGGAGTCCACCAGCATCCTGAACCCGGGCGTGCACGGCATGAGCGAGGTGCTCTACGCGTTCACGTCGGCCGCGAACAACAACGGCTCCGCCTTCGCCGGGCTCACCGCGAACACCCCGTGGTTCAACACCGCGCTCGGGATCGCGATGCTGCTCGGACGCTTCCTTCCGATCGTGCTCGTCCTGGCCCTCGCCGGATCGTTCGCGGCGCAGGAGCGGGTCCCTGCCACCTCGGGCACGCTGCCCACCCACCGGCCGCAGTTCGTCGGCCTCCTCCTCACCGTGACGGTCGTCGTGACCGCCCTCACCTACTTCCCCGTGCTCGCGCTGGGACCCCTCGCCGAAGGACTCGTCTGACCATGACCCTCATCACCACGCCTTCTGAATCCCCCTCCGAACAGCAGGATGCCGCGGCATCCGCCCCCGCGCAGCCGACGCGCTCCTTCGGCTGGTCGCAGCTCGTCGCGGCCCTGCCCGGCGCCCTGCGCAAGCTGAACCCCGCAGCCCTCGTCCGCAACCCCGTGATGCTCTTGGTGTGGGTCGGCGCCGCGTTCGCGACCGTGCTCGCGATCGCCGAACCGTTCCTCGGCGGCCCCGCCGACTCGGGCGGCACCCCGGTGCCGGCGCCGTTCACCTGGGGCATCGCGGTGTGGCTCTGGCTGACCGTGCTGTTCGCGAACGTCGCCGAGTCGGTCGCCGAGGGCCGCGGCAAGGCCCAGGCCGCGAGCCTGCGCAAGACCCGCACCAGCACGATGGCCCGTCGGGTGGTCGGCTACGACGCGGCTTCGGATGCCGCCGCCGAGCGCGCCGAGACCCTTGAGGTCTCCTCCGCCGAACTGCAGCGCGACGACGTCGTGGTCGTGACCGCCGGTGAGCTGATCCCCGGTGACGGCGACATCATCGCGGGCATCGCGACCGTCGACGAGTCGGCCATCACGGGCGAGAGCGCTCCGGTGATCCGCGAGTCGGGCGGCGACCGCAGCGCCGTCACCGGCGGTACCCGCGTGCTGTCGGACCGGATCGTGGTGCGCATCACCTCGAAGCCGGGCGAGACGTTCGTCGACCGGATGATCGCCCTGGTCGAGGGCGCCAGCCGCCAGCGCACCCCGAACGAGATCGCCCTGAACATCCTGCTCGCGAGCCTGTCGATCATCTTCGTGGTCGTGGTGCTCGCCCTCAACCCGATCGCCTCGTACGCAGCCTCGCCCGTCAGCATCCCGGTGCTCATCGCCCTGCTCGTCTGCCTGATCCCGACCACCATCGGCGCGCTGCTCTCGGCCATCGGCATCGCCGGCATGGACCGTCTCGTGCAGCGCAACGTGCTCGCGATGTCGGGGCGTGCGGTCGAGGCCGCGGGCGACGTCACCACCCTGCTGCTCGACAAGACCGGAACCATCACGTACGGCAACCGCCGCGCACACGAGGTCCTGCCGCTCCCGGGCGTCGACGCCGACGAGCTGCTGCGGGTCGCGGCGCTGTCCTCGCTCGCCGACCCCACCCCCGAGGGTGCCTCGATCGTCGAGCTCGCCACCGCCGCCGGCATCCGCGTGACCGCTCCGGAGGATGCCGTGGTCGTGCCGTTCACCGCGCAGACCCGCATGTCGGGGCTCGACCTCGCCGACGGCACGCAGATTCGCAAGGGCGCCGGTTCCGCTGTTCGGGCCTGGCTCGGGCTCGACGCCGAGGATGCGGAGCTCACCGCCCGCACGGACTCCGTCGCCGAAAGCGGCGGCACCCCGCTCGTGGTGGCCGTGCGGACACCGGCCGCATCCGCCCCCGGATCCGCATCCGCCCCCGCCCCGGCCCCGGCATCCGTCCACCTGTCGGGAGAACGGACGGATGTCGGCGGACACGCCGCGGAACGGACCGACATCCGTGCAAACTCCCGACAGGTGTCCGGCGAACCCGCCGCCGAAGGCCGCATCCTCGGCGTCGTGCACCTCAAGGACATCGTCAAGGACGGGCTGCGCGAGCGGTTCGACGAGCTGCGCAGCATGGGCATCCGCACGGTGATGATCACGGGCGACAACCCGCTGACCGCCCAGGCCATCGCCGCGGAGGCCGGGGTCGACGACTTCCTCGCCGAGGCGACGCCCGAGGACAAGCTGGCCCTGATCCGGCGCGAGCAGGAGGGTGGGCGTCTGGTCGCGATGACCGGCGACGGCACGAACGACGCCCCCGCCCTCGCGCAGGCCGATGTCGGAGTCGCGATGAACACCGGCACCTCGGCCGCGAAGGAGGCCGGCAACATGGTCGACCTCGACTCCGACCCGACCAAGCTGATCGATATCGTGCGCATCGGCAAGCAGCTGCTCATCACCCGCGGCGCGCTCACCACGTTCTCGCTCGCGAACGACGTCGCCAAGTACTTCGCCATCATCCCGGCGATGTTCATGGGCGTCTTCCCCGGGCTCGCCGCGCTCAACATCATGCAGCTGCACTCACCGGCATCCGCGGTGACCAGCGCGATCATCTTCAACGCGATCGTGATCGTGTTCCTGATCCCGCTGGCCCTCCGCGGAGTGAAGTACCGCCCGGCGAGCGCCTCGCAGATCTTGCAGCGCAACCTGTTGATCTATGGCCTCGGCGGTGTGATCGCCCCGTTCATCGGCATCAAGCTCATCGACCTCGTCGTCAGCCTCATCCCGGGCTTCTGACCCGGATCGGAAAAGGAACCCACTCATGTCCTCCACTCGCACCGCCCTCCGCACCACCGGGGTCGCCGTCCGCGCGATGCTCGTCCTCACGCTGATCCTCGGCATCGGGTACACGCTCCTCGTCACGGGCATCGGGCAGCTCGCACTCCCCGGGCAGGCGAACGGCTCCCCCCTTCCCGACGACAGGGGCAGCGCACTGATCGGTCAGTCCTTCACGGATGCCGACGGCGATGCCCAGCCGCAGTACTTCCAGTCCCGCCCCTCCGCGGCCGGCGACGGCTACGACGGGGCCGGCTCCAGCGGCAGCAACCTCGGCCCGGAGAACCCCGACCTGGTCGCCTCGATCGCCGACCGCAAGGCCGCGATCGCGGAGCGCGAGGGTGTGGATGCCTCCGAGGTGCCGGCCGACGCGGTCACCGCCTCGGGCTCCGGACTCGACCCGCACATCAGCGTCGCCTACGCCCTGCTGCAGGTGCCGCGGGTGGCCGAGGAACGCGGCATGCCCGAACAGCAGGTGCGCGACCTGGTGGAGTCTAGGATTCAAGGGCGGGATCTGGGATTCCTCGGCGAGGAGCGCATCAACGTCGCCGAACTCAACCTCGCGCTGGACGGCCAGGAGGGCGAATGAGCGCAGATCGGACGCAGCGCCCGGCACCGGAACACCCCCGACGCGGCCGCCTGCGCGTGCTGCTGGGTGCCGCTCCCGGTGTCGGCAAGACGTTCGAGATGCTCGCCGAGGGGCGACGCCTGCGCGAAGAGGGACACGACGTCGTCATCGCCATCGTCGAGACCCACGAGCGCGCGGCCACCCTGGCGCAGACCGTCGGACTGCCGGAGGTGCCCCGCCGCGTCGAGGACCATCGCGGCGTCACCCTGACCGAACTCGACCTCGACGCGGTGCTCGCCCGCGCCCCGGAGATCGCGCTCGTCGACGAGCTCGCACACACGAACACCCCGGGCTCGCGGCATCCGAAGCGCTGGCAGGACGTGGACGACCTGCTGGCCGCCGGCATCGACGTCGTCACCACCGTCAACGTGCAGCACATCGAGTCGCTCAACGCCGTGGTCGAGAAGATCACCGGCATCGCGCAGCAGGAGACCATTCCGGATGCCGTGGTGCGGGCCGCCGACGAGATCGAGGTCGTCGACCTCGCGCCCCAGTCGCTGCGGGACCGGCTCTCCGCGGGGCTGGTGTACCCCGCCGAGCGGATCGACGCCGCGCTGTCGAACTACTTCCGCCTCGGCAACCTCACCGCTCTGCGGGAGCTCGCCCTGCTCTGGCTGGCCGATGAGGTCGACAGCGCCCTGCGCAGCTACCGAGCCGAGCAGGGGATCGAAGGCACCTGGCAGGCCAGGGAGCGCGTCGTCGTCGCCCTCACCGGCGGCCCCGAAGGTGAGACCCTGCTGCGCCGCGGTGCGCGGATCGCCGCCCGCTCGGCCGGCGGAGAGCTGCTGGCCGTGCACATCTCGGCCCAGGACGGGCTGAGGAACGAGACTCCGGGGGCGCTCGCCGCGCAGCGCACCCTCGTCGAATCTCTCGGCGGCAGCTACCACCAGGTCGTCGGCGACGACATCCCCGCCACCCTGGTCGAGTTCGCGCAGGGGGTGGATGCCACGCAGCTCGTCATCGGAGTCAGCCGTCGCAGTCGACTCGCCGCCGCGCTCACCGGTCCCGGCATCGGCTCGGAGGTGATCCGGCGCTCGGGCGACATCGACGTGCACATCGTGACCCACGCCGCGGCGGGAGGGCGACTCGCCCTGCCGCGGATGACCGGCGGGGCCCTCGGGTGGCGGCGGCAGCTGCTCGGCTTCGCGGTCGCCCTCGTGTTCGGACCGCTGCTGTCGTGGCTGATGTTCACCTTCCGCAGCCCCGAGTCGATCACGGCCGAGGTGCTCGCCTATCAGCTGCTCGTGGTCGTGGTCGCGCTCATCGGCGGCATCCGCCCTGCGGTGTTCGCGGCGGTGCTGTCGGGGGTCACGCTCGACTTCCTCTTCGTCGCGCCGCTGTTCACCATCACGATCGCGCACCCGCTGCATGTGCTGGCCCTCGCGCTGTACGTGCTCATCGCGATCCTGGTGAGCATCATCGTCGACCAGGCCGCCCGACGCGCCCGCACCGCGCAACGCGCCACCGCCGAGGCCGAGCTGCTCGCCGCGGTCGCCGGCAACGTGCTGCGGGGGGACAACGCCGTACTGGCCATGGTCAGCCGCACCAGGGAGGCGTTCGGACTCAGCGGCGTGCGCGTGCTCTCCCCCGACGGCGAGGTGCTCGCGAGCGACTGGGAGCCGGTCGCCGACGGCCGCGCCACGAACATCCCGGTCGGCGTCCGCCCCGGCGGCGGCCCGCGCGCGGTGCTGGAGCTGAACGGCGAGCCGCTGGCGGGGCCGGAACGTCGGCTGCTCGACGCGATCGTGGCGCAGCTGTCGGCCGCGATCGAGCACACCGACCTGCGGGCGACCGCGAGCGAAGCCGAAGCGCTGGCCGAGACCGACCAGGTGCGCAGCGCGCTGCTGTCGGCGGTGAGTCATGATCTGCGGCGCCCGCTGGCCTCGGCCGTCGCCGCGATCGGCGGACTCCGCGGTGCGCACGAGCTGTCGGCATCCGATCGTCAGGAGCTGCTCGCGACCGCCGACGAGAGCCTCGCCACCCTGTCGACGCTGGTCACCGACCTGCTCGACGTCAGCCGCGTGCAGGCCGGCGTGCTCGCGGTCTCCTCCTCGCGGATGGATGCCGCCGGCACGGTGCTCGCGGCCATCGACGAGCTCGGGCTGGGCCCGGCCGACGTCGAACTCGCCCTCGACCCCGAGCTGCCGCCGGTGTTCGCCGACCCGGTGCTGCTGCAGCGGGTGCTGGTGAACGTGCTCGCCAACGCGCACCGCCACGCGCCCGAGGGGAGCCGGGTGATCGTGTCGACCAGCACACTCGGCAATCGCGCAGAGATCCGGGTGATCGACCGCGGCGACGGTATCTCCCCCGAGCGACGGGACCGCATCTTCCAGCCGTTCCAGCGCTTCGGCGACACCGACAACACCACAGGGCTCGGGCTCGGGCTCGCCCTGTCGCGCGGGTTCACCGAGGGCATGGGCGGTACCCTGACACCCGAGGACACCCCGGGCGGAGGCCTCACCATGGTCATCTCCCTGCCGCTCGGCGCAGGGCTTCCCGACACGGAGGGCACGGAGTGAAGCTCCTCATCGCCGACGACGACCCGCAGATGGTGCGGGCGCTGCGGATCACGCTCGCCGCGCACGGATACGAGGTCGTCGTGGCGGCCGACGGCGCCGCCGCGATCGCCGCCGCCGCGCAGACCCATCCCGACCTCATCATGCTCGACCTGGGGATGCCGCGTCTCGACGGCATCGAGGTCATCCAGGCCCTGCGCGGGTGGACGAACGTGCCGATCATCGTGGTCTCCGGCCGCACCGGGTCGGCCGACAAGGTCGAGGCTCTGGATGCCGGAGCCGACGACTTCGTGACGAAGCCCTTCCAGGTCGACGAGCTGCTCGCCCGGCTGCGGGCCCTCTCCCGCCGGTCGATGCCGGCGAACGGGGAGTCGACCGTGGCGTTCGGCGACGTCGTGGTCGACCTCGCGACGAAGACGGTCACCCGGGCCGGAACGCGCGTGCACCTGACGCCGACCGAGTGGCGGATGCTGGAGCACCTGTCACGGCATCCGGGAGCCCTGGTCACCCGACAGGATCTGCTGAAGGAGATCTGGGGCAGCGAGCAGGTGTCCGACTCGGGCTACCTGCGGCTGTACATGTCGCAGCTGCGCAAGAAGCTCGAGCAGGAGCCGGGGGCGCCGGTGCATCTGCTCACCGAGGCGGGGATGGGCTACCGGCTCGTGCTCTGAGCCGTGCGAGCACCGCGACGCAGCACCGCCACGACCCCGGTGACGACGAGCAGCACGGCCACGATGATCGCCGTGATCGCCGTCGGGGTGCTCTCGGGCTCCCCGGTGAGTCGGCCGACCGCGAGCCAGGCCAGACCCCAGGCCGTCGCGAGTGCGGGGGCGATGCGACCGGTCGCCCACGCGGCAGCGGCTCCGATCACGAGCACGACCACCAGCACGGCGATCGCCCAGGCATCCGCCGCCTGCGCCCAGCTCTCGGGCGCGATCTGCGTCAGCCAGGCGGCGGTGTTCGCGACCGTCGCGATCGTCACCCAGCCGAAGTGCAGACCGTTCGCCCCGTCGGTGAGGATGCGGTCGGCGAGGTTGCGTGCTGGGAAGCGCCCGAGCACGACGATCACCCGTGCGAGCACGGCCAGCAGCAGGGCGATCACGACGACCGTGAGCCACAGCGTCAGATAGCGCGCGGTCACGAGCCAGAGCCCGTTCAGCACCATCGACGCGGCGATCCATCCGCCCACTGCCTGCTGCCGAGCATCCTGCCGCTGCGCCGGAAGCGCCTGCCACACCGTGTAGGCGATGAGCCCGAGGTAGATCAGCGACCAGATCGAGAATGCGGGGCCGGCGGGCGCGAGGTAGGAGCCCTGCGCCGAGAGCGCGCCGTCCTGCAGGTCGTCGACGGATGCTCCGCCGAAGGCTCCCGCGCCGATGGCGGCCGCGATCAGCATGAACGATGCCGCCGCGATGATCAGGGTCTGCCGGCCGATGCCCTTCGTACGTGAGTCCATGCTCGCGACCCTACGGCGCGGGAGGCCGCCATGCATCGGGGTTGACACCGGCCGAGGGTTTCGCTAACTAAGTTAGGAAACTGTCCCGCCGCTGCCCGCACGCATGCATCCGTCGGGAGAAAGCACACCTGTCGGGAGAAACGCCGTCGGATGCCCCGACACCCGCGAATTCTCCCGACGGATGCACGGGCTCCGACAGGCGTGCGGGTCCTACGGATGCACGGGCTCCGAGCGACGGGCGGGACTCAGGCCCGGGCGAAGGCCGCGTCGATCAAGACCTCTGCAGCACCGCGCGCCTGCACCGCCACGGAAGGGTCCTTCGAGATCGCGGCCGTGCTCTGCGCCCCCTCGGCGAGGATCGACAGATGTGCGGCGAGTGCCGCGGGCGCACCGGTGTCGGCGACGAGCCCCGCCATGTACTCCTGGAACGACGCCTTGTGCGTGCGCACGATCTCGGCGACCTCGGGGTTCGTGCCCCCGAGCTCGCCGAACGCGTTGATGAACGCGCAGCCGCGGAAGTCGTCGGCGCAGAACCAGTTCTCGAGGTACCCGTAGACCGCGAGGAGACGTGTGCGCGGGTCGTCGCCGGCATCCGTCACGGCTCCCGACAGTCCGGACTCCCACTGGGCGTGCTTGCGGGCGAGGACGGCGGTGACGATGTCGGTCTTCGCGGGGAACAGCGCGTAGAGGCGTCGCAGCGACACGCCGGCCGCGGCGCGCAGCTCGTCCATGCCCACGGCCGCGTATCCCTTGCGGTAGTAGAGCTCTTCGGCGGCGGACAGGATGCGCTCGCGAGCCTCGTCTTCGGTCATACCCAGAAGTTTACTTGACATGAGAACGAACGTTCTCTAGATTGTTCATATCGAGCGAGAACGGTCGTTCTCACCGCAACCGAAAGGATCAGGATCATGGGCTACATCACCGTCGGAAACGAGAACAGCACCCCGATCGAGCTCTACTACGAAGACCAGGGTGCGGGTCAGCCCGTCGTCCTGATCCACGGCTACCCGCTCGACGGTCACAGCTGGGAGCGTCAGACCCGCGAGCTCCTCGCCCAGGGCTACCGCGTCATCACCTACGACCGCCGCGGCTTCGGCGGATCCTCCAAGGTCAACGCCGGCTACGACTACGACACGTTCGCCGCCGACCTGAACACGGTGCTCGAGACCCTCGACCTGCGCGACGTCGTGCTCGTCGGCTTCTCGATGGGCACCGGAGAGCTCGCCCGCTACGTCGCCAAGTACGGCCACGACCGCGTCGCGAAGCTCGCCTTCCTCGCCTCGCTCGAGCCCTTCCTCGTGCAGCGCGACGACAACCCCGAGGGTGTGCCGCAGGAGGTCTTCGACGGCATCGAGGCTGCCGCCAAGGGCGACCGCTTCGCGTGGTTCACCGACTTCTACAAGAACTTCTACAACCTCGACGAGAACCTGGGCTCGCGCATCAGCGAGCAGGCCGTGACCGGCAGCTGGAACGTCGCCGTCGGCAGCGCGCCCGTCGCCGCCTACGCGGTCGTCTCGGCCTGGATCGAGGACTTCCGTGGAGACGTCGAGGCCGTCCGTGCCGCGGCGAAGCCCACCCTGATCCTGCACGGCACGAAGGACAACATCCTCCCGATCGACGCGACCGCCCGCCGCTTCCACCAGGCAGTGCCGGATGCCGACTACGTCGAGGTCGAGGGCGCCCCGCACGGCCTGCTCTGGACGCACGCCGACGAGGTCAACGCCGCGCTGAAGGACTTCCTCGCGAAGTAACCCCTCGGTGACGACGAGGCCCGGCATCCACACGGATGCCGGGCCTCGTCCCTGCTGCGCCCTGGCCTCACCTACGCGTCGCGCGAGCGCCAGAGCAGCCAGACGAAGTACGGCGCACCGATCAGCGCCACCACGAGTCCGGCCGGGAGCTGCGCGGGGGCGATGACCGTGCGGCCGATCGTGTCCGCGACCCCGACGAGCAGCCCGCCCAGAAGCACCGCGACCGGGATCACCCTGGCGTGCCTGGCGCCGACGAGCGCCCGTGCCGCGTGCGGGGCGACGAGCCCCACGAAGCCGATCACGCCGATGGCCGTCACGCTGAGCGCCGCGAGCACCGCCGCCACGACCAACAGCGTCAGCCGCACGGGCTCGAGCCGGATGCCGACGAGCCGCGGGGTGTCTTCGTCGAGGGACAGCACGTCGAGCTCGCGACGACTCATCACCACGAACGGCAGCGCGATGGCCAGCACGATCGCCAGCGGCAGCACCTGCTCCCACACGCGGCCGTACGTGGTGCCCGACAGCCAGGTGTAGATCTTCGGGGTGTCCCAAGGGTTCGACCTCAGCAGGAAGAACGTCGTGAGCGACACCGTGAAGTAGGAGACGCCGATGCCGATCAGCAGGAACCGGTCGGCGTTCAACCCGCCGCGCCACGACAGCAGGTACACGAGCGCGAAGGCCAGCAGCGCTCCGGCGATGGCACCCGCGATCATGCCCGCGGTGGACGAGACGGCGCTCGTGATCACGAGCACCGCACCGAGCCCGCCACCGCCCGTGACGCCGAGGATGCTCGGGTCGGCCAGCGGATTCCGGCTCACCCCCTGGATGATGGCGCCCGACAGCGCGAGCGCCCCGCCGGCGACGACCGCGGCCACGATGCGCGGTGCCCGCTCGTCCAGCGCGAAGGCGATCGCGGCCGGCGCCTCGCCCTGCACCCACAGCGCGATGTCGCCGGTCAGCAGCCACGTGTACCCGGCGAGCAGGCCGAGGAGCAGCACCCCGACCACCCCGAGCACGACGACCACCATGGTGATGCGGAACCGCAGGCGGCTGCGCACGCCGAAGCGCACCCGCGGAGGCTCTCGCGTCGGACCGGCGTCACGCAGGCGCCGAGCCATGAGCACGAGCACGATCGCACCGAGCAGCGTCGTCGCGACGCCGGTCGGGATGAGGATCGCCGCCTCGGCTCCGATGATCGCCCGCAGCAGAGCATCCGAGAGGATCACGACGATCGCTCCGAGCAACCCGGCGGCCGGGATCAGGAGCAGGTGGCGATTCAGGCTCGGCACCACACGAGACAGCAAGCGAGCGAGAACGGGTGCGCACAGTCCGACGAAGCCCATCGGCCCCGCGAGCGTCACCGACACCGCGGTGAGCGTGACGGCGAGCAGGATGCCGATGGCCCGCGTCGAGCGGATCGGAACACCCAGGGAGGATGCCGTGTCGTCGCCGAGCGCCAGGATGTCGAACCGTCGCGCCAGCAGCAGGGCAGCCGCGGTCACCACGACCACGACCGGGGCCGCCTGCAGGAACGCGGTCAGGCCGAGCTGCGACAGGCTGCCGCTTCCCCACGCGAGCAGGCCCTTGGTCTCCTCGTCGAACAGGATCAGCAGGGTCGAGGTGGCGGCCTGGAACGCGAGGGCCAGGGCCGTGCCCGCGAGGATCAGGCGGGTGGTGGACGAACCCGCACCGCCTGCGAGTCCGAGCACGATCCCCGCGGCGATGAGGCCGCCGGCGAACGCGACAGCACCCGAGGCCCACACCGGCACCGCGATGCCGAACGCCGCGAGCGCCGTGACCGCGAGATAGGAACCGGCGGTCACGCCCAGCGTGTCCGGCGAGGCCAGGGCGTTGCGGGCGAGTGACTGGAGGAGGATGCCGGCCACGCCCAGCGCGACGCCCACGGCGATGCCTGCGGCCAGGCGCGGAACCCGCGACCCCCACAGCACCTCGGTGTCGGCGAACACGGCACCGCTCGTGCCCTGCGTGAGATGCCAGCAGGCGACGGCGAAGAGCACCACGGCGAGAGCCACGAGCACGCCGATGCCCGTCAGCAGGGTGCCCGGCCGGCGTCCCTCCGCCTCGTCGGGCGCGACGGCGGGAGCCGGGCGCACCGACTCCGTCGTGGCCGCCGCGTCGTCGAGGCGAAGGGCACCCGTCACTTCGAGAGCACCTCGACGTAGCCGTCGATGATCTGCTGGGTCGAACGCGGTCCGCCGAACGTCCAGATCCCGGCGGGGAACGCGGTGAGGCGGTCGTCGGCCACGGCGGGCAGCGAGGTCCAGGCCGGGTTGTCCTGCAGGGCGTCGATGAAGCTCTCCGACTCGGGGTCCTCGGTGCCCGTGTAGAACAGGCTCGCGTCGCCGACCGTGGTCATGCCCTCGACATCGGTCTGCCCGAGGCCATAGGTGGGGTCGACCTCGCCGGTCCAGGCGTTCTCGAGACCGAGCTTCTCGCCGATCTCACCGACCAGCGAGCCCTGACCGAACGGACGCAGCGCGACGTTGCCGCCGTCGACCCAGCCGTCGAAGAACACGAACTCCTTCGTGGGCAGGTCGAGATCGGCGAGTTCGGCCGAGGCCGAGTCGAGGTGCGCCTGGAACTCGTCGGCGACGACCTCGGCGCGCTCCTCGCGGCCGGTCACCTGGGCGATGAGGTCGAGCGTGCCGAGCATCTTCGCGATGGGGTCGGCGGCATCCGCACCGACGGTCGCGAGCACGGGCACATCGTAGGCCTCGAGCTGGGAGACGATGGGGTCGTCCGCGGCGCTGACCTCGACGATCACGAGGTCGGGCTCGGTGCCGAACAGCGTCTCGAGGTTCGGCTCCTGCCGGGTGCCGACATCGGTCACGCCCTCGGGGAGTTCTTCCGCGGTGACCCACGTGCTGTAGCCCTCGGCGTCGGCGACCGCGACCGGCGTGACGCACAGCGACAGCGCATCCTCGATCTGCTGCCACTCCAGCACCGCGATCCGCTCGGCGGGCTTGTCGAGCTCGACCGTGCGGCCGAGGTCGTCCGTGACGGAGACGGCACCCGTCGAGGTCGCGGTGGTGTCGTCGCCGCAGCCCGCGCTCGTCGAGGCCGAGGCGTCGGAGTCGGAGGCGGCGGGGGCCTGCGTCGTACCGCAGCCGGCGAGGGCGATCACGAGCGCGCCACCCAGTCCGATCAGGGCGAGGGGCTTCTTCTTCATTCGGTTCTTCCTCCGGGAGGGGTGAGGGGGTTCAGGATGCCGCGGGGATGCGATGCCGACCGTGGTGACGCCCGCGCGGGAGCACCCGCACGAGGCCGG
This sequence comes from Microbacterium sp. GQ128, assembly GCF_059758615.1. Classification (NCBI taxonomy): domain Bacteria; kingdom Bacillati; phylum Actinomycetota; class Actinomycetes; order Micrococcales; family Microbacteriaceae; genus Microbacterium; species Microbacterium sp. GQ128. The sequence goes on from NZ_JCAXDY010000006.1 coordinate 147,988, forward strand.
TCTCCTCGTCGATCTCGGTGTCGATGCGCAGGCCGTACACGTGCGAGAGGTTCTCGCCCGTCAACACTTCGGCGGGGGTGCCGGCCGCTTGCACCCGACCGGCGTGCAGCAGCACCACGTCGTCGGCAACGGATGCCGCGTGGTCGAGGTCGTGCAGCACGACGCCGAGGGCGGTGCCGTGGTCGTCGGCGAGCTCGCGCACCAGGTCGAGCGTCTCCACCTGGTACCGCAGGTCGAGGTGGTTCGTCGGCTCGTCGAGCAGCAGCACGCCGGTCTCCTGCGCCAGCGCGGTCGCCAGCCACACGCGCTGCAGCTCGCCGCCCGAGAGCTGGTCGACGGGGCGGGAGGCCATGGCGGCGAGCCCGGTCAGCTCGAGCGCCCGCGCGACGGCGGCGCGGTCGGCGTCGCTGACACCGGAGAAGCGACCCCGGTGCGGGTGGCGGCCGTACGCCACGACGTCGGACACCTCGATGCCGGAGGGATGCGGCCGCGACTGCGAGAGCATCGCGACGGCCTTCGCGAACTCCTTGGCCGAGAGGGCGGTGGCGTCGCGCGTCTCGTCTCCGCCGATGCGCACACTCCCCGCCTCGATGCGGTGCAGGCGAGCGAGGGCGCGCAGCACGGTCGACTTGCCGCTGCCGTTAGGACCGATGAGGGCGGTCACCCGCCCGGGCGCGAGGCGCAGCGACACGTCGTGCACCACCCGGGCACGGCCGTATCCGAGCACGAGGGATTCGCCCTGCAGGGCGTGGGGCGCTGTCGTCGTCATGTCAGCCCCGCATCGCGACGCCGCGGCGCCAGTAGCCCATGAACGCGACCTGCCCGCGGTCGATGCCGAGGTCCTTGACGAGGTGGCGGCGCAGGGTGGTGACCACGCCGCTCTCCCCCGCGATCCAGAAGTAGCGCTCGGCCGGCGCATCCGCCCTGTCGATCTCCTCGCCGAGACCGGAGTAATCCGGCGTCTCCCAGAGCAGGTCGTCGCCGTCGATGTCCTTCACGCGGATCTCGTCCGCCGCGTCGGCGTCACCGAGGTAGGCGAGCACCGCGGGGATCAGGCGCAGGCCGTGCGGGTCGCCCGCGTCGCGCGGCAGCCAGTGCACCTCGACACCGGAGGGCACGTCGATGCGCAGGATGTCGGCGGGCGACGGCACCTCGATGAAGGCCACTCCGCGCAGGTCGCGAGGCGCGTCCTCGAGGATGCGGGCGATGGCGGGAGCAGCCGTCTCGTCGCCGGCGAGCACGACCGACGCCGCCCGTCCCGGCGCGAACTCGGCCCCGCCGTGCGCATCCACGTCCACTCCGCGACGCGGCCCGACGAGGTACAGCTCCTGCCCGACAGCGGCCTGGCTCGCCCACAACGACGCGGGTCCGGTGAGTCCCGGCTCGAGGTGCAGGACGAAGTCGACGTCCACCTCGGTGCCCGCGGCGGGATCGACCCGCAGCTCGCGCACGGAGTAGGTGCGCATCGAGCCGCGCTCCCCCTCCGGCACCGCGAGGTACGACTGCCACCAGTTGTCCGAGGCTCGGTCGAGCTCGGGCAGCACCCCGGATGCCGGCGGGAAGACGAGCTTGATGCGGCTGTCGAACACCTCGCCGGGCGTGCCGAACTCGAACAGATCGTCGCCGCCGAACGTCACCCGCACGAACGAGGGCGAGACCCGAGCGACGGCCCGCACCTCGGCGCGGGTGAGGATGTAGGTCGGACGCTCGGTCGTGGTCGTCTCAGCGGACATGGTGCCTCCCGATGGGTGTGACCATCGGCTTGCCGGAGACCGGGTCGATGGTGATCTGATTGGCGAGGCCGAAGACCTCTTCGACGAGCCCGGCGGTCACGACGTCCTGCGGGGCGCCGGTCGCGTGCACACGCCCGTCTTTCATGGCCACCAGCTCGTCGGCGTAGCGGGCGGCGAGGTTGAGGTCGTGTAGCACCATGACGATGGTCGTGCCGCGCGAGACGCTCAGGTCGGTGAGCAGGTCGAGCACCTCGACCTGGTGCGCGACATCGAGGAAGGTGGTCGGCTCGTCGAGCAGCAGGATGTCGGTCTCCTGCGCGAGGGCCATCGCAATCCAGACGCGCTGCCGCTGCCCGCCGGAGAGCTCGTCGACGCTGCGGTCGGCGAGGTCGCTGATGCCGGTCGCGTCGAGAGCGTCGGCCACCACCTCGTAGTCGTGGGTGCTCCAGCGCGCGAGCATCTTCTGGTGCGGGTGCCGTCCGCGGCCCACCAGATCCGCCACCGCGATGCCCTCGGGCGCGACCGGAGACTGGGGCAGCAAGCCCAGGATGCGGGCGACCTCTTTGGTGGGTCGGGCGTGCACGGACTTGCCGTCGAGCACGATCTGCCCGTCGCTCGGCGACAGCAGGCGGGCGAGCGAGCGCAGCAGCGTCGACTTGCCGCATCCGTTCGCCCCGACGATGGTCGTGATGCGCCCGGGCGCGATCTGCAGGTCGAGGCCGTCGATGACGGTGCGGTCGCCGTAGGCGAGCGTGACCCCTTCGGCCGACAGGCTGTGCGAGACGGTCATAGCGAACCCCCGGAGCGGTTGGTGCGGATGAGGAGGTAGATCAGGTACGGAGCGCCGACCACGCCGGTGATGACGCCGACCGGATAGCGGGTGCCGAAGGCGAACTGGCCGATCAGGTCGCCGCCGAGCACGAGCACGGCCCCGACGAACGCCGACGGCAGGAGCAGGTTCGCTCCCGGCCCGGTGATGCGCGCGGCGATGGGTCCGGCCATGAACGCGACGAACGCGATGGGGCCGGTCGCCGCCGTGGCGAACGCGAGCAGCGCGACGGCGCCGAGGATGAGGAGCAGGCGCGTCGCGTCGACACGGATCCCGAGGCCGGCCGCGGAGTCGTCGCCGAGCTGGAGGGCGCCGAGCGCGCGGCCCTGCGACAGCATCAGCGGCACGATGATCGCCGCGGCGATCGCCATCGGCAGCACCCGCTCCCACGACGCGTTGTTGAGGCTTCCGGTCAGCCACTGCATCGCGGTCTGGATGTCCCAGTTCGCGGCGCGCGACAGCATGTAGGAGATGACGCTCTGCAGCATCGCGGCGACGCCGATGCCGATCAGGATCAGGCGCGTGCCCGCGAAGCCGCCCTTGATCGAGAGCAGGTAGATCGCGAGGGCGGTGACGATGGCACCGCCGAGGGCGAGCAGCGACACGACCGGCCCGTTCACCGACAGCACGACGATGCCGAACACCGCGGCAGCCCCGGCGCCGTTCGAGATGCCGATGATGTCGGGCGAGGCGAGCGGGTTGCGCAGCATCGTCTGGAAGCACACGCCCGCCATGCCGAAGCCGATGCCGGTGAGGACCGCGAGCACCGCGCGCGGCAGTCGGAGGTCGCCGACGGTGAAGGAGGCGCCCGGGACGGTCTCGCCGAGGACCACGCGGATGACCTCATCCAGCGAGTAGAAGGTGTTGCCCACCATGAGGGCGACCGTGAAGAGCACGAGCAGCAGGATGCCGAGCACGATCGTCGCGATCGCGTGCCGGCGGTGGCGCGAGCGACGGCCCGCGACGATCCGGGCGATGCGGGCGGATGCCGGCTCGTCGACGCGATCGAGGGTGTGCTCGGTGTGCTCGGTCGTGCTCACAGCTCACGCACCTTCTGCCGACGGACAATCCAGATGAAGAAGGGGGCGCCGATGATGGCGGTGATGATGCCGACCTGGATCTCCTCCGCCGACGGCGAGATCACGCGGCCGATGATGTCGCTCGCGGTCAGCAGCGCGGCGCCGGCGATGGCCGAGAACGGCAGCAGCCAGCGGTGGTCGGTGCCCACCAGCATCCGGCACATGTGCGGCACGATGAGGCCGACGAAGCCGATGGGTCCGGCGATCGCGGTCGCCGCGCCGGCGAGGATCACCGCACCGAGCGCCGAGACCATGCGCGTGCGGAACACGTGCTCGCCGAGCCCCTTGGCCATGTCGTCGCCGAGGGCGAGGGAGTTCATGCCGCGCGCGCTGAGGAAGCAGATCAGGGCGCCGACGGCCAGCACGGGTGCGGTGAGGGCGATGCGCGGCCACTCCGCCCCGCCGACACCGCCGATCTGCCACGACTGGAACGTCTGGAGCAGGTCGACGCGCGGCAGCATGACCGCGCTGATGAGCGACGCGAAGGCGGCTGAGGTGGCGGCACCCGCGAGCGCGAGCTTGAGCGGCGTCGCGCCCCCGCGTCCGAGCGAGCCGACCGTGTAGACGAAGACGGCGGCGATCCCGGCTCCGGCGATCGCGAACCCCATCTGTCCATAGGGGTTGCTGAGCCCGAAGAACGCGATGCCGCAGACGACCGCGAGCGAAGCCCCGTTCGAGACACCGAGGATGCCGGGGTCGGCGATGGGGTTGCGGGTCACGGCCTGCATGGTCGCACCGGAGAGCGCGAGCGCGGCGCCGACGAGGAGGGCGAGGACCGTCCGCGGGATGCGCTTGACGATCGCGGCCTGGGCGATCGTGTCGGTGTGGCCGCCGAGCGCCGCGACGATGTCGTCGAACGAGACGGCGCGCACGCCGAACGAGATCGACAGGATGCTGAGGATGACGAGCACCGCGACCCCGATGAGCAGCCAGAGGGTGCGCACCAGCACCGGGCGTCGCAGGTCTGCGGCGCCCGGCGCGGGTGCGATGACGGTTGCTGAGGTCACGGGGGGATTCACTCCGCCGATGCGGATCGAATGGCTACTTCGACAGGGGCGCGGCCAGCATCGCGAGGTAGTCGGTGAGTCCCCACGGGATCGACAGCGGTGACGGGTTCGCGGATGCCGCGATCGGCGTCGCGTTGGGGAGGATCGCGATGCGTCCCTCGGCGATCGCCGGGATCTTCGACAGCAGCGGGTCCGCCTGCAGCTGCGCGATCAGCGAGTCGTCACCGTAGGTGACGAACACGTCCACGTCGGCGAACTTCGCGACCTCTTCCGCGCTGACCGTGAGGTCGAACTTCTCGGTGTCGGCGGTGTCTTCCACGATCGACGGGAAGGGCAGGCCGAGGTTGTCGCGAAGGTATCCGGGACGCGTGTCGATCGCCGTGTAGTAGCCGATCTGGCTCAGGTCGGCCGGGTCGAGGTACGCGAACAGGACCTTCTTGTCCTTCAGGATGCTGTTCTCCTCGAGAGCGGCCTCCGCGTCGGCGTGCAGGTCCTCGATCAGGGCTTCGCCCTCCTCCTCGAGACCCAGCGCCTTCGAGTTCATCTCGATCATGTCGTCGACCGAGGTGCCCCAGGCGACCTCGGGGTACGCGATGACCGGAGCGATCTTGGAGAGGGTGTCGTACTCCTCCTGGGTGAGACCGGAGTACGCGGCCAGGATCACGTCGGGCTCGGTGTCGGCGACGGCCTCGTAGTCGATGCCGTCGGTCTCGTCGAAGAGCACCGGCGTCTCGGCGTCCAGCTCGTCGAGCTTCTCCTCGACCCAGGGCAGCACACCGTTGTCGTCGTCGTCACCCCAGGCGGCCTTGCTCATGCCGACCGGGACGATGCCGAGGGCCAGCGGCACCTCGTGGTTCGCCCAGGCGACCGTCGCGATGCGCTCGGGCTTCTCGGTGATCGTGGTCTCGCCGTAGACGTGCTCCACCGTGACGGGGAAGGCATCGGCCGAGGCCGGGTTGCCGCCGGCGGACCCGGACGATTCCGGGGCGGAGGAGGCGCAGGCGGAGAGGCCGACGGCGAGTGCAGCGGCCGCGCCGATGGCGAGGATTCGAGAGGTGCGCACAGGCGTTCCCTTCGGGGTTCGGGGTGAGGGGGCGGCGCGAGAGGTGCGCCCAGCCTTTGGTAAGCCTGGCCTAATCTAACACGGAGGTTAGGTCCGCCTCACTTCGAGTCCTGGCCACAGACCTCGTTTCGAATCGCGCGAATGGTCGCAGATCGCCGCCGAATCGGACCATTCGCGCGAAGCGAAAGCTGCGGGTACAGAAAAAGCCGGCCGGATCCGTGAGGATCCGGCCGGCTTCAGGAAGTCAGCGCGCGCTCAGAGAGCGCGGATGTTCGCCGCCTGCATGCCCTTGGGGCCACGCTCAGCGTCGAATTCGACCTTCTGGTTCTCGCGGAGCTCCTTGAAACCGGAGCCGGCGATAGCCGAGTAGTGGGCGAAGAGGTCGTCCGAGCCGTCATCGGGAGCGATGAAGCCGAAGCCCTTTTCCGCGTTGAACCATTTCACAGTGCCAGTGGCCATGTGTTTCTACTTTCTATTTGACTTAGCCGTTTGCACGGCCTACGCGGAATCGGAACATCCGATACGCGCGCTTGCTCAACGTACCACGGCTGGCTGACGTGCAGCAGAGAACGTCGGATTCTGTTGCAGAAGAGCCGCCTCGGTGCGCGTGCTCACACCGAGCTTGCGCAACACCGCCGAGACATGCACGCTCACGGTCTTGACGCTGATGAAGAGCCGCTCGCCGATCTGGCGGTTGCTCAAGCCCTCGGCGATGAGTTCGAGCACCTGCTTCTCGCGCGCGGTCAGCGGGTCGGCGCCGGCGGACGCCACCGACGCGAGGCGCACCCCGAACCCCGCGTCGGTGGCGAACCGCGCGACGGCGGCCTGCAGGTGCGCATGCCCCAGAGCTTCCGCGATCTCGGCCGCCTCGGCGAGCACGACCGACGCCGCCGGTCGGTCACCCTCGTGCACCCGCATGCGCGCCTGCTCGAGCCGGAGCACGACGCGGAAGGTGACGGGCACGTCTTCGCCGTCGGCGCACAGCAGTGCCGCGTCGAGCGAGTCGGGGTGCGGTTCGAGCAGGGCGTCGAGGATGGTCGACCAGGCATCGTCTTGCAGCTGTGCGGGCTGCGCGAGCCAGGCGGTGCGGATCGCGTCGACGGCGGCCGCAACATCGGCGCCCTCTGCCCGCAGCTCGGCGATGAGCGCCCCGCCCTGCAGCAGGAGCCGCCGTTGGTGCAGCAGGGCCGGCCGTTCGTCCCGAAGCATCTCGAGGATGGTGTCGAGCGCTCCGCGGAGGTCGCCCGCGCTCTCGGCCACCGCGACCGTCATCATCACCCGGTCGTACCAGATCTGCCGCTCGGAGATGCCGGTCTCGTGGAAAGCCGGAAGCCATTCCTGCAGCAGCTCGTCGGCCTCGTCCGTCCTGCCCCGCCAGGCGAGAACCCGCACCCGGGTCATGCTCATGTACATGCGGAACACGCGCAGGGTTCCCTGCATCATGTCGCGCGACAGCATCTCCTCCACCCGGTCGATCTCACCGAGCTCGAGCAGGGGAACGACCATGTTCTGCGCCATGATCGACCCCGAGGTGCGCTCGACGCGGAGCTCCCGCGCGCGGCGCAGGCCCTCTTCGGCGACTTCGACGGCCTCGCGGTAGCGGCCGAGCAGGGTCAGCAGGTCGGAGTAGTTGACGCGGTACCGCATCTCGGCATTCGAGCCCGTCGCGAGGTCGCGCGCGCGTTCATACTGGCGCACGCCCGCCTCGACCTCGCCCAGGTGCGCGAGGGAGCCGCCGCGGACATTCGCCGCGATCGACAGCTGATCCGTGGACGGCGCCCCTGCGGCCCCACGCTCGGCCTCATCCGCGAGCCGGATCGCCTCTTCACGGTCGCCCGCGATCATGCGCCGGCTCGCGAGCTGGTTGAGCAGCTCGGCCCGGAAGACCTCGTCGTCGACATGCGCCTCGGCGATGGCCAGGGCCTGTTGCAGCAGCGGGATCGCCCCGAGGCGGCCGAGGTTGACCAGGTACAGCGCCTTGTTGCGCAGAAGTCGCGCATGCAGACGCGGCTCGACGGTCTCGGGGTCGACCTCGGCGAGCGCGAGGTTCGCCACAGCGAGCGCCCGCTCGCCGTCGCCGGCGTTGCGCAGGATCGACCCCAGCACCAGAAGCAGATCGAGGCGCTCGAGGCGCGCGGCATCGGCGGCATCGGCGACGAGAGGCCACAGCTGCAGTGCGAGCTCGCCGAAGCGGGCGGCGGTCGCGAACGCATACTGCGCCTTCGCGTGGCGCATGGCATCGGCCGCGGCGACGAGAGCCTTCCGATCGTCTTGCGCGAGCTGCCAGTGGTACGCGAGCGCGGCAGCGTCGTCGCCCCCGTCGCTGCCCGAAGCCGAAGCCTCGAGGGCCTCAGCGTAGGCGCGATGCAGGCGGGCACGCTCACCGGGAAGCAGGTCGTCGTGCACGGCCTCGCGCAGGAGGGCATGCCGGAACCGGTAGTCGTCATCGGCCACGACCAGGATGCCGCTGCGCGTCGCCTCGCGGATCGCCTCGTCGAGCCGCTGCTCCGGAAGATCGGCGAGGCGGGTGATCAGCGGATGCGACAGCGGACGCTCAGCACCGGAGGCGACTTTGACGACGTGCTGCGCATCGTCGCCGAGACGGTCGAACCGGGCCAGTAGCAGGTCGCGGAGTCCGTCGGGGAGGGGACCGTTCGCGCATCCCGCGATCTCCTCGACAAAGAACGGCACGCCCTCGGCCCGCTCCTGCATGCGATCGAAGGCGGCCTCGGAGAGTGGGCGGCCGCTGATCCGCTCGGCCAGTTCCCGCACCGCGGCTGTGTCGAGCCGGGCGAGCGTGAGGCGCTCGAGCAGGCGCGCACGCGTGGCCTCGCCGATGAAACGGCTCACCGCGTCTCCGCGTCGCACGTCGTCGCTCCGGCAGGTGAGGAGCAGCAGGATGCGCCCACGGTCGAGCGCGCGCAGGAGGAAGGACAAGATGGCGAGCGTCGAATCGTCGGCCCAGTGCAGGTCTTCGACCACGAGCACCTGGGGTGCCCGCTCGGCGGCTGCCTCGATCAGGGAGGCGATGGCGTCGCGGAGTCGCTCGGGGCTGGTGCGCTCGCGGTCGGTCGGTGCATCCACGAGCTCCGGTAGGAGCATGGCCAGGGCCTCGGCGCCCACCCCGACCGACTCGCGCACCCGCTCGACGCCCATGCGCGTGACGATGGAGCGGAGGATGCCGGTGAGCGGGCCGTATGGCGTGCGAGAACCGCCGAGGTCGAGGCACCACCCCACATGGACGTCGGCGGTGTGCTCGATCTCGGCGGTGAACTCGCGCAGCAGCCGGGATTTGCCCATGCCCGCATCGCCCTCGACGAGCAGCGCCGCCGGCACCCCCTCACGCACGCCGTCGAACAGCCGGCGCACTTCGGCGAGCTCGGCCGCACGACCGACCATCACGGTGCTCGGTGCGGAGGAAGGCATGGGTTCATGATCCCACCCTCCGCCGACATTCGGGGCGGACCGTGATCCGGTCCGAACGGCCGCGTCGCTCACCGTGCGACGGAGGCCGTCCGGTCGCAGACGGAGGCCGGATGCGAGGTCGACACGGTCGCGGCGCGGGACGTCACGGGTCGGGTCTTCGCGGTCTGGCTGGTGACGGATCGCCCCGCGTCCGGACGGAAGATGCGGCGCAGCATCCGACGCACCGCCCCCGGGGAACGAGGAACGATCTGGTCGGCGCGCTCGATGAGCATGCGCCGACGCGCGGCTGCGCGCTCCAGCTCCTCGTGCTGGTAACCGGTGTACTGCTCGGTGAAGAAACTGTGCTCGAACATGGGATCTCCTCGTCGGTGTGGTGTATCCCTACGCTCCGCTCTGAGGTGCCCCACCGACATCGGACGGATTCCCTATCTTTCGGGTGCCGATGCCTAGGGATGCCGCCACCCGGGTGATGGCGACGACTAGGCGGGCGGCGTCTCCGCGCGCAGCGGCGACCGCCGCGCCGAGGGGCGCGACTGCGCCGGCACGAGGATCGCCATCACCCGCACGAGCGTGGCCATCCACAGCAGTCCGAGCCCGACGACGACGGCTTCGACCGCCGTGGCCGAGTACAGGCCGAACGGCACCCACAGCACGACGGCCACCACGATGAGCAGTCCGACGCCGACCGATGTGATCAGCAACGCGCGGGGAGGACCGGGGATGGCGGCCACGGTGGCGGCCGCGGCACCGAGGAACAGGACGAGTGTCGCGAAGGCGGCGATGTCGTGCGGGAGGGGCAGCCGGTGCAGCGGCAGCAGGCCGACGGCGGCGAGCGCGACACCGGTCGCCGCCCACAGCGCGACCACCGCGGCGATGCGCCGCAGAGCGGAGTCGCCGAGCATCCGGTGCAGGTCACGGCCGATGTACGAGCCGACGGTCGCGATCAGGAGCCCTGCCACGACGAGGGTGCCGTTGAAGGCCCACCCGGATCCGAGTTGCGAGAAGTTCTCCTCCCACCAGCGCGGGTCGGCGGACGTGACCATGGCGAAGAGCGTGCCGATCACGAGGAATCCGAGCAGGAGGGCAGACAGGTCGGCCGTGCGCAGTCCGATGCCGGCTCCGAAGGCGAAGCGGCCACCGACGGCCGAGGCGACACCCGCGAGCAGACCCCCGCCGACCGCCGCGAGCTGCAGCCCCTGGAGGCCGACGGCGAGGATCTCGGCCGTGAGCAGGACACCCATCACGGTGACCGCTCCGAAAGCGACGGTGAGCGCGACGGTCGAGAGGTCGGAGGCCACAGCTTGCCAGCGCGGCATCGGCCCGGTCTCCGCGCGACGGTGCATCAGCGTGCTCGTCAGGAACGCGGCGGCGGCGACGATGCCGGCGACCGCCGCGACCGGCACCGCGAGCGATCCTGGACCGGTGAGCGGGCGTGGGTCACCACGAAGGAGCAGCATGCCCGCGACGGCACCGACGACGAAGCAGACCGCGGTCGCCCAGACGGCCCTCGTCTCGCCGCGCAGCTTCTCGTCCCGCTCCATGCGCCCATGCAAGCACGCACCCCGGACGCGCGGAAGATCCCGGCCGCGACCCGAGCCCGGGGGAAGGCTCGTCAGGCGTGCTGTAGAGCCTTGGGGGTGAAGTAGGTGACCTCTCCGGTCTCATCCTCGATGCCGAAGATGAACTGCCCCGAGGGCGTCGCGCAGATGTCGATGACCTTTCCGCGTGAACGCGGAGTGATGACTTCGTCGCCCGGCTTGAATGTGGTCTTCGTCATGGCGTGATCGTACAGCGCTCGACGCGACGAGGCCCGGCGCCTGAACGGCATCCGGGCCTCGCCACCTGGGGTTCGAGGTCAGACGTCGACGTCGCCGCGCCAGGCTCCGGTCTCGACGCCGCGGCCCTCGATGAACTCCTTGAAGTTCTGGAGGTCCTTCTTCACCGCGTGCCCGCCGGCGCCCACGAGGGAGCCGATCTTCTCGAGCAGCCCCTCGGGCGCCCAGTCCAGCTGCACGGTCACGCGCGTGGACGTGTCGTCGAGCTTGTGGAACGTCACGACACCCGCGTGCTCGGTCTCGCCGCCGGTGCTGTTCCACGCGACGCGCTCATCCGGGTGCTGCTCGGTGATCTCAGCGTCGAACTCGCGGGTCGCGCCGCCGACCTTCACCTTCCAGTGCGTGTGGGTGTCGTCGATCTGAGTGATCGACTCGACTTCGTCGAGGAACTTCGGGAAGCTCTCGAACTGCGTCCACTGGTTGTACGCCGTGCGGACGGGGACGTCGACGTCGATGGTCTCGATGATCTGCACCATGTGATGCTCCTCACTTCTCGTCGTTCGTGTGGTCCCATTCAGCCCGGAGCAGCGAGGATCGGCCACGGGGTTGACAGCCGCGTGATCGCACGTCGATCATCCGCGGCGTCGCGGCGCTACCGTTGAGGTCATGCGCATCCCCGCCGCGATCCGCGCCTCCCAGCGCTCCCCGCTGCTGCAGGTCGTGAAGTCCGCCGCAGCGACCATCGCGGCGTGGCTCATCGCGGGATGGGTGTTCCCCGCGCAGCTGCCGGTGTTCGCCGCGATCGCCGCGCTCCTCGTCGTGCAGCCCAGCGTGAACCAGTCGCTGTCGAAGGCACTCGAGCGCAGCATCGGTGTGATCGCCGGCGTGGTGATCGCCGTCGCGCTCGGCCTGCTGCTGGGTTCGCCGAGCTGGATCGTGCTGCTGGCGATCGTCGTCGCGATGCTGGTGGCGTGGATCTTCCGCGCCTCGCCCGGAACCGGCAACCAGGTCGCGATCTCGGCGATGCTCGTGCTGGCACTCGGATCGTCCAGCCCGGAGTACGCCTTCGCGCGCATCGTGGAGACCCTGATCGGCGTGGTGATCGGCATCGTCGTGAACGCGCTCATCGTGCCTCCGGTGCTGGTCGCCCCCGCTCGGCGCGACGTCGGACTGCTCGGGCGAGAGCTCGCCGCCAGCCTCGACCGCCTCGCCGTCGCGCTGCCGGAGCCGCAGACGGCCGCCCAGCTGCAGGAGCTGATGCTCGAGGTGCGGCTGCTGCGTCCGATGAAGGATGCCGCCGACGCATCCATCGCCGCCGGTGAGGAGTCGCTCACCCTGAACCCGCGGCGCTCGAATCATCGCAGCGAACTGCAGGAGCTGCGGGAGCTGCTGGAGCGCCTTTCACCGATCGTGACCCAGACGATCGGCATGACCCGCGCGTACTTCGACCACTACGACGACACGATCGGCGAGGAGCCCGCGGTCGCCGCGATCGCCGAGCAGCTGCGGCGGGCCGGGCACGACGTGCGCCTCGCCGTGCAGGTCGCCGAGGCGTCGCCCGAGCCCGACACGGAGACCAGCGCCATCCCCGCGCTCACCGCACCGCTCGTGATCCGCCCGCCGGCGTCGCAGCACTGGATCCTGATCGGCTCGCTCATGGAGGATCTCCGCCGCATCCGGGGCGAGCTGCTCGACGAGGACTGATCTCCCCTTCTCCCCCTCTCCCTCTCCGGTCGACCCACCCCTGTCTGTGCGAGCCGCCCCTTTATGGACGCACGCAAAGGGGCGGTTCGAACGCAAGGGGGCCGTTCGCGCCGAGAACCATGAGGAGGGTCGGCGGGTGGATAGCCTGGTGACATGTCCGACATGACCGTCGCGGAGGCGCTGGGCGAGCTCGCCGCGCTCGAAGACCCGAAGATGCGCGCCGCCAACGAGAAGCGCGGCGATGACCACGGCATCAACCTCAGCCGGATGCGCGCGCTCGCGAAGCGGATCAAGACCGACCAGCCGCTCGCGCAGGAGCTGTGGGCGACCGGCGAGACCCCGGCACGACTGCTCGCCCTGCTGATCTGCCGACCGCGCGACTTCACCGCCGACGAGCTCGACGCCATGCTGCGCGAGACCCGTCCACCGAAGGTCAACGACTGGTTCGTGAACTACGTCGCCAAGAAGTCGCCGCTCGCCGAAGAGCTGCGTCTGCGCTGGTTCGACGATGCCGACCCCACAGTGGCCGCAGCCGCCTGGTCGCTCACGACCGTGCGCGTGATGAAGGACCCGGATGGCCTCGACCTCTCGCACCTGCTCGACCTGATCGAACGCGATCTGAAGGATGCGCCGTCCCGACTGCAGTGGGCGATGAACGAGACTCTGGCCAACATCGGCATCTTCCACCCGGAGCACCGCGCGAGGGCGCGGGAGATCGGCGAACGCCTGCAGGTCCTCGCGGACTACCCCACCGCGCCGGGCTGCACCTCGCCGTTCGCGCCGCTGTGGATCGACGAGATCGTGCGACGCCGCGAGGGCTGAGCGCACGTCCGGTCTGCCGTCTGCGCACACGACGCGAAGGAGATCTCACGCTCTGAAGGAGAGCATCCGGGATCCGCTCCTTCATTTCGTGAGATCTCCTTCGGAACGGGTGGGCGCGGCATCCGCCTGGGAGATCAACAGGCGTGTCCCACCACGATTCCGCATATGAGACAGTAACGTTATACACTTTATGAGTTGCGCGGGCTCTGGGGGGACTGCACAGGGTGGTCTCTGCGCGTGCGACACGACCTGGGGAGCATCATGGCTACGCAAGACGAACTGAACGCACTCATCACCGACATCGCGCACGACATCAACGGTTTCATCGGCGCCTCCGTCGTCGATCTCGAATCCGGGATGCCACTGGCCTCGAGCTCGGTCCGACCGGACTTCGACCTCGATGTGGCCAGCGCCTACAACAGCGAGATCGTCAAGAACAAGATGCGTACGATCGAGGCGCTCGGTCTCGATGCGACCTTCGAGGACATGCTGCTCACCCTCGACACGCAGCTGCACCTGCACAAGATGATCACCGATGAGACGTTCATCTACCTCGCCGCGGATCGCCAGGCGACGAACCTCGCACTTCTCCGCTCCGCAGTGAACCGCCATCTTGCGGCTCTGAACGCTTGACCGGCGAGGCCGTGCGCAGCGACGGCCTCGAGGAGATCTCGTGGGTGCGTGCCGCGTCGGTGGAGACGCCGATGCGGCGGGCACGCTGGAGGCACGTGAATCTGCCGAACCGCTACCGGCTCATCTTCGCCGGGCCGGTCGGCGCGGGGAAGACGACGGCCGTCCGCGCACTGAGCGACGTCCCTCCGGTCGACACCGACGTTCCGATCTCGGCCGGATCGGCGGAGTACGGCGACGGCGAGAAGACCACCACCACGGTGGGCCTCGACTACGGCGCGTGGAAACCCACGCCCGAGATCTCCGTCACCCTCATCGGGGTTCCCGGGCAAGACCGTTTCGCTCCCGCCCGACGAAGATCCTCGACCGCAGACACGCGCATCCTTCTCTGGCTGCGGGCCGACCGGTCGCACCTCGCCGCCGACGCCGCCGCGTGGATTCCTCGGTTCGCCGGCGACGGTCAGCGAATGGTCATCGCCGTCAGCCACTGCGCAGAAGAGGCGATGGGCACAGTACGCCAGGAACTCACCGAGGTCCTGGCGCGATACGGGATCCCCGCGAATCGCGTTCATGCCGCCGACGCCCGCGATCGTGACAGCGTGATGCGCGTCGCGTGCGTGGCCCTTGACCTTCCGGAAGAAGAGTCGTGAACACACACATCCGAACAGACGAACCCCCTCTCCCGAACGACGCCGCGCGCCGGGACGACGCGACCCACGGAGGCGACCCCGTGCTCATGCATCCGGAGATCGCGGCCCACTGGGAGCTCTGGTCGAGCGTCGTCAGCCAGGCTGCACTCACCCGACTGCGCCATCTGCAGGAGCGCTTCCCCGAGCTGACGACGGCCGTCCTCTCGACCGCCGACGGCCTGCATATCGCCTCCGTCGGCACGCGAGAGGAGACGGGTGAGCGGCTGGCGGCGATCAACGGTTCGCTGTTCGGCGTCGCCAGGGCCGAGGCCGAGATCATCTCCGGCGGGACGGAACCGAGCCTGTCGGCCGTCGTCTCGGTGTCGATCGGGCAGAGCCAGCTGTCATTGCTCAGCTTCGTCCTCGCACCCTACGGCCAACTGCTCCTGTCGGTATCGGCGGCGGGAGTCCAGGTCGGCACCGTGATCGTGCAGGCACGCTCGGCGGCCTACGAGCTCATCACCGCCCTCGGGCTCGCCGGCGTGCCCGGCTAGCCCTGCGGTCGCTGGCTACGCTGGGGCCATGAGCACGCACATCGCCGCAGAGCCCGGCCAGATCGCCCCCATCGTCCTGTTCCCCGGCGACCCGCTGCGAGCGAAGTGGATCGCCGAGACCTTCCTCGACGACGCCGAGCTGTACTCCGAGACGCGGGGCATGCTGGGTTTCACCGGCACCTGGGAGGGGCACCGCATCTCGGTGCAGGGTTCGGGCATGGGCCAGCCGTCTATGGCGATCTACGCGAACGAGCTGTTCGACTCCTACGACGTGCAGACGATCGTGCGGGTCGGGTCGTGCGGGGCGCTGACCGAGCGCGTCAAGGTGCGCGACATCATCATCGCCAACGGCGCGTCCACGGACTCCGGCATCAACCGCGTGCGCTTCCACGGGCTCGACTACGCGCCGGTCGCGGACTTCGGCCTCCTGCGCGCAGCCGTGGAGGCGAGCGAGGCGGAAGACCTCGAGTCGACCGTGCATGTCGGGCAGCTGTTCTCGAGCGACCAGTTCTACAGCACCCGTCCCGAGCTCACGGAGCCGTTCGTGCAGCACGGCATCCTCGGCGTCGAGATGGAAGCGGCCGGGCTCTACACGCTCGCGGCGTACTACGGTCGGCGCGCCCTCGCGATCTGCACGGTCAGCGACCACATCGTCACGGGCGAGGAGACCACAGCGCAGGAGCGCGAGCAGACCTTCGGCGACATGATCCGCATCGCCCTGCGTGCCGCGACCGCGTAGCGCGGCATCCGTTCCTCCCCCGCCGAGCGCGGCACCGTTCCTCTCCCGCGCGATTCGCCGCGCTTGGCCGTTCGGCCGGTCAGCGAGATCAGGCGAAACCGCCGCATCAGGCAACCCACCGGCATATCCTCCTGATCTCGCGCGATTGCCTGATGCGGCCGGCGCAGGAGGGGTGAGACGCGGTGCGCACGCGCATGGGGGATGATCGAAGGACCATGACTTCCCCACCGCGGCTCGATCCCGCCCTCGTTCCGGACGCCGCGGATCCGGATGCCGTCTACCTCGCCTTCGTCGAGTGGGCGGAGTCGACCGGCATCAGCCTCTACCCCGCGCAGGACGAGGCGGTCATCGAGATCGTCTCCGGCAACAACCTGATCCTCTCCACTCCCACCGGGACCGGGAAGTCGCTCGTCGCGATCGGCGCGCATTTCGCCGCTCTCGTCGCCGGCCGGCGCAGCTACTACACCGCCCCGATCAAGGCGCTCGTGAGCGAGAAGTTCTTCGCGCTGGTCGACGTCTTCGGCGCCGAGAACGTCGGTATGGTCACGGGCGACTCCTCGGTCAACGCCGATGCCCCGATCATCTGCTGCACCGCCGAGATCCTCGCGAACCTCTCGCTGCGCCAGGGCACGGATGCCGACGTCGGCCAGGTCGTGATGGACGAGTTCCACTTCTACGCCGACCCCGACCGCGGGTGGGCCTGGCAGGTGCCGCTGCTCGAGCTTCCGCAGGCGCAGTTCATCCTGATGTCGGCGACCCTCGGCGACGTGACCGAGCTCGCCGCCGACCTGACCCGTCGCACCGGCCGCGAGACGGCGACCGTGACCGGCGTCGAGCGCCCCGTCCCCCTGCACTTCTTCTACGAGACCACGCCGATCCACGAGACCCTCGACGACCTGCTGAACACCGGGCAGGCGCCGATCTACGTCGTGCACTTCTCGCAGGCTGCGGCCATGGAGCGGGCGCAGGCACTTTCCAGCACGAAGGTCGCCACCCGTGAGCAGCGCGACGCGATCGCGGCACTGATCGCCGAGTTCCGCTTCACGACCGCGTTCGGCAAGACCCTCTCGCGTTTCCTCCGCGCCGGGATCGGCGTGCACCACGCCGGCATGCTGCCGAAGTACCGTCGTCTGGTCGAGCAGCTCGCCCAGCGCGGACTGCTGCGCGTCATCTGCGGCACCGACACCCTCGGCGTCGGCATCAACGTGCCGATCCGCACCGTGCTGCTCACCGCGCTGACGAAGTTCGACGGCACCCGGATGCGGCAGCTGAACGCCCGCGAGTTCCATCAGATCGCCGGTCGCGCCGGGCGGGCGGGGTACGACACCGCCGGGACGGTCGTCGCCCAGGCTCCGGAGCACGAGAGCGAGAACGTCGCCGCGGTGAAGAAGGCCGGCGACGACCCGAAGAAGAAGCGCAAGATCGTCCGCAAGAAGGCGCCCGACGGCTTCGTCTCGTGGGGCGAGCCGTCATTCCGCAAGCTCATCGACGCCGTCCCCGAGACGCTGACCTCTCACATGCAGATCACGAGCGCCATGATGCTCAACGTGATCGCGCGAGGCGGTGACGTCTTCGCGAATATGCGATCGCTGGTATACGACAACCACGAGCCGCGGAATCGGCAGCGCGAGCTCGCGCTCCGCGCCATCGGCATCTACCGCACGCTCCGCGAATCGGGCATCGTCGAGAAGACTCCGGAGGGCGACATCCGCCTCACGGTCGACCTGCAGCCGAACTTCGCGCTCAACCAGCCGCTGTCGCCGTTCGCCCTCGCCGCGTTCGAGCTGCTCGACCCCGACGCTTCGACCAGCTCAGCGACCCAGGGGGTTGGCACCGGCTCGTACGCGCTCGACATGATCTCGATCGTGGAGTCGACCCTCGACGATCCTCGTGCCGTGCTCAGCCAGCAGGAGTTCCTCGCCCGCGGCGAAGCGGTCGCCGCGATGAAGTCCGAGGGTATCGAGTACGACGAGCGGATGGAGCTGCTCGAGCAGATCACGTACCCGAAACCGCTCGACGAGCTGCTGACAGCGGCATTCGAGACGTTCAGCGCCGCGCAGCCGTGGATCCGCGACTTCGAGCTGCACCCGAAGTCGGTCGTGCGCGACATGTACGAGCGGGCCATGTCGTTCGGGGAATATGTCGCCTACTACAAGATCGCTCGCTCCGAAGGCGTGGTGCTGCGCTACCTCTCCGACGCCTACCGCGCGGCCTCGCAGACCATCCCGGAGGAGTTCAAGGACGAGGATCTGCGCGACCTCATCGAGTGGCTCGGCGAGCTGGTGCGCCAGGTCGACTCCAGCCTGCTCGACGAGTGGGAAGAGCTGATCGCCGGGGTCGACAACGGCCGCTTCGATCCGCACGCGCCTGACGAGCCGATCGTCCCCCCGGCCCCCAAGCGTCTCACGAGCAACATCCGCGCGTTC
This sequence comes from Microbacterium sp. GQ128, assembly GCF_059758615.1. NCBI lineage: Bacteria > Bacillati > Actinomycetota > Actinomycetes > Micrococcales > Microbacteriaceae > Microbacterium > Microbacterium sp. GQ128. Next base: position 166,404 of record NZ_JCAXDY010000006.1, read on the forward strand.
CGCATCCTGGTGCGCAACGAGCTGTTCCGCCGCGTGCAGCTCGCGGCGCGAGAAGACGTGGACGCCCTGGCCGAGCTCGACCCCGGTTTCGGCGCCGACGCCTGGTCGGATGCCCTCGACGGCTACTACGACGACCACGACGAGATCCTCACCGGCGGAGATGCCCGCAGTTCGAAGCTGCTCATCCTCACCGAGGGTGCCACGGCCTGGACCGCGCGGCAGATCTTCGACGACCCCGCCGGCGACCACGACTGGGGCATCACCGCGACGATCGACCTGGCTGCCTCCGACGAAGCAGGTCAGGCCGTCGTGACCGTGACGGGCGTGGACCGGCTGTAGCGCCGGGGTGACGAACCCCGGGCGGCGCTGGCGAAGCCTGTTCCCTGCCCGCTCAGAGCTTGTTCGCCGTGAAGCGGCCGCCGAGCAGGGTCGCCGCGACCGGCATCCCGCGCAGCTCATCGACGTCGCAGGCGAAGGGATCGCGCTCGGTCAGCACCAGGTCCGCCCGCTGTCCGACCGAGACGGTGCTGCGCGAGGATGCCGCGAGCGCCACGTCGATCGGAAGCCGCTGCTCGGGATGCCAGGGGTCACGACCACCCCGGCTGCGAGCTGTCGCGGCGCTGAGCGAGATCCACGGGTCCAGCGGCGCGACCGGAGCGTCGGAGCCGAGCCGCAGCTCGGCACCCGAGCGGTGCATGGACCCGTAGGCGAAGGCACGATCGGTGCGGCCCGCCCAGTGATGGTCGGCCACGTCTCGGTCGTCCATCGCATGCTCGGGCTGCACGCTCGCGATCAGGCCGAGCTGCGCGAACCGGGCGAAGTCCTGCTCCCGCACGAGCTGCGCGTGCTCGATCACGCCGGTCATCCGGAGCTCCTCGAACGTGTCGAGCACCTCGGTGTTCGCCCGGTCGCCGATCGCGTGCACGGCCGCGCCGATCCCGCCCGCCCCGGCCGCCTCGAGCAGCCGACGCAGCTCCGGGATCGGCACGCTCTCCAGACCGCAGGCGTGCGGATGGGCGGGGTCCATGCCGGGGTACGGATCCCAACACCACGCCGTGCGGGTGTTCAGCGAGCCGTCGACGATCACCTTGAGCCGACCGAACTCGACCAGACCCCGCTCGTCGACGATGTCTCCCGTGCGCACCCCTCGCGCGATCACGCCGTCGAGGCGATCGGACCAGACGGCGATCTGGAGGCGAAGGGCATCCACTCCCCGCGCGGTGCGCTCCGGCCAGTCGCGCAGGTTGTCGGCGTTCTCGTACTCGACCACACCGACCACTCCACGGGCCGCGGCATCGTCGGTGGCCTCGCGATACGCCGAGAGGGGCAGCTCGCCGGCCTGGTCGAACGAGTGCAGCAGCTGGATCCAAGGCCCCTCGCGCAGCAGACCGGTCTCGTCGAGGCGCAGCCCGAAGGCCGCCTCCGCCGCGCGGTTCATCCATCCGCAGTGCAGGTCGCCGCTCACCAGCACGACCGGGACGTCGGACACGGCCGCGTCGAGCGCGTCGAGCGATGCGGGTTCGGGCCACAGTCCGTCGCGGAACCCGTACCCCATCAGCATCCCGTTACTCATTGGCGCCCCCTCCGCACGGGCACGGCGCACCACCGCGAGCACCTCAGCCGCGCTGCGGGTCTCGGTGAGGTCGACCCGGCGACGGCGGATCACGTGCTGCGTGAAGTGCACGTGCGAATCCCAGAGGCCGGGGCCGATCCAGCGCCCGTCCGCGTCGACGACCTCGCCGATCGGATCGGCCGTGCCGACCGGGGATATCTCGGCGACCAGGCCGTCGCGGATGAGGACATCGATGGGGTCGCCGCCGCCGTACGGACGGACGCCGCGGAGGGTCAGGGGGTCGGTCATGCTGCTCCGATCAGGAAGGAGGGGAGGCGGGGGTGTTCTCAGGCGACCGGGACCGGCGCCGTGGCGAAGCCGAAGAGGTCCTTCGGGTCTTCCGGGGCGGCGACCAGGTCGATCTCCACACCCGGGCCGGCCCCGGTGAGGTCGGTGCGCAGGTGCCGCAGAGCCGAGAAATCCTCGATCGCGAAACCGACCGAGTCGAAGATCGTGACCTGGTCCGCCGCCGTGCGACCGGGCGCGGTGCCGTCGAGCACCCGCCAGAACTCAGTCACGGGGAATTCGGGGGCGACGTTCTGGATCTCCCCCTCCACCCGCGTCTGCGGCGTGTACTCGACGAAGACCGGCCCGCGGTCGAGGATGCGCGGATCCAGCTCGGTCTTGCCGGGGCAATCACCGCCGATGGTGTTGATGTGCATGCCGGGGACGACGTCAGCGTCGGCCAGCACCTGCGCGACCGCCTTGTCGGCGGTGCAGGTCGTGACGACGTCCGCACCCGCAGCCGCCTCCGACGACGAGGCGCACACGGTGATGTCGAAACCGAGCGGGGCGAGGTTGCGCACGAATTTGGCGGACGCCGCTGCATCTACGTCGAAGATCCGCAGCCGCGAGATGCCGAGCACCCCGCGGAACGCCAGCGCCTGGAACTCGGCCTGACTGCCCGCGCCGATCATCGCCATGACGGCCGAGTCCGGGCGGGCGAGGCGCCGCGCGACCATCGCCGAGGTCGCCGCCGTGCGCAGAGCTGTGAGCATCGTCATCTCGGCCACGAACACCGGGTAGCCGTTGTGCACGTCGGCGAGCACGCCGAACGCCGTCACGGTCTGGTACCCGCGGCCCGGGTTGAACGGGTGTCCGTTGACGTACTTGAACGCGTACAGGTCGGGGTCGCTGATCGGCATCAGCTCGATCACCCCGAACGGCGTGTGGTTGGCGACCCGCTCGCTCTTGTCGAAGGACTCCCAGCGGAGGAAGTCGGCCTCGATCGTCTCGGCCATCTCGGTCATGATGGTCTCGGCGCCGCGGCGCGAGATCCACTGCACCATGTCGTGCACTCCCACGAACGCGGTCATACCGTCACCTGCTTTCCGTCCAGCGCCTCGCGGTTGACGGCGGCGATCCGATCGGCCAGCCGCGGATTCTCGTACGGGCCCGGTCGGCGCAGTGCGTCGATCACCCGGGAGATGACCTCGGCCGGCTTGTCCTGGTGCATCTTCTCCTTCGCGTCGATGCGGTCGACGCGCAGACGGAACCCCACCGTGCCGTGCACGATGCGCTCCGCATAGGCCGTGTTCTCCACTGTGCGACGCATCAGGAACGGGTCCGGCAGCGGGCTCTCGAACCAGGCGACGAGGCGGTCGAGCACCGCGAGGTTCTCCTCGTCGGAGAGGATCTCGGGGGTTCCGTGCAGGTGCGCGACGGCGAAGTCCCAGGTCGGTACCGCCGGAGACGCGTCGTACCAGCCCGGTGACACGTAGCCGTGCGGTCCGTAGACGATGACCATCGTCTCGTGCTCTCCCAACCGGTGCAGCCGCTCGTCGGGGCGACCGACGTGGCTGAGCAGCACAAGCCCCTCGGCGTCTTCGTCGAGGAGCACCGGGTAGTGGGAGGCGACGAGCCCCTCACCGGGAACGTGGCTGACGATGGTCGCCCACGGGTTCTCGCGCACGAGCGCGCGGACGGTCTCGACGTCATCGAGGGCGTAGTCGGGGTTATGCCGCATCTGGCTCTCCTCAGTCCGTTCCGAGCAGCGCGAGCCGCTCGGCACGGCGTACCTGCTGCGCATCGGGGTCGGGTACCGGAGCAGCGGCGAGCAATCGGCGCGTGTACGGATCCTGCGGATGCTCCAGCACCTGCGTCCGCGAGCCCACCTCCACCACGCGACCCTCCCGGAGCACCATCACGCTGTCGCACAGCTCGTCGATCACGGCGAGGTCGTGGCTGATGAACACGCAGGCGAACCGCAGCCGCGACTGCAGCTCGCGGAAGACGTCCAGCACCTGCGCCTGGACCGACACGTCGAGCGCGCTGGTCGGCTCGTCTGCGATGAGCAGTGCCGGGTCGAGCGACAGCCCGCGGGCGATCGCGACGCGCTGCTTCTGCCCTCCGGAGAGCTCGTGCGGGTAGCGGTCGGCGCGGTCGGCGAGCCCGACCGACTCCAACAGCTCGTCGACTCGCTCGCTCAACGCGCGCCCGCGGAGCCCCGTGATGCTGTGCAGCGGCTCTTCGATGCTCTGGCGCGCGGTGTAGCGGGGGTTGAGGGAAAGCGCCGGGTTCTGGAACACGACGCCGACGCGTCGACGGGTGCGCCGCCGCTGCGACCGCGACGCCGTGCTCAGGTCGACACCCTCGATCAGGATCCGGCCCTCGCGCACCAGGGCCGCGCCGATCACGGCGCGGCCGATCGTGGACTTGCCGCTCCCCGATTCGCCCACCAGCCCGAGTATCTCGCCCTGCTGCACGCGCAGACTCACGCCATCGACAGCGCGGAAGGTGCCCCGCAGGCGGTTGCCGTAGGTCACTACGAGGTCGTCGATCTCGAGCACGGCGGCCGCGGCATCCGGCGCGGCGGCCGGCCCGCGCGATCCGATCCTCGGCACCGCCTCCAGCAACTGACGGGTATAGCCCTCCGACGGCGCGAGCAGCACGCTGCGCGCCGAGCCTTCCTCTACGAGTGCTCCGTGACGCATGACCACCACGCGGTCGGCGAGCTCGGCCACCACACCCATGTCGTGCGTGATCAGCAGGATCGCCCGACCTTCGCGCCGCCCGAGCCGGGAGAGCACGTCGAGCACCTCGGCCTGCACCGTCACGTCGAGCGCCGTCGTCGGCTCGTCGGCGATGAGGAGCTGCGGGTCGGATGCCAGCGCCATCGCGATGCCGACACGCTGGCACTGCCCGCCGGAGAGCTCGTGCGGGTACTGCTTCATGCGCCGGGCGGGGTCGGGGATGTCGACCAGCTCGAGCAGTTCGATCGCCCGGCGGCGGGCCGCCCGCGTGCTCAGCGAGCGATCGTGGGCCCGGACCGCCTCGACCACCTGGAACCCGATCGTGAAGACCGGATTCAGCGAGGCGACCGGGTCCTGCGAGATCAGCGCGATCTCGGCACCGCGCACGTGGCGCAGCTCCCGCGGTGTGAGCCCGAGCAGCTCGCGCCCGTGCAGCTGCACCGAGCCGGTGGCCCGTGCGCCGTCGGGCAGCAGGCCGATGACCGACAACGCCGTGACCGACTTCCCCGACCCGGATTCGCCGACGATCGCGACGACCTCGCCGGGAGCGACGTCGAGGTCGAGGCCGTGCACGATCTCGACGCGATCGCGGGTGCCGAACGTCACACGCAGGTCGCGCACCCGCAGAACGGATTCAGTGGCATCCATCGATCACGCTTCGTCCTCGCCCGCGTCGCGAGCGCGCTTGTGCTCGTGCCAGTCGGCGAGCATCTTGTGGTGGTAGTCCTGCACCCATTCCAGGTAGTCGCGGCCGTTGCGCAGACGCACGGCGGCGTCGGTCTCGTTCGGGCTCAGCCAGCGCAGGGCCGTGTCGAGGGAGCGGATCTGCCTGTCGAAGTAGCGGCGCTCGTTGGCCAGGAAGCTGCCCCACGGGTCCTCCTCGGCCATGAAGTAGTGGTTCCGGTCGCCGGGCAAGGAGTGGCGACGGATGAAGTTCGTGTCGATCAGCCGCCGGGTCGCCATGGACACGGCTCCCGTGCTGGCGCCGAGTGCCGCGGCGAGGTCGGACGACGAGATGTAGGGGCGATCCATGATCATCAAGTAGCCCAGCACCCGCCCGTCCATGCGGGAGGTGCCGGCCATCTCCCAGATGAGCGAGATCTCCTCGGCGAACTGGCGGCGGTACTCCTCGCGCTGTGCGGCGGCGTTGTCCTCGGTCATGGTCTCTCCCCTTTCGGCGGCGTTCCGATCAGCATGCCATTCACCGTCGCTCCCTCGGATCGAAGACGCTGCGCAGCTCCTCGCCGATCGCGACGATCGCGAGCACGGTCAGGGCGAGCATCACGCTCGGCAGCACCAGCACGTGCGGCGCCGCCTGGAACACCCGGGATCCGGCGGCGATCTGCAGTCCCCACGAGATCGCCGGCGCGGAGAGTCCGACGCCGAGATAGGTGAGGGTGCTCTCGGCGACGATGACCGCACCGATCGTGAGGGTCGCCAGCAGCAGCACCGGCTGCACGGCGTTCGGCAGCACGTAGCGCGAGACGATCCGTCCGGTGCTCAGCCCCATCGTGCGCGCGGCCAGCACGTGGTCGGCCTTGGCCACCGATCGCACCGAACCGCGCATCAGCCGCGCCATCATCGGCCAGCCGAAGATCCCCAGCACGAGGCCGACGGTCAGGACGTTGCGCGCGCCGAGCATGTTGAGCACGACGATCGCAGCGAGCAGGAACGGGAAACCGAGGAACACCTCGGTCACGCGGGAGACGACCCAATCGGCGGCCGAGCCGCCCATACCGGCCAGCGTGCCGAGCACCAGGGCGACAGCCAGGGCGATCGCAGTCGCCAGGAAGCCGACCGCGAGCGAGCTCTGCGCGCCGTAGACGGCATTGGCCCAGATGTCGCAGCCCTGCAGGTCGAAGCCGAACGGATGCCCCTCCCGCCCGGTCTTCGCGCTGTCGGCGAGGTCGCACGCGCGGGGGTCGCCGTTGCCGAACAGGGCCGCGAAGGGCGCAGGAGCCACGGCGAAAGCCGCCATGACCAGGAGCACGACCGCGGCCATCCAGAACAGCGGCCGTCGCACCAGCATCCGCCAGGCGCCTTCGCGTCGGGTGGCGACCGGAAGGCTCGTGGTCTTCGGCACCGTGACCTTCGCGGTTCCCGGAGTGGGGTTCAGGGGGTCAGCCACGACGGATCCTCGGGTCGAGCAGCGCGTGGAGGGCGTCCACGATCAGCGAGGTGAGCAGGAAGATGATGATCAGCGCGGTGGAGATCCCGACGACCAGCGTCGCCTCGTGATCGCGGATCGCGAGGAACAGCAGGTTGCCGACGCCGGGGAGGTTGAAGATGCCCTCGATCACCACGGCACCGCCGAGCAGGAAGCCGAGGTCCGTCGCGAGGAAGGTGGCGGTGGGGATGAGGGAGTTGCGCATCACGTGCAGCCCGATCACCCGCGATTCGCCGAGGCCCTTCGCCCGCGCCGTCCGCACGTAGTCGGCGTCGAGGTTCTCGATCATCGATCCGCGCACGAGGCGCGAGACGGACGCCAGCCCGAACAGCGCGATCACGAGCGACGGCAGCAGGTACGCGATCGGCCAGCCTTCGCGGATGCCTGCGACCGGCAGCCAGTCCAGGCGCACGCCGAACACGATCTGCGCGGTGATGCCGAGCACGAACACGGGAATGCAGCTGAGGCCGATCGAGATCACCAGCAGCCCCCGATCGATCACGGTGCCGCGCTTCAGCGCCGAGACGATGCCGACGGCGAGCCCGAGCACGATCTGGATCGTCCAGGCTGTGAGCGCGAGCGTGATCGTCACGCCCCACCGTGAGGCCAGCTGATCGGCAACCGGACGGCCGCGCAGGTCCATGCCGAGGTCACCGGAGAGCAGGTTGCCGATGTAGTTCGTGTACTGCGCCCACAGCGGCTGGTCGAGCAGGTAGCGGGCGTTGAGCGCATCGATCACGGACTGCGGCAGCTGGCGGTCGCCCGCGAGCGCGCGGATCGGGTCGCCGGGCATGCTGAAGACGGTGAAGTAGATGATGAACGTCACTCCGAAGAAGACGATCGCGAACCCCACCAGCCGCTGCAGCAGCTTCAGTCCGAGACCCACCGGCCGGCCCCTTCGAGCTGCCCGTGCGCCGCCAGGATCGCCCCGTACTGCACGCCGACCACGGCGCTCAGCGGCAAGGGGATCGATGTCCCGGCCTGCAGCGCCTCAGCCAGCCAGCCGTCGAACAGCTCCTGCGCCTCGACCGCGACCCGGCGGACTTCGGGTGCTGCCGTGCCTGCGTCGACCTCGGCACGCAGAGCACGGGCGAGCATCCCACCCCAGCGCAGTCGGTGCAGGCGTACGACACCGGACAGCGCCTCGAGCTCGGAGACCGTGGCCGGACGGTCGGCCTCCTGATCCGCCCGCGCGAGGTGCTCGCTGCCGGCTGCGCTCGCGGCCGGCGCGAAGACGCGGGCCGCCCGCAGCAGCGGGGTGTCGAGTCGCAGGTGCGGCTCCACCCGCGCGATGAGAGTCGTGAGGGCGGTGCCCGCGGCCTGCAGGCGCTCGCCCGACTCCCGCAGCGCATCGGGGTAGCGGGTCGCGGTCTCGCTCGTGTCATCGGCGAAGGGATCGCTGAACTGCGGGAGTTCCGCGATCAGCGACAGCGTGCCGTACTTCTGCGCATACGAGGTCGACGCGTCACCAGCCGAGCCGGGCGGGTAGGGATCGAGGCCATACGCTTCGGTCCAGTCATAGGCGTCCTGCAGCGTGCCCATCTCGTAGATCGCCGGGGCGAGCACGGTGAAGTGGGCACCCTCCGCCTCACCCGTGTGCAGCGGAACGCCGAGTGCGGCGGGCAGCGCGTGCAGCAGCGGATAGAGCGCGGGGACCGGACGCGAGAGGTAGAAGTAGGCACCGCCGCCCTCGCTGTTGTGCAGCGGGACGTAGAGGTGCGGCCGGGCGATGTCGATCGCGCGTGCGAGCGCCTGTGTCTCGGGCATCATCGCGTCGAAGTAGGCCTTCTTGTACGAGAAGGGGAACGTCCACTCCACCTGTTCGTCGGGGGCCGGGCGGAAGAACTCCCGCGCGTACCGCTCGCGGTCGGCGGGCTCGGCGAACCACCCCTCGTTGAGCCGCATCCCGTCCGGATCGGCGCACGGCACGATGTGCCAGGTGGTGTCGAGCTGCTCGCGGAAGGCGACATCCGTCACGAGCTGCTCGACGAGGTGCAGGATCGTGAGCGAGCCGATCGGCTCGTTCGGGTGCACTCCGCCCACGACCAGTGCCGATCGCGCGCCCTCGCCGATCGAGTAGAACGGGATCGGCTCCCCGAGCCGACTGGTGCCGATCCGCTGCGCCCGGATCAGGTCTGGATGCTGCGAACGCAGTGCCTCCAGCTGTCGGTTCAGCTGGTCGACGGTCGGGAAGGCGGTGTGGTCCGGCGCGCCGCCGGCACGACGGAGGATGTCCTCCGTCGTGCCGGCGGTCGGTGCCGCGGAGATTTCGTGCACGAGGTGTGGTTCTCTCTGGATCGGATCAGGATGCCGCGGACGAGACGACCTTGTTCAGATCGACGCTCCCCGACACCGTGGAGAGCTCGGAGATGCGGTCCGAGGTGACGTACAGGTAGCGGTTGCCGAACAGCGGGACCGTCGGGAAGTCCTCGAGGATGCGCTCCTGCACCTTGACGTATCCCTCGCTGGACTCCTCGAACGTGTCGGCCGCGTTCGCCTCCTGCAGCAGCGCGTCGACCTCGGGGTTCGAGTAGCCGCCGGCGCCGAAGTTGCCCTCGCCGCTCGCGGTGTAGACCGCGGTCAGCGTGTTCTGCTGGCTCGGGTACAGCGCACCCCAGCGTGCCCGGTAGGGGCCGTTGACCTCATGCGCCTCGACGCTCGCGACGAAGGCCGCGAAGTCGGCCGACGGTGTCGCGACGACGCTCTCGATGCCGAGGTTCTGGCGCAGCTGGTTGGCGATCGCTCCGAACAGGTCCTCCTGGCCCCAGTTCGCGATGTAGTGCACCTCCAGCTCGCCCTCGAAGCCGCCGGCCTCCGCGAGCAGCGCCTGCGCGGCATCCGGGTCGAACTCGCAGTACTCGCCGCACACGCCCTCGGGGTCGCCGGGCATGCTCGGCGCGGTGAGGGAGGTGGCCGGCACCTGCGAGCCGCCGAAGATGGCGTCGTTGATGGCGGAGCGATCGATCGCCATCGAGATGGCCTGTCGGACGCGCGGGTCCGCGAAGCGGGGGTCGCTCAGGTCGAAGCCGAGGAAGTCGACGCCGGGCGCATCCAGCTCGTAGACGTGCTCGCCGAAGTCGGTGCGTGCCTGATCCACCTGCGATCCGGCGATCGCGACGATGTCGATCTCCCCGGCCAGCGCGTCAGTGTAGGCGGTCGCGGTGTCGAGGTAGGGCACGAAGGTGACGGAGCCGATGGTGGGCTCGGTGCCGGCGTAGTCCTCGTAGGCCACCGCGTCGATCGGATCGGTCTCGGACCAGCCGTCGACCAGCGCGAACGGTCCGTTGCCGATCGGCGCTTCCTCCCACGCCGCGATGTCGTCGAGAGCAGCGGAGGGTAGCGGGTAAAGGCCGGTCTGCCCCGCGGTGAGCTGCAGGGGGAACTGCCGGTCGGGGGCGTCGAGCTCGACCGTGAAGGTGAGGTCGTCGACTACCTTCAGGCCGGAGAGCTCGGTCGCAGTCGGCTCGGCGCCCTCGCCGGGGTTGAGGTCGGCGTACCCGGCCACACCTGCGAGCTGCGCGCCGTTGACCCAGGCATTCGGGCCGTAGGCGGCGTGGTTCCAGGTGTCGACGTAGTCCTGCGCGGTGACGGGCGTGCCGTCGTGGAAGGTCCAGCCTTCGCGGAGCTTGACCGTCCAGAGCGTCGCGTCGTCCGACTCGACCGACTCGGCGGCGACGTAGGTGATCTCGCCCTCGTCGTCGATCGCGGTGAGCGGCGAGAACATCGCGATCACGATGTTGTACGAGCTGAACTGGTTGGCCGGGACGAGGCTGTCGGGCTTCTCCACGGCGAAGCGGATCGGCTCGGCGTCGGCCGGATCGTCCGCATCCGTCGGCGACGCGGAACAACCCGCGAGGGACAGTGCGAGGACCGCCGAGGCGGCGATCATCAGTCTTGCAGTGCTGCGCATAACTCCTCCTTGAGCCACACCTGACGGGACCGCGACGGGTGTGGGCTGGGTCGTTCCTGCGCGGGTGTCGCAGGGGCTTGTCCAGCACGCTAGATCGCGGACGTTCAACAATCAATGAAACTTCAGTAGAAATTGAAAGTTGTAATAGGAGTGAAACAGCAGGGAATCATGCGCGCAACAACGGTCCCGTTCCGTTACCGAAACGTGACGGCCGCCTGTCGCCGGGACCGGGGCCGCGGGCGGAGATCTCCCTCACGTGCGGATGCTTCGCGCGCGAATCACCTCCCGACGCGGAGTTCTCCGCCCGGAGGTGACACCTCTCAGCGCACGCCGCCTGCGTCAGGCCTGCATGACCGCGAGCACGTTGCCGGCCGGGTCGCGGAACCACGCGATGTCCGGCCCCTGCCCGTTGCCGCGGACGATGCCGCGGGAGTCGGAGGGGAACTCCTCGTCGCTGTAGATCTTCGTCTGCACGCCCCGCGCGATGAGCTCGTCCACCGCGGCGTCGACATCCGCCACCGGGAAGTTCAGGATCGTGAAGCTCGCCGGCGTGTGGTTCGGCTTCGAGTACACGAGGATCGACCCGCCGCTGGGCAGCCGCAGGTCGAGGAACCCCATCGTGTTGACCTCGACATCGAGGCCGAGGGTCGTGCCGTAGAACTCTTTCGCCGCGTCGATGTCGTCGACGCTGAATCCGCTGAATGCGTTGTCCGCTGTGAAGGCCGCCATGACTCCATGGTCCGCCGTCGCCCGGCGGTTGTCGAGGGGTCATCGACGGACGCGGGCCGTGAGCCGGTCGGTCGCCCGCAGCGGATCGAACAGCACTCCGAGGCCGCAGCGCACGAGCAGCACATGCACTCCCAGACAGATCGCGATCACCACCGCGGTCAGCACGACCGGGACGACGGCCTCGAGCACCGGCGTCGTCCGCCATCCGGCAGCGTGCAGCCCCGCATCGATCAGCGCGAGGGGCATCATGTGCAGCACATAGATCGGGAGGGTCCGCCGCCCGATCCAGCGCAACGGTCGCGCGACGGCCCCGACGTGCCGGTCGAGGAGCACACTGAGCGCCACCCCGAACGCCACCGCGACCAGGCAGAGCAGCGGCCATGTGCCGGGCACGAGGCGGATGCCGAGCACCGAGACCACCGCGAGCGCTCCCGCGTACCCGGCGGCGAGCGCGAGCAGCACCCCGACTCCGCTCCTCATCGCGAAGCGTTCGACGACGGCCCGCAGTCGCAGCCCGACGAGGAAGAAGAACAGGTTCTGCACCAGCTGCCACAGGTTGCCGAGATCGGGGAGCACGCCTGCACCGGCGACCGCCGCGATGACGAACGCGACCGGCAGCACCACGGCGGTCGGGAGCACGCGCGTCGCCCGCCCGACCGCCAGGTACACGGCGAGCGCGAGCAGGTACCAGAGGTTCGTCGGACTGATGGTGAGCTGCGCGAGCAGCTCCCACCCGCTGGTCGCCCGAGCCGTGTCGAACTCCGGCGCCAGCGCGAGCACGACCGTCTGGATGAGCACCCACACGAGGTAGAGCAACGCGAGCCGCCCGGCCCGTCGTCGCCAGGAGCCGCCGCTCGCCGCGGAGACCGCCCGTGCGGCGAACATCCCGGAGACCAGGAAGAACAGCGGGATGCGCAACGGCAGCAACTGCGCGTTGAGCATCACCCAGGCATCCGTCACCGGACCCGCACCGGGAATGCCGACCGCGACCTTCGTGACCACGTGCCAGAGCACGACGAGCAGGATGCAGATGCCCTTCGCGATATCCGGCCATCCGACCCGTGGCGCCGACGTGGTCACGAGGCCGCGCGCACGAGGCGCGAGACCAGGTCGACGTACGTCACGCCCGCCGCGTCGAACATGCGCGGCACCTGCGAGGCGGCGGTGAGGCCGGGCATGGTGTTGACCTCGTTCAGCACCGGACCGCGGTCGGTGAGGAAGAAGTCCATGCGCGCGACGCCGTCGCACCCGAGAGCATCGAACACGGCGATCGCGGCCCGTTTGAGCGCGCCCGCCTCGGCGGCCCCCAGCTGCGCCGGCACCGTGAACCGCGCGCTGCCGTCGTACTTCGTGGCCGTGTCGAAGAGCCCGGTCGCGTGGATCTCCAGCGGCGGCGCCGCCCACCGGATGCCGCCCTTCTCGCGCAGCACCGCCACGTCGATCTCCCGCCCCCGCACGACCTCCTCGACGAGGATGCGACGATCGAAGCGCGCCGCCTCCCGCAGCGCCGCGAGCAGCTGACCCTCCTCCGTCACGAGACCCACTCCGTGACTCGACCCCGCCGACACGGGCTTGACCACGACCGCCCCCTCGAACTCCACATCGCCGATGTCGTCGGCCGCGACCAGTCGACCGCGGGCGGTGCCGAGGCCCACGGCATCCGCCACGAGCTTGGTCGTCCACTTGTCCATGCCGATGGCTCCCGCCCGCAGCCCCGACCCGACCACACGCACTCCGGCGAGCGCACACAGGGCCGCGAGGGCACCGTCTTCGCCGAGAGCACCGTGCACCGCGGGGAAGACCACGTCGGTGCGGGTGAGCAGCGGCAGCGCGAGCGCGAGCGACTCGGCCGCCGATCCCCCGTTCGGGCGCCCGTCGACGCGCCAGATCCCGTCGCGGTCGATCGTCACGGTCGTCACGTCGTGATCGCCCATCCGCAGCGCGGCGGCCACCGCCGCCGCGGATGCCAGGGAGACCTCGTGCTCGGGGTTCTGTCCGCCCCCGATGACCAGCACCTTCGTCGTCATGCCACACTCCTCTGCACGCGTGCGCCGATGCCGGTGACGATGGTGTGCGGGATGGTGCCCGCCCACCGCGCCCACTCCTGCACCGACGGCACCGCCCCACCCTCCGGCCCGAACACGGTCGCGACGGCACCGCGCGGGAACAGCGCGGAACCGGTGTCGACGACGATCTGGTCCATGGAGATCCTCCCCACGATCGGATGCCGCACCCCGCCGATCTCCACCACGGCACCAGGGGCGAGCTCGCGCGGAATGCCGTCGGCGTACCCGACCCCGACCACGCTCAGGTGCGTCTCCCGATCGGTCGTGTGCGCACCGCCGTAGCCGACCGCCGTTCCCGCCGGCACGAGGGCGCTGTGCACCACGGGTGCTGTCCACCGCGACGCCCCGGCGAGCACGGTCGTCTCGGAGGGGTCGATCCCCACGAGACCCGCGCCGACCCGCACCAGATCGAAGTGCGTCGCCGGATCCGTCAGCGCCCCCGACGTCGCGGCGAGATGCACGAGCACCGGGCCGAAGCCCGCCCGCAGCACGGCATCCCGCCCGTGCCGCATGCGCCGCACCGCCGCCGCGTTCGCCGCGGGATCGGCCTCGTCCGCCCGCGGCAGATGGCCCATCACTCCGACGACGTCCACCCGCCCCCGACCGGTGCGCGCCAGCCGGAGCAGCTCCGGCCACTCCTCCAGCGGAGCACCCCCACGGGCCATCCCCGTGTCGAGCTGCAGGTGCACGCGCACCGGGTCCGTGGCATCCGCGATCAGCTGACGCAGCTCTTCGATCGAGCCGACCGCGATGTCCACGCGGTGCGCGGCTGCGGCGGCGGCATCCACACCGGAGGGGTTCAACCAGGAGAGGATCGGCACCGTGAGGCCGGCCTCGCGGAGCACGACGGCTTCGGCCACATCCGTGACGCCGAGCCACTCGGCGCCGGCATCGACCGCGGCCCGCGCGACGGTGACGGCACCGTGCCCGTAGCCGTCGGCCTTGACCACGGCCATGATGCCCGCGGACGTCGTGGCCCGCACCCGCCGCAGATTCCCGGCGACGGCATCCGGGATCGTCTGGAGGGTCGGTGCGTGCAGGCGCGAGAGCGTCACGCGCTCGGGGGCGAGAAGAGTGGTCATCGCTTCGTCCTCGGGTCGGCGGTCGGGTCGGCGAGCATCTCGGGGCAGCCCTCGTCGACGGCATCCGGACGCAGTTCGTAGTGCCAGGTCTCGTTGGCGTAGATCTGGCAGAGCCCGTAGCGCCACCCGCGCTGCGCGAGCCAGTCGAGCGCGGGCAGCGGGCCCAGGTCGACGGCGTCGCCCGTCACGTGCTCCGAGGTCTCGGGCGTGGCCACCCAGCGCCGGGCCTCGGCCTCCGATCCGTACTGCACGATCGCGTCCTGCAGCATCCGCTCCTGCAGGGCGGGCGTGCGCCATCCGCTGTTCACGCGGAACGTGATGCCGTCGTCCTCGGCATCGGATGCCGCCCGCTGCAGCGCCTCGAGGAGGGCGGGATCGAGGTTGCCGACCGCCACCCTGTCCACGTCGAACACGGTCGGCTGATCGCCGTCGCGGATCGCCCCGTCGGCCTCGCTCGGGGCGATGACCGAGCCGGTGACACCTCCGTTCGGCACGGGCGTGAGGCCCGGCAGCGGACCGGTGCGTGCGGCGTCGGCGAACGCGACGGACAGCGACTGCTGCACCGCGAACACGACGATCACGGCGAGGGCGAGGGCGACGGCCACGACGACGAACCGACGGCGGCGCCGCGCTCTCGGGAGGCGGGGGATGGTGCGGGTGTTCATGCTTCCAGTGAAGGATCCCGCCGGTTGCGAGGGCGTATGCGCTTTTCCATATGCTCCCGATATGTCGCACTGCGTAGGATCTGAGCCATGCGTGTGCTGATCGTCGAGGACGAGCCCTACCTCGCCGAGGCGGTCCGCGACGGGCTGCGCCTGGAGGCGATCGCGGCCGACATCGCCGGCGACGGCGACACCGCCCTGGAGCTGCTGAGCATCAACTCCTACGACCTCGCCGTACTCGACCGCGATGTGCCCGGCCCGTCCGGCGACGACATCGCCCGGTGGATCGTCGCCTCCGGCAGCGGCATCCCGATCCTGATGCTCACCGCCGCCGACCGCCTCGACGACAAGGCGAGCGGCTTCGAGATCGGCGCCGACGACTACCTGACCAAGCCGTTCGAGCTGCGGGAGCTGGTGCTGCGGCTGCGCGCCCTCGACCGCCGCCGTCAGCGCAGCCGGCCGCCGGTGCTCGAGGTCGCCGGGCTCCGCCTCGACCCGTTCCGCCGCGAGGTCTACCGCGACGACCGCTACGTCGCCCTCACCCGCAAGCAGTTCGCCGTGCTGGAGGTGCTGGTCGACGCCGAAGGCGGGGTGGTCAGTGCCGAGGAGCTGCTGGAGCGGGCCTGGGACGAGAACGCCGACCCGTTCACGAACGCCGTGCGCATCACGGTGTCGTCGCTGCGCAAGCGCCTGGGCGAGCCGTGGCTGATCCTGACGGTGCCCGGAGTGGGCTACCGGATCGGGACGGATGCCGATGCCTAGGCGCCGCGGGATGAGCGCCCGCCTCAAACTCACGCTGAGCTATGCGGTGATCGTGGTGGTGTCGGGAGGTCTGCTCCTCGCGGCGGTCGGGCTGTTCCTGCTGCGCTACGTGCCGGACACCGTCGACTTCTTCCCCAATCGCGGCGACCTCAGCCGGGCCTTCGTGCCGGTGGCGTCGATGGTCATGCTGGTGCTGCTCGCGTTCGGTCTCGGTGCGGGGTGGCTGCTCGCCGGACGGATGCTGGCGCCGCTCGACCGCATCGGTGACGCGGCCCGGCTCGCCGCGCAGGGGTCGCTGTCGCACCGGGTCGCGCTCGCGGGCACCCGCGACGAGTTCCGCGATCTGGCCGACGTCTTCGACTCGATGCTCGAGCAGCTCGAGGCGCACGTCGCCGAGCAGCAGCGGTTCGCCGCGAACGCCTCGCACGAGTTGCGGACCCCGCTCGCGATCTCGCAGACCCTGCTCGAGGTGGCCGAAGCCGATCCCGACCGGGATGTCGACGCCCTGATCGCGCGCTTGCGGGAGGTGAACACCCGGGCGATCGAGCTCACCGAGGCCCTGCTGCTGTTGAGCCGCGCCGACCGCCGGACGTTCCCACGCGAGATCGTCGACCTCTCCCTCCTCGCCGAGGGGGCGGTGGAGGCACTGCTGCCGCTCGCCGACCGACGTGGCGTGGCCGTCGAGGTGGGCGGTGCGCCCGCGCCGGTGCTCGGGTCGGCGGCACTGCTGCCGCAGCTGGTCACCAACCTCGTGCTCAACGCGATCGTGCACAACCTGTCGTCCGGTGGGGCCGTGGCCGTGCGCACGCACGCGATGCCCGAGGCGGTCGCGCTGGTGGTCGAGAACACCGGCGAGGTGCTGCCGGCGCATCTCGTGGCGACCCTCGTCGAGCCGTTCCAGCGCGGCGGCGAGCGCACCCGCGACGACGATCATGCCGGGGCGGGGCTCGGCCTCGCGATCGTCGACCGCATCACCCAGGCGCACGGCGGCACCCTGGTGCTCACCCCGCGCCCGGATGGCGGCCTGATCGTGACGGTGTGGCTGCCGCATCCGTACCCGGCGGCCGTACCCGCCTGACTTCGGGCTCTCCCGGCATCCGTCCCGCCCGGTCCGTCGCGTATCCCGAGGTTCACCTGTCGGGAGTTTTCACGGTTGTCGGACCGGAACGCGGTTTCCGGTCCGACAACCGGACATTCTCCCGACAAGTGGACCCGGGCAAGTGGACCCAGGCCGGCTGGACCCGAGTGCCGGACCCTGGGAGGCCGGAACCCGAGGGCCCGGATGCCGCGGCTCAGGCCACGCGGGGGTCGCGCGTCGCGGCGAGCTCGCGGCCGAAGGTGCGGGCGTCGGCCTCCGCGTTCTCCTTGAGCTCGCGTGCGGTGTCGGCGAAGGCGTCGAGCGCCGGGTTCACGCCCACCAGCGTGAACGGACGCTGCACGACGCGCAGGTCGAGGCCCCAGACGTCTTCGAGCACGCGGCGCAGCCAGCCGGTCGAGTGGTCCCAGCCCTCCTTGGGCGAGCCGGGCGCGTAGTTGCCGCCGAGCACGGTGACGAGCGTCGCGGGCTTGCCGTTCAGCGCGGTGCCGGTCGGGTCGATGCGCGGGTCGGTGTAGGCCAGGTCGAACCAGGTCTTGAAGTGCTGCGAGACGCCGTAGTTGTACAGCGGCACGGCGAACAGCAGGGCGTCGGCGCCGATCAGCTCATCGGCGAACGAGGTCGCGAGCGCGCGGGCGTCGTTCTGCGCGGGAGTGCGCTGGGCCTCGTCGACGAAACCGCCGGTGACGGCATCCGCCCAAGCGGTCGCGGGTACGGGGTCGCTCGCGAGGTCGCGGCGGGTGACGGTCGAGTCGGGGTGGGACGCGGTCCACTCGGCCTCGACGAGGTCGGCGAGCGCGCGGCTGGCGGACGACGCGGGAAGGATGCTGGCATCCAGGCGGAACAGGGACATGGGCCTACCTCTCGTTTTCGTAGTCGCTATGTTTTTATTAGCAACACCGGTTAACGTAGCACGGGTAGGATGTGTGCATGGCCGAGGTCGAGGAAGAACGTCAGGTATGTGACGCCGCCGTCACCCTGGCCTTCAGCGTGCTCGGCAAGCGGTGGAACGGGATGATCGTGTCGACGCTCGGCGGTGGCCCTTCGACCTTCGTCGCGCTGCGCCGCGCGGTCGCGGGAATCAGCGACACCGTGCTGTCCGACCGCCTTGCCGAACTCGCCGATGCCGGTCTCGTCGCGCGCACGGTCGACGCCGGCCCACCGATCACGGTGTCGTACGCGCTTACCGCCAGCGGCGAGGGGCTGCTGCCGATCCTCGACGACCTCGGCCGCTGGGCCTCCGCCAACCTCGCCGCACGCGCGCACTGACGGCGGACGTCTCACCGCGCACGCACACCCCGCAAGCGCGCCCGCACCAATCTTGGCGAGAGGTCAAGACACGCCGTGTCGTGGATCGGAGATGCGGCGTTCTGCGGCCCCTCACCAATCCCCGCACGGCACGACACAGCCGCCACCGCGGCACGGCCGGCGCCGCAGCACGGCCGCCTCACCAGGGGCTGGGCTCGTAGTCCTTCAGGAACACGCCGTGCACGTCTTCGCCGGCCTCGCCGCGCACGATCGGGTCGTACACGCGAGCCGCGCCGTCGACAAGGTCGAGCGGGGCGTGGAAGCCCTCCTCAGCGAGTCTCACCTTCGTGTAGTGCGGGCGCTCGTCGGTGATCCATCCGGTGTCGACGGCGGTCATCAGGATGCCGTCCTTCTCGAGCATCTCGCCGGCGCTGGTGCGGGTGAGCATGTTGAGCGCGGCCTTCGCCATGTTCGTGTGCGGGTGCCCGGGGCCCTTGTAGCGGCGGGAGAACTGCCCCTCCATGGCCGACACGTTCACCACGTACTTGCGGTGCGAGTCGGATGCCGCCATCGACGCGCGCAGCCGGCTGATCAGCAGGAACGGTGCGGTCGTGTTGGCCAGCTGCACCTCGAGCATCTCCAGCGGATCGACCTGTTCGATCGACTGCACCCAGCTGTTGACGCGGTTCACGTCGGGCACGAGTCCGCCGGCGTCGATGGCCGTGCCGTCGGCGTGCTTCTCGAGCGACGACGATCCGGGAGCCATCGCGAGGCGTGCGAGGTCTTCGGCCGTGAGCGCCTGGCCGCCCTGCTCGGCGACTGTGCCGCCGAGGGCCGCGACCGAGAGCAGCGGATGCGCGTCGACCGAGGCCTGCAGCGCCTGCGGGTGCGGGTCGGCGGTGTGCCCGAAGGTCTCCATCTCGGGCAGCGGACCGTCGGGAAGCGGCTGCAGCTCGGCATCCGCCAGCAGCGAGTAGGCACCGGGCGAGCGGCGCACGGTCTGCGCGGCGTTGTTGATCAGGATATCGAGCGGGCCCTGAGCCGCGACCGAGTCGGCGAGCCCGATCACCTGGGCCGGGTCACGCAGATCGATGCCGACGACGCGCAGGCGGTGCAGCCAATCGGCCGAGTCGGGAAGGGCAGAGAAGCGGCGCACGGCATCTCGCGGGAACCGGGTCGTGATGGTCGTGTGCGCGCCGTCGCGCAGCAGCCGCAGCGCGATGTGCATGCCGATCTTGGCGCGGCCGCCCGTGAGCAGGGCGCGCTTGCCGGTGAGGTCGGTGCGGGCGTTGCGCTTGCCGTGGCTGAAACGGGCGCAGTCCGGGCAGAGCTGGTGGTAGAAGGCATCCACCTGCGTGTACGGCTGCTTGCAGATGTAGCAGTTGCGGGGCTTGAGCAGCTCGCCCGCGATCGGGGCGTCGACGACACTGGTGGCGAGGTCGTTGCCGCGGGTCTCGTCGTCGATGCGGTCGGGCGCTCCCGTGGCCGTGCGGGCGACCACGGCCTTGTCGGCCTCGGCGATCGCGTCGCGGATCTCCTTGCGGCGCACGCGCTTGACGGCCTTGAACATCGCTGCGGTCGCATGACGAACGGCGACGAAGTCCGGATGCTCGTTGTCGATCTGGTGCAACTCGGCCAGCACGCGAAGAGTCGTGGCGAGATCGTCGGGGTCGACGCCCGGTCCGAGGTCGGGTGCTGCGTCGGAGGGGGCGTCGGTCATTGTGCCGATTTTACGCGAGTGTCCTGGGGGTATGCCCCGCCGCCGAGTGCACGGCTTGGTGCCGAGCGCACGGGCTGTCGACGCAGGGAAGCCGTGCACTCGACACGAACCCGTGCACTCGACGCCCTAGACGCGACCCGGACCGACGCGCGCGGCAGCGCGACGCGCGGCAGCGCGACGCGTCAGACGAGGGCGCGCTGGCGGCGGAGCGCCGTCAGCACGGCGCCGTTGGCCCCGGCCCACTCGCCCAGCGTGGCCGGCACGATGGGCGGAACCCGGTGGAACGACGCCCGCTCGCCGACGTAGCGCTCAGCCAGCGTCACGAGCTGATGCGGGGCCTGCGCGAGGCCGCCACCGATCACGATGCAGCCGGGGTCCACGAGCGCACACAGGGTGAGGATCGCCTCCGCGAGCGCCGACGACGCCCGTTCCACGATCGCGGTGGCCACGGCGTCCCCCTCGCTGCTCGCCGCCAGCAGCCCCTCCGGGCCACCCGCGCCTCCGACCGCGGCCCACGCCCGCCGCAGCGCGGGTGCGCCGATGATGGTCTCCAGGCAGCCACGGCGCCCGCACGAGCACATGCTGCCGTCTGGCTCGATCGTGATGTGTCCGAGTTCGCCGGCCGAACCGTGCGCGCCGGGGACCACCTGGCCGTGCGCCACGTGTGCGCCCGCGATCCCGGTGCCCAGCGCGAGCACGAAGACGTCGTCCACACCGGCACCCGCGCCCCAGGAGGCCTCGGCGACCGCGGCGGCGTGACCGTCATTGATGACATCGACCGGGATGCCGAGTTCGGCACTCAGCTCTGCTCCGAGCGCACGACCGTCGAGCGCGGGGATGTTGGTCGAACGCACGACCACCCCCGCCGCCTCGTCGACGAGCCCGGGGATCGACAGCACCACGCGTTCGAGGTCGGCATCACCGCGGAGTACACCGGCGATCGCGGCCAGCCCCTCCACGGGCGAGTCCTTGGGGGTCGCGTGCCGGCCGCGTGCGAGGGGTGTCGGCGGCGCTTCCAGCGAGATGCGCGCGGGCGCGAGCAGGTGCTTGACGCTCGATCCGCCGACGTCGAGCCCGAGCACGACAGGGCCCGCACCGCGCAAAAGGGTCGATCGGGTCGGCTCTCCCCCGGTCACGGGGCCATCACCCGGGCGGCCGCACGGGCCTCCCGCCGCAGCGCCTGCTTGTCGGGATCGGGAACCGGCACCGAGGCCAGCAGCCGTCGGCTGTACGGATGCTGCGGCGCCAGGAGCACGTCGTCGGCGGAGCCCGTCTCGACGATCTCGCCCTTGAGCATCACTGCCACGCGGTCGGAGATCTCGTGCACGACGGCGAGGTCGTGACTGATGAAGAGGCACGCGAAGTGCATCTTCTCCTGCAGGGTGCGCAGCACCTCGAGCACCGCGGCCTGCACCGAGACGTCGAGCGCCGAGGTCGGCTCGTCGGCGATGATCAGCTCCGGCTCCAGGGCGATGGCGCGGGCCAGGCCGATGCGCTGACGCTGTCCTCCGGAGAGCTCGTGCGGGTAGCGGGAGGCGTAGTTCGTGGGCAGCTCGACGGCATCCAGCAGTTCCGCCACGCGGGTGCGACGGGTGCTCGCCGAGGTCGGGAAGCGCCGGCGCTGCACGAGCAGCGGTTCGGCGATGGCCTCGCCGACGGTCATACGCGGGTCGAGGCTGGAACCCGGGTCCTGGAAGATCGCGCCGACGCGACCGCGCAGCGCACGCTCCCGTCGCCCGGAGACACCGCCGCGCCCGACCTTCTCGCCGAACAGGGTGATGCCGCCGCTCGACAGGGGCAGGAGTCCCAGTGCCGCGCGTCCGAGGGTCGACTTGCCCGATCCGGATTCGCCGACGAGGCCGAGGATCTCTCCTGGCGCGATGCGCAGGCTCACGCCGTCGAGTGCGAGGAACGGCCGTCCGCCGCGGCGATACGTGACGCTGGCGGCATCCAGTTCGAGCACCGCAGCGGGGATCTCGGTCTCGGGTTCCCGCTCGATCACGCTCGCGATGTCGGGGAGCGACGGCACGGCGCTGAGCAGCTTCTTCGTGTAGTCCTCGCGCGGCGCGGTGAGCACGGTGCGGGTGTCGCCCACCTCGACCATGGTGCCGCGGAACATCACGGCGACCCGGTCGGCGATGTCGGCGACCACGCCCATGTTGTGCGTCACGAGCAGGAACGCGGTGCCCGACTCGGCCGCGAGGCCGCGGATCAGGTCGAGGATCTCGGCCTGCACGGTCACGTCGAGCGCGGTCGTCGGCTCGTCGGCGATGATCAGCTGCGGCTCGCAGGCGAGGGCGATGGCAATGACCACGCGCTGACGCTGGCCACCCGACAGCTCGTGCGGGTAGCTCTTCGCCCGACGGGCGGGCTCGGGGATGCCCACGCGACGGAGCATCTCGACCGCGCGCTCCCAGGCCTCGGCCTTGGTGATCTTGCGGTGGTTGAGGATCGCCTCGGTGATCTGGTCGCCGATCCGCATGCTCGGGTTGAGCGCGGTCATCGGCTCCTGGAACACCATCGAGATCTCGGCGCCGCGCACGGCGTTCATCTCGGCTTCGGCGAGCGGCAGGAGCTCCCGCCCGGCGAGACGGATCGAACCGGCGACCGTGGCCGAGCGCGGCAGCAGCTTGAGGATGGCCATCGCGGTGACGGACTTGCCCGAACCGGATTCACCGACGAGTGCCAGCACCTCTCCGGGTCGGACCTCGAGGTCGATGCCCTTCACGGCCTCGACCGATCCGTCCTCGGTGCGGAAGGTGACCGAGAGGTCGGAGATCGACAGCAGTGCGTCGCTCATGCGGCACGCCCCTTCACGTCGAAGAAGTCGCGCAGGCCGTCGCCGATGCTGTTGAAGGCGCAGACGGTCAGCACGATGCAGAATCCGGCGGGGAAGATCAGCCACCAGGCGCCCGCGTACGTGTAGGTGATGCCGCTGGTGAGCATGGCGCCCCAGTCGGTCGCCGGCTTCTGCAGCCCCATCCCGAGGAAAGAGATGTAGGCGACGAGCAGGATGGCGTCGGCGACCTGGAACGTGGCGTTCACGACGATCGTGCCGACGGTGTTCGGGACGATGTGCTTGAGCACGGCCCGCGAGTGCGTCCCGCCCATGGCCCGCAGCGCCAGCACGTATTCGCGCGACTTCAGCGAGATCGACTCGGCGCGCACGAGACGGGCAGGGACCAGCCAGGAGACCAGGCCGATCACGCAGATCATCAGCGGGACGCTCGGGCGCAGGATCGCCGAGAGGATCAGCAGCAGGAAGGTCGCGGGGATCGCGATGCCGGCGTCGACGACGCGCATCATCACGGTGTCGACGGCACCGCCGACGTAGCCCGCGATCGCGCCCCAGAGGGTGCCGATGACGGTCGCGAGGATGCCGGCGGCGAGGCCGATCAGGATCGAGATCTGACCGCCGACCATGAGGCGTCCGAGCACGTCGTAGCCGACGTCGTCGGTGCCGAGCGGGTGTCCGGGGCTGCCCGGCGGCAGCATGGTGGCGCGCAGGTCGGTGTGGACCTGATCCGTCGGGTGGATCAGCGGACCCAGGAAGCAGAAGAGCAGGAACAACACGATGGTCACGATGCCGAAGACCGCGAGCTTGTTCTGCAGGAAGCGGCGCGTGCCCCGCTGACGCGGGGTCAGCGTGCGCATCACGATGGTGGTCGTGCTCACGAGAGCTCCTCTCGGGTGCGCGGATCGAGCAGCGCCTGGATGATGTCGGCGAGGAGCGATCCGATGACCGTCGCGAGCGCGATCACCAGGATGCAGCCGATCAGCACGGGGTAGTCGGAGGTCTGAGCCGAGGTCCAGAACAGCAGCCCCATGCCGGGGTAGTTGAAGAGCGATTCGACGACGATCATGCCGCCGAACATGACCGGCAGGTAGTAGCCGAGCATGGCGATCACGGGGGTCAGGGAGTTGCGCACCACGTGGCGGGTGATCACCACGGGCACCGAGGTGCCCTTGGCCCTCGCGGTGCGGACGTAGTCCTCCGAGAGGTTGTCGATCGTGGCGGAGCGCATGTACCGCGAGAACGTCGCGATGATGCCGAGTGCCGCGGTGAGCACGGGCAGCACGAGGCCGGCCGGGTTCGACAGCACATCGCCGACCGTCTCGCCCTGCGGTGCCTGGGCGGGCACGAGCCGCAGCCACTGGGCGAAGACGATCACGAGGATCAGCCCGAGGAAGAACGACGGTGTCGAGTAGACGATGAAGTTCCAGGTGGTCAGCGCGTAGTCCGCAGCCTTGCCGCGGCGCACCGCCTGGAAGATGCCCATCGGGATCGCGATGATCAGCGCGAAGAGCATCGAGATGAGGGCCAGGATCAGCGTCTTCGGGAGGCGCTGGCCGATGGCATCCGCCACGGGGCGGTTCAGTTTGAAGGAGTCGCCCAGGTCGCCCTGGACGAGCTGCAGCAGGAAGTTGAAGTACTGCTGCCACAGGGGCAGATCGAAGCCGTTCTCCTTGTTGAAGGCGTCGATCTGCTCCTGCGAGGCCTGCATGCCGAGGATGCCGGCGGCCGGCCCCTGCGGCATCGCGAGGTGGAGCAGCGCGAACACGATCAGCGTCACGATGAGGATGACGATCCCGCCCTGGCCGACCCGTCGCAACAGGTACCACCAGAACCGCGGGCCGCCGGCCCTCTCCTTCTTCTGCTGCGCGTTCTGCGCTGCTTCCACCACGCTCATGTCACCTGCTCGTTACTTGGTCCAGGACCAACGCTGGGGAAGGAACGACGCGCCCGGGTCCTGGTGGGCGATGTCGAGTCCGTCACGGACGACGGAGACCTGGTACACCGGGTTCGGCATCCACATGACCGGGAGGTCGGTGGCGAGGTACTCGGAGTACTTCTTCGCGATCTCGGGGTCGGTCGAGAACGCCATCGCCTGGACGAGCTCCTCGGCCTCGGGGTTGTCGTACTGTCCGGCGTTCCACTTGGTGTCCTTCGCGAAGACGCGCTCACCGGTGGCGTACGGCGGGAAGTACCAGCTGCCCGCGGTACCGAAGAAGACGAGCTCCCATGTGCACGCGCTGCCGGTCTTGCACTCCTGCGCCTGCGTGAGGACGGTGTCGAGCGGCTTGGAGTCGATCGTCATCTTGACGCCGATCTTGCCGAGCGACGACTGGATCTCCGCCATCATGTTGTCGGTCTCCTGCGAGCCGTTCTGCGTGGTGACGACGATCTCCGCCTTGTCACCGGCAGCGATGCCCTCGCCGCACTGACCCTCGGCCGCACCGGCTTCGGCGCACTCGAGCGTGCCGTCGGATCCCTTGACCCAGCCGTTGTCGGTGAACAGCTTCTCGGCCTTCTTCAGGTCGAACGGGTACGGGTTGTCCTTCTGCACGTCGGACAGTCCGCTGGAGTCCGCGGTCTGCGGGATGGGACCGTAGTCGGGCGTCGCGGCACCGTGCCAGACGACCTCGGAGATGGTCTCCTGGTCGATGGCGTGCTGCAGTGCCTGGCGCACGTAGAGCTGCTTGTAGAAGGAGCCCTTCTCCGGGTTGGCGAAGTTGTACGGCATGTACGTGATCGACCAGCCGGCCCACGGCTCGATGCTGTAGCCGAGGTCGGTGAACTGCTTCTCGTTCGTGAGCTGCGAGCTGGTGACGTAGCCGTAGTCGACGTCACCTGAGCGCACCACGTTCATCTCGGCGTCGGCCGAGGTGAACGGCAGGAACTCGACGTTCTCGATGCTCGGCTTGTCCTCGCCGGTGTACTCCTTGTTGGCGGTGAGTTCCACCAGGCCCGAGTCCGACCAGCTCTTGACCGTGTAGGGACCGGCGACGGTCTTCCACAGGTCGTTGGTGGCGTAGGTCTTCATGTCCTCGGCCTCGGAGAAGAGGTAGTCGAGCACCGCGGTCGCGCCGGCCTGGTCGCGGTCGTGGTCGCCGATCTCGCCGTCGGCGCTGGTCTTGTCCCAGACGTGCTGCGGCATCGGGTACATGAGGCTGAGCTGGTTGCCGAGGAGGAACTCCTCGTTGTAGACCTTGTCCATCGTCAACGAGAACGTCTTGTCGTCGATGGTCGTGAACTCGGTGATGTTGTCCGGCATCAGGCCGGCGGAGTAGCCACCGGTCTTCTCGCCGTTGAAGCGCACCAGGTTGTACCAGAACTCCACGTCGCGCGAGGTGACGGGCTCGCCGTCCGACCAGTCGAGGTCGTTCAGCGTGATGGTGATGGTCTTGCGGTCCTCGGAGAACTCGTAGGACTTGGCGGCGGAGGCCAGCTCGTCCCAGCCCATCTCGCCGTCGACGCCGTTGTACTCGAACAGGCGCGGCCACATCGTCGCCTTGATGGCGCTGTTGTGCGTGGCCATCTTGTCGGGCGACGAGATCGGCAGGATCCAGTTGGGTCCGGTGCCGACCTGCAGCGCGAAGCTGACGGTGTCCTTCTCGCCCGAGCCGGTGTCGCCGTTGGCGCCGGCCTGACAGGCGGTGAGGGCGAGCGTCGCGACGGCGAGCGCACCCAGGGGGGCGAGCAGCCGGCGGCGCAGCGACTGAGATCGCATGTAAACCTCCTTGTTCAACGCCTCGTCACCCAAGGCGTTCGTCCGATTGATGACGTACTTTGAATCATGCCCGAACTAAGTTCAGGGCAAAAGTCGGTCTTGTTACGTTTAAGTAACTAACTTTCTTCGATTGCGGCGAAAAGCCGCGGAGTCGCGTCAGCCGACCATCTCGGCGGCGAGATCCGGCGCCTGATCGAACGCGTCGAACGGATGCATCGGCCGCTGGATGCGGTGGTGGCCGAGGCGCTCGAGGTCCTGATCCACCCCGCCCGGGGTGAGGGCCAGCGTCCAGCCGCGCATGATCGCGTAGAGCTCCGGCTCGAGGTAGCCGATCTTCGTGACGACGATCTGCGCCGCGACGGGGTCGAGCCCGATCGAGGTGAAGTCGGAGACGTCGTGGTACGCCTTGCGGAACTCCGTGACGATCACGTGCAGGCCGCCGACGCGGATGACCGCGATGCCGCCGGCATCCACATCGCCCTCGTGCAGGCTGTGCAGCACGCCCTCGACGAGGACCGGTCCGTGCGGGCCGCTGTCGACGCGTGCGCCGACCTCGACCGACACCCGCTCCCCCACGGCGTGGCCGCGGAGGATGTCGAGGGCGCCCTTGTCGAACACCGAGGCGCACAGCGTGACCGGGGCGTCGTCGGACGTGAGCTCGGGCTTCTGGAGCAGCTGCGCGAGCGTCCAGGTGACGTCACCCGTGCCGCCGGCGCCGGGGTTGTCGCCTGAGTCGCTGATGAAGTACGGGGTGTCGGTGGCGGCGAGGCCGGCCGCGACCCCCTCGTCGAGGGTGCCGGGAGGGCCCACGAACTCGAAGTCGTCCCGCACATCCCAGAACGCACGACCGAGCTCTTCCGCGGCGAGCGCGGTCGCCTCATCGTCGGTGCCGGTCACGACCACGGTCGCGTGGCAGCGCGGCTCGTCGGCCCAGGCGTAGCCGATCCAGATCGCCGCATCGGTGACGCCGGGCCGTGCCTCGATCTCGGGGATGCGGGCGTACAGGCTCTTGGCCGGCTCGACACGGGTGCTGGTCTTCTCGCCCGGGAGCAGGATGGGCACGCGCACCCAGGCGCGGCGCGGGGTGACGCCGCTCTCGAGCGCCTCGACGAGGTTGCGGATCGCGCGGTCGCGGGTCTCCCAGGTGTCTTCGTGCGGAGCCAGGCGGTAGCACGTGATGATGTCGACGTTCTCGATCAGGGTGCGCGAGACGTTGCCGTGCAGGTCCATCGACGCCGACACCACGACGTCGGCTCCGACCACCTCGCGGATGGCGGTGATCAGGTCGCCCTCGGCGTCGTCCATGCCCACGACGCTCATCGCCCCGTGGATGTCGAAGAACAGGCCGTCGAGCTTCTCGCCGTCGGCCACGAGTGCGCGCAAGCCGTCGCAGATGCGCGCCTTGATGCTGTCGTACACCTCGCGCAGCACCGCGCCGCCGGGGATCGAGCGGGCGTAGTAGACCGGCAGCCACTCGGCGCGGTCGCGCAGCTCGCCGTCGCGCAGGGAGTCGTAGCGCGTGATGAGTTCTTCGCCCTCCACGCGCAGGAAGTCGCGTTCACCGGCGCGGTGCGGGGAGAAGGTGCTGGACTCGATGGCCATGCCGGCGATGGCGATGCGCGGGAGCGGAGACGTCTCGGTCATACTTCGAGTCTAGATCGGACCTCGAAGCAAAACCGCCATCTTGTTCCGCATGGTCGCGAACTTGAGCCGATAATCGAAGCTATTACGCAGCGGTGGTGCGCAGTTCCTCGTCGATCCGGGCGGGGTCCAGCATCCGCTCCAGCAGCTCCCAGGCCACACCGCGGGCACCGGCGAGCGCGCCGGCCCGACTCACGCCGATCTCGAGGGCATCCGTCGACATCGGCAGGCAGAGGGTGAACAGCGCCTGCCGCACGCCCGCGACGAACGCGTCGGCCGTGGCCAGGCGCCCGCCGAGCGCGAGCGCCTGCGGGTTGAAGAAGTTGATGATCGTCGCGAGCACCTCTCCCGTGCGGGCTCCGGCTTCGCGCAGTGCGGACGTCGCCTTGGGGTGAGCATCCTGCGCCAGCGCGAGCACGTCGTCGAGGGTCTCCACCGCCACACCCGATTCACGCAGCGCGTCGACGATCGCCGCACCGCTGGCGACCACGTCCAGGCAGCCGACACGGCCGCACGAGCAGATGATGGGCGGGGCGTTGTGCAGGGCGACGTGGCTGATGTCGCCGGCGACCCCGCGGTACCCGCGATAGACGGCGCCGTCCAGGATGATGCCGCAGCCGATGCCGCTGCCCGCCTTCACGAAGACCAGCTGCTCCTGCTCACCGCCGCGCTCGATGAACTCGCCGACGGCCATGGCGTTCGCGTCGTTGTCGATGAGGAACGGCAGCCCGGTGACCGAGCCGAGCACCTCGCCCACGTCGACGCCGTTCCAGCCGGGCATGCGCATGGGCGCCAGCAGACGCGAGGTGCGCGAGTCGACCGGGCCGGGCAGACTCATCGCGATGCCCTCGACCGTGAGGCCGCCGTTGTCCTTCGCCAGCTTCTGTGCGCACTCCCACACCTGGCTCACGACGCTCTCGACCCCGTCGAGGAGCGACACCTGGGCGACGGTAGAGGCGACGACCTCGGCGCGACGATCGAAGAGCGCGACCGTGGCGTGCTTCTCGCCGAGTTCCACGCCCGCGACCACTCTGCCACCGGCCTTGACCGTGAGCACGCGGGGGCGGCGGCCGCCGCGAGACTCGCCCTCGCCGTTCTCCTCGATGTAGTCGTGGGCGATCAGCTCTTCGACGCGGAGCGCGACGGTCGAGGGGGAGAGCCCGGTCAGGCGGGCGAGATCGGCGCGGGACTGCGCCGCCCCGGTGCGCACCAGCCGGAAGATCTCACCCTCGGAATGTACGGTCTGGGTAGCCGGTGCCACGGTGTCCTCGAATCATCTTGTTTCGGTAGTCAAACAAAGATAGCCCTAGGACTGGAGGAGTGTCACCCCCTGCGCGTCACTCCTCGTCACCGTCCGACTCCTCATCCAGCCATCGGAGGACAGCGGTCCGGTCGTCCGCGAGGGAGCCGGGTGCCTCCCCGTTCACCGACATCGCGTCGAGGATCGGGCGGTAGGCGCCCGCGTCGTCTCTCACGAGCACTCCGTCCGATCGGCCACGCTCGATCCCGAACCGGACGCGGTGCGTCCCGCGCTCGAGCAGCAGTTGCCACACGTCCATCTGCACCGGACCGGTGAGCTCGCACACCGACCATCCGCTCTCGAGCAGGCGGCGCGCCAACCAGGCCGCTGGTTCGTCTCGCGGAGCCAGGTGGTCCAGGAACTCGGCGACGTCGGGGGTGCTCACCCGGTCAGGGTACGGGAGTCGGCATGTGACGTGCGCACCGCGCAGGGCGCAGACTGGCACCATGACCGAACCCGACCCGTACCTGCTCGGCCCCGGACTCCTGCCGACGCCGTTCACCGCCGCCGAGATCCGCGAAGCCACCGGATCGGGGAAGACGATCCGGCTGCTCCTGGAGGGACCGGACGGCCCGCTGGGGGAACACGTCAACCGCTTCCACGACACCGACGACGAGGGCGCGACCCTCGACCGGTGGGCCGCCGCCGACCCGAAGGCCGTGGTCTCGAACCGGGTGACCTGGGTGGAGCTGCAGGGGCACGCGGCCTTCGACGCGGGGACGACGAGCGTGTCGACGGTGACGCTGACGACGCCGCTCGGGCAGCTCACGTGCCGTCGATACGACACGGATGACGGCGTCTTCTGGTTCTCGGTCGATCACCCCGGAATGCCGGTGCAGTACGAGGCCGACGGCATGCGCACGACCGTGTTGAGCATCGAGTCCGACTGAGCCCGGCAGTACTCGCCGGTGGGACGTACGATTCGCCGACGGGATGACGAATCACCGAGGTTCCCGCACCGAACCCTCGGTTCATCGTCATCTCGTCGGCGGATCGTCACGCCGAACGGATGCTCAGTGCCCGGCGGCGCCGACCACCACGAACTCGTTCGGCACGACGTCGAGGGTCGCGTCGGCCGAGACCTCACCGGTGTGCAGGTCGACCGCGAGGATGCGGTCCTTCGCCGGCTCGGTCACGTAGGCGATGTCGCCGACCACGTGCAGGCCCGGGTGCGGCTGCTGCCACTCGATCGGGCTCTCCCACGGGTCGATCACATCCCAGGTGTCGACGAGGTCGCCCGACTCGTCGAGCAGTGACAGGCTGCCGTCGGCGCCGAGCACCACGACGTTGTCATGCGCGTCGCGCCCGACCCCGCGCCAGGTGTACTCCACGCCTTCCGGGAGGTCGACGATCGACATCGTCTGCGCCGCGGTGTCGATGCGCGCGAGCTGCGACAGCAGGTATCCCTCCTGGTCGGGGTCGGTCTTGTAGTCTCCGAAGGCGATCGCGCTGGTGTCGCTCACGTACGCGTTGCCCGTGCGACCGAACTCGTCGGGGGCGTCGATCTTGGTGAAGGCCCCGTCGTCGAAGAGCAGCACCCCGTCTTCGCAGCCGAACATCACGACCTCGTGCTTGAGCGCGCCCTCGCCGTGCACGCTCGGGCACTGCTCGTTGCGAGTGAGCTCGGCCCCATCGGCCGCGAGGTGGCGGACTCCGCTGCGGGCATCGGCCGTGCCGATCGTCGAGAGGATGCTGCCGTCGGCGAGCTCGAGCGCCACACCGTGGTGGGCCGCCTCCGAGGTGATCGTGTCGACCTCGGGAAGCGTGCCCGTGCCGACGGCATCCGTGTCGAAGATCCGCACCTCGCCGGTGCCGTCGTCGAAGAGGGCCGTGCGTCCGGCGTGCGGGACCGCGTGGCCAGCGGCTTCGGCATCGAACACCTCGCCGGTGAACTCGACCGCGCCGGACGCGAGGCCGGAGTCGAGCACATGGAACCCGTCTTCGGCGGTGACGAAGACGTGGCCGTCGTGGTCGCCGGCGCCGTTCACGCGCAGGAAGCCGTCGAGCTCGACCTGCCCGATGGTGTCGAGGGTCTCGCCGTCGAGCACGAGCACGCCACCGTCATAGGTCACGGCGACGCGGGTGTCCCCTTCGTGGTGGTCGTCGGGTGCGGCGCCTGCGCTGTTCTCGGCGGCGGGACCTGAGGTCGCGCATCCGGCGAGCGCCACGGCGGCGATCACGCCGAGGGCGCCGATCGCGAGGCGGCTGCGGGGTCGGGACATGGATCGTCTCTCTTTCTTCTGGGTGGGTGCGCGGGATGCGCGACGACGACGGAGTCGTCGAGGGATCAGCCGACCTGCTGCACGAACCGGGGGTCGAGGTCGGCGAAGGTTCGGGTGACGGTGCCGTCACCGTGGTCGATCTCGTGCACGGCCCCGGTCGCCGGGTCGGTCACGTAGGCATGCTGGGCGTCGACGAGCAACTGCACGCGGTCGCGCAGCGCGGGGTCGGTGACGGATGCTGCCAGCAGCGGCTCCGTGCGGGCGAGTACCGTTCCGTCCGGCGCGAGCACCCGCACGCGACCGTCGGCATCGATCGCGACCGTGCGGCTGTCGTCGTCACCGAGGGCAGCAGCCTGCAACAGGGGCACGTCCGAGGAAAGCAGCATCCACTGCCGCTGTCGCACATCGAGCAGCCAGGCACCCTGCGCGCCCGTGACACCCGCGAGGTCGGGGCGGTCGGGGCGGCCGGCGAGGCCGGTCACGGGGGCGGCCGTCGCGGGGTACGGGATCGTCTCGGCAGAGATGGCGCCGCCCACCTCGCGGGTGAAGAGCGCGGCCCCCTCGGTGCAGGTGAACACGGCGCCGACGCGAGTGATGTCGGCGTCCGAGGGGTCGGTGCACGGGGTCGCAGCGTCGGCGACCGGGGAGCCCGCGGAGTCGAGCAGTTCGATCGTCGAGCCGGCTGTCGGCACGAGCAGATGGTCGGCGAGGAACGCCACGGGGCCGGAGGCATCGACGGTCGCGCGTGGGGCGGCATCCAGTCCATCCGCGAGAGCGTCGTGGGCGAGCAGGATCAGTTCCCCGCTCGCGAGGGCGACCGTCGCCCGCTGCTCCCCTGCGACGACCCGGACGTCTCCTTCGCCCTCGAGGGTTCCGAGGGAGCGGGGCTCGCCGCGGAAGGAGTGGGTGTGATCGCCGTGCGGCACGGTCCAGCGGGCGGAGTCGATCACCTCGACCGCGGTGCCACCCTGCGCGTCGTGCACACGGTAGAGGAGGCGACCGTCGCCGAAGAGGCCGGTGACATCGTCGTGGCCTGGCGCGAGGGTCGAACGCTCTTCGGTGTCGAGGTCGAGGAGAGTGAGCTCGCCGTGCCGGTCGCCGATCACGAGGGCGCGGGCCGGGGCGGCGACCTCGGCGGCGTCGCCCGCGTCGATGCCGTGCGCGTCGGGGGCCGCCGATGTCGCCGGTGCCGGAGCGGACGCGGTCGTCGGCGCGCACGCGGTGACGCCCAGCAGCAGCGCGACCGCGGCGGCGAGGGAGGCTGTGGCGATGGATGCAGCGCGGGATGCGAATGCAGCCCGGGATGCGAATGCAGTGCGGGCTGGGGCGCGAGGGGAGCGAGAGTTCATGACTCTGTCACTTTATTGAGAACGATTCTCGTTATCAAGTCGCGGCGGTCTTCCCGAACGGGCCACACGGAATGAAGGAGAAATCTCGACATGAAGGAGCCTCAAGGCAGATCACTCCTTCCTTCCGGGCGAACTCCTTCGTTCCGCGTCATAGCCACGGACGAAGTGTCCGAACGTCGGCACCCCGGCGTAGGGTCGCAGCATGAGCAGCACAGCATCCCGAGAACGTCATGGCGTGGTCCCCTCCTACCTGCTCGCGCGCCTGGCCGAGTCGGGGCGTTTCCCCAAGGCCGCAGCCGCCGCCCGGCAGACGCTCACGGCGGGCCGGCCGCCCTTCCGCGCGCGCATCGACCTCTCGATCGACGAGAACGGCGACCTCGTCGCGCAGCTGTCGGATGCCCCGAACCGCACGATCAGCGATGCCGGCAATACGCAGCAGCTCCCCGGCGCGGTGGTGCGCGGGGAAGACGATGGCCCCGTGGAAGACACCGCGGTGAACGAGGCCTTCGACGGGCTCGGCGCCACGTTCGAGATGCTTCTCGCCGCGTTCCAGCGCAACTCCCTCGACGATGCCGGCGCCCCGCTCGATGCGACCGTGCACTACGGCATCGACTACGACAACGCGTTCTGGGACGGTGAGCGCATGGTGTTCGGCGACGGCGACGGCGAAGTGTTCCAGGGGTTCACCGGGTCGCTCACCGTCATCGGACACGAGCTCGCGCACGGCGTCGTGCAGCACACCGCGAACCTCGAGTACCAGGGGCAGCCCGGCGCGCTGAACGAGTCCATCGCCGATGTGTTCGGGGCCCTGACCGAGCAGTACGCGCTCGGGCAGACGGCCGACCAGGCGACCTGGCTCATCGGCGCCGAGATCTTCACCGACGCCGTCGAGGGTGCGGCGCTGCGCTCGATGATCGCGCCCGGCACCGCCTACGACGACGACGAGCTCGGCAAAGACCCGCAGCCCGACCACATGAGCGGCTTCGTCCGCACGACCGAAGACAACGGCGGGGTGCACATCAACTCCGGCATCCCCAACCGCGCCTTCGCCGTGTTCGCGACCGACCTCGGCGGCAACGCCTGGGAGCGCGCCGGCACGGTCTGGTACCGGGCTCTCACCGGAGGCCTGTCGAGCACGGCGACCTTCACGGAATTCGCCGACGCCACGGTGTCCGCCGCCACCTCGATCGACGATGCCACAGCCGAAGCGGCTCGACGCGCCTGGAGCGCCGTGGGAGTCTATGAGGATGAGCGAGTCCCCTCCACCGACTGACGCGCGCGTCGTGATCGCGGTGGTGCGCTCGGGCGGCATCGCCGGCATCCGCCGTCAGTGGCGGGTGGAAGCCGAGCCCGACGACGCCGGGGAGTGGATCGACCTCATCGACGGCTGCCCGTGGGACGAGGAAACGGATGCCGGCACCGGCGCCGACCGCTACGTGTGGAGCATCCGGGCCCGCACACCCTCCGAACGCCGGGAGCGAGACCTGCCCGATTCCGCACTCGACGGACCGTGGCGCACGCTCGTCGAAGCGGTGCGCACGGCCGCCCGGCGCTGAACCCGCACGCTCCGGCATCCGATCAATCCGGTGTGAATCCGGCCCTGCCGCCGACGCGCAGGTTCACAATGGAGACCATGGGACTGTTCCAGCAGAAGCCGGAAGAACAAGAGAACCAGTGGGTGCTGCCCTCTGAGCCGCTCGAGCGCACGGAGGCGGATGTGCTCGATACGGCGCCCGTCGTCGATCCGCTGTCGATCGGTCTCGGCGCCGAGACCAGCGGCGACCTGAGCTCGGTCCTGTTCCCGGTCGCACCACCGGCCCCCGAGGCCGTCACGACCAAGAGCGGCGAGCCCGAGCCCGAAGACGAACCCGAAGACGACTGACCCACCGGCACGCCGTCGCGGGATCACCACGGCAACGGATGGCAGGCATCGATTCCCGGCGCCCTGAGTGCGAATCGACGAAGCGCCGCGCGGCTACGGTTGAGGGATGACGATCACCGCCGCCGCAGACGGCTCCGCCCTGGGCAACCCCGGCCCCAACGGCTGGGCCTGGTACATCGACGACGCGAACTGGGCGGCGGGCGGCTCCCCGCACGGCACCAACAACCAGGGAGAGCTTCGCGCGGTGCTCGAGCTGCTGCTCGCCACGGCCGGCACCGACGAGAAGCTGCTGATCGAGTGCGACAGCCGCTACGTGATCGACTCCGTGACCAAGTGGATGCCGGGCTGGAAGCGCAAGGGCTGGCGCAAGTCCGACGGCGGGCCGGTGCTCAACCGCGACCTGCTCGAGGGCATCGACGAGGCGATCCGCGGCCGTGACGTCGAGTTCTCGTGGGTCAAGGGGCACGCGGGACACCCCCTCAACGAGGCGGCCGACGAACGCGCGAACGCCGCCGCCAAGGCCTACCAGGCGAAGCAGGAACCGCGGCGAGGACCGGGCTTCACGATGGGGACGGATGGCGGTGCCGCCGTCGCCGGATCGGCCTCCGTCGCTGCCTCGGCACCGGCGTCGGCCGCAACATCGCCGGCGGCACCATCGTCGGCCGCACCATCGCCGGCGGCAGAGTCAGGTTCCGCGCCCGCACGCGACGGTGGCGCAGTCGCGACCGACGACCGCGCCCGCTCGACGGCGGCAGCGGCAGCATCATCCGCCCCCTCTCCCGCCGCAGCGGCGTCGCTCGCGGAACCGCTCTGGGCCGAGGCCTCCGACCTGCTCGACGGCCTGGACGCCCCCGCCGATGACCCGATCGAGCTGCGGATCCCGCT
The DNA here is from genome assembly GCF_059758615.1 of Microbacterium sp. GQ128. NCBI lineage: Bacteria > Bacillati > Actinomycetota > Actinomycetes > Micrococcales > Microbacteriaceae > Microbacterium > Microbacterium sp. GQ128. The sequence continues at coordinate 202,221 of NZ_JCAXDY010000006.1, forward strand.
CTCGTCGGACGAGCACGCCCGCCTGCGCGACCGCGCCGAGGCCCAGGGCGTCTCGCTCGAAGAAGCGCTCCGCCGCCTGATCTGAGCCGGGTGGCTGAGGCGTAAGCTCGCACCATGTCGACTCCTGCCCGCACCATCGGCCGCATCTTCCTCGGCGCCTCCCTCGTCTTCGCGGGCGTCTCCCACCTCACGGTGGCTCGTGAGGAATTCCAGGCCCAGGTCCCCGAGTCGCTCCCGCTCGACCCCGACACGACCGTGCTCGCCTCCGGCGTGGCCGAGGTCGCGCTCGGCTCTGCCCTGCTGCTGGCGCGACGCCGTCGGCGCACCGTCGGCACGATCGCTGCGCTGTTCTTCGTCGCCGTGTTCCCCGGCAACGTGGCGCAGTGGATGCACCACCGTGACGGCTTCGGCCTCGACACGGACATGAAGCGTTTCGTCCGGCTGTTCTTCCAGCCGGCGCTCGTCGCACTCGCGCTGTGGTCGACCCGCGAACCCCGGCGCTGATACGCCGACGCCGAATCACCAGCACGGATCCACACCTGTCAGGACGGGCGCCCTCTGCGGTGCGCCGGATGCGCCGAGATCCGATCCGTAGACTCGGCGGATGAGGAAACGGCGGGTGACGCAGCGGTGAAGGCGCGTACCGTCTTCGGCCTGCTCCGCCTCGGCGCTGCCGCCGTCTGCCTCGCGGCGCTGATCCACCGGCTGAGCTGGGGGCTCGCGTCGCACACGATCGCGAGCCAGAACTTCTTCGCTTATCTGACCAACCAGTCCAACATCGCGTTCGTCGTGCTGCTCTCGATCGCGGGAGTGATCGCCCTGCGCACCGCGCGGGATCCGCGATGGCTCACGGTGGCGCTGGCGCTCGTGCTCACCTGGACGATCACGGCCGGACTGGTCTTCGCGATCCTCGTCTGGCAGGCCGGGATCCGCGGCATCCGCATCGATGTCCCATGGTCGGATCAGGTGCTGCACTTCTGGCTGCCGGCGCTGACCGTGGCCGCGTGGGCGCTGGCGCCCGGCCACCGCTCGGCGCCGTGGCGAGTGGTCCCGGTGACGCTCGCCTATCCGGTGCTGTGGGGGATCGCGACGATGATCCGCGGGCCGATGATCGGCTGGTACCCCTACTACTTCCTCGACCCGCGGCAGGTGAGCGGGCCGCTGGAGTTCCTCGCCTCGTCGGCGATCGCACTCGGCAGCTTCGCCGTGGTCTCGACCCTGCTCGTGCTCATCAGCCGGATGCCGCTGCCCAGACGCCTGCGGACGGATGCCGATGACGATGAGGATGCGCCGGACGGGTCACCGGCGGCCAACGGCGAGCGTGTGCCGGAGGAATCCGAGCGGGAGACGGCGACCGCGCGAAGCTAGTCGCAGTCTGGGAGCGGCGGTCAGATCCAGAGCGTGAGCGAGGCGAGGGCTGCTTCGAGCGCCGCCTTCTCGTCGAGCGCTGCGAAGTCCGCGGCGGCGGTTCCTCCGATGAGCCCCACGAGCACGTTCTCGCCGGTGGTCGGCTGCAGGTTGATCCACGTCGGGATCAGGACGTCGGCTCCCACGGCGTGCCAGACCGACTCCTCGTTCTCCCAGAACGGCTCGTCCCACCGCAGCCAGACCGTCTCGATCGCACCCATGCCGAGAGCGGCGATCGCACCGCGCTGCGAGAACGGCAGCGCCGGCTCGAACTCGATGCTGCGCTTCTGGAGCACACCCAGCGGCACGGTCACCACGACCCGGTCGAACGACAGGGCCTCGCCGGTGCCGAGGCGGATGCTGACGCCGGAGTCGTCGTACGCGATGCGCGCGACCGGGGAACTCAGCCCCACCTGCACGCCGTCGAGGGCGTGCTCCACGAACGGGGTGAGGTCGTCGCGCGCCGCCTTCGGATCGCCGGTCGGCAGGGGCGGGGCCAGCCAGCTGGAGAGCGCGTCGGCATCGGCTCCGGTGCGGGTGGCGAGGATCGCGAGCAGGGCGGCGGTCGCGGGATCGGCGGGATCGACGCCCGCCGCGGTCAGGGCGTCGGCGACCGAGGAGTCCTCGGGGGCCGCCTGCGCCGTAGCCATCGCCGCGTCGAACGGCTGCGGGTCGACCGGGTCGATGTCGGCATCCGGTGTGCGCCAGAGCTCGCCCGTCAGCTCGTCGATGCCGACATCGCCGCTGGTCAGCTGATCGAGGACCTCGGAGTCGTCTTCGCCGAAGAGCCAGGCGCCGAGCTGCACCGGCACCGGCCAAGAGTCGTCGACCTGCGAGTGGACGCGTCCGCCGACGCGGTCGCGCGCCTCGAACACGGTCACCTGCACCCCGCGTTCGGCGAGCAGTGCCGCCGCGGTCGCGCCCGCGAGTCCGGCGCCGACGACGGCCACCCGCTCGCCCGAGCTCGACGGGATCATGAGCTCTTCCGCGGCACGCACACCCGAGGCGATCGCGCCGCGCACCGTGCCGGGAGCATCCTCGTCGGTCGCCTCACCCGCGAAGAACACGCGGTCGTCGATGGGCAGACCCAGCGCGGTGCGGGTGCCGGCGACGACACCGACGGGGGTGAAGCTGGCGGCGCCCAGGGCGAACGGGTCGGTGCTCCAGGTGCTGCGGATACTGCCGGCCGGCGCGGGAACTCCGGGCGGAGGCTCGGGCTCGCGGGTGCGCGTGGGCGTCGGCGTGGGCGCGGGTTCGGGGGTGCAGGAGGCGAGAAGCACCGAAGCGACGCCGGCTCCGGCGCCGAGGAGCAGAGTGCGGCGCGTGATCCTCATCGTGTCGCCACTTTATCCCGAGCCGGCCCGTTCTTCTGTCCCGAGCGGGCCTGTTCTGGCTCGGGGGGCGGTGCGGTGCGGTGCCCGACTCGCGCACAACTCCTCAGAAACGGATGCAGAACGCCGAGAACTGGCCGGATCCGAGCGGATCCGGCCAGTTCTTGAGGAGTTGTGAACGCGGCGCCGCGGTCAGACGGCGAGCAGCTCCCGCTCCAGGCGGGCGAACGACGACTCCATGCCGTCGGCCATGCCGGTGGCGAGGATCATGTCGCGCGTCTCCTTGTCGGGGTACTCGATGAGCACCGTGACGAGGGTCGCGCCGTCCTCCTCGTACAGGTTCAGGTCGTTGAGGGTCTCGGTCGGCAGGCCCTGCATCCGCTCGGTGGTGACCGCGCGGCGCGGGGCGTCGATCAGGAGCGCCTCCCCCTCGAAGCCGAACGGCTCGCCCTCGGTGTCACCGACCGGCGCCCAGGAGTTCCGGTACGACTGGCCGACCTCGGTGGCGGCGACGCACTCCGTCATCTCCCAGCCGTCGGGGCCGAGCATCCACTTGCGGATGAGCTCGGGCTCGAAGTGCGCACGCCAGACCAGCTCGCGCGGTCCTTCGACCAGGCGCGTGATGCGCACGTGCGTGTCGTCGAGCAGCTCGACCCGCGTGCCTTTGCCCTGCGCGTACTCGCGGAGGTCCTGCAACACGGCATCCAGCTGTGCCATCGCCATCTTGATGCCCTCGACCTGACCCATCTCGACGACCTGTTCGAGTGCATCGACCGAGTCGAAGTGGCTGGTCGTGACCATGCGCGTGCCCTCGGCGGTGGGTTCGAAGGAGAACGACATCCGCTGCGCGGGGAAGCCCTCCAGAGGCTTGCCGGACTCGTCGACGAACGAGTCGATGACCTCGAAGGAGTTCGGCGCGTCGATGGAGAGGAACTCCCACGACCCGGACGACTTCTCGCCGCGGGGACCGTTCATCGAGTAGACCGCGCGTCCGCCGACGGTGTGGTCCCAGGCTGTGAAGGTGGCCGGCCATCCGGGAGGACCCCAGAAGCGCTCGAGCTGGCGCGGGTCGCTGTAGGCGCTCCAGACCCGCTCGATGGGGGCCGCGAAGTCGGCGACCACGGTCATCGTGAGGTTATCGGCATCGGTGGTGACGTCGGTGACAGGCATTTCAGTCTCCTTGCTCGTTCTTCTTGGTGTCGCTGTTGTCGGATGAGCCGGGCCGAGGGGTCTCGGCCAGCAGGTCGTCGAGTCGGGCGATGCGCGACCGCCACAGCTCTTCGTATCGGGCGAGAAGCGCCCTGGCGCGGGCGATCATCTCGGGGTTCGCGCGGACGAGCCGCTCGCGTCCCTCGGCGCGCTTGACGATGAGGTTCGCGGCCTCGAGCACGGCGACGTGCTTCTGCACCGCGGCGAACGACATCTCGTAATCGGCGGCGAGGGTCGAGACGGACTGCTCACGCTCGATCGTCCGACGCAGGATGTCGCGCCGGGTCGACGTCGCCAGTGCGTGGAAGACACGGTCGACCTCCGCTTCGCTCAGTTCTCTTTGTGCAACCATTTGGTTGTACGTTATTCCTGCGCGGAGGGGATGTCAAGGGGTCGGTTCTTCTTGTCCTCTTCTTGTCGAGATGGTGTGCGAGGACACATGTCCGCCGCGAGTGGCGCAGGTGACGATCAGTCAGTCTGGGCGCGCCGGGCACCGAAGGCGAACACCGCAGCGACGAGCGGCGAGGCGAGCAACTGGTAAGCGAGCCAGAACGTGCCCGCACCGAGGACATCGTTGAACGCCAGAAGCGCCGCGATGAAGGTGACGATGACCCATCCGCTGTCGTAGGCGACGAGGTAGCGGGTGTGCGAACCGGCGCCGCTCCGGAGCGCGAAGGTGATCTCGGCGATACCGCTGGTGGCCACGAGCGCCGCCGTAGCGACGAGCAGCCAGGGCGGCGCATCCAGGAAATCGGTCATCACCTGGAGCAACACGACGTATATCGACGCGACGAGCAGCTTGAAGACGCCGTCGGCGAGAAACCCGACCCGGAGCCAGCTGACGCGGCGCGGCCGGGCGTCGCGGCTCATGTCGCTACCCGCGCTGTCATGCGCTGCGGGATCCGACCTCGCCTGAGTCCGTACGACCGGCCGATCGCTGATGGATCGGTGGCGGCAGCCACCAGAGCACTGGCCAGATCGGCGCGGCACACGCTCGTGGACCCGTTCGCCTCAGGGACGAGCTGATAGTCGGTCGCCTCCGTGTCGATCAGATAACCGGGCCGCACGATCGTCCAGTCGACGGAAGGTCCGCCGCCGCGGACGATCTGCTCCATCGCCTCGAGGTCGTCGTAGATGCGAGGTGCACTGCGGCGGACGAGCGGGCGCACCACGTGGCGGAACCACCATGGCTCGCCCGCACCCGATGTGAGCACCGGCACCGCCGAGGCGACGACCAGGCGTCGCACGCCGTGGCGCCGCATGGCGTCGACCAGGTTCGCCGTGCCTGCCGCGCACACGGGCGCGGGATCCTGATTCGAACGCTTGCCCAGCGTCGAGATCACGGCGTCGGCGTCGGCCGGCAACGTCAGCTCCGCATCGGTCACCACCTCAGCCCGCTGCACGACGACGCCCGGCGGCCGGTCGTACCGGCCGGAGTCGCGCACGATCGCGGTCACTCGATGACCGGCGGCAAGGGCCTGCTCGACGACGAATCGTCCGGTTCTGCCGGACGCGCCTGCAACCACGACGTGCATGTACACATCCCTCGCCTCGAACGACTTGAACACTGAGCATGACCTCAGCTAGTACAACTGTACTAGCACGATAGAGTGACGTCAACGACAGGAACGGACCGAAGGAAGGATGCTGTGTCAGCGACGCGACTACTGATCCTTGGCGCGATCATCGAACGCGGAAGCGCGCATGGCTACCAGGTACGCAAAGACCTGGAATCCTGGCAGGTCGACCTCTGGGGCAACATCGGCCAGGGATCCGTGTATCACGCGCTACGTCGCCTGGCGGACGATGGGCTGATCGACAGAACCGACTCCGGCCACGGCACCGAAGGTCCCGCGCGCGTGGAGTACACGGTGACGAGCGCGGGGCGCGCGGAGTTCGTCACCCTGCTCGAACGCGCACTCTCCTCGGACGGTCGCGACATCGCCGAGACGATGGCAGGAATCGGATTCATCACCACCCTCACTCGCGACCGAGCCGTCGAACTGCTCCGGCTCCGCATCGAGACATTCCGGGCGCGGCGCGCGCGGGTGGTCCGCGAATACGAGAACCACCAGGACGAAGACTGGGGCCACCACGTCGAGGCGATCCAGTTCTGGGCGCACTCGGCGGACAGCGCCATCGCCTGGACGGAGGGCCTCATCGCCCGACTCGAGTCCGGTGCCTACCCGATGATGGACGACGAAGCACCGAGCGACCCGGTCGCTTAGCCGCCCGCGCGCCCCTCTCAGCCTCCCGTTTCGACGCGATCTACTGCACAGATCCGGACGAACGTCCGCCTGGTCATGGTTGCGAACATCGCCGCGTTCGCCGTCAGCCCGGGAATGACTCTGCGGCGCATCAGAGGTGCGGCTTGGCGCACTCTTACCTGTCGTCGAAAGCGCGAAGCAGCCGAGACGCCCGCCGGATCATCTCCGGATCTGCGCGCACGAGCCGCTCCCGCCCGCGCGCGCACTTGACGATGAGTCCCGCACGCTCGAGCACCGCGACGTGCTTCTGCACGGCCGCGAAACCCATGTCATAGTGACGCGCGAGCTCGGTCACGGACTGCCCCTCGACGAGCGTGCGGGCGAGGATGTCGCGCCGAGTGGCGTCTCCCAGCGCTCGGAAGACCCGGTCCGTCTCGCTGCGACCGAGTTCGTCGGGAATCACGGACATCGGCGCTCCGCGCAGGTGGCGATCACGGGAGGACCTCGCCGAGAAAGGGCACGATCGAAGGCATCAGCGCGACCGGTTTCATCATCGGCGTCGCGTGATGTGCGCCCTCGATCGTCGCGTGTCGGGCTCCGATCAGCGTCGACAGCTCTCGCGTCCCGCTGTCCATGAACGGCGCACTCTTGCTTCCGAGGAGCACGAGAGAGGGCGCCCGGAGCCCGCTCCACCGGTCGCCGGTGAGAGGCGTCCCGTCCTGCAACCCTACGCAGAGGCGCGTGTCATAGACGGCCGTCTGGGCCATCGCGACCATGGTCCGCCACGGGCCGATCATGAGTCGCATGGCGTGGATCATGAAGGAGGATGCACCGAGGGCGACACGGTGGAACTCGCGAACCGCGTCCGACCCCCGCCCCTCGTCGACCAGCTGCTGAAGGTGGTCGGCGAGGTCGCGGGGGACGGGTGCGCGTCGATCGTCCACGATCACCGGGGGCTCGAAGGCGATGACGCCCGCGACCTTCTCGGGAAGAGCCGCCGCGGCGTCCACCGCGAGGATCGCGCCGGATGACGCTCCGAAGAGAGCAGCCCTGCCTCCGTGCGCATCGATGAGCGCCTCGATATCCGCGATCTCGCGAGCGATGCGCCAGGAGCCGACGTCCCCGCTGTCGCCGCGCCCTCGACGGTCATAGTTCACGACCGTATGGCTCGCGGCGAGCAGGGCCGCGAGGCGACGGTTGTCGCGGAGGTCGGACAGCGCCTGCGCGACGAGGATGACGACCGGCCCGTCTCCGTGGCGTTCATACGAGATCTCCGTGCCATCCGCGGACACGACCTGGTGCAGGGAGGGAACGGGAGAAGGGGTCTTCGTCGGCATGATGATTCCGCTCTCTTCGAGAAGTGGGTGGTGTCAGCGGCGAGTCATCGTGGACGCGTATCCGCCGTCACCCGGGTAGACCCAGGCGCCGTCGAGTACACGATCGTCGTCACTGAAGGTGCCGGTGAAGGAGGCCGGGCTTCCCTTGGCTCCGGCCCAGATGGTGAGCGTGTCTCCCTCCAGCTCGTAGACGTAGTCGAGGGTGTTGCCCATCGAGTCGTAGAACCGGGAAGCGACATCCGTGCCGGCGGGCTCGCCGAACGGGCGGAGCTGACCGATGACCTCGATGCCGGTGATGGCCTGACCGAACTGCTCCAGCTCGACGTGCTGGAGCAGGAAGAACCGTCCGCCCATCCACTCGTACCGCACGACTCCCTCGGCGCCACCCGTCACCGTCCATTCCCCGACGAGCCTGTCGAGCGCCGTGACGGCGCTGCTGGGCGTGGGCTGCTCACCGAGGCCGTAGCCGTCGATCTGCTCGGCGGTGACGTTCTCCAGCGCGTTCTCGTTCATGAGGTGTCCTTTCTCGTGCAGCCCGGCGGGCCGCTCTTGCAGATACCTCGGAGCCGAACGCTGCGGATTGACATCTGCGCGCGAATCCGTCGGAAGCGATCCGCCGGGCGCCCCCCTCACACGTCGCGAACGCACGATGTCAAGATTCGTCGCGCGGCTCCGAGGTATCAGTGCAGAAACACTCGACCCAGAAGAGGAGCTCACAGTGACCACGAACTCAGCACCACGCCTCGCGCACAGGGAGATCAGCGCACTCCCTCGTTCGACCCGCCCTTTGCTGCTCGCGGGCGCATTCGCGGGACCGCTGTTCTATCTGTCCGCGCTCGTGCAGATGCTCACGCGCCCCGGATTCGACATCCGCATCCACCCCCTCAGCCAACTCTCCACGGGAGATTTCGGCTGGATCCAGATCCTCACCTTCGTCCTGGTCGGACTGGGACTGATCTGCCTGGCGGTCGGTCACCGGCGGGTCGTGACCGACGGGCTCGGCCGCGCCGCCATCCCGGTCCTCATCACCATCAGCGGGGCAGGCTTCATCGCCGCCGGCCTCTTCCCGCAGGACCCCGCGAACGGTTTTCCGCTCGGCGTGGCCGACGGCCCCGCGGCCGAACCCACCTGGCACGCTGTCGTCCACATGGCGGCGGCGATCGTCGCTTTCACTGCCCTGGCCGTGGCGGCCGTCATCGCGCTCATCCGCGCCGTCCGCGAGCGGCGTGCGGCCGCAGCGACCGGGAGCGGCATCGTCGCGATCGCGCTCCTCGCTCCCGTCGCTCCCGACATCGCCAGCATCCAGGTGGCGATCACGGGGCTCTTCGCCTTCGGATGGTGCACCGCGACGGCCATCTCCCTGCTGAAGTCACCGCGTGTGTCTCGCTAGCCTGGACACTCGCCGACTCAAGGAGATGAGACCGTGAAGTTCCTCATTCTCGGCTACACGCCGAGCAGCAGTTGGGACGCCGCCACCGCGGATGCCCCCACCGAGGATGCGCTCGCTGCATTCGCTGCATATCAGGAGTTCGAAGCGGAACTGCGCGCGACCGGGGAGTTCGTCAGCACCGAAGGGCTCGGACACCCAGCCGTGTCGACGACCGTGCGCAAGGTCGACGGAACGATCGTGATGACCGACGGTCCGTTCGTCGAGCTGAAGGAGGTCCTTGCGTCGTTCGCAGTCATCGAGGTGTCCAGCGTGGAGCGCGCGAAGGACATCGTCGCACGGATGGTCGAGATGCTCGGCGAACCGATGGAGATCCGTCCCATCATGGGTGACGACTTCGCGTGACGGCTCGACCTGACGCGATCGAGGACCTGCTGCGCATGGAAGCGCCGCAGGTCCTCGGGGCTCTGGTTCGCCGCTTCGGTCACTTCGACATCGCCGAGGAAGCCACGCAGGACGCACTGCTCGCCGCAAGCCAGCAGTGGCGCCGGGACGCCATCCCCGATCAGCCCCGGTCCTGGCTGATCCGCGTCGCCTACCGCCGCATGGTCGACGCGCTGCGCGCCGAATCGGCCGACCGCCGCCGCGAAGAGCAGTACGTGGCCTCCGAACCGCACGCGTCCTTCTCGCACGCCGCCCCGGCCGACCACGACGACAGCCTGAACCTGCTGTTGCTGTGCTGTCACCCCGCCCTGTCGTCCGCCTCCCGCATCGCCTTGACGCTGCGGGCTGTGGGCGGGTTGACCACCGCGGAGATCGCGCATGCCTATGGAGTGACCGAGCAGACGATGGCCGTGCGGATCAGCCGCGCGAAGCAGCAGATCCGCAAGAGCGGCGCCCGCTTCGAGTTCGCGGCCGATGACGATCTCTCCGGCCGCCTGTCCGCGGTGATGCGGGTTCTGTACCTGATCTTCAACGAGGGATACACGGTGACCACCGGAACCGAGCTCACCCGGACCGACCTGACCGGCGAGGCGATCAGACTCGCGCGACTCCTCCACGCCCTCGTTCCCGATGACCCGGAATCGACCGGACTTCTCGCGCTCATGCTGCTGATCGATTCGCGACGCGCGACGCGCTCCACCTCGAATGGCGACCTCATCCCCTTGCGTGACCAGGACCGCGCTCGATGGGATCTGGAGTCCATCCGAGAGGGATCCGACCTCATCCGTGCCGCGTGGTCCCAGGGGAACGTGGGAACCTACCGGCTGCAGGCCGCGATCGCCGCCGTCCATGCCTCCGCTCCCGTCGCCGAGCAGACCGACTGGGCACAGATTGCTGCTCTTTACCTGGCGCTCGAGCAGGTCGAACCCAGCGGACCCGTCCGGCTCGCACGAGTCGTCGCCGTGGCGCACGCTTTCGGGCCCGCGCGCGCCACCGCCTTGCTCGAGGAACTGGATCGCGAGCACGGACTGCTCCAACATCCCTTGACCCGACACCGTGCCCACGCGATCCGCGCACATCTCCGCGAAGCGGAGGGGGACCCGACTGCGGCGAGAGAGGACTTCCTCGCTGCGGCCGACATGACGACGAACGAACCCGAATCCCGATACCTCTCCCGAAAGGCATTCGGCGAGTGACACGTCCGTCGTGCGTTCCGGCCGGAATCCGACATCGGATCTCGGAGTCGCGTTGCGTTCGGAACGCCCCTCGGCTCACTCCCTGATCGAGGCGAGGAGGATCCGCACCAGAGTCTCGTGCGCGTCGTCCTCGTCGATGCGGGAGGCGAGCACCGCGCCCGCGAGCACGTCCGCCGAGGCGAACGCGGCCTCCAGCGCGATCGGATCGATGTTCTCGCTGCCGACCACTCGGGCGAGCGCGGTGCGGCAGCGTTCCACGTACGCCACTACCGACTCCTGCCGTATCCGCGCGAGCACCGGCGTGCCGGCGAGAGTCGCGACCACGCCCGCCATCTCGACGCCTTCGGCGCGCGCACAGGCGACATAGCTCGTGGCGATGACGTCCACGACCCCGTCCACGTCGGGTCGGGCGCTCGCCAGCGCGGTCTCGAGCGAGGCATCCTGGCGCTCGTCGAACTGACGATACAACGCGGCGAAGAGTCCCGAACGGTCGCCGAAGTGCTCGTAGACGACGGGCTTCGTGATGCCCGCCCGGTCTGCCAGGGCACCGAGGGTCAGCGCATCGGCACCCTCGGCGCGGATCATCTCCCGCGCGACGCCCAGCAGTTGCGCACGGCGGTCCGCCTTGGACAGCCGCGGTCGCGCACCCTCTTTCGCCTTCGTCACTCTCACCCCTTGCGACCCATACCTACTATGAGTAAGTTACGGTTGGTAGGTAACCAGCCTATCCCGCATGCCACCGGCACGCCACACCCCGAGGAGAGACATGACCGCCGACCTCCGGCCCACCGCGCACTGGATCTACGCGCACCCGCAAGCGGGATCCCTGAACCGGCAGCTGTTCCAAGCGGGGGCCGAGGCGCTCGCCCCGCGCTACGACGTGCAGACCTCGGATCTCTACGCGCAGGGCTTCGACCCCCTGCTCGCGCAGCGCGATGTCGGCGGACGCGAGGGCAACATCGTCGACCTGATGGGCGAGGTCTACGAGAGCGGACTCATCCCCGACGACGTGCGCCTCGAACAGCAAAAGCTGGAAGCCGCCGAACTGCTCGTGTTCCAGTTCCCGCTCTGGTGGTACGGCGCACCGGCGATCCTCAAAGGCTGGTTCGATCGAGTGTTCACCAACGGCTTCGCCTACGGCGGCGTCGACGCGGAGACGGGGCTGCCGCTCCGCTACGGCGAGGGCGGCCTGAAGGGCAAGCGCGCGCTCATCATCGTGACGGCGGGCGAGGATGCGCGGAGCATCGGCTCACGAGGGGTCAGCGGCGACATCGATGCGCTGATGTTCCCGATCACGCACGGCACGCTCTGGTACACGGGGATCGAATCACTCGATCTGCACGTCATCCACGACGCCGACGCCCTCGACGCCGAGGCCGTCGCCTCGGAGCAGAATCGGCTGACCACGAGGCTCGCGAGCATCCAAGACGAAGTGCCGTCTCAGCCGTACCGGGCCCTGCGCGACGGCGACTACCGGGGCACGCGGGCGCTGCGCGCCGACATCCTTCCCGGGCGAACCGATCTCGACATCCACCGCCGGTGACATACCCGCCCCGACTGCCCGGGCGCTCAGTGACCGAGCCGAGCGCCCGGGCGCTCAGCGTCCGACGACGTCGCGGATGGCTCGGATCACGGCATCCTCGCGCTCGATGTGCAGGTACTGATGAGAGGTGCCTTCGAGGACGCGTTGCTCACCCCGCGGCACCGATTCAGCGATCGAGGCCTGCATACGACGCACCCCGTCCAGCGCCTCTCGCATCTGCGCATCGGTCATGAAGTTCGCCCAATAGGGGTTCGCGCCGCCCGCGGTGAGGACGATCAGGGGAATGTCCGAGAGAGGCCCGCCGGCGCGCAGCTCGTCGTAGACCGTCGTCTCGAAGTTCTTCGTCTCGGCGATCTGCGTGCGCCACGATCGGAGATGCTCCTCGATGAGCGGGACGCGAACCTCCTCCGGCCACGCCGAATAGATCTCGGCGTACTGTTCACGGGCTTCCTGCACCTGCTCGGCCGTCAGGTCCGGGAGCTCGTCGAGACCCGATGTCATCTGGTCATTCAGCTCAGCCGCCTGCGGGGGCATGAACGACATGATGTCTTCGTGCCCGGGGTCGAGCAGCACGAGGCCTGCCGTCTCCTCCGGATGCAGCTGGGCATAGCGGCGGGCGTAGAAGGCACCCAGGGAGTGCCCGACCAAGATGTACGGCCCGGGGACACCGGCCGCGTGGAGCAGCGAACGGAGCTCCTCGGCCACATCGGTCGGAGTGCGGGGCAGGTCGACCGGGTCGCTCCAGCCCGTGCCGCCACGGTCGTAGAGCACACTCGTCGTGATTCTCCCGACCTCCCGATGCAGGTTGAGGAAGTCGTAGCCGATGAGGCCGGCTCCCGGAAGGAAGACCACGGCCGGCCCCTCGACCCCGGATCGGTGCAGCATCAGCCGGCGGCCATCGTACTCATGAAGCGCGCCGAGCGGCGGACGCTGGCGCCTGTCATCCATCGGAATGGTTCCCATCATGGACTCCTTAGTCTCATTTCTGAGACTAATCTAAACCATGAGACCATGGACTCGTGACCAAGCGCGATCTGCTCACGCACCCGGTGCGCCTCCGTATCATCCATGCCATGTCCGGAGGGCGTTCCGCCACCGGCTCCGAGATCCGAGCCGCGCTCGCCGACGTTCCCAAGGCCACGCTGTATCGGCACCTCGCGCTACTCACGGACGGAGGCGTTCTCGAGGTCGACTCCGAGCAGCGGGTGCGGGGCGCGGTGGAGCGTCGATACCGCCTCAACCGTGCCGCCTCCGTCATCGATCCGGCCATGGCGGCGTCTACCTCCATCGCCGAACATCGTCGCGCATTCGCCGCCGCGGCCGCCGTGCTGCTGACGGAGTTCAACGCCTATCTCGATCGCCCGGACGCCGATCCCACAGCCGACCTCGTGGGCTATCGCCAGCACTCGATCTGGCTCAGTCCCGACGAGCGCGAACAGCTGATCAACGACCTCCGCGACGCGATCGTCCCGCACATGGGGCACGAACCCTCCGCCGCACGGAGTCGCCACCTCCTCAGCCCCATCCTCTTCCCCACCCGCAGTGCCGAAGGGGGTCCGGACGAGGCAAGAAGCCCGGCGCGACCCGCTGCCGAAGGCCCCTCCAGCAACCAGGCCCGACCCGACCCGAGCCCCTGACCGGGGTCCGCCGAGCCGGTTCTACGACCGCGCCGGCGCCGCCACCCGAAGCGCGTCGGCGGCGGCATCCATCGCGTCGGCGTTGAGCGCGAAGTACGCCCACTTGCCGCGCTGCTCGCGCGTGACGAGGCCCGCGTCGGCGAGGAGCTTCATGTGGTGGGAGACCGTGCCCTGCGAGAGACCGACCGGCTCGGTGAGGTCGCAGATGCAGGCCTCGCCCCCGGCGCCGGCCGCGATGAGCGACAGCAGCCGCACGCGCGTGGGGTCACCGAGCGCCTTGAACACCCGCGCGACACGCTCGGCATCTTCGACCGCCAGCGCGGAGGTGACGCGCGGGACGCAGCAGGCGGTCGCTTCGATGGTCGTCGGCAGGCTCATGGGTCTATTCTGACACGTATTGACAATCTTCAATAGATGGGCGACAGTCTTCGTATTGAAGTTTTTCGATCTGAGGAGATGTGATGTCCGAGCTTCCCGTCGTCGTCATCGGAGCAGGCCCGCAGGGCCTCGCCGCCGCCACGCACCTCGTCGAACGCGATGAGAACGTGATCGTGGTCGAACGCGGACACGGACCGGCATCCGCAGTCGCCGACTGGGGGCACGTGCGCCTGTTCTCGGCATGGCCGGAGCTCACTGACGCTGCGGCGCGCCGCCTGCTCGAGCCGACGGGATGGACCGCACCCGCGTCGGGCTACCCGACCGGCGCGGAGTGGGTGAGCGATTATCTGGCGCCGCTCGCGGATGCTCTGGGCGAGCGGATCCGCTACGCGACCACGGTCACCGGCGTCGCGCGCCAGGGCCGGGACAAGGTCGTCGACGGCGGACGCAAGAGCCAGCCGTTCGTCGTGCACACCGTCGATGCCGACGGCGATGAGGGCCGCCTCTTCGCCCGCGCGGTCATCGACGCGAGCGGCACCTGGGACCTTCCCAACCCTGCGGGGGCGGACGGCTTCCCAGCGCTCGGCGAGGCCGCAGCATCCGATCGGATCTCGTACCGGATCCCGGCCGACGTGTCCGAGCTCGCCGGCTCGCACGTCGTCGTCGTAGGCGCCGGGCACTCCGCCACACACGCCGTGCTGCGCCTGAGCGAGCTGGCGCGCCGGGCTCCGGGAACGCGCGTGACCTGGCTGCTGCGCCGAGGCAGCGCCGCCAACGTCTTCGGAGGCGGCATCGGGGACGAGCTTCCCGAGCGCGCCGCACTCGGCTCCCGCGCACGGAAGGTGATCGACGAGGGAGTCGTGGAGCTGGTGACGGGGTTCCGCGTCGCCGAGTTCCGGAACGGCGACGACGGCCTGACGGTCGTCGCCGAAGACGGGCGCGAGGTGACGGAAGTCGCGCACGTGTTCGCGCTCACCGGTTTCCGGCCCGACACCGGCATGCTGCGAGAGCTGCGGATCGACCTCGATCCCGCCCTCGAAGCGGTCGCGGGCATCGCCTCAGAGATCGACCCGAACATCCACTCGTGCGGATCGGTGGGAGCGACCGGAGCGCGGGAGCTCGCGCAGCCCGAGCCCGGGTTCTTCGTCGTCGGCGCCAAGTCGTACGGACGCGCCCCGACGTTCCTCGCCCTGACCGGCTACGAGCAGGTCCGCAGCGTCGCCGCTCATCTCGTCGGCGATCACGAGGCCGCGGGCCGCAACGAGCTGACCCTCCCGGACACCGGGGTGTGCGGCGGAGCCGGTGGGTTCTGCGACACCGCGGGCAGCTGCTGCGCTGCGCCGTCGGTGTTGCAGATCGGCGCACGGCCCGTCACGGTGGGCTGATCGCGGCGCAGGTGACCATCGGGTGAACTCCGCCCACGTCGGTTGCGGCTGATATCGACGGATGTCAATATAGACACATGTCGATTCAAGGCCTCGCGAGCACGGGAACCACTCCTACCGCCACTCCGCCCGCACGCCGCCTGTCGACCCTCGACCGATGGCTTCCGCTCTGGATCGGTCTGGCGATGGTCGGCGGCATCCTCATCGGGCGGTTCGTCCCCGGGGTCTCTGGACTTCTGGCGAGCCTCGAGGTCGGGGGCATCTCGATCCCCATCGCGCTCGGCCTGCTGGTGATGATGTATCCGGTGCTCGCGAAGGTCCGCTACGACAGGGTCGCCGCCGTGACCGGAGACAAGAGGCTGCTCGTCTCGTCGCTGGTGCTCAACTGGCTCGTCGGCCCGGCGTTGATGTTCGTCCTCGCGTGGGCACTCCTCCCCGATCTGCCGGAGTACCGCACCGGTCTCATCATCGTCGGGCTCGCGCGCTGCATCGCCATGGTCGTCATCTGGAACGACCTCGCCTGCGGCGACCGCGAGGCCGCGGCCGTGCTGGTCGCCATCAACTCGGTCTTCCAGGTGATCGCCTTCTCACTGCTCGGATGGTTCTACCTCACGGTCCTTCCCGGCTGGCTCGGTCTCGACGCGCAGGGGCTGGACATCTCGATCGGGCAGATCGCACTGAACGTCCTGATCTTCCTCGGCATCCCCCTCGTCGCCGGTTTCGCCTCGCGATTCATCGGCGAGCGCACGAAGGGACGCGACTGGTACGAGGAGAGCTTCCTGCCGAGGATCGGACCCTGGGCGCTCTACGGCCTGCTGTTCACGATCGCGCTGCTGTTCGCCCTGCAGGGCGAGCAGGTCACGAGCCGACCGTGGGACGTCGCGCGGATCGCGCTGCCGCTGCTCGCATACTTCGCGGTCATGTGGTTCATCGGACTCTTCACCGGCAAGGCGCTCGCGCTCGGCTACGCCCGCTCGTCGACACTCGCATTCACCGCCGCCGGCAACAACTTCGAACTCGCCATCGCCGTCGCCATCGGCACTTTCGGCGCGGCATCCGGCCAGGCTCTCGCGGGGGTCGTCGGCCCGCTCATCGAGGTACCCGTCCTCGTCGCACTCGTCTACGTCTCACTCTGGGCGGCCCGTCACTGGTTCCACACCGATCCGTACACCGCCGCCCCGTACACCGCCGAGAGGATGCCGTCATGAACGTCACGCTGACCGCCACGGATGACACCTGCAGCCCCGTCGCCACCCATGCCATCGGACTGGAGGCAGCCTCGTCCGTGGCGTCAACGCTGAAGGCGCTGTCGGATCCGCTGCGGCTGCGGATGCTGTCGGCCATCGCCTCCGACCCGCGCGGAGAGTCGTGCGTCTGCGACTTGGCCGAGCTCGCCGAGGTCTCCCAACCCACGGTCTCCCACCACCTCAAGGTGCTGAAAGACGTCGACGTCCTCACCTCGGAGCGCCGGGGAACCTGGGTCTGGTACCGGATCAACCCGTCCCGGCGCAACGCCGTCACGGCGCTGCTCGATTCGTTCGCTCCCGCCAGCATCGCGCCATGGAGTGCCTCCACTGACGACGATCAGCGACGGCCCGACTTCGACGCCCGGGTCACCCGTCTTGCGGATGAGCTCGCCGCAGAGGTACCCGAGCTCGATCACGATGTCGTGCTCACCACCGTGCGCGAGTCGTACACCGCCCTTGCACGGAGCGCCCGCGTCACCTCGACGCTCGTGCCCCTCACCGAGCGCTTCGCCCGCCAGCGCCTCGCCGATCTCACCCGCGACCGCGACACGTCCGTGCCCCAGGTGCTGTTCGTCTGCGTCGCCAACGCCGGGCGCTCCCAGCTCGCCGCCGCGCTCGTGAACAAGCTCGCTGCCGGCAAGGTCATCGCACGCTCGGCAGGATCGAGTCCCGCCGACGTCGTCCACCCGCACGTCCGCTCGCTGCTCGCCGAGATCGAGGGCGATGCCGCAGCCGAGCGCTTCCCGAAGCCGCTCACCGACGACGCCGTGCGCGCGGCCGATGTCGTCATCACCATGGGCTGCGGCGACGTCTGCCCCATCATCCCCGGCGTCCGGTACGACGACTGGGCCGTCGGCGACCCGGCCCTCGCTTCACGCGAAGGCGTCGAAGCCATCCGCGACGACATCGCCGGGCGCGTACGCGCACTCGTCGACGACCTTCTCCCTGACCACACCTCTCCGAAGGAGCAGCCATGACCGACACGACCACCAAGCCCTCCGTGCTCTTCGTCTGCGTGCACAACGCGGGACGGTCGCAGATGGCCGCCGGATTCCTCCGCGACATCGCCGGCGACCGCATCGAGGTCCGCTCCGCCGGCTCCATGCCCGCCGACCAGATCAACCCGACCGCCGTCGCGGCGATGGGCGAGCTCGGCATCGACATCACCGCCGAGCAGCCCAAGGTGCTGACGACCGAGGCCGTGCAGGCATCCGACGTCGTCATCACGATGGGGTGCGGCGACGCCTGCCCGTTCTTCCCCGGCAAGCGCTACGAAGACTGGAAGCTCGACGACCCGGCCGGTCAGGGCATCGACGCGGTCCGGCCCATCCGAGACGAGATCAAGGCGCGCATCGAGCAGTTGGTGAGCGAGCTGGTCTGAGGGGCGGCGGAAGATCCTCCGCATCCATTCACCTGAATCCATCACCGATATTCAGGCGTAGGCTGGAGAGAAGGACGGACCGTCCGAGAAGATCTCCCGGCACCGTGACCGCCCGGAAGTGGAGTCACTCGTGGCTCAGTACGACGTCTCGAACCGCTCGGCGATCGTGACGGGAGCAGGCAGCGGAATCGGACGCTCGACCGCCCTCCTGCTGGCGAAGAACGGCGCATCCGTCGTGGTCAACGACCTGAACGCCGAGCACGCGAACGCGGTCGTCGAAGAGATCCGCGCGGCCGGCGGCATCGCGGAGGCCTCGGTCGGCGATGCCACGGATGCGGCCTGGATCGCTTCTTCGATCGAACTCGCGAACTCCCTCGCCCCGCTGCGCATCGGCGTCAACAACGCCGGCATCGGCGGCGCATCCGCCCCCACCGCGGAGTACGAGGACGAGGCCTGGGACAAGGTCATCGCGATCAACCTCAACGCGGTGTTCCGCAACATGAAGGCGCAGATCCCGTCGATCCTCGCGAACGGCGGCGGATCGGTCGTGAACATCGCGTCGATCCTCGGCAGCGTCGGATTCGCCGGATCTCCCGCCTACGTCACGGCCAAGCACGGCGTGGTCGGCATGACCAAGTCGGCCGCGCTCGAGTACTCGGCGCAGGGCGTGCGCGTGAACTCGGTGGGCCCCGGCTTCATCGACACCCCGCTGCTGGCGAACATGGGCGACGAGGCGAAGGACTTCCTCGTGTCGAAGCACCCGATCGGACGTCTGGGCCAGGCCGACGAGGTCGCGAACCTCATCGTGTTCCTCGCCAGCGACGCCGCGAGCTTCGTCACCGGCAGCTACCACCTGGTCGACGGCGGATACACCGCTCTCTGATCGAATGGCATCCGGTCCCGGGACCCGATTCCCGGTGACCGGATGCCATCCACAGCGACGTACCCCCCGGAACGTCGCTGTGCACCTCCCGCCCGCGGGCCGCACCGCTTTGCCCAGGATGCGCCGGCGAGGGAGGCGAGTCTGCAGTCAGGCGACCGCGTGCATGGCCGGGAGCGCGGACCCCAGCGGCGCGAAGTCGATGTCAGTGAGGTCCAGCCCCCCGGCCGTGCTCGCCGCAGCCATCATCTTGACCAGCATCGGCCGCTCGAGCTCGACCTCCTCATCGAGCGTGAAGCGGACCGGGATCGACGCATGCATCCACAGCGTCTCGGTCGCCGCACGCGATGTGCGCAGCGTGAGCGGAAACGACTCTCCGCGTCGCAGCTTGGTGACGGTGACGAGCCGCAGGTGCGCGAGCACCCGATCGTCGACCTCCACGATCTGCGATTCACTGGCGTAGCTGAGCTGACCCATGGCACCCCCTCGAGAAATAACTTCGACGATTAGATTACTAGTTTAACTAGCTAAATGATAGCCGAGGGTTTCGGGGTTTCTCCAGCTGGGTGAGACTTTCGGAGGCTGAGGTTCCTGGACGCCGGTACTAGCGCGGAGACGAGTCGGCGAGGTCGGAGATCTCCTCCGTGAGGCGTCGGAGGAACCGAGAGATCACGGAGAGCTGCTCTGGCGTGAACTCGCTCTCGATGCCTGCCACCCGCCGGGAGATCTCGCCGGCAGGCGAATGCAGGTCGCGCAGCGAGGGGCGCAGGATCTTCGACCGCGCGTCGTCCGGGTGCACGGAGACGACGACATGCCCGCGCGCAGTGAGCCGACGGATCAGGGCGGTGACCGCCGCGGTGCTCACACCCAGATGCGCGGCGAGATCGCCGGGCGTGACCGGTCGGTCGGCGGGCGCATCGGCGATGAACCCCATGGCGGCGCGATCGGTCTCGTTGGGCTGGCGCTCCGCAGCAAGGCGGCGTCCGAGCCTGGCGTCCACGCGGCGCAGAGCTTCGACTTCGCGCGCGAGTTGCGCCGTCGCGATCTCCAGCTTCGTGCCCATCACACCCTCGCCTTTCCCCGGCGGCCCATGTTACCTCGATCGTCTGATTATCGGTTCGTCTAGCAAAATCGGCCGACCATCAGGCCCTTCCGTCGATGAGAGGATGGAATCACGATGAGAAGGGACGTCATGGTCGAGCCCATAGACCTCAAGGACGAGCGGTACATCGGCTTCGCCGATCTGCTGGATCACCTCCACACGCGGTTCCCCGCCGTCTCGCGGGATCGCATTGCGCGCATCATCGAGGCCGAGAACGACGCCATCACCGGCGGATTCCTCCTCGTCGTCCCCGCCGAGGTGGCGACGGGCGCGACCGAGATGCTCGAACTCAGCACGTCACGCGCCCTCGGCGACGAAGAGGGAGTGGCATGATGGCCGAGCCTCAGGACTACGCCCGCTCCGGATACTGGTACCCCGACGGCAAGAGCGCGAGCACCATCGACGTGCTGAACATGCTGCGCCGCTACCGGGCAGCGGAGACCGCGATGCGCGAGCGCACCCGCATCTCGATGGGCATGAACGAGACCGATCTCATGGCGCTGCGATTCCTCCTGCGCGAGCAGCGCGCCGGCCGGATCGTGCGAGCGATCGACATCGCCCGGATGCTCAACATCTCGACCGCCTCGACGACCACGCTCATCGACCGCCTCGAGAAGGGTGGCCACGTCCGCCGCGAGGCGCATCCCACCGACCGGCGGGCCGGAGTCGTCGTGCCGACCGTGAGCAGCGACGAAGAGGTGCGCGCCACACTCGGGGCGATGCATCATCGCATGCTCACCCTCGTGGACGAGCTCTCCGACCAGGAGCGGGCCGTCGTCACGCGGTTCCTCGCCGGGATGACGGCCGCGATCGAAGAGGCATCCGACCTCGACGAGGAGCTGCGCGACGTGATGCGCGACCAGGCGGCGCCCGAGGCGGAGTGAGGCCTACAGGCCTTCCGCGATCTCCTTGATCGCGGCGAGGCGGCGGTCCCACTCGCGTCCGATCACATCGAGCTTCGCCGCGGTGGCGGAGAGCTCGGCGCCGACGACGCGGAAGCGAACCTCGCGACCGACGCGCACGGGCTCGACCAGACCGACCTCCTGCAGCACGGCCAGGTGCTTCGCGATGGCCTGCCGCGACACCGGAAGGCGCCCGGCGAGGGCGGATGCCGAGGCGTCCCCCTCGCCGAGAGCCGTCAGGATGCTCCAGCGCGTCTCGTCCGCGAGCGCCGCGAACATGGGCAGCAGAGTCTCTGTGGTCACGCTTCGCCTTCCACCAGAGCGACCATCTTGTCGAGCTCCAGGTCCCAGCCCGTACGGTGCGACTCGAGGTTGGCACGCGGGTCGGACGTGCGCTCGAAGCCGCTCTCGACGACCGTGAGCCTGGTGCCGCCGTCGGCCTCCTCGAGCGTGAAGGTGAAGACGGTCGAGGTCGCCTCGTCGATCGCATCCGGGAGCTTGCCGAGGGCGTCGTCGTTGTTCCAGCGGTAGCTGATGCGCCGCGGCTCGTCGTATTCCTCGACACGCAGCGGGATCACGTCGTAGTCGGGGAACGTCATCGTGCCGGTCGCGCCGACACCGCTGCCGTCGAGCACGGTGCGTCCGAACCAGCGGGAGATGTGCTCCGGCTCGGCCACCGCTCGCCACACCTTCTCGACGGGTGCCGCGATCTGGATGCTGCGCCGGATCGAGAAGGTCTCCTCATCGACGACGGATGCCTCGTTGTGGGTCATGTTCACCATGATGGATCCTTTCCGGGTTTCGCGCTGGCCGGTCGGCCAACTGCAACTCCAGAGTTGCATATTGGTCGGCGTGGCGCAACCCCCGAGTTGCAGATGTGTGGCATTCGTCCGGCATCGGCCCCAGCATCCGTCCGGCATCCGCCCCAGCATCCGTCCGGCATCCGCCCCGGCATCCGTCCGGCATCCGTCCCGGCATCCGTCCCGGCATCCGTCCACTTGTCGGGAGATTTCACAGGTGCAGGACGAAACGCCGCAGATCCGTCCTGCATCCGTGCATCCGTCCGGCATCTGTACCGGGACCGGGCGGATGCCGGGACCGGGACAGGACGGGCGGGCGGATGCCGGGACAGGACGGGCGGATGCCGGGACCGGGACAGGACAGGACGGGCGGATGCCGGGACGGGACAAGCCGGGACGGGACGGATGCCGGCGGCTAGTCCCGCGGGCGGCGCTTCTCCAGGAACCCGGCGAGCAGCACGGCGACGAGGGCGGCGACCGGGGCGACGAGCAGCCCGGCGCGCAGGCTCTGGGTCTCGGCGATGTACCCGACGAACGGCGGCGACAGCAGGAACCCGAGGCGCAGCAGCCACGACACGAGCGTGAGTCCGACGCCCGCCCGCAGCCCCGGCAGTTCGTCGGCGGCATGCATCGCCGCGGGGATGAGGGTCGCGATGCCGAAGCCGACCGCTGCGAATCCGAGGATCGTGCCCGGAACGGTCGGGAACGCGAGCGCGAGCGTCATGCCCACCGCCGCGATGATGCCGCCCACCCGTGCGACCCAGCGCTGACCGAACCGGTCGGTGAGCGGGTCGCCGAGCATCCGACCGACGAACTGCGCGCCGACCAGGGCGATGAAGCCGAGCGGGGCGATCGCCGCGGCGGCCCCCAGGGATTCGGCGAGGTACAGGGTCGCCCAGGAGTTGCCCGCATCCTCGGCGACGGCTCCGGCCATCGCGATGAGGGTGAGCGCGATGATCGCGATCACGGTGCGCGGGGTCACATGACGACGCAGCGGCCCCGTCACCTCGGTCGGCTCGGCGGCGGCATCCGGCTCGGACTCGTCGTCGCGACCGGGGAGGCAGAACCGCAGGGCCACGAGGGCGACGGTCGCGAACACGGCGGTCGAGATGCCGAGATGCACGCCCAGGGGCAGCTGCAGGGCGATCGCGACGGCGGCCATCGCCCCGCCGATCACGGCGCCGATCGACCAGATCGCATGGAAGCCGTTGATGATCGACCGCCCGTAGCGCCGCTGCACGCGGAGGCCGTGCGCGTTCTGAGCGACATCCGTGATGGCGTCGGATGCTCCGCCGAGGAACAGCGCCACGGCGAACAGCACGCCCGAGGGCGCGAGCGCGGCCGACAGCAGTCCGATGCTCGTGAGCACGGTGCCGATCACGGCGATGCGCGCCGAGCCGAACCGACGGATGAGCACGGCCGCGAGAAGGCCGGCGGCGATGGCTCCCGCGGGGAACGCGGCGATCGCGACGCCGTAGCCGAGGTTGTCGAGTCCGAGTCCGGCCTTGATCTCCGGGTAGCGCGGCAGGATGTTCGCGAACAGCGCCCCGTTGGTCAGGAAGAGCGCGGAGACGGCGATGCGCGCGCGCCGGGACGCCCGGTCCGGAGCCGGTCGTCGAATCGATTCGATTGAAGCCATGTCTACGATCGTAACGGCACGGCGGACACTCCATATCCGCCCCCGCTCCTCGCCACAACCCCGTGCCCGCGACCCGCTCCCGGTCGTACCCTCGACCCATGGCCCAACTCACCCAGCCCACCGGCCGCGAAGAGGCGCTGCGCGCCCTCCCCCGCGACGACGGATCGGCACCGCGCGCGCTCGTGCTGGGCGCGACCGGATACGTGGGCGGGCGGCTGACACCGCGGCTGCTGAACGCCGGCTACCGGGTGCGGGTGCTGGCGCGCGACGCCGCCCGCGCCGCATCCTTCCCCTGGGGTCCCGACTGCGAGATCGTCGAGGGATCGGCCGACGATGCGGATGCCGTGGCCGCAGCCATGGACGACGTCGACGTCGTGTACTACCTGATCCACTCGATGACCGCCGGCAAGGGCTTCGAGGAGAGCGACGAGCGCGCGGCGACCACGGTGGCCGAGGCCGCGGCTCGCGCGGGTGTGCGGCGCATCGTGTACCTCGGCGGGCTGCATCCGGATGACGTGAAGCTGTCACCCCATCTGCGGTCCCGCGTACGCGTGGGCGAGATCTTCCTGCAGTCCGGCGTGCCGACGCTCGTGCTGCAGGCGGGCGTCGTGATCGGATCGGGGTCGGCCTCGTTCGAGATGATCCGGCACCTCACCGATGTGCTGCCGTACATGCCGGCGCCGAAGTGGGTGCGCAACCGCATCCAGCCGATCGCCGTGCGCGACGTGCTGCACTATCTGCTCGGCGCGGCCCGGGTCGACGCCGACGTGAACCGCGCGGTCGACATCGGCGGGCCCGACGTGCTGCGCTACGGACAGATGATGAACGGCTACGCGGTCGAGGCCGGTCTCCCCCAGCGCGCCATCGCCGCACTGCCCGTGCTCACGCCGGGTCTCGCCTCGCACTGGGTCAACCTCGTGACGCCCGTGCCGCGCTCGATCGCCCGCCCGCTCGTGGCGTCGCTGCAGAACGAGTGCATCATGAAGGACCACGCGGTCGACGAGCTGATCCCGCAGCCGAAGGGCGGCCTGACACCGTATCGACGAGCCGTCGACCTGGCGCTCGGACGGGTCGACGCCGACGCGATCGAGACGAGCTGGCAGGATGCCGAGGTCTCGGGCGCCCCCAGCGATCCGCTGCCGAGCGACCCGGACTGGGCGGGCCGCACCGTCTTCACCGACGCCCGAACGCTCGTCACCTCGGCATCCGTCGACCGGCTGTGGCCGGTGATCCTGGGCATCGGCGGCACGAACGGGTGGTACTCGTCACGGTTCCTGTGGGCGGTGCGCGGGCTGATGGACCGCGTGGTCGGCGGGGTGGGACTGCGACGGGGTCGCCGCAGCCAAACCGTCGCCCGCGTGGGCGACGCGATCGACTTCTGGCGCGTCGAAGCGGTCGAAGAGCCGGGAGCTGCGACCGAGTCCTCGCCGGCGAGCGGCGGGCTGCTGCGCCTCCGCGCCGAGATGAAGGTGCCCGGCGAGGCCTGGCTCGAACTCCGCGCACTCCCCGAAGCCGCGGGCGCGCGCTACGAGCAGCGGGCGATCTTCTTCCCGCGCGGGCTCACCGGACGCCTGTACTGGCTCGCGGTACTGCCCTTCCACGGACTGATCTTCGCCAGCATGGCATCGCGCATCACCCGAACGGCCGAGAACTCCTAGCGCCGGGGAATCACGACTCCCGCCTCCCGCGGTCGCAGACCTTCGCCAGATCAGGCGATCCCGCCGATTCAGGCCGATTCCCGATGAATCCGCCTGTTCTCGCAGGATCGCCTGATCTCGCGCGCGCCTCGCGAGCGGATCAGTCCGCGCGGGGCCGCTCCGGCTCATCCGCCGCTGCATCCACCGCTGCATCCGGCGCTGCATCCGGCGCTGCATCCACCGCCGCCGCATCGTCCAGCGCCGCGTCGACCACGGCACCCACCTCGGCCGGCGGGATGATGTCGATCGCCTCGGTGGCTGCCTCGTAGACCTCGGCGAGGCTGTCGTCGACGGTCGACTCGTCGATCCAGGCGAGGTCGTCCTCCGAGTGGTCGTACTCGACGGGCACGAGCGCGAAGTCGTCGCCGTACTCCTCGAGCCCCGACATGACACTGTGACGCACGGCGGCGCGGGCGTAGCGATCGCGCAGGATCAGCGGATCCCGCCGCAGATCCTTCATGAACGCGATCATCATGAAGCCCATGATGATCGCGAACGGCAGCGCGGCGATGATCGTCACGTTCTGCAACGACTTGAGGCCGCTCCCCTCCTCGCCGGTGACGAGCAACACGGCCGCGATCACACCGACCAGCACGCCCCACACGACCGCGACCCAGCGTGCGGGCTCCGGGCGACCCTGCTGCGAGAGCGTGCCCATCACGAGGGAGGCGGAATCCGCGCCGGTGACGAAGAAGATCGCGATCAGCAGGATGAGCACGATGCTCGTGATGAGCCCGAACGGCAGGTTCGCGAGCACGCCGAACAGCACTTCCTCCGGCGGGTCGACGGCGAGGTTCGCGCCATCCATCTGCTGCTTGATCGCCGTGGTGCCGAAGATCGCGAACCAGATGAGCGAGATGACCGAGGGCACCACGATGACGACGGACACGAACTGGCGCAGGCTCCGGCCTCGCGAGATCTTCGCGATGAACATGCCGACGAACGGCGACCACGAGATCCACCACGCCCAGTAGAAGATCGTCCAGCTCGACAGGAACGTCTGCGCCGCCTCGCCCTGCGACGCCGAGCGGCCGATCATCTGCGGCAGGTCCCCGATGAACTGCACGGCGACCGACGGGATCACGTTGAGGATGAGCAGCGTCGGTCCGACGAAGAACACGAAGAACGCCAGCAGCAGGGCGACGACGGCGTTGATGTTCGACAGCGCCCGGATGCCCTTGGAGACGCCCGAGACCGCCGAGGCGATGAAGCACGCGGTGAGCACGGCGATGACCGCGATGAGGATGCCGTTGCCGAGTGGGCCGGCGCCGCTGACGATCTCGACGCCGTGCCCGATCTGCAGGGCACCGAGGCCCAGGGATGCCGCCGTTCCGAACAGCGTGACGATGATCGAGAAGATGTCGATCGTGCGGCCGAGGGGCCCGGTCGTGCGGCCCTCACCCAGCAGAGGGGCGAAGATCGAGGAGATGAGCGGGGTGCGTCCGCGGCGATAGGCGCCGTAGGCGATGGCACCGCCGACGAGTGCGTAGAACGCCCAGGCCTGCGGACCCCAGTGGTACAGCACCTGCGTCTGCGCCGTGTGCATCGCATCGAGGGTGTTCGCCTCGACGGTTCCCGGCGGCGGGTTCTCGAAGAAGGTCAGCGGCTCGGCCGCACCCCAGAACACCAGGCCGATGCCCATGCCGGCGGCGAACAGCATCGAGATCCACGAGAACATCGAGTACTCGGGCTCTTCGTCGTCGCGGCCGAGAGGGATGCGCCCGTAGCGGCTGAAACCGACGAACAGCATGAACACCAGGATGACCGTGGCGATGGTCGTGAAGAAGAACCCGAAGTACTCCACCACCCAGCCGAGCACGGCCGTGGTGGTGCCGGAGAGGTTGTCGCCGGCGAAGACACCCCAGGCGATGAAGGCCACGGTGAGGGCGACCGCGACGCCGAACACGAGCGGGTCGGTGCGGTAGGTGCGGCCGGTCTCCTCGACCGAGACGCCGGGGACGAGGGCCGGGTGCACGCTGCGCGGTGGGACGGCGGCGATGTCGCGGACGATCTTCTTGGCGGCCTCGGTGGCTTTGGCCGGGAGGCGGTTCACACCCGTGGCGACGGCATCCGTACGGGGGCGCTGGGGGGTGCTTCCTGCGGAGCGTGCGGGCGGCTTCTCGTCAGGGGTCTCCATGGCACACCATCCTGTCACGCGATATACCGATACGTGGGGTGCGAAAACCCAGGCCAGTCGTGCGGATGCCGCGTTTCCCGGGCGTGCCGGATCAGGCCGTCACGCGGAATCAGGCGGTTCCTGTCGCAAACTGCCTGATTCGGCGCGATCGCCTGATCCCACGGCCGGAATCCAGCGGCGACGCTTCCCGCCCGGGCGTGCCGCGACTAGCGCGGGCCGCGGCGACCGACGCCGGCGAACACGGAGTGCAGCAGCGGCAGGGCCGAGACGCAGATCAGGGTGATGCCCAGCGGAGGCAGCGAGGGGACGAGCAGAGCCCCGCCGACGAGCAGCGCCGCGAACAGCACGCCCGAGGCGATGCGGCGCGCGATGCCCTCGAGCCGATCGAGGCGGCGTTCGAGTCGTGAGGTGTCGAACGAGACGTTGCCGTCGTCGATGCGGGTGATGATCCGGTCGATGCGGCCGGGCAGCTGCCAGGTGGTGCTCATCGTGTCCATCGCCTGCGTAGCGAAGGCCTGCACGATGTTGCCGCTCTCGTCGCGCAGCAGGCGGCCGGCATAGGGCTCCGCGGCATCCCACACGTTGAACGCCGGGTCGAGCCCGCTGCACATGCCCGAGGTCAGCGAGACCGCGCGGATGAGCAGCAGCATGTTCTCAGGCAGCTGCAGCGGAAGCGAGCGCACCATGTCGCCGAACTCCTCGGCGAAGTCGCGGAACTCCCGCGGATCGACTTTGCTGAGCTCGGCGAAGCCCATACCGCCGAAGCGGGCGAACAGCGCGGTCAGGGCCCGTTCGAGCTCGTTGGTGTCGGCCGAAGGGAGCAGCACGCCGATCTCCTGCGCGGCGGCGACGAGTCCGCGGCTGTCGCGTCCGGCGACCGCGATCAGGAGGGTGCGCAGCCCGTCGCGGAGGCTGTCGGGAACCTCGGCCATCATCCCGAAGTCGATGAACGTGAGCTGGAATCCCCCGGGCTCCGAGGGGACCGGCGTCACGAAGATGTTGCCGGGGTGCGGGTCGGCGTGCACGAAGCTGTGCGTGAACACCTGGTCGAACATGACCTCGGCGAACACGGCGGCCACCTCGGACGGGTCGATGCCGGCGGCACGCAGAGCATCCGTGTCGTTGATCTTGATCGCGGTGACGTCGGAGAGGGTGAGCACGCGGCGGGTCGACCGCTCCCAGACGATCTCGGGAGCGGCCACGCGGGGGTCGTCGGCGAAGTTCTCGCGGAACCGCTCGGCGCTCGCGGCCTCGTGCAGGTAGTCGATCTCCTCGAGGCTGGTCGCGGCGAACTCCTCGACGAGCGCGGGGGCGTCGACACGATCGGCGACGATGCGCACACGGGTCAGCCAGCGCGCGACCCGGCGGAGTGCGGCGAGGTCGACCGCGACGATCCCGTCGATGCCCGGCCGCTGCACCTTGACCACGACCTGGTCGAGCCCGGTGTCGGCGGCGTCGAGCTCGGAGAGCCGGGCCCGATGCACCTGACCGAGGGATGCCGCCGCGACCGGGGTGTCGTCGAACCACGCGTACGCGCGCTCGAGCGGGATGCCGAGTTCGGCTTCGGCGGGCGCGCGGATGGCCGAGGTCGGCACGGCCGGAACCTCGTCCTGCAGCCCCTCGAGCTCTTTCGTGATCTCGGGCGGCAGCACGTCGAGGCGCGACGACATGAACTGCCCGACCTTGATCATGAGCCCGCCGAGCTCCACCGCAAGCACATGGAAGCGACGCGCGAACGTCTGCATCCGCGGCCCTCGCGTGCGCTCGGCGAGCCGGCTCATGCCGAAACGCGGGAGGACGAGCTCGAACCACCAGATCTTCAGGAACTCGCGGCCCGCGAACGACACGATGCGGCGGTACCTGGCGCGGTGCGCGCCCTGTGCCGCGGCATCCGTCATCGCGTGGTCCTCTCGCAGGCCCTCACCCGATGCCGCACTGTGCGGTCAGTCCTGCGCGAGGATCGAGTACAGCCTACGGCGGGCCTCGTCGAGGATCTCGATGGTCTGCTGCACCTGCTCGGGCGAACCGCTGCGACCGACCTGGGCGGCGGCGGCGGCGAGGTCGACGCCCGCCTTGGGCAGTGCGCTGAAGCGGGCATTGTCGCGGTTGCCGTCCTTGCCCGACGATTCCCAGGGAGCCGGGGTCTCGGAGCTCTCGTCGGCGACCGCACGGCCGGCCTCGGTGAGCGAGTAGGTCTTGCGGCCGTTCTGCTCGTCGGCCTCGATGAGTCCTTCATCGGCGAGCAGCTGCAGCGTCGGGTATACGGAGCCGGCGCTGGGCTTCCAGGTGCCGCCGCTGCGCTCGGCGATCTCGTTGATGATCTGGTAGCCGTGCATCGGCTTCTCGGCGAGCAGCGAGAGCACGGCGGTGCGCACATCGCCGCGGGCCATGCGCGAGCCGCCGGACGGGCGGGGCTCGAAAGACTTGCGGAGCTGGTCCATCGCCTCGATGATCGCGGATGCCGGACCGCCGGGTCCCGTGCTGAAGCCAGCGCCGCCGAAGAGGCCGCCGGGGCCGCCGTTGTTCCCGGAGCCGCTGTTGCCGCCGAACGGGTTGGAGGGGAATGCGTTGTTCATGATGACCTCCTGCTGGGGTTGAAC
This sequence comes from Microbacterium sp. GQ128, assembly GCF_059758615.1. NCBI lineage: Bacteria > Bacillati > Actinomycetota > Actinomycetes > Micrococcales > Microbacteriaceae > Microbacterium > Microbacterium sp. GQ128. The sequence continues at coordinate 232,067 of NZ_JCAXDY010000006.1, forward strand.
GATACTCAACGATATGTCGTTCAGGCTGAAGGTGGGGTGTGAGTTTCAGGACGGAAGCACGTCCTCCGCTCGCGCGGCGCCGATGAGCGCAGCTCCCGTGAGGGCGGCGTCGATCCCGAGCTGCGCCGGGATCACGCGAGCCGCCGCGGGTCCGGGCATGGCGGCCGCCCGATAGGCTCGCGCCACCTCGAACAGATAGCTCTCGCCGATCTCGGCGACCCCGCCGCCGACGACGATCACCTCGACATCGAGCGCCGCGTTCGCACTCGCGAGGGCGCGGCCCAGGTAGCGGGCGCCGTCGCGGATCACCCGTTCCGCCCGCGCGTCCCCGCCCAGCGCCGCCGCGTGCACCTCGCGCAGGGGGAGGCGCTCCCCCGTCTCCTCGAAGAAGGTCTGCTCCAGACCGGGACCGGAGGCGACGGCCTCCACGTGGCCGAACCCACCACAGGGGCAACGCCGCTCGGCGAGGTTCGGGGGCAGCGAGATCTCCATGTGCCCGACCGAGCCCGCGGTTCCCGTAAACCCGCGGCGCAGACCGTCCGGCAGCACGACCGCGCCGCCGATGCCGGTGCCGACGGCCACCATCAGCATCGCCTGCGCGCCCGCTCCGGCTCCCCGCTCGGCCTCGGCGACCGCGGCCGCGTGCACGTCGTTGACCACCGAGACCGGGGCGCCGACCGCATCCGCGAGGGCACTCCGCAGGGGGAATCCGACCCATCCGGCGATCGCATCCGTGGCAGAGGTGATCGTGCCGTCGGGCCCGACCACACCCGCGGTGCCGACTCCGACCGCCTCCACAGGGTCGCCACCGCACACCTCGACCACGGCATCCACCACCGCCCGCACGATGACGGGACCACCCGCTTGAGACGGTGTGGCGATCGTGCGCACCTCGGTCGCCCGGACGAGCCGGTCGGCGTCGCGCTCGAAGCCGGCGACCGCGATCTTCGTGCCGCCGATGTCGACGCCCACGATCATGCCGGGCTCCGTACCGCCGGGGTCACCGCGACGAACCGCCGCGTGATCGCGATCGGGTCGGTGATCGCCCCGCCGACCACCACGGCGAGCGCTCCGGCATCGAAGGCCTGACGCACCTGCTCTGGCGTTTGATACCGCCCCTCGGCGATGGTCGGGATGCCGGCGGCGACGAGATCCGCGACCAGCTGCAGATCCGGCCCCTCACGGCGCACCGAATGCGGCGTGTATCCCGAGAGGGTCGTTCCGACCACGGCCGCTCCGGCCTCCCGGGCGCGCAGCCCCTCGTCGAGGGTGGAGACGTCGGCCATCACCGGACGCCCGGTCGCCTCCGCGATCTCGCGCAGCAGATCGAACCTCTCACCCAGCTGCTCCACCGTGGCATCCACCGCGATGATGTCCGCCCCCGCACCCGCGAGCCCGAGCGCCAGCACGACGTCGGGGGTGATCACGTTGCGCACGCCGTTGAAGACCTTGTGCAGTCCGATGATGGGCGCGCTCGTCGACGGACGCATGCGCCGGATGTCCTCGGGACCGTTGAGGCGCAGACCGCTCGCCCCGCCGACGAGCGCCGATTCGGCGAGCGCGGCGATCACCTCCGTGTCGCGCACGGGGCTCCCCGATTGCGCCTGCACCGAGGCGATCAGGCGGCCGGCGATGAGTTCGAGGGGGTCGTGGGTCATTTGAGAGCTCCTGCGCTGGCGCCGCCGATGAAGAACTTCTGACCGATGAGGAAAATCACCACGGCCGGAAGGGTGAACATGACGCAGGCGGCCATCAGCGGCCCCCAGGCCACGTCGTTCTCCCCGAAGAAGGCGTACAGACCGATCGAAAGCGTATAGGTGGACTCGTCGTTCAGATAGATGAGCGGGTTGAGGAAGTCGGTCCACGCCCACACGAACTGGAAGATCGCCGCCGTCACGATGGCGGGTCGCGCCAGCGGCAGCACGATCGTCGCGTAGGTGCGGAACTCGGAGGCTCCGTCCAGGCGGGCGGCCTCGATCAGCTCGTCCGGCACCGCGAGCAGGAACTGCCGGATCATGAAGATGAAGAACGGCGTCCCGAGGAACGCGGGCACGATCAGCGGCAGATAGGTGTTGGTCGCCTCAAGCCCGTTCCACACCAGGAACAGGGGGATGAGGGTGACCTGCGGCGGGAGCATCATGGTAGCCAGCACCAGGATGAGCAGCGGCCGGGATCCGCGCCAGCGCACCTTGGCCAGCGCGTAGGCCACGAGCGGGCAGGAGATGACCGTGCCGAGGATGCTCATGCCCGACACGAACAGGGTGTTCCCGAGGTAGCGCCACACCGGGATCTGCTCGAACGCCTCGGCGAAGTTGTCCATCGTCCAGTCGGTCGGCAACAGCGACGGGGGCGAGGAGAACACGTCGCCCGGCGTCTTGAACGCGGTCGACAGCATCACCAGCAGCGGGAAGAGGAACAGCAGCGCGAGCAGCGCGACCGACACCTGCTGCCGGACTCTGCGCATCGTCCGTCGCACCCGCCGAGGGCGCTTGCGGTCGGCGACGTCAGCGTGTGCCATCGTGCACCCACTTCCTCGAGGTCGCGAGCACGATCAGGCTCACGACCAGCGTGATGATGAACAGGGTCCAGGCCATCGCCGACGCGTAGCCCATCTTCAGGAACACGAACGCGTTCTGATACAGGTACATCGCGTACGACAGCATCGACTGCCCCGGCCCGGAGCCGGCCTGATTCAGCCGTTCCTGGGAGAGGATGTACGGCTGCGTGAAGATCTGCAGGAAGCCGATGATGCTCACGATCACCTGGAACAGGGTGACCGGCGAGACGGTCGGCCAGGTGACGCTGGTGAAGCGGCGCCACATGCCCGCACCATCCAGTTCGGCGGCCTCGTAGAGCTCCTTCGGGAGTTCCTGAAGGGCGGCGAGGTAGATGATCATGGTGCCGCCGACGGTCCACAGCGACATCAGGATGATGGCGGGCTTGGTCCATTCGGGTTCCTGCAACCAGGCCGGACCCTCGATGCCGAACCAGGACAGGAAGTAGTTCACGAAGCCGTACTGGGCGTTGAGCAGCCAGCGCCACAGGTAGCCACCGACGACGACGGGCACGATCGAGGGCAGGTAGACGAGCGCGCGGTAGAGCGGCTGGCCCCGCACCGGGGTGTTCAGCAGGTGCGCACCCGCCAGGGCGATGCCGATCGCGAGCGGAACCCCGAAGACCGTGAGGACGGCGGTGTTCGCGAGCGACTTCCAGAAGACGCCGTCGTTGAACATCTGCACGTAGTTCGCCAGCCCCACCCACTCCGGGGACTGGAACAGGTTGAAGTCGGTGAAGCTGTAATACGCCGACGCCGCGATCGGGTAGGCGAAGAGGAACAGGAAGCCGACGATGAACGGCGACGCGAACGCGAGACCGATCAGGGTCGACCGACGGGTGCGACGCCGCCGCGGAGCGCGCCCGCCGGGCCCGACAGGAGCGTTCTCCTGCCGGACCCGGCGCGCTGTTGCAGTGGTCACGGAGCCTCGATCACTTCGTGGAGTAGTTGGCCATGCGCTCCTCGACCGTCGCGATCGCCTCTTCGGGGGTCGCCGTGAGACGGACGACCTCATCGAAGGCGGTGGCGAGGTCGGTGGCGTACTCGGCGCTGTACGGAAGGCTGGCGAGCGACTTCGCGTTCGGGGAGGATGCCGCTTCGGCCCACACGCCGAAGTCCTGGAGGCTGTCGAAGGCGGCGCTGCCAGCGAGCGACGTGCGTCCCGGCAGGTTGCCGAGCGCGACGGCGAACTTCTCCATCGGTTCCTCGCTGACGAGGTAGGCGAGGAAGGTCGCTGCCTCCTCCTTGTGCTTCGAGTTCGCCGGGATGAAGAGCGTGCTGGCGGTCACCTGCGTGCTGTTCTCGAGCTCCGGCGAGGCGGCCGGGATGGCGGTGACGCCCCACTCGAAGTCCGGGGCGATCTTGGCCGCGGAGGCCGAACGCCATTCGCCGTCGATGATCATCGCGACCTTGCCGCTGAAGAACGGGTCCTGCGCCGAGAGGTACTCGCCCTGGCCGGAGACGAAGGTCGCCATGGCCTCGGCGCCGACCGGCTCGATCACGTTGTCCTGGTACCACTGCAGGGCCTCGAGGTTGCCGTCTTCGGCCGGGGTCGGACCGTCTTCGCCGTCCCAGCTGCCGCCGAACGCGTAGCCGAGGGTGGTCAGGGTCGTGCTGTCGTTGGCCGAGCCGAGGCCGAGCTGCGTGATCTTGCCGGATCCGTCGACCACGGTGAGCTTCTCGATCGCGGCGGCGAGCTCGTCCATGGTGGTCGGCGGGGTCACGCCCGCCTCCTTCAGCAGCTGCGTGTTGTAGAGCAGCTGGAAGCTGTGGGTCGCGATCGGCAGCGAGTAGATCTTGCCGTCGTACGTCATCTGCTCCATGGCGCTGGGGATGAAGTCGTCGACCTCGATGCCCTCGGCTGCGATCGCGTCGTCCAGAGGGGCGAGGATGCCCTTCGAGGCCCAGGCGCCGACCGTGTTGCCGAAGTTGTCGGAGATGTCGAACGATCCGTTCGATGACGACATCGAGGTCAGCTGCTTCTGAGTGTCGGGGCTGGAGACGCCCTTGACGACGATCTCGTCCTGGCTGCCGTTGAAGTCGGCGATGATCTCTTCGAGCGCCTTGGCCTCTTCACCGCCCCAGAGGTACGAGAACGTGATCTCGGTCAGGCCGTCGGCGTCGCCGCCTCCCGCACCGCATCCGGTGAGGGCTGCGACCGTGGCTGTGGTCAGGGCACCGGCGATCAGGGCGCGCCGGCGCATGTGCTGCTTCGTGTGCATGGGAGTTCTCCGCTCATCATTGACCTTGCAAAAGGATTGGAATAGACCAATTCGGAACCGCTGAGAACAGACATTGACACATCCGCGGGTGATCGTCAAGATTGGGTTAGTCCAAATGGGCAGACCGGAGGGGTGGCATGTCGTCGATCGAAGGCGTGACGAAGCACGAGCGGGTGCGGCGGCATCTGGAAGAAGTCATCCAGCAGGGGCTCGCCCCCCACGAGAAGCTGCCGACCGAGCGCGACCTCGCCGAGTCGCTCGAGGTGAACCGCCAGACCGTGCGGCGGGCCCTCGACGAGCTGGAGCGCGACGGGCTGGTCTACCGGCTGCAGGGCGCCGGCACGTTCGTGAGCGCCTCCCGCATCAGCAAGACCTTCGAGCTCACCTCGTTCTCGGAAGACATGCACACGCGCAACATGCGCCCCGGCTCCCTGTCGGTCGATGTCGGCACGGCATCCGCAGGACAGGCCGCCGGGTATGCGCTGAACCTCAGCCCGCAGTCGCCCGTGGTCCGCATCCGCCGCGTGCGCACGGCCGACGACATCCCGATCTGCCTCGAGGTCTGCTCGATCTCCGCCGATGCGGTGCCGGGCCTGGAAGACGGCATCGTCGGCGACTCGCTCTACGAGGATCTGCGCTCGCGCTTCGGCATCTCGGCCGTCCGCGCCGACCAGGAGATCCACGCGGTCGTGCTCGACGAGGAGCAGGCGGCGGCACTGCAGACGCCCCCGTTCTCGCCCGCGTTCCTCGTCAAGCGCACCACCTACGACGCCCGCAGCCGTCCGATCGAGTACGCCGAGTCGGTGTACCGCGGCGACCGCTACTCGTACCTGGTCTCCATCTCGCGCCCCTGAACCCCCGTTCCCGGATCGCCACCCGACCCCCTCGAACCCCCGACTCCTCCCGACGAAAGGCACTCCCCCGTGTCCGAAACGACTCTGCGCCCGCGCATCGCTCTGCTCCCGCTCGACGACCGCCCGGTGAACGTGCGGCTTCCCGGCGACGTCGCCGCGGTGGCGGGAGTGATCCTCGACGTCCCGCCGGCCGACATCCTGCCCTCGTACCGCGTCGCCGGAGACGCGACCGCCCTCGGCGCCTGGCTGCTCGACCGCGTCGCCGACCCGGCCACGGTGCATGTGGTGGTGTCGGTCGACATGCTGCTCTACGGCGGGCTGATCGCCAGCCGTACGAGCGCCGACACGACGCGCGAGGTGCTGGAGCGGCTCGACGTGCTGCGCGAGGTGCGCCGCCGCCGGCCGGAGCTGCCGATCTCGGCCGTCTCGCTCGTGACGCGGGCGAGCAATTCGTACTCGGCCGCCGAGGAGCCGGAGTACTGGCGGGAGCACGGCAAGGAGATCCACGCGCTCGGCGGCGACGCGCACCGGCTGCTCGACGAGCCCGACGTACTGCCGCTGTCGGAGCTGACACCGGTGCCGGCCGAGATCGTGTCCGACTACTCGGCGCGGCGGCTGCGCAATCACATCGTGAACCTGTCGACGCTCGCGCTCGTCGAGGATGCGACGCTCGACTTCCTGGCGATCACCGCCGATGACACCGCGCCGTTCGCCGCGGGCAGCGCCGAGCAGGTGTGGCTGCGGCACTGGATGCGGATGCTGCCTTCGGGCCGTGACGTGCTCATGTACCCGGGCGCCGACGAGGTGGGGGCGGCGCTGGTCGCCCGAGCCCTCGCCGCGAATGCCGGAGTGACCGCCTCGTTCTCGGTCGCCTGTGCGGATGCCGAGGGCATGACGCGCATCCCGCCGTACGAGAACATGTCGCTCGCAGCCTCCGCGAGCCGACAGATCCGGGCGGCCGGTGCCGTCGAGGTCGTCGAGGGCGGCGACGTGACTCTGGTGCTGCATGCCCCCGATCCCGACCGGCACGACATGTTCCGCGGGCGTCCGGATCAGGTGGATGCCGATGCCGTGGCCGGCACGGTCGCGCTGATCCGGGAACGGCTGGACGCGGGGCAGCACGTGGCCCTCGCCGACGTGCGCTACCCCAACGGCGCCGACGAGGCACTCGTGCGGGCACTCGCCGAGGCGGGGCTGCTCGGGCGGCTCGAGGCGTTCGGCGGTTGGAACACGGCCGGCAACACGCTCGGCAGCGTGGTCGCGGTCGCGGCGGCCGGAGTGGTCGGCCGGGCGACGAGCACGTTCGATGCCCGCGCCGCCCGCATCGCCCTGCTCACGCGACTGCTCGACGACTTCGCGTACCAGGCGGTCGTGCGCACCGACTCCGGCCCCGCCCTCTTCCCGGATGTCTACCCGATGGCCGACGACGCCCGGGTCGCGACGGCGGAACGGGTCATCCGTGAGGAGTTGACGGCGCTGCTGGAGTCGACACTCCCCGCGGAGGACGTGCGCATCCAGGAGCTGACCCTGCCGTGGCGGCGATCGTTCGAGATCGGGCTCGTGCTGAGTTAGCCGAGCGCCTCAGGCGGCGCGATCCGTCGGCAGCGTCAGGATCTCGGCACCCTCCGCGGTGATCGCGATCGTGTGCTCGGTGTGCGCGGTGCGGCATCCGGTCGCGCTCCGCAGGGTCCAGCCGTCCTCGTCGGTGCGCAGGACGTCGGTGTCGGCCATGACACAGGGTTCGAGCGCGAGCAGGAGTCCCGGGCGCAGTGCGTAACCGCGGCCGGGGCGCCCGTCGTTCGCGATGTGCGGGTCCTGGTGCATGGTCGAGCCGATGCCGTGGCCGCCGAACTCGAGGTTGATGGGGTAGCCGGCATCGTGCAGCACCGTGCCGATCGCGTGCGACAGGTCGCCGGTGCGGGCACCGGGTCGTGCGGCGGCGATGCCGGCGGCGAGTGCTCGCTCTGTCGCCTCGATCATCGCGACGTCTTCTGCCGCCGGGGTGCCTCCGACCACGAAGCTGATGGCCGCATCGGCGGAGATGCCACGCAGGGTGACGGCCAGGTCGAGCGTGAGCAGGTCTCCCGCCTGGAGCGCGTAGTCGTGGGGCATGCCGTGCAGCACGGCGTCGTTCACGGCGGTGCATACGTAGTGGCCGAACGGGCCACGGCCGAACGAGGGGGCATAGTCGACGTAGCAGGATTCGGCGCCGGCATCCTCGATCAGCTGCTTCGCCCTGCGGTCGAGGTCGAGCAGATTCACGCCGACCACGGCGCGGGTCTTCAGCGCTTGCAGGATGTCGCCGACGAGCGCGCCGGCCTCCCTCGCCCGCACGAGCTCGTCGGCGTTCAGGATCTCGATCATGGGCTCACTCCCGTCGATGCCAATAACTATCCCGGTAATACTATCCCGGTATTAGTATGGGCATCATGATGGTCCGGATGCCGCTCACCCCCGCCGAGCTCGAACGGGGCGAGCGCCTGGGCGCCCTGCTGCGTCGAGCCCGCGGCGAGCGGTCGATGCTGAGCGTCGCACTCGACGCCGGCGTCTCCCCCGAGACCCTGCGCAAGATCGAGTCCGGACGCGTGGCCACCCCCGCCTTCTCGACGATCGCGGCGATCGCCGGCGTCCTCGAGATCTCGCTGGATGCGGTCTGGGCCGAGGTCGGGACGCGCACGGACGACGCCTCGGCTCGCCGCATCGCCTCCTGAGTCGGACGGCTTTCCGCGCCGAGCCCCTGCCGACCACCGCCCGGTTCTGCATACCCGTCGGCGAAGCGCAAGCCTGGTGACCCGCACAGGAAGCCATGTTTAGCTCGGAGGATTGTCGACTTGGGGGAGTGAGACGTCTTGTCACAGAGTATTCAGCCGGAGAGCAGCAGTCGCGGGAACAGCATTCGCGTGAGCGTCGTGGTGCCGGTGTTCCGGCCGGGGCCATCGTTCGATGACCTCATCGCGTCGCTCGATCGGCAGACGCTCGGCCCCGGCGCGTTCGAGGTACTGCTGTGCGACGACGGCTCGGGCGAGCCGACCGGCGAGCGCCTGGCCGCCATCGCCCGCACACGTCCGAACGTGCGGGTGCTCTCACTGGAGCACTCCGGGTGGCCCGGCATGCCCCGCAACCACGGCATCGACGCGGCGCGGGGGAAGTACGTGCAGTTCGTCGACCAGGACGACTACCTGTTCGACGGCGCGCTCGAGAAGCTGTGCGACTACGCGGACGCGAACGCGTCCGACGTCATCGTCGGCAAGGAGGTGGGGATCGGCCGCCCGCTGCCGAGCCGGATCTTCCGCCACGACATCCCTCGGGCGACGCTGGGCACCGATCCGCTGCTCGAGATGCTCACACCGCACAAGATGTTCCGCACGGCGTTCCTGCGCGCGAACGGCATCCGCTTCCCGGAGGGGCGTGTCCGGCTGGAGGATCACATGTTCGTGATGCAGGCGTACTTCGCCGCGTCGACGATCTCGATCCTCGCGAGCGAGCCCTGCTACGCCTGGGTGAAGCAGCCGGGCAGCGCGAGCTCCGCGCGGATCGAGCCGGAGACGTACTTCCCGCACCTGGAGACCGTGCTCGACATCGTCGAGGCGCACACCGAGCCGGGGCGCCTGCGCGACCGGCTGCTGCGGCACTGGTTCCGCGGCAAGATCCTCAAGCGCATCGCGGGGCGGCGCATGGTCAACTACCCCGACCAGTATCGCGACCGCCTGCTGGATGTCGTGGCCCCCCTGACGCAGCGGCGGTTCGGGCCGGGCGTGGATGCCGGTCTCGGGGTCGCGAACCGGATCCGCGCGGCGCTGCTGCGGGCCGATCGTCGTGACGACCTGGTGCGTCTGGCCGAGTTCGAGACGGGCCTGGAGTGCCGCGCGACCGTGACAGCCGCGCACTGGTCGCGGGGCGGCGGGCTGCACCTCACGCTTCGCATCGACATCACCCACGACGGGAAGGATGCGCTGGTGTTCGAGACATCCCGCTCGGATGCGCCCACTCCCGGTGCGCGGAACGTCGGCGGGAGCGCCATCGATGCGAGCACCGCCGGCGCGGGCGCTCCCGCGGCGACGTCCCCCGGCACCAAGAAGATCACGCGGCTGACCTCGCTGCCCCTGTCGTCCATCGAGGGTCTCCCCGCGAATCTTCTGGTCGTGGATCGCGAGCTTCGCAACGATCGTGTGGATCTGGTCCTCCGCGACAGCACCGGCACGGAGCGCGTCCTCTCCGGCCGCCGTCCCCGCGACCTCTCCGCCGTCGCCGTCTCGATCGATCCGGTGCGCGCGTTCGAGCGCACGGACGAGTCCCGAGGCGGCACTCTCAGCGTCAAGGTCCGCCGGGCGGGGTGGACGTTCGACGTTCCCCTCGAGGCCGATCCCACGGTGCTCGATCGCGTCGGCCGCTCGCCGATCCTGGCGGGGCGCAGCTGCACGGTCGCGGTGGGCGAGGGCGGCACGGTGGAGCTGCACCGCGAGTGGCCGGGCGGCGGATTCAAGGATGCTGCGGGGCGGGCGGTTCGGCGCATCCGTCGCGCCGTGCGGCGGCACTGACCGCTCCCACGCCACGACCTCTGTTCAGCTTGCTCCATCGAACGAATAACGATAGATTCCTGTTGTTCTTCGATGAAGGAGTGGGCATGGGGAAGACGACGATCGTCGTTCTGCGCATCGTGATCGCGGTGGCGCTGCTGGGTTCGGTGGCGGTGCAGGCGCTCATCGTGCCGCTGCTGTGGCTCGACCTCGCCGCCGAGGAGCTGTGGGGCCGGATCGTGCTGGTGTCGCTCGTGGTGCTGGGCGTCGGCACGCTGCAGGTGTTCGGGGTGTGCGTGTGGATGCTGCTGACGAGGGTGCGTCGCGGGTCGATCTTCTCGGAGTCCTCGTTCCGCTACGTCGACGTGATCATCGGCGCGATCCTCGTGGCCGCTGCGCTCACATGGATCCTGGCTGCACTGCTCGCGCCGGGGGCGACGGCGCCGGGGGTCGTGGCGCTGATCGGCGGCGCCGGGGTCGTGCTCGCCGGGATGGCACTGCTCGTGGTCGTCATGAAGGCGTTGCTGCGGCAGGCGATCGACCGCGAGGCCGAGGCGCGAGCGCTGCGCTCCGAGCTCGACAACGAGGTGATCTGATGCCGGTGGTGGTCGACATCGACGTGATGATGGCGCGACGGAAGATGAGCGTCGGCGAGCTGGCCGAGCGGATCGGGATCACGCCGACCAACCTCGCCGTTCTGAAGAACGGTCGCGCGAAGGCGGTGCGCTTCACGACGCTGGACGCTCTGTGCGCGGTACTGGAGTGCCAGCCGGGGGATCTGCTGCGCTGGGAGCCCGACGAGGTTGATGCCGGACGAGGTTGATGCCGACAGGACCGGTTGACGCGCGAAGCCCCGCGGTCCGCCCGCGGGGCTTCGCGTCGATCGATCAGCGCAGCACGAACTCGACCGTCGTGACGTTGCCGGCGACATCGTGGACGAGGAGGGTGTTTTCGCCCTTGACCCCTCCGAACGTTCCCGGCTTCACGAAGTTGAGGTCGGACCAGACGTTGTTCGAGAGGTCCTTCCCGACGCCGTTGAGCTCGAGCCGGTCGATCTTGCCGGCATCGTGGAGCTTGAAGCTGACCTTGTCGTAGCCCGTCGCATCGCCGACGGTGAACGAGTCGCCGGTCTTGACGGTCACGGTGGGGGCCGTGGCGTCGACGGTGAGATCGAACGTCGAGGTCTTCGAGATGTTGCCCGCGGCATCCTGCGCGTTGTACTTGATCGTGTACGCCCCGTCGGGGAGCGTCACGGTCGCGACGTGCGAGCCGGTGATGCCGGTGGCCTTGGACTGCGTGCTCTTGACGAGCGTGCCTCCCTGGTAGATGTTCGCGACGATGCGGGCGAGTCCCACCTCGTCGGTCGCGTCGACGCGGATGTCGACGGCCTTCGACGGACCGGCCGTGACCGGGCTGACGAGCGTCACCTGCGGGCGGGTGGTGTCGGGCACCTGACCGGCGACGAACGAGACCGCGGTCTTCTCGGAGCGGTTGCCGTACATGTCGACGGCGGTGACCTCGGCTATGTAGCTCGTCCCCTTGGTGAGGGTGATGAGCGGGGCGTCGGCCTGGCGTCCGTTGCGGATCGCGAGCGGGATCTCGAGGATGCTCGGGCGCGGCGCGATCTGGAAGTCGGCGAGCACCTTCGCGCCGGCGCGGATCGGCAGCGCCTCGATGCCGGTGGCGGCGTCGCGGACCCGCACGTCGTAGCCGTAGACGGATTCGTCGTCGGTCGCCGCGGGTACCCGGAGGATGTCGGCGCCGGATGCGGTCACGGCGTGCTCGGGCGCACCCTGCTGGACCGGTGCGACGTTGTCACGCGCGGCCGAGGTGTAGTCGAAGTTGGCGCGCACCTCCTCGGCCGTCGTGCCGTCGAGGCGGACCGTCCAGGTCGGACCTGCGAGCGTGCCGGCGCTGGCGAAGGGGTAACCGGCCTGGTACGCACCCCAGGCGCCGTTCGTGTAGGTGCGATCCTCGTCGGCGGCGAAGTTGATGCGGTCGATCTCGGTGCGGTCGGCGTAGACCTCGACATACAGGGCCTGCGCCGTCGGGATCGTGAATTCGTCCCAGAGCGCGTTGCCGTAGATCTGGTACGCGTCGTGCGGGGTCTCGGTGTACGACATGGATCCGTCGTTCACGGCCGTGAAGCCGCCCTGCCAGATGGAGCGCTCGTCGTTCAGGTGCAGGTGCGAGTGACCCGAGAAGTAGACCGCCTGCGGGTATCCGGAGAGGTCGGCGGCGAGGGTGGCATTCGACGCCTGGGCTCCGTCGTAGACCGTGTTGGCGGTCGGGCGGTGGCCGACGACGAAGACCGGCATGTTGAGGGCATCCGGCTCGGCGGAGAGCGCGGCGAGGCGACCCTGGAGCCAGGTGCGCTGTGCGCCCGAGTAGCGCTCGGTGTCGATCACGAGGAACGTCTGGCCGTCGATCGTCTTCTCGCAGTAGCCGCCGGTCGCGTTGGGGAACCAGTCGCCGTAGTACTTCGCCATGTCGGCGTTGCCCACGTCGTGGTTGCCGTGCGACATCAGGATCGGGGTGTCGTCGAGTCCGAGGCGGTCGATGTTCTCGTCGAAGATCGTCTTCACGACCTGGTGGTCGGGCGCGGTGTTGTTGTTGTTGTCGTTGATCTGGTCGCCGTTGGAGATGATCAGGTCGGGGTCGGGGTTGATCGACGCGAGGGTGTCGAAGTGGCTCTTCCAGATGCCCCGGTTCTTCTCGGTGAGCGCCGACGTGTGCACGTCGCTCATCACGAAGAACGAGGTGAGCGGCTTCTCATCGGTCTTGATGATGTAGCCCTCGATCTCGGCGGGCGAGGTTGCGCCGCCCTTGATCGAGACCGCGGCGAGGTTCGTCGTCTCGTCGATGACCAGTGGCTTCTTGTAGAGCGGGCTCTTCGCGGTCGGCGTCGATCCGTCGAGCGTGTACCTGATCTGCGCGCCCTGCGGCGCGGTGAGCGTGACGGTCGTCGACTCGGCGAATCGGCCGCCGTCCTGGCTGAATGTCGGTGCCGCGAGCTCCTCGGTGGCGTTCGCCGCCGTGAGGGGGAATGCGACGGCGGCGGCCACGGCCGCGAGCGCGCACACACCTGCGATCTGTCTCTTCACTTCATCCTCTTCCACGTGTGTATCTACGACGCACCGCACCGGCGCTGAGACGACGCTAGGGAGCCGTTCCAGCCGGGGAGCGGCGAAAGCAGGAACGTTAGGTAAACAACTTTGCGGTCGGTGCTCGGAACGAGGGATAAAGAAGTGAATACAAGATCACGGTGCTGTTCCGCCGTTCCCCACCGACGGACACGTCACGCGGCGGCCACTGCCGGTGCCGGTGCCCCGTCCGCGCAGGCGTGTC
>NZ_JCAXDY010000007.1:0-72627 GCF_059758615.1 Microbacterium sp. GQ128
GATCTCGTTTCCGTTGTCAAGTCCGAGTTTCTTCGGCCTGACCGTGGGAACGGACCAGCACCTTCATCCTTTTCACTCAGTGAGTGTCTGGGATTCGGGAGGTGTTCGATGCTTGACGGGAGCCGGTCCGAGGACCTCCGCTCAACCGTTTGGGGCGAACAAGTAATAAGTTACGCGGATCCCGGGGATCCGGCAAATCAGGGCGGACCGCCGGGCGTGTCGCACGGAAACCCGCCTCACGGCGCTGTCTTCGACGGCGACGAGAGCACGCCCTCGATCACGCCCACGCGCGCGCGACTGCGTTCGAGAACAGGTGCGTCCGACTACGGGTGCATTCGACAGGAAGAGATACCGGCGTCGTCCCTCACTCCCCGCGGTCACTCCGGCCGCCTGCTCGAGCGAGCACGTCGGCCTAGGGAGCCCGTAGGGACAATGAGAACCCGGTAAAAGAAGAAAGCCCCCGGTTCTCACCGGGGGCTTTCATGTTCTGTGGACCTAAGGGGATTCGAACCCCTGACCTCCTCGATGCGAACGAGGCGCGCTACCAACTGCGCCATAGGCCCGTGAACGAGATCTACGCTATCACGACGAAAGCGCTGCTCGCGTCTGCACCGATCAACCGGCGGCACGTCGCGAGAGCATCTCCCGCACATGCGCCTCGATCTCGGCATCGTCGACGAATCCCATCTTCGCGTACGGAGACGACGCGGCGGGAAGCTGCACGGGTGCGGCCGGCGCCATCTGCTCAGCGCGCTCACGCAGCGCTGCGACTCTGGCCGCCTTGCGGCGCTGCTCCTGCGCCTCGATCTGGGCCTGCGCCGCCTGCGCGCGTGACCCCGATACGGACACCAGCGGCTCGGGCAGCGGACGCGGAGTCCACGTCGCCGGCCCCTGATCGTGCAATACAGGCGTCGCGCGCTCCGCGATCGGTGCCTTCACCTCGTGGGTGGCGCGCGCCGCACGATTCGCGACCGCAGCCATCCTCTGCAGCGCGATCCCGGCGGGCAGGATCAACGCCCCACCGAGCCACAGCAGCAAAGACGAACCGGCGGCCACGAGCTGCCAGACACCGAAACCGACCACGGCAAGACCGAGCAGGAGGGAGATGGTCGCGACCATGCGCACCCTGCGACGGGCACGAGCACGACGGATCACCGGATCGGCTCGGGTCGCAGCAAGCTCCTGGCGAAGCGACTCGAGTTCGGCGGCCTCACGTTCCGACTGCACCCGCTTGGCGAGCTTCTGCTGAGCCAGCGCCGTGCGGGCGTTCAGCTCGACGTGCACCTCGCCCGGCGTCTCGCTCGTCTCGGCGAGGATGCGGAGCGCCTGGTTCAGTCGAACGGCGTTGCGTTCCGCGGCGTTGTACTGGAAGCGGCCTCTCCACGACGGGAGGAGATAGAGCATCCAGAGGAGCACGGCGACGAGCACGATCACTCCCCCGCTCAGCACCGGCCCGTCCATATCGACAACGGTACGGGTTCGGAGGTGACAGAGCCGTACAGAAGGGCGCGTGTCGCGGCGAGTCCGTCAGGATCGCCCGGTGATCACCGGGCTCAGAGAGCGATGCGGTCGGACGGGGGCACCGTCGCGGCGTCGGGCGGCACCTGACCGCTGAGCCAGCGGGCGAGCACTCCCTGAGGGACATCCTCCCGAGTCAGCGCGAACGCGTAGTGGTCACGCCAGTCGCCGTCGATATGGATGTACCGGCGGCGCAGGCCCTCATAGCGGAATCCGAGCTTCTGGACGATGCGAAGGCTCGCGGCATTCTCCGGTCGGATGCAGATCTCCATCCGATGCAGTCCGTACTCGGTGAAGCAGGCATCCGTCGCCAGCGCCACGGCGGTGGGCGTGATGCCCCGCCCCGCGAAACGCTCGCTCACCCAATATCCGATCGTCGCCGAGCAGAGGGAGCCTCTCGAGACTCCCCACACATTGAGCTGCCCGGCGACCTCGCCTTCGTACTCCATGACGAAGGGATAACCCGAGCCGTCACGGTACTGCTGAAGCAGCCGTCGGATGCTGAGCCGCATGTCGAACGAGACGGAACCGTACGGGACGGTCGCCTCCCACGGCTGGAGCCATGATCTGTTCGCGAGCAGCTCGTGCTGCAGCGGACGGGCGTCCTTCGCACGCACGAGCCGCAGCTCGATCGGTCCGTGTCGCATTCCCGTCGCCAGATCCATGCCGCACCGACCTCCGCAGAATCGCCTAGAGGCGCTCTGCGAACTCCTTGAGCCAGGGCCGCAGCTCGGGGCCGAGGTCCTCCCGATCCGAGGCGAGCTGGACGATCGCCTTGATGTAGTCGACGCGGTCACCCGTGTCGTAGCGGCGTCCGCCGAAGACGACGCCGACGACGCCGGGGCCCTCGGGAGCGGTCGCGAGCTCCTGCAGCGCATCCGTGAGCTGGATCTCGCCGCCCTTGCCCGGCTCGGTGCGCTCGAGGATCTCGAACACGGACGCGGGAAGCACGTAGCGGCCGATGATGGCGAGGTTCGAAGGAGCGTCTTCCGGCGCCGGCTTCTCGACCAGACCGGTCACACGGACGGCATCCGAGCCCTCGATCGGCTCGACCGCGGCCGCGCCGTACATGTGGATGTTGGCCGGGTCGACCTCCATCAGGGCGATCACTGCGGCGCCGGTGCGTTCGTGCTCGGCGATCATGTCGGTGAGGAGCGGATCGCGCTCGTCGATGAGGTCGTCGCCCAGCAGCACGGCGAACGAGCTGTCGCCGACGTGGGTGCGCGCGCGCAGGACCGCGTGTCCGAGACCCTTCGGCTCGCCCTGCCGGACGAAGTGGATGTCGGCGAGGTCGCTGGACTTCATCACGCGCTCGAGGCGCCCCGTGTCGCCCTTCTCCATGAGCTTCACCTCGAGCTCGGGCACCGAGTCGAAGTGGTTGGAGATCGCGTTCTTGTTGCGGCCGATGATGACGAGGATGTCGTCGATACCCGCGTCCGCTGCCTCTTCGACGACGTATTGGATCGCCGGCTTGTCGACGACGGGAAGCATCTCTTTCGGCATCGCCTTCGTCGCGGGCAGGAATCGCGTGCCCAGTCCTGCCGCGGGAATGACGGCTTTGATCTTGTGGTCAGCCATCCTCCCAGCCTAGCGGTGAGCGTCGCCGTAGACTCGGAGCCATGTCGAATGACGTCGAACACGCCAAACGCGCACTCCGCGCCGAACTGCGCGAACGACGCCAGCTCCTCTCCGATCCGCAGCGCGAGGCCGCCGCCCTGGCGATCGGCAAGCGCCTCGACGCCCTGGTCGACGAGCTCGGCGCGCAGTCGATCTCCTGCTTCCTGTCGACCACGACCGAGCCGGGCACCCGTGACTTCGTGACGAGGGCGGTGCGCCGCGGCATCCGCGTCCTGCTGCCGGTCACCCGCGCCGACGGCTTGCTGGACTGGGCGGTGGCCACCGACGACGACGAGGTCGCCGAGGGTCTGCATGGTCTGCCGGAGCCGACCGGAGAAGTCCTCGGGCCGATCGCGGTCAACGACGTCGACCTCATGATCGTCCCGGCCGCCGCCGTGGACCGCACCGGGATGCGGATGGGCTGGGGACGCGGTTACTTCGACAAGACGATCGGCTCCATGGAGCAGTGCCCGCCCGTCTACGCGGTCATCTATGATTCCGAGGTACTCGACGAACTTCCGCGAGAGGTGCACGACCAGCCCGTGAACGGGATCGTGACACCGTCGCAGACTCTCACCCTGTCGCCTCGGCGACGCTGAACCGCAAGGACCCCCATGCCCACCTACGCCTATGCCTGCACGTCGTGCGGACACAAGTTCGACGCCGTGCAGAGCTTCGCGGATGACGCCCTGACGGTGTGCCCCGAGTGCGGCGGCCAGCTGCGCAAGCAGTACGGCTCGATCGGCGTGACCTTCAACGGGTCCGGCTTCTATCGCACGGACTCGCGCGCCAAATCCGGTGGATCCGCGGATGCTTCGACATCATCGAAGACGGAATCGACGACGAGCGCCAAACCGGCAGCTGCGTCGACTCCGGCCTCCTCGTGAGGCCCTGATCTACTGGGGGATCCCATGCTCAAAGGTTTCAAGGACTTCCTGCTGCGCGGGAACGTGATCGATCTGGCCGTGGCGGTCGTCATCGGCACGGCGTTCACCGCGATCGTGACCGCCGTGGTCAACAGCATCATCAACCCCTTCATCTCGCTCTTCCTCAAGGCGGACGCGGCAGGAGAGTTCGGGATCCCCGTTCCGAACATCTACGGGGAGACGGTGACGTTCCCGATCGGCGACCTGATCTCGGCGATCATCAGCTTCCTCGCCGTCGCCGCTGTCGTCTACTTCGTCTTCGTGCTGCCGATGAACACCTTCAAGGCCCACGTCGAAGCCCGCAAGGGCACGCCGGCCGAGGAGCCGGAGGAGGAGCCCGCCGCAGCGAGTGAGGCCGAACTCCTGGTGGAGATCCGCGACCTGCTCAAGGCTCAGCGCGGCGCCTGACGACCTCCGCTCTTACGCGAGACGCACGGTTCCTCTTCGGAGGGACCGTGCGTCTTTCGTTCGTGGCGCACTCGCCGTCGAACGATCAATAGTGCGGCGGCACGTCCTGAATCAGCTGATCGTCGTTCGGGCCCTTCGCGCCCTTCGGCCGGGCACGCGGCAGGGCCGGAAGATCGGTCCCGGTCTCCGGCGAGGGGTCGCTCCCGGGAACCGGCGTCAGTCGGGCCCGACGCGATCCGGGGACTCTCACCACCCGCTGACGCGGAACATCAGGGTCGACCTGGTCAGTCATTCGGGGTGTCGGCGATGTCGAGCGGCTGGGTGTCGTTCTCGGCCCGCGGCACGGTGTCGGAGATACCCAGCACGGCAGCGATACGTGTCGCGACCGTCGCCGGATCGCTGTAGAGATCGAACGCGTGCACGCGCACGTAGTGCCAGCCGAGGCGACGGAGCACGTGCGGCCGGAGCCGCAGCGTCTCACGCAGTGACTCGCCGCGTGACTCCGGGTCGGGCTCGATCACGACCGCCTTGCCGCCGTGCTGTGCGACCAGCGGCAGGAGTCCGCGATAGTCGACGTCGACGGAGGCTCCGAGCCGCCGCAGCTCTCTGGCCAGTGCGAGGGTGAGCGGATCGGCAAGATCCTCGAGCCGCGCATCCCGGCCGCGGGCGGCGAGGCCGCCGAGGATCGACATGAGTGTGGCTGCGCCGTGCTCGAGGCGTCCGTCATCGAAGGAGGACGGACGGATCGACGAGACGAGGACCATCGAGCGGCGCGCTCGGGTCATCCCGACCGTGAGCAGACGCTCGCCGTCGGGTGTGGAGAGGTCGCCGAAGTCGCTCAGGACGCGGCCGTGCTTGGTGAGTCCGAACCCGAGCGAGAAGATCACCCGATCGCGGCTCTCAGCCACGGACTCCTCGAGGGTCAGGACGGCGAACGGCTCCGCCGTGTCACGGCCGACGAAGTCCGCCACGTCGGAACGTCCGGCGAAGGCGGAGGTGACCGCGGCGCGCACGCGCTCGGCGTGACGTGCGCTGGCGGTGACGACCATGAGGGATTCGTTCGGCCGGTGCACGGCGTGCTCGACCACGAGGGTCACGACGCGCGCGACCTCGGCATCGGGGCTCTCGACCGCACCGGACACCGGGTCGGGGGTCCCTGTGCCGCCCTCGACGTAGTCGACCGTGAGGCTGCCGCGACCCAGATACGAGCCCGCCCACGGCAGGGACACGATCTCGCCCCCGTAGAACGCGTCGTTGATGAGCTCGGCGAGATCCTCGCCACCCGCGCGGTAGCTGCGCGTCAGAGTCATCACGGGCAGGAGCTCGGACAGGCGCTCAAACACCGAGACGTCGTCGAACGGCACCTCCGCCTCCCACGTGTCCTCCGGATCGACGGCGATGTGGAACGGCGTGGGACGCTGCGTGACCGGATCGCCGAACGCGACCACCTGGCGTGCTCGACGGATCGCCGGCGCGGCCTCCGCCAGGTTGATCGCTGCGGCATCGACGAGCAGCACGGTGTCGAACTCGACCGACTCCGGGATCTCGGGCACGAGGTACGGGGAGGAGATCCAGACGGGTGCGAGCACGTCGACGAGCGTCGGCGCGGCGCTGACGACCTGCGCCGTGGTCGCGGCGGGCTGAGTCAGCGCACGCCGGAGATGCTGCGACTGCTGGGGTTCATCGACGATCGCGATCCGCCACTGGTTGGCGAGCTGCCACGCGAGCAGTGGACCCGCCATCGCGGCGTGCGCCTCGTCGACGAGCCGGAAGTCGCGTTCGAGGCGATCCACGACGGCGGTGTTCGCACCGAGGAGCGCGCGGTTGTCCTGCAGCGCGCGCTCGAGGAGCGACTGCCACCAGGCGAACTCGAGCTCCTCCCCCACCTGCGACTCGGCCACGTGCCGCACCGAGAGCTCCGCGAGCAGCGGCTCGAGCCCGAGGAGCGCGAGTCGATCGCGCAGCTGCGCGCGTTCCACGAGGTTCTCGAAGACGTCGGATTTGGCGGCGAGACCGGCAAGAGTGCGGACGAGCCGTGCGACAGGGAGCGATGCGAGCGGCTCGCGGCGGCCCAGGGCAGCATCCAACTCGGCGAGCTCGGCCTCGACCCGCTGCCATGCCACGTACACGTCGGCGAGGCCGAGCGGGATCTCCGGCGCGACGCCCGCCTCGACGTAACGCTGCCACTGTGTGCGCTGGGTCTGGATCCGCAGCAGCGCCTCGTGCATCTCGGTGACGTGGACGCCAGGACGCACGTACTCCTTCGCCAGCCGCCGCAGCCGTCGCCGGTTCGCTCCGGAGAGACCGGGGGCGTCACGACGGGAGCCGTGCGCCTGGATGAGTTCGCCCAGCGGCCGCTCGAAGACGGTGGGGCTGAAGCGATCGAGCGAATCGCGGATGCCCTGCAGCAGACGCAGATACTCGCCGAGCTCGTCGATCGTCGCGAACGGTCGCATGTGCGTCTGAGCGATCAGTTCGTAGCCGCGCTCGAGAAGAGCGGGGACGCTGTCCGAGTGCAGCCGACCGGCCAGCTCGTGCGCAGCCCGCGCCGCCTCGGTGCTGGCGAAGGTCACGCCGTACCACGGCGAATCGTTCGGGCCGAAGCGGAACTCGCCGAGCCGCGCAGCTTGCGCGAGCGCTTCTGCCGCCTCGCGCCGATCTGCCGCGAGCCGGCGAAGGGCATCGGTTCCGAGCCGGGCGGTGGTCGACGGCGGCACCGGCAGCGACGCGAGCCGGGTGAGCTGGCGGGTCGCGTCGAGGACCGAGGCGTTCACGCCGGCGATGGGGGCCGTGAGCGCCTGGCGGTAGTCGCGGAGGACCGTCCGGAGGCGCACCAGCGCGTCGTCGACCTCGCTGACCTTGGGGGCCGTCGCCTTCTCATTGCGGCCGATCGCCCTGACCAGATCGCGACGCACGCTGGCCGGCGAGATCGCGAGGCTGTCGAGCCCGATGCCCGCGAGCCGATGACGAACGCCGTCGAGCGTCGACCGACGAGCCGAGACCACGAGCACGCGCTTTCCGCCGCGGACGAGTTCGCCGAGCGCGTTGATCACCGTCTGCGTTCCGCCCGTGCCGGGGAGCGTCGCCACCGTGAGCGAGTGCCCGGCGGCGATGCGCGCGAGAACGGCTTCCTGCTCGGCGTCCGCGTCGAGAAGGAGGTTGTCCGATGCGGGAGCCCGATCGTCGGGTCCGGTGTGGTGGGGCGTGGCCCGAGGCGCCGTCACACGCTCGCGATCGCCGACATGACCGCCCAGCGCGTTGAGGAGCACGTGATCGAGGCTGCCGGCGTCACGCGCCATGGCTCCGGAGACGTCGGCGAAGGTCGACACCACCAGGCGCGGCTCCACCGAGAAGGTGTCGATCGAGCGGGTCAACACCCGCAGGTTGTCGATCACGGGTTGCGGCTTGAAGATCCCGCCGTCGTACGCGAGCGCTGCCAGCGATGCCGCATCGATCGACAGGCCGAAATGGTCCCGGGCGATGCGGACGAGTTCGGGATTGACTTCGAACGCCCCCTGGAGCTTGAGTTCGAAGTCGGAGTGATGCCGGCGGATCGCCAGCGGCCGCAGCAGAACCGGCGCGGCGAATCCTGCTCCGCCGATGCGCCACCGGGCGACTCCGACCGCCAGGTGCACCGCCTCGATTCCGCGGACCGTGCGCAGTTCGGTGTTCTTCGCCGTGATGCGCTCGGCGGCGAGACGCGCCGTGCGCAGACCCACCTCGTCGCGGAAGAGATTCGACAGGAGCGTCGATTTTCCGGTGATGAACTGCGGCAGGCTGCCGGGATGGGCCTTGGAGATGTCGATGCCCGATTCCGGGCTGTCGCGGAAGCTGACCAGCGGAGACGGGCCGCCGAGATCGGCCGCTTCCGCCCGCAACCGGGTGCGCACAGCCTCGGCGGCATGGGCGATATCGACGCCGGTCGTGGTCTCGTGCAGATCGCCGATGGACACAGCAGCGTCCGCCGCTGTGTTCTCCGCAGTCTTGTCATCACGTCGCCACACAATGACACCCTAGGCGCGAGACCGGGCGAGCTGGGGTATCCCGGGCGGGTTTCCGCCGAATCTCCGCCCTCGAGAGCCGATCCGCACTTCTCCTGCCCTGAGCCGATCAGCGTCATGTTCTCCACTCCGCCCGGGAGGCCGGCACTCCCCGCACGGCGATGCCGGTCAGGATGGTCGCATGACGTTCCGCTATGACTTCGCCCCGACTCCGTTCGGCGATGCCCTCGCGGTGTTCTCGGACGAGGGCATCGTGCGATTCGACCTCTCCGAGTCCGAAGACCCGCTGGTGCCGTGGCTTCTCGAGGGCATCACCCGACAGCTGGGCACCGTTCCCGTCCCCGACCCCGGTGCCGCCGACGAGCTCGCACATCTTCTGGCCGACTATTTCGACGGTGATCCGGTGCGCTTCGACCAGCACCTCCGGCTCGACTGGCGGCTGGTGGATGGTTTCGCTCTTGCCGCCCTGCAGACGATCTGCACGATCGAATGGGGCGAGACCATGAGCTACGGGGAGATCGCCGTCCGCGCCGGCCACCCCGGCGCGGCCCGCGCAGTCGGCACCGCGTGCAGGCTCACGCCGTTCTCGATCATCGTGCCGGTGCATCGCGTCGTACGGTCGGACGGAAGCATGGGCCAGTACGGCGCGCACCCGGAGCGCAAGCGATACCTGCTCGACCTCGAGGCCGGTTGAGCGGAGCGGACGCAGACGTGGACCCGGCGAGTAGGCCGCCGGGTCCGCGTCTTGCTCGGGTGCGACTCTCCGGACCCCTCGGTCAGTGCTCGACTGCCTTCTCCGCGCCGAACCCCGTGAGGGAGCGCACTTCCATCTCGGCGGCGAGCTGCGGAGACTCCTTGCGGGAGCTCGTCACCGTTCCGAGCCAGCCGAGAAGGAAGCCCAGCGGGATCGAGACGATCCCGGGGTTGTTGAGGGGCCATACGGCGATGTCGATCCCGGGGATCATCGATGTCGGCGTTCCGGAGAACACCGGCGACAGCATGATGAGCAGGATCGCCGAGCCGAGCCCGCCGTACATGCTCCACACCGCGCCGCGCGTCGTGAAGCGGCGCCAGAAGAGCGAGTAGAGGATGGTCGGCAGGTTGGCGGAGGCGGCGACGGCGAAAGCGAGCGCGACGAGGAACGCGATGTTCTGCCCCTGCGCTCCGATGCCACCGAGGATCGCCAGGATGCCGATCACGATCACCGTGCGACGGGCCACCCGAACCTCGCCGTTCGGGTCGGCTTCCACCGGGTTGCCGGCGGCATCCTTGCGCCCCTTCTGGATCACGTTCGCGTAGATGTCATGCGCGAACGATGCCGCAGCCGTGATCGTCAGGCCCGCGACCACCGCGAGGATCGTCGCGAAGGCCACTGCGGAGATGAAGCCCAGCAGCACCGGACCGCCGAGCCGGAGCGCGAGCAGCGGTGCCGCGGAGTTGACGCCGCCGGGAGCGGCCGCGATCACGTCCGCCCCGACCAGTGCGCCGGCACCGTAGCCGAGCACGAGGGTCAGCAGGTAGAAGCCGCCGATGAGCCAGATCGCCCAGACGACCGAGCGACGTGCCTCCTTCGCCGTCGGCACCGTGTAGAAGCGCATGAGCACGTGCGGCAGGCCCGCGGTCCCGAGCACCAGCGCCATGCCGAGAGACAGGAAGTCCCACGGGTTCGCGCCGTACTGCAGCCCCGGAGCCAGGATCGCATCGCCCTTGTCGGAGTTCGCCACGGCGGCCTCGAGAAGGGTGTTCAGGCTGAAGCCGTTGATCGCGAGCACCCAGATCGTCATGCCGACGGCACCGCCGATCAGGAGGACCGCCTTCACGATCTGCACCCAGGTGGTTCCCTTCATGCCGCCGATCAAGACGTAGACGATCATCAGCAGTCCGACCACGGCGATCACGATCGACTGGCCGAGCCGTCCGTCGATGCCGAGCAGCAACGACACCAGCCCACCTGCGCCGGCCATCTGCGCGAGCAGATAGAAGAAGCACACGGCGAGCGTCGTGATCGCGGCCGCCATGCGCACCGGCCGCTGCTTCAGACGGAACGACAGCACATCCGCCATCGTGAACTTCCCGGTGTTGCGCATCAGTTCCGCCACCAGCAGCAGCGCGACGAGCCAGGCGACCAGGAAGCCGATCGAATAGAGGAAGCCGTCGTAGCCGTTGATCGCGATGGCACCGCAGATGCCGAGGAAGGACGCCGCGGACAGATAGTCACCGGCGATGGCGAATCCGTTCTGCGGTCCCGTGAAAGAACGGCCGGCCGCGTAGTAATCGGCAGCCGTCTTGTTGTTGCGGCTGGCGCGTATGACGATGAAAAGCGTCACCGCGACGAAAGCCAGGAAGATCGAGATGTTGAAGACGGGATTGATTTCGAGAGCGACCGGATCGACCGCCGTGCGGATCGCGTTCATGCGTTCCCCTGCGCCTTCTCGAGTTCTTCACGGATCTCCGTCGCCAGCGGATCGAGCTTTCGATTGGCGAACGAGACGTACGCCATCGTTATGCCGAACGTCGTGACGAACTGTCCGAGACCGAGGAGGAGCCCGACGGTGATATCGCCCCACACCCGTTGCCCCATGAACTCGGGAGCGAATGCGGCAAGAAGTACGTAGGCGAAATACCACAGCAGGAAAAACACGGCTAGCGGAAAGATGAAAGATCTCTGGGTGCGTTTCAAACTCTGGAACCGTGGAGACTGCTCGACGGCGATGTAGTCGATCCGACCGTTCGAATCGGCGTGCGTCTGATCACTCATGGGGCCTCCTTGCCACATGTCCGGTCCCCGCGCAGTGGCACTGCGCGGATGCTAAAGTCGACGCTACGAAACGGGGAACGCAGTCGTCACCCCCGGAAGTAGGTAGTTGTGAGCGCACCAGTCCCTCTCGGATCCGAGTCGGAGCTCGTCGCCCAGGCGGTGCGAGAGCTCGCCCGGCGAACACGTTTCCCTGTCGCGTTCGGTGGCCTCATCGAAGAGGGCGTCGTGAGCGTGACCAGCATCGTGGGCGCCCGAACGCGATCGCTGGACGGGCTGCGGGTGCGACCGGAGCGCGGTCTCGGCGGGCGGGCAATGATGGAACTCCGCCCCCGGATGACGAGCGACTACGGCTCGTCGCAACAGATCACCCACGACTACGACGTCTTCGTCCTCGGCGAAGGGCTGCGCACGCTCCTCGCGCTCCCGATCGTCGTGCACGGACGGTCCCGTGGTGTGCTCTATGCCGGCGCGTGGAACGAAGAACAGGTAGGCGGCATCACGACGGCGCCTGCCATGCAGGTGGCGCAGTCCGTCGCCGATGAACTGCGGATCCGCGACGAGGTGCAACGGCGGCTGGAGGCGAGTCCGCTCGCAAGTGACGTCGTGGCGCCCCCGCAACGAGAGGCGCTCCGGGAGAGCTTCGCCGAATTGCGCAGCATCGCGGCTTCCGTCGACGACGCGGCGATACGCGCTCGGATCGCGGAGGTCGAGCGTCGCCTCGTCGCTCTCGCCGCGGACGCGGCGCCCGCCACGACCGCTCCTGTTCCGACTGTCCACCTCTCGCCGCGTGAGACCGACGTGCTCGCGTGCGCCGCACTGGGATCGACCAACGCGGAGATCGCCGCACAACTCGGACTGCGCGAAGGCACGGTCAAGGCATACCTCGGTACCGCGATGTCGAAACTCGACGCTTCCACGCGTCATGCAGCCGTCACCCGGGCGCGGCGTGCGGGGCTCCTTCCCTGAGCCCATCGACGATGGTGAATCATGACGGTGCGATATTCATTTCTTGTCGCATTGCGCTTATGCGGGTAAAGTCACTCGCATGGCGAGACGAATTGTGCACCAGCTGGTCGACGATATCGATGGCAGCGTCCTGGAAGTCGGAGAAGGCGAGACCGTGCATTTCTCGGTCAACGGCACTTCCTACGAGATCGACTTGAATGCCGCGCACGCGGAGGAATTGCGAAAGGCGCTCGAGCCGTATATCGCTGCGGGCCGCCGCGCCGGCTCCTCCAGCACCGCACGTACTTCTTCTTCTTCTTCTCGCAAGCGACCGGCGCGCAACCCTGAGGTCGCCGCCATCCGTGCGTGGGCCAACGAGAACGGCTACACGCTCTCCGAGCGAGGACGCATCCCGGCCCCGATCCTGGACGCGTACAAGGCAGCGCACTGAGTTCGGCCCCTCGCGGGCCGAACTGTCTCAGTCGGACGTCTGCTGTAACCAGGCTTCGTCGCGCAGCGTGATCTCGTCCGTCATGTCCGTGAGGAATCGGATCACGACATCTCGTTCCGAAGGGGACAGACGGGCGGCGGCATAGAACCGCTTGGCCTGCTGCCGACCGACGGTCTCCATCGCCGCGAGCCGCGTCTCCTTCGTGATGCTGATGCTGAGCGCCCTTCGGTCGGTCGGGTGGGGTGCGCGCGTGATATGCCCGCCCTTCTCGAGCCGATCGAGCAGCTTGGTGGTCGCAGCCGTCGACACGTCCAGGTGGTGAGCGATTCCGCCGGGCGTCGCGACCAGGTTCCGGTTCGCGCACACGATCAGATAGTGCAGCGCGCGCATGTCCGTCTCGTTCAACCGCATGTAGCGCCGCGAGGCCTGAGAGAGAGTCTGCTCGGCTTCTCGCAGCCCCGCGAGCGACTCCATCAGGCGCGCGATCTGCCGTAGCTCCTCCGGCGGCACGCCCGTTCGGTCGACCAGCGCGCTTCGAGGGTCGCTGGCTTCCACGTCGTAGATCGCGGCGTGGCTCAAGCCATCCGGCGTGCGGTCGACCCCGCTCATATCGCCGTCTCCGGGCGGATCCGTCGCCTGCGACCCCGCGTGCGGGGTGGTGCCGGGCTCGGTGTCCATGCGATCATGTTACACACCCACAGTTTCATGCTAAGTTGACTACTCACCAAGTTAGCAATCTTGAGAGGCTCGGAAAAGGGAGATGCCATGGACTACGTGACCCTCCTGGCCGAAGACGGAAGTGCGGTCGGCACGTTGCCGAAGAGCGACGTGCACACGAGCGACACCCCGCTGCATCTCGCCTTCTCCTGCTACGTCCTCGACTCCAGTGGGCGTCTGCTGGTGACCCGCCGGTCCCTCGCGAAGCGGACATGGCCCGGCGTCTGGACGAACAGTTTCTGCGGCCATCCGCGCCCCGACGAGGAGATGGTCGACGCCGTTCGGCGGCGCGGTCTCGATGAACTCGGCATCCGACTTTCCGACATCCGCCTCGCATTGCCCGACTACCGCTACCGCGCCGTCGATGCGAGCGGGATCGTCGAGAACGAGATGTGCCCCGTGCACGTCGCGATCATCGATGGGCAGCCCACGGCCGATCCGGATGAGGTGTCCGAGTGGGCGTGGGTGGAAGTTCCCGACCTGATCGAGGCCGTCACACACGCACCGTTCGCCTTCAGCCCGTGGCTCGTCGAGCAGCTTCCGCAACTGCAACGGCTCGGCAAGGTCTGAGCCATGAGCGCGACGGCGACGGAAGAAGCACTCGGGACGCAGATCGAAGCAGCGTTGCGGCAACGTTTCTCTGCCCACACCGCGGCGGCGGAGAAGTACGGCCCCGAGTTCACGGAGCTCTGGGCAGTGGCAGCTGAGCACGCCCTCGGCGGCAAGCTCATCCGCCCACGACTGCTCGTCGAACTGGTGCAGGCGCTCTCCCCGACACCGCTCTCCGCAGAGGCGAGCAGAGCCGCGATCGATGTCGCGGCCGAGGTCGAGTTGCTGCACTTCGCGTTCCTCCTGCACGACGACGTCATCGACGGAGACCTCATCCGACGGCGCGGCCCGAACCTCATCGGCGCTCTCGTCGCCGATCACCCCGAAGCCCCGGCCGAGTCCGCACTGCACTGGGCGCGCTCGAGCGCGATCCTCCTCGGAGATCTCCTCTTGACCACGGCGGTGCTCGGGTTCGCGAGGGTGGAAGTCCCGGCACAAGCCCGCGATCGTCTGCTCTCGCTGTTGGAGCAGACCATCCTCGAGACCGTCGCCGGCGAGCATGCCGATGTCGCTCTCAGCGACGGCATCATCACTCCTGATCTGCGGACGATCCTCGCGACCAGCGCCTACAAGACGGCGACGTATTCCTTCGTGCTCCCTCTGCGCGCCGCGGCTGTGCTGGCCGGGTCGTCGTCGGCGACCGAGCAGCGACTCACGGCGATCGGCCGACACCTCGGACTCGCGTATCAGCTGCAGGACGACCTGCTCTCCGTGTTCGGCGACCCCGATGAGCACGGGAAGGACCCCTTCTCCGACCTCCGGGAAGGAAAGGAGACCGCGATCATCTCTTACGCCCGCATGACGAGTCATTGGGAGGGGATCGAAGAGCACTTCGGCAGACCCGATCTCAGCGGTGCAGACGGCTCGCGCGCCCGCGATCGACTGCGCGAGTGCGGCGCCGAGGCGTTCGTGCGCGGGCTCGTCAGCGAGCACCTCGAGGCCGCGTCGACCATCCTCGGCGATGCAGAATCCGCGGGCATCCTCCCGACGTCTGCCGCGCGGACGATCCGCGCGCTGGCTTCCCGTGTCGACGGTCGCGAGCGATGAGCGCGAATCCGCACGATCCCTCCCACGACGCCGCCCTCCGCCGGTTCAACCGCACGGCGGAGATCGCGACGAGCGACGTCATCCGCACCTACTCGACATCCTTCGGACTCGCGACCCGCCTTCTCGGACCGAGACACCGTCAGCATGTGCGCAACATCTATGCCATGGTGCGTATCGCCGATGAGATCGTCGACGGTGTCGCGGCCGAGGCCGGGCTGGACAGCACGGCGCAGTCGGCGGCTCTCGCCTCCTACGTGGAGGCGACGCACCGCTCGATGCGCAGCGGGTACAGCAGCGACCTGATCCTGCACGCCTTCGCTCGGACGGCGCGCGAGTGCGGCATCGGCGAAGACCTGACCACGCCGTTCTTCGATTCGATGAGTGCCGACATCGATCGTGAGCCGGGGTTCGCCGCCTACGACGCCGACGCCCATGCCGCCTATGTCTACGGGTCCGCCGAAGTCGTCGGACTGATGTGCCTCCAGGTCTTCCTGCGCGACTCGCCCCGCACCCCCGAGGAGCTCGAGATCCTCCGACGCGGTGCGCGACAGCTCGGCGCAGCCTTCCAGAACGTGAACTTCCTGCGCGACCTCGCCGACGACACGGATCGTCTGCACCGCGGCTACCTCGGCGGGACCGCGCGTCTGAACGACGCCGACCGGGACGCCTGGGTCGACACGATCCGTCGACAGCTGGCCGACGCCCGCGCCGCGATCCCGCTGCTCCCGAAAGACGCCCGAGCAGCCGTGCGCAGTGCGCTGGCGCTGTTCGCGGCACTGACCCGCCGCGTCGCGAAGACGCCCGCCGAGGTCCTGTACCGACGGCGCGTGCGCGTCCCCGACCCGATCAAGGCCCTGCTCGCCGCCCGCGCAGTCGCCGTCACCGCGATGGAACGTGACCGATGAGCCGCGTGGTGGTGATCGGTGCGGGCGTCGCCGGCCTCGCGACGGCGGGGCTGCTCGCGCGAGACGGGCACGAGGTCGTCGTCCTCGAGAAGAACGACCGCGTCGGCGGGCGGGCCGGAACGATCGAGCGCGAGGGCTTCCGTTTCGATTCCGGACCATCGTGGTATCTGATGCCCGAGGTGTTCGATCATTTCTTCGCGATGATGGGCACCACGACCGAGGAACAGCTCGACCTCACCCGACTGGATCCCGGCTATCGCGTGTTCCGCGACCCGACGGTTGAGGATGCGGCGCACGGCGCGGTGACGGTGCCCGCAGGCCGGGAGGCAGTCACCCGCCTCTTCGAGGCTCTGGAACCGGGATCTGCGCCAGCACTGGACTCCTACCTGCAGTCGGCAGGTCACGCCGGCGAGATGGCGCAGAAGTACTTCCTCTACAACCCGTTCACCCGGACGCGGTCGCTCCTGGCGCCGGAGGTGCTGCGCGCGCTCCCCCGTTTGTTCACGCTGCTCGGCACTCGACTGCAATCCTTCGCGGCGCGGCGTTTCCAGCATCCTGTCGTGCGCCAGATCCTCGGCTACCCGGCCGTGTTCCTCGGCACGGATCCTCGCAGCGCCCCCGCGATGTATCACCTGATGAGCGCCCTCGACCTGGACCAGGGCGTCAGCTATCCGCAGGGCGGCTTCTGGCGGGTGATCCAACGCATCGAGTCCCTGGCCCGCGATGCGGGAGCCCGGATCGTGACCGGCGCCGATGTCACCGGCATCCGCACCCAGGACGGGAACGGCGGAACACGTGTGACCGGCGTCGACTGGGTGGACGGATCGGGAGCCTCGCATGTCGAGCACGCCGACTTCGTCGTCTCCGCCGCCGACCTGCACCACACCGAGACCAGGTTGCTACCGCGATCGCTGCAGAGCTATCCCGAATCGTGGTGGACTCGTCGCACCAGCGGCCCCGGCGGTGTGCTCGTGATGCTCGGAGTGAAAGGCGCGCTGCCCGAGCTCCCTCATCATTCCCTGTTCTTCACCGACGACTGGGATGCGAACTTCGACGCGATCTTCGGCCCCACCCCGTCCATCCCCGCTCCGGCATCGACATATGTCTGCAGACCCAGCGCGTCCGACCCCGATGTCGCGCCGCCCGACCACGAGAACCTGTTCATCCTGGTTCCCGTTCCGGCAGATGTCGAGCTCGGGCATGGCGGATCCGACGGATCGGGGTCAGCGGAGATCGAGCGAGCAGCCGATGCCGCGATCGACCAGGTCGCGGCGTGGGCGGGCATCCCCGATCTCCGGGAGCGGATCGTCGTACGAGAGACCAAGGGGCCGGCCGACTTCCGCGACGACTACCGCTCGTGGCGGGGCGGGATGCTCGGGCCGGCGCACATCCTGTCCCAGAGTGCGATGTTCCGTGCCCAGAATGCGTCTCGGCGCGTGCAGGGCCTCTTCTACGCCGGGGCCACGACAGCCCCCGGCGTCGGGGTGCCGATGTGCTTGATCAGCGCCGAGATCGTCCTGAAGCACCTCCGCGGTGATCACTCCCCCGGCCCACTCCCGGCTCCGGCTCCGGCTGCGGGCGGAACGGCGGGCTCCTGATGGGCGCGCTGTACCTGACTGCGCTGCTGGTCTCGCTGGGCTGCATGCTGCTTCTGGACTGGCGGTTCCGGCTGTTCTTCTGGAGGGACGCGGTCTCGGCCGCCGTCGTGACCCTGGTCGGCCTGGTCTTCTTCCTCCTATGGGACGTGGCGGGCATCGTGAACGGCATCTTCCTCCGCGGCGACGCGGCGATCGCGACGGGGCTGGTGCTCGCGCCCGAACTGCCGGTGGAAGAGCCGGTGTTCCTGCTCTTCCTCGTCGTGTGCACGATGATCATCTACACCGGCTCGGCCCGCCTGCTCGCTCGGAGGCGCGACCGGCTCCGGACCAACGGAGACGGCGCATGAGTTACATCCACGTCGCAGCCTGCTTCCTCCTCTTCGCCGCCGGCGGTGGTCTGATCCTGGCTCTCGCCTCCCGTCGACGCGGCCCGGTGCCCGCGGCCGTCCTGCTGACGGTGCTCGTGCTGTTCCTCCTCACGGCCGTGTTCGACACCGTGATGATCGCGAGCGGGCTGTTCCACTACGCGCAGGATCCGCTGCTCGGTCTGCACATCGGCCTCGCTCCCGTCGAGGACTTCGCGTATCCGCTGGCGGGCGCGCTGCTCCTCCCGGCCGTGTGGACGGCTCTGCGCGCACGGCGGCGAGCGCGCGAAGCGTCTCCCCAGGATGACGAGGTCCGCGGATGAACGCCCGATCCGCACCCGAGCGCACCTTCGGACGGGATCTCGCGCAGATCGTGCTGTCCTCGCGGCCGATCAGCTGGATCAACACCGCGTTCCCGTTCGCGGCGGCCTATCTCCTCGCCACCCGAGAGCTCGACATCACCTTCGTGATCGGGACCCTCTACTTCCTCGTCCCGTACAACCTCGCCATGTACGGGATCAACGACGTCTTCGACTACGCCTCCGATCTGGCGAACCCGCGCAAGGGCGGCATCGAGGGCGCACTCCTGGCGCCTCGCATCCACCGCGCCACGCTCTGGGCGGCGGCCGCCACGAACATCCCGTTCCTCGTCTACCTCGTGATCGTCGGGAACCCGGCATCCTGGTTCTGGCTCGCCGTCAGCGTATTCGCCGTGATCGCCTACTCGGCACCCGTGCTGCGGTTCAAGGAGCGGCCGTTCCTCGATTCGATCACCTCGAGCACGCACTTCGTGAGTCCGGCGATCGTCGCTCTCGCCCTGGTCGGCGCCCCGGTGACCGGCAGCACGATCATCACTCTCGCCGCCTTCTTCCTGTGGGGCATGGCCGCCCACGCCTTCGGCGCCGTGCAGGACATCGGCCCTGATCGGGAGGGCGGCATCTCATCGACGGCCACCGTGATCGGGGCTCGGGCGACGGTGCGGCTCTCCCTCGGCCTCTGGACGGTCGCCGGAGCCGCGGTGCTGTTCACCCCCTGGCCCGGCCCGCTCGCCGCCATCCTCGCCCTGCCGTACATCGTCAACGCGGCGCCGTGGTGGAACGTCGACGACGCCGGCTCCGCGTCGACGAATCGCGCCTGGCGTCGGTTCATCGCCCTCAATTACTTCGCCGGATTCCTCGCGACGATGATCCTCATCCTCGCCTGGGTCTCGTGACTGCCGACTCCGCTTCTGAACGACCGTCTCCCGAAAGGCACCTGATGTCCCGCCCCGATTCTCCACCGACTCCGCCCCTGAGGGAGCGCTCGCGAAACCACTCCTGGGCGCGCGTCTTCATCCCCGTGGCTCTGATCCTCGTGTGGCTGGTCGGCGCCTCCCTCGGCGGCCCGCTGTTCGGCAAGGTCGATGAGGTCTCCTCCAACGAGCAGACGACGTACCTCCCCGAGTCCGCGCAGGCCACCGAGGTGCAGGAGCTGCTGGGCGAGTTCAACGACAGCGACTCGATCCCGGCGATCGCCGTGTTCACGTCCGAGGACGAGCTCACGCAGACCGAACTCGACGCGGTCGCGGATGCTGTGGCGGATGCGCCGTCCGTGGAGGGCGTCGGCGAGGACGTGTCCCCCGCCCTGCCCTCCGACGACGGGCAGGCGGTTCAGGCGTTCATCCCGATCGACAGTGACGCCGAGCTGGCCGACACGACGGCGGCACTGGGCGAGGAGCTGCGCGACGGCGTACCGGACGGCATCACCGTGTACATCACTGGGCCCGCGGGGTTCAGTGCCGACCTGGTCGCGGGCTTCGCGGGGATCGACGGGCTGCTCCTCGGTGTCGCGCTCCTGGCGGTGCTGGTCATCCTGGTTCTCGTCTACCGCTCGTTCCTGCTGCCTCTGGTCGTGCTCTCGACGAGCCTGTTCGCCCTTTGCGTGGCGCTCCTCGTGGTGTGGTGGCTGGCGAAGTTCGAGGTGCTGCTGCTCAGCGGCCAGACACAGGGCATCCTGTTCATCCTCGTGATCGGCGCCGCGACCGACTACGCCCTGCTCCTCGTCGCACGCTTCCGCGAGGAGCTGCGGGTCGCACAGGACAAGGGCGTAGCGCTCCTTGCCGCGTGGAAGGGCTCCGTCGAACCGATCGTCGCCTCGGGCGGCACCGTGATCGCCGGGCTCCTCTGCCTGCTGCTCAGCGACCTGAAGTCGAACAGCACGCTGGGCCCCGTGGCGGCGATCGGCATCGTGTTCGCCATGCTCTCGGCCCTCACGCTGCTTCCCTCGCTGCTGCTGCTCTTCGGTCGGGCCGTGTTCTGGCCCCGGCGCCCGCGCTTCGAACCCGACGTCGTCGCCGCGGAGCACGGCATGCGCACGACGGGACTGTGGGCGCGGCTGGCCGGTTTCATCAAGCGGCGACCGCGGGTCATCTGGATCGTGACGACGCTCGTCCTCGTCGCCGGAGCGGCGGGTGTCACCCAACTCGACGCGAACGGCGTACCGCAGTCCGACCTGGTGCTCGGAGCTTCGGAGGCTCGCGACGGTCAGGTGGCGCTGGGCGAGCACTTCCCCGGCGGATCCGGCAGCCCGGTGTACGTGGTCGTCGATGAGGACCGGCTGCAGGATGCCGCGGACGTCCTGCTCGCGAACGACGGGATCGATGCGGTCTCCGTCACCGCCGCGGACTCCCCCAGCGGCACCACCCCCGTGACCGAGGAAGGCATCACCGCTGTCGGCCCTCCGGGCACGCCCGCGCCCGACCCCACGACGGTCGACGGGCAGGTGCTGCTTCAGGGCACGCTGACGGACGCGGCCGATTCGGATGCCGCTGCCGCCACCGTGCGAGAGCTGCGAACCGACCTCCAGGGCACGGAGGCGCTCGTGGGCGGCGTCACCGCGACCTCGATCGACACGAACGACGCCTCCATCCACGACCGCAACCTGATCATCCCCGTGATCCTCCTCGTGATCATGTTGATCCTGATGCTGCTGCTGCGTTCGATCCTCGCGCCGGTGCTGCTGATCCTGACGACAGTTCTGTCGTTCGGAACTGCGATGGGCGTGTCCGCGCTGGTGTTCAACGGAATCTTCGACTTCCCCGGTGCGGACCCGGCTGTTCCGCTCTTCGGGTTCGTGTTCCTGGTGGCGCTCGGCATCGACTACAACATCTTCCTGATGACGCGGGTCCGCGAGGAGTCGAAGCTGCACGGCACCCGCGAGGGAATCCTTCGGGGCCTGTCGATCACGGGCGGGGTGATCACGTCAGCGGGTCTCGTGCTCGCGGCGACCTTCGCCGCGCTCTCCGTGATCCCCATCCTGTTCCTCGTGCAGCTGGCGTTCATCGTCGCGTTCGGGGTGCTGCTGGACACGTTCGTCGTCCGTTCGCTCCTCGTCCCCGCGCTGACGTACGACATCGGCAAGGCGATCTGGTGGCCGTCCAAGCTGTGGCGCCGCGGCAAGGACTGATGCGCGAAGGGGCGTGCGGACGGTCGCCTAGACTGGACGCACGCCCTCGTAGCTCAGGGGATAGAGCAGCCCTCTCCTAAAGGGCAGGTCGCAGGTTCGAATCCTGTCGAGGGCACGACGTCGAAGAGGGGCCGCCCGGAGGGTGGCCCCTCTTCGACGTCTCAGGCCCCCGTCAGCGGGCCCCGCCGGCTAGAGGCTCCGCGCGCCGCCCTGCTCCCAGCGTTCCGCGCCTCCGAACTCGCGGCGCGTGGAGGGGCCGGTGGAGGACTCGAGGGCACCGCCGCCTCACCCTCTCGCGGCGCGTAGACAGGCCGGAGGACTCGAGGACCCGTCACGCCGCCAGTGCCAGGTACGGCTCCCACCGCGGGTCGCTGCGCTCGGTTCCGCGCACCGTCCAGGCGGTGCCGTGCGGAGGGCGAGGGGTGAACCGCAACTGCCAGCGCATCTCCTGCGGGGTGCGGTCGCTCTTGATGTTGTTGCATCGAAGGCAGCAGGCCACCAGGTTCTCCCAGGAGTCCGCTCCCCCGCGTGAGCGTGGCAGCACATGATCGATGGTCGAAGCCGCCTTGCCGCAGTATCCGCAGCGGTGATTGTCGCGACGCAGCACACCGCGGCGAGTGACCGGCACGCGTCTGCTCGTCGGCACCCGGACGTACCGGGCGAGGATGATGACGGCCGGGCGTTCATACACGCCGTGGGTGCCCCAGACGGGGTCGTCCTCCACGCGTTCGATCACGGTCGCCTTGTCGTTCATCACGAGGACCAGGGCTCGCTTGAACGACACGATCGCAAGCGGCTCGTATCCGGCATTCAGGACCAGTGTGCGCATTCGTCATCCTCTCGATCCGCCGGGACGGCTTCCCGGCACTCTCGAATCACACGAGGTCGCGCAGATGGCAGAGCGATCGTGGGGACGAAAAAAGGCGCCGTCTAAAGACAGCGCCTTTCGCGCACGGCAACGCCGTGGCTTCCCCGCGGGCTATGCAGAAGGACGTGACGACCGAGGGCATCCATGGTTCGGATGCTCGGTATTCGCTCCATCAGCCTCTCCCACCTGTACGACAACGGGATCAGGCTAACCCATCCAGCTGCATGCGAGGCGAAACGGCGGGTGAATGGAGCGAGGCGTGTCCGGGAATCAGCCGGCGTTGACCGAGAGCCACGACATGGGCTCGACGAGTCCGCCGTTGATCCAGGTCTCGAAGTGGAGGTGGTTCGCGGTCGAGCGCCCGGTGCTGCCGACGTAGCCGATCAGCTGGCCTGCCGCCACCGTCTGTCCGACCTGCACCTGGCGCGAACCGTAGATCATGTGGCCGTAGGTGGTCTGCACGCGCTGACCGCCGACGACGCTGTCGAGCATGACGCAGACGCCGTATCCGCCGATGCTCTCCGCTGATGCGCGGACGACGCCGGCAGCGGCGGCGTAGATCGGGGTGCCAGCGGGAGCGAGCATGTCAGCACCGTTGTGGCCGCCGCCGATCGTGCGGCTGACGTTCCAGGAGCCCATCGGGAGCGGATAGCGCACCTCGCCCGAGCCCGGCGAGGTCAGTGCGTAGCCGGCGGTGTTGAACTGGCCCGACGACGACGCCGTGGATGCCTTCGCCGCGGCGGCAGCACGAGCGGCAGCAGCCTCTTCGGCCTTCTTCTTCGCGATCTCCTCCGGAGTCGTCGCGCTGAAAGTGCCTCGGCTCAACGGAGCGGCCGTGGCCTGAGAGGCCACGACCAGGGACTGCGCGTCGACGGCGGCGAGCTGCTGCAGGGTCGTCGGAGCGGCTTCGCTCGGCTTCGACTGCGCGAAGGCAGGAAGGGCGATGCCGGCGACCAGTGCACCGACGGCTCCGAAGATGGCGATCGATCGGAGTGGCTTGACGGCCTTGCGAGCAGTCGCCCGCGCACCTACGCGTCGGGCGAGTACTCGGTCTTCAGATGTCTTCTTCGCGGGCTGTTCGATGTCTGCGGCCAAAACGTGGTCCTCCTGGGCCCTTGCGCTTTCGGGTAGCGCTGGCTCGTCGGCACTCTGCTCTCGTGGCATGAACGCAGCTCGGGCACTTTGCGCGTTCCTGCCGTGAAGACGACGAGCCTCAAAGGCGTATCTTCGCGATCCATCTCCAGCGGGCTTCTTCGCTGGCGACTCGACCGAGGTTACCGGAAGATAACGATCATGTCACCCCGGGAACCTGACAATCGTCGCAGAGGGCGGTCGCGGAGCGCTCCGTCGCCCGCAGTCGGGCTCGGAATCCGCCTCGGATCAGGCGGGTTCGCCCACCAGGAAGATGTGCGACGCAAGCTCCACGGGGAGCTCGAGACCGTCTTCCTTTCCGTCCATCTGGATGAGGACGTAGCCCTCGCTGAAGCGGAAGTCGCCGTGCGCCCCGGGAACCACCCCGGCGTCGCGCAGCTGCTCCAGCAGCTCGGGGTCGACCTGTGCGGGCTCGGCGAGACGGCGCACGGTTCCCTCGACGGGCTCGCCCGCGGCGTTGAGTCGTTGGACGAGACCGATGACGCCCTCGTCGAAAGTGCGAGCCGGCAGGTCGCCGAGCTGGTCGAGACCCGGAATCGGGTTTCCGTACGGCGATTCGGTCGGGTGACCGAGCAGCTCCACCAGTCGTCGCTCGACCTGTTCGCTCATCACGTGCTCCCAGCGGCAGGCCTCTTCGTGCACGTACGCCCAGTCGAGTCCGATGACGTCCGACAGCAGACGCTCTGCGAGACGGTGCTTGCGCATCACGTCGACGGCCTTGCGGCGGCCGGCGTCGGTGAGCTCGAGGGTGCGGTCCTCCGAGACGATGACGAGACCGTCTCGTTCCATGCGCCCGACCGTCTGCGAGACCGTGGGACCGGAGTGGCCGAGCCGTTCGGAGATGCGCGCGCGCAGCGGCACGATGTTCTCCTCCTCGAGTTCGAGGATGGTGCGGAGATACATCTCCGTGGTGTCGATCAGATCGGTCATGTGCAGGCCCTCCGAGGTTCTTAGGCAAGCCTACATTCCCGGACGGACATCCGGCCGCCGACGGTCGGGGCCTCGCCCGGCGCCCCCTTAGAATCAACCCATGGCGATCGAGATTCCCCGTGACCTCCTGCCCGCTGACGGCCGCTTCGGCTGCGGTCCCTCGAAGGTGCGCCCGGCGCAGCTCGAGGCGCTCGTCTCATCCGGGGCGACGATCCTGGGCACCTCCCACCGCCAGGCCCCCGTGAAGAACCTCGTCGGGAGCGTGCGCGAGCAGCTCGCCGCCCTCTTCCGGGTCCCCGAAGGCTACGAGATCCTCGTCGGCAACGGCGGCTCGACCGCGTTCTGGGACGCGGCGGCCTTCGGCCTCATCGAGCGACGCAGTCAGAACCTCGTCTTCGGTGAGTTCGGCGGCAAGTTCGCCGCATCCGCCGGAGCCCCCTGGCTCGAGGCGCCGGACGTGCGCAAGGCGGAGCCCGGATCCCTGACCGTCGCCGAGGTCGTGCCCGGCGTCGACGTGTACGCCTGGCCCCACAACGAGACCTCGACCGGTGTCGCAGCGCCCGTCCGGCGCATCGAGGCCGACGGCGCACTGACCGTCATCGACGCCACGAGCGCCGCCGGCGGGATCGACTTCGACGCAAGCCAGGCCGACGTCTACTACTTCGCCCCGCAGAAGAACCTCGGCTCGGACGGCGGACTGTGGTTCGCGGCGGTTTCGCCGGCCGCGATCGAGCGCATCGAGCGCATCGCGGCATCCGGTCGCTACATTCCCGAGTTCCTGAGCCTGAAGAACGCCGTGGACAACTCCCGGCTCAACCAGACTCTCAACACCCCCGCGATCACGACACTGCACCTTCTCGACAGCCAGCTGCGCTGGATCCTCGAGAACGGCGGGCTCGCCTGGGCGGCGTCCCGCACATCCGAGTCGTCTTCGGTGCTGTACGACTGGGCCGAGGCCTCAGCGGTCGCGACACCCTTCGTAGCGGATGCCGCGCATCGCTCTCCTGTGGTCGCCACGATCGATTTCGATGACAGCATCGACGCCGCGGCGATCGCGAAGGCCCTCCGCGCCAACGGCATCGTCGACACCGAGCCGTACCGCAAGCTCGGCCGCAACCAGTTGCGCGTCGCGACCTTCGTGTCGATCGACCCGGACGACGTGCGTCAGCTCACCCGGTCGATCGAGTTCGTGCTGGAGAACCTGGGCGCCTGAGCGCCCGGGATTCACTCCTCTTCGTCGACCTCGCCGGCGTCCGCATCCAGGGCGTCGGCGTCGTCGTCTTCGTTGTCGTCGTCTTCGTCGGACGAGTCGTCGAGTTCGTCGATGTCGACCCCGTCGAGATCGCCCGCGTGCAGGATGTCCGCGGCACGGTCATCGTCGTCGTCATCGTCGAGCTCGTCGTCGTCGAGGATGTCGTCATCGAGCGCGTCGTCGTCATCGATGCCATCGGCATCGTCGAGGGTGTCGGCGTTCTCGTCGCCCGCGGCGGCCGCTGCCTCCGCGAGCTCGACCTGATGCGCACGATACTCCGCCAGGCGTTCCGCCCACGGCACCCATTCCGGCGCCAGAAGCGCGCCGTCTCCGGGCAGAAGCTCGATCTCGAGGACTGTGGGGTCCTCATCGTCCACCTGCGCGACGGTCACGGTCCAGTACCAGCCGGGGTAGCCGGCGAGGCGGTTCTCGAACCGCAACGACACCGAGCCGTCCTCCTCGACGAGGTACCCGGCTGCGGGCCCGACGGTGGACGCCGGCGTGATCTCGCCCAGGGCTGCCAGGGCGAGATCGTGGGCGCCGACGAGACGCGCGTCGGCGTCAGGCTTCGAGGTCATCAGCGACCTTGCGCAGGACGGCAGCGATCTTGCGGCCGTGTCCGGAAGCGGGGTAGCGCCCGCGGCGCAGGTCTCCGCCGATACCGTCGAGCAGCTTCACGAGGTCTTCGACGATGATCGCCATGTCATCGGCCGGCTTCCGCTTGGCCTTCGACAGGCTGGGCGGCGCTTCGAGCACGCGCACCGACAGCGCCTGGAGACCGCGCTTGCCGTCGGCCACGCCGAACTCCACGCGCGCACCCGCCTTCACAGCGGTGCCGGTCGGCATCGCTGAGGCGTGCAGGAAGACGTCCTGGCCGTCATCGCTGGCGATGAAGCCGAAACCCTTGTCTTCGTCGTAGAACCTGACCTTGCCGGTGGGCATGGGAGAACCTCGCTGGAATCGATATGCAGAACGATGGGCGCGCTCGTGCGCGTACCCCCAGCCTACCGGTCGCCCGGGCCGCGGAACCGAAGGCCGCGGTACGAGTAGGCTGGGACGGATGAGCACGCAGAATTCCGAACCGGATGTCCCCATCCGCCGGGTCGATCGCTTCCTGGCCTTCGGTGCGCTCGGAATCGCAGCAGCGTCGGTCGTGTGCTTCTTCGCCATCATCATCGGCACCTGGGTCGGGATGGATCAGGCCGCTTTCGGCGAGGGAGCGTGGCCGATCATCGCGGCGATCCCGTATTGGGGACTGCCCCTCGCCTTCGTGATGATCATCGCTCTCCTCACGATGAGCTTCATCCGGAAGGGCCGCGCGTCTTCGCGTTCGTGAGGCATCGGCCATGAGCACTCACGCGCGACCGCTGGCTGATTGGCTGTCGGCTGCGAGCGATGACGACCTCCGAAGGCTGTTCGCGGCGCGGCGGGTGCGACCGGACGTCAACTGGCAGGACTTCTTCGACGCGGCGGAGTCGCTGCTCGACCCCGCCTCCCTGTCGAAGGTGTTCCCGTCGCTGACCGCAGCCGAAGCGAGGGCGCTGATGGATGCCGCATCGGGAGAAGGCGCCGGAATCCTGCAGGAGAACCTGACCGCGCTCGCCCTGCTCCGCCCGGATGGCACACCGTATCCTCCCGTGGCGGCGGCGCTCGCCGGGCGTCCGGTTCCGGACGTCTCCGCAGCTCAGCCGGCTGCCGATCCGTCGTCCGAGACGGCATCTGCCCACGCCGCGGAGCGCGCGTTCACGACCGTCGCCGTGCTCGCGGATCTGCTTCTCGTCGCGAGAGAGAATCCCTTTTCGCTGCTCACCGGCGGCGGGGTGAACGCCGGCGAGAAACGACAGCTCGGCGAAGCCGGCGTCCCCGTCGAGATCGTGGACACGCTCGTGTCGATCGCGCTCGAGTCCGGGCTCGCGGTCGCGGCGGACCGCCGACTGCGGTCGAGCCGCGCCGCGGAGGACTGGCTGCGATCCTCGGCCGTCACACGCTGGAGCGTGCTGGCGACGTCGTTCCGGGACGCCCTCCCACGCGGTGTTCGTTCGCCCGGCGGCGGCTGGATCGCGCCTCAGGCATGGAGCGACGCGCATCCCTGGGATCCGACCTGGCCCGATCGCGCCCGCGTCCTGCGCGAGGCTGCGCGACTGCTCGGCTTGATCGCCGAAGACGGCAGCGAACCGGAATGGGCGGTCGGCCTGCGCAGCGGAGGTGCGGCCGACCCGCGCGCACTCGTACGGCTGCTGCCGGCCGAAGTGGACCGGATCTTCCTGCAGAACGATCTCACGGCCATCGCCCCCGGGCCCCTCGAGCCCGCGCTCGACGTGCGTCTGCGCACGATCGCCGCCCGCGAATCGGCGGCCCAGGCCTCCTCGTACCGCTTCACCGCGGAGTCGGTGGCACACGCCTTCGTCGCCGGCGAGACCGAGCAGTCGATCCTCGATTTCCTCGGCTCCCTCTCCCTGACGGGTATCCCGCAGCCGCTCGGATACCTGATCGCGCAGACCGCGCAACGGCACGGCCTCGTCCGCGTGTTCACCGATGAGGAGACCGGGCGCACACGGATCGAGAGCACGGATTCGCATCTCATCCAGGCCATGGCCGTCGACCAGTCTCTGCGCCCCCTCGCACTCGCCGCGCACGTCGGTTCGCTCACCACGCGCGTCGGACGGGAGACCGTGTACTGGGCGCTCACCGACGCACGGTATCCGGCGACACTGGTCGGAGCCGACGGCGGCCTCCTCGTGCGCGAGCGACACCCGGCCGCCCCGGCGACGCAACCCGAGCCGGACGCCGCCGACCTGACGCCCCTCATCGCGCGTCTGCGTTCCCACCAGGGGCCGGATGCCGACGCCGCCTGGCTCGACCGGGAACTGGAGGCGGCGGTGCGCGCGAAATCCGTCCTGCAGGTCACGGTCGGCATGCCGGACGGCTCGAAACGAGAGCTCCTCCTCGAGGCGACCGGGATGGGCGGTGGCCGTCTTCGCGGCCGTGACCGCGCGGCCGACGTCGAGCGCACTCTCCCGGTGTCGAGCATCCTCGCAGCGACGATCGTCGCGCCGTAGGCCGAGTGCCTTCCGCGACCGGTAAACTGGACAGCTATGTCTGATGGCCCCCTGATCGTCCAGAGCGATCGCACCGTGCTGCTCGAAGTCGCCCACGCCGACGCCGAGAGCGCCCGCCATGAACTGGCGATCTTCGCCGAGCTGGAGCGCGCTCCCGAGCACATCCACACCTACCGGATCACCCGCCTCGGGCTGTGGAACGCGCGCGCCGCCGGGCACACCGCGGAGGACATGCTCGAGACGCTCGACCGGTGGTCGCGCTTCCCGGTCCCGCCGTCGGTCTCCGTCGATCTGCGCGAGACGGTGAACCGCTACGGGCGCCTGGTCATCGAGCGCGACGATGAGGGGACGCTGATCCTGCGCTCCACCGATCCCGCGGTCCTCGCCCAGGTCGCGAACAACAAGCGCATCCAGCCCCTCCTGATCGGGCATCCGACTCCTGAGACCTTCGTGGTGGACGCCTGGGCACGCGGGCAGATCAAACAGGAGCTGCTGAAGATCGGATGGCCCGCCGAGGACCTCGCCGGGTACACGCCGGGCACTCCGCACGAGATCGATCTCGCGGAAGACGGCTGGCACATTCGCCCCTACCAGCAGGACGCCGTCGACGCCTTCTCGAAAGACGGGTCGGGCGTCGTGGTGCTGCCCTGCGGGGCGGGCAAGACGATCGTCGGAGCCGGCGCGATGGCGGCCACCAAGACCACCACACTGATCCTCGTCACCAACACCGTCTCCGCCCGCCAGTGGCGCGACGAGCTGCTCAAGCGCACGAGTCTCACGCCGGAAGAGATCGGCGAGTACTCCGGCCAGGCCAAAGAGGTCAAGCCCGTCACGATCGCCACCTACCAGATCCTGACCGCCAAGCGGAAAGGCGAATACGCACACCTCGCGCTGCTGGACGCGCTCGACTGGGGCCTCATCGTGTACGACGAGGTCCACCTGCTCCCGGCGCCCGTGTTCAAGCTCACCGCCGACCTCCAGGCCCGCCGCCGCATCGGGCTCACCGCGACGCTCGTGCGTGAGGATGGTCGCGAGGGCGACGTGTTCAGCCTGATCGGTCCCAAGCGCTTCGACGCGCCGTGGAAGCAGATCGAGGCCCAGGGCTTCATCTCCCCCGCTGCCTGCTACGAGGTGCGCGTGGACCTCCCGCCGAGCGACCGGCTCGAGTACGCCGCGGCGACGGACGACGAACGATACCGACTCGCCGCTTCCGCTCCGGCCAAGGTCAAGGCGGTGCGTGAGTTGATCGCGAAGCACGAGGGCGAGCGCATCCTCGTGATCGGGCAGTACCTCGATCAGCTCGAGTCCCTGTCGGCGGCGCTGGACGCTCCCCAGATCACGGGCGCGACTCCGATCGACGAGCGCGAAGAGCTGTATCGCGCGTTCCGCGAGGGCGACATCTCGCTTCTCGTCGTGTCGAAGGTCGCGAACTTCTCCATCGACCTGCCCGAGGCATCGGTCGCCATCCAGGTATCCGGCTCGTTCGGATCGCGCCAGGAGGAGGCACAGCGACTCGGCCGGCTGCTGCGCCCCAAGCAGTCCGGGCACACGGCGAGCTTCTACACGCTCGTCGCCCGGGACACGATCGACCAGGACTACGCGCAGAACCGTCAGCGCTTCCTGGCCGAGCAGGGCTACAGCTACACGATCATGGATTCTGCCGCCATCGCTGCGTGAACCACGCTTCGGCTGTCGCACGGCTCAGCCGTGCAGCATCCGGTCCAGGCGATGGGTGCCGCTTCCGACGTCGGCGACGGCGGCCCGGCTCGCGGTCCGCGCGATGCCGAGCCTGCCCGCCCAACGATCGGCGAGAAGCGCGTAGACGACCATCGCGATCGTCGACGCGAGCAGATCGACCGGCGTTCCCGTGGTGGCGTTGGCATCGACCAGGCCGACTGTGCCGAGCAGGAAGATGAGCGCATTGTTGACGATGTGCAGGGAGATCGCGGCTTCCAGACCGCCCGTGCGCCAGCTCAGCCACGCGGCGACGATCGCGAACATGCCCACGCTCGCCGCCCCCCAGATGTCGTAGCCGTGGCCGAGGACGAACAGCGGCACCGGAAGCAGGATGGCGAACGCCGGATGCCGCAGCCAGCTGCCGACGAGCTGCATCAGATAGCCCCGGAACACATACTCTTCCGCGGCGGCCTGCAACGGGATCAGCAGCAGCACGAGCAGCACCATGACCCACAAGGCGGGGTGGGAGAAGTCGACGGCGATCACCTCCCCCGTGGCGGCCGCCCAGCCGAGCACGACGGCGAAGTAGATCACGAACACCGCGAGTGCCAGCAGCAGGCTCCTGCCGAGCCAGCCCATCCGCAGCCGTCCGGTGACCGATAACAGCAGGCCGACGCCGCGCCCCTCGACGATGCGCGAGGCGAGCAGCAGCGCCGGGATCATCAGGATCAGCGGCACCACCAGCGCGAGGAAGAGCCACGGGCGATCGAGGTCGAAGTACTGGACGGTCGTGAGGAGGACCTGCATCTCCGCTCCCCACCCCGGCACCAGCACCGAGGCGACGACGAGCGGCACGATCAGGAGCAGCAGCATCGCGACGTAGAGCGCCACTCCGACGACTCCGGTCACGAGCATCCGCCACCAGCGGTACCTCGGCCGCAGGTGCGCCAGTCGGTGGTAGGGGATCTGTTCGGCGCGCGAGG
The DNA here is from genome assembly GCF_059758615.1 of Microbacterium sp. GQ128. NCBI lineage: Bacteria > Bacillati > Actinomycetota > Actinomycetes > Micrococcales > Microbacteriaceae > Microbacterium > Microbacterium sp. GQ128. The sequence continues at coordinate 31,231 of NZ_JCAXDY010000007.1, forward strand.
ACCGGGCCGGAGCGATGGCGGATGCGGGGGCGGCGGAGGCGTCCTCGTTCGAGCTCATGCTTCCATCCTCTCAACGATGCAGAGGTGTGCGAGTGCGCGCCGTTCCGGACAATAGTCAGCATCTGCATGGCCGAAGTCACCATAATGGGGACATGACTGCTCCGCGCATCCTGGTCGTCGACGACGAACCCAACATCCGTGACCTGCTCTCGACGGGTCTCAGCTTCGCCGGATTCCAGGTGAAGACGGTGGCCAACGGCGCCGCCACGATCTCGGCCGTCCTCGAAGAGGAGCCGGACCTGATCATCCTCGACGTCATGCTCCCGGACATGAACGGGTTCAGCGTCACCAAGCGTCTCCGCGGCGCCGGGTTCACCGCTCCGATCCTTTTCCTGACGGCGAAGGACGGCACCGAAGACAAGATCGAAGGCCTCAACGCCGGCGGCGACGACTACGTCACCAAGCCCTTCAGCCTCGACGAGATCGTCGCGCGGGCCCAGGCGATCCTGCGACGCACGATGCAGGCCGACGAGGAGTCGATCATCCGCGCAGGCGAACTGTCGATGGATCAGGACACCCACGACGTCCATGTGGGCAAAGAGCCGATCGAGCTGAGCCCGACCGAGTTCAAGCTGCTGCGCTACCTGATGCTCAATCCGAATCGCGTGCTGTCGAAGGCGCAGATCCTCGACCACGTGTGGGAGTACGACTTCAACGGCGACGCCGGGATCGTCGAGAGCTACATCTCGTACCTGCGTCGCAAGATCGACCCGTACACCGAGGAGTCGCTGATCCAGACCAAGCGCGGGTTCGGCTACATGCTCAAGGTCGGCAAGTCGGTCTGACGACCGACCCCGACCATCGGCGCCGCCCTGCGGCATGGTGAACGCCCGAGGAGGACCGCATGGCGCACAAGCCCGATGCGGTCACCGCCTGGTGGCGTCGAATCAGCCTGCGCGCGAAGGTCACCGGCGTCACGGTGGCCGTGCTCGCTCTCGGTCTTCTCGTCGCGGGGCTCGGAACCGTGCCGATCCTGCGCAACGCGCTCGTCGCCAACATCGACGCGCAACTGCCCGCGCTGGTGTCCAGCGATCTGGTCGAGCGCTACTTCGAGGCGACGACGATAGACGGGGTCACGACCTACACCCCGCGTGAGGAGCAACCTCGGGACTTCTCATTCGCGATCTACGACGCGACAGGGGTGCTCCGTGCCACTGCTCGCGGCACGTCGGGCCAGGCTCCGCTCTTCCCCTCCGAGTACTCGCTCGCCAAGGCGACGGCTGACACGGATCAGATTCCGCTGGAGATCCCCGGCGCCGACGGCACCGTCTTCCACGGCGCGGTCGCCGTGGTGGGATCGGAGGGCGGTGCCCTGCGCATCCAGCTGGTCGCCCTTCCGCTGGCGCCCGCCGACCGCATCATCAGCCAGTACTTCGGGATCTACATCACCATCGCGCTGATCACGATCCTCATCGCGGCCCTCCTGACCCGAGGGCTCGTCACGCTCACCTTCCGCCGGCTCGGACAGGTCGAGGCGACGGCCATGTCCATCGCGGCAGGCGACTTCCGGCAGCGGCTGACCGACCTCGAGCCGACCACCGAGGTCGGGCGACTGAACACGGCGATCAACACCATGCTCGATCGCGTGGACGGCTCGCTCGCGCAGCGCGACCGCAGCGTCCAGCACATGCGACGCTTCATCGGGGACGCGAGCCATGAGCTGCGCACGCCGCTGGTGAGCGTGCGCGGCTACGCGGAGCTGTATCGCATGGGGGCCATCAAGGGCGAAGAGGATACGGCCCGAGCCATGGAGCGGATCGAGAAGGAGGCCATCCGCATGGGCGTCCTGGTGGAGGATCTTCTCGCACTCGCCCGTCTGGACGAAGAGCGCGAGCCCGAGATCGTGGCTCTCGACCTGCGACCGATCGCACGGGATGCCGCCCTCGATCTGCGCGCCGCGGCTCCGGGGCGGACGGTGACCGTGATCGACCGCACGGTCGAGGCGATGTCCCCCATCCCGCTGCGAGAGACGTCTTCCCCTCAACCCGACCCGACGAGCGCGCCGCCCGCGCGAGGGCTGTCCCGCACCGCACTGTCGCGCCTGCGTCGTCGCCCGCGGCAGCCCGAGCCGGCTCCGGCGATCGACTTCACCGAGATCCCCGACATCCCTGTGCGCACCCCGCCGATCGTTCTCGGCGAGGAGAACAAGGTGCGCCAGGTCGTCACGAACCTGCTGGGCAACGCCCGCCGCTTCTCCCCCGAGGACGGTCCGATCGAGATCGTCGTCGATTCGGACCGGGTGCGCGGCACCGGCAGCATCTCGATCGTGGATCACGGGGAGGGCATCCCCCCACAGATCCGGGAGCAGATCTTCGAGCGCTTCTGGCGGGCCGACACCTCCCGCGCACGGGAGACCGGCGGTTCCGGCCTCGGGCTCGCGATCGTCGCGTCGATCATGAAGGCGCTGCACGGCGGCGTCGCGGTCTCGGAGACGCCCGGCGGTGGAGCGACCTTCACGGTCACGCTTCCGCTCGCGCCTGCGCGCGCCACACCCGAGCACCTTCTCGAGGACACCCAGCCCCTGGAACGGCTCGATCTGAGCTGACAGCTCTGCACGATCGACTGTCGGTCGGGGTTCTGCACACCCACGGCGAGCGGGCGTCGACGGGACGGATCGGGCGCGACCGGCCGCCTAGCGTCGGAACTCCAACAGAAGGAGTTCACATGTCCGTCTTCACCGTCGACACCGAAGCCGTCCACGCCGCGCACGGGGCGACCAGAGCCACCATCGAGCGGCTGCAGAGCGAGTCGGCCACCCTCATGGCCCAGTTGCGCCAGCTGCAGTCCTCCTGGGTGGGCAGTGCTTCTGCTGCGTTCCAGGGCTGCGCGGAGCAGTGGCAGGGTGCGCAGCTCCATGTCGAACAGGTGCTCGACTCGATCGGCACCTCGCTCGGCTCGGCAGCCTCTCAGTATGCGGACGCCGACCAGTACTCGGCCAGCCTGTTCCGCTGAATCGCGCCTGGCACAACGCAGAACGCCCCCGGCCGGAGCCGGGGGCGTTCTGTCATGAGGGCTGGATCAGAAGTCCATGCCGCCCGACGGGTCACCCATCGGAGCAGCAGCCTTCTCGGGCTTGTCCGCCACGACGACCTCGGTGGTGAGGAAGAGCGCCGCGATCGAGGCTGCGTTCTGCAGCGCCGAGCGGGTCACCTTCGCCGGGTCGATGATGCCCGCACCGAACATGTCGACGTACTCACCCGTGGCCGCGTTGAGGCCCTGGCCCGCGGGGAGCTCGGAGACCTTGTTCGCGACGACGCCCGGCTCGAGACCGGCGTTGAGAGCGATCTGCTTGAGCGGAGCCTCGATCGCCACGCGGACGATGTTCGCACCGGTCGCCTCGTCACCCGTCAGCGTCAGGCCGTCGAGGGCCTTGGTGCCGGACTGGATCAGCGCGACGCCACCGCCGGGGACGATGCCCTCTTCGACGGCTGCCTTCGCGTTGCGGACGGCGTCCTCGATGCGGTGCTTGCGCTCCTTGAGCTCGACCTCGGTGGCCGCGCCCGCCTTGATTACGGCGACGCCACCGGCGAGCTTCGCCAGACGCTCCTGCAGCTTCTCGCGGTCGTAGTCGCTGTCGGTGTTCTCGATCTCACGACGGATCTGCGTGACGCGACCCTCGATCTGGTCGGCCTCACCGGCGCCCTCGACGATCGTGGTCTCGTCCTTCGTGACGATGACCTTGCGCGCACGGCCGAGAAGGTCGAGCGTGGCGTTCTCCAGCTTGAGGCCGACCTCTTCGGTGATGACCTGACCACCGGTGAGGATCGCGATGTCCTGCAGCTGTGCCTTGCGGCGGTCGCCGAAGCCGGGAGCCTTGACGGCGACCGACTTGAAGATGCCCTTGAGCTTGTTCAGCACGAGCGTCGCGAGAGCCTCGCCCTCGACGTCCTCGGCGATGATGACGAGCTCCTTGCCGTCCTGGATCACCTTGTCGACGATCGGCAGCAGGTCCTTGATGTTGGAGACCTTCTGGTTCGCGATGAGGATGTACGGGTCCTCGAAGACCGCCTCCTGGCGCTCCGGGTCCGTGACGAAGTACGGGTTCAGGTAGCCCTTGTCGAAGCGCATGCCCTCGGTGAGCTCGAGCTCGGTGCCGAACGTCTGCGACTCCTCGACGGTGACGACGCCTTCCTTGCCGACCTTGTCGATCGCCTCGGCGATGAGCTCGCCGATGGCCGGGTCTGCAGCGGAGATGGACGCCGTGGCGGCGATCTGCTCCTTGGAGTCGATCTCCTTGGCGCTCGACAGGAGCTCCTCGGTGATCGCAGCGACGGCCTTCTCGATGCCGCGCTTGAGCGAGATGGGGTCGGCGCCGGCTGCGACGTTGCGCAGACCCTCGCGGACCAGAGCCTGTGCGAGGACCGTGGCGGTGGTGGTGCCGTCACCCGCGACGTCGTCGGTCTTCTTCGCGACCTCCTTGACGAGCTCCGCGCCGATCTTCTCGTACGGGTCGTCCAGCTCGATCTCCTTGGCGATGGAGACACCGTCGTTCGTGATCGTGGGAGCGCCCCACTTCTTCTCGAGGACGACGTTGCGACCGCGCGGGCCGAGGGTCACCTTGACCGCGTCGGCGAGGATGTTGAGGCCGCGCTCGAGGCCGCGGCGGGCCTCCTCATCGAAAGCAATGATCTTTGCCATGAGTTTTTTCGTCCCTCCTGGACGTAGACGTTGGGTTTAGCACTCAGAGTATGAGAGTGCTAACGCCATTCTGGCACTCGACACCTTCGAGTGCAAGCCGCTGGAGGAGGGCGCATCCCCGGGTCAGGAGGCGGGCGCCTCGTCGGGCGTCTCGGGTGCCGAGGTCGACCGATCGAGACCGATCACGACGGTGAACTGCTTCTGCCCGTCCTCCGTCTGCCCGGAGTAGTAGTCGCTCTGCTGCACCGCCGCACCGCCGAGGACGTCAGCGAGCCCGACCGCTGCGAGTTCGTCTGCCTCCTCGACGTAGAACACCGTCGTGGTGGCGAAGTCCTGGCTGGAGCTGTCGCCGGCGAACACGTTGTCAGCCGCCCAGCCGTTGTTGATCAGCGTGTCGCGCATCTGCGTATCGAGGCCCTCGTCGGGAGTGCCGTTCAGGATCATCACCGAGATGCTGGGATCGACGATGCCGGTCTCCTGCGGGGTGGGAGCAGCGCTCGGCGCCGCCTCGGGGAACAGAGAGACACGCCCCATGACCACCAGGGATCCGAAGATGCCGGCGATGATGAGGACGAGAGCGGCGACGAACGACCAGAGCAGCACGACCCAGCCGTTCATCCCCGGCGCTTCGGCGCGGTGCGCTCCCACTCGTCCGGACGTACGGGGCGCATCATCGAAGCGATCGCGGAGGGGCTTTGACACCCCTCGATGCTAGCGGCACCTTCCTGTCAATCCGGTTCGCCGCACGAGCGGACCCTCCGGGCCGCTGCGTCGTCGGCTCGAGATGGCTCAGCCGACGAAGCCGGGCAGCCGCGCGGTACGCCGTGCCGCGCGCGAATCGCGGATGCGGCGGAGGCGACGCACCAGCATCGGATCGTACTCGAGCGCGGACTCGGACTCGATCAGTCGTCCGAGCAGCTGGTAGTAGCGTGCCGCGCTCATCCCGAGCTGCGCGCGGATGATCTCTTCCTTCGCCCCGCTGTGGCGCGGCCACGCCACTTCCAGGGCGAGGATCGCGCGATCGCGCTCCGTGAGATCTCCGAGCATGGCTCCAGGTTAGGACGCAACCGCCGCCACTTCGGGTCGCCACTCCCACCATCGCCCGAGCGGATCCGCGGCCGCGCGCACCTGCCCGTCGAGCGCGACCACGAACCCCGGCCACCGATCCGCATCGACCGGCGGATCCCACACGTCTGTGATCGCGGGCGGATCGATCGTGATCCAGCGGGCGTCCGTGCGCGTGATCCTCGCGATCAGCGCGGTCCGCTCCGCCCGGGGGATGTGCACCAGCACCCCGGGAGTGGTGATGACGAGCGTCGCCCCCGGCGGTGCCGCCGCCGCCAGCGCGGCGAGGTGGGTGCCGGCGTCCCCTTCCACCAGAAGAGGAGGGTCGCCGGCGGCGATGTCGAGGGCGGCTTCGATGCGCTCATCGCGCCCCGACTCCTCCGGCCACACGAGACCACGCAGCCACCGACGATCACGCTCGTCGGCGGCATCGAGCGGTGCCAGGTCGATCCCTGCGCGCCACACGACGTCCGGCATCCGAAGCGCGGGAAGCGGACCGGTCACCCGGCTCTCGAGCACGACCGTCGAGACGCCGTCGGCCGGGTCGAGCGCCGCACGCAGCTCCCCGCCCTCAGCGGTGAAGCGATACGAGTACCGATCAGGGTAGAGACACAGTCCCGCCGACGCCCCGATCTCGAGCAGCGCGATCGGCCCCTCGATCTCGGAGAGCACCGGCAGGAGCGCCGCGAGACGGAGCGGCTCGTTCGTCTGCAGCGACCTCCGTGCACACTCGGCGACGACCTCGTCCGCATGTCGGAGCAGGAAGCCACGCCACCGCGCGTACTCGTCGAGCGGAACGCCGAGCATCCGAGTGACGGCGAACACGAGCGGGGGCTGGCGTCTCGTCTCCGGGATCCGGAGCAGGACGCGCCGCACCTCTTCATCCTCGGCGACCCCGGCGGCCCACTCGGCGTAGAGGGCGCTCCGGCCCGGCGCCTCATCACGGGCGAAGCGCGCGTAGCGCTCCTGCACAGCATCGGTCATCCGTCCATTGTGACGCGACGCACCCGAGGCACCGCCACAGGAGGGAGAATGGAGTCGACTGAGGAGGACACATGTCGTACAGCGTGGACAAGACCGAAGACGAATGGCGCCGCGAGCTCGGCGATGAGCAGTACGCCGTGCTGCGTCAGGCCGCGACCGAGCGGGCCTGGACGGGTGAGCTGCTCGACGAGGAGCGCGCCGGCCTCTACACCTGTGGGGCGTGCAACGCGGAGCTGTTCAAGAGCGGCACCAAGTTCGACTCCGGATGCGGCTGGCCGAGCTTCTACGAGTCGATCCGCCCCGATGCGGTCGAGCTCATCGAGGACGACAGCCTGGGCATGGTGCGGACGGAGGTGCGCTGCGCGAACTGCGGCTCGCACCTCGGCCACGTATTCCCCGACGGGTTCGGCACGCCGACCGGAGATCGCTACTGCATGAACTCGATCGCACTGAACTTCACCCCCGACGCCTCGTGACTGCTCTCGACGCGGTCCGCGCGCGTCAGTCCTGGTCGAAGGTCGAAGACTCGGCGCCCGGCCGCGAAGAGCTGCTGACGCTCGTCGCCGCGGCCGGCCGCGTCGCTGATCACTCCTCGCTCCGTCCCTGGCGGCTCATCGAACTGCGCGGCGCCGATCGCGAGGCGCTCGGCGCCGCTATCGCCAAGGCGCAGGGAGACTCCACCCCGTCGTCGAAGCCCCTGCGCGCACCACTGCTGATCGCGGTCGTCGCCAGCTACCGCAAGAGCGAGAAGGTCCCGCGGTGGGAGCAGGAGGCCGTGGCGTCCGGAGTCGCGCACACCCTGAGCCTGCTCCTCGACGAAGCCGGCTGGGGCGTCATCTGGCGCACGGGCCACTACACACGTGCGAAGGCCGTCGCGAAGGCCCACGGCCTCGACAAGAACGAGGAACTCCTCGGCTGGCTGTACGTGGGCGGCAAGCCCGCGGGCAAGAAGCCGGGCCGCCGCAAGGCCGTGGATGCGCGCAAGCTGATCACCCGGATGCCGAAGACCGGGGCCAAGAAGGCGAAGAAGAAGTAGCGCGTCAGCGCCGGCGTCTGCGGGGAACGGCGACGATCACGGACGCCACCGCGACGACGACCATGGCGACGACCTGCCAGAGCGCGGGCCCGGCCGCCGGAGGCCAGATCAGGTCGATCACGACCGAGGTCACGAGCTGTCCGAGCACGGAGCCCAGCCCCATCAGGAGAACTCCGGTGTGCGCGACGATGAACGCGCCGAGCAGGATGTAGGCCGCTCCGAGGAACCCGCCCAGGTACAGCCAGGGTTCGGCCGGCAGGGCATCGGGCATCCCACGGAAGGCGATGCTCGTCCCGGCCGCGAGCAGCAGGACGACGGTGCCGGTGATGAAGCTCATCAGAGTCGCAGCGAGCGGCGACTGGACCCGCTGCGAGAGGCGACCGTTCGTGGCCGCCTGCCACGCGATACCGACTCCGGCGGCGAACGGCAGCAGCAGCATCCACAGCGGAGCGGTGGCGAGCACGTCGCCCGAGAGCGAGATGGCGACAGCGGCGAGCGCGAGAACTCCGCCGGCGACCCGGCCGGGGGTGACCGCGACGACGCCGGCGGGACCGAACCCGATCCGATCCAGCACGAGCCCGTGCAGCGTCTGCCCCGCGACGACACCGACGCTGAACAGAGAGACGCCGAGGATCCCGGCCGTCAGCCCCTGGGTGGAGACCGTGAGGGCGCCGCAGGCGCCGCCCAGCAGCATCCAGAACGGGATGGTGTGACGTCGGATGCCGCTCCAGAGGCGTCCCACTCCGCGCCGGGCGGACGGGATGCAGCAGATCACGGCGACCAGCGCCAGCAGGCCCACCGAGAACGAGAGGAGGCCCGCGACGATCCCGTCGTCGACGCGAACCCCGAGGACGCCGTTGATCCGGGCCTGGATCGCCGTCATGACGCCGATCGCGACAGCACCTCCGAGCGCCAGGGGCGCGGGGAGTCGACGGGATTCTGGCACCCGTCGACCCTACCGGAGGCCCGGATCCGCCATGGCGAGACGGATGTCGGCGGCCGGCGCTACGCTGGCGGCATGTGCGCGAGCTACGGTCTCGATCCCCGGTTCACCGATGCGGAAGTCCTCGCCGCCGCCGACGATGCGGTGCTCGAGGGCCTGCGTGTCTGGGCGGAGGAGAATGCGGGTGAGACCATCCGTCCGACCGGGAAGAACCTCCGCAACCTCAACCCCGTGATCGTGCAGCCCGACGCTGCTCCGACTCTGGAACCGGCGTGGTGGGGTTTTCTCGTGAACGGGGAACCCGCGAAGTTCCCGTCGATCAACACCCGGTCGGAACGCCTGCAGGAGCGTCCAGGCGGAGCGAAGTCGCGGGCGATCGTCCCGGCGACGAGCTGGTACGAGATGCAGAAGCCCTCCCGGCACTGGAACGAGTTCATCATCGACGACGGCACCCTCTTCGGCATGGCGGCGGTCACCCAACGGGGTCGCACCGCAGACGGCGAGTGGTACACCTGCTATTCGATCGTGATGCGTCCCGCCCCCGACCACCTCGTCGAGCTGCACGACCGCATGCCGCTGCTCGTTCCGGCCTCATTGAGCCACGACTGGCTGACGGCGCCGCCGTCGAAAGAGATCATCGATGAGGCGATCCTCGCGTCGGATGAGATGGCCGCGCGAGTCCAGGCCCGCCCCCGCTCCTGAGTCCGACCCGTCCACCACCGGGAGGACATCCCGAGCAGAAGGACGGTACCTGAGGAGGACGCGCGGCTGAGCGGCCCTCCGTAGCGTTGTACCCATGATCACAGCAGAAGGCCTCACGAAGAGGTTCGGAGACAAGACGGCCGTCGATGACGTGTCGTTCACCGTCAAGCCGGGCAGCGTCACCGGCTTCCTCGGCCCCAACGGTGCCGGCAAGTCGACCACGATGCGCATGATCGTGGGCCTCGACCGGCCGACGTCCGGACGCGCCGAGATCGCGGGTCGCGAGTATCGCAAGCTTCGCGCACCCCTCACCGAGGTCGGCGTCCTGCTCGACGCCAAGGCCGTGCACACCGGTCGGACGGCGCGCAATCACCTTCGCGCGATGGCGGCGACCCATGGGATTCCCTCCTCGCGCGTCGATGAGGTCATCGAACTCGCGGGCATCGGGTCGGTCGCCCGCAAGCGTGCCGGGAAGTTCTCGCTCGGAATGGGACAGCGCCTCGGTATCGCCTCGGCACTGCTCGGCGATCCGCACACGCTGATCCTCGACGAGCCGGTCAACGGCCTCGACCCCGAGGGCGTCCGCTGGGTGCGTCAGTTCGTCCGGCACGCAGCATCCGAAGGACGAACCGTGCTCCTGTCGAGCCACCTGATGAGCGAGATGGCGCAGACCGCCGACCACGTCATCGTGATGGGTCGCGGCCGGGTGCTGGCGGATGCTCCGCTCGCCGACCTCGTGCGCTCCTGGACGCAGAACACGGTGCGCGTGCGCACTCCGCGGCCCACCGAGCTCGCCGCCGCCGTCGGCGGCCCGGACGTGGAGATCGTGAGCTCGGCTCCCGACCTCCTCGACATCGTGGGACTTCCCGCCGCCCGGATCGGCGACCTCGCCGCGGACCGCGGCATCCCGCTGCACGAACTCACCCCCACCACCGGTTCACTCGAGGACGCCTACCTCGCCCTCACCGGCGATTCCGTCGAGTACCGCACCAAGGAGATCTCATGACCACGACACAGGCACCCGCGCCCGCGCGGCCGCGCGTCGACACCGGTCGCCGGCTGACATTCGTCCGCGCGCTCCGCGGCGAATGGATCAAGCTCGCCACGCTGCGTTCGACATGGTGGTCCATCGGGATCGCCGCGGCTCTGACCATCGGGATCGCCGTGCTCATCGCGCAGGCGATCGACATGCCGGGGTTCGAGCCGATTCAGGCCGTCGTCATGCCGATCCAGTTCACGATGCTGCTGGCCGGCATCATCGGTGCGATCTCGGTGACGGGCGAGTACTCGACCGGCATGATCCGTTCGACGCTCACGGCCAACCCGATCCGCGGCTCGGTGCTCGCGGCCAAGTCGACCGTGCTCGCGGTCTTCATGTTCGTCTCGTCTCTGGTGATCTTCGGCCTCGCGGCCGTCGCGGTCTCGCTCATCGTGGCGCCGCGCGATCAGAGCATCGAATGGTCGGACCCTGCCGCATCCTTCCTGCCCATCGTCGTCTCCTCCCTCGCCATGGCGGTTTTCGCCCTGATCGGAGTCTCCTTCGGGTTCATCCTCCGTTCCGGGGCCGGAGCGATCGCGGCGACCGTCGGTGTCCTGTTCGTGCTGCCGATCGTGGCGAACTTCTTCTCCTTCGCCGGTGAGGCATGGGCATGGGTCATCGAGGCATCCGCCTACCTCCCGGTGGCCGCAGCGCAGAGCGCGATCCTGCCGGGCGACGGCGCAGCACTCGATGCACCGGTCGCGTTCCTGACCCTCGCATGCTGGGTCGCCGGCGGAGCACTCGTCGCCTGGGGCGTGCTGCGCACCCGCGACGCGTAAAGTCGGCCTGTGAGCAGAACGCGAAGCCGCAGCGACTCGATCCGAGAGGACGAGGAGCTGCGGCTTCCGCGTGCGCCGGGGCTCTTCCGGCGATTCTGGGCGCGGCATCCGCTGTTCGCCGACATCCTGCTGACGCTGCTCTGCCTGCTCCTCTCCCTCGCCCCGGCGGGTCGGTTCGCCGAGGAGTCGGTTCCGGAATCCACCTACATCGCGATCAACATCGCCACGCTGGCGATGATCGTGGTGGCGTGCAGCACACTCCTATGGCGACGACGGGCGCCGCTCGGTCCTTTCGTCGCGGCGGTGATCCTGGGAACGGTCGGCTTGTTCACCGGGTTGTCCAGCGGCATCATCCTGCTGCTCGTCGCCTGTTACGGTCTCGCGGTCTATCGGTCGTCGCGCGCGGCCTGGACCTGCTACGGAATCGGCGCGGCGTGGTTCCTCCTGCTCAGCGGACTCCTGATGCTCACCGGCGTGATCGTGATGCAGAACGGACTCGACACCGCGCTCAGCTACATCGTTCTCGGCCTGATCGGCACGCTCATCGGCGTCAACGTCGGCGGCCGCAAGCGCTATCTGTCGGCCGTCATCGATCGCTCGCGGCAACTGCTCGTCGAGCGTGACCAGCAGGCGCAGCTCGCCGCCGCGTCCGAGCGAGCGCGCATCGCTCGGGAGATGCACGACATCGTCTCCCACTCGCTGACGGTGATCGTGGCACTGTCCGAAGGCGCCGCGGCGACGCCCGACCGCGAACAGGCGCGCAAGGCGGCGACCCACACGGCGGACACCGCTCGTGCCGCCCTGACCGAGATGCGATCCATGCTCGGTGTGCTGCGTGATGATGACGCTTCTCCGCTGCCCCTGGCCCCCATGAATCCGGCCCGGCCGCGCGACACGGTCGAGGCGGCCCAGCGCGCCGGATACCCCGCGACGCTCACGGTCGTGGGGCACGCCGAGGTCTCCCCCGCCGTCGCGCATGCGATCGGACGCATCGTGCAGGAGGGCGTGACGAACGCGATGCGTCATGCCCCCACCGCCTCGACCATCAGTGTGCGACTGGACTACGCACCGGATTCCGTGACGATCGACATCGTCAACGACGGCGTGTCCGGCGGCATCGGGACCGAGGGCTTCGGTCTGCGCGGACTCGCCGAGCGCGCCGCCCATGTCCAGGGAAGCGTCGAGTCCGCGCCATCCGGTGCAGGACGATGGGTTCTGCACGCCGTGCTGCCGACGAAGGCGACCGGCCCGGCCGTGCCGAGCGAATCGATGGAGGACGACCGATGACGGATGCGATCAGGGTGCTTCTGGTGGATGACCAGGAATTGATCCGCGTCGGGTTCCGGATGGTCCTCGAAGCAGAGGGCGACATCGTCGTGGTGGGCGAGGCCGGCGACGGGCGGGCGGCGATCGCCCAGAGCGCCGCACTCGCGCCGGACCTGGTGCTCATGGATATCCGGATGCCGGAGCTGGACGGCATCGCCGCCACGGAGGCCATCGTGCGAGACCACCCTCAGACCAAGGTGCTCGTGCTGACCACGTTCGATCTCGACGAATACGCCTTCGGCGCCATCCGCGCAGGTGCGAGCGGGTTCCTCCTGAAGGACGCACAGCGTCACGAGATGATCTCCGCAGTGCACGCCGTGCACCGCGGAGACGCGGCGCTCTCCCCTCGGATCACGCGGATGCTGCTCGAGCACGTCACCCCGCAGCTCGGCTCCTCGTCCACCCGGACACCGGATGCTGCGGAGAGCGCGGCGTTGGAATCCCTCACCGATCGTGAGAGAGACGTGTTCCTCGCGATCGGGCGCGGACTGACCAATGCCGAGATCGCCCGCTCCCTCTACGTCGGCGAATCGACCGTGAAGACCCACGTCGGCCGGGTGCTGGCGAAACTCCACGCGCGCGACCGCATCCACGCAGTGATCCTGGCGCACAGACTCGGCCTCGTCGGAAACGAGACCTGACGCATCAGGCGCCGGCGGGGGTCCATTCCGACACGCGGTCGAGCAGCCGCACCTCCTCAGCGGAGAGCTCGAGTCGAGCACCCGCCAGCAGGTCCGGCACCTGTGCGATCGTGCGAGCACTCGCAATCGGCGCGACGACGGTCGGCTGCGCCCGCAACCAGGCGAGAGACGTCGCGGCGACCGACGTCCCGTGAGCATCGGCGACCTGCTCGAGCGCACCGATGATCCGCAACCCGGCCTCAGTCGCGTACTTCGCGGCGCCCTGCGCGCGCGGGGAATCCTGCGCCGAGCTGTCGGTCGAGCGATACTTGCCCGTCAGGAATCCGCTCGCCAGGGCGTAATAGGGAACCAGCCCGAGGTCGAACTCCTCGGCGACCGGGATGATGGTGTCCTCGACCTCATTGCGATGAACGAGGTTGTAGTGCGGCTGAACGGCTACCGGCACGGCAACGCCCGTGCGCCGCGCGATCTCGATCCATTCCCTGATGCGCTCCGCCGAATAGTTCGACACCGCCACGTGACGAACCAGACCGTCTTCGACGAGTCGTCCGAACGCGGCGACTGTCTCCTCCAGCGGAACGGTCTCGTCGTCGAAGTGCGCGTAGTACAGATCGATCTCGTCGGCGCCGAGACGCCGCAGTGAGGCCTCGGCGGCCTTTCGCACGTTCGTTCCGGAGAGGCCGCGGAACTTCGGGTGTTGGCTCACCTTCGTGGCCACGACGACACCGGACGGCTTACGGGATGCGAGCCACTCCCCGATGATCGTCTCGCTCTCGCCCCCCTCGTTCCCCGGCACCCAGGAGCTGTACGAATCGGCCGTGTCGATGAAGTCGCCACCGCCGTCCACAAATGCATCGAGCACGGCGAACGAGGTATCGCGATCGGCCGTCCAGCCGAACACGTTGCCGCCGAGCGCGAGCGGGAGGACGTCAAGATCACTGGTGCCGATACGAGTCATGACCAAGACAACCGCGGATCGGGATCCACGCATTCCCGGATGACGTCATGTTTCCGCATCGGCGCGGGAAGAGTTCGCCTTCGGCGTCTCGCCCTCGTCGTAGATCTGCGAGGGTCGCCCGACGAGCCGTGAGTCCGGAGCGTGGGCGACCAGCGGATCTTTGCCCGGGTAGTCGAAACGGGCGAGGACGCACCTCATCGCTTCGAGTCGAGCCCGCTTCTTGTCGTTCGACTTGATGACGATCCACGGCTCGGATGGCGTGTCCGTGTGGAAGAACATGGCTTCCTTCGCCGCCGTGTAATCCGCCCACCGGTCGATGCTGGCGAGGTCCGTGGGGCTCAGCTTCCACTGTTTCACGGGGTCGTCGCTGCGCCGTCTGAACCGACGACGCTGCTCGGCCTCTCCCACCGAGAACCACAGCTTGATGAGGCGGATGCCCGAGCTCACGATCATCCGCTCGAACTGCGGAGCGGTCTGCATGAACTCTTCGTACTCGGTGGACGAGCAGTAGCCCATGACCCGTTCGACGCCGGCGCGGTTGTACCAGGAGCGGTCCATCATCACGATCTCGCCGCCGGAGGGCAGATGCGCGATGTAGCGCTGGAAATACCACTGCGTCCGCTCCGCATCCGTCGGCTTGTCGAGAGCGACGACCCGAGCGCCGCGAGGATTCAGGTGCTCCATGAAGCGTTTGATCGCCCCACCCTTCCCCGCCGCGTCCCGGCCTTCGAACAGGATGAGCAGCCGCTCGGAGGAATGCTTGATGTGCGACTGGAGCTTCAGGAGCTCGATCTGCAGCAGCCGCTTCTCCCGTTCGTACTCGGCCGTGGAGATCTTCTTCGTGTAGGGGTAGTCGTGCTGCCACTCCGGGGTGACCGTCGCTGTCTCGGGTGCGCTGCTCAAGATCTCGCCCTCTCAGGTGCTCTGGATCCCCGAATTCGAGCAGGCAAGCGCAGGTGGCCGGAGCGGGGAGGCGGCCACCTGCGCGTCTTCTACCTGGCACGATCCGTCGGCCCGCCAGGAAACCTGCCTGATGTGTAACATATCATTGACTGAGGCGATACATCGGAATGCGTGGTCACCACCAGGCCGCTATCGTTCTGGCATGGGAACGATCCAGTACGGCAACGGGGATGACATCCACATCGAGGACCGCGCCCTCGCGCACCTGAAGGTGGTCATCGCCACGAAGCTCCGCCGCAACGAGAGCTTCACCCTCTCCTGGCGGCACCCCGAAGGCCAGCAGGTGGGACGTTCGACGATCTGGCTGCATCCGTCGATACCGTTGCGCTTCACGTTCGAGGAGCCGGAGGCGCCGCAACTGAACCCGAAGTGGATTCAGGATCTGATGCAGTCTGCGAGTTCCACGGGCGGCATCAGCCTCATCGAAGAGGTGATCGACGCACCCGAGGCCTCCGCCGAGAAGTGAATCCGCGAACCCCACTCTCGTGAGGGATTGAAGAGCCGACTACGGGACTCGAACCCGTAACCCCCGTATTACAAGTACGGTGCGCTACCAATTGCGCCAAGTCGGCGGATGCCACCAGCTTAGCGATGGCATCGACCCGGCTTCGACCTACGGAGTCGTCGTGGGCGAGGGGGTCGCCGTCGCGCGGGAGGCATCGCTCGCCACGCTCAGCACGAACTGCGAGAACTCGGCCGGGTCGTCCAGCGCCCCGACGTAGGCCTCGCCGTTCGCGACGATCATCGGCGCGGCGGTGAGCACCAGGTCATCGGAGCCGGCGAGCGGTCCGTCCAGAGCCCTGGTCGTCGCCTCCTTCGCCCAGCCGACGAAGTCGCCGTCCTCGATGCACGAGCGCACGGCCTTGGCGTTGTCGACGCCGACCGCGCCGGCGAGGTTCGCGAGGTCCTCATCGGAGAGGCCGTCGCTGCCGACCTCGGGCTGGTCGTCGAGCAGGTCGTGATTGAACGCGTAGAACTGTGCAGGCGAGTGCGTGGCGACGCACGCCGCAGCCGCGGCCGAACGGAGGGAGTACTTGGTGCCGTTGGAGCTGGCGGTGAGCAACGCGACCGGGTGGTAGCTGACCGTGACCGCGTCCTCGCTGATCCAACCGGCGAGCTGTCGAGCATTGGCACGCTCGAACTCCCCGGCGTCGGGCGACAGGTAGTCGACGTACACGTGGATGTCGACCTTCTCGGACGCTGTCGGGTCAGGCGTCGGGCTGGCCGATTCGCCGGCGTCGGACGCTTCGGGACTCGGAGTCTCCGGTACGGCGCCCGTTCCGGCGAACGACTCGAGATCGGTGACGACGACGCCGTCCGACTCCATGCCGGTCGGTGTGAGCCTCGGCTTGGAGACCTGGGAGGACACCGCGAGGGTCACCGCCGTGCCGATCGCGCCCACCGCGACGAGCGCTACCGCGCCGATGATGATCCGTCGCATGAGGCGCGCCCTGGACTGCTGGGCGTGCACTCTCTGAGCCTTCTCCCGTACGACCTCGCGGGAATTGCGAGGCGTCGGGACGTTCGGCGTTTCGTCGCTCGACATCGTTCCTCTGTGAGTCTCAACGGGGGTCCGGGTTGGCCCCGACCGCCGCTCGGCGACGATCGCCGCTGCGCGCGGCCGAGTTCGATGGTAGTCAGTGAGGCTGAGAAATACCCAGGTACCGCCGTTCATGTCATACTGATCCCGACCCAATGACGGGTCACGGCGGGGTCACCCGCCGCTTCATCACTACGGATCGTCCGGCACGTACCTGCCGGTGAAGGAGAAAAGACAATGGCATCTGTGACTTTCGACGAGGCCACCCGCCTGTACCCCGGCGGAACCCGTCCGGCCGTCGACAAGCTGAACCTCGAGGTCGGTGACGGCGAATTCCTCGTCCTCGTCGGTCCTTCCGGTTGCGGCAAGTCCACGTCCCTCCGCATGCTGGCCGGCCTCGAAGAGGTCAACGCCGGCCGCATCCTCATCGGCGACCGCGACGTGACCGACGTCCCGCCGAAGGACCGCGACATCGCGATGGTCTTCCAGAACTACGCGCTGTACCCGCACATGACCGTCGCCGAGAACATGGGCTTCGCGCTCAAGATCGCCGGCGTCGGCAAGGAAGAGCGTGCATCCCGCGTGCTCGAGGCTGCCAAGCTCCTCGACCTCGAGCCCTACCTGACCCGCAAGCCGAAGGCCCTCTCGGGTGGTCAGCGTCAGCGTGTCGCCATGGGTCGCGCCATCGTGCGTCAGCCGCAGGTGTTCCTCATGGACGAGCCGCTGTCGAACCTCGATGCCAAGCTCCGCGTGCAGACCCGTACGCAGATCGCTTCGCTGCAGCGTCGCCTCGGCGTCACCACGGTCTACGTCACGCACGACCAGACCGAGGCTCTGACCATGGGCGACCGCATCGCGGTCCTCAAGGACGGTCTGCTGCAGCAGGTCGGCTCCCCGCGCGACCTGTACGAGAAGCCGAACAACGTCTTCGTGGCCGGCTTCATCGGTTCGCCCGCGATGAACCTGTTCGCCGCTGACCTCGCCGACGGCGGCATCCGCTTCGGCTCCGAGGTCGTCCCGCTCGACCGCGACACCGTCGGCCGCGCGAACGGCAGCCAGGTCACGGTCGGCGTGCGTCCCGAGGACATCACGGTCGGACCGGCCGACGGCAAGGGCCTCCCGGTCGTCGTCGACCTCGTCGAAGAGCTCGGCGCCGACGGCTACCTCTACGGCCACACCGAGATCAACGGCAAGCGCAGCGACATCGTCGCCCGCGTCGACGGTCGCAGCCACCCGAACGCCGGCGAGACGGTCACGCTCGCTGCGAACCCGGGCCACGTGCACGCGTTCGACATCGAGTCCGGCGAGCGTCTGAACGACAAGCCGGTCGTCTCCGCCTGATCGGATCCACAGACGCGGCGCAGGCTGACTTCGGTCACCTGCGCCGCGTCTCTTTTCCGTCTCATCTCGACCAGGGAGCATCATGCAGGATTCGCTGCGGATCACCGCCAGCAAGATCGATCCGGGACTGCTGTCCCTCCCCTGGTCCACGACGCTGGCGAAGTGGCCCTCGGAACACATCGTGTCGCTCCCGAAGGGGCTGTCCCGCCACCTCGTGCGCTTCGCCGATCTCTCGGGCCGGGTGATCGCGGTGAAGGAGACCACGGCGGAGATGGCCCAGCGCGAGTACGACATGCTCGGCAACCTCGCCCGCCTCGACGTGCCCTGCGTCGACCGGGTCGCGGTGATCGCCGGACGTACGGATGCCGACGGCGAGGCTCTTCCGGCCGCCTTGGTCACCTCCCACCTGCGCTTCTCGATGCCGTACCGCGCCCTGTTCACCCGGGTGCTGCGCCCCGACACCGCGACCCGCCTCGTGGATGCCCTCGCCCTGCTGCTGGTGCGCCTGCACAACGTCGGCTTCTACTGGGGCGACGTCTCCCTGTCGAACACGCTGTTCCGTCGCGATGCAGGCGCGTTCGCCGCATATCTGGTCGATGCGGAGACGGGTGAGCTGCATGAGGAGGGGCTGACCGACGGGCAGCGCGCCTACGATCTCGACCTAGCCCGCACGAACATCGCCGGCGAAATCATGGACCTCGCCGCGGGCGGTCGCCTCGAACACGGGGTGGACGCGGTGGCGATCGCCGACGGGATCGTCTCCTCGTACCGGTCGCTGTGGGCCGAACTCACCGCACAGGAGTCGTTCTCGGCGGCGGAGACCTGGCGCATCACGGAGCGGGTCGAGCGCCTGAACGCCCTGGGCTTCGACATCGACGAGATGTCCATGTCGACGACCGCCGACGGCACCGTCGTCGAGATCCAACCCAAGGTGGTGGATGCCGGCCACCATCAGCGCCGGCTGATCCGCCTGACCGGCCTCGATGTCGAGGAGAACCAGGCACGGCGCCTGCTGAACGACCTCGACGAGTTCCGCGCCCGCTCGACGAAGCAGTGGGCTGACGAGGAGATGTACGCGCACGAGTGGCTCACCCGTGTCTTCGAACCGGTGGTGCGGGCGATCCCGTACGAGCTGCGCGCCAAGCTCGAGCCCGCCGAGGTCTTCCACCAGGTGCTCGAGCACCGCTGGTACCTCTCGCAGGCGCAGGGGCGCTCGGTTCCCCTCGCTGAGGTGCTGACCAGCTACATCAACGAGGTGCTGCGACACCGGCGCGACGAGGCGACCATCATGGGGCCGCCCACCGAGACGATGAGCCTGCCCGTCGTCACCGGTGTGACGCCGGTGGCCGACGAGGACGAGGACATCGACTGGCGCGACCTGGTCTGACGCGCGGACGTGCGCCGAGTGCACGGGGTGCTACCGAGCGCACCGCATGCCGGCGTCGACGTGCCGTACATTCGGCGACGACTTCGTGCAGTCGCCGAGGAGCGTGGCGTCAGTAACCGACAGTGAACCGCTCGCGGTGGTGGTTGCCCTGCTCGATCTCGTCCACCACGGCGACGGCGAAGTCCGCACCGGAGATGAACGACTTCCCATCCGCATCGCGGACGATCACATCACCGCCGTCGCGGTAGCGTCCGGTGCGCTCGCCTTCGGCCCACGGGCCGAACACCTCAGCGGGATGGATGAAGAACCAGTCGAGGTCGGCACCCGTCGCCTCGAGGAGCGCGAGGGAGTCGATGCCGACCTGCGCCTCGTGCTTGTACTCCTCGGGAAAGTCCTGATCGAACAGACGCGGTCCTCCAGGCGCCACGAGGCTGCCACCCGCGCCTCCGACGACGCCGAGACGCGTCTCCGTGCCCGCGAGGCGGTCGACGACGTTCGACAGCGCCTCGAGCGCCCGGTCCTCCATGTCGCCGCGCGGCGAGAGCGCCGACACGACGGCGTCCGCTCCGACGAACGCCTCGGCGAGAGGACCGAGGTCGAGGGCGGAGCCCTGCAGATACGCGGCCCCCGCCACCGGGTCGGTGGGCACGGAGCGGGAGATCGCGATCACCGCATGGCCGCGACTCACCGCCTCGCTGACGATGTGACGACCGGCGTAACCGGTCCCTCCGAGCACGACGATGCGAGCCATGATCTGCCTTCCCTCGGACGGTCTAGTTCTTCGCGGCGCGGAGAGACGCGACCTGGTAGAGCGCGACCGAGGTCGCGATGCCTGCGTTGAGCGACTCGGTGGCTGCCGAGATCGGGATCGAGACGATCTGATCGCAGGTCTCGGAGACCAGGCGCGACAGGCCCTTGCCCTCGGAGCCGACCACGATAACGACGGGACGATCGGCCAGCTGCAGCTCGGGGAGCGACACATCGCCGTCTCCGTCGAGGCCGAGCACGAACACACCCTGCTTCTTGAACTCCTTGAGCTGCGTGGTGAGGTTGGTCGCCAGCGCCACGGGCGTGCGGGCGACGGCTCCGGCGCTGGTCTTCCAGGCAGCGGAGTTGACACCGGCCGAGCGGCGCTGGGGAAGGATGATGCCATGACCGCCGAACGCCGCAGTGGAGCGGATGATCGCGCCCAGGTTGCGCGGGTCGGTGATGCCGTCGAGCGCCACGAAGAGTGGCACCTCGCCCTTGTCGATGACCTGCTCGAGAAGATCCTGCGGGTGCGCGTACTCGTACGGCGGGACCTTGATCGCGACGCCCTGGTGCACGCCGTCGAAGCCGGCCATGCGATCGAGTTCCGGACGGGTGACCTCCATCACGGGGATCCCGCGATTCGTGGCGATCGCCAGCATCTCCTTCACACGGTCGTCCATCTCGACGCGCTGCGCGATGTAGAAGGCCGTCGCCGGAATCTTCGCCCGCAATGCCTCGAGGACGGAGTTGCGACCCGTGACGTTCTCGGTGTCGTCTCCTGCCTTCGCCTTCGGCGCGCGGTTCGAACCGCCACCGGAGCCCTGGCGGCTGCCGCCGGGGCGACCCTTGCCGCCGGTCGCTGCGGCGTAGCGCTCGGCCGCGGCCTTGCGCTTGCCCGCCGGGTGCCAGGCGCGGTCCTCCGCCTTCGGCGTCGGTCCCCGCCCCTCGAGCGCCTTGCGCCCGAGTCCGCCGGTGCCCTTGGTCGGGCCCTTCTTGTTTCCCTTGCTCGCGCCGGGGCGCCCTGGCTTAGCCATCGATACTCCAATGAGTTCCGGCCGGAGTGTCCTCCAGCGTGATTCCTGCGGCGGCGATCGCATCTCGGATGCGATCCGCCGCCGCCCAGTCCTTGTCAGCGCGCGCCTGCGCGCGCTGGGTGATCATCGTCTGGACGAGTGCGTCCAGAGCGGATGCCGATGCGCCGCCCTTCGTCGATGACGTCGGGGTCAGGCCGAGGACGGACGTCATCGCCAGGACGGCACGAGCCGAGTCCAGCGCCACGTCGGTCTCGCCCGCATCGAGTGCGGAGTTCCCTGCGCGCACCGTCTCATGCACGACGGCGAGGGCCTGCGGCACGCCGAGGTCGTCGTCCATCGCGGCCGCGAACGCCTTGGGAAGGCTGTGCGACGCGAACCATCCCAGTCCCCCACCGGCAGCACGGAACGCGCGCTGGAGGAACGACTCGATACGGCCCAGCGCCGCTTCGGCCTCGGTCCACGACGACTCGCCGAGGTCGAGGCTCGAACGGTAGTGCGCCGCAGCGAGGGCGTAGCGCACCACCAGCGGGTCATGCGCGCCGAGAACGTCGGCCGCCAGCGTGAAGTTGCCGAGCGACTTGGACATCTTCTGTCCGTCGACGGTCACGAGCCCGTTGTGCACCCAGTAGCGGGCAAAGCCGTCGCCCGCGGCGGTCGACTGCGCGAGCTCGTTCTCATGGTGCGGGAAGCGGAGGTCCAGCCCGCCGCCGTGGATGTCGAACTCGGCGCCGAGATAGCGCTTCGACATCGCCGAGCATTCGATGTGCCAGCCCGGTCGGCCCGCGCCCCACGGGGAGGCCCACGTCGCATCCGCCGGCTCCTCCGGCTTCGTGCCCTTCCAGAGCGCGAAGTCCTGCGGATTCCGCTTACCGCGGGGATCAGCATCCTCGGCCGCCTCCATGGCGTCGAGCGACTGATGCGTCAGCGATCCGTAGTCGGACCACGAACGCACATCGAAGTACACATCTCCCGAGCCGTCCGGAGCCGGGTAGGCGTGCCCGCGCTCGATCAGCAGCGCGATCAGTTCCTGCATCTGCGGCACGGACGCCGTAGCGCGCGGCTCGTAGGTCGGAGGGAGGATGCCGACGCCGGCATACGCCGCGGTGAACTCCCTCTCCATCCGGTAGGCGAGCGCCCACCACGGCTCGGCTTCCGTCGCGTTGGCGAGCACCTTGTCGTCGATGTCGGTGACGTTGCGCACGAACGTGACCCGACCGTACCGATGCTCGAGCCAGCGACGCAGGAGATCGAAGCTCAGGGCCGCCCTGACGTGGCCGATATGGGGCCCGGACTGCACCGTGGGTCCGCAGACGTACATCGTGATGTTCTCGGGATCGAGAGGCACGAAGTCGCGCAGCAGCTGTGCGCGGGTGTCGTAGAGGCGGAGGGTCACCGCACAAGCCTACTCGGGGACTGCTGAGCGCCCGCCCCCCGGAGACGATTCACCGAGGTTGTGACGTTCCGCCGACGTATCGGGGGTATTCCTCCGGCGATCGTCACATGCTCCGCGGAACGTCGGACATCACCACCGCGATGGCCGTGACGGCGATGCCTTCACCGCGTCCCGGGAATCCGAGGCCGTCGGTCGTCGTGGCCGTGACCGACACCGGAGCGCCCAGAATCTCCGACAGGACCGCCTCCGCCTCCTGACGCCGAGGGCTGAAGCGCGGCCGGTTCCCCTGCAACTGCACGGAGACGTTCCCGATCGCGAACCCGGATTCGGCGAGCAGTTCACGCGTGCGAGCGAGGAACACATCGGCATGCGCGCCGGAGTACTCGGGGTGGGACGTGCCGAAATGCTCACCGATGTCGCCGAGGCCGGCCGCCCCCAGGAGTGCGTCCACGATCGCATGGGCGACCGCATCGCCGTCGGAGTGCCCGGAGAGCGGCTGCTCCCCCGGCCACTCGAGGCCGGCGAGCCAGAGGTTCCCGTCGCCACCGAAGGCATGGACGTCCGTGCCGATACCGACGCGAGGGATGCCCTCGGGTTCGATCGATGCCGGGCGAGCGGCCGGAGTCGATGCGTCCAGCAGGTGCCTCGCACGCTCCAGATCGCCGGGAGTGGTGATCTTGAACGCGCGGGCGGAGCCGTCGATGTGCCGCACCCTGTTTCCGGCAGCCGCGAACAGGGCAGCATCGTCGGTGTACTCGATCCCCTCGGCCATCGCCGCCTCATAGGCTGCTTCGAGCTCTGCGCGGGGGAAACCCTGAGGTGTCTGTGCGGCGGCCAGCTCGGAGCGGTCGACGGCGGAGACCACGGCGCCGTCTGCGACCTTCTTGAGCGTGTCGACCACGGGCAGCACGGGGATCACCCCCTCCCCCGGGACGACCGCCTGAGCGACCGCATCGATCTGCGTCGGAGGGGTGAGGGCGCGAGCGGCGTCGTGCACGAGGACGGTCGTGACATCTCCCCAGAGTGCAGCCAGACCCGCAGCCACGGACTGCTGTCGGGTGGCGCCTCCGGTCACGACGCGGCCGAGGTCGCGTCGATCGCCTGCCGCCGCCTCCAACTCCGCCAGCGCATCCCCTTCGTACCCTGCCGGGGCGACGACGATCACCTGCGCCGGAGCCGCGGCGAAGACGCCGTCGAGCGCGTGGCGGAGGATCGAGTGCGCGTCGATTCCGACGAGCGCCTTGGGCGCCCCCGCATCCAGGCGGGTGCCGGAGCCGGCGGCGACGACGATGATCGCGATGTCGGGAACGGGAAGCAGAGTCACCATCTCACGCTACCGCGTGGCGGGTACGACGAAGGGGCGGATGCCGAAGCATCCGCCCCTTCGCAGAGAACTCAGGAGGCGAGGACCTCGTCGAGCAGTGCGCCCGCCTTGTCCTCGTCGGTCTTCTCCGCGAGCGCGAGCTCGGAGATGAGGATCTGACGAGCCTTCGCCAGCATCCGCTTCTCGCCCGCAGACAGGCCGCGGTCCTGGTCGCGGCGCCACAGGTCGCGGACGACCTCGCTCACCTTGATCACATCGCCGGAGGCGAGCTTCTCGAGGTTCGCCTTGTACCGACGAGACCAGTTGGTGGGCTCTTCGGTGAAGGGTGCGCGCAGCACCTCGAAGACATGATCGAGGCCTTCTTTTCCGATCACGTCGCGAACGCCGACCAGGTCGACATTCTCAGCAGGAACCTCGATGATGAGATCGCCCTGGGTGACGTTGAGCTTCAGATATTTCTTCGCCTCACCCTTGATGATGCGCTCCTTGACCTCGATGATGGTCGCAGCGCCATGGTGGGGATAGACGACGGTTTCGCCAACCTCAAAAAGCATAAAAACGTGTCCTTTCGGCAACCTCAAGGATACCACAGGGGAGATGCGCTAAGGTTCGCGCCCCCTGGACCTCGGGGCGGTCACGACTTACCCATAGAATGGATGCGGACATCCCGCCGGACCTCAGGAGGACCCGTGAAATCGCGCCTTGTTGCGTCTGCTGCGCTCAGCGCTCTCGTTCTGTTCGGCGCGACGGGGTGCACGTTCATCACTCCCCAGTCCACGAAGACCGAGTATGCGGCCTCGGACGGCGTCAACATCTCCGACGCCGACGGCCCGATCGATGTGCGCAACGCCCTCGTCATCGCCAACGAAGACGGCTCGGTCGGCAACTTCGTCGCCGGGATCGTGAACCCGACCGATGAGAGCGCCACGCTCACCATCGCACTCGCGGACAGCGAGCCGTTCATCGTCACGGTTCCGGCCGGTGGCACCGTGAGCCTCGGCGCCGACGAGGAGCCGCTGCGCATCGTCGGCCTCGACACCATGCCCGGCGCGACCGTCGAGATCCACTTCCAGTCGGGAGACTCGACGGGCGTCAAGGCAGAGGTGCCCGTGCTCGACGGCTCGCTCCCCTACTACGCAGACCTGGTCCCCTCGGAGTCGGTGCCCACTCCGACGCCGACCCCGACCGACACGGCAGCTCCGGCACCCGCCGACTGATCCTGCACTGAACGACGAAGAGGCCGACACCCCGCGGGGTGTCGGCCTCTTCGTCGTTCAGCCCTCGAAGCGATACCCGAGGCCCCGCACGGTGACGAGCATCACGGGCTCGCTCGGGTTCTCCTCGATGCGGGAGCGGATGCGCTTGATGTGCACGTCGAGCGTCTTCGTGTCACCGAAGTAGTCGCTCCCCCAGACCCGATCGATCAGCTGACCTCGAGTGAGCACACGACCGGAGTTGCGCATCAGGACCTCGAGCAGCTCGAACTCCTTCAGCGGCATGTTGATCTGCTCCCCCGCGACCGAGACGGTGTGCCGGTCGATGTCGAGCGAGACCCTTCCTCCGTCGAGCACCCGTTCGTCGAGTTCGCTGTCGGCCTGCACGACCCGGCGCAGCACGGCGCGCATCCGGGCCAGAAGTTCGCGTGACGAGTAGGGCTTCGTGATGTAGTCGTCGGCCCCGAGCTCCAGGCCCACCACGATGTCGACCTCGGAGTCCTTGGCCGTCAGCATGATGATGGGCACCGCCGACGTCGAGCGGATCTGCCGGCACACCTCGGTGCCCGGCATCCCGGGCAGCATCAGATCGAGCAGTACGATGTCGGCGCCCCGCTCCCGGAATGCCGCGAGCGCGCCGGGTCCGTCCTCCGCGATCTCGACCTCGTAGCCCTCGCGTCGCAGCAGGTACGCGAGCGGGTCGGCGAGGTCGGGCTCGTCTTCGACGAGAAGGATTCGGGTCATGCTCTCTCTCCGTTTCGAACGCGCGCGGCTGCCGCGGTCTTGGCCGCTTTGCGTGCGCGCTTCTTCTTGCTCTTCTTGCCCGTGTCGGTGTGATCCGGGGCGTCGATCCGAGGAAGTCGGATGGTGAAGGTGGATCCTCGTCCCGGGCGCGACCACAGTCGCACCTCGCCGCCGTGGCGCTGCGTGGCGTGCTTGACGATGGAGAGCCCGAGTCCGGTGCCTCCCGTGCGTCGGGAACGGGCCTCATCAGCCCGGTAGAAACGCTCGAAGATGCGTTCCCGATCCGCCTCGGCGATTCCGATGCCCTGGTCGGAGACGGCGATCTCGACCACGCCGTCCTCGGCCCGGACGCCGACCCCCACGCGCGAACCGCGGGGCGAGTAGACGATGGCGTTCGCGATGAGGTTGCCGACGGCCTCGATCAGGATCTGCGCGTCACCGCGCACCCAGACGCCCCGGTCGCCTCCCCTGGCGAGTTCCACGCCCGCGGAGTCGGCCTGCACGACATGAGCCTCGATGGAAGCGGCGATGACCTCGTCGATCGCGACGGGGCCCACCTTGGTCAGACCGTCTTCGGCCTGGAGCCGGGAGAGGCTCATGATGCGTCCGGTGAGCTGGCCGAGCCGCCCCGCCTCCGCAGAGATCCGCGCGGCGAAGATGCGTACCTGCGCCGGGTCGTCGGCCGCCGACTCGATCGCTTCGGCGAGCAGGCTCACCGCCCCCACCGGAGTCTTGAGCTCGTGGCTCGTGTTCGCCACGAAGTCCCGGCGCATCTGATCGAGCCGTTCCTGCTCCGTGACGTCGCGGATGATCAACAGGACCAGGCGCGTGCCGATCGCGCTCGCGCGTGCCGAGACGAGGCGCGGATCGAGGCTCAGTCCGCCTCGCGTGATGCGCATCGACTCGGTTGCCGAACCGCCGGCCGTCCTGACGCCGCGCACGAGCTGGCGCAGCTCCGGGTTGTCGAGCGTCGAGCCGACATCGATGCCGAACCGGCTCGCGGCGTCCGAGGCCGCGAGCACCAGCCCGGACGAATCGACCACTCCCGCCGCGTCGTCCATGCTGTGCAGCACATCGGTGATGCCGGAGGGAATCGCCAGCGATGTCTCCTCCTGAACCCGCGCCCGCGCCCGATAGGCCCACACCACGAGCAGGGAGAGGCCGACGCCGATCACCAACCCGATGGCGAGCGAAGACAGCGCGAGCTGCGGCAAGGTCATGTCATAAGCGTAGAGTGCGTTCACCCTCCGTCCGGCGGGTTTCCGCGCCCTGGCGGGAACAGGAGAAGTACTATTCACGTGCTGGGCACCGTTCGTTAACCTTCGAAGCAGACAATCGCTTCGGGCCTGTGCGGGAGCACAGACCTGCTCTCGTGCGGACGACCCGCCGTCTCGCGCTGTCCCGGCCGAGATCCGAATGAAAGGTTGCGCCCCAACATGCGCGAAGTCTTCCACCAGTCCCTCGAGGACCTCCAGTCCCGCCTCGTGGAGATCGCCGACCTGGTCACGGTCTCGATCGACAAGGCGACGAGGGCGTTCGCGACGAGCGACGTCGCCCTGGCCGAAGAGGTGATCGCCGACGACGCGAAGATCGACGAACTGGCCGTCGCGCTCGACGAGCAGGCCATCGAGATCCTCGCCCGCCAGCAGCCGGTCGCCCGCGATCTTCGCATCGTCGTGACGGCACTGCGTGTGAGCGCGTCGCTCGAGCGGATGGGCGACATGTCCGAGCACATCGCGCAGCTCGCCCGGCTCCGCTTCCCCGAGAGGGCCATCCCGAGGGGCCTCAAGGGCACCTTCGTGAAGATGGGCGAACTCGACGTGGAGGTCGCGCGTACGCTCTCGGAGCTGCTGCGCACCCAGGACCTGCGTTTCGCCGACGCCATCCGAAATGCGGATGACGACGTCGATGAGCTCCACGCCACCGTCTTCGAGAAGGTGCTCAGCGACAACTGGAAGGGCGAGGCCACGGCCACCGTCGACGCCACCCTCGCCAGCCGCTACCACGAGCGCTTCGCCGACCACGCGGTGGCCGTCGCGAAGAAGGTCGTCTACCTCGCCACCGGAGACTGGGCCGTCGAGGAGGAGGACATCCCCCTCGCCGTCGAGCAGCAGGAGCTCGGCCAGCAGGAGTACGGACACGCCTGACCCGCCACGCGACACCCCGCTTTCACGCCGAGACCCCGTGCTGCAGACATCTGCAGCACGGGGTCTCGGCGTCTTCCCGGGGTGTCGGGCTCTTACTTCTTGCCCTGGGCCGCGACGGCGGCAGCACCGGCGGCAGCAGCCTCCGGGTCGAGGTAGCGACCGGGGCCGGTGGGCACGTTGTTCTCGTCCAGCTCGTAGACCAGCGGGATGCCGGTCGGGATGTTCAGCTCGGCGATGTCTTCGTCGCTGATGCCCTCGAGGTGCTTCACAAGGCCGCGCAGCGAGTTGCCGTGCGCGGTGACGAGCACGGTCTTGCCGGCCTCGAGGTCGGGGACGATCGCGCTCTCCCAGTACGGCAGCAGACGGTCGATGACGAGCTTGAGCGACTCGGTGCGCGGCACCTCTCCGTCGATGTCGGCGTAACGGACGTCGCCGACCTGGCTGAACTCGCTCTCGTCGTCGAGCACGGGCGGCGGCACGTCGAACGAACGACGCCAGAGCTGGAACTGCTCGGGACCGAACTCTTCGAGGGTCTGCGCCTTGTCCTTGCCCTGAAGAGCACCGTAGTGGCGCTCGTTGAGCCGCCAGGAGCGGGTCACCGGGATCCAGAGGCGGTCGGCGGCGTCGAGAGCGATGTTCGCCGTCTGGATCGCACGACTCAGCAGGGACGTGTGCAGCACATCGGGGAGGATGCCGGACTCGGCGAGGAGCTCGCCACCTCGGCGCGCCTCCTTCTGGCCCTGCTCGTTGAGGCGGACGTCCACCCAGCCGGTGAACAGATTCAGTTCGTTCCATTCGCTCCGGCCGTGGCGGAGCAGGATGAGGGTGCGCGTCGCAGTCATGTCGCCAGTTTATCCGGGCCGGGGCCGGCGCCCGATTCGGATGCTGGGAGGATGGAGACATGGCGTCATCTCCCCTCGGTCGGCCGACCCGTGGCACCACGGGGACGAACCGGCTGCGGCGCAACGACCGATGGATTGCGGCGAGCGATGCCCTGCGCCGAGCATCCGACCCCTTGGTCGTGGATCTCGGCTACGGTGCCAGCGGCGTCACTGCGTTCGAGCTCGCGACGCGGCTGGTGAGGGTGCGCGACGACGTCGAGGTGCGCGGTCTGGAGATCGACCCGGCACGCGTCGCGACGGCCGGCGCCCAGCTCGCCGAGGTGCGAGCGGGACGCACCTCCTTCGCACCCGACCTCCCGGTCTCGTTCGCCCGCGGCGGCTTCGAGGTCCCCCTTCCCGACGGTCGCAAGGCTGCGGTGATCCGCGCCATGAACGTGCTGCGCCAGTACGACGAGCAGGACGTGCCGGACGCGTGGGCGCGCATGGCGTCGCGGCTCGCACCGGACGGTCTGCTGTTCGAGGGGACCTGCGACGAGATCGGCCGCGTCTCGAGCTGGATCGACGTCGACGCGCACGCTGTCCCGCTGCGCTTCACGATCTCTCTCCGGCTCGCCGATCTGGAGTGGCCGAGCATCGTCGCCGAAAGACTGCCGAAGGCGCTCATCCACCGCAACGTGCCCGGCGAGCGGATCCACGCGCTCCTGGTCGAGCTCGACCGCGAGTGGGAGCGGGCCGCGCCCCTGTCGACGTTCGGTGCCACACAGCGCTTCCTCGCCGCCGTGGGCGCTCTTCGCGCCCAGGGGTGGCCGGTGCTCGGCGGACGGACACGCTGGCGGCTGGGCGAGCTCACGCTGCCCTGGTCGGCCGTCGCTCCCCTACCAGGCTGAGGTCAACTGCCGACGCCGGTGTCGCGCGGGTCGGGTGCGGACGGACGACGGGACAGCCGCGTGAGGCGCGGGATGTCTGCCATGGCACCGGCATCGGCCGGCACGATCACCTGCTGGGACGCCGCGATGTCGATGCCGTCGGCACGCACCACGAGGTCGCCGATCGGTGCGCGACGGGAGAGGATGGCGAGCGCGATCGGCCCGTCGTCATGGTGTCGGGCCACCGAGGTGATGTGCCCGACCTCATCGTCTCCCGCGAAGACCGCGTCTCCGGGCTCGGGAAGCACGGCGTCGCTGCCGTCGAGGTGCAGCGCAGCCAGACGGCGCGGAGGATGTCCGAGGTTGTGCACCTTGGCGACGGTCTCCTGTCCGCGGTAGCAGCCCTTGTTCAGGTGCACCGCACTGCGGATCCAGTCGGACTCGTGGGGCAGCGAGCGCTCGTCGACCTCGGTGCTCCAGCGCGGGCGCCAGGCGGCGATGCGCAAGGCCTCTGCGGCGAGGATTCCGGCGAGGGCATCGCGTTCGAGCGAAACGGCGAGCGCATCCGCCGCGTCCGCGCTCAAGATCGCGACCCGCCATGCGTAGTCCGTGGCGGGATGCTCGGCGACCTCGGCGTACTGATGACCTCCGCTGCTGATCCGCTGCCACGGGTCGGCCCAGATCAAGGGGCTGCCGTGCGGCGCGAGGGCGGCAGCGGATGCCGTGGCGGCCACCGCGCCCCCGTCGATGTAGCCGATGAGCTCGAGGTCGGAACGGACGTCGACCGTCGCCTGAGTGCGGAACTTCATGCGGGTCAACCAGCCCGCGAGCGCATCGGCATCGCCCGCGTCGGCGATGAGCCAGGTCGATGTGCCGTCGTCGAGGACGCCGGCCGCGTGCTCGACGCGCCCCTGCGGGTCGAGCACCAGCAGCTCGGTGCTCTCGCCGGCGGTGAGACGGCCCACCGACTGCGAGGTGATCGAGTCGAGCCAGGTCAGCCGTTCCGGGCCCGAGACCTCGATGACCATCCGGTCGCCGAGAGGGGCGAGGGCCGCGCCGTCGGCGAGACGCCGCTGCTCACGGAAGGCGTCGCCGAAATGCATGATCCGGTCGCCATCGGACACGACACCGTCGAGCTCGCCGAAACCCGGCATGTCAGACCTTGGCCAGTCGCGCCGAGGCGTGCGCGCGGAGCGGGGTGCCGAGGGCGGCGACATCCCATGCCCACAGCAGGTGACCGTCGACCAGGCCGTACATGCGGGAAGAAGCGGTGTGCACCTTCGCTCCGGAGCTGCGGACGACGGCATCCGTGCCGATGTCGACGCGGGGTCCGTTGATCTCGCCGAGGTAGAGCTCGAGCGCACCGTCGGAGTGGGCGACGGAGACCTCGATCGGGAATCCGCCGCTGGGAGCGCGGAGTTCCTCGACGTCGTCGACCGTGCGTGTGACGGCGGGGGCCATCGGCGGGAGCAGTGCGGGACCCGGATCTGCCGACGTGGCCGGGCGGGCGAGCCGCCAGAAGCCGGTCTCGGCAAGGAGAGCCGCCGCCGGTGCGCCGTCTTCCGAGAGGAACGTCGCGGTACCGGAGTAGTTCAGGAAGGGGCCGCCGTCGTGGCTGAAGCTGACCCGGTGCGTGAACTCGCCCTGCAGACGATCGTCACCCACCGGATAGTCGATGACGCCCGTGCCCTCCCACACGCCGATGAGCCACGCGAGCGGCGCGAGGTCGGCGGGAAGGTCGGTGGGGAGTTCGATCACGATCGCGTCAGCGCTGGCCGCGGAAGAGGTTGCGCAGCACCACTGCCGAGACGAAGACGATAGCGAGGCTCGCGAGGCCTAGCAGGCCGATGAAGAAGATTTCGAGCGCCATGAGGTCCATGTGCTCCACCTTACCGCGCCGCGCCGGCGTCAGGACGGGATCAACGCCGCCAGGCCGAACCCGATCGAGATGAGCCCCATCAGCAGCAGGGCGCCCGTGACACTGCTCGCCACCCGGAAGATGAAGCCCTGCGTGCGCCCGTACCAGAGCTGCACGGCGAACGACAGCAGCACGACGCCGCCGAAGCCGACGAGCATCCACGGCACGCGCCATTCTTCGGGCACGAAGATGCCGATCGCCACCGTGGCGACGAACGCCGCCGCCCACACGACGATCACGCCGACGAACGCGTTGCGCGGTGCGAGTGCTGGATCCGTCATGACACCATTGTTGCGCATCGCCTCCCGGTATCATGGCGGCACGACGTCGATCCCCCCGTCGGTGAGGAGTGCGCGTGGCCCTGGTCCTGGTTCTGACCAACGCTCCGCTCTCGGAGCAGGTCCTGCCCGCTCTCGAGTTGCTGAGCCATAAAGCGCGCCAGATTCCGGCGGAAACCGCACAACTGGTCAACGCCCCGGAGTACGACGTCGTGATCGTCGACGGTCGTCATGACCTGGTGGCGGCGAAGTCGCTGTGCCGTCTGCTGCGCGCCACCGGACAGGACGCGCCCCTGCTCCTCGTGGTCACCGAGGGCGGCATGAGTGCTCTCTCCGGCGACTGGGGCATCGACGACGTCCTGCTCGTCACCGCGGGACCAGCCGAGATCGACGCACGACTGCGTCTCGCACTCGCGCGGCGAGATGACGTCGCCGAGCCCGCACGGGTGCAGGCCTCCGGGGTCACGATCGATGAGCAGTCGTACTCGGCGAAGCTGCGCGGCAGGCCCCTGGATCTCACCTACAAGGAGTTCCAGCTCCTGCACTTCCTCGCCACGCATCCGTCACGTGTCTTCACCAGGGAGCAGCTGCTCAGCGAAGTCTGGGGCTACGACTACTTCGGCGGCACCCGCACCGTCGATGTGCATGTGCGGCGGCTCCGGGCGAAGCTCGGAGACCAGGAGCAGATCATCGGCACCGTGCGCAACGTCGGCTATCGGTTCAACGTCAACGAGGACGAGAACGTCGCCGCAGCCGGGTGAGGACGGACGCCGTTCACACGAGCGTCACCCGGCGGTGCTTAGATGTACCCCATGATCGATCCCGCACTCGCCGACGCCGGCCTCGGAGACGCCGAAGACGATGACTTCGACGCCATCGAGTCGCCCGACTCCCAGCTCCCGGACCACCGCTACCTGGATCGCGAGCTGAGCTGGCTCGCGTTCAACCAGCGCGTGCTGGAGCTCGCCGAGGATCCGTCGCTGCCAGAACTCGAACGGGCCAACTTCCTGGCGATCTTCGCCAGCAACCTCGACGAGTTCTTCATGGTGCGCGTGGCGGGCCTCAAGCGGCGCATCATGACCGGGCTCGCCGTGCCGACCAACATCGGCCGCTCCCCCGTCGACGCACTCGCGGACATCTCCCGCGAGGCGCACGCCCTGCAGCTGCGACACGCGGATGCGTGGATCTCGCTGGTCCGCCCTGCCCTCGCGGAATCCGGCGTGGAGATCACCGACTGGACCGAACTCACCGACGGCGAGCGCTCCGCGCTGTCCGAGTACTTCCAGGCCCAGGTGTTCCCGGTGCTCATGCCGCTCGCGGTCGACCCGGCTCACCCGTTCCCGTACATCTCCGGCCTGTCACTGAACCTCGCGATCCGCATCCGCAACGCGCGAACCGGTCGGCAGGAGTTCGCCCGCCTCAAGGTGCCGCCCATGCTCCCCCGCTTCGTCGAGGTGCCCGGCGGCGGCGAGATCAAGCGGTTCCTTCGCCTGGAGGAGCTCATCGCGAACCATCTGGGCGATCTGTTCCCCGGCATGGAGGTGCTCGACCACCACGCGTTCCGTCTGACGCGCAACGAAGACGTGGAGATCGAGGAGGACGAGAGCGAGAACCTCATCCAGGCCCTCGAGGCCGAGCTGCTCCGCCGCCGGTTCGGTCCGCCGATCCGTCTCGAGATCACCGACGACATGGATGACGTCACGATGGACCTGCTGGTCCGCGAGCTCGACATCACCGACCTGGAGGTCTACCGCCTCCCCGGCCCGCTCGATCTGCGCGGCCTGTTCGATCTGTCCCGCATCGACCGCCCAGACCTTCGCTACCCGCCGCACCTGCCTACCACGGCCGTGGCCTTCCAGCCCGCGGGATCGAGCAACCGCGCCGACATCTTCAAGGCCATCCGCAAATCGGACGTGCTCGTGCACCACCCGTACGAGTCGTTCACCACCAGCGTCCAGGCGTTCCTCGAGCAGGCCGCGCGCGACCCGCACGTTCTCGCCATCAAGCAGACGCTGTACCGCACGTCCGGTGACAGCCCCGTCGTGCAGGCGCTGATCGACGCCGCCGAGGCCGGAAAGCAGGTGCTGGCGCTCGTCGAGGTGAAAGCCCGATTCGATGAGGCCAACAACATCGTCTGGGCACGCAAGCTCGAGAAGGCCGGCGTGCACGTGGTCTACGGACTCGTCGGGCTGAAGACGCACTGCAAGCTCGCCCTCGTCATCCGCGAGGAAGACGGCAAGCTCCAGCACTACTCCCACGTCGGCACCGGCAACTACAACCCGAAGACCAGCCGCATCTACGAGGACTTCGGTCTGTTCACCGCCGATGCGCAGGTCGGCAAGGACCTGACGCGACTCTTCAACGAGCTCAGCGGTTACGCCATCGAGAAGAAGTTCAAGCGTCTCCTCGTCGCCCCGCTGCACCTCCGGAAGGGCCTCGTCCGCCAGATCGACGCCGAACGCCGGAACGCCGAGGCCGGCGTGCCTGCCCACATCCGCATCAAGGTGAACTCGATGGTCGACGAGGAGATCATCGACGCGCTCTACCGCGCAAGCGCCGCGGGCGTGAAGGTCGACGTCTGGGTGCGCGGCATCTGCAGCCTGCGCACCGACCTCGACGGCATCAGCGACAACATCACCGTGCGCAGCATCCTCGGGCGCTACCTGGAGCACTCGCGCATCTTCGCGTTCGAGAACGGCGGAAACCCGCAGGTGTACATCGGCAGCGCCGACATGATGCACCGCAACCTCGACCGTCGCGTCGAAGCGCTGGTGCGGGTCACCGACCCCGCGCACCTGAAGGAGCTGCAGACGTTCTTCGACCTGGCGATGGATGCCGGGACGACGTCGTGGCACCTGGGCGCCGGAGGCGTGTGGGAGCGCCACGCCGTCGACGCGGACGGCAAGCCCCTGATCGACCTGCAGGATAAGACCATGGGGTTGATCCAGAGGCGTCGCCGCGCACGGGCGGTGCGATGACCGGGCGGCAGCTGCAGCTCCCGCCCGACACCGCGACCGGCTCGAAGTGGGCGGACAAAGCCGTGTATGCCGCGGGAGCCGTGGTCTGGCGCCTCGTCGACGGCAAGCTGCGGATCCTCCTGATCCACCGCACGAAGTATCGCGACATCACGCTGCCCAAGGGCAAGGTCGATCCCGGAGAGATGCTGGCCGAGACCGCCGTGCGTGAGGTGCACGAGGAGACCGGCATCCGCGTCTCGCTCGGCGTGCCGGTCGGCGTCAGCCGCTATCACCTCGCCTCCCGGAAGCAGAAGGTCGTGCACTACTGGGCCGCCGAGGCGACCGAAGACGCGATCCGCGAGTCGACGTTCCTGCCCAACCGGGAGATCGCGGCGCTCGAGTGGGTCAGCGTCAAGAAGGCTCGTTCCCGCCTGAGCTACCCCGTCGACCTGGAGATCCTCGACTTCTTCACGAACCTCGTCGACGACGGCGTGCTCCGCACCTTCCCGGTGATCGCGCTGCGCCACGCGAAGGCGATGTCGCGATCGGACTGGGATCGCTCGGATGCCGCGCGACCACTGACCGACCGCGGCCGCAAGCAGGCGAAGTCCATCGTCGGCCCCCTGCGCGCCTTCGGGGTGCGCAAGATCGTGACCAGCGACGCCGTGCGCTGCGTCGAGACGGTCACACCCCTCGCCAAGGCACTCGATCGCAAGCCCGTGCAGACGGAGAAGATCAGTCAGGACGCGTGGGAAGACGGCACCGCCGATCTCCGCTCGGTCGTCGGGCGTCGTGTCCGTTCCGGAAAGCCCGCTGTGCTGTGCAGCCACGGACCGGTGCTTCCGGCACTGCTGTCGGAGATCGCCCTGGCCACCGGCACCGTCCACGGCTCGTATCTCGGCAGCGCCTCGGACCTGGAGCCCGCCGCGTTCTCCGTCGTCCACCTGTCGGCCACGAACCCCGGCTCGGGCATCATCGCGATCGAGACGCACATCCCCAAGGTCTGACGCTTCGACAAGCTCAGCGACCCAGGCCCGGAATCTCGCGGGAGCGCCCCAGAGAGTCGCCCGTCGTTCACCTGCCGTTCACCTGCTCGGGAGAGTCTCGTTAACCGTCGCCCATAGCGTCACTGTGTGCCCTGCACCGGGCCCCACCCATCCAAGATCGAAGGATCCACAGTGAAGATCTCCCGAATCGCACGAATCGGCGCCATCGGCGCCGTGGCCGCTCTCGCCCTCGCCGGCTGTGCCGCGAACGAAGGCGGAACGGGCGGCTCCAGCGAAGAGCCCTCCGAGTCCACGCTCTCCGGCACGATCGACGCCACCGGCGCGTCCTCGCAGGCCGCCGCCCAGGAGGCCTGGGTCGCCGCGTTCCAGAGCGCCAACCCCGATGTGACCGTCAACTACGAGCCGACCGGCTCCGGCACGGGTCGCGAGAACTTCCTCGAGGGCGGCAGCAACTTCATCGGCTCCGACCGCGCCTTCAACGACGAGGAGATCGCCGCCGGCGGCTTCGGCGCCTGCACGACCGACGACATCGTCGAGGTTCCCCTCTACATCTCGCCCGTCGCCGTCGCCTTCAACCTCGAGGGGGTCGACACCCTCAACCTGGATGCCGCCACCATCGCGGGCATCTTCGCCGGCACCATCAGCAACTGGAACGATCCGGCCATCGCCGCCCTGAACGACGGCGTCGAGCTGCCCGACCTGGCGATCTCGCCGGTGCACCGCTCCGACCCCTCCGGCACGCAGGAGACGTTCACCAAGTACCTGAGCGCCACCGCCGGTGACATCTGGACCTACGAGCCGGCCGATGTCTGGCCGATCCAGGGCGGCGAGGCCGCACAGGGCACCTCGGGCGTCAAGCAGGCCATCACGGCGGGCAACGGAGCCATCGGCTTCCTCGACGCATCGCAGGCCGACGGTCTCGGCCAGGTCGCGGTGGGCGTCGGCGAGGAGTTCGTCCCCTACTCCGCCGAGGCCGCATCGAAGCTCGTCGAGAACTCCCCGCTGGCCGAGGGTCGCGGCGAGGCCGACCTCGTCTTCGACGTCGACCCGGCCTCTGCAGCCGACGGCGCCTACCCGATCGCCCTGGTCAGCTACCTCATCGGCTGCGAGCAGTACGAGGACAGCACCGTCGCCGAGCTCGTGAAGGAGTACTTCTCCTACATCGCGAGCGCCGAGGGCCAGGACGCCGCTGCGGAGAACGCCGGCAGCGCCCCGATCTCGGACGGTCTGCGCGAGCAGGTGCTGGCCGCGATCGACCTGATCCAGGTCGGCTGATCCAGCCGATCGACTGACGGCAGTGCCCCCGCGTCCTCATCGGGCGCGGGGGCACCTCCCGGTCAGAATCCGATCCATATCGACCCGGCCCGAAACAGGGAGATCATGAGCACGACCGCGCAGGCGCCCACACCGGCACCGATCAAGGCGCCGCCCGCACCGATCAAGGCGAAGCAGCGACTGGGCGACCGGGTCTTCTCGGGCACCGCGCTCGGGGCGGGGATCATCATCCTCATCGTCCTCGCGCTCGTCGCCGCCTTCCTCTTCATCCAGAGCCTTCCGGCGTTCCAGCTCGACACCACCGACAACCACATCCTCAAGGGCGAATCCTTCTGGGTGTACGTGTGGCCGCTGGTCTTCGGCACGCTCTGGGCCTCGTTCATCGCCCTGCTCATCGCCGCCCCGATCGCCATCGGCATCGCGCTGTTCATCTCGCACTACGCGCACCGGCGACTCGCCGCCTTCCTCGGCTACGTCATCGACCTCCTCGCCGCCGTGCCTTCCGTGGTGTTCGGTCTCTGGGGCGGCCTGGTGCTCGCTCCCCTGCTGCAGCCCATCTACGCCTGGTTGAACACGAACGCCTCCTGGGTCCCCTTCTTCGGCGGCCAGGTCTCGTCCACCGGCAAGACGATCCTCACCGCGGCCCTCGTGCTCGCGGTGATGTGCATCCCGATCATGACGGCCATCTGCCGCGAGGTCTTCCTGCAGACGCCGAAGCTCCATGAGGAAGCGGCCCTCGCGCTCGGCTCCACCCGGTGGGAGATGGTCCGCATGGCAGTGCTCCCCTTCGCGCGCGGCGGCATGGTGTCGGCAGCGATGCTGGCTCTCGGCCGCGCACTCGGCGAGACCATGGCCGTGACCATGGTGCTCTCCCCCTCGGCCGTCGTCAGCTTCCTGGTGCTCACCGCCACCAACCCCACGCCGATCCCCGCCAACATCGCCCTGGCCTTCCCCGAAGCGCACGGCACCGGTGTCAACACGCTGATCGCGACCGGCCTCATCCTCTTCGTCGTGACCTTCGCGGTCAATGCGCTGGCGCGCTGGATCGTCGCCCGCCGCGCCGAGTTCTCGGGAGCGAACTGACATGACCACCCTCACCGCCGCTCCCACCGCGTCCGGCACGGCATCCCTCACCTCCGGCAAGCTGCCGAAGTGGGCTCCGTGGGCCCTGCTCGCGGCATCCTTCGCCATCTCCGCCGCGATCTTCGGGGTCGCTGCGGCCGCCGCCGGGTCCAGCCTCGCCGACTTCAACATCGTCGGCACCGCGATCGTCGGCATCCTGCTCTACATGATCATCATCACGGTGATCTCCTCGATCGCGGAGAGCCGCCGCAAGGCCGTCGACCGACTGATGACGGCCCTCGTCGCCACCGCGTTCCTGATCGCCCTGCTTCCGCTCGTGTCGCTGCTGTGGACGGTCGTGGCCAACGGCATCGAGCGGTTCGACGCCGAGTTCTTCAGCTACTCGATGCGCAACGTCGTCGGCGAGGGCGGCGGCATCGTGCACGCCATCTGGGGCACGCTCCTGATCACCCTGACGGCGACCGTCATCTCGGTGCCGATCGGCCTGATGACCTCGATCTACCTCGTCGAATACGGCCGGGGCAAGATCGCCAAGGCGATCACCTTCTTCGTCGACGTCATGACCGGCATCCCCTCGATCGTGGCCGGTCTGTTCATCTACGCCGTCTTCGCGCTGATCTTCAAGCCCGGCATCTCGATGGGATTCATGGGCGCGCTCGCACTCGCCGTGCTGATGACCCCTGTGGTCGTGCGCGGCAGCGAGGAGCTGCTGCGGATCGTGCCGAACGAGCTTCGCGAGGCGTCGTACGCCCTCGGAGTGCCGAAGTGGCTGACGATCCTCAAGGTCGTGCTGCCGACCTCGATCGCCGGCATCACGACCTCGATCATGCTCGCCATCTCCCGCGTCATCGGCGAGACCGCGCCCCTGCTGCTCACCGCGGGCTTCACGCAGAGCATGAACCTGAACATCTTCAACGGCCAGATGATGACGCTGCCGGTGTTCGCCTACAACCAGTACATGAACCAGGGCACGAGTCCCGATGCCGCCGTCGCGCGCGCCTGGGCCGCCGCCCTCACCCTCATCCTCATCGTCATGGTCCTGAACCTTCTCGCGCGTCTCATCGCGAAGTTGTTCGCCCCGAAGGTCTCCGGCCGCTGAGCGCCCGACCACTCAGAACAGGAATCCACGTGTCCAAGAGCATCGAAGTCAACGACCTCAACGTCTACTACAGCAGCTTCCTCGCGGTGGAGGGCGTCTCCCTCGACATCCAGCCGCGGAGCGTCACCGCCTTCATCGGCCCCTCGGGCTGCGGCAAGTCCACGTTCCTGCGCACCCTGAACCGCATGCACGAGGTCATCCCCGGCGCACGCGTCGAAGGCGAGGTGCTGCTCGACGGCAAGGACCTCTATGGTCCCGGTGTCGACCCGGTGCTCGTGCGCCGTCAGGTCGGCATGGTCTTCCAGCGGCCGAACCCGTTCCCCACGATGTCCATCAAGGAGAACGTGCTCGCAGGCGTGAAGCTCAACAACTCGCGCATGTCCAAGAGCGACCAGGACGCCCTGGTGGAGAAGTCGCTCACCGGTGCGAACCTGTGGAACGAGGTCAAGGACCGCCTCGACCGCCCCGGCTCCGGCCTGTCGGGCGGACAGCAGCAGCGTCTGTGCATCGCGCGCGCGATCGCCGTGTCGCCCGAGGTGCTGCTGATGGACGAGCCGTGCTCGGCCCTCGACCCGATCTCGACCTACGCGATCGAGGAGCTGATCGGCGAGCTCAAGAACGAGTTCACGATCGTGATCGTCACGCACAACATGCAGCAGGCGTCGCGCGTGTCCGACAAGACGGCGTTCTTCAACATCGCCGGCACCGGCAAGCCGGGGAAGCTCATCGAGTACGACGACACCACGAGCATCTTCACGACCCCGTCCGTGCAGGCCACCGAGGACTACGTCTCCGGCCGCTTCGGTTGAGCTGAGGTTCACTGCCACTGCCACTGAAGGGCTCGGGTGTCGCGGCATCCGGGCCCTTCCTGCATGTCCGACGGCACAGCTTCGGAGATCGGACGATGACACGCCGATGCGAGCATCCACTCTCCGGGGTGTCGCACGCGATCTCCGAAGTTGTGCTCCTGAATGAACCTTCCTGCACAGGTAGCGAGTCGCCCGTGATCTCCCCGCGTTGCGGGGCCGGGGTCATGATGCGAGCCGCGAGCGGGGCGCTCTCGAAGCATGTGCGGTGCTGCGGGTGATCAGGTGTGGATGTACGGCACGCTGCGTCGGCGGATGCGGCGCGCGGAGATAGCGCGCCTCGCTCGGGACGGCCACCTCATCCACCTGCGCCATGGCGTCTACGCGAGTTCTGACGCGTGCCTGGATGTCCTCGACGCTGCGGCTCACGGCGGTGTGATCGGGTGCGAGTCGGCCGCGCGGCACCTTGGACTCTGGGTACTCGATTCCCCGCAGCTGCATGTCTGGATGAACGGCGACCGCCATCAGTACACGCACGGCGACGAACCGTGTTCCTGCATCGCGCATTGGGACGACGCTCCGGGCGCGTCGGCGTTCGCGCTCCCTTCGGTTCCGCGAGTACTGTGGCAGATCTTCCGATGTCGCGGCGGAGAGCGCTTCTTCGTCGCGCTTGAGTCCGCGCGGCGGCAAGGTCTGATCGACGCGTCCGGTCTGCGGTGGCTGCGACAGGCGCTGGGAAGGAAAGGCCGAGATCTGGTGGCGTTCTCTCGCACGGACTCGGACAGCGGATTGGAGTCGCT
Source organism: Microbacterium sp. GQ128 (assembly GCF_059758615.1). NCBI lineage: Bacteria > Bacillati > Actinomycetota > Actinomycetes > Micrococcales > Microbacteriaceae > Microbacterium > Microbacterium sp. GQ128. Next base: position 72,170 of record NZ_JCAXDY010000007.1, read on the forward strand.
GCTTCGGCTGAGGCTGCGCGCATACGGCTGGAATGTCCGCACCCAGGTGTGGATCGTCGGTACGGGTCGTGTGGACGTCCTCATCGGGGATTGGCTCATCGTCGAAGCAGATGGCCGGGCGAATCACGATCCTCGCTCCCTCCGTCACAAGGACTTGGTCCGAGATGCCAACGCCGCCGCATGGGGGCACGCGACGCTGCGATTCGACTACGCGATGATCGTGCACGATTGGGATCTCGTCGAGCGCGCGATCGTCGAGACCCTACGGCAACGCCGCTGACACGACCCCGCCTGCGGCATCCGTCCGGCGACACAACTTCGGATCTCGTGGCCGACACCCCGTTGGCTGGAGCCGATCCTCGGCGCGTCGGCGACGATCTCCGAAGTTGTGTCGCAGAGGGGCGGACGGAGGGGGTGGGTGGAGGGGGTGGGGCGGAGGGGGCGGACGGAGGGGGTGT
>NZ_JCAXDY010000008.1:0-58564 GCF_059758615.1 Microbacterium sp. GQ128
GAGGGCCGAAGAGTCGGGAGAGCTTGCGAAGACGCGCCTCTGTCACAGCCTCGATGGCCGCGGGCCCCTGGCCCGGGATGAGTTCCACCGACTGATTCGGATTGCGGGTGTGCTCCCCGACGTTCCGGAGGATCTGCTGGACCCTCTGCTTGGTGAGGCTCAGCACAAGACCGACCTTTTCGTGAGACCAGCGCTGCCTTTTCGGCAGGCGCTGGGTGAGGTCGAGCATGTACTGCGTGCGGACCTCGCGCGCGAGACCTGCTTGACTGTCGTGGTACCGCGCCGTTTCCTCTGCCAGCGCCATGAGCGCAGCGCGACGTCGCCCCGCATCTTCACCCGAGACCAGGTCGTCGTCCAGACGCATCGACCACTTCTCGTGCATATCCGGCCAATAGAGGGAGGGATCCGTCCGCGCGGCAAGCACGTCCGCGGGCGTCCAGCCGTAGGCGGCGAGGATCTCCGCGTCATCGGGCAGTTTGGTCCGATACATCATGACGGCCCGCCATTGCTCGCGGAGTGCGTCAGGAAGGGCAGCGAGCTCCCAGAGCAGATCCCACATCGGAGGTTCGAAACTGGTGCCAACGATCGCCATGTCCACGACAATACCCCTTGTCGAAAGGAGTGGACAAGGGGTATTGTCGAAACTCTCCGGGAGACGAGCCTGTTGGCTTCGGGTAAGCCGAACTCGTCGATGCTGATCTGACTCACGCACGGGGGTGTTGAAGGCCCAAAGGTGTCTTCAGCACCCGCGTGACGGGTTACGTCGGCGGTCCCAATCTGGCGATGCCGGCGCGCACGTGGCCGAGTAGCTCGAGGTGCCAGGTGACGATCGCGAATTCGTCGTCGGGATCTCCGTCGTATCCGAGGGCGATCACGCCGGCAGGTGACACGCTGCCATTCGGTGAGCGCGTCACCTGCCGGCGGCCCCGCCACGCCGGCTGCGGGCTCGCGCAGCGTGGCCGGATGCAGGTCAACAGGCATCGGCCGACAAGAGGCAGTCCGGGCAGGTGGCGGTTCGTCCATCGCTACCGGTGGTGAGACTGTCGGACGGGGTGTTGCAGAAGCTGCACATGTCATTCGCCGTGGATCAGTGAGGCGAGCAGGATGCTGCCCCTTCACCAGGTAGTCGTGACGGACGCCGCCAGAGTTAGCCCAGGTTCCGAGGAGTTTGAGCCCGCACCCGTTCCCATCCGGGGTCCGCGGAAAACCAGTCGGCGAGCCGCCCCCTGGTGACCGTCGCCGGTCGGGACCGCTCGCGCTTACCAAACATCGGCACCGCCGGACTTGAACGTGTCGATCGTCTACCCGGGGCAGGCGCTCCAGAGGCCGGCACCGGCCGCTTCCGCGTCCCGCTCGGCAGCCTGGTTCACGTCCTGGTTGATGTACGGGGCGTCGTACGTGTACTCGTAGCCAGCACCGGCGGTGATCGCCAGTTCGGAGGCGCTGCGCGTGTCGATGAGCACGTGCCGGAGAAGGCGACCGTACTTGTCGACGTCTGCCTGAGAGGGGTCGGTCACGAGTTCGACTTCCTGCCCGTAGAGCATCTCGTCAAGGAATGTGCGGGCCTCGTCCGCGTAGCAGTCACTGACCTCTCCCCCGCGGCCGATCTCCGGGGTATCGATCCCGATCAGCCGCACCCGAACGGTCCTCTCGTCCAGGGTGACGTCGATGGTGTCGCCGTCGACGACCGCGACGACCTCGGCCGTCGACGCGACAGGCTCAGCCGCCGGCGTCGCCACGGTCGGCGTGCAGCCGGTGAGGGCGAGGACCGCCAGGAGGGCCGCCACTCCCCCGCGGGCAATCGTCCGCTCAGGCATCGTGGCTCCTGCTCTCGACGTCCACGGCGGGGGTGCCGTCGATCAGGCTGCGGATCATCCCCAGAAGTTCCATGACCTCTGCGTTCGTCCACTTCAGGTCGGGGCGGTTGTCGTCGTTCGCGTAGACGGTTTGGTCGATGAATTCGAGCGCCCGACGCGTCTCGACGATCGGGAATCCCGTGAGCGATACGGGCGCCTCTGCCCGTTGATCGATCAAGGCTGTCCCCGGCTCTTCGACATCCGCGATCATGGCCCGAGCAACTTGCCACGCCTCGTCAGTATCGAGCGCCACGCCCTGCGGCGCACAGAGCCACACCATCCCGTCGCTCGCCCGCCGCCGAATCGTGACGGTCTCCCCCAACACGTCAGTGACCACAACTCGCGTTTGATCTGCGGTCATGACGTTCTCCGAATCTCGACATTTGCTCGGGCGGGGCGCACGCGGGTCATAAGGGCGATCTCCGAAACTTGGCATCTGCCAGGGTTTCCGAACCCTCAGAGCCGAGATGGGGCCACACCTCGAGCGGGGCGTCATCCCACTGCTCGGGGTCGCGGCCTCGGCCTTCGCCTTCCATGCAGTCGACGCAGACCTCCATAGGCGAGGGCGGGCAGTCGTCCAAGCCTTCGGGCTCGCCGTTCCCGTCGCGGTGCTCGCAGTCGCCTTCGAGGCAGTCCAACGGCCATGTCTCCGACACCGTCACGTGCTCTGCATGCTTCATGTCAATCATTGCTCTCTCCGGATCTCGTGGTTGGTGGGCGGGTTCATGCGGCGGCGCTTTGTTGTTCGGCGGGTGTCCATTCGCCGGTGAGTTCGTTGGCGCCGCGGGAGCGCCGGCGGTACATGAGTTGTCGCTCGAGGTCGGTGTAGGTGGCCTTCATGTACCAGTCGTTGGTCTGCTGTTCCCAGAAGGTCACGTCGGCCTGCAGCTGCGCGTTGCTGGCTTCGAGCTCGGCGATCTTCTGGCGCATGTACTCGTAGGTGACCCAGGAGATGTGTGGCCGTTCGACGAGGGGAGCCGGCGCAGTGGTTGCGGTGTTCATGATCGGGGCTCAGCCCAGACGGGCGGCGAGCTCGGAAATCTTGTCGGGACGGAAGCCCGCCCAGTGGTCCTCCCCCGCGATGACAACTGGCGCCTGGAGGTAGCCGAGGGATTTGACCTGCTCGAGCGCGGTGGGATCTTCGGTGAGATCACGGATCTCGTAGGTGATGCCTTCGGCGTCGAGGGCCCGGTAGGTGGCGTTGCACTGAACGCAGCTGGGCTTTGTGTAGACCGTGATGCTCATGATGTTTTCCCTGGCTATATGTGGTTTCCGTACTCCAATTCTACCCGGATTCGCCCTCTCAAATCAAGGTGTTTTTGCGTTCTGGTCTGGTGTTTTCTGAACCGTTAGCGCCGGGGCCGCTGGGTGCTGAGTGGGCTGGGAATCCCCGTGGCGCAGCGCGGGAACGGGTGCCCGTTAGTGCGTTTCAGGATGGCGGGATCTGCATCAGGGCGAACGTTTCTCAGGGTGTGGGGTCGTGAGGGAGGCTCGGTGACGGATCCCACAGTCAGGCCGACTCCGCCGTACTCAGCCAGGAGTGGTGATCTGTCGCTGCCGTCACCCGCACTCGGGCTTGGTGATGGGCGCGGGGTGGCGTTGAACGATCGGGGCTGGGTTGAGGCGGTCCACTGGGCGCGCGAGCGGTCGACGCTCGGTGTCCGGTCGGGGGGCACCCTGTGGTCCGGCTTGGGGTTGGGGTCCCGCTGTCCACCTTGTGGGCAGGACGAGCCCGAGCGATAGCTCCCGCTGTCCACAGGTGTGTCAGGGGGGTCGCCTGACGCGGGTGCGCGGCTCTCGGGGGGATCGCGAGGGGGTCGCCCCCGCCCGCCACGCTGGAACGCGCGCCCTCCCCTGGGCTCTCAGTTCGCGGGCGAGGCGTCGTCGACGAGCTCGACGGCGTTTCCCCAGACCCAGCATCGGAACGTTTGCTGCTCGGCGCGGAACTCGACACCGGCAGCGGTGGGCGTCGAGCGGACAAGCTTCGCATCGACTCGTACGGCCTCTCCCCCGAACCTCACCCACGCGCGTACGCGGCGCGGCCGCGGGTAGGTCGTCATGGGTTGCTCGCGCACCGCGAGTTCGCGATCAGTGAGCGACTGCAGCGGCCCGTGTTTCGCGGCCGCGAGGATCGACTGATGCTGTGAGCGCATGTCGTTGTACGCAGACAGGCGCGCTCCTGGGTTCCCCATTGCCGGCTGTTCCTTCCTCCGGCCGAGAGGAACCAAGCCTACGCGCGAGCACCGACGGCAACCAGCCAACCGCTCCCCCGCTGTACTTGCGCGTCGACCGGTCTCTACTTGAGGAGTTCCGCGCGGTCTCCAAGCTCTTCGGCTTCCCTGCGCAGGACATCAATCCCGCGACGAAGTGCAAGGAGGGTGGTCTGGTGTTTGTTACGTCCGACCAGCTCAGACAGTTCGTTGATCTCGAGCGGGATGCTGGGGTCTGGGTACCTCAGCAGGAACGTCTTTGAGACGTCATCAGGCCATTCGTTGGCTCGCACTGTGGCCGACCTGGGCGTGGAGGGCGCCGTGACCGCCTGTGTGAGGCGGTGGTCGCTGGAATCCTCTGCTGCAGTCGCAGCGCTAGTGGCGGAGTCGGCTGGGGTGGTCTCGCGCTGCACCGTTACAGGCCTCGGCGATTCGACGGGGGCATCTGCGGCCTCGCCGAAGGTGTCGATTGCCGCGCTGTCGACGGCGTTGCGTTCACGTCGCTTGATTGCCATCAGTCCATTACCTCCGCCGCGAGTGCGCGGATTTCCGCGCGTGCCGCTCCGTTGCTCCATTCGACGACGCCAAGGCCTTCTGGGATGACATCTCGATACGCCTTGCGGTCGTGAATGATCGTCTTGAAGGGTTTGATGAGGGGGAAGTCAGCGAGGTACTCCCCTGCGTCCTGGCTTTCGGTGACGCGGCGGTTAGAGGATGCGCGCGTGAGGAGCCCCCGCACTTCAAGGTTTGGGTTCAGGTCGAGCGCCTGTTCGATGACGTTGTGGAGGTGCTCGAATGTGTCGAGGTCGAACTGGCTGGGCTGGCTGAGCGCGAGCAGCTTGTCCGCGGCGACCATGCCGGTTCGCATCTCCTTGCTGTCTTTGCCCGCGACGTCGACGAGAACAATGTCGTAGCGGGTATCGAGGTCGACGAGCGTCGAGTGGATGTTTCCCAGCTTCTCGACGCAGGCGATCTCCGGATCGCGCTTCTGCTCGACGCGGTCTGCATGCCATTTGGCCGCGGACCGCTGGGAGTCGGCGTCGACCATGCAGACATCGTAGCCGCGGTATCGAAGTTCGACGGCGAGGTTGACCACGATCGTGGACTTCCCCACACCGCCTTTCTGGCTTCCGACGAGGATGATCATGAAGTCTCCTGATAGTTGGTTGATATTAGTTTGATGGTGATATCGGGTTGATGCTGGTATCGACGCGGGTTGATCGCACATCGGATTGAGGACAGATACATAGCAGTATCACTGTCATATCGGCAGCAATGCCATATCAATATCATGTCCATACTGATATCAGAACAGTAGCAGAAGCTTTCGGGATGCGTTCAATCCGATATCAGGGGAGTCTGAGGGGTGTCCCCTCAGCGCCGACGTTGGGGGTCGGCGCTGAGGGTGGGTTAGGGCCAGTAGCGGGGGTTGAGTGGGGTGGGGCCGTCGTAGTCGAGGGCGAGGAGTGCGGGGTTGAGTTGGTCGATGTAGATGCCGGTGAGGTGGGTGTGGTCGGTTCCGCGGGCATATTCGAGGACGTGGATGTCGATTTCGTCGGCGGGGGTGTGGCTGATCATGATGCCCATGCGTGCGGGGCGTTCGCGGCGGGTGCCGTCGCGGAGGGGGAGGATGCGGGCGGTGAAGAGGAGGCCGCCGAGCTGGTGGGCTCCGGCGATGGTGGTGAGGTCGGTTGCGCCGAGCGACATGAGCACGCCGAACTGTACGGCTGTGCGGAAGGCTTCGGCTGCTGCCCGGCAGCGGTCGCGGTCGTCGTCGGGGATGGTGAGGGTGTGGTGGGGGAATCGCTGGTAGGCGGCGCGGGTGGCTTCGAGGCTCATGGTGTGGGTCTCAGGTCAGTAGGTGAGGGTGCGGTGTGCGGTCTGCGCGATGACGACGCCGCTCGACGTGGCGATGGTGGCCCCGCCACGTGTCTGGGTCTGGGGGAGTGCGTCGGGTCCGAGCCAGGGGGCGAGGACTGTTCCGCCGGTGCGGGTGTCGAGGGCGAGTACGTGGCGGCGGCCGAGGTAGTTGCTGCGGAAGTCGACGTGAATCTCCGACCAGGGGCGGAACACGTCTGAGTGGAGGCGGTAATGCTCGATCGCACGGCGGATGTCGCCGGTGGCGGTGTTGGCTTCGGTGTAGTCGCGTTCGGCGTCTTCGCGGCGGGAGCGGTGGGGGCCGGTGGTGCCGTCGTCGTAGGCGGCGGCGAAGGTGTCGGGGGTGCGTGCGTACATGCCGATGGTGAGTTCGTGAATGGCCATGTGGGTATCTCTCTTCCCTCTCGTTGTTTTCCCCTGGCGGGTGGGGCGAAAGCTCAGAGAACGCAGCGGCAGAGCGGAGTGCGTTGGGGGAGCGGTAAGCGGACTAAGGAGCGGAGCGACGAGGGAGCATTAAGGAGCGGACCCGGCGCACGCAGAGATAGAGCGGAGCTATCGTGGCGCAGCACCCACGCCGCCTTGGGAAAACAATGTCTGCTGCCGCAGGCCGCGGACATGACCAGAGGGGCTGCCGGAGGCAGTCGGCTGGGAGGGCAGCCCTCCGTGGCTGCCCGTCGACCGGGGCGGCGTTCCGTCGCCGGCCCGGTCCGGGTGTGGTGCCCGAAGGCACCACACGAGGTGTTCAGGTGGTGAGGTGGATTCCCGCGTATCCGAGTAGCTGGTCGATGAGCGCGGATGCGGCTTCGTGCTCGTCCACCTCACCATCGCCGAGATGCCGGGCGTCGTGCCACTTCACCACCGCCGCGCGGACGTCGGAGCGGTCACCGGTGGCGGGCTGGTCGAACAGGACGCACACGGTGTCTCCGAGGGCGACGGGGTCGAAGCCGTAGTGCGCGCAGAGCTCGCGCGCCTGGTCGCGGTCGTCGAGGTCGAGACCTGCGGGGGCGGCATCGCAGATCCGCTGCGTGACGTCGGCGAAGGAGCCGGAGTAGAAGGTGACGATCGCGGCGACGGCCGCGCCGAACTTCGCGAGCTCGGGGTTACTGATCATGGTGTGTCCTTTCGGGGTTAGGCGTAGTGGCTGGCGGTGCGGGGTGCGCCGTTCCAGGGGTAGGCGTTGGCGTATGACTCGATCTGGATGAAGGGGGAGCAACCGTAGGTGATGACCTTCCGGCGGAATGGCTCACCCGCGTAGTCCTCGGGCTTCGGCGTCACCGTGGACGACATGTGAGCCCGCTGCTCGACGGCCTCGGTGCGGAGCTTGCGGACGACGACCGTGGTGCGTGTGACCTTCACAACCTCGTAGAAGTCGACGTTGGTCTGGTCGTATCCCCACATCGATTCCAGGATCTGCCCGACGGTGAGCGTGTGCGCGGGAGTGGTGGTGCTGGTCATGGTCTCTTCTCCTCGTTGTTTTCCCGTGGCGGGTGGGGCGAGAGCTCAGAGAGCGCAGCTGGAGCCGTGGAGAGCGGGGACCGTGGAATACCGGAAGGAGCGCAGCGAGTGAGGATATGCCGCGAAAGCCCGGCACGCAGGGGCGGAAGTGGAGCTATCGTGGCGCAGCTCCACACCGCCTTGGGAAGACAACGCCCGCGGCCGCCAGGCCGCGCAGGGGGAGCGGCGCCGGGCGCCGGGCGCCGTCCGAACAGGGAGGGTGCCGGCGCTCCGTCGACGGCGCCCGTCAGCACCGCGGCGCCGGCCTCCGTGCCGGTGTCGGGGTGCCCCGCCTCCGTGCCGGTGTCGGGGTGCCCCGCCTCAGGGGTGAGGCGGGGCACCCAACATCAGCTCTCCGGAGCGTCGGTCTCCGTGGCCTGGTCGTCGTGGATCATTGCGGCGATCTTCTCGACGGGGGAGAGGGCATATCCCCAGCCCTGGAGGATGTGCAGGTAGCGGGCGGTGATGGTCCGGGGGGATCGCCACGTGTTCCGGTCGGTGTGGGCTTCGATCCCGGCGAGGACGATCGTGAGGTTCACGTGTCCGGCCTTGGTCGGGTGCGCGGTGAGGTAGTCCGGGAGTCGGTCGATCCCGGCCCCGGTGGTGCCGTCGACGCCGAGCAGGTCAGCGGCCAGGGTGTTCCCGTGGCTGATCGCGTCGCCGACGAGGTAGCGGCCGGACGTGAGCAGTTCCGCGACCACGGCCGTGGTGTTCTTCGGGAGCGTTTTGCGGCTCAGGAACGTGGTCAGCCATTCCCGGCGGACGGTTTCGGCGGCTTCCCACTGCTTGTTGTTCTCGATCAGCACTCGGCGCTCGGCCCTCTGTTCGTCTGTCATCGGCGTCCGGGCCTCGCCCGATGCGGTGCGCTTCTTGAACCCGTGCGCCTTGGGATCCTCGATGTACAGGGACACGTCGATGGAGCCGCCGAAGTAGACCTTCACGTACGCGGATGCCCCGTCGAGTCCGGCGAGGGTGTCGGCGGTGATCTTCTCCCCGTCCGAGGTCGCGTACCCGGACACGTCCACGGGGGTCTTGTCGTAGTACCCGGGACGGTTCTCGCGGATCGTGATGCCCTTCGCGGTGAGGCCGTCGACGAGCTCCTGGCGCTGCTGGGCGCGGGCGCGGTCGTCGCGGGCGCGCTGGGTGGCGTGGTCGAACTGGGCGGGGTCCGTGGTGGCGACCTGGATCAGCCGTGCCACGGCCTCGTCGTCACCGTCAAACTCCATCAGGACCGCGGCCTGGTCGAGAGTGACAGGGTGCTCCTTGATCGCGGTGGTCGCGGTGGCGTTGGCCGCAACGGCGAGGGTTGTCTTGACCGTTTCGCGCTTGGTGCCGGTGCGCTTGGCGATCGCCGTCACACTCAGCCCGGACAGCTCGAGCTGCTTGTATGCGGCGAGACGGTCGGTGTTTGTCATTGAGTCACGGTGCTCGTTCTCGACCAGCTGGTGAATGATCCGCTCGTCCTCGGCGCCTGCCGCATCCACGGGGACGAGGTAGACCGGGACTGTTTCGAGGCCGACCTCACGCGCGGCGAGCACGCGGCGCTGCCCGGCACGCACGGTCACGGTGCCGTCGTCGTTGCGGTGGCCGAGGACGGGGGTCAGGACGCCGTTGGCGCGGATCGCGTCGAGGAACCCGGCATCGAGAGCCGCCTCGGTACGAATGTTCGTCTCCAGCTGGAGCAGGGACGGGTGTGCCTCGATCAGTTCGACGGTGCTGGTGGTGGTCATGATGTTCTCTCTTCCTACCCCCTCGTTGTTGTGGCCGAGAAGGCACGAAGTGTCTTGGTAGGGAGAGCACCCGGAATGCCACCCGGAGGGCCGCGGGGGAGAGAATCTGGGGCGGAATAAGCGCAGCGCGTCCCAGATTCTCGGCGGAGCGGGCCCCACGCAGTGGGGCTTGCGTGCAGGGGGATCGACCGGACAATGCCGAAGGCTTCACGGCACAATAACGACCCCGGCGGCGCAGCCGCCCGAAGGGGCAAACACATGGGCCGGCGGAGCCGGTCACGATCACCGTGCAACGCACGGCGGGGGAGTACGAGGGGGCTGTGCCCCTCTCGTGAGGACCGCAGGTCGTCGGGTGCTGCACGGCGACCATCACCGTGCAGCACCTGGCCAATCAGAGCGGCAATGCAGCTGCAGCTTCGGCGAGGAGCGGGAGGAGCTCGTCGCGGAACCAACGCCACCCGTCCTTGGCGGCGGCACGCAGCACTACTCGGAGAAGGAACGCGCCAGCACCGTGCCAGAGTCGGCGCCGCCACACGCCGCGCCGGAGTCGATGTCTCCGTCCCGCTCGGCCAATCAGAGATGCTCGTGTCTGTGGTGGTGTCGTCATACCTACACACGTGCGGCTCGACGTCTGGGATGAATGATGACTTTCGATGTGTTGCATGAGGCACCTATGCGCGAGGTGCGTCATCGCACGAACGCGTGGCACCAGGGGAGCTCCCCTCAGCCGAACACCGTTGGGGCTGAGCGGCCTGCGTCACCTCGCGAAGTCCCCGGGCCCTTGAGGACGCGGACCGGGCGGCACAGACGGTATGCATGCTTGCTGTCGGTGAAGTGGGGTGCCCCGGTCTGAGGGGAGGTGCTCCTAAAGAGGGGATAGGAGCCAACCGGGACACCCCACACGTGACCAGCTCACAGCGGCCCCAGCGCTGCTAGAGAACATCGCTCCACTGTGATTCGGTCGGGAGGCGGAACCACCCCAGTGTGACCGCCACATTCCAGGTTCCTCCCCGCCCCCGCAGCACGCAAGAGCACTGTTTCCGAGTCGTCGGGACGGATCTGGGAGAGGAGCGGGTGTGTTCCCTGTCAGGTGATGGCAGGGAACACACCCATGGGGCCGGGCTACGAGACCGGGCCCCACATTGCGAAGCACCTCACCCGAACGACCGTGCCCCGCCACACAAGATTCGCAGCACCACAGGCACGTACCCGACAACAGTCCCAGAGTGCAGTGGCGACACCGTCATCTACGTGTCAAAGAGCCCTGCGCCAGTGAGCTGGAGCTTCCACGGAACGCGAGCGAGCGCGCCTGCCACACCTCCGATACGGTTCGCTCACGCGACGGAGCGAGCAGCGATGAGCTCTCTCGCGGTGGTGTGGTCGAATGCCCCGCCGGCCCATCGCGGGTCCGGTTTGCGGGGGTATGCCGGTCGACGGCGGGGGATGACGTCGTCCTCAAACAACGGGACAGCGGTAGCTCCTGGTCGGGAGGGACGTCGGCGCCGCTCCTTCATGCTCTGGTGCATCCACCGCAGCTCCTCGAGCAGTTGTCCCCACCGCTCCCGCTCGTATCGGTACCTCTGCTTGCGCTCATCGAGATAACCAGCAACGTCCAGGTGTATCGCGATCGCATCCGGATTCGCACGCCCCTTAGCCCATCCGACCAGTTGTGGGACTGCCATCCAGGTGCGGGCGCCAGACTTGCACCGAGCCGATCACCGGGACGACCGGTAGACGGGGTTATGCCGCGAGTTCCGTGTTCCTTAGGTGTTGCAGGAGCCCGGCTACGACGTACCGCCAGGCCATGTGGTGGTCAGCACGTCCATCGGGACGTGTCGGGTACGCGGGGTAGGCCTCAGGTCCGCCATGTGCGTCGGAGAGTTGGAAGATGAGGGTTTGGCCGGGGCCCGCCCGGTTCTTCCCCTTCCGGCCGCCCTTTCGGGTGAGGTGGTTCTGCCACCACGCCCACTGCTCTCGTTCCCGCTCATGGCGCAGCGCACGCCCCGCCAAGATTCCTGCGGTACCGAGGCGACGTGCAGCGGCATGGCGTTGATCGCGGAGAGGTCGCCGCCACAGGCCTTTCTGAACGAACGCGAGATGATGCCGTTTCAGCCGCCGCAGCACAGCAACCACACGCGAGGGGGAGATCCCCGCCCGTTCTGCCACCACTCGTGTTTCTGCCTGATCCGTTCGCAGGGCCTCGTAGACGCGCCTCGCAGCTGGTCCCAGCCCTCGACGAGTGAAGACGTCGTGCCGACCCGCAATCACACGGTCTTCAAGCTCGGATAGAAGGACCGCACGCATGTCATAGACCTGGCCCGGGGGGCGGGCGGTCATTTCGTGGTGTGGCCCGACTTGTTCGGGGGGTGTGGAGAACGTGTCTTGGAGTCTCCACACGGCTGCATCCGGCCCGTCGCTCTCTCGTGCTCGGGCGACCCACCCGGCTGCTCGGAGGCGGATGAGGGAGCGGTCCACAGAGGTCGAGGGGATTCCTGTGGTGTCTGCGATCGTGCGCAGGGCCGCGTCGACGTCACGCTTCCCCGAGCGCAACGACAGCCATGCCAAGCCCGTCAGGACGGTGCTGTCGGTGAACGCGTGCTCGGTCCCCGACCATCGGCCGGGGGAAACTCGGAATGCGGTCAGCATGCCGGCGATGACGTCGACGAGGCCGGTCAACACAGTGAGGTCTCTGCCCGTGTCGGCCGGCGCGTACCGGTACAGCAGTGCTCGTTCCTGCGCTTTGGCCCACTGCCGCTCGAGGCGGGAATCCATATCCTTCCTCGAGCGGGGAGTACGGGGGCCTCCGGAGGGATTGTTCCGGGAGCGGTAGTGCTCCATGCCGGGATATGCCTTCGCAGCATGGGTGACATCCCGCAGGGTCCATCCGGCGACTGCGGCCGCTAGCAAGCACATATACCCGTTTCGTGACGGGTCGCGGCCACCGCCTGGCGCCTCCATGAACTGCTGGCCCCATGTCGGCAATGGACGATGTGTCCGGAGGGTGAGGGGTGCCGCTGATGAGTTGGCGTCGACGACGGGTGTGGTGGGGTCGACGGCTGGGCGCAGCTGTCGAAGTGCAGCGATCACGCGCAAGAGGTCGCCGGCGGCGACTGTGGGGGACAGGAGCGTGTTCGGGTCCCCTTCCATCACGAGGGACTGGCCGCCGGCGGCGTGTGGGGCGCCCGGGGGGCGGATCGCGCCTTTGGACGCGTTGCGCAGCAGCCCGTGGTCCAGGCTCGGCAGGACGGCCTTTGCCGCGTCGGCGAGCTTTTCCATCACCGACAGTTGCACGCCGGCGAGCGGCACGAAGACGTGGAACCCACCCTCAGGCTTCGGGCTCGACTTACACACCACGTACGGGACGCCCGCGTCCCGCAGCACCCGCACAAGAACGCCAAGGTCTTCGACCGCCTGTTCGAAGTCTTCCGGTTGTTTCGCATCGAGATCAAACGGTGCCAGCCAGAACCGGCCGTCCGCGTCCGCGATGTCGATACACCACGGCGTCGACGGCGGTACAGGCGATGCCACCGGATAGTTCACCGGGTACCGGTTCGAGCGGACAACACCGTCCGCCTCCGCCACCATCCGATGCACGAACGGCCGCCGAGCAAGCCCCCGCGTCAACCGCCACGCATCCGCCACCGACAATCCCGGCACACCCTGGTCGTCATGCGAACGGGGGGCTCCATCCTGCGAGCTCGATGCTCGAGCAAGAACCCTGGAAGCCTCACTCCCCGGCTCCAACCACACTTCCCACGTAGGCGCGCCAAGCTCGTCTAAACCACGAGTCTCGGGCGCGACACGCCGTGAGAAAGGTGTTAGAGACTGGAAATTCGCGAAATCGCGTCGTATGATGACATCACCTCCTCCTCACAGAGTGGGTGCACCGAAGCCCCGGCTTGTCCGGTACTTCAACTATTCGATCCGCTGAGATTGGCGTCCGTGACGGATCGAAAGACTTGGGAGAAACCCGCCGCACATGCGGCGGGTTCTTTCGTTATACGGCTATCGGAAGCGTCTCCTCCTGCAGTCGGGGAGGCGCGATGACGGGCAGGCCGCCGTCGCTGTCGAGCTGGAGGATGAGCTTCTCCAGGTAGTAGGCAAGACTGACACCGCTCTCGTCGGCAGCAGCCTTGATCGCTTCCCGAGCCGTCGGTGCCACACGACCCTGCAGAAGCACAGTTTCGGCGTTTGCCGCCCTGAGTGTGCGAGTCCGCTTGCGTTCCATGTCGCTCATCCTGCCGTGTAGATGCATACGTAACGCGCAGACACGCGGGGGCATATGCATTCATAAGCTCGCCTCATCCTTGCGCTCTTGTTGCTTACCTGCCGACGCAGGTCGCAGAAACGTTCACTTCCGACCATTGTGCGTATATCCGTACTTACTGTCCAGAGTTTCGCACTAACAAGCTAGCAGAACGTGTCCGGGCGACGTACTGATCTAGGCTGACGCCCAGCATTCAGATGCTCGTCGAGCGAGTCGCTAGATTGACCTCAGCCAAGCCACCAAAGCCCGGGTGAAGCCTTGGGGGTCGACGTTCGGTTCCCAGCCGTGAGTGCAGTCCGCGACTTCGTGCACCTGCACCAGCTCAGTGTTCGCGTCGGCGAAGGCGGCCACGAGCTCGAATGGCACATTCGTGTCGCCACGGGAGCCGACGACGAGTGCTGGAACCCTCAATCGACCGGGCCGGCTGACCCAGTTCAGTGCGGCGAGGTCTACCTGTCCGGGCATACCGACCAGGGGAGCGATGATCTGCGAAGTGATCGCACGTTCGACGAGCGGGGATACCCATCTGGGCATCCCCATGCGTGCGGCGCCGGCGCGCATAACGTGACGCCAGGAGAGTGTCGGGGCGATCAGAACTAGTCCAGCGATCCGTTCACGGTGCGGGGATAGCTCTGTCGTGAGGAGCGCTGCGGACGCGCCCATAGACCAGCCGATCAGCGCGATCCGCTCGGCGCCGTTCGCGACCGCGTATGCGACGGCTGCGGCGACGTCGGGGGCCTCGAGGTACCCCAACCCTGCGTTACGGTGAGCTGCCGGGCTGCCCGGGGATCCTCGGTAGGCGATCACGAGCGAGCGATATCCGGCCTCTGTAGCGCCGGGGACACTCCACAGGGCATTCAGCCGGTTAGATCGAACTCCGTGAACGTGGATCGCCCAGGAGGTGCTGGCAGGCCCGTATTCCCAGGCGGGGATCTCACCTGCCGGTCCGGGGATGCATCGGTCGACGAACGCCCCGGCGACGTGCGGGGAGTCGCCTGGGTCGGGGGAGAAGGCAACGACTCCTAGCGGAATGTGCCCCACTAGGGCGGACACGGGCCGGGTGACCGTCTGCCCCGACGTTGCGGGTTCCCCGATTCGGGCGCTGCCACCGTCGAAGATCAGCGTGTACTCGCCGTGAGCGTGGGCGAGTGGTCCGGCTTCAAGAGTGACGGAGTGGCTATCTGCGCTGACCACGGTGACAGTGCGGCGCCGTGGCTTCCACGAGAGCATCCGTCGCACGAACACGGCCACGACTGCCCCCAGCGCGGCGCCGACGCCGGCTACCGCGGCGACAAACGCGACGATCATGCGGGGGGAACCTCCACATATTGAGTGACGGATCCCGCATCGTGCGTGAGCGCGAGCCAGGATCGGGCAGCGGCGACCTGGTCGATCTCTACGTCCGCGAGCATCCCGCGCCCCCCTACTCGGATTGCATCTTCGATTGCGACGAGGTGCGCGACCGGTGTTGTGTCTCGGACCTCGATGCCGTGCTCGCTTGCTATTGCACTCAGCGTGTGAAGATGGTGACGCATCTGAACAACTTCTCGGTACCACTGGCGCAGAGATAGCCCGATCAGCCCGGCAGCGAAGTTCGCCAGCCCCAGGTAGAAGACCGGGACAAATACCTGGTACAACAGCGTCTCGATAGCCCTGGGCTGCCCTTCGTTGAAGAAGTCGATCGGACTGACGATGAATCTGGTCGTATGCGCCACCACCACCATCGCGGTGCCGACCCGGATCAGCCAGGCCGACGCCCCTTTCTCCGAACGCAACCAGTAGAGCGGGAGGACGCCGAGAATCACGATGCCCAAGGAGTACATCAGGGCGATGGTCAGGCTTTGGGGTTGCGGGAACATATCCCTCACGAAGTGAGATCGAGTGCCGTCACGCCCCACGAGAGTCATGAACATGACCGTGATGGCCACACACCAGGAGGCCACCAGGCCGATGACCCGACCGCGCAGCTTGACAGGAGCGTCATGCCCGACGGCGCGGCATGTCTCGGTCATCAGTGTGTAGGCGAAGTAAGCCGACCACGTCTCCAGGATGAAGACCCAGTTCATCGTCCCCAGTGCGGCATCGATCTGAGTGTCGAAGAGCACGGATGCGATGCCCACGGGTGCGATCACGCACGCTAGCCACGGCTGCCAGGCTTCCCGCTTCGCCCGCAGCTTCCAGGTGCGGGCTAGGCCGACAACAACGAAGGCGAGGAATGCCACCACGATGAGAAACGTCATGGCGGCTTACCCGAGGATTCTCTCGATATGCGGTGTACGGATCCGCAGCAAGCGTGTGGAGAGGTGCTGAGCGAGCGTCTCTGCCACGAACTCCACATAGTCGTCCGAGCACGCGAGCAACCCCGCACGGGCACTCCTGCCGGCGCGGGTCTCCGCGTCCCACATCAGCAAATGCGCAATCTCGTGGAAGAGGACGTGTGCGGGATAGACGCCATGCTCTCGTGGCAGGTGGATAACCGCTTCCTGTTCGACGAAGCTTATGAACCCGGTGAGACGCGGGGGGCAACCGGCAGGGAGTGGTTCAATCCTGATCACCACGCCCGTCATGCGTTGGACGTGTGTGACCAGATCATCCGTGTCATACACATGGTCGAGGTTGTAGATCGCGCGCAGCAAACGCACCTGTCGGTGACCCCGCAGCGAATCGCACCTCGGGAGTTGCGCAAATGCGCTTCCTCGAAACAGTGCCGCAGGTTTCATTGGGCACTCGAGGATCGTTCGACCCGAGGGGGAGTGGCGAGACGGATTCCTGGATACATCATCAGTCCGCAGTTCCTTACTACTGCTGTCGATCGCCTCCCCGCGATCTCATAGTTGGCGATCTTCCCCTAGATCGCATGGTTCCTCCCACTACGTAGACGGGGAGTAAGGCAAGTTCTTACGCGACTTGACCCCTGACTTTCGTCTAGTCTTCTCGTCGGTCATCATCGCGTCGCGCTCGTTTCGCGGAGTTGACGATGCCCTCGATGACGACCCAATACTGACACGAACATCAGACTCGGTCGCTGAGCGGCCGCGCGATCAACGGTGGCGACCTCGCGACGGATTCGCACTAGGGGCGAAGCGACCGCGCGATGGCCCGCAGTGCTTCTGCCGGCACATCACCGAGAGATCGCATGCCGATCTGGCCGCCCGTCTCTCGGAGCGTGCCGCGGAGCTCGAGCTGAGCTTCAAGCAAGTCGGCGGCCGGATCCGCGTCGGGGGCAGTGAGGAAACTCGCCTCGACGTCGAAGAATCCGGCGATCGCATCAATCAGGGCGCGGCTGACGCGCACTCGTCCGCTGCTATTGGTCAGAGACTTCCACATTTCCTCAGACACCGCGACACCAGTCACGGTGAGGTGGGGCAGAAGGTCCGCTGTCCCAACTGGTCGCTCACCAGCGTCTCTCAAGAGATCGATGCGACGAGAGAGGACCGGACCATTGACGAGGACATCGGCTGAGAGGGCCGACGCCCCCAGGTCACCAGAAGTTCCACTTGGCTTCGCCAGAAGTTCGACGGGGTCAACTGCGAAGATCGCCGCAAGCTCGGCGAGCGAGTCCACCGTCCAAGACGTCTCATTGCGAAGCCGCGAGTAGAAGGCGGAGCGACTCATTCCGGACTCTTCAATCACATCCGATGTCGTGAGCTCGGCTTCGTCGCGGAGCCTTTCGATGTTCGAAGCGATCCTTCGAGCCAGCTCAGCAGCATCCGAAACCATCCAACCAGGTTATCTGAGCCCCGCATAGCACGGATGTACTGATCGGCGCACTCCACGACGCCATCGCGGGCACACCCCACACGGTCCTGAAGGGAATCATGTATGCTGCTATTCGAACAGTTTTGTATCCCTGGATGCACACACATTGATCAATTAGACGCCTCAG
Organism: Microbacterium sp. GQ128; assembly: GCF_059758615.1. NCBI lineage: Bacteria > Bacillati > Actinomycetota > Actinomycetes > Micrococcales > Microbacteriaceae > Microbacterium > Microbacterium sp. GQ128. The sequence goes on from NZ_JCAXDY010000008.1 coordinate 17,322, forward strand.
GAATAGACAAAGCGTGCGAACGATGCGCGGCATCGAGGCCGTGGAGGAAGAGAGAGACCAGTGACGAAGCCAGACGTACTGCTGACTGTCGATGAGGCTTCTGAGGTGGTCCCCACTGAGCGGAGGAGGGGGCCGGGGCGGTTTCGTTGGATCGGCATTGCCGTCGTCGCTGTGGTGGTGAGCTGTGTCGCGTATGGGGTACCGACCGTGCTGCAGGCAGTAGAGCGTCAAGAGGCAGCGGAAGCGTTCGAGGTGGCGGTCTCCGCCCGTGCCGATGCGTACGAGACGCAGAACAAGGCGATCGAACAGCTGCACACGATGGAAGATCTCGTCACCGCGGCCTACCCTCAGTACCTGGCGATCGCTACCACGCTCACGGACAGTACCGTGGCTGACCCGGCGCTTCGCGCGGACCTGTTGACGAAGACGTCAGAGCTCGCGACCGCCGCACTCGCGCTCGATGGGACCGGCGCCCTCGATGTGGAACGTCCCTATCTGTTCACCGCGCTCGTCCCGGCCGATGACTTGCCCCTCGAGGGCCTCACCCCGCCCGCCCAGACGAAAGACGTGAACGCGCTCACCAACGAGCTCACCGACGATGCCGCGTCGGTGCTCGAGTACGTCGACCTTGTAGGCGGCGTCACAGACGACATCATCGACGCAGCTGACGCCGTCGCGGACAGCGCGAATGCTGTGATCGTGTCGGCGGGGGAGAAGGGCGTCACCCTGACTTGGGAGAAGGCGCCCGCCGAGACGGCCGCGGTCACCGCGGCCGCGACCGCTCTCACCGCTGACGGTGCGAGCGATCTTCCCCTCGAGGAGCGTGCGGCGCTCGTCGGCACGTACATCGCGACCGTGAACGCGGCCGGAACCGCGCATCAAGCCGTTCTCGACCAGGAAGCCGAAGCCGCCCGCCGCGCTGCGGCAGAAGAGGCCGCACGACAGTCCGCCTCCCAGCCGCAACGGAACACGACCCGCGGCAGCTCCTCAAATAGCGGACAACCGTCCACGAACACGAACACGAACGGTTCCACTGGGAGCATCCCGCAGGGCGGCGGTCGCCCCGGTGGCGGCACGAACGAGACCAACGGCGGCTGCTGGACGAGCAACGGTGCCGGCGGAACAACGCCGTGCGGTGGATAGTCGCCTGATGCCCACCCAAACGACTTTGCGGGAGTGAGCCTGCGTTGAGCTCCACGCCCTACCGAGGCGTGGCGACGGGAACCGAGGTAGCAGCCTCGGCCCCCGTCTTATCCAAGAAAAACCCCATCAAACCAAACGAAGGAAATTCAATGCGTTCATCTCGGACGTCTCACATTGTAGAGAACGAAAGGGGTTCCGGCGGTTCGGGCCGGAACCTGATGGTGAGGAGTACCCCGCGGAAGATCGCTGCCGGCGTCGCTCTCGCGGGCCTGGCTTTCGGTCTCGTCGCCGGTGGACCAGCGGCGACGGCCGCGGTCGGCGGCGGAAGCTCAGCCGGTGGCGGCGGCGGGGGAGCAGCCTCTGACGACTACTGGCTGTACACCCTCGACAACTACCCTCAGGGTGGTAACCCGGAGCAGGGGTGGGGGCCGGCATCGACGGACTACTTCGCTGCGGCGATGGAGACTCAGGGGCAGTGGGCGAGTGGTTCGGGCCCGATGGATGGCACCCGTTCAGCGCTGCACAGCTCCTGCAACGATGCGATCGCGGAGGCGATCGCGCGCTCCGGTGTTCCGGGGGCAAAGGCTCGCGTGGTGCAGGTCGGTGTCTCCGTCGGCAGCCTGGGCGGCCGGCCGATCATGGGCTGGGGCGGCACGAAGGCCACGATGACCAGCTGGTACCAGGGCCTCACGGCCTCGAACTACTGGCAGGGCGACCTGATCGACTTCGATCAGTCCATGCTGGACGCGGTCTCGAACGAGTTCCTCACGAGCATCCCGGACGCGCCACGCATCGTGTGCGTCGCGCTGAACGAGTTCGAACCCGAACGCAACTACACCCTGCAGATTTCGACGACGGCGATGAACACGTTTCCGATCGCGGGGGGCTCGGAGCCTGTGTACGACATGATTCATGCGTCGGCCGGGAAGTCGCCGATCCGGGAGAACGTGAACGCGGATTCCATTCTGCGTTGGACCGGGGATGACGGCAGCAAGAAGGAAGTGCGGAAGACGAAGTCGATCGCGAACCATGGTGACACGCCGAGTCACTCCTTCCGGCCCGACGATTTCGGTTGGGATGTCTGGCCCGGTGGTGACTGGTGTTATGACACACAGGTGCCGCAGCAGGGTGGCATGGACGGCTCGGTGGATACCCCGGACCGCGACGATGGCGAGTGCTGGGTTTCGTGGATGGCGGAGCCGAACAAGGAGGTCATCGGGTCGGGTGAGGCTCCTGGCGATCACGTGTACGAGAACATCAATGGGATGTCGGTGTGGCCTGGCCAGAAGCTCGAGTACTCGGTTGGTGTTGATCTGAACATTCCTGCTGCGGTGCGGGACAAGATGACCTCGTTCGCGGTGAAGGACTCGTTCGATGCGCAGTTCTCTCCGGACAAGTCGAGTGTGGAGTTCTGGGATTCGCGAAACTCCGCGAATCCGAAGCCGGTGTCGAAGAAGGCGTACGAGATGGTGTGGGACGCGGCGTCGAACACGTTCACGGCGACGTTCTCGGAGGAGTGGGTTGCGGCGAACATCCGTGGTACCACGGATCAGGGGTGGCTGAGCATGCGGTTCACCGGGACGGTGAAGAAGACCGCAGCTCCTGGGTCGACGGTGAAGAACCAGGCGTTCCAGATCGTGAACGGTGTGGAGATTGCGACGGAGACGCCGGAGGTGAAGATCCCGTCGGTTGAGCCGGATAAGAGTGTGCTGAGCACGGATCTGATCGATATCGACGGGAAGGCGCTCCTCGAGGGCGATCAGATCGTGTATCACGTCATGATCGACGCGATGCCTGGCCGGGAAGACCTCGCCAGCTACGTTCATAAGCTTGGGATCAGCGATGACTATGACGACGAGTACGTGAAGGTCGATGTCGCGGACATCGGTGTGGCGGACAAGGGCACTGGTGCCGATGTGACGGGTGAGTTTAACTCGCAGATCCTCGATGGTGTGCTGTACACGTTCGCGAAGACCGTGGACACGGAACTTCCGACGGGTGAGGTGATTCCGGGTGACCCGCAGCCGGCGAACCTGAAAGCGTACGACGAGGCGGAGATCGACACGAAGACGGACCCGGCCATCAACCAGGACCTCATGGGCCACCAGTACATCGTCACCATTCCGGCGACGGTGATCAAGGTGACGGATGGGTACGTGATTGAGAATCAGGCTCGCCAGAACATCGAGAACTCTTACAAGGTCACCAAGACGGTCTCGAACGTGTTGAAGGAGATCGACCCGAAGAAGGATGTTGTGATCGGCCCGGGGGAGGACTCCATCGATGGCACGAAGGTGCCGTTGAACTCGGTGTTCAACTACGAGCTGTCGAGCTCGGTGATTCCGGCTGACCGCGCCAACGGTGCGGCGATGCCGTGGGCGGTGCGTGACGCGTTCGATCGTGTCCACGACCGGTACACGGGCATCTGGGCGGCGTATGCGAGCACGGATCTGTATGACGGTGAGGACCTCGTGGTGAAGAAGGGCGAGCTGCTTGCCGACTCGACCGGGTTCACCCCGAAGGGGCGCAGTGCCCTGTTCACCGCGACGTTCGATGAGAAGTCGTACACGTTCCGAGCCGCTGCCACTCAGGCGTACCTGGATCTGGTCAACACCCGTGGGGATCTCGAGCAGGGGTTCTCCGTGTACACGAAGATGGAGCGCATCGCGCCGGCTGAGAAGGTCACCAACTTCCACACGGAGACGTATAACGGTGTGGATCGTGAGTCGAACGTGGTGTGGACGTCGACGCCGGAGAATCCCGCGATTGACGTGGAGAAGTTCACGCTCAGCGAGGGTCTGACCGTGGGGGATCGTGACAAGTCGGAGCAGGCGTACAGCATCCCGGCGAAGGACCTGAAGGCAGGTACCCGGGTCGGGATCCGTGTCACCAACACGGGTGACGTTCCGTTGAAGAACGTGGTCCTGACGGACGCCACCCACAAGGGTCTGGCTGGCACGGTCACCGACATCGTCTGCACGAACGGGATCAGCGAGATCGCTCCGGACAAGATCGGCGAGCTCGCCGTGGGCGAGTCGATCGACTGTCAGGGCACCCTCACCGGTGTCACGGATGGTCAGCTCCACGGAGACACGGCGACCGCCACGGGCGAGTCGGCCTTCACCGGTAAGAAGGTCACGGATGAGGATGCGTGGTTCGCGTCGACACCGGGGATGCTCGCGCAGACCGGTGGCGGTGTGAACATGACCGGTGTGGTGGTGGGTAGCTCCATGCTCGCCTTGGCCGGTGCCGCGTTCCTGGCCGCGAAGCTCCGCCGCCGGGACCGCACCAGCACCCTCACCACCGTCGAGGCTGCAGACAGCTAACCCGCACAGTCGGGTGGCGCTCCGAACTATCGCAGATCCGGGGCGCCACCCGTGGGGGGAGGCGTTCCGAACTGCCACAGATCCGGAGCGCCACCCCCCTACCTCCACTGCCGTTTTCTTCGGCCCCTCTTCTCTTCTGCGTGTAGTCCGGCGACTGCCCTGCACGCCCCGGCCGTACCCGCGGCCCCATTTCACCTCACGTTCGGGTTCCTCGTCGTCGACAGCGACGTCGACGACCGTCCCGGACGGCCCATGCCCGTGCACCCTTCTTTGCCCCTGAGAGAGATCGATGACTATCCGACACAGAGACACCGCGTTCCGACACCTGAGCCTGACCGTCGTGCTCGGCCGCGGGAGCACCTTCAACATCTTTGACGTGATGGACGAAGTGCACTGGTACCGCACCGTCATCGACGGTGACGGGCCTCTCGTCCTGGGCGGGGCGCTCTCCGGTGCCCTCGAGGGGCTGCGCCGCCTGGGCGTCACCCCGGCGGACGTGCTGTCCTGCCCTGTCGTGTCGCCGGGCGGCGCGGTGACCGAGGACGACATGTCGACGGCTGCGGGTTGGTTGGCGACCGGGTTGCTGCAGGAGGCGGACAGCATGCTCGAGCAGACCCTCATCACGACGACGCTGCAGAACGCCGGGTGGACCCGAGACCCGGCACGGGTGACATCGCTGGTCCTCGCGATCGCGATCACCGCCGGCCACGCCGAGGACAACGACCGTGGGTAGGGGACAGTCCAAGCCTGCCGGTACGTGGGCGAAGTCGGTTCATGAGGCGATCACGGTGTTCCTGCACCGGTCGGGGATGAGTACCCAGGCGATGTTGCAGGGTGCGGGGATCTCCGCCCCGTATTGGTACAAGCGTGCCGCGGGGGACCTGTCCTACACGGCGAACGATATGGAAGCGATCGCCACGGTCCTCCAGATCACCCCGTTGGAAATCGCAGTCCTGGCCACGAAGCTCGGCGAGACCTCCCACACGTCACATTTGGAGCTTGTGATGAAAGGGCGACGTGCGTGAGCGGGTCATGGGTTGAGGTTGTTGTTACTCGCGATGGGGTGACGCTGCTGGAAGGTGCGGTGGTTGGCACTGTCGATGGGTTTGCGCGGGTGATCGACCTGGTTGCGTCTTCCGCCGCGGCGGCCGGGGAACCGATGTTGGTGCGGTCGGTGGACCACGCTTCGGGCGCAGAGCCAATGTGGTTCACGGTCGACGCGGCAGGGCAGGTGACCGCCGCCGATAGACCAGCTTCTGATCTCGATGATGTCTCGAACACGGATGCTGTCTCGAGCATGGGCGATCGTCGCCAGGTGGTTTCTCTCGAACGTCTGGACCCTGTTCGCTCGCCACGCGCGCTGCAGCGATTTCTCGTTGTGGTGGGCGCCGTGATCCTGGGTGTTGCGGGGCTGTTTGCGGGTGTGGCGATGTTCTCCGATGTTCTGGACTGGCCGACCCCGAAGCCCGGCGCGACGCCGGCGGTATCGGTGGAGGTGCCGGCGCAGGTGACGTTGCCCGGTTTCAGCGTGGAGCCGACATGGTCGGCCTCCAAGGTGTCGGGGGCAGCGGTCGCGGGCTCCCGGGTTATCTCTGTCTCTGGGTCGACGGTAGCGGTGAGGGACGCGAAGACCGGGGATATCACGGCGACAGTGGACGTCGCCGGCGACAAGGTGACTGTGCTCAGCGGGACGGTAGGGGGCGTTGCGGCGTTGGCGGCGGTGTCCGATGGGGGAGCGCTCGTCTGGGTGGGGGACGCGGTCGATCCTCTGTCCGTGGATCTTTCCGGCGGCCGCTGGCTTACCACTCGCACTGGTGCGTTTGTCGTCATCGGTACGGACTATGCGTTTGAGGTCGTGACCGCCACGGGGACTGTCCCGGTGGTGCCACCTCGCCCTGAAATGGTTGTGCTGGGTGTCGCCGGGGACGCAGTGATCTGGGCGGGCGCGCCCCGCCAGGTGATCTTCGCGGCCACGAATGGGACTCTGGTTCGTGAAGTGACGTTGGCTCCCCCGGTTGAGGGGGCGGTCATCACTCCGAAGGTCGGGTGGGTTCGGGCGGCCACCACGGCCACGGTCGTTGTCGGCTGGACGACCCCGGATGGCTCGACGATCACCGGAGTGCACTCAGCCGAGACCGGGGAACTCACCGGCGAGGTCCCCGGCCGCGGCACGGGTGTACTCGACCCAGCCGGCGTGTACTGGGTCGTCGACGGTCACGGTGTCGACTTGGGCTCCGCAACCTCTTCTCCTCTTCCGGACCGGTTCACGGCGTCCCAGTTTCTGGGCGGGATCCTTTATGGGGCTTTGCCGTCCGGCACGAACGCAATCCTTCGATCGGGGGATGCCAGCCCAGTCGAGATCGAGGCTCCCACCGCGCGTCCCCTCGGTGAAGCCAACGGGACGCTGCTCACTCTGACCAACGGTCTCCTCGCGGGCTTCCCCGCGAGGACGAAGTAATCACTCACCACACTCGCCAGAAAGAGGAATCATCATGCCTACCCATCTCTCCCGTGTCACCGCGGGCACGGCTCTGGCCGTCGCGCTCACTCTCGGGTGCGCGGTCCCCGCCCTCGCTGACACCCCTGACCCTGCCCCGCCTGCCACGCAGACCAGCAGCACGACGGGAGTCCTGCCTGTCAGTGAAGAGGAACCCGGTACGGATCCCGGCACAGATCCGGGGACCGATCCGGGGGTGGATCCTGGCACTGATCCGGGTCCTGACCCGGGTGTTGATCCGGGTGTTGATCCGGGTGCTGACCCGGGGACGAGGCCTGAGTCTGGTTTTGACCCTGGTGCGGGGTCGGAGAAGCCGAAGCCCCTCCCGGAGACGAACGCAGGAACGGGCAATGGCGGGAAAGACTCGGGTGTCTCGTCGACCACGTCTCGCGGGGACCGGTCTTCGTCAGCGTCGCAACTCGCAGCAACCGGTGCTGACGAGCGGCGCACTCTGATCGGGTCGCTGATCGCCGCGTTCTTCCTCACCGCCGGCGCCGCGGCCATGTTTTGGTCCCGTGCGGGCGTCCGCTTCGGCCGGGTCGCGCGCAACGACACCGTCTGATCATCTGGCCGGTGTCCTGCAGGAAGCCTCTGCAGGACACCGGCCCCAAACTTTCCGGAAGGGACCGTGTGATGAGTGACCCGCTCGTGGTTCGCCCACAGAACAAGAGTTTGGCGGTAGCGACAGCTGCCGGCGTCGGCGCGTTGGCGATCGGCGGGTTCACCCTCTCGTTCACGGCTCTGCGTGAACTTGCACAACGTGAGTTCGCGATCGCCCCGCACCTGTCGTTCATCTACCCCCTCGTGATCGATGGGTTCATTGTGATCGCGACGGCGGCCGCGTTCACAATGAAGACGCGCGGCCCGCGAGTGACGTGGTATCCGTGGGCGGCGTTGGTGGGATTCGGGGCGCTGTCTGTGCTGGGGAATGCGGCTCATGCAATCGATAACCCGTCAGCGACATTTCCCGGGTGGCTGTCCGCGCTCGGTGCGAGCGTGCCCGCGGTCGCCCTTCTGGTTGCCTCCCACCTGATGGTTCTGATGATCGATGGGAAATCTGCAGCGGGTAGGCGTGCACGCCCCAAGAAGCCCAACGCCCGTTCGACCCCAAAGCCGCCAGAGGGGGCGACTATGCCGCCACGTAGCCAGCCGGTGACCGTCACGGCTCCCGTCGAGGACGTGCCGGTTGAGGTTCGTCGGCTGCATGCGGTGGATCAGCCCATGGTCAAGGCGAACCTGACCGCCCAGATATCTGAAGCAGTAGCGGCCGGTCGACCGGTGACGGCAGCGATGGTCGCCGAGCTCGAGGGCGTGTCCGAGCGGACAGGTCGCCGTCGACTGGCGGAACTGCGGGAACAGCACCCTGAGCTGTTCGCTCCCACAGTGCAGATGCGGCAGGAGAGTTCCCGGTGACAGGTTTCGCGATCGTTCCCGTGAAGCTCGCGCGGTCCTCTGTTGTTTCGGCGCAAGCGAAGGCCGTGTATGTGGCGTTGATGTCACATTCGGGTGAGGAGAGCGTCGATTTGTCCCAGCTCGCAAGGGAAGTGGGAACCACCCCGCAGGCGACACGGAAAGCGTTGGATGCGTTGCACCGACGCGGGTGGGGGAGCGCACTGGACGTCCTCGCTCCCACTGTCTTGGACGCATCAGATGGATGAGACAACGAAGGCCCTGTTGGGGGAAGTCGACCGTCTTCACAGGTATGTGCAGGGCCGGATGTGGGGGTTCCCCAGCGATGTAGACACCGTGCTGCAGGAAGCACGTGTCACCGTGTGGCGGTGCGCGCCACGGTTCGATCCGGCGCGGGGTGAGGCCGACGCGTTCGTGTTCGGAATCGTGTCCCGGGTCACCAGTAAGGAGATCGGTCGGCTCATGAGGTCACCGTTCACTGCTCCTCTGGAAGCGGCGGAGATGATGCTGGCTGACGACGGGGATGACGTGCTTGACAGCCTGGTCATCAGTTTCGAGTCCGAGACGCAGGAGCGTCGTGTGACCCAGTGGCTTTCTGTGGTGGCGGATGCGGCCAGCGAGGTCGAGTGGGCAGTAGTCACGGCGCTGAGCCGTTTCGATGGGGACACGGCGGCCGCGGCCGCATCGCTCGACATGAGTGTGGGCACGCTGCGATCGGCACGGGGGAGAACTCGGGCTCTGGTGCAGACCACTCGAGCGGCGATGGCGCTGCTCGAGGTGGGGGAGACGCCGACTGCGGAGCGGTGTGTCCCGGTGGAGGGTGGGCTGCGGGATGTGCTCGCGTTCGTCAATGCGCAGCGTCCATCGGAGGCGGCCGCGGCGTTGGGGATCGCTGAGGGCGTGTTTCGGACCCGACGTGCTCTCGTGAGGCGGACGGTCGCGCTCATTGAGGATTTGGTGCGCGCGGCGACATCTCCTGCGTGAATGTTGCGCTGTCTCTCGTCATGCAACTGGGTATGCGTGCGAGAGACGGGAACGATTCTGATGGCTGTAGGTGTGGGAGCTGCGGTCAGCGCGGCTGCGAAAGCGTTGGGCTCGGCAGCGGGAAAAGCTGCTCGTGGGGCCGCGGCCCGGAAAGCGCAGAAGAAGAGTGGGGGGATCCTTGGCCTGTTCGCCATGGTCGCGGCGCTCTTACTGGTGCTGACGATCATTCCGGTGGCGTTGATCGGTGTGGCGTTCTCGGTGGGGATCAGTAGCTTCGTGGTCGTCATCGGGGAGAAGGACCCGTCGGCCGGTGCGCAGATGGGCGGCACGATCCCCACCTGCGCGGTGCTGCGTCCCGCCTCGGCGGTGGACCCGGTGACAGCGAACGGCACCTGGTCGCTTGAGCAGCTCGAGAACGCGCGCACCATTATCAGCGTCGGACGGGATCTGGACTGGTTGGCGTTCACCGACGAACAGTCACAGCACCTGTTGCCTCCCGTGGGGAACTGGCCGACGAAGCCTGTGGCGACAGTGCCCGTCAAGGCGGTACAGATTGCGTTGATCACCGCGATGCAGGAGTCATCGTTGACGAACCTGGACCACGATGACGATGCGATGAACCCTGATGGGTCAATCGCTGACGGTGGGGGACTGTTCCAACAGCAGGTGTCGCAGGGCTGGGGCACGTGGGCCCAGATCACCAACCCGGCTTGGTCGACGTCGAGATTCCTGTTCGCGTTGGCGAAGGTGAACGGGTGGGCGGACATGTCTGGGTGGGAAGCCGCACATAAGGTGCAGCGGAATCAGCGGGCCACGGACTATCAGAAGTGGTGGGACGGCGGGGACGCCACCACGCTGATGTCCCGGTTCCTTGACACGTCGAACTGTGCGGCCTGGCCCCTCTCGCAGCCGTACAACCTGACCTCCGGGTACGGGCCGCGCAACATTTCTGTCCCAGGAGCGTCGAAGTGGCACCCGGCATGGGACTTCGCGAACGGTTCGCGCAACGGGACGGTGTTCTCCATGCGGCCGGGGACGGTCACCACCATTCACGGCCCCGCGAACACTCTCGGTATCACAGACCCGGAGACTGGGGCGGAGATCCAGTACCTGCACATGGAACCGGGGACAGAGCGTGTTGCCCTGGGAGACACGGTGGCTGTCGGGCAGGAGCTCGGCCCGATGGGCAACTATGGCGTCTCCGGGGGGCACCATTTGGATCTGCGGATCTATGCCCCGCGAGTGGCCGGAACTCCGCGACCGACGGATGCTCTCACCCATACCGAGGATCTCACCGGTGCCGCTCGTGCCGGGTACGTCCATCCCCAAGAGTTCGCTTCCTTGTTCGGGCTAACGCTGTGCCCGCCGGAATGGTGTAACACCAACGGTCTGAACTGAATGTTGTTCACCCTCCCACCTGGCAACTGGGTGGGAAGGAGGTCGACATGAATCGACACACACCGCACCGCCTGCTGGTCGCTGCAGCACTCGCAGGCATCATCGCGGTCACCACCGGTTGCACCAGCACGGCCACAGACGCCACCCCGACGCCCTCGCTCACCCCGGTACCCACCGCCGATCCATGGGAGGAAACCGGCCCGGTCAAACCGTTGGAACAAGCGGCTCTCGCGAATGGCCTGTGGAGCATCTACGAGGTGGTCCGCTACCGGGCCGGCACCGGGTGCGGGTGCACGGAGACTGCAGGCGGCTCCGAGCTGTTCCCTGCTGGGTCCGAGGCGGTGCTGCTGCGGCTCACGTTCACCCCGCAGTGGTTGCCGGGACAGGAAGGGAGCACCTGGACGATCCCCGACCTCACGCTGGTGGGCGATTTCCCGGCCGACGACGGCATGGCGGTCCTGGAAGACACCGAAGGCCCGAAACGGGCCCGGGAGGCCGGCCTCCCCTGGGGCCCTGACGGCCTGTTCCCGACGATGCCCGCCACCGTCACCAACGAGGTACCGGTGTCGTTCGCGGTCGCCTACTACCTCCCCACAGGCGCCCAACGGCTGGATCTCACCCTCACCGGTCATTACGAACCCACCGAGGTGAATTGGCCCGCCAAACCCTCGGTGATCGAAGTTCCGATCGAAGTCCGTGTGGACCACGAATGACTGCCACTGACATCGCGGAGATCGCCGCCGCAGGGCTCCTGCTGCTCGTCGTCGTGACCAGCGGCATCGCCATGCGGGCCATGCTCGCGCACCGCCGTATCCAGAACCGCCACAACGAATGGGAGAAGTAGCCATGTCCATCCAGTACTCCATCACCTCGATTGTCCCGGGCGCAGGCCTTCCCGACCCGACCCCGGATTGGAACTTCATCGGCACCGACGCCGGCATCGAGCTCTACAACGGCATCTACACGATCGTGCTCATTCTGTGCGGTATCGCCCTGCTGGTCGGCGGCCTCCTGACCGCGTTCGGGAAGGTCGGCCAGCACCAAGGTTCGTTCACCGCGGGCCTGTGGACTGTTGGCGCCGCGGTCGGTGTCGCCGCGCTCGTCTCGGGCGCAGCGGTCCTGATCAACTGGGGCTCCGGCATCAACCTGGGTTCCTGAGCATGCTCCCTCTGTCCGAAGGCGGCTTCCCGGAGCCGAAGTTTGATTGCGGGTGGGGTGACTTCAGCTGCTACACCAACGAGAACGTGTTCAACGTCATGATCGGCGGGATCACCGGAATGGGAGACTTCACCGCCGACATCATCGTGAACGCGTTCGACAAGCCGATCACCAACGCCGAGTGGGGCATCGCCTACGGGCAGTGGGGCATGTGGGCGGCAGTGATGCTCATCTTCGTCGCCATCGTGATGATGTACCAGATGGGCCTGGGCCTGATCCTGCAGAACCGGCGCCGCATCGGAACCGCGGCGCTCGGGGGCATCTTTTCCATCCCGATCGCCGCACTGGCGGTGATGCTCATGGCCCGCGTCGTCAACGCCGTCGATACCAACTCGCAGAAAGTCGTCGAGTCGATCCAGGGTGGAAAAGTCGGCGAAGCGCTCATCGCCACGATGGGCCTGGACGGTAGCAGTGGCGAGTTCCGGGAAACGTCGGTCATCCACACGGAAGTATCCGACGCGGTCGTCGCGCAATCGATCGCCGGTCTGATCCCGGCAGGGTTCCTGCTCATCCTGATGATGATCGGTGGGGCGCTGCTGGACATGGCCATGAGCTTCCGGAAAGACGGCCTGTTGATCCTCGCCGCCCTCGCACCGATCGCGTTGATGATGATCGGCCAGGGCAAACTTGCCGCCTGGTCCGAGAAGTGGCTGTCCATCGTGACGGGTTTGGTGCTGATGAAGCCACTGGTGATCGGGATCCTCTCGGCAACCATCGCGTTGTCCGCCGACGCCACGGGAAGCACGTTCTCCGACCTTCTGGTGAGCGTGCTGATCGTGTTCGCGTGCGCCTTCGCACCGTTCTGGGTCGTGAAACTCGTCGACGTCACCGGCGGCGAGATCGGTCACGCGATGGCCAACCGTCCGTCAGGTCGGTCGGGCATGAACCGCACGAACACCATCGTGAACAACAAGGTCGTCCAAGGTGCCGCCCGAAGTGTGAAGAACGCCACATCGGCAGCGGGCCGCGGCGTCAAATCGGCGCTCAGCATCCTGCGCCGCAAGAAGTAAGGAAAGGACACCTGATGTCGGTCATCACCGAAGAACTCATCCCCACAGTCCGATTCACGCAGCGCGAGCGGCGCGGAGTGTTCCTTGGGCGCAGCTGGCCACAGATCCTGCTGGCCGGCACGACGATTCTCGTCTTCGTGGGCATGCTGCTTCTTATCGGCTGGGAGCACGCGATCTGGTTGCTCCCGCTGGTGCTCATCCTGGTGGTCGTCGGGGTGTGGCAGTGGCACGGCCAGCCGCTGCTGAACCTACTCACCGACTGGACCACCTTCCGGTCCCGGGCGGCGCGCGGCCAGACAAAGTACCGACGCGATGTGTGGGCAGAGGACCGCCGAGTGGACCTTCCGGCGGGCACACCTCTGGGCAACGCTCCGCACCCGCACGTGTTGAACACGGTGACCCTCCCCGGGGGACTGGGAGAAGTCCAGTACGTCGACATCACCGGTCGCGGCGGTTTCGTGTTCAACACGAAAGAGAATCTCGCCGCCGTCACCGTGCGGGTGAAAGCCACAGCGTGGCTTCTTCGAGACGATTCCCACAAAGCCTCCTCCTACCAAGGTTTCGGTGGGTGGATGTCCAGTCTGGAAGGAATGCCCGGGTTGGACGAGGCGGTGTTGCGGGTCCGTGTGGATCGGGCCCCGTCGACAGAACTTGTTGAGTATGCCCGTCAGCGCGAGGACGAGTCCCCTGTCCCGGTGACAGAAGAGTTGAAGCGGTCATATGACTGGTTGGCGTCCGCGGAACAGGCGCGCTCGATGGAATTCACCAGCACCATCACCGTCTCGTTCGACACGGGCGCGATGAACACCGACATTCGAGACTCGGGTGGGGGTCTGGCGGGCCTCGCCGCTGTGCTCGTCGACCGAGTGCAGGCCCTCAAGGACAGCATGGACGACCTGGGTGTCGAGTTTGAAGCCTGGTTGGGTGCGGAAGAGCTCGACATGACAACGACCACGGCGTTGGACCCGGTGACCGCTTCCGCGCGTAGGGAGAAGCTTGGCCGGTCCCGGAAGGAGATGCGATCGCGTTCCCCGATCATGGCCGGCGACGAGTTCGGTAACCACGTGATCTTCGATGAGACGGTGCACCGCACCCTGTGGATTCATGAGTGGCCGCGAACCAAGGTGCGCGTCGGGTTCTTCCAGCCGTTGCTGTATACCGGGGAGGCGACGCGGTGTTTGGCAGTCCAGTTCCGCCCCGTGCCGCTCCACCAGGCACAGAACGAGTTGGGATCCGCGCAGGTGGACATGCAGACCGCTGAGAACATCCGCCTGAAATGGGGCGGCCGCACCAGCATCGCCCACGACCGCGAACGCAGTGACCTCGAGGAGAGAGAAGAAGACCTCGCCGACGGGTTCACGGATGTGCGCTTTCGTGCTTTTGTGACCATCAGTGCCCCCACGCTGGCTGACGTCCGCCGAGACCAGGCCAGCTTGGAGCAGGCCGGCTATCAAGCGGGCGTGCGAATGAGTCCGATGCGCTGGAGGCAGTGGGCTTCGCTCGTGACGAGTTCTCTGCCCGTGCCGACGAAGGGGAAGGGCAAGCGATGAGCGCATCCACTCGTCTAATCGTCGATTCACGATCAGGTCAGGAAACCAAGAGCGAACGGCAGGAGCGAGAAGCTGAACGTCGTCGCGCCGCGACGCCGGAAGCAGAGTCCTCCACTGCCGGCGGGCTCCTGCAGGTGGGCGCTTTCCCCTCAGCGAAGATGCCCCGCAAGGGGTGGAAGGTGGCGCACTCGTTGCGCGGCCGGGTGCGCGTGGACCCTCCAGCGCACCGCTCGTCTTCACGGGTCTTGGCGGCCGCATACCCGTTCCTCGCGGAGAGCGGCGAGATCATGCGTGGGGCGTATGTCGGGGAGAACATGCTCTCTCGGAGCCCGTTCTGCATGGACCCGTGGGAGGCGTACGACGCCGGCGTCATCAAATCTCACTCTGCATGCCTCATCGGCGTAAAGGGGACAGGCAAATCGATCCTTGCTAAGGCTTGGGGATCCCGACTCTCTCGACTCGCGCGTCACATCGCGGTCCCTCATGACCCGAACGGTGAGTGGGTGCGGGTCTCCGAGTACGTCAACGGCCCTGGCCGGGGTGTCGTCAAGGCGGGCCTCGGCACGGGCATGAAGATCAATCTTCTTGACACGGGGGAGCCGGACACCACGTTCAGTCGCGACGACTGGCGTGCGTACGTCCTGCAGGAACGCCGCGCGACCGTGAAGGCCATCGTTTCGCAACTGCGAGCGGGTAGGTCCACAGGAGAGTACGAGCACACAGCCATCGACGAGGCCCTGGAATCTCTGATGGGACAGACGACCGTGACTGTGGTCGATGTCTTCCATGCGTTGCGCGGCTACGAGTCCAACGAGGACGAGGTTGTCCGGGCAGCCCATGGGTTGGCCCACACGATGCGTCGCCTGGTCGCCGGTGATCTCGCCGGCATGTTCGACGGCCCGTCCACGGTGACATTCGACCCGACCCTGCCGATGATGGTCGTCGACACATCGGCGTTGAAGAACGCGTCCGCCGACATGCAGGCTCTCTCACGGCTGGCGACATCACGGTGGGTACGCAACGCGACGAGTGGATCGAACCAGCGCCCGCGCGTGATCGTGCACGAGGAAGCGGCGATTGCGTTGATGAACGACGTGTCCGGTGGGGCAGGCCTGGAACGTCGGGTCGCCGACGAGAAGGTTGCCCGCCACACCCTCACCAGCAACTGGTACCTGCTGCACCGCATCACCGATCTTGACGCGCTTGGCGATGAGGGTTCAGCGGTGCGCACCCAAGCTCGAGGGTTGCTTTCCGACTGCGACACCAAAATCAGCTACCAGCAGAACCCCGGTGAGATCCCCCAGACCGCCGCAACCTTCGGGTGGAACGACACCATGTCCGGTCTGGTCCGCGAACTCAAAAAGGGCGAAGGGCTCTGGCAGATCGGGCAAGAGCGGGTCGCGCTCGTGAAGAACAAGCTCACCCCGAAGGAGTTCGAGGTATTTCGGACAGATCAGGCAGGACGGACGCAGTGAACACCGAACAGCACACCAGCGGTCAGATTCGAGCGATCGTGAAGGGCACCCAGGCGATGCTGACCCTCCCCGACAGCACGGTCGAGAGCATCGTGGTGGGCGACGACGAAGACATTCGCGGGCAGATTCTGCGACGCAGCGTCACTGCCGCCCGCATGCTCAGCCAGAGCATCGTCCTGTCCTGTTCGGGCGACGGAGGCGACGTGGAGCTCCACATCGCCTCCGATGGCTCCGTCACCGTCGCAGACGCCGAAGAGCCCCGCACGGTCACCAAAGAACGGGGAGCCGAGGAACAGGCCCCGTCCGCAGACACAGGACACACTGACATCGAAAGAACGGATGTCTGGGATGTACCCCGCTCTGGGAAGACCATCCCCTCCCTGCAGGCCCTGATGGCGCCGCTCAAGGAGCCCACACGACGAGATGACGACCGCGTATTCCCCCCAGCAGCGGAGCTCGCCCCATCGACCACGGAGATCGAGCCCACCCCTCGGCTCACCGTTCCCGCGTTCGGAGTGAGGCCGTCCACGCCGCTGGCGGAGCCGGACCAGGAACAGGGCAGACCAGTGACGCCTCCCCGCCGCGGCGAGTGTCGGCGCGTGGTCGTCGGTAACGGGAAGGGGGGCGTGGGGCAGTCGATGACCACGGCGATGCTCGCTGCCGCGCTGGCGCGGGGGAGTGGGGAAGGAGTACTCGCGTGGGACAACAACCCGACTCGAGGCAGTGTGGGGTGGCGCACCGAATCGGCCACGCACGCTGCGACGGTGCAGGATCTCCTCGACAACGCCGGCCGCTTGTTGGCCTCTAACGCGCCGTCGACGGCGCTGAACAAGTTCGTGCACCATCAGGCCTATGACCGGTATGACGTGCTGCGGTCACATCCGCAGCCGATCAATGCGGACGAGTTCGCCCTGATCAGTCAGGTGGCCTCGCACCATTACCGTCATGTCGTGTTCGACAGCGGCACCGACGAATCCACGCCCTGGTGGTCACGCATGATCGACCTGGCGCACCAACTGATCGTGCCCACAACGACGTCACCTGATTCGGTCGAGTCTGGGTTGTTGCTGCTGCGCGAACTCTCGGAACGGGGGGCACGCTTCCAACGTCTCGCATACAGCGCCGTGGTCGTGCTGACCCACACCGAAGCGGGTGTCACACCGAACACCGATGAGCTCCGGGCCCGGTTCGTAGAGCTTGGGGCGAAGGTCGTGGAGATCCCGTTCGATCCGGGTCTGCGAGCGGTGCGACTACGGTTCGGGGCACTTGCCCAGCAGACGCAGGACGCCTGGCTCGACGTCGCCGCAGCAGCGGCCGAGCGGTTCTAGGGAGAAAAACTGATGACCAGACAAGGACAGGTTGTCCTCAGCGCTCTTCTCGGGGCGATCGCTGCGGGGGTCGTTTCGACTCTGGCCGCGGCCGCGGCCGCGACGTTCATGGTATGCGGGGCGTGGCCGACTCGACTTGGCTTCTTCGACGGGTTTTGGCTGCTGGCCGGCAAGGACGTCACCATCGTCACGCCGGACGGTTGCTCTCCCACCCGGGCATGGGCTTTCGGCGCCCTCATCGGAATTGCACTCCTGGTGGCGGCCGTGACTGTGCTGGCAACGCTCGCGTGGATGAGGTGGCGCGAGTCAGATGCCTACTTTGTCCGTGAACTCCGTATGCGGCGTGGGTTCGCGTTGCGCCCCGAAGTCAGTGCGAGACTGTCCGCCCGTGCGGTGCGGAGCAAGGCGAAGACCTTGCGCCCCGATCTTGGGAAGACGGCGCAGGCGAAGGACGTCGCCTGGAAGGTGGGGGCATCCCGCGGGGTGGAAGCATACGTATCGATCGAGGATTCGGTGATCGTGATCGGTCCACCACGTTCCGGGAAGGGATTCCGGTTGATCATCAATGCGATCCTCGACTGGCCCGGCCCGCTGATCACGACCTCGACCCGCAACGACAACCTGGCAGCGACCATGGCGATGCGAGAGAAGGTCGGCACGGTGACGGTGTTTGACCCACAGAGACTCTCGGGGGTGCGCTCGGCAACGAAGATCTCACCCCTTACCGGGTGTGAGGATCCGATGGTGTCAGAGCAGCGGGCCGCTGCCCTGATCGCCGGTTCCGGGCTGGGCACGTCCGGTCAGAACATGGAATGGGCAGGAGCTGCCAGGGAGGTGCTCTCACAACTGCTGTTGGCGGCCGCGGTCGACCGGCGCGACGTGCGTACTCTCGCCCGGTGGGGTGGTAACCCTGCCCAGGCGGTGGAAGCCGTCGACATTCTGGAACGCTCCGGCCCTCCCGGGTGGGCGACCAGTCTGGATGCCGTCCTCACGGGGGACGAGAAGTTGCTGGCAAACAAATGGTTCGGCGTCTCAGGAGCAGTAGCACCCCTGCGGATCCCACAAATCGCGGAGGCGATGACGCCCGGGCCAGGGGATCAGGTGTTCGACCCGATCGAATTTCTGAAGGGGCAGAACACCCTGTACCTGATCGGCACGAAATCCGGCGCCGGCGCCGCGGGCGGATATCTGGCTGCACTGCTCGACGACATCGTCGAGCAGGCCCGTCGCCGTGCCTTGTCAATGCCGGGCTCGCGTCTGAGCCCTCCGCTGGGGTTGATCCTTGACGAGATCGCAAACATCTTCGCCTGGCCCGCATTGCCCACGGTGATGGCAGATGGCGGTGGTATCAACATCTGCCCCCTGGTGGTTTTTCAGGCGCGTACCCAGGCGGAGACGGCATGGTCGCGGGCGGAGATGGATTCGGTGTTCTCCGCGGCAACCGCGAAGGTGCTGCTGGGTGGTTCCACGGACACCGCGTTCTTGCGCGACATGGAGACGCTGGCCGGACACCGCGACAAAGACCGCCGCAGTCGTTCCTATAGCGACCAGGGCACCTCACATTCCGTGCAGTCCGAGCGGCTAATTCTTGTCGAAGCCGAAGAGATGCGCCGCTTTCCGCAAACGTTGGGGCTTCTCACGTACCGCAACATTCGCCCGGTGCTGCTGGACCTGGATGCGTGGATTGACCGGACAGATGCGAAAGAGATCCAGGCGGCGAAGCGGTCGACCGAGAACGCCCAACGTGCGGTGTTTGCGGAGCAGGATGCGTTCGCCCTGGCCAGGCGCCAACGATACGATCGCACGGGCGAACCGGGAGAGCGGGAATGAGGTTCGGCCGGCGCGCACCGCGTCGACGAAAGGGATACGTGCACGGATATCTGAAGTCAATCGTCTGGTTCCGTCGGCGCGACCAGTGGTTCATCGAGGAGACCGCACGGCATGGCACCGTACGTTGCATCGTCTGCCGCAAATCTGGACGACCAGCGCGTTTCGAACTGCACCATCTGGACTACACCGGCGTCACCCAGACCGCCACCGGGCAGTGGGTCGCGGGAGAACGCCACGAAGACCTCGTCGCCGCTCACCCCCGCTGCCATGAATGGATCCACACCCTATTGGATCGGGACACCGCCGCATCAGCGGCCAAAGATCGGCGCACAGCAAACGTCCGAGTGATTCGAGGGCTGCGCGCGAAGTTCGCCGTGACCCTCACACAGTTGGGGGATGATGATGGCCTCTGACGACGACATGTCGATCGAGGAGCTGGTTGCCAGTCTCAGCGACGACAGTACCTGGAGCGACGAGGCCCTCGCCGATCGTGCCGGCGCACCGCAGATGATCACGCCCACGGTCGTGAATTGGCGCACGATCAGCGACCAGGACCGCCCCGAGGCATGCGCTGCCCTCGCTGATTGGGTTCAGAACTGGTTGGTGCCGCGGTACGTGGTGCCGCGAAAGCTCATCCCCGACTGCTGGCACCAGCACTCCGCGATGGTGGAGGAGCTCTCCGCCCTCCATATCGCCTGGCTCGTTGCTTTCGACGCCGCCGACAGCGGGTTTGGCCCTATCGGGTGGCACGAACGCTATGCCCTCGCGTGCACCCGTGAAGCGTTCAGGGAGAAGTGCACCGATGGACACCGTGCTGTTCCCCCCCGAGAAATGACCCCGGTCACCGACACGTTCTGACCGCCGCGCAATCTCTGACCGCCGCGGCCAGATTGAAGCCCCACCGCCAGCATCGGCGGTGGGGCTTCGCTGTTCTCGGACGTCCTCTATTGAATGTCGCCGCCGCCGTTTCCGGGCAACTGGAACGAGTACTGCAGCCGCGAGGGCGTGCGAGGACGGAGAACTGATGAGCATGACACCGAAGGCCCGTGTGGTGGGGATTCTGACCGAGAAACCCGGGGCAGCAAGTTACATGGCAGCCGCGTTGGGCGGCATGCGAGGCCGGTTCAACGGTGAAGAGTATGTGATCGCGCACGCCGTCGGCCACCTGTACGAGTTCGTCGACCCGCACCGCATGGTCGCCGACCCGGCACGGGCGGCGCACTACAAGGCGTGGGACCTGGCCCACCTGCCCTGGGCACCAGAGGAGCTCACCTGGCAGCTGGAAACGATCCCCACAGCCAAATCAGTAGCCGCGGACGTGAAGCGCACACTCGCCGGCTGCGATGAGCTCGCCATCGCCACAGACGTCGACCCGTCCGGTGAAGGCGGCATGATCGCCGTGAACGCGTTCCGAGAACTCGGACTACAGCCGACGTCGTGGTCGCGAATGTACTTCACCGACGAAACGCCTCTGTCTCTGCAGAAAGCGTTCACCGAACGCCGACGCCTCCCATCCCTGGAGGACCTCGATGAGTACAGAAAGGCGATGTACCGGTCGAAGTTCGACTTCCTGTCGATGCAGTGGACCCGTTGCGCCACGGTACTCGCACGGACCACCGGCCGCGACGTCGTGCTGCGACAGGGCCGGCTGAAGTCCGCGATGGTGACCCTCGTCGGCGACCAGATGAAAGCACACCTGGAGTACGTGAAACGGCCCTACTTCCAGAACCGGTTCCGGGACGAGAACGGCATCTCCTATACGCATAAGGAAGAACCACGCTTCGACGATCCGGGGCAAGTCCCGCAGGTGTACTCGCCATCAGCCGTGGTACTCGACGACACAGCCATCAGATACACGGCACCGCCGAAGCTGCTTGACCTCTCCACGCTGTCAGCGATGCTGGTTGGCGACGGCACGACGGCAAAGCAGGTGCTGGACACCTACCAGCGCATGTACGAGGCGCAGGTCGTGTCCTATCCGCGCACCGAAGACAAGACCATCACCCCCGAGCAGTTCAACGAACTCGCACCGCTCACCAACCAGATCGCCACGGTCGTCGACGTCGACCCGACCATCCTCACCCGCCGCGCCCCTCGAGCGACGCACGTGAAAGCGCAGGGAGCCCACGGTGCGAACCGGCCCGGGCTGAACGTCCCCGCAACCCTCGACGACGTCACACAGAGGTTCGGGCACACCGGTCGCAAGATCTACGAAGTTCTCGCACGGAACTACCTCGCAATGCTCGCCGACGATTACTCCTACGAGCAGCAGAAAGGACACCTGCAGGACTACCCGGACTTCGCGGGCATCGCGAACGTGCCGCAGGCCCCCGGCTGGAAGAGCGTGTTCAACCCGGATGCCGGCACAGACTCCCGTGATGCCGCGGCCGAGGACACCGGCGCCACCGACAGCCCTGTCGGTCTGGGCACAATCGCGGCGCCGTTCGTGTTCGAGGGCGCCAACAAGCGGCCGGAGCATCCGAGCATGAGTTGGCTGATGAAGCAGCTCGACAAGCGGGATGTGGGTACCGGCTCCACACGAACATCCACGTACAGTGATGTCACCAACACGGCCAACGCCCACCCCCTGCTCGAAGCGCAAGGCCGCAAAGTTACCCTCGCCGACGCTGGGCTGATCAGCTGGCAGCTTCTGCACGGGACCCGCATCGGCAATCTTGACCTCACCGAGAAGGTGTACGCCGACATGCGAGAAATCGCTGCCGGCACCGCAACCGCCGAGGAACGTCTCGCCGCGGTGTCCGACTGGGTCCGTGAAGACATCGTCACGATGACGCAGAACGCGGCGGCACTCGGACGTGCCGATGGTGCACCCGCGCCGAAGGAGCGTGTCACCGGCACGTGGAGGAGCCGGGAGGTCACATTCCTCCGCGAATGGGGAGGACACCGGTTCACCGACGACCAGGTGAAGCAGCTGCTCGACGGCGAAACGATCGAATTCACCGCGCTGAACCAGAAGGGTGTGACCTTCGATGTGTTCGGGGCGCTGGCCGATCAGGAATACAAGGGCCGCGCGTTCGTGGGATTCGTCAGGCAGGGCTTCGGGCGACGCGACGCCGACGGCGCCACACTGCCTCCAAAGCAATGGTGCTCCCACGTCTTCACCGCGAAAGAGATCCAGCAGCTCCTCGCCGGAGTCCCCGTGACAGCCAGCGACTTCATCAGCAAGAAGGGCAAACGGTTCCGATGCACCGTGTCCTTCATCGAAGAGACGTCAGGCGAAGGAAAGAAGATCGTCCCCTCCTTCGCCTGACGTCACCCACCAAACCTCACGAAACCGAAAGGCGACGCCATGTCGAACAAGTACCTGACCGATGTGCACCTGAACAGCGCGGAACTTGCCACGCTCCTCACAGATATCCCGGAACTATCCGAGTACATCAACGTCGACGACATACTGGACCTCAGCAATCGCGATGCCGTGATAGCGATCCTCAATACCTACGCCGCCGCCGTCGACTCCGCGGAGAACGTCGTTCCTGAGCACCTGACGGACATCGTTCGGGACGCGAAGTCCGTCTGGAATGAACTCGGCTTTGCTGCGGCCGAGGCCGCATACGAAGACCGGTGGAAGTCCCATTCTCCCGCTGACACCGCTGCCGCTGCCGCTGCCGACGACCTGGCTGCAGCCGCTGACGTGGCTGACGCCGACACGCGCGACACAGACAACGACAACGACTGGCTCACGCTTGAGCAGCGTCAGGACCATCGGTGGAAGACCTACGAGAGCGAGACCTTCGCGCGGGTCTTCGAGTTCGACAATCAACGCCGGCTCCAGCTGTGGACCGAAGGTGACGAGTTTGCCGGCACACCCGAGGGCTGGAGTTGGCAGGAACAGGTGTGGACCGGGCAGGACTGGGCTGACATCGAAGACATCCAGACAACGAACGATCCGGAGAGCCTCGCCCTGCAGATGGAGTGGTTCCGGGAAGACGTAAGGGCAACCGACATCCACCTGGCAAGCCCGACCGAACGCCACGCCCACAAGATGGCCACCGGGGCACTTCAGACGATGACTCAACTGCAGGGACAGCTCCGGAAGCTCGAATCGAAGCTCACAGAAACGGAGGACAGGCTCCGCGCTAGTGAGACCAAGAACGCGAAGATCGAGTCCGCACTCATCTCCCTCGGCCAACGATTCATCGCACCCTCGAAAACGTTGCGAACGTCACCGGAAAGCACCGGGCCGACGACCGCTCCGGCACAGGTCGCCACGCCCGGACCTGACCTCTAACCCGGGTCTGGATCGACGGGGCCTCAGTCCTCGTCTCACTGGGGCGCCTCACCTTTGGGCGCCCCTTAGTAGAAAGAAGAATGAAGATGGCTGTGAAGGTACCGATTACCGTCGAGGGGAATCTCGGCAAGGATCCGGAGCTCGGTGAGAAGGATGGTCGCGCGTATGCGCGTCTGTTGGTCATCGAGAACGATCGTCGGTTCAATGACGAGACGAACGAGTGGGAGGACGTCGGCGAACCGATCCTCCACAATGCGGTCGTGTTTGGTCGTCAGGCAGAGAACGTCGCAGCGTCACTACGGGGAGGCCATGGAGTTATCGTCACTGGCGACTTGCACTTCAAGTCGTATGAGAAGGACGGTCAGCGTCGACAGGGGACACAGATTGTGGCGTCCGCTGTCGCACCGTCGTTGAAGTACGCGACCGCAGAGGTGCAGCCGAACGTGAAGGGTCCGCAGCGCAGGCCGGAACCGTGGGTGTCGCCGTCCGCAGATGCCACGGGACCGGTGGCGGTGCCCGATGCGGGCTGGGAGGTGGCGAGCATCCCGCGCTGACCGCTGACCAGTCCCTGGAGGGGCGTGTGGATCACCAGATCCATACGCCCCTCGTTCTGTGTTGGTCGCCGGGCTGACAGGGTGGGACGTGTGCGCGTCTTTCGAGCGGTACGTCGCACGCTTAGGAGGCGGTGTTGTGATCGAGTCTGTGGCGAGGGCGGTCTACGGTTCGTTCTGGTTGATTCCTCTGATCATTGCGGGTGTGGGCATCGTGGCAGTGGTGCGCAAAGAGCTGCGACAGGAGAAAGCCAACAAGGCCACAGGGTTGACCGGCCGGGCGGCTCGACGGGAATACCGGTTCTCTCGGATTGATGAAACCGTTCGGGGCTTCCGGCGGCAAGGAGCGATCGGCGCCAAGGTCAAACGTGTCTACCAGCGCGGCAGACGCGGATCGAAGGCGATTATCGTTCTGCCGGATGGGGACCGTGTGGATGCCTGGTTCTGGTGGTTCACTCCGCAAGCGGGTTCTGTCGTTTTCATCTCCCCGTCGGTCGGGTACGGTCGCCACACGTCGTCCCACAGAGTTCACTACGTGGGCTCTCCCAACCAGCATGGGGTGTACGGGACGATCGGGGCGAGCGACGCACGATTCCACGCGGCTTACGCCGCCAAGGCCGACACCGGGGTCCGCTTCCGCTGAGATAGCGGGCCGGCGCGGGCGTCGGCCGTGAGCGTCCCGCACGATCGCGGATGGCATGGTTTAGTTCAGAGTCGGCCCGTCTGCCCGGCGTCTCGTTACTGTGGCAGGTCCCGCTCCTGCGGGGTCGGAGCGACGGCGGTGTGTTTGGCGTGCCTGCTCTTCTTCGATCGCCCGGCGGGGCGCGGCGTGCAGTTCGGCCAGCTCTGTTGTCAGACGTGCTCGGCCCTGCTCGGTGAGGACGGTGCCATCGTCATCGACGCCGACGTCGAGCTGGGCACGCAGCTTGTCGATGCGTTCGGTGATCGCTGCCGTATCCGCTTCGAGCTGGGAGCGGATGCCTTGTTCGCGTTCGATGGCCTGCAGGAGTCGCACTCTTTGGGTGTGCCGGGCGACGACCTGGTCGTAGGCGTCCTGTGCTCCCTCGAGGAGAGTGGCGACTCGTTCTCGTTGCTCGACGGTGAGGGGGATTCCGTCCGGGCCGGCGTCGGTGCGCAGCATGGTGTGGACAGCTGCGATCTTCTCTGCCCGACGGTCTCGTTCACCTGCGAGCTCGTCAAGTTCGGTCTTCGCCTCGATGGCCTTCGCGCGCAGCGCCTTGACCATCCCGAGGGGCCGGCTGGCACGATCGTCCCAGGCAGGAACGTCCTGGGTGAACCGCGCCCGGGTCGCGCGGCGGCGGGCGTCGTCCTCATAGGCGGTGACGTCGGGGCCGAGCTGATCCCGGATCGCGCTCTCGCGCTGCAGGTCATTGATGCGACGGGTGATCTTCCCGTACGCACGCGACAGTTCGGCACGCTCCGACCGGGCGGCGGCGAGCCGCGCATCGAGGGCATCCTTCGCCGGGAGCAGAAGCGGGGCCGGCTTGTGGTCACGGTCGCTGACCGCGGTGGCGTGGCCGACAGCGGACCAGGTCGCGATCTTGACGTTCAGTTCGTCGAGGGCGGTCTGGTCGACGCTGATGGTGTCACCAAGGCGGGCGATCTGTTCGTAGAGGCTCTTCTCCTGGTCGACCGCATCGGCGAGCAGCTCATCAATGCGCGACCAGGTGCCGAGGGGACGGGCCGTGCGGTCATGCCATGGGGCCGGCGTGCCGTCATCGTCGACAGGAACGTCGACACGGCGAGCCGCCCGGTCAAGCTCGAGCTGTGCCGCAGCGCGCGCATCGTCGAGGGTCGCCTCAATGCGGCCGCGGCGCATCGTGTCGACCAGTTGCGCGCGGGCTTCCCTGTTGCTGTCCGCGACGAGGATGGCGGCGTTGTGGAGCCGCCCGCGGGTGAGGCCGACGTAGAGGCCCGCAGCGTCGACGCCGGGGCCGACCAGGGCGCGGTCGGTGGTCTCACCCTGCACACCGTGCACGGTGGCCGCGTAGGAGAGGTGGGCGTGCTCGGCGAGGTAGGCGCCGTCGACGTCGCGGAACACTCCGGAATCTTCCACGGAGGTGAGGCGGGCGGAGCGCACGCGACCGGTCAAGGTCAGGGAGACCTTGCTGATCGTCCACTGCTGACGGTTTTCGACGTCGCGGTCACTGTTGTTGCGTCGGGTTTGGATGATGTCGCCGATGTAGGCGACCTGCCCGCCCTGCAACCCGACCGGACGGGTGGTGTCGAGGTGTCCGGCCTTGATGCGGCGGGCCTGGATGGTTTCGCTGATCGTCTGCGATTCCTCGTGGGTGGCGGTCACCAGGGCGATGCGTTCCCCGGACGAGTAGCCAGCAAGCCACGCCTCCACCATGTGGGCGTAGGCGTCCTGTTCGGTGGCCACGATGACCGCATGACCGGTCTCGATGATTTCGTGCGCAACCTCGCTGGCGTCCTTACCCGGATCCCGCACCCGCAGCGACAGGTCCGCCCACGCCGTGTCCTTGGTGGGCTGCCCGTTTTCGTCGGTGGTGAGGAACCGGTGCACGGAGGACAGTTCGACGACCGCGGAGGAGCGGGTGCGCATCAGCGACATGGCACCGGAGTGACCCACGGGCAGCGCCTGCAGGTGGTCGCCGACCATGGCGATACCGGCACCGGTTTCCAACGCGATCGCGGCGAGGGCGTTCGCGGTATGCAAGTCGACCATGCCCGCCTCGTCGACGACGATCCGGTCGCCGCGATCCAGGGGGAACAACCTCGGGCCCGCGTAGGCCATCTTGGTGGCCGGGTCGATCTGTCCGGGAACGAGGCGAGTCCACACCTGCCCGGTGGGGGAGTCCGTCCACCGGAATCCCCAATCCAGCAGCAGCCCGTGCAGGCTCGATGCTTTCGCGCCGACCTCCCGGCCGGCGACACTGGCGGCCTTCTTCGTCGGTGCGACGACGACCATGCGGCGGCCCTGGTTTTCCAGCAGGCGACGGGCGACCTGTAGCAACGTGGTTTTGCCGGTGCCGGCTGGGCCGGTCACGGTCACCAAGCAGTCCGTGCCGGCGATCGCGGCCGCGGCGTCGGACTGTCCCGTGTCCAGTGTCCGCCCCTTGGCGAGTGTCGCTTTGGCTACCCTGGCCACGGTCTTGGCGCGAACGGTTCGCCCGGGCCTATTGAGACGGTCAAACCGGTCCGCGAGAGTGAGCTTCGCCCCGGCGGTGCGGGTGGCCATCCGGTACTTGACGTGCCCAGGCATGTCCGGAGCCTCGGTGACCGTGACCGTGGAATCAGTGGCCGCGCGGGCGGTCACGTCCTCGATCAGTTCGGTCAGCTGGGGCCGGTCAGCGACCACACCGGACGCGGCCAGGGCACGGACAACACCCGCCCGCAGGTCGAAGTCACTGAAGCGGCCACCCGTGCTGGCCGCACGGCTGTCCGCGTCGGCGACGGCCCGGGCGGCCAGGTCGTCCCGGTCAAGTTTTCCGATCGCGACCGGCTTGACCGGTACCGGCTTCCGCCCGCGGGCGGCCACGACCGCGGGGTCGATGTCCGCGATCTCCCGGCGGACCGTGTCCAACCATTCGTCCTCGTCGACGTGACCAGGCTTGTCCGGACGCTGGTGCGCCCACGCCCACCGGTCAATGGCCATAAGGACGTCGTGGTCAGGTTCCTGGCCGGGGTTCTCCGCCCTCCACGCGGCCAGGCGGACAGCCTTGTTGGCCTCGATCTGGTTCGACCGGCGCGACAGTGGCCGGACGACGGTGGCCAACTGTTCGATCTCCCCGTCGTCCCCGATCGTGTACCCCTTGGCCGCGAGGGCGGCCACCCACTCCGGGTCTGTCCGTGCAGCCAGTTCGCCTTCCGCGTTGACCACGTTCTGGAAGCGGAGCATCACCCGGGAATCGATCGAAGACCACTTCCCGTCGACGCCGAGGACCTTCGCGTTCAACCACAGGTGACGGTGCTTGTGTGCGTCGAGGGCGCGGGAGCGTTCGTGGCGCAGCTCGACGACTTCGATCTGCGCGAGGTCCATGCGTTCGCGACCAGCCTGACCGCGACGACTGTTGAGCTCTTCCCGCCACATCGTGATGATCCGGTCCCGGAGCCGGTCCTGCAGAGCCTCGTAGGCGTCGTTGAGCTCGGGGTCAAGGACCGCGGCGAGGCTGAAACTCTTCGGGGCGTTGATGGTCGCATCGAACACCAGGTCGGTAGCGGGGGATGAGAGGTCCCGGCCGCGGCGCTCCCCGGTATCCGGGTCGGAACCGGCGAACCAGGTCTGCAGTTCGTCGACGTTGAGCCGGTCCAGCGCGATCCCCGCATCGGTGACCACGAACCGGTCAACTGTGGCGCCGGCGTAGCGCGCCGCGGCGATCGTGCCCTGGGTGCTGTCGACGTCCCGATCGTGTCCGGCGTCGCATGCACCGCCGAAGGCGTAGGCGGCCGCGGAGGTCACGCCGGAGGTCCCGACGCCCTTCTTCCACCGTGCAACACCACCCCGCATAAGGCCAGCGTAGCGGCCTTTCACTCATAGTGCCTGCGTGCATTCTCTAATTTCTTATCGGGGAGTGGTAGCTTTCTAGCTATGGCTGGTCGTCTTCTGAGCTGGGTTGCTGGGTCTTCGGATCTGTCGATCAGTGGTGTTCTGAGGGCTGGTCGTCAGTTCGCGCGAGTTCCCCGCCTTGTCGTCTCCGGATCTCGGTTCGTCGTCCCCCGCACGGGGGAGGGCGTTCTGCAGTCGGGTGTTGTGGCCGCATCTCACTTCCTGAACGCGAGGAATGATGCCCCGATACACCCGCCGCACCGCCGGCACCGACTGGCAGCAGCCGGAACTCGACCTGTGGGGACTCTCCACGTCGGAGGCCGACGCCACAGTGGAAGACGCGCGAACCGCCCCGCCGACCGAGCGGGAGCGCGAACTTGCCGGACTGCTGGACTTCAGCGCCGGAGTGGCACCGGAGGAGGGGCACGATGATGAACGAGCAGGAGACGCGGGCGCAGGTCGGGGATCTGACGATGCAGCTGGCCGGTCCGGACGTGCCGGGAGAGTCGTACCTGGAGAAAGTGGGCCGGTTCAACAACGCCCGGTCGCGGGCGACCGAGATCGTGATGGCGGACATGCCGCGGACGGTCGATCAGGACGACTGGGAGCACCGGTTCGAGGTCTGGCAGGGCGGGCACCCGATCAGGGTGCTGCTGCGCGAGTTCCACAGGACGATGAACGACCTCGACGATCAGTGGCCGGAGCCAGAGGAGCAGACCGCCTGGAAGCGGGACCGGCTCCTGACGATGACGCAGCTGAGGCACGAGCTGGAAGAGATGGAAGTCCCATTGCCGCTGATCAATCAGTGTCTGAAGCCCGTACTGGGGGACGCAGAGGTCGTGATGGATCTCTGGGTCATCACGCCACAGCTCGAGCAGGCGCTGCAGGCGTGGATTCGTCCGCAGTGGAAGGCACTTTCGATCGAGACGCGCGAGGACGCGTGGGACGCGCCCTCGGACGGGGCGGACTACTACCAGGCGACGCAGCGAGTGGCGCAGGGGATGCCGCGCTTCTAACCGCAACACCCCGGTTCATCCCGGGCACCCAGGAGAACCTCGCGCCCTCGGGCGCGAAGGCCCGCTACGAGGCGAACGTCACCGCGATCCGCCTCGCACACATCCTCTCCGCTGAGGGGCGTGCGGCGACGGCCGCGGAGCAGGGCGTGCTGGCACGGTACGGATCCTGGGGCGCCGTGCCGGACGTCTTTGACCTCCGCAAGGAGAACTGGGCGACCGAACGTGCCGAGCTACGTCAGCTGCTCGGAGACGATGCATACGATGCGGCGGCGATGACGACCATCAACGCCCACTTCACGGACCCGGCGTATGTGCGGGAGATCTGGGCAGGTCTGGAGCGTCTCGGCTTCGACGAGGGACGGGTGCTGGAGCCCGGTGCCGGCGCCGGGACCTTCATCGGCCTCGCTCCCGCGTCGGCCGAGATGATCGGTGTGGAGATCGACCCGACCACCGCGGCGATCGCGACCGCCCTGTACCCGCACGCGGACATCCGTAGCGAGTCGTTCGTGGACACGAACCTGCGCGGGCAGCTCGTCGACGCCGTGGTCGGGAACGTGCCGTTCGCGAACGTGCAGCTGCACGACCCAGTGCACAACCCCGACCGCCGCCACTCGATGCACAACCACTTCATCCTGAAATCACTCGCCCTCACCCGGCCCGGGGGGATTGTCGCCGTGCTGTCATCGTCGTTCACCCTCGACGCCGGCAACCCCGGTGCTCGCCGTGAAATGAACAAGCTCGCCGACCTGGTCGGTGCCGTCCGCCTGCCCACCGGAGCACACAAGCGTGCCGCGGGCACCGAGGTCGTCACCGACCTGCTCATCTTCCGCCGCCGCGAGGCAGGCGTCCCCCCACGCGACCGCACCTGGGAAACCGTCACCGCCCGTCACGTCGACGGGGAAACGGTGCACATCAACAGCTACTTTGACACCCGCCCGGAGAACATCCTCGGCGACGTGCACGCCAGTCACGGCATGCACGGCAGCACCACACTCCACATCACTTCCCACCTGGACACAGTGCCTGCACGTCTCCGACAGGCGATCGACGGGATCGTCACCGACGCGATCGCGCACGACCAACTGTTCACCCCGCGCACCGCAGCCGCGGCCGTCAACGTCGCGCCGCCCCGCGTGGCGGACGACGCCCTCTGGGAGGGGTCGATCGTCGTCGACGGCGCCGGGTTCGCGACCGTCGAAGACGGCATGCTCACCCCGCTCAAGGTGGCGAAGAAGAACGCA
The DNA here is from genome assembly GCF_059758615.1 of Microbacterium sp. GQ128. Classification (NCBI taxonomy): domain Bacteria; kingdom Bacillati; phylum Actinomycetota; class Actinomycetes; order Micrococcales; family Microbacteriaceae; genus Microbacterium; species Microbacterium sp. GQ128. The sequence continues at coordinate 48,082 of NZ_JCAXDY010000008.1, forward strand.
CCCGAGCTGCGACTGCTGCTCGAGCTGCGCGACCAGGCGAAGCAGTTGCTCGAGCTGGAAGCATCCACCCTCGACGACACCACCGAGATCGACATCGCTCGTGCCACGCTGCGCGACCGATACCGGGCGTATGCCGCCACGTACGGGCCGATCAACCGGTACAGCTACGCCTCCAATGGTGCCCGTCTGACCCCGGAAGCACCGCGGAAGATGCTGACGGACCCGTTCGGGCCTCCGGTGCTCGCGCTTGAGCTGTTCGACGACGAGGAGCAGACCGCCACGGAGGCGGCGATCCTGAGTGGGCGGGTCATCGCCCCGCGTCCGCTCAAGGAGGGCACCGACAGCCCGGCCGAAGCGATCACGTTGAGTATGGAGCGTCACGGCCGTGTCCAACTCGACACCATCGCCTATCTGCTCGGGACATCCGACACCGAGGCGAGGGCGCAGCTGGGGGACCTGGTCTACGACGACCCGGAGGATCCCGACCGGATCATCCCCGCGGCCGAGTACCTATCGGGGAACATCGCCGAACGTCTCGACGTCGCCCGTGCCGCGGCCGAGACCGACCCGGACCGGTTCGGGGTGAACGTGACCGCTCTCGAGAAGGTGTTGCCGGTGCCGATGCTGCCGGAGGAGATCGAGCCGCGCATCGCCGCGGTGTGGATCGACCCTGCCACCCACCAGCAGTTCTTCCGTGAGCTGCTGCGCAACAACAACCTCCACGTCGGATCGCCGCTCCCGGGATCCTGGGAGGTCACGGGCGGCACGAAGTACGGGGTGCTGTCGACGGAGACGTGGGGCACGGAGCAGAAGCCCGCTCATGAGCTGATCCGGTCGCTGCTGAACCAGACGCCGATCAAGGTGGAACGCGAGGTCGAGTTCGGAGACCGGACCACGAAGATGATCGACCCGGAAGCGACCGCGGCCGCGATGGCGAAAGCGGAGGAGATCCAGGAGCGGTTCGCGGAGTGGGTGTGGGAGGACCCGGAACGCTCCGCGCGTCTGGCGGCCGAGTACAACCGGCGCTTCAACTCGATCGTGCTGCGCAATTACGACCAGGCTGGCGACTTCCTCACCTTCCCTGGCATGGTCGAAGGGTTCAGCCCCCGCCCGCACCAGCGTGCCGCGGTCGCCCGTGTCATCAGCGAGCCCGCGGTCGGCCTGTTCCACCAGGTAGGAGCGGGTAAGACCGCGGAGATGGTGATGGGGGCGATGGAGCTCAAACGGATGGGCCTGGTCAACAAGCCCGCCGTGGTGGTCCCGAACCACATGCTGAAGCAGTTCGCCCGGGAGTGGTTGCAGATCTACCCGCAGGCGAGGATCCTCGCCGCGGGCACCGCGGATCTGGAGAAGGACAGGCGCCGGCTGTTCGTCGCCCGCGCCGCAGCGAATGACTGGGATGCGGTCATCCTCACCCAGACGGCCTTCCAGTCTCTGCCCTTGTCACCGGACGCGACCGAACGGTACATCCACACTGAACTCGTCGCCTACCACGAGGCGTTGCAGGCGGCGCAAGAAGCTGGTCTCGAAGGCACAAGTGTGAAGAAGATCCAGAAGGCGATCGCGAGCCGCACCGAGGCTCTCAAGTCCCAGTCCGCGATCACCCGGGATGCGGGAATCGGTTTTGAGCAGACCGGGATCGATTACCTGTTCGTCGACGAGGCGCACCTGTACAAGAGTCTGTTCACGCCGACGTCGCTGGACGTGGCACCGAACCCGTCAAAGAAGGCCACCGACCTGCACATGAAGCTCGGCCTGCTGCGCGAGCGCAACGGCGACCGGGTCGGCACTCTCGCCACCGCGACCCCGCTGGCGAACAGCATCGTGGAGGCGTTCACGATGCAACGGTATCTGCGCCCGGACCTGCTGCACGCAGCGGGGATCCGCACGTTCGATGAGTGGGCGGCGACGTTCGCGACCGTGGCCTCCGATGTGGAGGTCGACGTCGCGGGCCGGCTGAAGATGAAGTCGCGGCTGGCGAAGTTCCAGAACGTACCGGAGATGCTGCGCATGTGGCATGTGTCCGCGGACGTGAAGACGCAGGAGGACCTCAACCTCCCGGTCCCGACGATCACGCCCCGCGAGGACGGGAAGAATCTCGCCGCGACGCACACGATCGCCCCCAGCGCGCAGCTGGTGCAGTTCTTCGAGCACCTGGCCGTGCGCGCCGATGAGGCGAAAGGACACCGCCCGCAGGAAGGCGCGGACAACATGCTCGCGATCGCCACGGACGGGCGCAAGGCCGCTGTCGACGCGCAACTGGCGGGGCTTCCCGCAGACACAGGCTGGGTCACCAAGGCCGAAGTCATCGCCGAGAAGGTCTATGGGATCTGGGAGCGCACGCGCGATCGCGAATACGCGAACACGGAGACCGGGGAAACCTCGCCGATCAGGGGAGCCCTGCAGCTGGTGTTCAGCGACTACGGCACCCCCAACGCGGACGGCACGTACTCGATCTACGAGGACCTCCGGCAGAAGCTCGTCGACCGGGGGATGGATGCCTCATCGATCCGGTTCATGCACGAGGCGCGCAACGATCGGGAGAAGGATCAACTGTTCACCGCCGCGCGCGCCGGGCACATCGCCGTCCTCATCGGGTCCACCGAGAAGATGGGCATGGGCACCAACGTGCAGGCCCGCGCGATCGCGCTGCACCACGTCGACTGCCCTTGGCGACCGGCCGACGTCGAGCAACGCGAAGGGCGCGTGATCCGGCAGGGGAACCAGAACGCGGAGGTGGAGATCCACCGCTACGTCGTCGAGCGGTCTTTCGATGCATTCATGTGGCAGACCGTTGAACGCAAGGCCCGGTTCATCGCCCAGGTGATGCGTGGCAGCCTCGATGCCCGCGAAATCGAAGACGTCGGGGATGCGGCGATCAGCGCCGCGGAGACGAAAGCGATCGCCACCGGCAACCCGCTGCTCCTCGACCAGGTGCAGACGAACGACGAGCTGCAGAAGCTGCGACGCCTCGAGCGCGTCCACAACCGGTCCCAATCGAACCTGGTCCGCTCCCGCGAGTACGCGCAACGCCGCGACATCATGCTGCGCCGCGACATCACCGAGCTCGAGCGCGCGACCTCCCAGGTGGTCAACACGGCGGGCGAGCAGTTCGCTGTCGAGGTGAACTCCAACGGCGGATACGGACGCTCCTGGAACAGGTACACGAAACGGTCCGATGCCGCGCAGGCGATCGGCCAGTGGGCAGCCCAATCACGCATCGCCTACCGATCCACGACAGTCCGGCTCGGGGAGATCGCGAAGATCGGGGCGTTCACCATCGAAGCGCAGCTGCTCGCATTCCCGGGGGTGGCGGACGCGACCGTGAAATTCACGATCGATGGGGTCCCCGGCGCGGAAGCCACGGCAACGCGCAGCGACGTCCTCGCGGGCAGCATAGGCGTCGTGACCAGGATCGAGAACCTGCAGGCCTCCCTCCCGACGCTGCTGGAGCGGACCCGCGAACTCCTCGTCGACAACGAGCTCAACCTCGCAGACGCCGAAAAGCGCATCGGGCAACCGTTCAAGCACGCCCAGCTCCTCGCCGACGTTCAGCGGCGATCGGACGCGATCGCGGTCCAACTCGTCGAACTGGAACGCGCCGATGTCACCCCGGCAGTTTCTCCACACGCTGCGCTTCTCACGCAGATCCAGGACGACGCCTGGTGGCGTGACCGACCGGTAGCGGAGGTCCGTGAACTGCTCAACAGTGCGCGCGACACCCGGGGTCAGGACCCTGACGCCGACGCCCTCTACGGGGCACTCAGCACACAACTGCGGAACCGCTATCCCGCGGCGGTGGCACATCATCTCGGTCTGACGCCGGACCCCACCGAACGACCACGACGCGATTCGCAGCCTGCGACAGGTCCAGCAGTGCCATCGCACGAATCGAGCAACGTCCCCTCACTCAGATGACGGCTCCACGCCTCGACTGCTGCCCTTCTTCATTGCATGGGCCCCGGTGTGGCGATGTCGTATCCGCCGTACGGGCTGTAGCCGGGCACGCATCGACCGGGGCGGTCGGTGAGGATGGGGGCACCGTCGATGCGGAACTCGGGCGGATAGTTTGCTTCGAGCCACGCGGCGAGGGCGGGTGTCATGGTTCGGGTGCCAGCCTTCCCGCAGAGCTTGGCCGGGAGGGTGGGAAGGTCACGCCAGCCTGGCCAGGCGTGGTCGTGCCAGGCGATGACGGCTTCACTTTCGTTGGCGCTGATGTGGTGCCAGGAGCAGTCGGGGCAGTTGGCTTGGTAGAGGAGGTCGCCGACGCAGGAGCAGGGGCCGATCTTTTCCCACTGGGCGACGGTGTAGGGGAAGTGGCAGCGGCAGCGGAGGTCGGTTTGGAGGAGGCAGAGGCGGTGGCCGGGTGCGGTGGCGCACCATCCGGTGGTGATGCCAAGGATCCAGGTTCCGCGGGTGGGGTTCTCGTTGGACCAGTGCCCGCGGGCCCGTGCGAGTTCTGCACGTGCTTCGAGCAGCTGCTCGGGGGTGAAGTAGCGGCTGGTGAAGCCGAGTGGGGCAGGGCCGGTGTAGTCGGGGCGGGTGAGGTCTTCGAGGAGGTCAAGGAGGTCATACATGGCGTGCGACCTCCGTCGGGCAGGGCTGCACCTGGTGGGATACGTGGCACCCAGTGTCGCAGTGCTCGTTGCGGCACGGCCAGATACCGAAGGTGGGCCAGTGGCAGCTCATGCAGGAGGCGACACGTTCGAACATCCAGTGCTGGGGCCAACAGGTGCCGAAGCGTGCGATGGTGTCGTCGTCGAGGGCGCCGTGTTCGATGACGAGGGCATAGGCGTTGCGGACGGTGATGCCGCAGTGGGGGCAGGTGAGGGCGAGGCACTGTTCCGCGTGGACGAGGTTGTCCATCGGGACGAGGTGCCCGCAGCCACGACGGGGGGCGTCGATCTCGGCGAGGAGGTCCAGGAGATCAGTCGGCCGTGTCCGGCCGGGGGCGTGTGGGGCCGCCACCTGGTGCTGTGAACTCGTGGTGTTGCTCATGGTTCTCCTCCTCGTTCTTTTGCCTTGAAGGCACGTATCGTGCCGTCAGGGAGAAGAACGGAGCGCAACCCGGAGGGCGGAGGAGGAGAGAATTTCGCCGCGAAATAAGCGCGGCGCGTGGCGAAAATCTCGGGGGAGCCGGCCCCACGCAGTGGGGCTTGCGTGGAGGACGCCGACCGTAGGATGCCGCAGGCTTCAAGGCAAAAAGAAAGGGGGTGCCGCGCTTGCGCGGCTCCATCGGCACGCCGTGGCGGGCCGCCGCGCCCTGTGGGCGCTCCTGCTCTGCAGGCGGTCGTCCCTTTTCGGGAACGGGAGATTGGGATCCCGCTGTCCACCTGTGGGCGAGCTGAGCCGGGCGTAGCTCGGGTCGTCCACAGGTGTGTCAGGGGGTCGATCAGGCGAACCTAAGGCCGCCGGTCCCCGGGATGATCGGGCCGGTAGACGATCCCGTGTCCTCCGGGGCACGTGTGGAGGACAGGCGGCGGGTAGCGGCGCGAACCGAATTGAGAACGGCCGGGCGTTCCGCTGGCTCGTAGGAGGCGTGGATGATGGCGGGTGCGTCGCCGGACAGAGCGGTCATCGTGTCGCGGAGATCCGGGCTCGCGTCTCGGGCGTGGGAGATCTTGACGGCCGCGGTTATGTATTCGCGGACCCAGTGGGTGCCCTCCGTAGAAGTCATTGCGCTGATGCTGCGGCCGGCGTCAACGGCACGGCGGGCCTCGCGTCCGACGGCGCCGGCGGAGGTGGCGTCGACGTCGCGGTCGTAGAGGACCTGCTGGGATCGCGTGAGAACGGTGATGCGGTCGACGGCAGAGCCTTCGACGAGCTGCTCGACCGTGTCAGGCATCGCCGAATATGCGGCGGCGTGTGCTCCCGAGGGAGTCCAACGGTTGCGGTCCGTCCCCGTGCCGGTGCCCAGGAATCGGGACACCGTACCCAGAAGCGAGACCGCCCCGGGGACAGCGAGTGCGCGCACTTCGGCGCGGTACCCGGACGCACGAAACGCGGCCGCAGTGCCCGCGACGACGCCGTGCTGGCGCATGGTCGTCTCCAGGATGACGCTGCGACGCTGTTGCCGGAGGTACTCCGCGGACATGCCCACCCACGCGCCAGAGGCCTGCGCGGTCACTCCGGGCATCGCCAGCGGGTCTGTCCTCATCATCTCGCGGTAGTCGGGATGAAAGGAGCGGAGGTCGTCCCCGATCACGGGGACAGCATCCGGATGATCGGATCGCACAGCGCCGATCGCACGCGATTTCCCCGCCCCGGGCTGCGCGCCAACGAGAAGGAGGGTCGGTCGCAGCGGGATCGTGCCGCCGATGATCAGCGTGGGTACGATGTCGCGTTCGAAGATCTCGCGCAGGGTGTCCGCGCCGAGAGTGTGCTGCCAGCTCACGCAGTTGCGCGAAGTTGCTGCAGGCGTGTGCGGTACTCGACCGTCTTCGCCTCGATCAGCGGAAGATCAAAGCCGTTCACGCTGTCCACGTCCTGCCACAAGGCGATGTGCGCCTCTCTCGCGGCCTCACGCTCTGCCTCTGTGCCCGCATGCCGGGACAGCCAGATGTACTCGCCACGGAGCTCTGTGGCGGTCTCGCGCATGATGTCGTAGATCATCGGGTCGAAATCGGCGACCATGGTCGCAGCTGCTGCTTTCGCCATGGGATTTCCCCTTCCTCTACCTTTCGATCATACGCTCGGGCACCGACACGCGACCTGGGGGCTGCTGTCCACATGTGGGCGGGTCCGGCCCCGGCGAACGCCGGAGCCGTCCCCATGTGGTCAGGAGCAGGCGGCGCTTAGAAGATTCTGATCCGGAAACGGTCTGATGCGGAGATCAGGTCGTTGTCACTCAGGGTGATGGGTTCGGCGGAGAGTGTGAGAATCTCGCCAGCTTCGGGGTGGTCGAGCCAGAGGGCTTTGCACCAGCCCGTTCCGTGCTTGCTCCCGAAGTGGATACCCAGCGGCGGGTGCCCCGTGTCGAGCGTGACGCCGTGGAGGTGCTCGGCGATGGCGGTGGTTACCGGGCGCTCTTCGCTGCGCAAGGTGCCGGTCGTCAGGTGCGGCACTTGGTGTGCCGCCAGTTGGGCACCCATCATGCCCTCGATCGCAGCGATGGAGTCCGGGTGCTCGATATCCACGAGCCAGCCGGGGTCGGGCATCACGACAGGAATCATGCCGCGGTCGTACCGCCATCCTGCGGGCAGGGCGCCTAGACCCATGAAGTCACGCTCCGACCACTCGCGTGCGACTTCTTCCACGTAGGCCTTGAGGGTCAGCCCTACCGCTGCAGCGTCTTTGGCGAGGGTGTCGTTGGCCCCGTTCGCCCGCTTGTACTGAGACAGCACTTCGGCGTACGCGCACTCGCGAGTTTCCGCGATGTAGAACGTCTGCCCGGGCACGTCATACCGCCCCCAGGATTGTCTCCACTTGGCCGCGGCATCGCGAGTCGCGGCAGACAGTGGCGGGTAGTCGTTCTTCCCCACGTGGTACCCATAGACCCCGGGGTCAGAGACCAAGTGAAGCCCCGTGGCCTCACAGACTCTCGTAACGGTCACGAGTCGGTCGTGCCGTCGAGGAATGACTCGACAGCCGCAGAGACCTCGCCATGGCGGCCCTCCCGGATCGCCGTGACGGGAGTGTCTTCCCTCAGCCACGGATTGCCACCGATGAACCACTGACGCGCAACATGCTCGCCGTCCGCGGCCGCCAGAAGAACCCATTGACGGTGCGCAAACAGCAGCCGGTTCGACGCTTCAGGTCGCGGCTCTGGACCATCCGGCTTCGCCCACCGGATCGGCAGCTTCCGGTCCGTCGACCCCACCATTGCTGAAACCAGCGTGGGGCCCAGAACAGCGTTGAGCTCGCGAACGATCTGATGAATGTCCATCCGCATCGTCCGCCCGTGCTGTGTCGTTGGCGTGAGCGTCTCCATACCCCCAGGGTACCCCCAACAACCACCAAAAGCCACCCGAAAGCCACCCTGGTCACGTCAAGCCGGACGCCTGACGTGACCTGCGTTTTCAGTTAATGAGGATTAACCGATAATAGTTATTATGTCAACTCAGGTTGACGCGAGGGTCACTGAAGAGCCTGCATCCGGCGCGCGACCGCGACGCGGGCACCGGCGTGCTGAGGATCCACGTCTTGGTCTTCAGCACGCCGGAACTTCTACGTCGCTGGTTCCGGTTCGGCGAATACTGCTCGCACGAGGCCCTGGGCCTTCAGGTGCCAAGTGATGATCGTGAGATCGTCACTTGGATCACCGTCATATCCGAGGTCGACCATGGCGTCTCGGAGCTCCTGCCATTCAGGGAGAGGAGACTCCTCGAGAGCGTGATCCGGGATCTGCTGCGGGGCATCAGTCATCGGCGGAGCCGAGACAGTCAGGGCAGGCCTGGGTTCGGCCATCGCTACCGGTCGTGAGGCTATCGGACGGGGTGTTGCAGAAGCTGCACATGCGTCTCTCCTTGTGAGTGTGGGACGGCGGTTGCCTCCCTTCCACTAGGTAGTCGTTGCCCACCGTGCGCGAGTTAGCTTTTCGTCGACCCCACTCCGGCCGCGGGTGTGTTCTGTCTCGCCGTCGTCGCAAACGACCGCAGTTCCTTCTGGACACCGCGCATGCGGGTGAGGAACGGGGTCGCGCATAGAGACCCTGGACGGGTTTCAAGGGCAGTGTCCGATCTGACCGGAAAACCGTACCCATGGTTCGAAACGGAGCGAGGAGTACGAATGGTGAAGCAGCTGGAATCGAAGAAGGGCGCATGTGCACGTTGGCGTGAGGTCGCGGTCTGGATCTCGGTGGCGTTGGCGGCCTTTCCCGCCGCCGACGTCGTCATCAGGTGGGCCACGATACTCTGACTCACTCGCGGCCGCCGGCGTGCCGAAGACCGCCTTCCAGGCCTCGGCACGCCGGCATCACCTGTCGCGATTCACAGTTTTACGCGCCCAGCGTCCACTGGCGCGTCAGGACTGCTATCCCTTCCGACCGTTGTGGCGTGCGGCCGCCCGGTAGACGCTGGCCCTCGAGGTGTTGAACAGGCCTGCGATCTCGATCGGTGTCATGTCGCCCTCCTCGAGGTGCTTCGCGATCGCCGCATCCTGCTTCGGCGAGAACCGCGGCTGACGCCCTTTGAGCTTTGCCCGCACGCTCGGCCGCGCCATCGCCTCCTGGGTGCGCAGGCTGATCCACCCTCCCTCGGCCTCTGCAATCGCGGCGAGGAAGGTCAAGAACAGCTTCGAGAACGGGTCACCCGGGTCGTACACGGTCTTCCCGAACTGAAAGGCCACACCGCGTGCGGTCAGCTCGCGTAGCTCTCGCAGCGTCTCTTCCGCGTTGCGAGCGAACCTGTCCAGCTTGGGCACGATGAGCTTGTCACCCTCGCGCACGGCCGCTAAGACGGTGCGCAGCCCGTCGCGCTGGAGATTCTTGCCAGTGAACCCATGGTCAACGAAGATTCGGTCCTCGTGGACACCTTCCCCGAGAAGAAGCGATCGCTGGAGCTCAAGGTCTTGGCCGATCGTGGAGACTCGCGAGTATCCGAAGTCCATCACTCCCCCGCGCGACGCTCGCCCAGACGGCGCAGACGTTCGGCATCCGCGAATACTCGGGCAGAACGCACCTTCTGCCAGCCCACCGAAACCCAAAGTGCGGGCATGAGAAGCACCATCAGATACATCGGGGTGTACACAATCGCACTGTGCACGAGGCCGAAAGCCGATACCGAGGCTACTGCGAAATACAGCGCCGCAACCCAGGCATCCCTGTTCCACTGGATGACGTCTTCACTCATATCGCGCCTTCGCTTCTTTGAGACCCGGGAGTACCCGAAATCCATCACGCACCACCGACGCGAGGAGCCAAAAGGGCGCCCGTTGCGACGGTGGCTTCTTCGCTATCCCCTCCGAAGGAAACATGGACGAGATCGCCGGAATCTTTCAACAGATCAACGAACCTCGCCCGGTAGATATCACCTTCGTCGGAGATCTTCCGTCCCTCCTTGGAACCGTCAGGCAGGAACACGTATGTCGCATAGGAATTCGTGAGCCCTTTAACCGGACCAAGGACGAGCCTCTGCCACTCGGCCGGGAGCGCGTCCCGGAAACCATCGATGTGCGGCATCGGATGACCCGACCTCGGCACCAAGACCGCGATGACTGCCTCATGCTCCACGTATGACATCCGTCTCCACCCTCGTTCCATTCGGCATCGGCTGCCGCACTGTCGCATATACGCTACCTGAAATGAGATGGTCTGAGAACACCCTATGCGAGACGGCCGTAACCAGCCATCGACGGTGCAGCTGCGGCGCCATCGACCGTCTCACGAGACGATCCCCAAACGGACACTCAATGCCACGGGGGCCCGTACCGCGACTGCGGATCTACGTCGAGGGCGCCTGATCTCCGAAAGCCTCACCGACGAGGCGTTCATGCGTCCGCGTCGCCTCTTGCAACTTTGACCAGCCGGGGTCTGACTCCCATCCGA
>NZ_JCAXDY010000009.1:0-14343 GCF_059758615.1 Microbacterium sp. GQ128
ACGCCCTCCACAGAAGCGCCGACACAGCACTTCTCCACACTCTCGGCGGCACAGCACGCCACGAAGCACGCGGACGTCCCACACCAGGGCAGAGTGTGAGCATCCGCGTCGACAAGACAAACGACATCCCCCTGTCGATGACGGCCGAGCATTCGTCGTCGAAACGGAGTCGACCATCCGCTCTCGATTTGACGCTCACAGGTTCGCCAACTAAATTACAGATCGGTAACGGTGGCATCCGGGGGGATCGACCGCCGAGCACATCTGCCCTCCGGAAGGATCCCGTCACGAATTCCCTGCCCACCGAGCGCGCTCACGACGCCTCGGAAGCCTTCTCAGAAGCCCCCGACTCGGCCCGACCGCGCTTGCGGCGCGACTTGCGACGCTCCGCGTCCACGGAGCCGCAGAGCCTCCGCGCGATGGATGCAACCCGTGCGGGCGACGGACAGCGCGCCCGCACGGCGGATGCACTCGGCGCGGTCGACACACGAGAGCCGGCCGGTGCACCCCACGCAGGTGATGCCGCCGGCGCACCGACTTCCACCGACCTCCTCGACACACGCGACGCAATCGACGCGATCGAAGCGATCGACGCACTCGACACACGCGACACACTCGACTCGATCGACGCACCCGACGCACCCGACGCACCCGACGCGATCGACGCGCCCGACGCACGCGACGCGATCGACCCCGCACCGTCCGCATCGCCCGCCACACCGGCCGCATCGCCCGCCACACCCGCCACACCCGCCACAGCTCCCGCTGCATCGACCGCTCGTCCGCAGGCGCAGGGCGCCGGCCGGCGCGGCACCCGGGGTGCTCGCGTGCGCCCTGGGCGCACGAAGCCGCAGAAGGCAGCGCCGTCGGTCCGGACCGGGCGCACGAAACGTCCGTGGGCGAAGGCCAAGGCGCTCGGCGCCACGTTCGCGATCGGCGTGATGGTCACCGGTGCGGCACTGCCCGCACTCGCCACGGGAAGCGATGGGGCCGTCGCCACCACCAGCCTCACCACAGCGGCCGCAGCCGATGCCGCGCAGTCCTACACGTCCACGTCGGCGTCCACATCGACGGACGAGATCCGTGCCGAGATCGCTCCGCGGGGGACCTTCTCGGCGACGACGCCCGAGGAGATCGAGGAGACGCGCTCCCGCGCCGTCGCCGCCGCCCTCGCTGCGGGCATGCCGCTCGGGAGCGCGGTCGAGATCCCCATCGCCGATCGCATCGTCATGCCGATGGCAGACGGCACGTACTCGTTCACCGACGGCTTCGGCGCCTCACGGCCGGGCCGGTCTCATCTGGGTCAGGACTTCGCTGCGGGTGTGGGAACGCCGATCAACGCCGCGATGAAGGGCTGCGTGTCCCGCTCCACCGAGAGCTACCAGGGCTACGGCGTGACGATCCAGATCGAGAGCATCGTCGACGGGCAGGCGGTGAGCACCGTCTACTCGCACTTGAACTACGGAACCCGTGCGGTCGAGGTCGGCGACTGCGTCGACGAGGGCCAGTACATCGGCGACGTCGGATCGACCGGATACGTGTTCGGCTCCTGCTTGCACTTCGAGGTCCACATCAACACGGTCGCCGTCGATCCCATGCCCTGGCTCCAGACGCACGTCAGCTGACCCGCACCACCGGGCATCCCGGCGAGACCCCGACTTGGCACCGAGACCCCGTTGTGCCGTCGACGGAAGCCCGGGGCTTCGACGGAAGCCCGGGGCTTCGACGAGAAGCCGGGGCTTCGGCGCCCCCGGACGGGCACGGCAGCTCAGTCGAGCGCGCTCATCACGTGCTTGATGCGGGTGTAGTCGTCGAACCCGTACTGCGAGAGGTCCTTGCCGTATCCGGAGTGCTTGAACCCGCCGTGGGGCATGTCCGACACGAACGGGATGTGCGTGTTGATCCACACGCAGCCGAAGTCGAGGTCGCGCGAGAAGCGCATCGCCCTCGCGTGATCGGTCGTCCACACCGAGGCGGCGAGCGCATAGGGCACGTCGTTCGCCAGCTCGAGCGCCTCGTCGTCGTCGCCGAACGCCTGCACGGTGAGCACCGGGCCGAAGATCTCACCCTGCACGACCTCATCGTCCTGCCGCACGCCCGAGACGATCGTCGCCTCCCAGAAGTAGCCCTGATCTCCCTGACGCCGTCCGCCGGTCTCGATGGTCGCGTGCGCGGGCAGCCGGTCGATGAACCCCTGCACCTGAGCGAGCTGGGCCGCGCTGCTCAGCGGGCCGTACAGCACACCCTCCTCGTGCGGGCCGCCCGTGCGCGCGTGCGTCTTCGCCCTGGCCACCAGCGCGGCGACGAGTTCGTCGTGCCGCGAGGCGTGCACGAGCACCCGAGTGGCGGCGGTGCAGTCCTGCCCGCCGTTGAAGAAGGCCCCGGTGATGATCCCGTCCACGGACTTCTCCAGCGATGCATCCGCGAACACGATCGCCGGCGCCTTGCCGCCGAGCTCCAGGTGCACGCGCTTGACGTCGTTCGCCGCCGAGCGCGCCACCGCCATGCCTGCGCGCACCGAACCGGTGATCGCGACCATCTGCGGAGTCGGATGCTCCACCAGCGCGACGCCCGTGTCACGGTCGCCCAGCACGACGTTGAGCGTCCCGGCCGGGGTGTGCCGCGCGACGATCTCGGCGAGCAGGAGCGTGGTCAGCGGTGTCGACTCCGCGGGCTTGAGCACGACCGTGTTCCCGGCGGCGAGCGCGGGCGCGATCTTCCAGACGGCCATGTTCAGCGGGTAGTTCCACGGGGTCACCTGGCCGATCACGCCGACCGGCTCGCGGCGCACGAACGAGGTGTGCCCGGCGAGGTACTCCCCCGCCGCGCGGCCCTCCAGGCTGCGGGCGGCGCCGGCGAAGAAGCGCAACTGATCCACCGACTGCATGATCTCGTCGGCGACGAGGCTCGCGCGCGGCTTGCCGGTGTCCTGCGACTCCAGGTCCGCGAACTCCTCTGCGCGCGACTCCATCTCGTCGGCGATGCGGAACAGCGCCAGCTGCCGATCGGCCGGCGTCGTGTCGCGCCAGAGCGGGAAGGCGGCGGATGCCGCGGCGTAAGCGGCGTCGACATCGGCGCCGTCGGAGATCGGCAGTTCACCGTACGTGGCTTCGGTGACAGGATCGAGGAGGGGCATCCGTTCCGTCCCGGTCGCGGGCACGGAGCGGCCGCCGATGAAGTTCTGCAACGGCGCCGAGTTCTTCAGAAGGGTGCGGGACATGCCGTCATGGTAGCGCGCACCCTGCGGAATCGGAAGATTTCACCCGGGTGTATCGACTGAATCAGTTGCAGAATCAGATTTAGACTGTCAATATCGACAGATGAGCCCCAAGCCTGCCCAGCCCGCACTGGACGACATCTCGAAGCGCATCGTCGAGCTCCTCCAGGAGGACGGCCGCCGCCCCTACGCGGAGATCGCCCGCGAGGTCGGCCTCAGCGAAGCCGCCGCCCGGCAGCGCGTGCAGCGGATGACCGAGGCCGGCATCATCCAGATCGTCGCGGTCACCGATCCCATGCAGCTCGGTTTCCACCGCATGTCGATGATCGGCATCCGCGTCTCCGGCGACCCCCGCGCGATCGCCGAGGAGCTCACCCGGATCCCCGAGCTGGCGTACGTCGTCGTCGTGCTCGGCACCTTCGACATCCTCGTCGAGGCCGTGTGCGAGGACGACGAGCACCTGATCGACCTCATCGCGACCCGCATCCGGACGATTCCGGGCATCGAACACACGGAGAGCCTGCTCTACGCCGGCCTCTACAAAGACCTCTACAACTGGGGCACGCGCTGAGGCGCGCCCCGAACGCATCGGAGTGATCATGGGAACCACCGTCTTCGAACGCCGGGAGCCGTCGCAGGGGGTCATCGACGACTCCCTGCGCGACACCGCTCTCCGGGTGTTCTGGCTCGACGATGTCGATCGGCCGACGCATCCGCGTCTGAACGGCACGGTCCGCGCCGACCTCGCCATCGTCGGCGGTGGATATGCCGGGCTGTGGACCGCGGTGCGGGCCAAGGAGCGCGACCCCGAGCGCCGCGTCGTCCTGCTGGAAGCATCGCGGATCGCGTGGGCGGCATCCGGTCGCAACGGCGGGTTCTGCGAGTCGAGCCTCACGCACGGCCACGAGAACGGGGTGAACCGGTGGCCCGAGGAGATCGACCGGCTCGAGGAGCTGGGCCACGAGAACCTCGACGGCATCGAGCAGACCGTCGCCCGCTACGGGATGGATGCGGAGTTCGAGCGCACCGGCCAGCTGGCCGTCGCCGTGGAACCGCACCAGGTCGAGTGGCTACGCGACGAACCCGGCTTCCTCGATCGCGACGCCGTGCAGGCGGAGGTGCACTCCGAGACGTTCCTCGCCGGAGCCTGGGACCGCGAGGGCTCCGCGATGGTGCACCCCGCCAAGCTGGGCGTCGAGCTGGCCCGCGTGGCCGCAGACCTCGGCGTCGAGATCTACGAGCACAGCATCGTTCGCGCCATCGAGGGCGACGCGTCTGGTCCGATCACGCTGGTCACCCCGAACGGTCGGGTCGTGGCGGATGCCGTGGCGCTCGGCACCAACGCGTTCCCCTCGCTGCTGAAGCGCAACCGCCTGATGACCGTGCCGGTGTACGACTACGTGCTGATGACCGAGCCGCTCTCGACGGAACAGCTCGCGTCGATCGGCTGGTCGAACCGTCAGGGCCTCGCCGACAGCGCGAACCAGTTCCACTACTACCGGCTCACCGCCGACGACCGCATCCTGTTCGGGGGTTACGACGCGGTCTACCACTACGGCGGCAAGGTGCGCCCGGAGTACGAGGACCGCATCGAGAGCCACCGCAAGCTCGCTTCGCACTTCTTCACGACCTTCCCGCAGCTGCAGGGCCTGCGCTTCACCCACCGCTGGGCCGGGGCGATCGACTCGTCGAGCCGCTTCTGCGCGTTCTTCGGCACCGCCCGCAAGGGCCGCGTCACCTATGCCACCGGCTTCACCGGACTGGGCGTCGGTGCCGCGCGCTTCGCCGCCGACGTCATGCTCGACAAGCTGTCGGGGGATTCGACAGAGCGCACCGAGCTGCGGATGGTGCGCGAGAAGCCCATCCCGTTCCCGCCCGAACCCGCCGCCTCGATCGGCGTCAACCTCGTGCGCGCGGCCATGAACCGGGCCGACCACAACGAGGGCAAGCGCAACCTGTTCCTCAAGGCCCTCGACGCCGTCGGCATGGGCTTCGACTCATGAGCGGCCTCGCTGCCGGGGCGGGGGTGGATGCCGGCGCGCTGGTCCTCGCGCACGAGCCGCTCCCCGCGGAGGAGGTTCTCGCCGGCGCCCCGACGACCGCCGTGCACGAGCTGGCGACCCTCGGCGGGGTCGAGATCGGTGTGTGGGAGATGACACCGGGCACTGCGACCGACATCGAGGCCGATGAAGTGTTCGTGGTGCTGTCTGGCCGCGCCACGATCTCGTTCGCCTCATCGGGCGTGCCCGATCTCGAGGTCGGCGCGGGCTCGGTCGTGCGCCTCGCTGAGGGCATGCGCACCACCTGGAACGTCACCGAGACGCTTCGCAAGGTCTACGTGGCCTGACGGCAGGCGCGAGTCGAAGGCGTCAGGAGGAAGACCCCAGCAGCGGGCGCACGGAGGCATAGGCGTCGCGCACGTCGCGCGTCGGCACGTCATAGACGCGGACGATGCCCGCAGTGCCCTCGTGACGCGGCCACCCGGGGTCACCGCCGGTGACGAACGCGACCGCCGCGCCGTGCACCTGATCGGCCAGGCCCTGCGGCGGGTTCGGTCCGGCGAGCGGCTCCATCGCCGGGCCGTCCAGGCAATCGAAGAAGAACGGCACGTCGAGGCAGTGCTCGGCGAAGCCGAAGCGTCCCGACGGCCAGGAGAACCGATACACCCAGGTCGGAGCAGCGCCGCGGTCGGCGACGACCTTCAGCAGCGCCGAGCGGAACATCCGGTCGGTCAGCAGCCGCCCGGCGACGCGGGCGTTGCCGAGTCGCGTGACGTCGGCGTTGGCGGCGAGGTACTCGCGGCGCGCGGCCTTCGGTAGCCCGAGCTTTCCCAGCAGCAGCGACCGGGGCACCCAGCGGAGCTTCTTGGCCGCATCCGAGAACACCATCGTGAACTCGTCGTCGGTCGCCCCGAGCACCAGCGGCTTGTCGGCGCCGACACCCGCGGCGAGCGCCTCGCGCGTCGAACGCGGCAACAGATCGCCGTCGATGCTCGGCCCGAGCGGCAGCCCTTCCTCGATCATGGTCCCGACCGCCGACGGCCCGAGCTCGGTCGCCTTCTTCTGCAGCTCGAGGATGCGCTCCTCGGACAGCGACGAGAACCCGGCCACGGTCGGCTCGACCCCGCCTGCGGCGGCGAGCGCGCGGCCGAACGCTTCGGCGCGGGTGGAGGCGACATCGGCGAGCGCGCCCGAGATCGCATAGACACCCTGGAACAGGTGCTGCGCCTCCTCCATGCCGAGCAGGGTCAGCACGGCACCGCCGCCCGCGGACTGCCCGGCGATCGTCACGCGCGACGGATCTCCGCCGAACTCGGCGATGTTCTGCTGCACCCACTCCAGCGCGAGCAGCCAGTCGCGCACACCACGGTTCGAGGGAGCATCCTCGATCCACCCGAAGCCGTCGAAGCCCAGGCGGTACGAGATCGACACGGTCACGACGCCGTCGCGGTTGAAGTTGCGGCCGTCGTACCAGGGGCTCGCGGGTGAGCCGGCGAAGTATCCGCCGCCGTGGATCCAGACGAGCACCGGGAGTCCGGTCCCCGGTTCGGCGCGGGCCGGACTCGGTGTGAACACGTTGACGTTGAGCGTCGACTCGCCCTCGATGCTCGGCTCGGGGATGAGCGTGACGCCGGGGTCGCCGCGCTGCGCGGTGGCGGCGAACTCGAGCGCATCGCGCACACCCTCCCACGGCGTCTTCGGCACGGGCTCCCGGAAGCGCAGTTCACCGATCGGCGCCTCCGCGAACGGGATGCCGAGGAACGCCGCCGACCGCGGATTGCCGCGCCCGCCGGTGGTCGGACGCCAGCGTCCGCGCACCCGCCCTGCGGCGGTCGTCACCTCGACGAAGTCGGCGGTCGTCTCGAAGTCGATGTCGGTCATGACAGCATTCTCCTGGTCGCGGGGCGTGAGCGGGCCACATCGAGAGAGGCCTCAGCCGGGTGTGATCACCTCGGCGTGCGGCATCCGCGTCTTCATGACCCCGATCGCCTCGGGGTTGTCGTCGACCAGCACGGCATCACGGCCGAGCTCCGACGCCACGGCGCCGGTCGTGCCGCTGCCGGCGAAGAGGTCGAGCACACGATCGCCGGGGCGGCTGGATGCGGTCACGATGCGGCGCAGGATCCCCTCGGGTTTCTGCGTGGGATACCCGGTCTTCTCGCGCCCGGTCGTCGGCACGATCGTGTGCCACCAGACGTCGGTCGGCAGCTTGCCGCGCGCGGCCTTCTCGGCGGTCACCAGTCCAGGTGCCATGTACGGCTCGCGGTCGACCTCATCGGAGTTGAAGACGTACGCCCGCGGATTCTTCACGTACACCAGGATCGTGTCGTGCTTGGTGGGCCAGCGGCTGCGCGACTTGGCGCCGTAGTCATACGCCCAGATCAGCTCGTTGAGGAAGCAGTCCCGCCCGAACACGGCGTCGAGCATCACCTTCGCGTAGTGCGCCTCCCGGTAGTCGAGGTGCAGGTACAGAGTGCCGTCGTCGGCGAGCAGACGCCATGCCTCCTCGAGCCGCGGCATCAGGAAGGAACCGTAGTCGTCGAAGCGGTCGTCGTAGGCGCGCAACATCCCGCGCACCCGCTCGTACGCGTGGCCGTGGAACCCGTGCCGCACCTCGGCGGTGGGCACGGTCGCGGCCACCCCCGGTTCAGAACTCCTCAGATTCGAGCCGGTCGCTGCATCCGGATCGCGGAGTTCCGGGGGTTCTTCGGTGACGGGCTCGGATTCTTGAGGAGTTGTGAACGTCCGGCGCGCGGTGACCACCTGCCGGCCCTGCGTCCGACCGGTGTTGAACGGCGGGTCGAGGTACACGAGCGTGAAGGAACCCGTGGGCAGGGTCGCCGCGACGGCGAGGTTGTCACCCTCGATGATGGTGACCGCGCCCCGCGCCTGCGTCGGAGAAACGCGCTTCCCTCGGCCGGAATCCGTGGATTCGGCCGCGGGAAGCGCATTCGTCCGGGTTTCGGGTCCGTCCTCCGGAGCGGCCACGGCCGCGGCACCCGCATTCGTCCGGGTTTCGGGTCCGTCGTCCGGCGCGGTCACGGCACCCGATGCAGCCACGCCTCGGTGGCGAACTTCGACGCGACGAGCGCCTCCGCGTCGGCGTACTCGTCCGCGGTGATCGCTCCGGTCTCGGCATCGGTGAGCGAGCGGAAGGTGTCTTTGAACCGCTCGATGATCTCGGCGCGCTCGAGCCCGGTCTGGCTGCGCAGCGGGTCGACGCGCTTGGCGGCCGACGTGGTGCCCTTGTCGCTGAGCTTCTCGCGACCGATGCGCAGCACCTCGGTCATGACCTGGCCGTCGATGTCGTACGACAGCGTCGCGTGGTGCAGCACTCCCCCGTTGGCGAGGCGCTTCTGCGCGGCACCGCCGATCTTGCCGGTCGGGCTCGCGATGTCGTTGAGCGGCTGGTACACCGCATCGATGCCGAGGGACCGCAGCGCCTGCAGCACCCAGTCGTCGAGGAAGGCGTAGGAGTCGGCGAACGTCATGCCCGCGACGAGCGATGCCGGCACATACAGCGAGTACGTGATGATCTGCCCCGCGGCCATGAGCATCGCCCCGCCGCCGGAGATGCGGCGGACCACGTCGAAGCCGTGCCGTGCGGCACCCTCGGGATCGACCTCGTTGCGATACGACTGGAACGACCCGATCACGACGGCCGACTCGTTCCACTCCCAGATGCGCAGGGTGGGACGGCGACGCCCCTCGCCGACGCGGGCGGTGAGCACCTCGTCGAGGGCGAGGTTCATGCGCGGCGAGACCGCCTTGTCGTGCACGATCTCCCAGTCGAAGTCGCGCCATCCCGGGGCCGTCACGAGCGCGCGGCGCACCGCGGTGCCGACGGCTTCGGGCGAGAAGCCGAGCAGCTGAGCGCCATCGGGCAGCGCGCTGCGGACGGCCGTCGCGATGGCCGTCGAGTCCGACTCGGCGGGCAGCCCGTTCACCGCGGCATTGATGTCGTCGAGTGCCGAGTCGGGCTCGAGGAAGAAGTCGCCGGCGAGGCGGAAGCGGGCGATCCGGTCGTCCTCGATCTCGAGGTCGACGACGACGAGCTTTCCACCTGGGACCTTGTATTCACCGTGCACGGAACCAGCTTAAGGCGCGCGGCCCCGGATGCGGCGGGTCAGCGATGGCGGATCGACCGCCGGGCGCACCGACCATCCGACCGATCAGCCCCCGAGCACCACCACGCGCTCCCCGGCGCGGATCGGCGTCGAGTACCGGTTGCCGGCGGGCGGCAGCGGGCAGACGTACTGGTCCGAGAACGCGCACGGCGGCAGGTAGGCGCGGTTGAAGTCGATCACGGCCGTGCCGTCTGCGGCGGGTTCGTCGACCGGCAGGAACCGGAAGCGATACGTCTCGAGCCCGTTGGTGCCGTCGGCGAACACCGCGCTCAACGCCCCCTGTCCGTTCCTGGTGACGGTCAGCGTCTGCGGCGCACCGGCCAGTTCGAACCGCAGTCGCCCGGCGACGGGAGTCTCGCGAGCTTGGCCGTCGACCGACGTGATCAGGATCTGCTCGTCCGGTGTCTCCTCGAACACCGCGGGGAGTCGCCAGCGCTCGTCGGGCGCGTAGGCGTCGATCGCGGTGAACCACTCGCGCTGCGGTCGTGCCGGGTTGAGCACCCGCAGCGCCAGCGCACCGTGGCGATCGAACACGCGCAGCTCCCGGCGGCCGAGGCGGATGCTCTCCGAGCCGCGCAGGACCACGGTCGACCCCGTCTGGCCGAGCTCGCTGCCGCGGATGCCGCCGTCTCCGGTCAGCGCCCAGAGTCCGGGGATGCCGTCGACCGCCGCCGCCTCCGTGATGAGCCAGTTCGTCGACTCGAGCGCCGACGGACCGTACTCCGACCCCGCGTAACGCTCGCGCGACGCGTGCCAGTCCTGCCAGTCCTTCACGAAGCTCATCGGTGCGGTCCCTCCCGTGCGAGCAGCACACACGGGCGCGCCCCTCGCTCCTGCGCGGAATACTGACCCGAATCTACGGTCGGGGCCGAGCCCGGGGAACGGCTCCGTCACACGGCTTCACGTCGCGTCATTCCACGTCACATCCGGCCCCGCACCGACGAGACCCCGCCTTCCCACCGAGACCCCGCCGTGCGCGCGCAGCCACCCGGGGGTGTGGACGCGAACCCGGGGTCTCGAGGTGCGAACGCGGCCGCTCAGCGCGCGGGGATGTGCTTGTCGAGCCAGGCGAGCACGTCGGCGCGCACCTCGTCCTGCTGCAGTTCGGCGAAGATCTCGTGCCGCGCATCCGGATACACCAGCGTGGTCACGTCGGTGAGCCCGGACCGGCTGCGGTACTCGTCGGCGAGCTTGTGCACGCTGCGGGGTCCGCCCACCGGGTCGTCGCGACCGACCAGGAGCAGCATCGGGATGTCGCGGCCCAGGTCCTTGGCCGGACGCCCGTACAGCCGTGCGGCCTCGATCGGGCCGAAGAGCTTGAGCAGCGGGACATCGGTCGTGAGCGGGTCGTCGGCGAACGCGGCCCACACGGCGGGATCGCGGCTGAGCCATTCGAGCCCGGTGGCACCTTCGCCCTTCGCCCACCGCGCGTTCAGGGGGGCGGCGTTGAGGAAACCGGGCGTGCGCAGTGCGGAGCCCGAGAGGATCACGGCATCCCACGCCTCCGGGTGGTGGTTCACGAGCATCTGCGCCAGGAACGATCCCCACGAGTGGCCGAGCAGCACGAGTGGCAGGTCGGGGTTCTCATCGCGGATGATCCCGGTCAGCTGCCAGATGGCATCCTCGGCCGCGCGGAGTCCGCCGATGCCGAGTCGACCCAGCTTCTCGGGTCCGCCGTGCTGACGGATGCCGGTGCGGCCGTGGCCCCGGTGATCGTCGGCGTACACGTGGAAACCCGCGCCGGTGAGGGCACCGATCAGGGCCCCGTATCGTCCGGCGTGCTCGCCGACGCCGTGCAAGAGCTGCACGACTCCGCGAGGAGTCCCCGCAGCCGGATGCACGTCGTAGACGATGGCCACGCCATGGGCGTCGGTGAACTCGCGCGTATCCGTCACGCTGCGAGCCTAGCGACCGGGCGCCGGGACCGCCTACCGCGCGACGGCATCCCGAATGGCGAAGGCGATGTCGCGGTCGGTGACCTCGTAGCCGCCGACGCCGTCGGAGGCGGAGCCCATCCGCACGCCGCCGTCTTCGATCACGGCGCGCTTCGCGGAGAAGTGGATCGCGTCCACCCCCGCCGCGGCGAGCACCGGCGCACTCGCGACGTCGACTCCACTGCCGGCCATGACCTGGATCTCTCCCTCGGCCGCGGCGACCAGCGCACGCAGGGTGTCGATGCCGTCGATCGCGGCGGATGCCCCGCCCGAGGTGAGCACGCGAGCAAGGCCCAACTCGCGGGCGCTGCGCAGCGTGGCCACGGGGTCGGCCGTCACGTCGATGGCGCGGTGCAGGGTGACGGGAGATCCGCCCGCGGCATCGCGCAGCCGCGCCATGGCCTCGAGGTCGAGGCGTCCCTCCGCGTCGAGGGCGCCGATGACCACGCCGGTCGCACCCGCAGCGATCGCGCGTCGCACGTCGCGCTCGCTGATGGCCAGTTCGTCGTCGGTGTAGTGGAAGCCGCCCCCGCGCGGCCGGATGAGCACGTGCACCTCGGGACCTTCCGCGCCGGCCGTCTCGACCGCCAGCTCGAGCGTCGCGGGCGACGGGGTCAGTCCGCCGAGGGCGAGGGCCGTGGCGAGCTCGACGCGGTCGGCGCCGATCTCGGCGGCGATGCGCACTCCGGCGGGGTCCTGCACGGCGATTTCCAGGGCGAGCGTTCGGGTCACCCCTCCATTGTGCCGGGTGCCGAGACGGCGTCCGAAAAATTAGATAGGCTATCTAAGTAATGTCTGCGTCCGATGAATCCCTCCACCTCACCGCCACAGACCTGCGCATGGCCACGTTCCGGCTGGCCCGCCGCCTCCGCTGCGCCCGCGCGGCCGACTCCATGAGCGATGCGCAGCTGGCGGTGCTCGCCGACCTGCGCATGAACGGCCGCCGCACGATCTCGACCCTCGCCGTCCGCGAGCGCGTGACCGCTCCGTCGATGACCAGCACCATCAACGGTCTCGAGGAGCAGGGCTTCGTCGTGCGCACCCCGGATGAAGACGACCGCCGCCGCGTGCAGGTCGATATCACGGAAGCCGGCATCGAGATCGTCGTGGAGACGATCCGCCGCCGCGACGAGCTGCTGGCCGACATGCTGCGCGAGGTCGAGTACACCGAGGCCGAGCTCACCACGCTCCGAGAAGCGAGTGCACTGATGCGTCGGGTGGTGGAGCGATGAGCGCCATGTTCCGTTCCTTCGCGAACATCAACTACCGCATCTGGTTCGCGGGCGCCCTGGTCTCGAACGTCGGTGGATGGATGCAGGCCACCGCCCAGGACTGGGTCGTGCTCACCGAGCTGACCGACAACGACGCCACCGCGATGGGCGTCACCATGGCGCTGCAGTTCGGTCCGCCGCTCGTGCTGGTCAGCCTCACCGGATGGGTGGCCGACCGCTTCGACCGACGCCATATCCTGTTCGCCACCCAGTCGGCGCTGCTGGCCCTCGCGATCGCGGTGGGTGTGCTGCTGCTGAACGACGTGATGACCCTGCCGATGATGTTCGCCTTCGCACTCGGTTTCGGCGTCGTGAACGCGTTTGATGCCCCGGCCCGGCAGGCGTTCGTCTCCGACATGGTGTCGACCGGCGACACGTCGAATGCGGTCGCGCTGAACTCGGCATCCTTCAACCTCGCCCGCATGATCGGCCCGGCGGTCGGTGGCCTGCTGATCGTGGCGATCGGTTCGGGCTGGGTGTTCATCGTGAACGCCGCGACGTTCCTGGCGATGATCCTCGCGCTGTCGATGCTGCGCACCGGGCTGCTCGCGCCGCGGCTGAAGAGCCGCAGCCGCGGAGGCCTCGCCGCCGGGTTCCGCTACGTGTGGGGGCGCAGCGATCTGCGGGTCGTGTTCGCCACGGTGTTCCTGATCGGCGCGTTCGGCATGAACTTCCCGATCTTCGCCTCGACCATGGCCCTGGAGTTCGGCGCGGGCGCCGACGGCTACGGCGTGCTCAGCTCGGTGCTCGCGATCGGCTCCCTGATCGGCGCCCTGCTCGCGGCCCGTCGCGACCGCGCGCGCGTGCGGGTCGTGATCCTCGCCGCCGGCGGATTCGGCATCGCCGCGTTCGTGTCGTCTGCCATGCCGACCTACGCCTCCTACGCCGTCACCCTGACGTTCACCGGCTTCATGATCGTGACGCTGCTCACCACCGCCAACGGGTACGTGCAGATCACGACGGAGCCGGCGCTGCGCGGGCGCGTGCTCGCCCTGTACATGGCCGTGATCATGGGCTCGACGCCCGTGGGTGCCCCCATCGCCGGGTGGGTCGCCGACTCGTTCGGACCACGCGCCGCCATCATGCTCGGCGGCACGGCCGGATTCGTCGCCTGCGCGATCGGGGTCATCTGGGTGACGACCTCGGGACGCCTGCGCCGCGCCGAGAACCGCCGCTTCCTGCTCACGCTCGACGAGACCCGGCCGCTGCGGGTGATCGAGCGGCCAGACCCGATCGAGTTCAGCGACGAGGCCGCCGTCACGACTCCGATTCGGAGTGCGAAGCGGGAAGACGTCGAGGGCTGAACAACTTTCCGCCGTTTGTCAACGCCCTCTACGGAGTGCATCCGGCGTACGTACCGTCGGTGCATGGACGACAACACGGAACGCACACCCCACCCGCAGGATCCTGCCGAAGGCGCTCGCCGCGTCGGCGTGCCGGATGAGGACGCCGGTCAGGGCGACGGCAGCGGCGGCGCGATCCAGGGCGACAGCTCGCGCGGCGAATCGACCGGCGGCGCCATCCAGGGCGATGCCGGCCAGGGTCACCGCTCAGCCCTCGGCGGCGATGAGGAGACCGAGGACCAGCTCCAGGCCGACAACGCGGCCGAGGAAGACACGTTGAAGACGCTCGATCCGGATTCCCCACCGGCCTGAGCACTCCGGAAGGGCAGCGTCACCGTCAGCCGTCGTCCCCAGCGTCGGCCCTCCCCCGGCGGTGGCGCTGTCCGCCTCCCGGGCGCGTGCGCGTCCGGCATCCGGCATCCGGCATCCGGCATCCGGCATCCGGCATCCG